>NZ_OZ035533.1:2667500-4001250 GCF_964033635.1 Chitinophaga sp. MM2321
ATAAAACTTCGTTTACTCATGCTCGTTTGTCCTGCAATTTCTTCAATAGAGATCTGAAGATGGTAGTGCTTTTCTATATAGGTTTGTGCTTTGAGGATCTCTTCATCTTCATGTTGGCGTTGCCCCTGAAATACTGCAAAGTAAGCCTGGTTCACCCTATCCATATCAATAGAGAACATTTTGCTCGCCCAGATTTCTACTTCCCTGCCACAGAATTTTTCAATCAGGTACAATACTAAATTCAGGGAGGAAAAGGCCCCACCACTGGTGTACACACCGTCTTCATCCGTCATCACAATATCTGATAATACTTTTATCTCCGGATACCTGTTGCGCATGTCTGCAATTGCCATCCAGTGGGAGGTACAGGACTTTCCTGCGAGTACGCCCGCTTCTGCGAGGAAGTAACTGCCCAAACAAAGGCTGCCCACTTCTGTGCCTTGTGCACGCATCTCTTTTATCCATTCCACCAGCGCCTGGTTCTTACTTAAAACAACGTCCGGGCTACCATAAAATGCAGGCGCCAGGATGAGGTCTGTAGCCGTTACATCTTCCAGTGTTTTATAGCAGATAAACTGCGCCGGTACCGACAACTGGATGTTCTTTATTTTTTCACTCACCAGGTCTACCTGGAAAGCAGGCGGCTTGCCAGACTGCTCCAGGAATTGGTTGGCTCCCATGAGAATGTCGAGCACGCCCGACACACAGGACAAAACTACATCTTCATAAATAAGCAAAGATATTTTAAGCATGGCATTTTGTGTTGAGTTAACCAAATTTAATACTTATTTCTGGCACAAAAACACCGCTAAGATGACATATACACCCTTTACAGGATCCGCTTTTCTTGTATAGATTTGATTGCAGCAAATAAAGCATTGGTACCTACGGGCCGCTTCGGGCGCGGCCCTGGTGCTTTTGCTATGCGTTTGTATGAGACCAGGAAGCAGACTGTAACGCTTCCCCATATCTCTCACCGGCAGCAACTACAACCGTAGCACCGGCTTTCTTTTTTTACTTACTCCAGGCATTCCTTAAAAAGCGTACCCAGTTTCCGTGCATAATATTTTCGATATCTGTAGCAGTATAACCTCTTTTTGTCAATAAGCCGGGTATAGTTTGCAGGTCGGCAATCGTGTCCAGATCAGCGGGACTTTGTTCTCTTCCATAAGCACCATCGAGGTCTGAACCAATGCCTATATGTAAGGTGTTACCAGCCAGCTGACAAATATGATCCATATGATCCACCATCCTGTCAAGCGTGCAATTCATTTCTGCCGGTAAGGATTTCCCCCGGATCCAGCCCGGCACCATCATCCAGGCATCCAATGCGCCGCCTATTACGGCTCCCTTTTCAATCAGCACTTTAATCATGTCGTCACTGAACTGGCGGTTATGATCCACCAGCGCCCTGCAATTATTATGACTGGCCCATATGTGGCCGTTGAAAAGATCCATGGCATCCCAGAAAGCATCATCACATAAGTGGGTGGCATCGAGGATGATGTTCAGCCGCTCCATTTCTTTCAGTAACAAACGCCCTTGTTCATTTAAATGTCCGGTTGCATCCGTGCCGTTGGCATAACGTCCCGGCCCGTAGTGTGCGGGTCCTACAGCACGCAAACCATTATTGTATGCCCGTTCCAGGTGTTGTACCGTAACGAGGGAATCAGCGCCTTCCAGGCTTGAAATATAACCAATAGGCTTATGATCGTTGGGGGTTCCATTATTCCACAGTAAAAGATGTTTATCCAGACCAGCTTTATCTTTGATCATTACCATCTCTCCGGCATCTTCCATCGCTTTATACCAGGCCAGCTGTCCCTGTGTTTGCGCCCAGGCCTGTTCCGGCGAATGCCATCCCGGCAATTTATTATCCGGCGCTACAAAGCGCGCGATCTGCGTAGCTACGACCAAACCAATATTTCCTTTCCTCAGTTCAGGGAAGGCAACGGTGCCCTTGGCACGATCCGGTTTATCATTCATACCTGCTTCCCTGTTACGGATCGCCATTACTGATTGCTGTAGATCCCGGTTCCATTCCAGTGCGTTCATGCTAAGATCGAGATGCGCATCTATTGTAAACATATTGGTAATTTATTAACGTAGTTTTTCATTGTGTTGTGGTAAAATAAATATTTTCCGGGAGATCCTATACATTTGAACCTTTATATCGAAAACGAGGGTGCTAAAAATACCAGGCACCATTCTTTGCTAAAGAAACATACACGGTATCACCTTTCACCACATTACATGTTCCTGCATCCACTATGACCGGATGAGTGCCCAGTAACACTTCCACTTCGTAATAACTGCCAAAATAATCTATCTTATTCACCGTTCCTTTCAGTCCTTTCCCGGCTGTTTTTGTTATTTTAAAATTCTCGGGGCGGATGAAGATATTTTTTCCATTGATCTCCACTCCTTTTAATCCGGCAAAAGCAGCCGCGTTGGCCGGTGTGATCAGGTTGTAGTTACCCAGCAAAGCAGCGGTGTATTCATTAACAGGCTGGCTATAAACTTCCTGCGGTGATCCTTTCTGAATGATCTCTCCATCTTTCATTACAAAAACATCATCCGCCCAGGGAAGTATATCCTGTGGATCATGCGACACCAGCATACAGGTGATATCCAGGCGTTCGCCGATATCATTGATCACAGATTTCAGGATATTTTTATGGATCATATCCAGGTTGGAGAAGGGTTCATCCAGTAATAATAGTCTGGGAGAAGAAATCAGTAATCTCGCCAAAGCAATCCGTTGTTTCTCTCCCCCGGATAACTGGTCGGTCTTACGTTTCAATAAATGACTGATCCGGCATACGGCATATAGGTCTGCCGCTTCTTCCTCTGAAAGCTTATTTGCATAGGACAGGATTTCTTCTACCCGGTAATTGTTGCGTAATTCAAAATGCTGGGATAGATATGCAATACCCGGATGCCCTGGTATCAATACTTCCAGCGGGCCTTCCACTTTTTTATTTTCAAATAAAACTTCGCCGGTATCCGTTTGTGTTAATCCTCCGATGATCTTTACCAGCGTACTTTTACCGGAACCCGTTTCACCGGCGATAGCAATTTTCTGAAATTGTTTCAGTGTAAAGTTGATATCCTTTAGTATATAAGCCCCCTGTAGTTGTTTGCTGATTTTTGATACCTGTAATAGATCCATATCTTCCGGAGAAATTTTTATTCAGCAATTAATTTTGTAACGCTGGCAGATTAAAAAAAACCTCCTGCATAAAAGCAGAAGGTTAAAATATTGCTGCAAAGATAAGGAATCCGGAATTGTTGTTATATGGGTATCTCCTGGCTTATTCCGCCCTTAACGATTTAACCGGGTTGGCCAGGGCCGTTTTCATCCCATGAAAGCTGATCGTGAGTACGGCCACTACAATGGCCAATACACCGCCTGCCACAAACATCCACCACGACAACTGAATATGATAATCCATTTTCAGCAACATCTTTTGCATCACCCAACCAGCCAGTGGAGCGGCGAATAAAAAGGCAATGAAAACGGGTTTCAGAAAATCTTTTGACAATGAAAACCACAGGCTGCCAAGGCTGGCGCCAAATACTTTCCGGATACTTACTTCCTTGTTGCGCCGCTCTGCCAGGAAGGCGGACAGCCCAAACAGTCCGAGACAGGAAATAAAAATAGCCATGCCCCCAAATACGTTTGCCATTTGCCCTACGGCCCGGAAATCCTCAAAACTTTTCTGGTATTCATCTTTGGTAAAGTGAAAAACAAATGGGAACCCGGGATTATTTTTCTTCACCACTTCTTCCATGCGGGCGATACATTCCTGCCAGTTTCCATTATTGACAATGCGTACAAAAAAATGGCTCATGTCCTTTTTTTGCAGGTTCACAATCATTGGTTGTGGTGCGGAAGCAGGATTATTGAAAACAAAATCCTGTAGCACGCCAATAACTGTTCTATCGCCCAACCTGGTCCCTACTATTGGTGCTTTGAGCCCCATTTTCTTTACGGCTGTCTGATTAATGAGGCAAGCCGAGTCGTCAGCACCATACGCAGGGCTGAAATCGCGGCCTTCCACTAGTTTGAATCCAACCGTTTTTACCCAGTTGTATTGTACATTGGCCACTGTTATACCAAAATCCTGATCCGGTGTTTTGCCTGGCCATTCCAGTCCGTTCATACCGGAACCAAAAGAAACCAGGTCGTCACTACCGGCTGATACACTTGTTACGCCCGGTATTTCCTGTAAATAATTTTTGACGATGTCAAATTTATCCCGCATATCGCCATCGGCCTGTATTTCAACCAGGTTTTCCTGGTCATAACCCATTGGCCGTTGCTCCACATAATGGATCTGTTTTATCGTAACGATGGTGACGATGATCAGGAAAATAGAAATGATAAACTGAAAAGTTACCAGTCCTTTTCGCAGCAGGCTATCCCCTTTCCCACCCGACTGTAGCCGTTTCAAGACCTTTACCGGCTGAAAATTGCTGAGAAAGAAGGCAGGGTAACTTCCTGCCACCAATCCGGTAAACAGCCCCATTCCGACTACCAGCAATATTACCTGCCAATTGAAAAAAGAAGGTGAAAATGTTTTTCCAATAAGCTGCATAGCAGCCGGCAAACTAATCCAGGCCAGCAGGAATCCAATAATCATTGCCACCAGGGAAAGCAACATGGCTTCACTCAGGAATTGAAAAATGAGCCGGCGCCGGGATGCCCCCATCACTTTTCTTACGCCTACTTCACGGGCGCGGCGTTCAGACCGGGCAGTAGCCAGGTTCATAAAATTTATGCAGGCGATCAGCAGTACAAACAATCCTATGAAACTAAGGATTCTGACCGTTTCAATGCTGCCGCCATTTTCATGGCCGTTTCTGAATCGTCCATGCAGCCGAAGGTCTGCCAGCGGATACGCGAACAAAGTAATATTCTTCTCTTCCTGTTTTTCTATAAAAAACTTTTTCAATTTCTCATTCAGAACAGCCAGATTAGCGTTAGGACTCATTTGTATCCAGGTAAAGATGCGGTTGTCATCCCATTTGTTCAGCCAGTTATTTTCTCTTTCATAAAGTGTAAAGGGAAGCACCATATCAAACCTGGTGTAACTGTTCTGCGGTATATCCCGGATCACCGCCCCTACTTTTAGGGAGGTTACATTGTTGCGTAGCAACATTTTCCCCATGGCATTTTCGGTTCCGAATAATCTTTTTGCGGTGCTTTCTGTGAGCACCACCGCACCGGGATCGCGCAATGCCGCTACAGGGTCGCCTTCCAGGGCAGGAAAGGTCATCATATTGAAATAATCCGGCTCGGCATAGATGCCGTTCTGATAGAGGCTTTTGTCTCCTGCACCGATCAGCTCCCTGGAGCGTTGACTGGTGCGGACCACATATTTTAATTCGGGTATTTCGCTACGAAGACTGGCAGCCAGCGGGCCGGGCATTGTTCTGCCGGTAGACGTTTCGCCGGCCAGTGCATGATGTTTCATCAGGATACAGATATCCTTCAGGTTGACATTAAACTTATCAAAACTCAACTCATCCATCACTACCAGCATGATAATGATGCTTGTTGCCAGGCCTACAGATAATCCACCAATATTGATGACAGCAGCGATTTTGTTTTTAGCGAGACTTCGCCAGGCCATTTTGAAGTAACTCTTTATCATAAATAATTTTGATACCCTGTTAGAGATAGACTTCCATCTATCTCTAATAAAATACCAGAATGATATCTCCTTGTTAATCTATTATTTATGATTTCTAAAACAATTTAAAATGATCGGTATTGCACATGCACTGTTCATTTACGAACGCTGCATCGATTATCCCACATGTAAATGAAAAATAATATTGCGCATACATTTATTAGCAATATTTTTATCCTATAAACAAGTACTATGTATCCAGCGAATTTCCCCCATACAGATTTCCGGTTACCAGCTATTGCGCCCGGTATTCACAAGATTCTCTTCATGCCACTCCTCCTGTTATTTACCATGACGTCATGGGCCACCACAAACCAGGACACCACTCAGCGTATAACCACCACCGTGGTTGTCAAAGGACTGGTGGCACATCCGCTTGTACTCGATATTAATAACATCAACCAGCTAAAAGTAGTAACAGGTCATCATCTCAACATCGTTGGTGCAACTGGGGACATCAAAAAAACATTTGATTCCTACAAAGGGATATCACTCAAAAGTATCCTGGACAGTGCAGTGATCACTATCGGTCATCCAAAAGAAAAAGGGAAATATTACATCATCGTAAAAGGAAGCGATGGTTACACCTCCCTTTATTCCTGGAATGATATTTACAACAACCCTACCGGGGAACATGTATTTTTATTATTTGAAGAAAATGGGAAACCCATTATGAAAGATGGACGTTTTGTAATGATATGCAGCAATGATAAAATTACCGGTCCAAGACATGTAAAATGGGTAGAGAGCATAGAAGTGGCGAAGCTGCCGTAGTAGCGGGGCTTAACGACTATTCCGAAAAATCGTATAGGCGTTAACGGTACAATGCTTCGTCCTTATCTAAGCCCACTTATAACTCCTGCCGCTTCAGTTCTTTCACCGCATGATCTGCTGCCCTTGCCGTGAGTGCCATATAGGTCAGGGACGGGTTTTGACAAGCAGAGGAAGTCATACAGGCGCCATCGGTTACAAATACATTCTTTGCCGTATGCACCTGGTTCCATTCATTGAGGATGGAAGTGCGTGGATCTTTACCCATGCGTGCTGTCCCCATTTCATGTATAGCCATTCCCGGATAGGAATTCCGGTTAAAGGGTTTTACATTTTTTAATCCGGCGGCTTCCAGCATGGCTACTGCGTCCTGGTCCATATCTTTGCGCATCTGTAATTCATTCTCTTTAAACTCACAGTTAAAATGAAGAACGGGTTGCCCCCATGCATCCTGTATACTATGATCCAGGCTTACCTGGTTTTCATGATAAGGCAGGCATTCACCAAAGCCCATCAATCCCATTTGCCAGGGTCCTGGCTCTGTCAGATAGTCCTTAAAGGCGCCGCCTATCCCCAGCTCTGCAATGCCACGTGCCCAACCGCTACGACTGCTGTAGCCCGTATAACCGAAGCCTCTGAGGTATGATCGTTTATCTGTTCCCAGGTTTCTGAAACGTGGAATATAGAATCCGGCAGGACGCTGCCCATAATAATATTTATCCTGGAATTCATCTGATGTACCACTGGCGCCTGCATGAAAGTGATGGTCCATCAGGTAATGCCCCAATATGCCGTTGTCGTTGCCCATTCCCTGCGGGAAGCGATCGGAGGTGGAGTTGAGCAGGAGAAAAGTACTGCCCAGTGTAGAAGCGTTCAGGAATATAATGCGTGCATAATATTCGGTTACTTCTTTGGTATGTTTGTCGATCACCCTGACACCGGTGGCCTTACTTTTACTTTCATCATAAATTATTGAATTTACAATGGAGTCGGGCCGCAGGGTAAGGTTGCCGGTTTTTACGGCTGCCGGCAGTGTAGATGATTGTGTGCTGAAGTAGGCGCCGAAAGGGCATCCCCGGCTACAGCGATCCCGGTACTGGCATTTGCCTCTGTCGCCGATAGGTTGTGTGAGATTGGCCGTGCGGAAGATAGTCATCTTACGCCCGGGGAAAGTGCCTTCTATTCTGCCTTTCACCTGTTTTTCGAAACAATTCATTTCCATCGGCGGTTGGAAGATGCCATCCGGTAAATGTGGCAATCCTTCTGCCTGTCCGCTGATACCTGCAAAGGCTTCCACATGATCATACCAGGGTGCAATATCTTTATACCGGATCGGCCAGTCGATGCCGATACCTTCTTTTGCATTAGCTTCGAAATCCATATCGCTGAGCCGTAGCGACCCGCGTCCCCACATAATCGAACGGCCACCGACAATGTCTGCACGCGCCCAATCAAAGCGTTTCTGCTCTGTATATGGACTATCCACATCTTTCATCCAGTAGCTTTGATTGAATCCGTTGTAAATACCTTCCCGTCTGAGATAAGGATGCTCTTCTTTATTGGTGGGGGTAAGTTTACCGCGAAGTGGTATTTCCCAAGGGGCCTCTGTAGCGTTTACATAATCCTTAATATGCTCCAGCTGTTTGCCGCGTTCCAGCATCAATACTTTAAGTCCCTTCTCGCACAGTTCTTTGGCAGCCCAGCCACCGCTGATACCAGAGCCTACAACAATAGCATCATAAGTGTTAGCTGCTTTCGCCTTGAGATTTAAATTTATCATGTATTAAGTATATCTTCCTAGAAAAGTAGCAAAATATTTATAGAAAGATGAAAATATTGTGCGACCGGGATAAAAACAAAGTGCTGTACCTGCAGTGAAGTACTATAAAACAAAAAGCCCTGCGAAGGTCGCAGGGCTTTTTGTTTTATAGTACCGGTTTCATTCGTTTTATTGCGCACTACCCTTCCCTAACAAAGGAAATACATCGCTTTCAATATGTGCTGCTTTTATATAGCCACTCATCTTTTTTACGATGGCGGCATGCGAGGCAGCAACATTGTTTTGTTCACCGGGATCTGTATCAAGGTTGTACAGTTCCAATGGCGCATTGCTGTCTTGCACATTCAGCCGTACAGCTTTCCATTTACCCATACGCAAAGCCTGTCTTCCGCCATCTTCGTGGAATTCCCAGTACAGGTAAGTATGTTGAGCCTGTTTTCTTTTGCCCAGTAAAGTAGGCAGAAAAGAAATCCCATCGGTATACTTTGGTTTGGGCGCTCCGGTGATGTCAGTGAATGTAGGCATGAGGTCCCAGAAGGCGCCGGTAAAGTTGCTTTTACTGCCTTCCTTTACTTTGCCGGGCCACTTCACGATGAAGGGAGTTTTAATACCGCCTTCATAGAGATCACGCTTGTAACCACGCAAACCAGCGGAACTGTTGAAGAATACCGGGTCAGCGCCACCTTCCTTATGCGCGCCATTATCACTGCTGAAAATAACGATGGTTTTTTCCGTGAGCCCCAGTGCATCCAACTTGTCGAGAATCTGTCCTACATAAGCATCCATGCGGCTTACCATGGCGGCGTAGGTAGCGTGTGGTTTTGCTACGGAAGCATAACCTGCTACTTTGGCATTGGGGCCGTAATCATTGCCTTTATAAGGACGTTCTTCAAAGCTGTTTTCATATTGTTTATAATATTCATCATCGGGTCCCTGTAATTCTGCATGCGGCAATGTGGTAGGCGCAAACAGGAAGAAGGGTTTGTCTTTGTTGTCCTGGATGAAAGCCAGTGTTTTTTCCTGGATCAGTGCAGGTGCATAGATCTTTTGCTGTGTGAGGTGGTTGCCGGTCAGCTCCACTTTTTCATTATTACTCCAGAGATGTGTGGGATAATAACGGTGCGATTGCCGCTGGCAATTATAACCGAAGAAAACATCAAAGCCTTTTTTATCAGGGGCGCCGGTAGTACCTACCATGCCCAGTCCCCACTTGCCGAACGCGCCGGTGGTATAGCCGGCCTGTTGCAGCAGCTTCGCGTAGCTCTGCACCGTGTCTGCCAGTGGCTCCTGTCCTTCGGGTTCTATTTCCTTGTTACCGCGCACAAAAGTATGCCCTGTATGTTGTCCTGTAAGCAGGGATGAACGGGAAGGCGCACACACAGTAGTACCTGCATAGAACTGGGTGAAGCACATGCCTTGTTTTGCAAGCCGGTCGATGTTAGGCGTTTTGATCTTTGTTTGTCCATATGCACCCAGGTCGCCGTAACCCAGGTCATCAGCCAGGATAAAAACAATGTTCGGACGATCCTGCGCTTTCAGGGCGGTAGCTGCGAGCAGCATACCTGTCAGCGCAAGAAGTGTAATCTTTTTCATAATCATTACATTCGGTTTAATGTTGCTTATTTCCATTGCGGGTTCTGTGTCAGATTCGGATTCAATACCGTTTGATTAGACGGGATCGGATACAAATAATAATAGTCCGGGAATGGTGAAGGTGGCACTTTTTCGTAGGCAATATAACCTTCTGTTGCGCCATTTTCAATAGGAATTATACTGTTGGCAGATACGTCTGTTCCTTTTTTGATCCATCTACCCATTTTACGTTGAAGGGCATACTCCATTTTTTTCCAGCGACGGAGATCATCGAAGCGGAAAGACTCACCCATTAATTCTATTGCGCGCTCCCTGCGGATTTCCCAGAGTATAGGCGTTACAGTTGGATCGCGGGTAGGATCATTGGGGATGGCAGCTATCTGCAAAGCGGCCACGCCGCCGCGTGCACGCAGCTTATTGATGGTCTGGTCTGCAATGCCCTGATCAAATTCACCCAGTTCATATTTGGCTTCTGCATAGTTTACCAGCACTTCCGCCATGCGGAAGATGGGTGCATCATTCACATCCAGGTTCTGAATATACTGGATCTTGTTGCTGAATTTATAAAAGCGGTAACCGGTATAAGTGACGTTGAATGGTTGTCCATTGTTATCATCCACAAAATGAGGTTCCTGCCGCACCACCAGCCCCTGCCAGTTGAGGGTTGGCAACGTTTTATTTTTGGGGCCTGAAATAGCTGCCATGATGGAAAAATATTCCTGGTCTGCTGCATTACCGGTTGGCTGCCATTCCATGCTGGGATGGTTTACCAGTACTTTAAACGGCGGAGGTACGGTATAGTATAAACGTTTATCGCGGTTCCTGAATTCTGTGTAGGGAGATTTATCACCGGCAAACAAAGTACTTGTCCAGCGGGTTTGTCCATCTGTCATCAGGTACATATCGGCCGCCCTTTTGGTGAGGTCCCATCTGCCGGCGGAGTTCCTGGCCCTGGATGCAAGTACATGTGATACCTGTGTTTGCTCATATTGTTTGTACAACAGGATACCCGGAATATTAGCCAGTGATTCGCTGTTGAATTCTTCATCATAGTTAGGATGCAGTGCCGGAAAATCCGCTATCAGCTTGGCGGCAGCATCTGCACTTGCACGAAGGTAAGGTTGAGGATCACCCAGGTTATGGTATTTGCGCCAGGTACCTTCTACCAGGCCAAACCTGACGATCATCGCGCGTACTACATTTACATCGATCGTATTGGGTCCGTCGCCATCCGGTTTGATATGTTGTTCTGCCCATTGCAACTGTTCCAGTATTTTCTGTGTTACTTCTGCCCTGGGTGTTCTTTTGGCATAGAGGGCATCCACATCACTGTCTGTGAGGGCGTTTTCCACCCAGGTGATATCACCGTATTTATTGACCAGGTTAGCATAACTATATGCACGGAAGAAGTACCCCACACTGCGCCAGTGGTCTTTATCTGCATCGGAGATCGCCGCATTGCTAAGGTTGTCGAGCATAATATTCACTGCCCTGATTTTTGCATAAGGGTCTGTGTAATCAGCTGAGCTGGAAGGAATCACTATCCGTTGCCAAATCCAGTCGGCCTCGCCGTTGGGGTTGGCATTGAGAAACAGGTCACCATTGAATTCCTTGTCCACATTTGCAGGATCATAGCCGGGGAACACTTCGTAAAACTGCCAGGCATATGCTTTGATATTATCGTATTTGGTAAAAGTAGTTTTCTCTGTGAGCTGGTCTTTCGGCTGCAGATCGAGTTTGTTGCTGCATCCCTGCATCAGCAGTGCGGCAGTAACTATGATAAGTATATTTTTTAAACTGGTCATGTTCCTTGTTTTGCTGGTTAGAAGTTTACATTAACACCAAAACTATATTTCTTCATAAACGGGTAAATACCGCCATCGCTCACAATATCAGCTTCGGGGTCCATTCCGGCCGGCAGGTGATCGAAGGTGAAGAGATTTTCACCGGAAACGAATACACGGATATTATCAATGAAGATGCGTTTCAGCAAATGTTTGGGTACAGCATATCCCAGTGTAATATTTTTCACACGCAGGTAAGCGCCGTCAGACATATATTTTGTTTGCACATTCCTGCTGCTGGTGGTATTACCTGCTGCATCGGGATAACTTCTCGGATAGAAACCATCCGGATTTTCCGGCGTCCAGTAATTGAGGTTGTGTTTATAAAGTGTACCAAATTGGTTCAGATAAGGCCAGTAGAGCTGATCGCTCAACCACATATCTCTTTTACCAACTCCCTGTAAGAAAAAGGAGAAATCGAAATTTTTATAAGAGGCGTTCCCAAATACCCCGAACTGGAACCTGCGGCGGGCATTGCCAATCACTTTACGGTCACCGGAATTAGCCAGGGTATTGTTGCCTGTAAAAATCACGCCGTCGCCATTAAGGTCCTCATAGCGCACATCACCGGGATTCTGCTGCACGCCTTTGCTACCGGCTACGCCAGACAGCAACGTACCTTTTTGCAGGTTGGCATTCAGGGTACCTTTTTCAAAATCATCTATCGTAAAATATCCTTTGGTAACATATCCCCAGATCTCTCCGATTTCCTCTCCTACGTAATAGTTATCCAATTGACCGCTGGCATTGATGGTGAGCAATCCTGCGGGATTATTATAGCGGGTAATATAGGCGCGGCTGTCAGACAAATTGAAACCAATTGAATAACTGACTTCTTTAATTTTATCTTTCCACGACATTTCCCATTCCCATCCTTTTGATTGCAGATCGGCCACATTCTGCAATGGTGCAGCAGCGCCAAGAATAGCGGGCAAGTCAGCACCGGGCGCCAACATATTCAACGTGCTACGCTGGAACCAGTCGAAGCTGGTATTGAGCCGGCCTCTCAGCAAACTGATATCTGTACCAAAGTTTAGTGTACGCACGGTTTCCCAGGTAAAGCTGGAGCTTACCAGTGCGGGCATATGCAGGGATAAATATTTGAGATTGGTGGCAGGGTCCGTCCAGGCTGCATTGTAGGTAGCCAGCCCCGGTACATATGGATAGTAATTGGGTGTACCATCCGTATTATTAACGACCTGGTTCCCTATTTCACCGAAAGAGCCCCTCAATTTAAACTGCGGTATTACATCTGCAAGTGGCTTCATAAATGATTCCTCACTTACATTCCAGCCGGCAGATACAGAAGGGAAGAAACCAAACCGCTGTGTAGCAGGAAACCTGCTTGATCCATCAAACCTGCCATTTACTTCCAGCAGGTATTTATTTTTATAGTCGTAGTTGATACGGCCAAAGTATCCGGAAATAGCATATTCCCCGAAGCTGTCATCGCCATCGATGGTGCCGGTGCTGGTTGAAAGCGACGGTACCTGGGAACTGAGCATGTCCAGCCTGTTGATCGTAAAGCTTTCCTGTTTACTGAGTTCCTGGTTGGTCCCCACCAGGAAGTTGAGGTGGTGATTGCCCAGCTCTTTGGTATAGTTGGCGTACACATTCAGCGCCTGATAAGTAGTTTGATTATTGGCGCGGGTGTAGCGGGTGTTGTTGTTCAGGAATTGCCTGTCGTAGGTAGCAGCGTTGATATATTCATTTTTATCCTGAATTTTGCGATCATCGCTGTTGCTCTTATTAAACGTATACTCGGCGGTTACTTTAAAACCGTTGAGCGGATTATATTCCAGCTTACCAAACAAACGCAGGTCATCTCCGAAGGTAGTATTTATGGGCTCTGTTTTCACCACATTATTGGGTGTGTTGTAAGGCAGTACATCTCCATTGGGAGCTGTACCAAAGCCGGTTGGCATGTAAGAGCTGTAGGTGATAGCATTATAAAACAAGCCGCTGTAATTGGCGGGTGTAGTGCGGTTACTGTTTTTATAAAAGAGATTTACACTCGCATTCAGGTTTTTAGTCAGTTCAGTGCTCACATAGGTATTCAGATTATAGCGGGTGTATTTATCTTTGTTGGTCACCAGGATGCCATCTTCACCAGTATAACCACCTGATACGCGGAAGGTTGTTTTCTCTGAACCACCGCCGAAAGAGAAATTATGCAGCTGTTCAAATCCGCGGGTGAAAAGGTCGCCATACAGATCCGTTTCTGCCAACGGATACATCAAACCGTTTACGGTGGTGCTACCATTCGGATATTTGCTATGATCCTGGTTGTATTCTTTCAGTAGGCCCAGCCAGGTATCTACATTCTGTCCTGTCCAGTACGAAGTAGTACCGAAGTCTTTCAGGGCGCTTACCAGTTCTATAGGTGTTGCTTTCTGCGGTAATGAAATGGGTGTGCTGGAAGTAAGGTTAGTGGAATAGTTGAATTTGATGGGCTGATTCTTTTTTCCTTTTTTTGTGGTAATGAGAATTACGCCAAAAGCAGCCCTGGCGCCATAAATAGAGGCTGCAGCTGCATCTTTCAGAACCGTTACATTATCAATATCTTTTGGATTTACATCATCAATATCCATCGGCACATTGTCTACCAGTACCAGCGGAGCGCCTCCGTTGATAGAAGTAAATCCGCGGATATTGAGTGCTGTAGACGTACCTGGCTGACCAGATCCGAAAGTTACCTGTAAGCCAGGAACAGCACCCTGCAGGGCTTGTGATGCGGAGCTAACAGGTCTGTCGCCTAATACTTCATCCATTTTTACGGAGCTGACAGCACCGGTCAGATTAGCCTTTCTTTGGGAGCCATACCCTACTACCACCACTTCACTCATGGCGGAGAGGTCTTCCTGTAATACTACTTTTATTTCCTGCGAACCGGCTTTTATTTCCTGTTGTACATACCCGATAGAACGGATGATCAATATCGATGCATCGCTTTGTACGTTGAGTGAAAATTCTCCCTGGTCATTGGTGATGGTACCATTGGAGGTTCCTTTTTCGAGGATACTTACACCGGGTACAGGCAAGCCTTTGCTGTCGGTTACTTTTCCTTTTACGGGCAGTTTTACCAGCGCTGGTTCACTGGCAGCCGGTATCGGTTTGCTGCCAATAAGAATAAGCCTATTTTCAATCCTGTAGGTCAATGGTTGTTTATTGAGTACAGTTGCCAATACTTCCTGGATGGAAGCATCTTTTACGTGAATGGTTACGGGAGATGCTTTCTCCAGCAATTCTGTACTGAACAACACATCGTAACCTGTCTGCCTTTTGATCTCCGCAAATACCTTCTTCAGTGAAGCCTGTTCAAGCTTCATCGTGATTTGCTGAGAAAATGCTGTTGCTGATACCTGGAGGCATGCAACAGTCAGTAAAAGGAAAGTCAGTTTCATGACATTCATTAATTTAATTAGACGAGGATTCCCGGGAGTTTTGCTGTTGACCGGGCAAAACTCTCCCTTGTATGGATTTCTGAAATGCATACATTTGCTTGATTAGGTGAAAAGATTAGTTTACTGAATAACGCGTTTGGTAACTGTTTTTTACCTTGTTTTACGACCGGTTATGTTGACGCATAACCGGTTATTTTTTGGTTGATTTAAAAAAATTATAAGATCCCTCCTTGTTTTTTGGTTTGCTATTTTACTTTTATTGTTCTTTCATCAATATAGAATTTCAGGCCACCGGTAAATTCGAGCATCTCTAATACCTTTGACAGTGGCTCATTCCGGGGTATGATCCCGTTATACCTGATCTTTGGAATGGTAGCCGGATCTACCCGGACATCGTACCAGCGGGACAGTTGTAACATGACCTCTGAAAGGTATGTGTCATTAAAAACGAAGTAGCCGTTTTTCCAGGCTATCGTTTCTTCCGCATTGGCCTTGCTTTTTTGCTGGGCGCCGGTTTGGTTGTTGATGCTGCATTGTTCACCTGGTTGCAGCAGGCTTCGTGCAGCGGCTGCGGTGGTGATGCTTACGCTGCCTTCCAGTAGTGTAGTGCGCTCCTGCGCATTATCATTATATGCATTTATATTAAAATGTGTACCCAGTACTTCCACGGTTTGCGTGGTGGTGCTCACTTTGAAAGGTCTGTTGGCATCTTTTGCAATTTCAAAATAGGCTTCCCCGTCGAGTTGCACTTTACGCTCCCCTGCTGCAAAGGTGGCCGGGTAACTGAGGGAGGAAGCGGCATTGAGCCAAACCTTGCTGCCGTCCTGTAATACAATGCGGTATTGCCCTCCGCGGGGAGTGGCTATTTTATTGAAACCCGTATCAGCTTTATTGGTGCCGCCGGTAGCTTCATATACAATTTCACCTGTGGCTGTTTTATAAATCCGGAGGCCGGTCTGCCGGGCAATATCCCCGGAAGCGGCATCGCTGAGAGAAATCTGTTGTCCATTGGACAGGGTAAGAACGGCCTTGTCGCCACCGGCAGGGATGTCGTGTGCCACATGCTTTGCTGCTGCCATAAACTTATGGGTGGCAGGTTTGTAAAGTGAAAAGCAGGTAATGATAATACCCGTGAGTGCAGCGGCGCTCAGGTACCAATACCTGATCAGGAACGGTTGTTGCTTCCCGGCAATACGGCGACGGATGTTGTCGTGCATTTGCTTTTCCACGCTTTCTTCATCCGGTAAGACCGTACCAGCCGCTATGGCAGCTTTTTCGGCTGCGATGCAGTAGTTGTTGTATATGGCTATTTCCCGGTCAGTGGCTGTACCGTCGCTTATTTTCTCCAATAATTGCTGTAATGCTTCCTGTTCCATTTTGGGTCTTATACCAGCAGGGCACTTCAAAGGAACACATCCCCTATACCGCAGCAAAAAAAAATGAGTAAATAACCAAATAAGTAAATAATACGTGGAGAAATCACATTAGGACGGACATGCTGCCCAGTCTCACCCGCAATTTTTTCAGCGCGGTGGTAAGCTGGTTTTCTACGGTTTTCTCTGAAATTCCCAACCGGTGGGCGATTTCCCGGTTAGATAAATGCTCCTGCCTGCTGAGGTAAAACACTTCCTTACAACGGGATGGTAATGCTTCTGTAAAATGAGCAATGATAGCTTTCAGTTCTTTTAGTTCCAAGATCCACTCTTCACTGGTGTCGGTGATTTCCTGCAGTTGCTGTGCTGCTATAAAAGCAGTGCGCACTTTGCTGTTGCGGACATAATTAGCCACCTTATAACGTACAGCCATGATGAGATAGCCCCTGAGCGTGGTGAGCACCAGGTGATCCCGGTGTTCCCACAGCCACACGAATACATCCTGCACAATGTCCATACTGGCCGCCTTGTCCTGCAACAAATAGTAAGCAGATTTAAAAAGCACATTCCAATGCCGCTGGTACACCTCATCGAATGCAGCCTTGTCGCCTGATTTTACGAAATCGAGCAGTTCACTGTCTGAGTATAAAGAATAGGCTGACATCTATCTGATTAATATAAACTTATCCAGGGAGCAAAACTATGAAAATGCCATCAATCTGAATTAAAAATCTAAAATGGCCATCAATGCCGGGAAATTAACGTGGCAGCCGATTTTCCCGAATGCGTAAAAACTTTTCCTGATCCGACTATATATTTTTTTAATCCCGGTGCAACTTTGCGCCGTGAATATCCCGCAATAATATATCTCCGGCGGGAAGCAATCTGTGTCACACAAAGTAGATCAAACCAAAAAGATGACGAAAAAAGTATCAATATTCATTTTAATATTATTATCTGTTACATCCGGCATCATGGCTCAGACCAATACCGGCAGCATTAAAGGAAACATCACCACCAGTGAAGGAGAAGCCGCCGCTTATGTAAGCGTACAGATTAAACGCAACAGCAGAGGTACAGTAACAGATGCTAAAGGAGACTTTACTTTCCGCCGTGTGGAACCGGGGCAATATACGCTGCTGGTATCTCTCATTGGTTATGAATCTACAGAAGAAACCGTGATGGTAACCGCCAACCAGGCCACTACTGTAAAGCTGCACTTACAGCTATCAAAAACACAATTGGCAGAAGTAACGATTACCGGTGGAAAGAATAAACTGGCCAACAAAGAAAGCGACTACATCGCCCGCTTACCTATTAAGAACCTGGAAAACCCCCAGGTATATAACGTAGTAGGTAAAGAGCTGATGAAAGAACAGGTAGTGACCAGCTTTGATGATGCACTCAAAAATGCGCCAGGTGTTTCCAGGTTGTGGTCATCTACCGGCCGCCCTAACGATGGCGCCGGCTACTTCTCCATGCGTGGTTTCAGCGTACAACCTTCTATGGTGAATGGTATTGCAGGAATATCCAACGGCGGCATTGACCCCGCAGATATTGAGCGTATCGAAACTATTAAAGGCCCTTCCGGTACCTTGTTTGGTAGCAGCCTGATTTCTTTCGGCGGACTCATCAACATCGTGACCAAAAAACCATATGACGTTTTTGGTGGAGAAATCAGTTATACCGGTGGCGGATTTGGTCTGAACCGTATCACTGCTGATCTTAATACCCCGCTGAATGAAGATAAATCTGTTGTGCTGCGTACCAATGCCGCCTATCATTATGAAGGCAGCTTTCAGGATGCCGGTTTTAAAAAATCGTTCTTCCTGGCTCCCAGCCTGTCTTACAAAGTAAATGACCGCCTGTCTTTCCTGATAAATACGGAATTTTATAATGGTGAAAGCACCAATGCACTGATGGTTTTTCTGAACCGCAGCCGCCAGCTGATTGCCAGAACACCGGAAGAACTGGGCATCGACTTTAACCGCTCTTTTACAGCCAATGATATTGCTTACAAAACACCCACGATGAACCTCTCCGGTCAGGCTACCTACAAACTGTCTGATAAATGGGTGTCACAAACCAATGTTTCCAGGGGTGTACGTAACAGTAACGGATATTATTCCTACGTGATGTTCCTGGATCAGGGCGATGCTACCGTACAAAAGCCGAATGACACTTTGTTGAGCCGCTTTGCCTATCATCAGAATTCTACTACCACCGCTACAGATATACAACAGAACTTCATCGGTGATTTTAAAATAGGACAGTTGCGTAACCGCGTTGTTGCCGGGCTGGACTTCCTCAGTATCAAAACCAGTAACGACAATTCACCCTACCTCCTTTTTGATATGGTGAATGCCGTTAACACACAGGATCCCCGGTATGCAGAGTTGAACAGGCCCGCTCTTGATGCTAAACTGGCGCAAACAACTGCCGGTCAAACTAAAAATGCGGTCAGCAATTATACCTACAGTGCTTATATTTCAGATGTATTAAATATCACTGATGAATTGATAGCGATGGCCAGTGTGCGGATCGATTATTTTGATAACAAGGGAACCATCAACTACCTGACCCGCAAAACCAGCGGCGACTATAACCAGGTGTCCGTGTCTCCGAAATTCGGGCTGGTATACCAGGTAGTAAAAAATAAAGTGAGTCTCTTTGCCAACTACATGAATGGATTCCGTAACACACCACCCGTAACACAACCACTCCCTGAACTGGAAGGCACCTTCAAACCTCAGCAGGCCAACCAGCTTGAAGGAGGCGTGAAACTGGATGCATTCAAAAACAGGTTGAGCCTCAGCGCCAGCTATTATAACATCCTTGTAAAAGATATGACACGTGCGGCCTCTATTGTAAAAGACGGTCAGACTTATAACTACACCATCCAGGACGGCTCACAGAGAAGTAAAGGCGTGGAAATAGATCTCGTTGCCAACCCGTTACCAGGCTTGAATGTTGTAGCCGGTTATGGTTACAACGACAGTAAAATGGTGGAATCAGATATTAATGTCATCAACCGCAGACCTACTACAGCAGGCCCTGAGCACCTGGTGAACTGGTGGATCAGCTATACAGCCAACAGCGGTGCATTACATGGCTTAGGCGCCGGATTTGGCGGCAACTATGCCAGTGATAATATGATCACCAACGATCTCAGAACAGGTGTCTTCACCTTGCCTGCCTATACCGTTTTAAATGCCAGTATCTTCTACCAGGTAAAAGCATACCGCCTGGCATTAAAACTTGACAATATTGCTGACAAAGTATATTATGGTGGATGGACAACCGTAGAAAAACAGCTGCCCAGACGTCTTTCCGCTAACGTGACTTTTAAATTCTGATCGGGGTATCAGTGAGATTTTAAAAGGGCCGGTCTGCATCGCAGGCCGGCCCTTTGTAACTATATTAAACCGGTTACTAGTTGAATAAATTGATCGTTAGCGCCAGTGTGAAATTATTATCCAGGTAACTCCGCAAGCCTGCTGTCTGTGAAGTATAGATCAGCTGTACACCCACTGCGGAGCGAAAATTAAATCCGGCACCTAACGTATAGTTTTTAGAAGTATGATAGAGTCCGAAGAGGTTTACCCAATTATCCAGGAATACTACATTTGCGCCGAAATCAAATATATTATCGTATCCACGCACGCCTCTGAAACAGGCTTTCGGTTCAATAGAAGTGAACTCATTGCCGATGTAAAACCTGTAACTGGCAGCCGCATAAAAGGTGGCGCTGTTGGCAATCTCCCGGTTTTCTTTACTGAAATATCCCACCACATTCGGTAAGGCTGCCTGCAGATTAAGATGGCCATCCGTATAAGCCATCCCAAAATCACCATCAAAATAATTATCTCTCCGGTTATACATACCAATGGAAGGATCATTTATATCTCCATTGATATTTTTTATATCCAGGCGGTCGTTGCGAAGCCCGGCAGACAAACCGAAATGAAGTTGCTGCTGCCCCGTTTGCGATAATGGCATGTGGTAGGCATAGGTCAGCGATACACGGGTCCTGGAAATCAGGCCGGCTACATCCCGGTATACATTTAAGCCGGCTCCTACCCTGTTACCCACAAGGTAATCCGCCGTAAATGACATCGTTACGGGTACGCCGGGATCGTTCTTCAACTGCCTGCGATAAGCGCCATTGATGTACAGCCCTGAATCTATTCCTGCAAAAGATGGATTACCTATATACTGATTCTGAAAATACTGTGTTGCTGGTGGGTCTACCAGTGTACTGGTATTACCCAGGGATTGGGCACCGGCCTGCTGTATCGTGATGCTGAACATCAAACATCCGATTCCGGCTACGATATAACTTTTCATCGTTTTAATTATTTGCAAGATCATTATAATTATTTGTCGCGAATGATTGTAATGAAACCCTTTACCTTAGGGAGTCCTGTGCCGAAGTCCAGTATATAATAATAGGTTCCTTCTTCCAGGGCTGTACCATTTAACGTTCCACCCCATTCGTTTTGATAACCACGTTTGGTATAGATCATACGGCCGGAACGGTCAAAGATCTTCACTTCATTATTGGGATAGCTATCGATATTCTTAATGATAAACCGGTCGTTGATACCATCTCCGTTTGGCGTAATCAGGTTCACACCATCCACTTTATAATCATCTATCACTTCAATGTCTATCTGCCCTGTAGCAGTGCATCCTGCGGCATTGGAAGCGGTAACGCGGTAGGTGGCATTTGCTTGCGGACGGATCACCACGGTGGCACTGTTTTGCCCGCTGACGATATCCGGTGCATTATCCCAGGCGTATGTCACACCGCCAGCTGCTGTTAATTCTACGGGAAGTCCTTTCGATACTTTTGTTCCCATATTGCTGGTAATGGTTGGTTCGGCAACGGAGGTGACAGCGAGCTTAAATGTCTGGCTGCTTTGATTTACCCCGCCATTGTCAGTGCCGCCACCATCTTTTACAGTTACCGTGATATTGGCGGTACCGGTTGCACCTGCTGCAAAACGGAACTGCACCCCCTCGTCGTCTGCTGTCAGCGTTGTAAAGAGTGCGGCGTTATCGGAGGTTGCGGTAACGGTAGTTGTTTGCGCCGTTTCAGGACCAGCTGTAATGCCCGACAGGGCTATCGTCTGCGTGGTTGTAACAACACAGAAAGATTGATCTGCAATGGCGTTAATAGTAGGTGCTTCATTTACATCCCGGACTGTGATCACAAACGCTTTTTCAAAAAATTCACCTGCCGGTGCAGTGGCACGTATGCGGATATTATAAGTAGTCTGTGTTTCAAAGTTGAAAGCCTGCGTCGCCCTGAGATTACTGCCAGCTATGTTGAAGGCGGTGTTGTCAGTACTGCCTGCGCCGGCTGCCAACGTATAAGTAATTGCTTCCCCGGGTTCAACGGAGGTCGCAGACAAAGCGCCTATCACTGCATTCACCGCATTATTTTCAAAGACAGCATTATTGCTCAAAGTGATATCCGTAGGTGCTTCGGGTACGTTCGTCAGGGTGATGTGTACGGTCTGGACAGCGGACGTATTTACCCCGTCACTCACGGTAACGGATATATCAAAAGATGGATTGGCTTCGTAGTTCAGATCTCCGGCATCATTCACGGTGAGTGCTCCCGTTACCGGATTAATACTAAAGGCAGGATCTGCATCTCCGTCCGGATTTACATTGGTGGTGATGGTATACTGCTGCAATGGCAATACAGCGCCGGCATCCGTAGCGGCTACTGTGCCTGCTACTGTTGCCACCGGGCTGTTCTCCGCAATGGTGAACACCTGACCTGCTGTAACTACCGGCAAAACAGCATCCACTTTTATATTCGTTTGTGCGCCCACGTTATTCAGGGTGAGTGTTGCAGGATTGCCGGCTGCATCCTTAATAGTGCTGCCATTCAATACCATTGCGGCGCCACATTGTACACCATCCGCATCCAGGTCGCCGGATTGTACGGTGTAGCGGAAAAGCAGGACTGTAGTACCGGTACCGGATACATAATTCAAAGTACGGGTGGTACTGCCTACTACCAGGGTTATTGAAGGATCACCACCGGTTGCATCCACATCTACATTTTCGTTAAGGCTGACCGTATAATCCAGTTGATCACCAGCTTTGTGCACACCATCGGCTGGTACGGCAACACTTGTTACTACCGGCGCCACTGCATCTACCAGCACAGCGGATGTTGGAGCAACATCTACCAGCGCAGGTACTGCATCATTTTCAACCGCATCGCGGATAGTGCCGCCATTAAGATTCAACGAAGCTGCCAATGCAATACCATCTGTATCCAGCTCACCATCTTTCACGGTATAGCGGAAAGTAAGGGTATTACTTCCGGTACCGGCCTGGTAGCTGGCCGATACAACCGTAGCGCCAATGGTCACCGGAATAAACGGTACATCGGTTACATCCACCGATTCGCTGAACAGTACGTTGAATTCAAGGTTTTCATTAGCCTTGTATGTTTTATTAGCAGGGACCGTTACTTTGGTAATAACTGGTACCACGCCATCAATCACGAGATCTTTGTTGCCTGCAAGGGCCTTGGCGCTGCCGGCAGCGGGCAAGGTAACCGTTGCATCTTTCACCCAGGTACTCTGAATAGTACCGCCATTCAAAGTAAGCGAACCGGTATTTACATAGTCCAGATCGGCGGCTACATCGCCCGCCTGTACGGTATAAGAGAAGGTGATGGTATTTGTATTTGATCCTGAACTATAAACAGCTGTTCTGTCTGTGGCGCCTGTTTCCAGTAACAATGCGGGCGTACCACCTGTTGTATTCACAACAACGGGCTGGTCGAAAGTAACCGTAACAGGAATCACTTTTCCGATACCGTAAGCACCATTTGCGGAAGTCGCCGATACATTTGTAATCAGTGGCGACGATGCGCTAACGGTAACAGGGATTGTCAGATCATCCGACATAGGAGGTGCAGGTGTATTTCCCTGGTCGTTTACAGCTATCTTCAGTGTGGCCGCTCCTGCAAAATTAGGATCCGGGGTAAAGACAAAATCCGCTAAAGCGGTATTTATATCTGCCAGTTTACCCCTGACGGTTACGGATCGATCCAGTGTGCCGGATCCGGAGACGAAGGTCAGGTTAGCAGTTGTAATTAATGTGATCTTACCGTTTGTTGCTGTCAGGGTAATGCTGATGGTACCCGTGCCGGCATCCACATCACTGATACTTATCAGGTTACTATTTGCCGTATTAAAATGTAACGGTACATCCTGTCCGGTGGATTGAGCCGGTATGTTACCGATCGCAGGGGCATCATTTACCGGGCTTACCACAAGCGCAATGGAGGCTGTGGCCGTCTTAGGCGTATCGTTTGCAGGACCGCCGTTGTCGTTGAGCAGCACATTCAACGGCAGGGTGCCGCTGGTATCTGCTACCGGCAAATACATCAGATTGCCGGCAGTAATAAATGTATTCATATCTGCAATGGGACCGGTTAGGATAAGATGGCTGGTACCACTGCCACTTGCCGTTATTTGCGGTGTAGCCGTTGCCGTGAGTGTACCGGCGGCCACGATGAAGGTAGCAGTAACCGGGCTGGTTCCTGCATCTACATCATTAAAAGATATATTTTGAATGGCTGTGGACCATCTTCCACAACCGCTATAGTGGGTGGTGCGGTGACGGTGGGACTATCATTGATAGCGGCAAACAGCAGGTTGGTGCTGGTAGTTGCTGTAGCTGCCGGTCCACCCGTATGCCCGTTATCATTAATAAGGGTATTTAATACTACCGTTCCGTTAGCATTTGGTACGGGTAAATATCTTACACTGTTGGCTGTAATAAAACTATTGAGATCTGTAATAGCGCCCGTCAACGTAATGGTATTGGTTCCGGAGCCGGTTATAGTGACCTGCGGTGTAGCCGTTGCCGTGAGTGTTCCCGTAGCAGCGGAAAAAGTAACTGTAACGGGATTGTTCCCTGCATCTACATCGCTGAAAGAAATACCGCTGATGGTTACCGATGCATCTTCAATGGCACTGATACTGGCAGGTGCTGTTATAGTGGGGGCATCATTCACGGCAGTGATCACCAGATTGGAGCTATCGCTCGCTGTCTCCGCCGGGCCGCCGGTGTGGCCATTATCGTTGATCATTATCGCTAATGGAACCGTATTGGTGGCATTTGGCAAAGGTAGGTATAAAACACTGCTGTCGGTTATGAAACTGTTGATTTCATCTATTGCACCTGTGAGTGTGAGGGCGCCTGTACCGGAGCCACTTACGGTTACCTGGGGTGTAGCCGTTGCCGTGAGCGTACCTTCCGGCACGGTCAACGTAACGGTAACCGGATCAGTACCTGCGTCCTGGTCAAAGAATGAAATACCGGTGACCGCTGATGCAGTGTCTTCCGTTACCACAATACTAGCTGGTGCGGTAACACTTGGCGGATTATTCACCATCAGCATAAGGGTTAAGGTACTGGTATCACAGGTACTCGGTCTACCATTATCACAAACCTGGTAGATCAAACTATCTGTTTGAGGTGAATTGGCGTCTGGAGTGTTCATTGTATAAGTAAAGCTGCCGTCCGCATTCAGCACCACGGTGCCGTTTACCGGGGCGGTAACAAGCGAAGCGGTCAATGCATCCCCTTCTGCATCAGAATCATTGGTCAATACATTTCCGTTTTGGGGAGGACCTGTTACAATAACCGTGTCTCTTAAAGCAACGGGTGGAGTATTTGCCCCGATAGCAGTAAAAGTGAAAGAGGTAATATCAGAGATGCCCATAAAACTGACATTGGAAAGATCTTTAAAAGTACCGGGAAGAATCTGAACGGCATAGCTACCTGTTGGTAAAGGCGACGGTAACCGGATAGCGCATGTCATGCCTCCTGGTAATACAGATACATCTAGCATATCTATTTCCTGCACTGCCAGTGTGGCGATGTTCATAATAGTGATCTTCCCCGTACTTTTAACAACCGGCTCGCTGAGAGTGATTTCTATATTGCTGAGTGCAGACACGTTCGTGGCATTGTTTGCCGGGACTGTATTAATAATACGGGGTGGCGCCCCATTCTGTGAATAATAATATCCGTAGGTGTTATTCCGTGGATACCAGAGATCTATATCCGTATCACCATCAAAATCACCCAGCTGAAAATTATTATAATCAGGAAATTGGTTAGGCCCGGCTATTGTGGCAAAAGGAGATAAAACCAAAGGGCTTACCTGAAGATAAAACCCGCCCAGATTCTTCGCGAAATGATAATTTGGGAATCCTACGCTTGTCTGGTATAATACATCCGGGAGTCCATCACTGTCAAAATCGGCCACCACAGCATTTCTTGTATCTGTCAAGGATGGAAAACCCGTGGCATTCTCTGCTACAAAAACATTTCCGTAATTCACCAAAAGGGAACCGGGCGCATTTATAGCAGGCATCCATATGTCAATATCACCGTCATTGTCATAGTCTGCCAGGAAAAAGCCGGTGCTTAAACCTGATATTGACAGGCCACCAAAAGGAGACGCAGCAATCGGTATTTCTATAAAGAAAGCGGTTCCTTTTGTTCTGTTATTTTTATAGTATCCAAAAACGCCGAGAGATTTTTCACAGAAAATATCCGGAAAACCATCATTGTCAAAATCGGCGACCCCAATCCTGTTCAGGAAATCAGGCACCGGGAAAACGGCCGCATTCCCCAATGAGAAAGTGCCTCCGTTATTTTGCAGATAGATGCCCGGCTGGTTTTGCAGGGCAAACCATACATCCATATCACCATCCGAATCAAAATCGGCAATATGCACCTCACTACCATTGCCAAGGTTAGCCGGCAGCTGTGCTTCTACACCTGCAAAAGGAGAAGCCGATATAGGCATCCACGTGAAAGAACCACCTCCGATTGATTTTGCATAACCATAAGGTGAACCATCTCCATTGGTCTGGTACAACACATCATCCCTTCCATCTCCATCAAAATCGCCTATACAAACATCATCGGATTGCAATGTCTGTGGGAAATTTAAAAAAGGTGTATTCGTCGAATTCGCGGTATAGGTAACCGTTTGTGCCTGTGCAACGGTGCCCATTGCCAAGCATAAAACGACCCATCCAATTATTTTTTTCTTACTAAAGTAAAATTTTTGCATACTATCAGATTAACAATTTTCTTAAATGCTTATACACAGAGATATGGGTTCTTCCATCGTGAAACGGCCATGGCCGATCCTGACGTTAATATGAGATCAGCCCCGGTAATATTATCTTCGCGGCTGATTACAAAATTGGTTACCGCCTGTGGTGTATGGGTATATCTTCCTGCAAATTCAATATTGGCTGGTGTATCAAGATCTGCACCCCAGGTGGCGGCACTCTACATATTTTCAATCAAAGAAGCATTAGGGATCAGATCATTTTCCACCATAAACGGGCTAACGGAAAGGGACATACGCTCCTGCCAAACTGCGGACATGCGGGTGTGCAGGCATCTGCCTAGCAAAGCAAATAAGGCTGTATGCTGAGCAATGGGCAAAATTGACCGGCACAAAACAGCCTGCCGCGTGGTGGGTAGTTCGCAGGCCACAGAAGAATAGTACAAAGGAATGGGTCCATGACAATTTGTGGTTTAAGGAGGATATAGTAAAGAAAAAGATAAATTGATTTATTAGGAATCCGGTTGAAATACTGATGAGATAAAACGATAGGAATACTATCTAAATGGGAGTCCAAGATAATAAAATATTTAATTCAAGCTATTTATTTTCATTCATTTTCTATGTACACTTGACGGGAACGGCTATACGTTGATAATAATGAAGTAAATTATTATGGGAAAAGTATCGCCTGCTGTACTGCGAACCGGTGTTGAACAATTTTATATGATGGATTTTTTTATTTTAAGATGCAGGCTTTTTGTTACAGAGAAGACTACTAACTGAAACAAAACAGCTACATCTCAACATCAAAAAATCACTACCTGTTAAGCGGTTTGTTTTCTTACCGGGCTATCATCATGATAAAAATACCCGTACATTAATTGTAAATAAACATAATACATAGAATCATTCATTTACATCCCTTCCCTCCCCACT
This sequence comes from Chitinophaga sp. MM2321, assembly GCF_964033635.1. NCBI lineage: Bacteria > Pseudomonadati > Bacteroidota > Chitinophagia > Chitinophagales > Chitinophagaceae > Chitinophaga > Chitinophaga sp. MM2321. The sequence goes on from NZ_OZ035533.1 coordinate 2,695,036, forward strand.
TTCCTGCTTTAACGCCACAAAAAGGATCGGAAAAGTATTAATCTGCTGATAATCAATATAATATATAAATATTCTTAGAATAACCCATCTTTACCCCTACTCAATTCATTATATTTTCGTCACTATTATTAGAGATAATGTGAAAAAAAATAAGATTATATGGATATATTTTAAGAATTTAGCAGTTACTTTTAAAATTATAAAAAATGAGCAAAATACCCACTACATTATTTGACAAAGTATGGGATTCGCATGTGGTCAGGAAAATTGAAGACGGTCCTGATGTGTTTTTTATAGACCGCCACTTTATTCATGAAGTAACGAGCCCGGTTGCATTCCTTGGCCTGGAAAGCCGGAACCTTCAGGTAATGTTCGCTGAAAAAACATTCGCTACTGCCGATCATAACACCCCTACCATTAACCAGCATTTACCGGTAGGTGATCCGCTTTCTGCCAATCAGCTGAAAGCATTGGAAACCAATTCGGCCAAATACGGTATTTCACATTGGGGTTTAGGTAATCCAAAGAACGGCATCGTCCATGTAGTAGGGCCTGAAAACGGTATCACACTGCCGGGCATGACGATTGTTTGTGGTGACTCACATACCTCTACGCATGGTGCATTTGGCGCCATCGCATTTGGTATCGGTACATCGGAAGTAGAAATGGTGCTTTCTTCACAGTGCATCATGCAGCCCAAGCCAAAGAAAATGCGCATTAAAGTAAATGGCAAGCTGGGTAAAGGTATTACACCAAAAGATGTGACACTCTATATCATTTCCAAACTGACCGCAGCCGGCGCCACCGGTTATTTCGTGGAATATGCAGGTGATGTATTTGAGAAGATGAGCATGGAAGGCCGTATGACGGTTTGTAATATGAGTATTGAAATGGGCGCACGCGGCGGCATCATTGCCCCCGATGAAACGACCTTCTCTTATATCAACGGCAGAGAAAAAGCACCAAAAGGAGCAGCATGGGATACAGCCCTGGCTTACTGGAAGACATTAAAAACAGATGAAGATGCCCTGTTTGACCTGGAACATCAATTCGATGCAGCAGATATAGAACCCATGATCACATACGGTACCAATCCGGGTATGGGGATGGGCATTACCAACCGTATTCCACTTGCAGCGGCAACTGATGGCAGCAAAGCCAGCTATGAAAAATCACTCGACTACATGGGCTTCCATGAAGAAGAAGCCATGCTGGGTAAAAAAGTGGATTACGTATTTATCGGCAGTTGCACCAACGGACGTATTGAAGATTTCCGTGCATTTGCCTCTATCGTAAAAGGTCGTAAAAAAGCAGATCATATCACCGCCTGGATCGTTCCCGGTTCACACATCGTGGAACAACAGATCAAAGATGAAGGTATCCTGGATATCCTGACAGCAGCAGGATTTCAACTGCGTCAACCCGGATGTTCCGCTTGCCTGGCGATGAATGATGACAAAATTCCAGCCGGCAAATATGCGGTGAGTACCAGTAACCGTAACTTCGAAGGAAGACAGGGACCCGGTTCCAGAACTATGCTGGCCAGCCCGTTAGTGGCAGCAGCTGCAGCAGTAACAGGTGTGGTAACAGACCCCAGAGAGCTGATCGCTGATTAATACTTACTTTTTGACATCCGAAACAAGCAACTTTAAACGATACAATTAAAAAATGGCTTACGATAAATTCACCATATTGAGGAGTTCAGCGGTGCCAATGCCGATAGAAAATGTGGACACCGACCAGATCATTCCTGCCCGTTTTTTAAAAGCAACCGAGCGTAAAGGATTTGGCGATAACCTGTTCCGTGACTGGCGCTATGATACAGACGGTACACCAAAAAAAGATTTTGTCTTAAATAACCCGATTTATTCAGGCAAAATACTGGTTGGCGGTAAAAACTTTGGAAGTGGCAGCAGCCGCGAACACGCAGCCTGGGCGATATACGACTATGGCTTCCGTTGTGTAGTATCCAGTTTCTTCGCAGACATCTTCAAGAACAATGCTATCAATGTTGGTATCTTACCCGTACAGGTAAGCGCCGAATTTTTAGACCGGATATTTACGGCGATTGAAGCAGATCCCCATGCCGAACTGGAAGTAAACCTCCCGGCACAAACGATCACCATCCTGGCAACAGGCGAAAGTGAATCCTTTGCTATCAATACCTATAAGAAGCACAACCTGACAAATGGCTTTGATGATATTGATTATCTGCAAGCCATGAAAAATGAAATTCAATTGTTCGCTGCCAAGAGCATGTACTAAAAAAAACAGCCAATAATTATTATGTCAGTTGCCCAGCGTTATGTTGAAATAATGGATACCACGCTCCGCGATGGTGAGCAAACCAGTGGTGTTTCTTTTTCACCATCGGAGAAGTTAACCATTGCCCGGCTTTTATTAACCGAAGTAAAAGTAGACAGGATCGAAATTGCCTCTGCCCGTGTGTCTGAAGGTGAATTTACTGCGGTAAAAGCAATTACCAAATGGGCGAAGGCGAATGGTTTATTGAACAAGGTGGAAGTGCTGACATTTGTTGATGGAGCGGTTTCCGTAGAATGGATGGTGCGGGCAGGTGCTAAAGTAATGAACCTGCTGACAAAAGGTTCCCTGAACCATTTAACACATCAGTTAAAGAAAAAACCGGAAGAACATTTTGCAGATGTAGCAGCTGTTATTGCACTGGCAAAGAAAAAAGGGCTTGCATGTAATGTGTACCTGGAAGACTGGAGCAATGGCATGCGGCATTCAAAAGCATATGTTTTTCAATACCTGGATTTTTTGCAACGTCAGCCGGTAAAAAGGATCATGTTGCCGGATACTTTAGGTGTACTGACACCATCGGAAGTAAGCGTATTCATAACAGAAATTGTACAGCGATATCCCAAGCTCCATTTCGATTTTCATGCACACAATGATTACGACCTGGGCACCGCCAATGTATTGGAAGGTGTAAAAGCCGGTGCGCACGGTATTCACCTCACCATTAATGGTATGGGTGAAAGAGCGGGCAACGCCCCGTTGGCCAGTGCCATCGCTGTATTGAATGATTTCATGCCTTCCATAAAAACAGCCGTAGCTGAAGAGTCGTTATACAGTGCAAGTAAGCTGGTAGAAACATTTTCGGGTTTCCGTATCCCGGCCAACAAACCGGTAGTGGGAGAAAATGTATTTACACAAACAGCCGGTATTCACGCGGATGGCGATAAAAAGAATAAACTATATTTCAGTGACCTGATGCCGGAACGTTTTGGCCGGCAACGCATGTATGCCCTGGGCAAAACAAGCGGAAAGGCCAACATCGAAAATAATTTACAGCAACTCGGTATACAACTGTCTGAACCGGATCTGAAAAAAGTAACACAGCGTATCATTGAACTGGGCGATAAGAAAGAAGTGCTTACACAGGCCGATCTTCCTTACATCATTTCTGATATACTGGATAGCAGCAGGATCGAGGAAAAGGTATGCATAGAAAACTATGTACTCACCCATTCCAAAAACCTTAACCCGTCTGTAACCCTGAGAATCCTTATCGATGGCGAACTCTTTGAAGAACACTCACAGGGCGACGGGCAATACGATGCATTTATGAATGCATTGAAAAAAGTGTACAAAAAGAAAAAACAGGAATTGCCCGCATTAACAGACTACACCGTACACATACCGCCAGGTGGTAAAAGTGATGCGTTATGCGAAACAATCATTACCTGGAGCTTTAACAATAAAGAATTCAAAACGAGGGGGCTCGACAGCGATCAAACGGTATCTGCGATCAAGGCAACACAAAAAATGTTGAACTTAATATAAGCCCGGCGTACAAAATATTTTATTATCTCAATAAACAACCGAATGGCAACCAAACATATTTTAATTGTTCCAGGCGATGGAATTGGACAGGAAGTAACAGCAGTTGGTAAAAAAGTGTTAGATAAAATAGCTGCAAAGTTCGGGCATACATTTACCTATGATGAAGCATTGATCGGGCATGTGGCGATTGAAGCAACCGGTAATCCTTTGCCGGATGAAACACTCGAAAAAATGCGTAATTCAGATGCGGTATTGTTTGGTGCTGTAGGCCATCCGAAATATGATAACGACCCCTCTGCCAAAGTAAGACCGGAACAAGGCTTACTGAAGATGCGCAAAGAACTGGGTCTGTACGCCAATCTGCGTCCCATCAAATTGTTTGACGAATTGCTCAATGCTTCCAGTATCAAACCGGAAATATTAAAGGGCGCTGATATTTTATTCTTCCGTGAACTGACAGGTGATATTTACTTTGGTGAAAAAGGAAGAAAAAATAATGGCGATACTGCCTATGATGTTGCTGAGTACAGCCGCTACGAGGTAGAACGTATTGCCAGGAAAGCCTTTGATGCGGCAAGAACCCGGAGAAAGAAATTATGCTCTGTAGATAAAGCCAATGTTATTGAAACTTCCAGGCTGTGGAGAGAAGTGGTACAGAAAGTAGCACTGGAATATCCTGACGTGGAAGTGGAACACCAGTTTGTAGATGCTACGGCTATGATGCTGATAAAGGACCCACGCCGTTTTGATGTGGTGGTTACCGCCAACCTCTTTGGTGATATCCTGACCGATGAAGCATCACAGATTGCGGGTTCTATGGGTATGCTGGCATCCGCCTCTATAGGCGATGGTACCGGTGTGTACGAACCCATTCATGGTTCCGCGCATGATATTACCGGCAAAGGCGTTGCTAATCCGTTAGCCTCTATCCTGTCTGCTGCCCTGCTGCTGGACATTTCCTTTGGTATGAAAGCAGAATCAGATGCCGTGATCAATGCGGTAGACAGTGTGTTAAAAGCTGGCTTCCGTACCGGTGATATTGCCGATGCACAGACCCCACAAGATAAAATATTAGGTACTGCTGCCATCGGTGAAGAAGTGCTTAAATTTATTTAAGAAGATGAACGAATGATGATATATAGAGACCAAAAGCCTTACTAATCAAGGTTTTTGGTCTTTTGTATATTTTACCCCGCAGGTTAATTCCCCCTTACTTTTCAGCCATATCACCTGTATTACAAAGCAGGTAGAAATTGTCTGAATCTCATCAAAAATTGGGTTGACGGGTGCAACTATATTAAAATTGAGTATCATTGATATGGCATTAAGCTGATCAGTTTACCAGTGACGAAAGAAAATCCGTAGCAATATATAAGTATTCAGCCTACCAACGAAAGAGCAACAATCAGCCAATCAGGACCGGAATTAACAACTATAGAGCCATTCAGAAGATGTATGCAGGAAATGCAGGCATCTCCTTAAATAATTATTGCTGATCAAATCTATACCCAACATGAAAAAAAAGTTACTATTTTTTCTGACATTCCTTATCTATTACTGTGCGGGAGTTTCAGCTCAATCCAGAACGGTATCAGGTACTGTAGTGGATGCCAACAACGGGATGCCGGTTCCGGGTGTAGCAGTAAGAGAAACCGGTACCGCAAAAGCTGTTCCTACTGACAACAAAGGCCATTTCAGCATCAGCGTAAGCAACGACGCCACGCTGCTATTTAACTATATTGGGTATGAGCCGCAGCAAATAAATGTCAGCAATCAGGATAACATTACCGTAAGGTTGCAGAATAAAGACAAGCAACTGAATGAGGTTGTGATCACCGCTTATGGCAACACCAAAAAGGAGGCGTTCACCGGAACGGCGGCCGTCATTTCCAATGAAAAATTCAAGGATCTCCAGGTGTCTACCATTACAGGCGTTTTACAGGGCAATGCCAGCGGCGTACTGGCGGTTAGTTCCACCGGTCAACCTGGTGAGAGTCCTACCATCCGGATACGGGGTATCGGCTCTTATAATGCCAGCAACGATCCGTTGATCCTCCTGGATGGCACCCCATACACCGGTGATATAAACAGTATCAATCCCGGTGATGTAGAAACGGTTACTATTTTAAAAGATGCCTCCTCCACCTCTATCTATGGCTCCAGAGCTGCGAATGGTATTATTCAGATCACTACCAAAAAAGGCAGTGGCAAAAGTAAGTTTGAATTTTCCGGGTTAACCGGTTTTTCAAAACGTGCTGTGAAAGAATATAAGACACTCAACGCTTCCCAATATTATGAACTCGCCTGGGAAGCCCTGCGCAATGATGCGGTGGACAACCCGGCGTTACTGACCCAGTTTAACCTTCCTACCGCAGAAGCATATGCCACCAACCAGGTGGTACCGCGCCTGGTGTATAATCCATTCAATGTGGCGCAGCCGGTTGGCCTGGACGGCAAGCTGGATGCGGGTGCAAAACTGCTATGGAATGATAACTGGATGGATGAAATGACCCACACAGGAATCCGGAACGATTTAAACATGAATGTATCCGGCAGCGATGCCGCTAATACTATCCGTTATTACTTATCCGGTGGGTATATTCACGACCAGGGTATTCTGAAAGAATCCGATTTCAAAAGATATTCCGGCCGGGTAAAAGTAGATGCTACCCCTGCCAGATGGTTACAGCTGGGTATTAATTCCAGTCTCGCCTATTCCAATCAGAATTATCCTTACCAGGGTAATGGCGCTGGTTCCAGTGGAATAGCCTTTGCCAGATCCATCGCTCCTATTTATCCTGTCTACCTGAGAAACTGGACAAACGGCAACTATGTACTGGATGGTACAGGCAATAAAATATTCGATTACGGCAACAACAGTGCTGAACAAGGTGTACTGCGGCCCGCAGCCGAAAACCGGCTTTTTAACCAGGGACAGAACCCGGCAGGTACAAACAGTATTAACCCGGTCACCTATGAGCGGTTAACCGCTAACGGTATCGCCTATGCGGGGCTGAATCTGTTCGACGGGCTGACTTTCCGTTCACAGTACTCGATGGATTATAACCAGGTTGATAATAACTTATTCTGGAATCCTTTTTATGGCGATGGTACTACCAGCGGCGGCTATAGCTTCCGGGGTATTACCCTGCTGTATGCGCAGAATTTCAGTAATGCTTTCACGTACGACAAAAAACTGGGAAGCATTCACCATATCAATGTGGTAGCCGGTATGGAAGCATTCAAACAGGTAAGTGAGTTGACATCAGCAGAAAGATCAGGCTTTACCTATCCTTCTCCTACCCAACCCAGCTATGGTACTACATCCAAAGCGGGAGGCACCAAAGATATTTTCAGGTTACAGAGTTATTTTGGCCGTGCAGGTTATGACATCGCTGACAAATATCACCTGAGTCTTTCATTGCGTACAGACGGCTCCACACGGTTTGCCAAAGATGCCAGATGGGGCGTATTCTATGCAGCAGGTGCTTCCTGGAACCTGGACAAAGAGAAATTCATGGAGAATGTGGATTTCCTGAGCCAGCTGAAATTAAAAGCCAGTTACGGTACCAGTGGTAACCAGTCATTAACGGGCAGCTTTCCTTACCTGGGTACTTACACAGCAGGCGCCAATGTAGGAGGTGCCAGCGGGTCTATTATTAATACCATTGCCAATCCGGATCTTAGCTGGGAAACACAGAAACAGCTGGACATGGGTGTTGAATTTGGTGTGCTGAAAGACAAGATAACCGGTTCATTCGTATACTTTGACCGCAGATCGGCCAGCTTGTTGTTTGAGCGGCCACTCCCGGGTTCTACCGGTATTAACTCCATCAGCGATAATGTGGGCGGTGTAAAAAACTATGGATTTGAAATAGAATTAAATACCGTTAATATCCGGCGTAAAAACCTGGAATGGCGTACATCCTTCAACGTTACCAAACTCAAAAACGTCATCACAGATGTAGCTCCCGGAACCAATCAGAAATTGGGTGGTAGCTGGTATGAATGGTACATGCAGGAATATGCCGGTGTAGATCCTACCGATGGAAAACCAACCTGGTATATGGATGATGCAGCCAATGCAGGGAGCAAAATAACCACGAAAAAATATAGTGAAGCCACCCGTTATTATTTGGGTAGCCAGCTGTCTGACTATACCGGTGGAATCACCAATTTTGTGAAGTATAAAAATTTTGATCTGACTGTGCTGGCTTCATTCGCCATAGGCGGAAATTTTTATAATGCTGATTATGGCGGATTGATGGGAGGAATGGTTAGTCTGGGCAGCAATTCAAGCACCGACCTTTTAAACAGGTGGCAAAGCGCATCTAATCCAGGGAATGGCATGGTGCCCAAGCTGATCACAACGGTTGATAACGGTAATTATAGTTCCACCCGTTTTCTATACGATCAAACGTATATGCGTGTACGTAATATCACACTGGGGTACCGGCTTCCGGAAGCGATGTTGAAAAGGGCTTCGCTCACTAATGTCAGGATTTTCCTGGATGTACAGAATGGGTTTACCTTCTTCGGCGGACCGAAAGGTGCTGATCCGGAAGCGGGTATTAGTGCCCAGGCACAAAATAACAACACCAGCACCAGTAAAATATTTTCCATTGGCATTAACGTGGGCCTGTAAAACTTTTAAATGCTGATTAATCATGAAACTATATAAAGTTATTGCGCTTATAGGTGTGAGTCTCGTTATGCTGACATCCTGCAAAAAGGAGTTCCTGGATGCCCCCAAACCTGAGAACGGGACCTTAACGGATAATATCATTTTTTCTACCAAAGCGGGTGCTGAGAATGCGTTGACAGGGATCTACTGGATCTTCCGTTCAGAAAATTATAATGGCTATTATGGTTATCCGAATAATTCCGGTAACCTGACCAACAGAGGGCTGCAAACAAGCATGTTCTTTTTTGAAGTGCGGGGTAATGATCTGTTTGATGGATATGGCAGCTGGTGGGAATCTGAAGGCGCCTGGGAAGAAAGTTCTTATGGACGCATTCAAACCGGCAGCCGCACCCAACAGATCTGGGATATGTTTTACAAAGCGATCAACAATGCCAATGCAGTTATAAAATATGCCCCTGAAGTTGCGGGTACTTCCGATGCAGAAAAAGAAGCACTGATAGCCGAAGCAAAAGCGATCAGGGCATATTCTTATTTTTGGTTGGCAAGGGCTTATCAGTTTACCTATGCAAAAAATCCTGATGCACCGGGTGTTCCTCTTTATACAGAACCGGCTTCCAAGCAAAGTGAGGGTAATCCGAGGGCGTCGTTAAAAGAAATTTACGCACTCATTGTGGCAGACCTGGATGAAGCGGTTGCCAAACTACCAGTTACCAGTGTAGATAAATACCGTATCAATAAAAACGTGGCAGCAGGCATCCTGGCGGAAGTATACCAGGAACTGGCCATGGCAGACAATACACTTTGGCAGAAGGCGATAGATAATGCAAAAGCCGCGCGTGCAGGCAATCCATTAATGAGCAATGCCAGTTATGCAGCAGGTTTTAATGATATCAGCAACCAGGAATGGTTATGGGGATTTCCGGTTCCTGAAGATCAAAGCCTGACGTATTATTCTCAGTTTGGGTATATGGATCAGCAAGGCGGTTATTACCGGAATATATTCGTGAACAGCGACTTTGTAGACCAGTTCAGTGCAACGGATACCAGGAAGTCCTTATTCACCTTTAACGGGGTGAATCCCGCAGCGCCGGCCCGCACCTATGCTACCCGGAAATACAGGTCGAGACTCGCTACTTCCATTACCGGCGATATTCTTGTGATGCGCTCGGCAGAAATGTATTTAATTGAAGCAGAAGCACTGGCACAGCAAAAGAAAATACCTGAATCGATTGACGTATTATTTGAACTACAAAGTTTTCGTGACCCGGCTGCTGTTAAACCAGCCGCCAACATTACACAGGCTGACCTGATCAAAATCATCCTGCTGGAACGCCGCAAAGAAATGTATGGAGAAATTGGTGTGCAGTTTTTTGATCTGAAACGCTACCAGCTGCCGTTGGAGAGAACAGGTAACCACCCCTATTTATTGACCATTCCGGCAAATGACCCCAGGTGGTTAATACAACTTCCTATCAGCGAAATAGATGCTAATAAAAACATTGCTCCGGCTGATCAGAATCCATAAAAGCGTATTTCATTAACCAGCAATAAAAAAAACAGGCATCATAAAAATGCCTGTTTTTTTTATGTCACTTTTTACTTTATCGTTTTCAGTATTTCCTGTGATTCGCTGATCATAACAGGAACGGCTATATTATGTGACCCACTTATAAGGGCGCAATTAACCCGTATAAATGTCGCGTTTACACCGCTTCCAGATAAATTTTGCAAAGTATGTTTGTACTGTTGAAAACAAGTATCATCATAAATACAAAAAACATGAACCAGGAAGTTACACAGTACATTCAATCAAAGCAGGACTGGCAGATAAAAGTATGCGAATTGCTTCGAAAAATGATCCTCAAAACCATTCCGGGTGTTGAAGAGCGGATACAATATGGCAAGCCCCATTACCTGAAGAACGGGCACTATGCATGTGTGATCAGCGTGGCAAAGGATAAGGTATCTTTTATGATCTTTAACGCCACCGCCCTGGAAGAGATCAAAGGGTTTTTCAAATCTATGTCTGGTCCGGAAAGAAAGACAGCTACTATCCTCCAGGATCAAAAGGTGGATTATGATTTGCTGTCATCGCTTTTAAAGCAGGCCACAGCAGCATTGTAGTAGCATATTGGCCGGATGGGTGTTCTTCGCTCCGGGACCTACCGTAGCGAAGTCCTCCCTTTAAAACCCTGGCCTTCTTTTTTTATTCCCGATAATTAACCTAAACTTGTTCTGAGAAAGTTGACTACTTCCTGGAAGATATCAGTTCATGCTTATAAAGAACACCAAAATGAAAAAGGCGCTGCTGCTTTTCATCTGCTTCATTTTAACTTTCTTTGCCGCCACTGCCCGGCAGGCGCCTCCGGATACCGTTAAAACCGGCATCTACATTACCAGTATACATGATATTGATTTCAAGCAAAGTGAGTATATGGTCAACATGTGGTTGTGGCTGACCTATAAAAATAAAGACTTCGATTTTTTACAGAACCTGGAAATCCCTTCGGCCAAAACATTCACCAGGTCCTATTCCACCATAGATACTTCCAATGGCCACACCTATATCCTGATGAAGCTGCAATGCACGATGAAAGATTCCTGGAAGATAAATAACTTCCCTTTCGACCGTCAGAAGTTAAGGCTCTCCATTGAAAACTCACAATTTGATTCAAAGGCCCTCGTTTTTTCAACGGATACGCTTGGGATACATTATGATCCCCGCTTCACTTTAAGGGGATGGAATATTGATAGCTTTGTTGTATCAACCGGTGTAAAAGCCTATGAGACTACGTTTGGCGATCCCGGTCTGGATCAGCCGCATACGGAGTATAGCTCATTCAGGGTAAGAATAGATATTGGGAGAGATGCCGGCCAGTTATTCTGGAAGATGTTCCTGGGCATGTATGTTTCCTTCCTGATCTCCTACATTTGTTTTTATATTCATGCAGATAATATTGACTCCCGGTTCGGCCTCGGTGTAGGCTCCCTGTTTGCCGCCATCGGTAATAAATACATTATTGATTCTTCGCTGCCGGATTCTACTTCTTTCACGCTGGTGGATACCCTGCATGGTATTACCCTGTTTTTCATTTTTGCGGTGATTACCTCTTCCGCCTATTCTCTTAAACTCATTAAAGATAATAAGGTGCAGCAAGCTAAAAAGATGGACATGGTACTTGCACAGGTAGTGCTGATAATTTATGTTTTGCTGAATGTCTACTTTATAACCCAGGCAAAAAATGGTGGATGATCTCCCCTATCCTCTTCTTAAAATAAAAAATTTCTTCAATAGCAGCATAATGATCACTTTATTATAACTAAATTTTTAGTTTACAAACTAATTATTTAGTTTTATAGTAAATAATCCAGGTTATGCGAAACATTATCGGACTTATCCTGCTACTGTTAGTATCATGTACAGCCTATACACAATCAACGGTAGACAGAAACAAGGTAATTGAATATTTGCAGGATCAACAGTATGAGGAGGCCATCGCCTACCTGCGTCCGGCGATAAATGATAAAGACGCGCGGGAAGTAGCTTTGCTCGCTTACACTTTTTACCTGTCCGGCAAAATAGCGGAAGCTGCCGACAACTATGAAAAAGTGTTGCAACTCGACAGTAACCATATACCGGCGCACCAGTACCTGGCCTCCATCAGGATGCAACAGAACGAATACCAGCCGGCACTGGTACATTATCAGCGCATAGTACAACTGCGTCCGCAAAATGCTGCTGCCTGGAAGCAACTCAGCTTTGCCGCATTTACAGCACAGCAGTCTGACTCCGGCTTCGCCTGGTTAAATAAAACATACGCATTGAATCCCGCCGATCCGAAAGTAGTGTCCCGGCTGGCAGAAGAATGGCTGGAAAGGAAGAATTTCGCATTGGCAGACTCACTGGTCAAAGTCTATCTCGCTGTAGATTCCCTGCAAAAAGATGTACTGATGACTGCGGCCAGAACTTCCTTCTTTAAAAAGGAATATCCCCGTACGATGGCTATCGGGGAGCAACTGAAAGCGCAGGGAGTCGCCTCTCCTAACACCTTTATCTATATAGTGGCAGCCTGTTATACCCTGAAAAAATATACAGACTGTATCTCCTTTTATGAATACCTGCTTCTAAGCAATACAGCCTCCGAGAGTATCACCTATTATACCGCTCTCGCCTATACGGCGTTGAAGAAGTACACAGAAAGCAATGAACTACTGCACATATGTATTGATCTGGCTAAATCCTCCAGCCTGGAGAACTACTATAGCAGTGCTTCCGTTAATTATGAAAACCTGCAACAATTCAAACCGGCAGTTGCTTGTCTTGATACCGCCTATTATCTTTCTCACCGGCCCATAAGACAGTATAGCATCGGCAGGATCTATGAAACCGGCTATAAAAATGAAGCGGCTGCCATGAAATATTACAAGCGGTACATGCGGTTGTATAAGCCTGGCTCGCCCGAAGAAAAGGATATCTATCAGTACCTGAAAACAAGAGTGAAAAAATAATCACGGCTAATAAATAACCACGCAACCCCTATCCCCATTCTCCTTCTCAACAATATTCCCAACTAATAAAGAAACGGGGGAGCAAAAAATCATGCCCCTACAAAACCTAGAAATGGTTTTTATAACGTAGATTATGGAGCAGAAATAAAGATCAATCTGTGCAGGTTTTAAACTTGCCAAGTGAAAAGCTCCTTATCATCAGGAAATAAAATACCTATTCAGGCGCTTTAACTTTATTTTATCCAATCTGTTACCCATGTTATTAAAGCATTTTTTTTTGTTATTTTATCGGAAGTTTTTTCTTCCACGCGATAGTAATTTCACAGTAATGAATGATATTATTTCACTATTAGCATATGTGTAGAATTACTGATGCATCAAATTCATACAAGGGTATATTTAGCGAAATAAAATTTTAAGATTCCACTTATGGTCATATAACACCAGTAGCATTATCAATAATGGTCAGGGATTGTCATACCGTTACCAGGTGCGTTTTTGCCTGGATGGAAGAATAATGCCACCCGCCCAAAAAGATCAACCAAATCACAACAGGAATAAAGGGATAGCCGGAATCCGGACATGAGAAATGCGTGCTATTTCAAACATGCACCTCTTTCTTGCTCCGGTTCTTATGTCGTATTGCTCAACATTAATGAAGCGTCGAATTTCACGATTATTAAATTAAAACAAACCGCCTACCATGTTAAAAGAAAGATTTGTTTTTTATCAACCAGGGATAAAAGTTTTCCTGATATCCTTTTTATTGTTCCTATCTTTTAATGTTTATGCACAGGAAAAAGTTACCATTACAGGTACCGTTATATCAGATACCAATGAACCACTACCGGGCGCCTCTGTAAAAGTAACAGGCGAGTCTACCGGTACTGTTACACAAGCCAATGGAACTTTTACACTTCAGGTAAATAAAGGAGCTACGATCGTATTCTCTATTGTTGGTTACGAAGAAAAACGGATTACAGCAGGTAGTGGTGGCTCAAAGTTAACGATACAGCTTAGCTCCAGAACTTCCGCTTTAGATGAAGTGACCGTAGTTGGTTATGGTACGCAGCGGAAAGTAAATCTTACCGGTGCCGTGGCTTCTGTATCCAGTAAAACCCTGGGTACAAGTTCCGTTCCCAATGCTGCAAACCTTCTCCAGGGAAGGATAGCCGGTCTGGAAGTTGTACAACCAACCGGTAAGCCTGGCAATGATAATCCACTCCTCCGGGTCAGGGGAATGGGCTCTTTCGGCGCTTCCTCAGCACCGCTGGTTTTGATAGACGGTGTTTTGGGATCGCTATCCAATATTGCACCCAGTGATGTTGAGAGCGTAACTGTGCTGAAAGACGCAGCCTCCGCTTCTATCTATGGAGCAAGGGCCGCCAATGGTGTGATACTCCTTACAACAAAACGAGCAAACCTGGGCGCAGCCTCGCTTGAATATAAACTGGATATAGGTGTTCAACAAGCAACCCGCACGCTTGATCTGATCTGGAATTCCGCAGAATATATGACGATGTACAATGCTGCCCGGTTGAGATCAGGAAAGACGGAAGTGTATACGCAGGCACAGATAGATGCTTATGCAAATGCAACGGACAGGATTCAGTATCCGAATTATAACTGGCCCGAACACCTCTTCCAAACAGCAATGGCCTATAATCACTCCCTAAGCTTTTCCAAAGCAACTGAAACGAGTAAGTTCCGGTTCTCCCTGAACTATTCAGACCAGGGCGGTATCCTACCGGTTTATGCGGCAAAAAGGTATACGGCTAATTTAAATTATGAAAACCAGGTATTGAAGAGGGTCAAAGTAGGTACGATTATCAATTTTAATAATATCAGTGCTATTGAGCCACAGGGTGGCGGCGCCGTTGACCAGATGAGAGGTATTTATAACCGTACACCTTTGGCGATGCCCTTTTTACCGGACGGCAGAAAGTCATCAGGACGCGCTTATGACTCAGAAGCATTCAGTGTGTGGGCGCCCATCACGTATACCAACGGTGACAACAGGATGAATACCTATTCTGCCAAGGCACAGGCCTATGTAATTGTTGATCTCCTCAAAGGCCTGCAGTGGGAAACCAAGGGCGCTTTTGGTTACGATAACTACTTTAGTAAGCTGCATACTTTTAGTACTCCCGGTGAGTATTATTATTATCAAAAATTACCCGGTGCAACAGATTATGCGGTTGACCAATCTGTAGGTACACCCATCACGTTGGGTGTATACGACTATAGCACTACCTCCATTACGCCTACCCTCTATTCAACACTGAAGTATAATACCAAAATCGGTGACCACGAAATTAATGCGATGGCGGGGTATGAACAACAGTCTAATAATTTCAGGGTCTTGTCCGGCAGCAGGATAACATTCCCAACAGCGGACCTGGCAGAATTAAATGCAGGTAGCCCTACTGGTCAGAATCTTGGCGGCACATCCACTGCTTGGGGGCTTCAGTCCTTCTTCGGACGGATAGGCTATGATTTCCGTGGTAAATATTTACTGGAAACCAATCTTCGCTATGATGGTACGTCACGTGTATATAAAGATCATCGCTGGGGCGTATTCCCCGCCGTGTCGGCCGGATGGAGAATTTCCGAAGAACGATTTTTGAAAGACAGACTGAGCTGGCTGGATAACCTGAAATTCCGTGGATCTTATGGATTGCTGGGGAACCAGGAGATCGGCCTCTATCCTTATCAGGACATTTTCAGCAATGCCAATTATTCTTATGGCAGTTCTGTTAGCCAGGGCGTTGCAGTTACCCGTATGACGGATAAGAATCTGCACTGGGAACAAACCAAAATCCTTGACTTTGGTGTGGATGTAAACGGTTTTAATGGCCTCATCGGAGTAGTTTTCGACTGGTATAAAAAAGATGCCTTCGATATCCTGGCAACACTGCCGGTTCCCGGAAGCCTCGGTTTATCCGGCCCCACTACTAATGATGGCGCGGTTCGCAATACGGGTATGGAACTGGCTATAACACATAGCAATAATATCCGCAAACTGCACTATGATGTCAATTTCCAGATCGCCAGTAATAAAAATAAGGTCATGTCTATATTGACCCCTACCAAAGGAGCGATCGAAGTTGGCCTGCCTTATAATTCATACTACATCTACGAATGGGACGGCATTTTCCAGAGCCAGGAAGAAATAGATAAATCACCCAAACAAAATAATAATCCGAGACCCGGCGATCTGAAAATAAAGGACCAGAACGGCGATGGCATTGTAGACGCCAATGACCGGAAAAGTTATACCCGCTTCCCCAAGTATAATTATTCATTGAACCTGAATTTTGCCTGGAAAGGTTTTTCATTAGCAGTTTTCTTACAGGCGGTCGAAGGCTCAACGTCTTTTTTGAATGCTGGCAACTGGACATCCTTTCCCTTCCGCGAAGGTATTCCCCCAAGTGTTGAATACCGGAATGCCTGGACACCCGAAAACCACAGCAACACAATGCCTGCGGTACATGATTTCTCTTATGCAGGCGTATATGGATACACTTCAAGTTTTCTGCTAAAGAACAGTTCTTACATACGATTAAAGAACACTTACTTGTCCTATGCTTTACCTCAGCGTCTGTTGAAACCAATCAAAGCAAAAGAGCTGTCTGTATATGTTTCCGGCAGCAATTTATTAACGTTTACCAAATTTAAAGATGGTGACCCTGAGGGCCCCGAAGGCGCGGACCTGAATCAATTTCCCCAGCTACGCAGTTTCAATTTTGGTTTAAACGTTAAATTTTAAATATACGAACCATGAAAAACATACATTTTTATATACTTACTGCCATCGTTATAGCAGCTGCTTCCTGCTCAAAAATCCTGGATAAAAATCCAACAGACGCTATTTCAAGCGCCACCTTCTGGAATACAGATGCAGATGCACAAATGGCTTTGTCGGGCTGTTATAATAAGCTCTATGGCTGCTGGTCTTTAAATTTTAACCGGTGCTACCTGGATTGTCTCACCGATAACGCCTTCGGGCAATGGGGTGGTGCCAGCTACAATATGGACGTGATGTCTACAGGCAACCTGACACCAGCTACCAATGGTGTTAATTACAATGCTTATTACCGGGGGATTGCCGGCTTCAACTACTTTCTTGGCAATATCGACAAAGTACAAACCATAGATCCGGATAAAAAGAATACGTATATCGGTGAAGTCAAATTTCTGCGGGCGCTGGCTTATTTCGACCTGGTAAATTTTTATGGTGATGTGATCTATTATAAGGAAAGTCCTGCCACCGCCGAAGATGCCAAAATAGCCCAAAGTCCAAAGGAAGAAGTGCTGGCGGCCATTAAGGAAGATTTGGATTTTGGCATCGCCAACCTGCCCAATACACCCTATGCCGGACATGCGGTAAAGGGAAGCGCCATGGCCTTAAAAGTAAGAGTATTGTTGTATGAAAAGAAGTGGCCGGAAGCTGCTGTTCTGGCAAAACAAATTATAGATGACGGAAAATTTAGCCTGGCAAACAATTATGAAGGCCTGTTTCTGACACCGGGGCAAGCCAACAACCCGGAAATAATGTTTTCAACTGTTTACACCGCACCTGATCTGCCACAGCAGACCTCCGAAGGCAGGGCCTCCAACACCCAATTTGGCTGGGGCTCTCACATTGATCCCTACTACGATCTGGTAGATGCCTACGAATGCACCGATGGAAAATCTATCACTGAATCTGCTTTGTATGACGCCGCCAAGCCATGGTTAAACCGTGACCCGAGACTTAAATTTACCATCCGTTTACCGAATGTAACCTGGCCCGCAGGCGAACCGGCAGGTGCGCCCAGTCTTACCGGCATAAATATGCAGAAGTATGTGGATCTTTCACAAGCGCCATTTAGCGGCGGATTTAATTCTTCCTACGACCAGGATTATGTGCACATCCGGTATGCTGATGTATTGCTGATGTACGCGGAAGCACAAAATGAAGCAGCAGGTCCTTCCGCTGGTGTATATGACGCATTGGATAAAATAAGGGCAAGGGCAGGTGTAAATATGCCGCCGGTAGACAGAGTAAAATACAATGCTCAGGATGTGTTAAGAGATTACATCCGTCATGAAAGACGCATTGAGCTGGCACTGGAAGGACAAAGGTATTTTGATCTTAAACGCTGGCATATCGCGGATGTGGTATTGCCGAAAATTAAAACACCGGGAGGATTACCGCTTGTTTTTATTGAAGATTATTATGTACTTCCCTTTCCTCAATCAGAGATAGATATCAATCCAAATCTGAAGCAAAACCCTGGCTATAGATAGTTTGAATTTTTTATTAAATCCTCTACTAAACAACATTGAATATGAATGTAGCAGCAAGAAAAACAATTAAAATGGGTAAGATAAAAATACTGTTCCTCTTCACCCTGCTTGCTTTTCAACACGAAGCATTTTCCCAGCAGGTAAAAGGTACAGCATCAAAAGCGGTTGACGGGCGCCAGTGGATCCGGCAGCATTTTGCAAAAGGTAAGGTGCCCCCATTTTCTTTTGTTTATGGGGGAAAAAACTCAGCCGATTTTATTAAGAGCTGGGGATATAAAGTAGAAAAAGGCACGCCATCGGGTTCAAATACGGAAACGTCTGTTTACACTTATTCTGATAAGCAGAGCGGTCTTGTAGTAAAATGCCTGGTTACCTGCTTCAATGATTTCCAGGCGGTAGAATGGGAACTAAAATTCTCCAATACTTCCGAAAATAATACACCACTGATCGAGAAAGCAGCCGTGATTGACCAGACTTTTGGAACTACCGAAAAAGGTAGTTTCAATCTCTATCATGCAAAGGGAAGTAATGCGGAAAGAAGCGACTTTCAACCGATCGATGAAAAGTTGGAAGTGGGCAAAAATATTTATATGACGCCAACTGGTGGCCGCTCTTCCGACAACACGGCTTTCCCGTTTTTTAATATTGGTCTTCCCGGACAGCAGGGAATTGTGGTAGCAGTAGGATGGTCCGGAAAATGGTATGCCGACATCAACCAGCTAAATGAAAAAACGATCTCCCTTAAATCGGGTATGGAAAAAATGAAGCTGGCCCTTTATCCGAAGGAAGAGATCCGCACACCCAAGATCTGCCTCCTTTTTTGGAAAGGAGAAGACAGGATGACCGGTCACAACCAGTTCCGTCAATTTGTGCTGGCTCATCATACGCAAAAAATGAATGGTAAGCATGTGGAGCTGCCTTTGGCCGCCTTTCTTGCCCGTGGTGGTCCGTCTCCCTGCAATGAACACGTTTGCGCCACAGAGGGTTTTGCGGTGGCAGAGATCCGCAGACATCAGCAATTCAATATCGTTCCGGAAGTTTTTTGGTTGGATGCGGGCTGGTATTCCTGTAAAGGCCAATGGCCCAACACAGGAAACTGGACACCCAATAAAGAAAATTTCCCCAACGGTTTAAAACCGGTTACTAACGCGGCACATACTGCGGGCGCTAAATTTATTCTATGGCTGGAGCCGGAACGTGTTACCGAAGGAACAGAATTTGCCAATAAGAATCCCGACTGGATCATAAAAATCGGTAACAATAAAAATTTCCTGTTTGACCTGGGGAACACCGAAGCACGCTTGTGGATGACAGATTATGTTTCTAACCTGATCAAAAAAGAAGGGGTAGATTATTATCGCCAGGATTTTAATATGGATCCGATGCCCTACTGGACAGCAAACGACAAACCCAACCGCACCGGTATTTCCGAGATCAGACATATCGAGGGTCTGTATGCTTATTGGGATAGCCTGCTCGTTCGCTTTCCTGACCTGCTGATAGACAACTGTGCCAGTGGAGGCCGGCGCATCGACCTGGAAACAACATCACGTAGCTCTCCTTTATGGAGAACGGATTATCAATATGGAGAGCCAAATGGTTCGCAGTGCCATGCCTATGGTCTTAATTTTTATCTACCGCTTTCCGGCACCGGTAATGTTGTAAGTACGCCGTATGCATTTCGCTCCAGCATGAGCAGTGCGGTGGCTTTAATGTGGGATATCAACAATTCCTCCAGGTCGCTCCCGCAAATGCAAAAATGCATGCAGGAATTTAAACAGTTGCGCCCTTTTTATTATTCTGATTATTACCCGCTTACCCAAACAGATAACATGACGAAGGACAACGTTTGGCTGGCTTACCAGTTAAATCGTCCGGAAGCAAGTGATGGAATTATCATGGCCTTCAGGCGCGAGGACGCTCCGGAAGAATCTATCCAGGTTCAACTGAGAGGCATTGATAAAACTGCATCGTATGAATTGCTGGACGAAGACACGCAAAAAAAGATCATTCAAAATGGGGAGCAACTGAGCAATGGGATCGCCCTATCACTGAAGGAAAAAAAGACATCCCTGTTGATCAGTTATAAGAAAGTAAACAACCAATAATTTTTAAGATAGCATAGATATAAGAGGAACGCACTATTTTAATAAAACGTAAAATGAATGGACAGGGCTCGCATCGTGACAAGAATTTTTTCAAAGTCCTTTGCGGCCCCATTCATAAATCTGATATCCAGCATGTTCAAAACAATGATTAAAAGTTACAGCATCAAAAAAATATCGCCCATACTGGTGATTGTCTTTTTGTATACGGGTATTGCTAATGGACAGGCTATACTTCACGATCCGCCGGCGAAAGAAAATATCCAGTTAGACAAAATGGTCGGTCAACCGGTGGACATTGCTCCCTGGGCATATTCCTGGCGTGCCGACCAGGCCGTGCAGGACAAACCGGAAGCATATTTTATCCCGCGCCGCCTCGGGCGCATGGATAAAATTTACCGGACCGCTTTTTATCAATTGCCGGAGGCGGAATTAAAAAGTATTTACTACAAGATGCCGGACTTGCTTAAACCGCTGCCACCTCAGCCCAAAAGTCCGTTACAGGCGGGATTGCTGTGGCGCGGAACCCTTTCGAAGTACCAGGTACAATTGAACTGGCCAGCCGATCGGGACATCCCTTCACCGGATGCAGTTGAAGTGCGGGTTTATCCTACCTCCTATGGATGGTTTGGCTGGACCGTTGATAAAATACTTGACCATCCGCAGGTTTCCGCCGACAAGCGCACCTGGACTTACAACGTGGATTCCACCGCTAAGATGGACTGGGCATTTAGCTTGCAGGTAAATGCAGCTACAGAAATGGTTGCAGTATTTTATGAAGATAAAACCACCACCGTCGTACCCAACATACAACTGGTTAGCCCGCAGGTAGGTGTATGGAAAAGAATGGACCTGGAAATTGAATGGGGTTTTCAACAAGGAATAGCGCAGACAGATTTTGATGGAGTAATTGAATCCGATATGGCGATTGCGGGTACCGCATCTCCATTGCTAAACGATAAAGGAACAACCATCACTGGTGACCACGCCTGGCAATCCCGGTATGTAAATGCCACCAGGCGGGGTATCACTTTGCCCATACTATATGCTTCCGGCGAATACCCGGCACTCGATAGCCGCATCACTATCCGGACCGGCAAGGGCGGTTTTTCGTTTCGCCCAGGCGATTTGGAAAATGGCCCGATATTAATTCCCGAACAGGGCATTTTTATTACAGCAGCAGGCAGCGGAAAAACAGCCCGTCAGTTTGCCGAAAGCTTAGCGGGCAAGCAATTGAAAAATAGCCGGCAGTTAACCCTTGATCACCGGGAAGCTGCCTCCTGGGAAGAGTTGATGCAGAACGTAAGGTTGTCAACCTGTCCCGTGGGAACTGTCATCCCATCGCTACCTGTGGTTCCCGAACCCCCTATGCAGGTACAACTACCGGATTCGAATTGGACCAATGCCTGGCGTGCAGCTTCCTTTCAGTTAACCGGCCCGCATATGTGGGGCGGACTTGCCTTTGAAGTGGGCCGCGTGGCTCATCAGATGGACCTGGTGGGATTGCACAAGGAAGCTGACAGAGTGTATACCCATTTTTTAAGAAGTCCGGGTGTGAAGGCAGATGGTGACTATGTAGATGCAAATGGTGCACTGGAGTGGGCCACCAGCATGCGGCATGATATGGGATACTCGCATGATGGCACACACGCTTCCACCGGCCGCCTGCTTTTTGCTATGGCCGATCATTATTTTCTGACCAATAACAAAGAATGGTTCCGCACCAATAAAGTTCGGATGCAGGCTGCGGCAGATTGGATCATCCGTCAGCGGACACTTTATCTTAGTGACATTCCCAAACGGGAAGAGCTTTTGATGGCCGGACTTATGCCTCCGAGCATGGTGGGTGATTATGCCCTACCCGCTTCCGACTGGCACTGGTATTATGCCAATGATGCCATGGCACTCCAGGGATTACAGCGGTTCGCCGATGCCCTGGTAAAGTTTGATTCGGAAGAAGGAAATAACTATCGCGATGAAGCATTGCAATACAACCAGGATATTCGCAAGGCCGTGGAAAAACAGGCTGCTAATTATCTTGACCAGGCCAATTCCTATAGAGCGGACATCCGTCGGGCGGTAAAGCAGGAGGCGATACTATCCCCGGTGCGCCGGCTGGGCAACGGCACTTACGGCAGTTTTATCCCGCTTGCGGCATATACCCGTGGCGAGATGTTAAGTGTTGATTTAAAGGCTCCGCAACGAAGCCTCGAAGATGTGATCATGGGATCGCTGCCACTGGCCGAGCCATTCAGCGCACTGGATGCCAAAGAAAGCAGCATGGTGAATACGCTGGATGTGATGGATGAAGCGATTGTTTATAATGAAGGCAGCCCCGCTGCTGATCAAAACCGGAAAGCGAAAGGCGCAATAACGAAAGATGCCTGGTTCTGGAACACTTATTCGGGCCTGCCAAAAGCTTCACACAATGCCAACATCTACCTGCTTCAGGATGATGTACCAAATTTTTTGCGGTTCTGGATGAATGCCTATGCAGCCATTGTGGCCGCTGACGGAAGGTTCTGGGAATGGGGACATTTGGGAGATTTCGCCAATTGTACCAGTCCTGATAACGGTACTGCAGGCTGGTTCATGGAAAATTTCCGCAACCTGTTGATTATGGAAGACAATCAGTCTCTTTGGATAGCCCGCGCCACGCCCCGTGCATGGCTGGAACAAGGTAAAAAGATCAGTGTGAAAAATGCACCCACCTATTTTGGCACAATGGCTTATGAAATTGAGTCCAACGTGAAAAAAAGGCAAATCAATGCAACCATCGAAATACCAGGTGCTCACCCGCCTAAGTCGGTATTGCTGCGGTTCCGTCATCCAAAAGCAGCACATATTAAAAGTGTGCTGGTTAATGGTAAGCCATGGACTGCCTTTAACAAAGAAAAAGAATTAATCGAGATAACTGGTTTGTCCGGAAAAGTGACTGTAACCGCCAATTATTAAAAAATGATGCATTCGAAATATAAAAATAAAGACAGTATTGTAATGGAAAACGCCGGCATCCGGGCGGAGTTTCTTCCCGATCCTGGTGGTAAAATGGTCTCTTTGATCAATAAAAAAACGGGGTATGAATATTTGTTACAGCGCGAAAATGAACGCTACCGGGATCAACCCTTTGATGGTGTTTTCGTAGAAGGTGAATGCGCTGGTTTCGACGATATGTTCCCTACCATTGATGTATGCGAATATGAAAATGAACCCTGGAAAAACATTAAAATGGCGGATCATGGTGAAGTATGGTCGTTGCCATGGAATTACCAGTTTAAAGATGATTCATTGCATATGTCTGTAAACGGTGCCCGCTTTCCGTACACGCTTGAAAAGAAGATCTGTTTCACCGGCGAAGATTCAATCCGGATGTACTATACGCTCACGAACAATAGTGCCTTCGACTTTGAATTCCTTTGGGCCGGGCATTTAATGATCAACATAGAAGAAGGCACCAGGGTAATTGTACCCGATGACTGTAAACAAGCCATTACTATTTTAACGAATGGGAATGGAAAGTTTGGTGACCTGCGTGACTGGCCCAATTTCAGGGACATGGATGGCAACACCTACCGGGCAGATATCAGTCGCCCGGAAAATGTAAAAGGTTTTGAAAAATATTACTTCAATAACAAGTTGGCCGATGGCTGGTGCGGGTTGGAATATCCTGGCAATAAAAATAAATTAACAATTGCTTTTCCTGTCGACACGGTTCCCTACCTGGGAATACTGATGAATGAAAAGGGATGGGACAACCTTTATAATATTATCATCGAGCCCTGCACCATTTGCTACGATCGTCCTGATGTAGCAAAAAAACATGGACAGGTAAGCAAAGTGAAAGCTTTTGGTAAATACAACTGGTACATCAATTTAACAATTTAATTTTTAGATATGTCAGGAAAAATGATTGGGAAAAAAGTATTGGTAACCGGTTCCGGTACAGGACTGGGCCGGGAAACAGCGTTGGAATTTGCCCGGCAGGGAGCTATGGTGGTGTTGCATTATGCACATAGTAAAGATGGCGCTGCATCTGCCGTGAGTGAAATAACAGCCGCCGGCGGTAAAGCCACCGCTATTAAAGCGGATCTGCAGGATGCAAAAGAGGCCGTACGACTGGCTCGCGAAGCCATTGACTTTCTGGGCGGCATAGATGTACTGGTTAACAATGCCGGTATCTCCATGACACTTGAATTTGAGCAGGTTACTCCTGAACAGTATGATACCGTTTACAACGTGAATGTAAGGGCGCAGTTTTTTATTATGCAAACTGTTTTGCCGGTGATGGAAGCTGCCGGTGGCGGCGTCATTATCAACCTGTCTTCTGTACATGGTATCAGGGCTTGTAAGGGCCATTCCGTGTATGCCGGTACCAAAGGCGCTATCATTGCCCACACACGGGAGCTGGCTGTAGAACTGGCCCCTAAAGGCATCCGGATAAATGCCGTGGCACCGGGTGCTGTACCTGTAGAAAACCAGTTCAAAGCAGCGGGAACAGATGATTTCAGTGAACTGGGGAAAATGATTCCCTGTGGATTCCCGGGCACACCACTTGATATTGCCAAAACAATCATCTTTCTGGCATCAGACGATGCCAGGTATATAGTCGGACAAACCATCGTAGTGGATGGTGGTACTACTTCCTGGATGTCTTTCAGTGATGGATTTAATAATACAGGACTACGGCTGGGCAAAGGTTATGTGCCAGGTCTGTAATTCATTCAACTAAATTTTCATGATGCTGTATACGCTGTTATTGAGCCTTCTTTTTAAAACATCTCCGGTTAACCTGCCGGAAAAGGATAGCATTATATTTCCTGCGGCGGTTACTGTGTATGTCAGCAAGGATGGCAACGATAAAACCGCTGTTGCGGGCAGCAATAGCAAACCCTTTCTCACCCTCACCGCAGCGTTGGCAGCTATTCCCGCAGCAGGTGGTTGCATCCTGATTGGTCCGGGCGAATTTGCATCACCGGAACACGCCGATCTGAAGTCGCATCTCATGATAGCTGGCGCCGGAAAACCGGTGCCTGACTGGAACAGGGAATACGATAGGAAGACAGGGAAGCTCCGGTTTACTCCCCCGCAAAAACTGGTGGGAGGTACCGTATTAAAAGGAACACTTGATTGCTCATTGCTGGAAAATATCATCGTTAAAGATCTGGGTGTGGACGCAGGCGCTACATGGTGTAAAGAGTATAATAACGGCGCTCCGGCAGAAGCATTGATTTTTGCACAGCGTTATAACCTGAAAGGAGGTCTCTCCGGCGCGGATGGTATTCATGAACTACAAGTACTATCTCCACCCAGACAAGGTATTGTTGTGGAAAATGTGGCGGCCTTGTGCAGGGATGCACGGGCACCTGTACATGCTATGTTATTTGAAAATTTATATTGCCCGCAAATCAGTAACGTCTCTACTTATTTCGGGGTACATGGTGTTGTGCTTAAAACGCAGGGGGGATTACTAACCAACCTGGATGCGCATGGACATTTCTCGAACGGACTGATTCTGAAATCCAATGATTATGCTTTTGGCAACGGGATCAGTGTAAGCAACGTTTACATCACTTCCATTATGCCGGGTGATGGCGGCGGAATCAGATTGGTAGCAGACATCGACACGCTGAAGCATATTACCGTCAGCAATTTCGTGGTAGAGGATGCCCGGTTTGGTATCACCAATAATGGTGATGTGGATGGAGCTATCATTGCAAACGGGCATCTGCTGAATTGTTCCGACTTCAGTATTTCAGTGGATTCACATCTCTCCCATTCTATATTTTCTAACATAATAGAACGCAGGTCGGGTCGCACAACGGTCATCTCCGGAGAGGCGCTTCATAAGCGTACACGCACCAATCAATAAAATATGAAAAGCTATGGAATTGCTTAAAAAGATACAGGAAACTGTTGTTGACAAGGGTGAAATAGCCCTCTTTTATCTTGCCCAGGCAGGTTTCTGCATCCGGACGGCCAGTGGTAAAACAATCGTCATAGATGCCTATCTGTCGGATGCCTGCGAGCGGTTGTTCAATTTTAAACGGATGATACCTGCTGTCATCGGGGCACATGAATTAAACGCCGACCTGTATCTCTGTACGCACCATCATGCTGATCATTTCGACCCGGATACCATTCCGGTTGTTGCAAAGAATGAAACTACATTTTTTGTAACGGCACCTGATTGTGAAACATTATTGAACGAATTGAATATTACGCCGCAACGCTATCATATTTTAAAGGAAGAACAACAATGGCAGGGAGCAGAAATACAGGTCAGGGCCATATTCGCAGATCATGGAGAGCTGGCTCCGGACGCCGTTGGTTTTTTAATTGAAGTGGAGGGTATAAAAATATACCATGTCGGCGACACTGCTTTCAGACCGGAAGAAATCATGCGCTCCTTACACACAAATGTAGATATCATGATAGCGCCCATAAACGGGCAATATGGTAATATGAATGCTTTTGAGGCCTGCCGGTTAGCAGCTGAGATAAAACCGAACATACTGATTCCCTGTCATTTCTGGATGTTTCTTGAACATGTGAGTGAAGGTGGTAAAGGCGATCCTGCCACTTTTCTGCAGGAGGCTTCCCAGTTACCGGAAACAGTAAAAGCCATGGTAATGGCGCCGGGTGAAGTTTTTATCTATGCTAAACAATGATCCGGTCTTTCATACGTATTTGTCACCCCCAGTAATAATTTAATCAACTAAGGATATGAATAATCTAACGAAGAAAAAAGACGCGCCTGCTATGGCAACCCAGGATAAGCAAAGCTTATTGCACCTGTATGAACAAATGTTACGGATCAGGAAATTTGAGCTGGCCGTACAGGATAGCTACAAGAAAGGAGAGATACCTGGATTTATCCATTTATGTGTGGGACAGGAAGCGGTGGCCGTAGGCGTATGTGCAAACCTTAAACATACTGATTGGATTACAAGCACGCATCGTGGCCATGGGCATGGATTAGCGAAAGGTGTGGATTTAAAAGAGATGCTGGCAGAATTGTATGGAAAGGCCACCGGTACCAATGGTGGTCGTGGCGGGTCGATGCATATTTACAGTGCAGCTGCGGGTCTGTTTGGCACCAATGGCCTGGTAGGCGGAGGAATACCGCTGGCCGTAGGATTGGGTATGAGTGCGCAGGTACAACATAGTGATGGCGTCGCAGTAGCGTTCTTTGGGGATGGTGCTATTTGCCACGGCTCTTTTCATGAATCGATATGCCTCGCAGCTATAAAAAAGACGCCGGTAGTTTTTATCTGTGAGAATAATCTGTATGCGACCTGTACCCCTGTTACAAAAGCAAACCTGAATACAGATATTGCCGGTAAAGCGGCGGCCTATGGCATACCGGGTATCCGGGTGGATGGCAATGATGTGCTGGCAGTGCAGCAGGTGACGGCGCAGGCAGTAGCGCGCGCCCGTAAAGGCGAAGGTCCAACCCTGATTGAAGCGGTCACTTACCGCACTGTAGGTCATCATGAAGGTGACGTGCTGGTAGGTACCTACCGTACCAAAGAAGAACTGGAAGAATGGATCACCCGGTGCCCGATAAAAAACTTCGAAAACTATCTCACTACATCAGCTATAGCAACAGCAAAAGAAATAGCCGATATAACGACAAACGTTGACAAGGAAATAGCAGCGGCACTGGACTTTGCCCGTTCCTCTGCATATCCCGAAGCAGCTACCGTTACAGATCATTGCTGGATGAACCCGGTTAATCCGCTGGTGGCTTTACAACAATCATCTCAAACGGGAGAAACGGCCGTACAGGGCTGGCTCGCAGCGGTGCGTGATGGTATCGCGGAAGAAATGCGCCGGGATAAAAACGTTATTTATATGGGGGAAGGTATCGGTGAAAGAGGTGGAACATTTGGTCAGACGAAAAACTTATGGGGCGAATTCGGTGATGAGCGGTTGATAGATACTCCTATTTGTGAGTTGGCATTTACCGGCGCCGCTGCTGCAACTTCGGCAACTGGGTGTCGCACTATTGCCGACCTGATGTTTGCAGATTTTATTTTTGATGCTACGACGCAAATCATTAACCAGGCGAGCAAATTACGGTACATGAGCAACGGCCAGTTCGGTGTACCCATGATTATCCGTGCCGGCGCAGGGCAAATTAAACAGGCAGGTCCACAGCATAGCGGCACCTTCCACTCCCTTTGGGCAAACTGCCCTGGTTTGATTGTAGTAGTGCCCTCTACACCCGCTGATGCCAAAGGGCTCATGAAAACAGCATTACGTGCAGGCGATCCCGTTATCTTCCTGGAACCTAAATCACTTTTATCTTCAAAAGGCCCCGTTCCTGTTACAGAGGAATATATTCCATTTGGCAAAGCCAGGTTAGTGGAAGAAGGCAGTGATATAACGGTAGTAAGTTTCGGCCAACCCGTACACGCTTGTATAGAAGCCGCTAAACAGTTAAACAGCCAGGGTATTTCCTGCGAAATAATCGACCTCCGTACCATCATTCCTTTTGATGCAGACTGTATCATTAATAGCGTCACTAAAACAGGGCATTTACTCGTAGTGGATGAAGCTTACACCCCTTGTTCTGTAGGCGCCGAGATCACCACTATTGTGCAGGAAAATTGTTTTTACACATTAAAAGCGCCAGTGGGACGACTGAACAAACCATCCGTACCACAGCCTTTTAGTCCGCCATTGGAAGCAGCCGTCACCATTACTGCTGAAAAAATTATGCAGGCGGTTAAATCAATCCTGGATGGTGTTGTTGTTAAAACCAGCTATCTGCCTGTAAGTGGTATCATATCTGAAACATCTTCCGGTAGCAGTACACAAAGTAATCCGGGAAAACAAAACGATGCTACGCCTGATCAGCCTTCGGAGGCCGCGCCCACCAGCAGCAACAGTATAGCAGTAACAATCCCCAACCTGGGGCTTACCATCACCGAAGTATCGATAGCCCGGTGGTATAAAAAAGCAGGTGATCTTGTTAAAAAAGGAGAACCCTTATTAGACTTTGAAAGTGATAAATCGGTCATCGAACTTGAATCACCGGAAGATGGTCAGTTGAGTAGCATTGTTGCAGAAGAAGGCGTTACAGTACCTATCGGCGCAGTAGTAGCTTTTATTGATAAATAAATAAGCAGATTAAATAAATAGAAATGCAGACATGTAAGGCTAAGTATGATTTTACCGGTCAGGTGGCTTTAGTCACCGGCTCCGCTGGCGGCATCGGACAAGCAATCGCCGAAAAATTTTATCAGGATGGTGCTTATGTGGTTATAACAGATATACAGGAAGAAGCAGGAAAAAAGATCGCCGCATCCCTGGGCAACAGGGCAATATTTATTCCATGTGATATCAGCCATCCGGAACAAGTGAATCAACTTGTAGAGAAAACAGTGCAGCATTTCGGCCGGCTGGATATCATGATCAACAATGCCGGCATTAATTCAACTGCCGCAGTTGACCGGGTTACTACAGACAAGTATCCGGATGAAACCTGGCAGAAGATGATCGATGTGGATCTCAACGGTACATTTTATTGTTGTAAAGCAGCTGCCAGAATAATGAAAGAACAAAAGGGGGGCGCCATCGTAAATGTCGCTTCTGTTGCCGGTGTGGTGGCGCTGCGGCTACAGGTGGGCTTTGTGGCAGCCAAGGCCGCCATTCTGAAGATGACCGAAGCCATGGCTTGCGAACTGGCGCCACATGGCATCCGGGTGAATGCGGTATCGCCGGGTTCAACGATAACTGAAACGACGCGACATCTTTTTTACAGCGACACTGGTAGTTTCAGTGAACTGGCAGACCGGCTTATTTCTTTTATTCCACAGGGACGCCCGGGGGAAGCAGCAGAAATCGCTGAAGCAGTTGTATTCCTGTCCTCCGGTTCGGCTTCCTATATCAATGGGCATAATATCATAGTGGATGGCGGTTGGACCTGCGGGTTTAACAGGGATTTCTGACGGATGTCAGTAAAAATTTATCAACTATTAAACCTTAATTATGGAAATATTACTTGGATTAGTACTCGTAGTGCTGGCGGGGTTAGGTACAGGTACGGTCGCGTGGCCGATGAAGAAGATCAACGAACTGCATTTCGAACAATACCTGTTTGTATTCATGTTGTCGGCTATTATCGTATATCCGTGGCTGGTAGTATTGATTAAGGTGCCTGATCTGGTACAACTGGTTAAAACAGTAGGGCTGAAACCATTGCTTATTTCTAATCTTTTATCCATCAGCTGGGGCGTAGCCAATGTTCTTTACCTGGTTTGTGTGGTTCGTATCGGGGCTGCGCTGACGGGAGCCATCCTTTCAGCTGCCGGGATGTCGATAGGCGTTATTATTCCTATGCTCTTTAAGGGGAGCGGATTATTCAGCAACGCACCGAACATCTTCTCTCCTGCCGGCGTGGTAATATTGGTTGGGCTGGTAGTCATTATTATCGGTATATCCCTGGTGAGTGTTGCCGGGTTTGGCCGGGAAAAAATTTTAAAGCAGGAAAGTGATGCATCAAAAAAACAACAGGGTTCAGGAAGCTTTGTAAAAGGATTGATATTGGTGATCATCGCCGGATTCCTTTCCAGTGGTATATCCCTGGCATTTGTATATAGCCAGGGGCCTGTTATCGCAGCAGCGAAGCAACAGGGGGCGGGAGATATTACAGCAAATTTCTCTGTCTGGGCCTTGTGTATGTTTGGAGGAGGGTTAGTGAATGTGCTGTATGCCGTTTACCTCATGACGAAGAAAAATACCTGGCACCTGTTATTTGCAAGAAAAGATGAAATCGTATATGGCTCTATCATCGGTCTGCAATTTATTCTCTCCATTATACTTTTAGGTAAGGGCATGCTTTTGCTCGGCGCTTTGGGCGCATCCGTTGGCTTTGCTATTCAACAGTCATTACAGGTGATAGGTAATCAGCTGGTAGGCTTTATCGGCGGAGAATGGAAGGCGATAAAGGGCAGGCCCAGGAATACCATGTACCTGGCGATTGCAACGATTCTGGTTGCCGTCATTATTCTTGCTTTCAGCAATACGATGTAAAACCTATAACAGCATTTTATCCAGCAAACAAAACCTACTTTAATTATTATTATTGAAACAGTTTATGAGTAAAGGAAAAGTATTTGTTACCGATTATGGGTTTCCTGGCCTGCAGCAGGAATGCGAGCTGCTGAACGCACTGGGATATGAAGTATATTCCACAGTAAGCAGTACAGAGGAGGAGATTATTGCCAATGCAGGAGATGCAGATGCTTTACTCGTTCAGTGGGCCCCGGTAACAGCCAAGGTAATAGCACATCTGCATAAATGTAAAGTGATTGTGAGATATGGTATCGGTGTGGACAATATTGATCTTGAGGCAGCGAAAAAGAAGGCCATCCCGGTGTGTAATGTTCCCGACTATTGTATTCACGAAGTAGCTGATCATACCATCTCCCTGGCATTGGCACTGGCAAGACAACTCACTGAAACCAATTACCGGATGAAAAAGGGAATATGGAAAATTATCCCTCCACATCCGATGCCCGCCTTTCGTGATATGCTCTTTGCTACAGTAGGATACGGCCGGATTGCCAGCGAAGTATTAAAACGTAGCGCATCATTTGGATTTGCAGTCGGGGCATATGATCCCAACATAACAAATGAACAAATGGAGGCTTCCGGCGTACAGCCGTTAACGTTCGAGGAGTTGATTTCAACAGCTGATATCATTTCACTACATCTCCCATTGAATGAAAAGACACATCATTTAATCAATGCAGAGACAATTCAAAAAATGAAAAAAGGAACCATCCTTTTAAATACATCCAGAGGCGGTCTTATTGATACAGCTGCACTCGCCACTGCACTGGAAGAACGTAGAATAGTAGCAGGACTGGATGTATTTGAATCCGAACCTTTACCGGAAACACATCCATTATGGAAATCCGAGCATGCCCTGCTCACCTCCCATACAGCATGGTACAGCTCCAGAAGCGTTCCGGCGTTGCAGTACCTGGCTGCCGAAGAAGTATGTAGGGGATTGCAGGGAGAAGCACTTAAAAACAGGGTGGCATAGCTATCCGTATCAAGACAAGTTAAATAGCAGCCTGAACAAAAAAACGATGGGGATATAGCAATTAACCATTTAAAGCTTTATCTTAAAGCTATAAAACAATTGCTATGCAACCATTGCTCATCAAAGTTAATGTACCACAAAAAGCGTCCTTCAGTGTCAACAGGTCGGTGTTTAGCAATGGGTTTCCGGGGATATGGCATTTTCATGACGAGTATGAGCTGACCCTCATACTTGAAAGCAGCGGCCGGCGCATGGTAGGGGATCATATTGACAGGTTCACCTCTGGCGACCTGATCTTTATAGGGAAAAATCTGCCCCATACCTGGCGCAATGATGAGCTACATACCTAT
Organism: Chitinophaga sp. MM2321; assembly: GCF_964033635.1. Taxonomy (NCBI): domain Bacteria; kingdom Pseudomonadati; phylum Bacteroidota; class Chitinophagia; order Chitinophagales; family Chitinophagaceae; genus Chitinophaga; species Chitinophaga sp. MM2321. The sequence continues at coordinate 2,727,805 of NZ_OZ035533.1, forward strand.
GATAAATCAGAAGTATTGGTACTTCATTTTCTGGATGACTTTTTAGGAAATACATTCTTTGGGATTCCTGAAATGGCAAAGGTGAGTGCTTTCCTGGAACGCTCTCACAGAGGCATTAAAATAATAGGAGAAACCCGGGATTATATTGCGGACCAGCTTATAAAAATGGAACAGGCAGCAGGTGCGGACAATATCATACTACTGCTTTCTATGCTAAATACGCTTTCGAATTCAGATTCAAATGACCTCGTAGAGCTATCCAGTGAGGGCTTTGCCAATTCCATTGATGAATCAGGCTCCAACCGGCTGAATAAAGTATATGAATATATCATGAACAACTTCCAGGAAGGAATCAGTCTCGTAAAAGTTGCTGCTGTAGCTAATATGAGTCCCACCGCCTTCAGCAGGTATTTTAAAAGCAGAACCAGGAAGTCTTTTTCGCAATTTACGATTGAACTAAGAATAGGATACGCCTGTAAACTTTTAATGAGAGAGGATATGAGTGTTACACAGGCATGTTATGAGAGTGGTTTCCAGAACCTGTCAAATTTCAATCAGCAGTTCAAGGAAATTACGCGGCTAACGCCCAAGAAATATCAATTGATGCATGCTGCAAAATAAAACCTTCCGCTATTCATCACTATAAAAAAACATTCTTTGTGTTTCTTATCTATTATAAGTAAACGCAAAGAATGTTTTTTATCATATGGCAGTTAAAAGATGTGTTGTATTATTTTGGCTGCTGCATCATTAACTGGTTAATAATTTCCTGTACTTTTTGCGGAGATTCTTTTTCAACCAGATAAAACTGCCCTTTCCCGTTCTCGTCCCAGGTATTGCTGCCATCTTCCGCTACTTTTATTTTCCCCTCCTTCAAAGTATAATAAGGTTCATAGCCCCGTACAGCTACCAGTACAGCGGTTTCATCCCAACTCATTCTTCCGGCGGAATCCTCCGGTGACTGGGGAATACTGATGCTGAAGCCATCTTTCACAGGGCTGTTTTGAATGCTATTGTTTTGTGTTATTGGCAATCCTGTTTTTATTTTCTCTCCTATTTCAAAGCCGGAGTAAATGACTTTTGTAGGCCAGTTCTCTAAGGCGATTACGGAAGCTGCGGCATCTTTGAACACATTAAATTCTTTCCCTTCGGGGAATTTACCCGCCATACTTACCAATAACTTTACCTTTTTCTCAATTAATTCTTTGCCGGTAAGCGGTGAAATATCATCTCCAGGTGAATTTAATAAGTTAGCCAGGTTTGTCAGAAACCCTACGGTGACAATGGTTACACTATGATCCGGCTCTTTTGCCAATACACTTCTGTATATGCTCACAGCATCCGGTACATCATCGTTACGCTGAATCTTATGCGGGTATTTTGCCAGCAGGGTATCTGTCCAATGCTGATTGTCGGGAAGGGTAACGCCGGCTCCTTTTGGCACACCGATTGGAATATCCGGCCGTTTGAAATAAGTATTGAATACATCCAGGATGCCAGCTATTCCTTCATATTTATTGCTGGCTACTGTTGCCAGTATCTTTGTTTCTCCCATATCCTCCAGCACGTGCAGTATGGCGATAGCGCCAACATCATCGTAATCCGGACCGATATCAGAATCAAATATAATGGACGTCTTTTTATCATCTGTTTTTTCTGCACAACCCGACATTATACTTGAGGCGAAAAAGAAAACGGATAACGCGGACGCGACAGGATGTTTCTTCAGGAATTTAATAAAGGTTATCATGATAGAAAATTTGAATGGGTGAATATAACAATTCAATTGATGAATGAGAAGGATTTCGTGTATAACATTTCTACTTAAACAACTCCTGCGCCTGTTCAAATCCAAAAACGAGATGTTTATTTTTCGTTGTAATCAGGTTATGATACATCTTTATTCTTCCGTTATAATCCTTATCTTAGGAGTAAAACAATCAATCTTCTCCCCTATGCCTGATAAATTAACACTGGCTGCCCTTTGTAGCCTTCTTTTGTTGCCTGTACTGCTATTTGCACAGTCTCCCAAGGTAGAACGCAGTAAACCCTTTGATGAACCCGAATTTGGTGCCAGCCGCCTGTTAATGCTAAAAAACGGGAATACCCTGTTTTTCAACTTTACCCGTAAGGAAGGTATCAACGTGGTGGTATACGATAAGAAGCACCACGCCAAACCCACGGCACATATACTTGGAAAGGAATGGTCGCCTCGCCTGATGGATGACTCTTACCTGAAAGGGTTATATGAGATCAACGGTAATGCCGTCATTTTCCTGGAACAAGCAGAGCGCCACAAACCTTCCCTATTCCGCCTCATCGTGGACGGCAAAACCGGAAAGTTGCTGAAAGAAGAAAAGATTGCGGAGCTGCCAAAAGTGAGTATGGGTGCTGCCTATGGTATGTTTTTTAAAGCGTTGTCCATACCCGATTTTTATGTCAGAAAAGATCCGCAGTCCGATTATTATGCGGTAGGTGTGTTTAATTCGTTGAGCCATGACCGTGATGAACGGATCGAGGTGATACACTACAACCCCGATCATTCGGAATTGAACCGGGCCTATTATGAATCGCCTGAAGGCACTTACAAATACCTGCGGTTCCTGGATATGTATGTCAACCGGGATGAATTTGTTTTTATTACCAACTATGCATACAACACCCGTTCTTCCGGTGGAAAGGATGCCCGCGTCCTGATCTCACGTTTGTTAAAGGGGACCAAAACATTTGAATATAACTTCCTCGACTACACGGATGATTATAGAGATGTAGAGGTAGCCATGAAATACGACAGCCTCCGTAAGAAATTATACATGCTGAGCAGTGTTTCCTCCAAAAGCGTCAAACAGGACTATACCATGACGCGGTCCGGTATCAATTCCAGTAAAAACGGTACCTTGGGTGTGGCATTTAATAATACCGGTGAATACCTCTCGTTGCAAATGGCTATAGTAGATCCCGCTGCATTACAGGTCACCAATAAGTATTTTATCGATCATCCCGATCTGTCAACGTACGCCAGGGAACACCTGAAATATAAGAAACCATATTATGGTGTAATCCAGGATTTCCGGCTGAATCCTGACACGAGTGTGACTTTAATGTATGAAGAGCTCAAAATTATTTATAACAAATCCTCATCGTATAAAACCGGTGCCGGCGGCACTGCCGGTGGCCTTACTTCCATACGTACCCGCCTGGGTGACATTGGCGTGGACCGCATTGATCCCGCAGGGAAAGAAATAGCCAGTTATGCCGTAGCAAAATCACAGGAAGCGGAAACCCAGTTGGATCTTTTACATATCAACCGCCGCCCGATGGCTAATTGGACCTATCGTAAAAAAACATTCTGGTCCAATAACAGGAGCGATATTTCCAGTTATTTCTCTTATGATTATTTCAATGTAGATAATAAAGAGATGGTGATCTACAATGATTATGTACGGAACATTGAAGACGAGGATGAAAACTACCGGGGCAAAAAGAAATTACGTTATATCAGCGACGCCAATACGGTCTGCGCTATTTATGATGGCACCAAAGTGAATAAAACCTATCTCTTTGGTGATCCGGGGGATGAGAATGAAAGCCGCTTTTGCGCGCTGGAGATGAACACCCGCAGTGAGGATGGCAAATCCTTTGCCACCATGATGATTGAGCGAAAAGGAAAAAATAAGAATGCTTATATTGTATGGGTATCGTTTTAAAAGATAACTGCTACCAAAAAAGCCCCACGCTACTATGCGTGGGGCCCTGGCGGCAGCTTATTCACTGCCCTTGTTAAAAAATATAAATAGTCCATCCTTGCCGGCTACTATCACATCTTTTCTTCCGGACCCGGTGAGATCCTGCACATCAAAATAGATCCCCGCTCCTTTTCCTTCCCCTGGCTGACCATAGCTGATCACCTGCTTGGTAAAAGATTCACCATTCCATTTGTAGTAGTAAACACCGGAAGGATCGTTTGAACCCGGATCGTTGTGGTTATGCGCGCGGTAACGTTTTCCGGTCAACAGTTCTTCGGATCCATCTCCATCAAGATCCACCCATTGCATGGTGTGGAACTGGGAATTATAGGGGTCGATCGCATGTTTGATCCAGGACCGTTTTCCTGTTTTCTTGTCTGCTTTCTGTTCGTACCAATCCAGGCCATAGTCATGTCCCTGTCCAACGATGAGGTCTGCCAGGCCGTCTTTGTTTACGTCTGTTACGATGATGGGTACACTGGCTGTGCCCAGGTTAAACTCAGGATGAAATTTCCAGGCATCGCGGAAAGGCGCCGCGGGGGCTTCTATCCAGCCACCGGGAATGATAAGGTCGCCGCGTCCGTCGCCGTTGATATCGCCAAAGCCAAGACCGTGACCGGATTTATCCAGGATTTTGTGAGCAGAAAACTGATCGGTTCCTTTTATGTGCCGGTAAACGATGAGGGGATCATTAGGGGTGTTGGGTACAATTTCGGGTACGCCATCACCGTCTATATCCCAGGACCTGGTGGTTTCAATGTTTCCCGGTGTAGCTATTACATGTTCTTTCCATTCGGTGTCTTTCCCCGGATTCTCTTTCCATACGAGGCTTTTGCCAAACCAGCCACCTGTGATAAAGTCCATGCGGCCGTCTCCGTTTACATCAAACGGGATGGTAGAAAAATCATCCCAGTATTCTGCAAACTGTTTAACCGGACCGATGTAATGACGCTGGAAATACCTGGGGCCTTCATACCAGAAAGCGCCTGATACGAGATCAAGTATCTTGTCATTGTTTACATCAAATACGGCCACCGACTCATAACTCTCAGTAGCTATCTGTTGCTTCACAAATTTCAACGGGGCAGGCCCTTTGGGGCTGCTGGCTGGCGCCGACTGGCTATAGCCAACATTCCCTATCATTAATAAGGCAGGAACCAGTAGAAGACATCTTTTCATATATAGTAATTAAACGTGGAATACGTGGTGTGTTCAACAATGATAACAATCAGGGGCATTTAACTATCATGTAGTGTCCTGTTGTTGACCTTAAGGGGATCCGTGAATTTTTCACCGTTGGATTATTTTTATTTATGCTTAAATTGATATGCCAATGTATGTTGATCTGAAAGTTAATATATTGATCATCAATATAGTTATATAAAATAGATAAAAAAATATAATAACATTGTCCAATAACCTGGAACCCAAGCATTATCAGGTAGTACAGGTTTTAAAACAATTAAAATTTTTAGTCATGAAAGACTTCTTATTTGCATTCAGGATCGATCAGAACAATGTGCCAAATGCTTCCCCCGAAGCAATGCAGGCCACAACCCAAAAATGGATGGACTGGATAAATAGCATTGCGGCACAAAACAAATTAACCGACCGCGGTAACCGGCTGGCGCCATCTGGTAAAGTAATAAAATCCGATCATATAGTTACAGACGGTCCATATACAGAAATCAGAGAAACGCTGGGTGGTTACACGATTGTAAAAGCTGATTCTCTGGACGAGGCAGTTGAATTAGCCAGGGGTTGTCCAATTTTAAGTGTTGGTGGCAATGTGGAAGTAAGGGAGATCAGTGTTATGTAATTTTTTATGGAATAAAAACAGTAAAAGCCTTTGTAATATTACAGCATTACAAAGGCTTTTATCTTGTGAAATTTTTTCAATACATCAATCCCCCTGTTCCTGCATCATAAGTTCCCCGCCCTTTTTGAAAGAGAGTTCAACAAAACCATCTACTGCTTTGCCTACGGTGACTGCATTTTTTGAAGCGACTGTAAAGTTCTTAAAGGGCAGTTTCAGTTTGGTGGTTCCACCAGCTTCTGCAACAATCTTCAGTTTTTTCATCCTGCCGCCGGATTTTTCGGCACTGATCAGGAACGCGCCTTCTGCTCTTAACTTGTCAAAGGATATGTCCTGCCATTCATCGGGTACTGCCGGCATCACTTCGATGAATCCTGCATAACTCTGTAACAACATTTCCTGCAATCCCGAAGCAAATGCAAAATTACCTTCCAGCGTAAAAGGCCGGTAGACGAATTTTGAATAACCGGATTTAGTCTGATCACCATTGACATGAAAACTGTTCTTCAGACAAAATGCTTTCGCAAATATCTGTAATGCTTTGGCCGCAGCTGCGCCATTCTTAGCCCTGGCATTCATACTCGCCAGCCATGAATAGGAATAACCACACCAATAATCCGGTCCGATCTTATTCAGCAATGCAATGGTATGCTGTATGATTTCTTTTGACTGATCATTCTTCTCCCAGGTAATTAAACTCAGCGGATATATCGCCATCATATGCGAAAAGTGCCGGTGCGATTCCTTATACGCCAAAGTGGACGATACCAGCAACTCATTATTTTCTGAAACTGCAAAATCCCTGAATTCACTTAATATTTTTTTCCAGTGACTGGCTTCTGCTTTTAGTCCGGATTCAGCAGCCAGTTCGGCGGCCGCTCCAAATGTAAAACGCATCAATGCCAGATCATAATTGGTATTGCTATTAAACCATGCATTAATACTATTGTCGTGGATCTCAGGACTTGAACTGATCGGTAATTTCCGGAAGCCGTCTTTATCTTTAATCGTTACCTGTTCTAAATGCCTGGCCACATCGCTGATCCAGGGATAAGCCTTTTCCTTCAGGAAGCGGCGGTCCATGCTATAACGCCACTGCAGGTAGTAATGATGCCCCAGCCAGGCCGATACAGTAGGTGACAATGAATATTGAATCCATCCTCCCATCTCGGTGCCATCCAGCGTGGTAACGCCTGGTACTGCCAGTCCATCCGAACCAAAATACAATTTGCTGTAGCGTTTGTAATTGGCTTTGTTTTGCTCCAGGTGATCAATGTATCCCAGGGCTTCTTCCAGGTGGTTGCCACTGTATGCAGGCCAGTAACTTAACTGTGTGTTCAGATCATGATGAAAATCGCCTTTCCAGGGTGGCAACCGGCCGTTGTCTGCCGTCCACACTGCCTGTAGCGAAATAGGCGGCGCTCCACGGCGTGCAGCTGCGCCAAATTTATACTGCTCCAGGTACCATTGCTTCTCTAATAAAGTATCCGGTACATGGATGGCCGACTTGCTCCAGAACTCCTTCCACCAATTGTTATGGCTGGTCAGGTAAGTATTATAACCACGTGCGATTGATTGATCAACGATTGTTTTTGCCAGTGGATTTATTTTTTGTCCCGGATATTGGGAAGATATACTCCAGGCGCCTTCTACGGTTGTATTATTTATTTTTTTCCATGTCACACTTACCTGGTATTTAAAACCACCCCAACCTTCCTGCTCATAAGTGACCGTATTACTTCCTGTTTTTATAGTGCCTTGCTTATAACCCAGGCGCGACAGGTCATCCCCTTCTACCGGGCCACCGGTGGCCACTACGCCTGTAGATTGATACGTAGGTGCAACCAGTTTCGGGATAATATTGTTTTTCAGGTTTTCAAAACGAAACCAGCCAACAGGTTGCGTAGCATGCACAAAGGTTTTTAACACCATTCCGTTTTCCCATTTAACGGTGCACACAGCTTCTTTCAGTGATAAATGAACGGATTGTACTTTGCCCAGGCTTTGAATATCAAATTCCAGTGCGCCCCCGGGTATTTTACTGGGTCCGGGTTCTTTGTCGTAAGGCACATCGAAGTACTGTTGTACAATACCATATTCTTTCTTCTTCACCTGTTCCTGTACCCACTTATAGCTGAATTCGGGCCTATGCAACCCCTTCATGGGACGTTGATCCCAAAGGTCTGCACGGTCCAGCGACATCCTCAGGTGGTCTTTCTTTTGCCAGATGAGCGCACCTACCATCCCATTCCCCAAAGGAATTCCCTCGTCCCAGGTGGTGGCAAGGGACTCAAAATTCAGGTCATGCCTGGGCCCTGGTTGCGCCAGCGTTGTACAAATTATCCCAAAGAAAAAAAGTGCAAAAAAGAAAAGTCTTTCTAAATGAAATCTTGCAATAGTATTCATAACGTAGTGGCAATTATTTTTTTTGACGGGATTTTTTATTTGCATAAAACCCGGACTATTCTTTCTCAATCCAGGGGATTTTTATAAAAGCCCACTTCGCTCAGCGTAGGATTCAGGCGCGAGCCTTCAATATTAATACGGAACTCTTTTGCGGTAACCGGGGCAAAACGTAAAAGACGCTTGTAGCCTACTGTTGTGCCTTCCGCAATTTTTTTCCATTCGGTGCCATCCAGATATTCAAAAGAAAACTTTTCGATCCTTTGTCCCACACGTATATTTTCCTGCAGGCTCAATACACTGATTGTTTTAGGCGCTGGCAGTTTAAAGATAATGGAGCCTGTTTCGCTTTCATTTTTTGTAGTCCAGTGAGTCGTATTATTACCATCCAGTATAGCATCCACGTTTTTACCGGTGGTGACCAGTTCTGCGCCCCTGGCATAGTTTTCTTTATACATCTTGTCCTTCAACGCCCGGAATCCCTGCAATGCCTTTACATCATTTTCGTGTATGAGTCCCCGTTTGTCGGGAGGAATATTCAGCAGTAATACGCCGTTAAGTCCAACGGAGTTGAAATAAATATCAAATAGTTTTTCGGGTGATTTAACATCTTCATCTTCCGATGCATGATAAAACCAACCTGGTCTTATGGATACATCTGTTTCAGCAGGATACCACATCAGGCCTTTTGCATTTTTAATAATGGCTCTGCTGCCAAGGTCATTGTTCATCAGGTTGGGTTGCGGAACAAAATTGACATCCTGCTGTGAAGCAGCAGCAATCGAATCAAAATCGGGCCGGTCGTATGGTACTACACTCCACTCGGTATTTCTTCCATAACCACTTTCAGTACCTACCCACCTGATGTCCGGTCCCATAATAGCAATGGTTGCTGTAGGTTGCAGTTTGCGGATCAGGCTATGATACGCATTCCAGTCGTACACTTGTTTTTTGCCATTAGGGCCTTCTCCATTCGCGCCATCAAACCATACTTCATCCACTTTGCCATATTGGGTTAATAGTTCGGTGAGCTGTCCCATGAACAAGGCATTGTATGCTGGTGAATCGCCATAGACAGGAGAGTTTCTATCCCACGGAGACAGATATACGCCGAAGCCCATACCCAATTCCCGGCAGGCGTCAGCTACTTCTTTTACCACATCGCCTTTGCCATCTTTCCACGGGCTGTTTTTCACGGAATGCTCCGTTAATTTTGTTGGCCAAAGACAAAAACCATCATGGTGCTTGGCAGTAATGATCACCTGTTTCATGCCCGCCTCTTTACAGGTACGTACCCATTGCCGGGCGTCTAATTGCGTGGGGTTAAATATTTTTTCGTCTTCTGTACCTGTTCCCCATTCCCTGCCGGTAAATGTATTAATACCAAAATGGAGGAAAGCCACAAATTCCAGCTCCTGCCAACGGATTTGTCTTGCTGATGGCGTTACATTTGCCGCCACCCTGATAATATCTGTTTCTGTGGAACCTGGTTTGATAGCAACAAAATGATGCACCTTGTTGTCATCATTCGTATTTTTTTGTGTTACGCCACATCCCCATAAAAGGGTTGCCAGAAAAACCGGTGTAATTTTACTCATGTTTTTTTTCATTGTTTTAAAGCGGCTACTGTTCATTTTCTTTTAATTATCCAGCTCGATTTGTAACTGATGAAGTTAGGGCGGCTTCATCAGAAAAAGTTGCTCTTTCTACCCTTTTACTAATAGTATTTGAACCGGGATTATGAGGGCAATAGCCCTCCATAGCTATCCTGAGAGGATTGGCTGGTTATAGCAATGGTACATCTATAATAATATCAGGTACCTGCCCTATTTCTTTTGCAACAGGAACTTTGCAACTGCATGATAAGCCGGTAATGAATAAGGATCGTTAACGGCGTTGCTGGCAAGCGGATTCGAGGCAAAACGTACGATGACCATATCGGCTTTGGGATCAATATATATTACCTGGCCATGCACACCACGGGCGCAGAATGCGCCATCTTCGTTATTTGTCATCCACCACATATTCCGGTAACTCCATCCTTTCAGTAAAGTATAACCGGCTTTTGCAAAGGCTTCCTTACTGCCGCCTTTTTTTATATCATCAATGGCTGCTGCAGGAATGATCTGCTGTCCGTTTACCAATCCATTGTTCAATATCAATTGCCCGAACCTGGCCATATCCCGCAACCCCATATTGAAACCTCCACCGGCAAAGGGTGTTCCGTCAGCATCAACAGAGTAATATGCATCCTGCTCCATGCCAAGTTTGCACCAGATCTTCTCTGATAAAACTTCTGCAATTGTTTTCCCGGTAACACGCGCGATGATCCATCCTAAAACATCTGAGTTCACTGTTTTGTAACCAAATGCCGTTCCATGCGTACCCTTCTTTTTAACGGTAGGCAGGTATTCATAATAACTCTTAGGACCCTTATAATCTTTAGGTTTGGGTAACGGATTTCCTGCGGCAGAAAATTTCCATATCTCTGCATTGGGGTCAGCATAATCTTCACTAAACTTTAAGGCGGTGGTCATATCCATTACCTGCCGCACGGTAGCATCGCCAAATGCAGATGCTTTTAATTCCGGAATATATTCGGATACGAGTTTAGTTGTATCTATCAAGCCTTCTGTTGCCAATATTATACCAAGGGTACCTGTCAGTGATTTTGTGACAGACATCGCTGCATGTTGCCCGTCTTCAGTCAACGCACCAAAATATTTCTCATAAACAATTTTGCCATGATGCATGATAATTACGCCATCTGCATACACTTTCTGTAAAGATGCTTCCCAGGTCATGGGAACATTCAATCCTATGGGTATAAAAGTAACCTGGTCGATAGCAGGAATAAGATTCTTTTCTAACGCAGTGGAGGCGCCTAATCCGCGTGATACATTGGTAGTGGGCATAAACTGACGCATATGTGCTACACTCCATCTTAACCCGGGAAATTGAAAGAAGCTACCGTCTTCAAAATGGAGCATACGGTTGGCAGCTGGCGGTGCGCCCACCATCCAGCCCATCTTCACCGGGTCGCTTGCTGCTGCATCTAAAAACTTTTCATTTTTCTGCGCCATAACCATTGAACTGCATAATATAAAAAAGAGGATGAGTGTCAGATGAGACGGATTGTATTTTTTCATGCTGAACAGTTTGGGTTACATAGAAAAAAATATCAATATAGAAATAACTGCTTCCACGGATTTAACAAACTTAACGGGCGTTTAGTTTTCCCGCATAAAATCTTTCGCAAGGGAAATCCTGGCAGTTTTTATTTAAACATTTTAATTCCACTGCTTGTTTCCTATTCATGTTTGCCCGTCAACTATCTGTATTATTAAATAATGCATATATGAGAAAAATCATACTGCTCCTGTTTCTGCCACTGTTACATATTACTTCCTTCGCTCAGGGCCATTATACGGGATCTTCTTTTAACCCCGGCGATTACTTTGCCCCACATGCAGGATGGATCATTCCGGTTTATTACGGGTATGCCAATATGAATTACTACAATGATGCCGGTAACAGATCAGATCAATTAATTACGCCTACGCCAAGCGACCCTACTTCTGTACACATCAAACAAAACGTAAAAACCAACTCTTTCATACTGATGGCCATTTATGGCGGAAAGGGCAAGATCCTGGGAGCCGACTGGGGAATGATGGTTATACCAACCCTAAACAGCCCCACCGCCAATATTGCGCTGGATTATTATACCGGCCAGACCGGCTCCGGCACCTATACTTTTACGAATAAGAGTCTGGGCTTTGGCGACCTTTATATTCAACCGGTGTGGCTCTCCTGGACAAAAGGCAAATGGAGCTATGCACTGAATTATGGTGTTTGGGCCCCGACCGGAAAATATAAACTGCATGATCTTGATAATGGCGGGCTTGGATACTTTTCCCACAACATCAGGGTGGCGAGCCGGGTAAAACCAATATCCAAACTCAGTATAAGCGTTGCCGGTACACTTGAACTAAACCATACACAGAAAGAAAGTGATTTTAAAGAAGGTACACACCTGACCATAGATTTCGGCAGCTCCTATGTGTTCAGTAGCAAAGGCCATGAAGCCGGTTTATTCGGACATTTTACCCGGCAGATAAGTGATGATACCGGCGAAGGAAGTCTTTTGTCCGACCGGATATGGGGTATAGGCGGTTTTGGATCTTACTGGCTCAAGCCGGGGAAAATAGGCATCATGGGGAGGATAACGCAAAATTTTTCCGCCAGAAACAGGTTTGCCGGCACGGCAGCACAGGTGGGGGTTAACTTCTTATTCATGAGCCACTGATCGTTAAACCCAGTCAATTTATTAACTAATTGTTACGCAGTGAGGGATTTATCATTTCAAAACGAATACATAAGAGGAAGATGCCACATTAATCCCATTCCCTTCTTTTTATAATTACTCAATATTAAAAAGTTATGCGAACATTTATCCCTGGTAAATTGCTGATATTATTGGTTGCGGTCAATTTGTTTGCCGGTGCATGCAAAAAGAAGGATGCGACGACGCCGGAAAAATCAGAGAAGTATGAGTTGGTTACCGGCGACTGGAAACAAGCGGATATTGTATTTGCGGTACCTGTGAAGCTGGGCCCACAGGAGATCCCTGCCGGTACAAGTATTATCGCGCTGGCGCCGTTATTAGGCCCTGCAGGCGAGTTATTTCTCTGCACCCAGACCAACATCTACAAGTTTAACACAGACGGCTCATTTGCCATTGATGGCTGCACTGATCTGATCCTCCCTACTGCCGGTAATACCGGTACCTGGAAACTGGATGTACACGATGCTGTATTCCTGCTTACCTCTGCTGCGGGAGAAAACGATCCTCACTGGATTGAGACTGTAAACGCAACGGACATGAGTCTTTCTATTACGGTTACCGTTCCCGGGGTGGCAACGATACCTTTAATCTTACAACTTCAGAAGCAATAGTTTATACCGATATTATCACTTTGGGGGCACTGCCATGTAGCGTAGCAGTGTTTTAAAATAACAATAATATAATCGGCAATTCCTTGTATCTTGTTTAGGTCCATTAGATATTTGCGATCATTTATGGAAAGTATCGTACAGGATATAAAAAATGGGAATATCGAAAGTTTTAAAATGGTATATCAACAATACCATACGAAACTTTATTTCTACGTTTTGAAATGCACACACTCTGTCTATCTGTCGGAAGAAACCGTACAGCTGGCCTTCATTGTCCTTTGGGAAAGAAGAGAGAAATTGTCTGCAGATTATAATATATCTGCACAACTCTTTCGTATAGCCAAGAGTGTGATGACTGACCTGCTCCGCAAACAACAGGTAAGAAACAGGCATATGCAGTCACTGGTGCAGGACACATCAGATTGGCATGTAGAAACGGATATTACGGTAAAGGAAGATCTGAAACGGGTATACAACAATATTGAACAATTGTCGCCTGTGAGGAAGAATGTATTTAAACTAAGCCGTTTCGAAGGACTCCCACACAAAGAAATTGCCAGACAATTATCTATCTCCCCCAAAACCGTGGAAAACCATATAGTACGGGCTATCCGGCAACTAAAGGACTCCATGTTGCTACTCCTCTTTTTAGTCATCCAGTTTTTTATCTGATCTTTTTTCTTCTTTATCTCATTAACTAATTGTTATGCAGTGAGGGATTTACTGTTTTCAAACGAATACTTAAATATGAAGCATGCAGCAACATTAATTGAAAAGTTTTTTCGGGGCGAATGCGACGAACATGAAAAGCAGTTGGTAAAAGCATATTTTACGCGGCACCCGGAGGCTTTACAACCTTATTTAACAGAAGAGAGCTGGCATTCTTTTTATACGGATCAGTCATTACCAACGGTCATCTCCGATAAAATGCTGGCGGTGATTGAAAGCCGTACCTATCAAAAGAAGAAGGTAAGATACCGATACTATAAACTGGCAGCGGCAGTGATACTGCCGGTGGCAATAGCCGGTCTTTTATGGATAACGCAACAGCAACAGCCTGTTAAGCAGGTAGCCGTGGTGGCCCCTGTTGTGCAGCCAGTAGTAATACCAGTAGTATACCAATATAAGACGAATAGCACCGGGAAAACAATGCCGCTTCACTTAAACGATGGCAGTGTGGTGGAGCTGGCCCCCAGGAGTCAGATAAAATACCAGGAACCATTTGGCAAAAACAAAAGGGATATCTATTTAAAAGGACAGGCACTGTTTAAGGTAGCGCATGACGAAGAAAATCCTTTTACCGTGTACGCAGGAAATCTTGGTACCACGGCACTGGGTACCGTTTTCAAAGTAACTGCCTGGGAGAACAAAGGCGTTGTTCGTGTACAGTTGCTCAGCGGTAAAGTGGTGGTAAGGCCCGACAGTACATTGGAACGCAAAGGCGTAAAAGAAACTTACCTGCTGCCCGGTCAGGATCTTTATTTTGACCAGGTGAAAATGGCGGTGGCCATAACACTGATAAATAAAACAGATAAACGTAGCAATAAACAAATACCGGTAAAACCTGAGAAGGAAGTATTCAGTTTTAACAATGAGCCTGTGGCAAACATATTCAGATTAATGGCCGACAAATACCAGGTAAAGATTCAATGCCAGGCGGATATATTGACAGACATGAGTTTTACAGGTACATTCGATAGCAGTAAGGAATCTTTAATTGATTTCCTGTCTACCATCGGCATCTTAAACAATCTTATTATCAAGCAGACAGATGATGTTATTTACGTAACGCAATAATCCCGACAATAATTTCAACACATCAACCAAAGCACCCTATAAAGGTTGCCTGTGATTCCTTTTGCCCAAAAATGAAATAATTATGCGTGTAAAAATCAGACAATCAGGAATGTTTCACCCAGGAAAAGCAATCTGGCTACTCCTACTCTGCCAGTTATGTATCGGCAGCCTGCTGGCGCAAAATACTCATCCTGCTGCCATCGGAATTATTAAAAATGAAAACGGCGAAGTCCTCCATGGGGTAGTCGTTAAAGTGGAGAACGCCAATAACAATCTGGTTGCTAACACTATGACCAACGAAAAAGGAATCTTTGTATTCGCAAAGCTATCTACCGGTGGTCCCTATCATTTTATCTTCAGTCAAATGGGATATGTTACTGATACCCTGAAAGGCTACACGATCACGGATTCCAGCAAACTGTCATTATCTGTTACGCTGAAAAAAAAAGTAGAAGAATTAGACCAGGTTTTAGTTACAGCTCTTGGTATTAAGCGAGAGAAAAAAGCATTGGGTTATTCAGTGGAGGAATTGGGCAGTAAGGAATTCAACAAGGTAACCCAGGAAAATTTCCTGAATGCGATGGCGGGTAAAGTAGCAGGTGTAACCATCAATTCCACAGGCGGCACCGGTTCTTCTGTTAGTATGGTGATACGCGGCGCCACCTCCCTTAGCAGCGATAACCAACCCCTGTTTGTAGTAGATGGTGTTCCCCTGGCCAATACCGTGAATAACGTGAGTCAGATCGGTGCTGACAACAAGGTGGATTACGGCAATGCGATTTCCGACATCAACATGGACAATATAGAAAGCGTTACTATCTTAAAAGGCCCCAGCGCCGCCGCGTTGTACGGCTCCCGTGCTGCCAACGGCGTGGTACTCATCACCACCAAAACCGGTAAAAAGGTAAATAAAATAACGGTAGACGCTTCTGTGAATACCGTCTTTGATATCCCCTATAAATTTCTCAAATGGCAAACCAAATTTGGTTCCGGACAGTTTTCCGGGATTCCCGTTTCCAGAAGTGGGAACCTGCTCAGTAATCCTTTCGGTTCCATCATCCAGGAAGAGGGGGATTCGTACTTTGGCGCGGAACTGGACATGGGCTATGAGGAAGTACAGTGGAACAGCCCACTTGATGAAAATGGCAAACGTATTCCCATGCCATTGGTATCGCATAAAGACAATGCCAAAAATTTTGTCAATACCGGCATGACCACCACCACCAGTGTGTCTGTTGCGAATAACAACGATAAGATCGCTTACCGCATGTCTTACGCGAATATGACCAACAAAGGCATTATTCCCAATACAGACCTGTTTAAAAATTCACTTAACCTGAATACCAGTCTAAAGTTGAATTCAAAAGTAACCCTGAGTTCCAATATTGATTTCAGCCGCAACAATTCCAATAACCGTCCGGCGGGTGACCGGGGCGCCAACCCCTTACAGGCAGTGTATAGCATCTCTCCTCATATTGATGTGCGCGACCTGGAAGATTACTGGATGCCGGGGCAGGAAGGTTTACAACAACGTACCCAATACAACGGGGCATTTAACAACCCGTATTTCCTGGCTTATGAAGTAAAGAACGCTTATGTGAGAGACCGCGTTTTTGGTAATATCAGGGCCGACTGGCAGATCCTCCCATCACTCAGTGTAATGGCCAGGTATGCATTAGACACCTATGGTGAAAAAAGGGAAACACGGATTGCCAACAGCTACCTGACAAATCCCGGTGGCGCTTACGGTATCATTAATCTCAATAGCTACGAACGTAATATTGATGTATTGGCTACTTACAAGAAAGATATCGGCAAATTTGATTTCACGCTTTCCGCCGGTGGAAACAAACGGTATCAGACCGGTAAAAATATTACCACTTCTACAAAAGATGGTACGGGTCTTACTACCCCCGGCGTATATACGCTGCAAAACATTTCCCCGGAAAATCTGAACTACAATAGCTTCATGTATGAAAAGGGCGTTAACAGCATCTACAGTATGTTGAACATCGGCTATAACGGCATGGTATATCTCGATATTACCGGTCGTAACGACTGGTCAAGTACCTTACCGGATGCAGCGTCTTATTTCTATCCCGCTACGTCAATAAGCCTGCTACTGAACGAAATGGCAGGGATCACGTCTGAGAATATCAACATGATCAAACTAAGAGGTGGTGCAGCACAGGTAGGTAACGATGCCAGTCCTTACCAGCTGGTATCTACCCTGTGGAATCCCGGCGCCTGGGGTAACGTACCCCGCCTGGCTACTTCCGGCACATTACTGAATCCATTTTTAAAACCGGAAATAGCCACCTCTTATGAAGGCGGTCTGGATGTAAACCTGTTCAGAAACCGTTTGCGGCTCGCAGCTACCTACTATGTGGTAGAGAATAAAAACCAGATCTTCAGTCCCAAAATGCCTCCTTCTTCCGGCTATTCCTCCAGGAATATTAATGCCGGTTTATTGAGAAGCAGGGGCATTGAATTATCACTCGGCGGTACACCGGTAGAAACGAAGAACTGGAGATGGGATATCAATGCGAACTTTACCCGTAACAGAACGAAGATCATTTCCCTCCCGGATGATTTACCTTACTACATCCTTTGGGAAGAAGCCAGAGGTGGTGCCTTCACATACGTAGGAGAAGATATTGGTGATATTTATGACGCCCAGGTGGTAACGGTGACCGATCCGAAATCGCCTTATTTCGGTTATCCGCTGCTGGACAATACCGGCAAGTGGCAAGAGATCGACGTGCAAAACACCCGGAATAAGATCGGGAACTTCAACCCCAAGTTTATTATGGGAGCACAAATGGCTATTTCCTATAAAAACATT
This sequence comes from Chitinophaga sp. MM2321, assembly GCF_964033635.1. NCBI lineage: Bacteria > Pseudomonadati > Bacteroidota > Chitinophagia > Chitinophagales > Chitinophagaceae > Chitinophaga > Chitinophaga sp. MM2321. The sequence continues at coordinate 2,745,371 of NZ_OZ035533.1, forward strand.
ACGTTGAGCATGACGTTCGACTGGAGAAACGGAGGAGATTTTGTATCCCAGACTTACCGCTACGGAGAAGAAAAAGGAAGCTCCCAGCTTTTCCTGGATAAACTGATCAACCCCGGTAACATGAGCGGACAGGAACTCAGGGATTATTTAGTAAGCCATCAGAATGAACTCATCATACCAAGTGGCAGTAACTTTCCGTTGGTAGGTGGCCCTACACCTGAATATAACGGTTATCCCTTTGCCTATGGACCGTATGTGTTGCCTTATGGCGGCGTATTTATTCCCGGGGTTACCGCTAAAGGATATGATGCAGATGGTAACCCAACCGGCTATAACGAAAACCTGGGTAATCCGGGTACACTAACGATGCCATATGCACTTGGTACGACATGGTCGTTTACAAGAGCCTTTCTGTTCCCCGCTTCTTACCTGAAGCTGAGAGAAGTATCGTTGACTTACGGATTACCGCAAAGAATGATCTCCTCCTTGAAACTACAGAATGCCAGTTTCTCTGTATACAGCAGGAATATCATCCTGTGGACAGCTGCAAAAATCGGTATCGATCCGGAAAATGCCTATCAGCCATCTACCAGTGTACAAGGTTCCGGCATGCAGTTTATGCAGGGAATTGAAAGATACAACGTAACACCATGGGCCATTCCAATGGGCGCTAAACTAAATGTAACTTTTTAAGAGCTCATTTAATTTTTGAAATATGAAAACAATTAGTAAATCAATTATACTATGCCTTGGGTTGATCGGTCTTTCGGTTTCTTCCTGTAAAAAGGATTTGATCAAAATGAATGAGAACCCCAATGGCTCCAACCCTGAAACTATTAATCCAAATCTTGTTTTATCCACCGTACTGACAAATACCGGTATGCTGGTGCTGGATCTGGGCTACCAAAATATTGCCGGTGTGATGCAGCATACCCAGAAGGATGGCTGGACCAGCGAACACAATGAATATGATTGGGGGGGCTCCAATAGCTGGACGCCTTACTATGACATCCTGCGAAACAATCAACTGGTATACGACCGGGCCACTACTCTTAATAACGAATTGCAGCAAGGCGTTTCGCTGGTCATGAAATCGATGGTGTTTGGATTGATCACTGATCTGTGGGGAGATGCTCCTTATACCAATGCATTGAAAGGCCAGGAAGGCGGTACCGAAAATTCATTGCCTGCTTATGATCCGCAGGAAAAAATATATACCGGTATATTAGCAGATCTTGAAACGGCCAATACTTTACTTTCAAAACCTAAAGCTGATTACCCCGAGCCGATCGATGGCGCAGATGTTTATTACCAGGGTGATCCTGCTAAATGGCGCAAGATGGCGAATTCGCTGGCTTTGCGGTATTATATGCGTCTTTCGGAAAAGCTGCCCGCTGTTGCCAAAGCAGGCATTGAAAAAATAGTAGCTGATCCTGCACAATATCCCATCATTACAGCTGCTGCTGAAGACGCCACCATGTCTTTCCCCGGCAACAGCAATGCCGACTCCTGGCCAGCCAACGTCACATATGACCCGGACGGCAGCAACTACCGGAGATTAAAAATGTGTAACACGCTAGTTACTTCCATGTTGGCGCTGCACGACCCAAGAATCGCGGTTTGGGCGAATAAAGTAGAGACCTTTTTACTGGTAGATGATACAAAGCCCGCAGGTACCGGTATCAACTATAAAGCAGTAGATACGATTGTAAACGGCGAACCCAGAAAAGTAAGATATATATCTCCGGATGTACTGACCGGCAAAGGACTCACGATAAATGACATTGACCAGAACGAGGATTATGTAGGTATTCCACCGGGCATTGCCGGACCTGCTGTATATAATTTAAGTCCGGATGCCAATCAGGGAGCCAGAAACCCGCATGTTTCCTGGCTCAATAATATTTACCAGCAGGCAAAAGGCCCATTATTAAAGGCCAGGTTGATCTCTGCCGCCGAAGTACACTTTATCCTGGCCGAAGCTTCCGCCATCAAGGGATGGGCTGCAGGCGATGCAGAAACGCATTATAATGCAGCCATACAGGCATCTCTCACTACCTGGGGAATTGCCGCCAGTTATGGCACATACATCATGCAACCAGGGGTAAAATTCGATCATACGCAAAAGCAAATCATCACCCAGAAATGGATCGCCAGCTGGACAGCCGCAACGGAAGCCTGGTTCGATTACAAACGAACAGGATTGCCCGACCTACACGCAGGCCCTTATGCAAAGGGGCCGGTAATGCCGTTACGCTACTACTACATGCTGGACGAGCGTAACCTCAATAAAGTGAATATTACCGAAGCAATGGACCGGCTGGAAGTAACCACCTATTCTTCCTATGGCGCCAATGGTGCAAAAAACAGCCCGTGGTCAAAACCCTGGGTGATACAAGGCACCGGTAAGCCCTGGTAATTTTCACTGCAATGATCTACTTTTATCAAATTATAAATAACATATGAAGAAACTACTCCTGAACATCACGACAGCTCTTTTTGTTAACCTCCTTTTTTTCATTACAGCCTTTGCCCAACAAACGGTAACACCGGCCAACGCGCTGAAAAGTTATCTGAATAATGGAGACCATTCGTTTAAGTGGGAATTGAAAGACTCCTTTAACCTGGCTAATAATGTAAAAGCCTACAATATATTGCTCACTTCCCAGCAATGGCGGGAGTTTACATGGAAACATCAGTTAACCATTTTTGTTCCGGCCGACATTAAATACGATGGCGCCTTACTGTTCATTACCGGCGGTTCTGTAAAGGACGGACTACCTAACTGGAACGGCCCCACGGATGAACTGTATCAACAGGTAGGCGCTGTTGCAGCTACCAATAACTCGGTTACAGCGGTATTAAGACAAACACCTAATCAACCGCTCTTTAATAAATTAACGGAAGATGCATTGATATCCTTCACCCTCCATAACTTTAAAAAAGATGGTGATTTTACCTGGCCTTTACTGTTCCCCATGGTTAAAAGCGCCGTTCGCGCTATGGATGCCATACAGGACTTCGCCAAAGCAAAATTGCCCCGCAACATAAACCGGTTTGTTGTATCCGGCGCTTCAAAACGTGGCTGGACTACCTGGCTCACCGGCGCCAACGATGACAGGGTGGTTGCTATCGCACCAATGGTGATTGACGTATTAAATATGCCGGTAAGCCTGGACTACCAGATTAAAACCTGGAAAGAATACAGTATTCAGATTGAAGATTATGTAAAACTGGGTATTCCACAGGCAGCCCATACAGAAAGTGGTATGGCCATCAACACCATGATTGATCCTTACTCTTACAGGAAAAGTTTGTCCATGCCCAAAATGATCTTCATGGGTACCAATGATGAATACTGGGTAGTGGATAATATCAAAAATTATATAGACAGCATACCGGGTAAAAATTTAATAAACTATGTACCCAATGCCGGACATAGCCTGGGCGACAAGCATCAGGCCTTTGAAGGGTTAAGTGCTTTCTTTGGTATTACCATGAGTAAGCAAACTTACCCCGACTGTAGCTGGACGACCAAAACACGTAAAGGAAAAGTAAACCTTACCGCAAAAGCTACAGCCAACAGCCTGGTAGACGTGATACTATGGTCAGCAGATTCCAAAGACCTCGATTTCCGTAATGATAAATGGGCATCGCAGAGCTTAGGAAAAGCGCATCAGTCGAAGATAAAAGTAACCACTCCCCTGCCACAAAATGGTTACCGCGCTTTTTATGTTGATCTTAAATACGAGAATCCTACCGGTGGTACCTATACAGTAAGTACACGTGTATTTGTTACCGATGATAAAAAAATACTTTAAGACAGGATGTTATAAATTGTCAGCATGAAAAGAATTATAGTTTTCTCAGGAGCCTTTTTCCTTATAATAACGGCTATGGCTCAACAGGTAGTGTCTCCACTACCTGTTAGCAAGAATAAATTTGTGGTGGTAGCCCATCGCGGTAATCATGAAACGGTTCCTGAAAATACGGTAGCCGCTATTGAAGAAACCATACGATGTGGCGCGGATTATGCAGAGCTGGATCTGCGCACCACGAAAGATGGGAAGCTGGTGCTGATGCACAATGCTACCGTAGACAAGATGACCAATGGCAAAGGCAATGTGGCAGATTTAACATTTGCCGAAATCAAAGCATTAAAGGTAAAAAGTACAGATGGGAAAGACTATCGTGTGCCCTCCTTTGAAGAAGCCCTGCAGGCGTGTAAAGGCAGGCTGAATATTTATCTTGACTTTAAAGATGCGGATGTACCAGAAACCTTGCGGCAACTAAAAGCGGCTGGGATGGAAAAGCAGGTAGTGGTTTATTTAAATAAAAAAGAACAGTATAAAGCCTGGAGAAAAGCCGCCCCGGCAATGCCATTAATGTCCAGTCTGCCTGATGAGATTAATACCCCTGACCAGTTTAAATATTTCCTGGAAAATGTGCGTATGGAAGTGCTGGATAACATCAAAGACACCGCTATGCTGGCAGTGGCCAGGCAACACAACGTAGCAATATGGCTGGATGTACAATCGCAGACAGAAGGCCCCACCGAATGGGTTGCTGCGATGAAGAAAGGTGTACAGGGTGTGCAGACTGACCACCCGACGGCATTGGTGAGTTATCTGAAGAGCAACAACCTCCGGGATGGTATCACAACCACTTCAACAGCTGTTGCCGTTTTGCCCGCAAAGCCGTCCTACATTAAAGTACGCAATGTACCCTATGGTGATGCAGGTGAAGATAATACACTGGATGCCTATATGCCTGAAGACCACAATCCGCAGACGAAAATAATCGTATACATTCATGGCGGCGGTTGGACTGGCGGTGATAAAAAAGAGTTCCCCCAACAGTTGATTGATGAACTGGTAGGCAGGCAGCATTACGGCGTAGTATCCATAAACTACCGGCTGATCCGGGATAATAACAAAAACATTTTCCCGGCACAGATCGATGATATCCGCCAGGCATTGGCATTTATTTCTTCCAAAGCCAGGAAAATGAAATTCGATGGCAGCCAGTTTGCTTTAATGGGCGGCAGTGCAGGCGCTTACCTGGCCTTGCAATATGCCTATGCAAATGATAGTATGCGCCAGATAAAAACTGTCATGGATCTATGGGGGCCTACCGATTTTACAGATAAAAAAGTAAGACTGGAAAATAAAGATGCCGATGAAAAAGTAACACGCCTGTTAGGCGTGGCTGATCCGGCGTCTAAAATTGCTCATGATGCAAGTCCCTTCTACCGGCTCACCAAAGAAACCGGTGTACCTACCATTTTGTTTCATGGCAGTGAAGATCCACTGGTACATGTAAGCCAGTCAGAGAAGCTTTACGCCAAATTAACATCACTGGGGATACCCACACAATTTGAATTGTATCCTGGTGAAAAGCATGGCGTAGGCCTTGCAGCTTCCATGGATGTATTTTCAAAACTGGTGACCTGGTTAGCAAAATATTATCCTGCTGAATAATTCATGCCCTATTCCAACTTTAGTGATCCTTTCATCACCATTCATGATACCCAAATCATGAATGGTGTTTTTTTTTGCCTTGCGTTGTTGAAGCTTTTCCAATATCCGTCTCAGAAAGAAAAAATGTCTATTTTTGCCGGTTCATATGGCATTCTCATCACTATCCCACATCGCTCTGGTCCTGGTATTGCTCATCATTGTGATGGTGATATGTATTAAAACAGGAAAACTATCTATCCCGGCTTCCCTGGCCGCGGGGCTGACCGGACTACTGGTATATGCGGGAGCCGGATATACCGGGTTAGGGTTACTGGGCGTATTCTTTATACTCGGCACACTGGCTACCTCCCACCGGAAAGACCTGAAAGCAAAGATCCACCCTGACAGTGTACATCCTGAAACGAGGAAAGCAGGACAGGTATTCGCCAATGGTGGTATGGCAGCACTGCTCGCAATACCGATGATCATTGATCCTGCACACGCCACGTTATACGGCATGATGATGGCTGCCAGTCTTGCTTCGGCAACTGCTGATACGTTGTCATCTGAACTGGGAATGGTGTATGGCCGGAACTTTTATAATATCCTGAGTTTTAAAAAAGAACCCAAAGGGTTGGATGGTGTTGTCAGCATTGAGGGTACACTCATTGGCGCGGCAGGCGCTTTCATCATAGCAGCAGCCTATTCCCTTTCCACCGGGTTTGATAAACGGTTCGTTATTATCCTGCTGGCGGGCGTTATCGGTAACCTGGCCGATTCAGTACTGGGCGCCTCCCTGGAACGAAAACATTATATCAATAACGATGTTGTAAATTTCCTGAACACCTTTTTCGCGGCGGTTATAGCGTTGTTGCTTTACCTTTTATAATAAAGACGCTTGCTTTTCAGGTATTGCATCAGCATTGTAATTTAAAAGGAAAAACACGAATAAAAAAAGCAGCCCACAGTATTAAGCTGCGGGCTGCTTTTAAACAGCTCTTTATATCATCCCTGTTTATTTATCCAATATGGTAAATTCTGTTCTGCGGTTGGCCTGATGCTCATCTACTGTACAAGGAACACCATTACTGCAACGGTTCGCCAACCGGGTTTCGCCATAACCTTTTGCTGTTAAACGATCCTTGTTTATACCGTTAGCAATCAGGTAAGCCACCGTGGATTCTGCACGCCGTTGCGACAATTTCTGGTTATAGTTATCGTTGGCACGGGAGTCTGTATGAGAAGACATTTCCACCTGCCAGGTCGGGTTGTCGTTCAGTATCTTCACCAGCTTATTCAGCTCAATCGCTGCATCAGGACGGATATTCGATTTATCCAGGTCGAAGTAGATATTTTCTATCTTCACCGCCTTGTTCAACTCTACTTTTTCCAGGTAAATATCCTGGCGCAATTCCTTCGAACTGGTGAGGCCCCTTGTAGTGAGAGCGATGCCCGTAACTGTGCTGTAATCGGTCTTTACACCACTCAGTTCATAATCCGTTATACTATCCAATGTAAAGCGGTAATTACCCATTGCATCGGTGATGGCTTTTAATGGGGTACCGGTGTTTATATTATCGAGGCTCACTACTGCATTGATAAGCGGTAAGTTTGTTTTTTGGTCCAGTACCCTGCCGGTTAAAGTAAACAGCAATACTTTTGCCGCATCAAAGCGGTAGATATCATCGCTGCCATGTCCGGCCAGTCTGTTGGAAGAAAAGTAAAGAGTACTATGATCAGCAAAAGCCGGGGCAAAGTCATCCTGCGGACTGTTTACCGGGCTACCCATATTTTCCACTATCCAATGATCACTGTTCTTTTTAGCTTTATAAATATCCAGTCCGCCCATACCGGACCTGCCGTTACTGGCGAAATAAAAAGTACCGGTGGTGTCAAAAACAGGCGTACGTTCATCTCCAGCGGTATTTATCTCCTCTCCCATATTTACCGGTGTTTCCCATTCCCCGTTGTCATTGCGGTGGCAATAATAAATATCAGTACCGCCCATTCCTTTATCGCCATAGTTGGCAACAAAATAGAGGGTCCGGCCATCGGGACTTATCCAGGGATCTCCCACAGAATAATTAAATATTTCATTGTACGGAAATACAGCCGACTGTTTCCAATTACTATGGATGCTGTCCCTGCTGCGTTCCAGGATCTCTACGTTGAGCGTATAAATACCTTCTTTGCCTAAAAAGCTACTCTTCTTTTTTACGAGATTTGTTACTGCATAGTACATCTTTTTCGCATCGGCAGTATAGCTTGCTGTAGCACTATGGTAGTCACCGTTAATATTGCGTGCCATGAGCCGGGTGCTGCTACTGTCATTCCCATCACTTTCGTACAGGTGCCAATAGCTGTTACCGGTCCAGCCGTAAGCAGTAGTTTTGATATTGCTGGTACTGAAGAAAGGTCTGTTCCGGAGGGAGTCATAAGGACGATCGGAGGCGAAGATGATTTTTCCGTTAGCGAATGTAGTACTCCAATCCGACCATTGACTGTTCAGCGCCTGTACATTTACCAGGTTGCCTTTGGCGGGAGCAGCCATCCATTTCACGGCACTATCGCAACCCTGCCGCATATGCAGCGCACTTTTATCAGCGGGTGTTTTACCGAGGTATTGATCGAGTACTGCACCGGCTTCTGCATATTTGCTGTTGTTCATCAATACCCTGGCATAATATAATTCATCTTTAGCAGTATGAGCTGGCATGGCAATCACTTTGGCATACCAGGATTCTGCAAAAACATAGTCATTCAGCAGGCGGTAGCTCGTCGCCATGCCGCGCGCAGCTGCTATTGTAGCTTTTTTCTTATATGCCTTGCTATACAAAGGGATCGCTTTTGTATAATTGTATAATACCACCTGGTCATTGGCTTGTTTCAATATATATTGTCCATGTACCGGTAAGCAAAAAGCCATTGCCATCAATATGCTTAACAGTGCGGGGATATTGTATTTCTTTTTATCCTTCATGATTATACTGATTCTGGATTGTATAAGAGATAAGGCTATTGCATGATTGTTTGTATTAAAAATATCGTGGAGAGAGCATCCTGGCCCTTGGTGTCACGAAAATATAATTCAGGGAAACCTCATGCGTCGTAAAATTGGTAGCCCCTGTTCCATTTATGGTGTGGTCATAGGCATATCCGATACGCAGCTTCTCATTGATGAAATATTCAACCATTCCCACAATAGCAGCAGATTTCGTTATGGAGTTCTCTATATATCTTTTGTTTAACACAGCGGTACGGTAAGAGCCTCCGATCCAGAGCTTCTTATCCAGCAGGAAGAAGGCATTCAGGTCAAGACTTGTTGGCCCGGCAAAATCTTCCTTTATCAGGATAGAGGGTTTTAATAACACGGCATCAGTCAATGGTACTAATCCACCTACGGTGAAATAGACATGCGGTTTTAAGAGTGCATATGTTTTTAGTCCATCAGATTTCTGAAAGACATTCGTCATCAGGTTATCTACAGATAATCCGGAGTAAATCCTTTCACTATTATAGAATATCCCTGCCCTTGCATCCGGCATGAAAGCGGTTCTCTTTGCATTCATCAGTAACGGGTCATTTTCGCTTCCGGTTAATGCGGAGATGTTGAGCCGTTGTTGCACAAAGCCTCCGCTGATGCCCAGGGCCAGGGTTTTATCCCCGCTCCTGTCCATTGGTATCCGGTAGGCATAACTGCCATACAGGGAGGTATTATTTTGTGCGCCTAACTGATCATTCATTAACTGTAACCCCAATCCTATCCGGTTATTATTGGCTACTCCATCAGCCGCCACTGAAAAGGTTTTCGGGGCACCCGGAAATCCCGTCCACTGGTTACGATAGAACATGTTTACATTCCACTGTTCCCTGTAACCGGCATAAGCAGGATTGATATATAAGCCATTGAACATATACTGGCTGAATTGTGCATCCTGCTGACCATATACGAGTGTATGGGTTAACATGAACAGTAACAAAAGGATGATCTTATTAATTCCCTTATTCATAATCTCTTTTTTGTTATTACAAGAGCTGAAAGTATTTTCTGGATACCGTTTTCCTGTTGAGATAACAGGAAAACGGCAGACATCTGTTGATTGAATCATGTGTTAACGTATCAGCATGATATAACCGTTGTGGGTACGCCATTTACCGGTTGCATCCTGCAACTTCAATGTGTAGTAATAGGTACCGGCGTTCAATCCATGGCCATCCCAGTCATTCTGATAGTTTCTGCTTTCATATACTTTATTACCCCACCGGTTAAAGATGATGATGCTGTTTTGTTGGAATTGCAGCAACCCTTTGATCACGAACTTGTCGGAGAAGCCATCGCCATTTGGTGTGATTACATTTGGTATTTCAAGATCATCAGGCGTTACTGTAATCGTTACTGTTGCCACATTGCTCCAGTTACCCAATGCATCTTTTACCCTGTAGCTGAATGAATCCGTTCCTTTATATCCGGGATCAGGTGTATAAATGATCGTACCATCCGCATTCACTTTGATAGTGCCATGTCTGGGTTGATCTGTTATTTCCACGCTGCCGGGGTCCAGCGGACTTCCGCCTTGTCCGGGGACGTCATTATCGAGCAACGTTATGATGACTTCTTTGCTTCCTTTACTATCAATGTTATCATTCGATGCAACCGGTGGAGTTACCGGTGGTACAGGCGTAATAGGCGGTGTTACACAAGCCGGACAAGCAGGATCAGTATCCGGTGTCGAACTGGTGACGGCAACTGCATTGCTCAGGTTACCAGTAAAGCCTACCGGTGTTTGCACCTTCACTTCGTAACTCACGACCGCGCCATTTGGTAACGTGGCAATGGTTTCATTGACGTTACCGGTACCACTTGCATTGGGTAGTGTAACCGTGCCCGTAGTAACGCTGGCTGTCCAGGTGCTGATGGTAGTACCTGTTGGCGCCACATCCACGATGTTCACATTCTTCGCATCACTTGGACCGTTGTTGGTAATTGTGATGATGTAAGCCACTTCATCACCAGGTACAAAGCTTGTTTGTGCCAGGTCTTTCAGTGTTTTAACGGTTACCAGGTCTGCGTTAATGGTAGATGTAATAGGTGGTGTAACACAGACTGGACATCCCGGATCAGGGTCAGCTGTTGGGCTGGTGACAGCCACCGCATTACTCAGTGTACCTGTGAAATTCGCTGGTGTTTTCACATTCACTTCGTAACTCACGACTGCGCCATTTGGTAACGTGGCAATGGTTTCATTGACGTTACCGGTGCCGCTTGTATTGGATAGTGTAACCGCGCCCGTTGTTACGCTGGCAGTCCAGGTGCTGATAGTGGTACCTGTTGGCGCCACATCCACGATGTTCACATTCTTCGCATCACTTGGACCGTTGTTGGTAATAGTGATGATGTAAGCCACTTCATCACCAGGCGCAAAGCTGGTTTGCGCCGGATCTTTCAGTGTTTTAACGGTTACCAGGTCTGCGTTAATGGTAGATGAGATAGGTGGTGTAACACAGGCTGGACATCCCGGATCAGGGTCAGCTGTTGAGCTGGTGACAGCCACCGCATTACTCAGCGTACCTGTGAAATTCGTTGGTGTTTTCACGTTCACTTCATAACTCACGACTGCGCCATTTGGCAGTGTGGTGATGGTTTCATTGACGTTACCGGTGCCGCTTGTATTGGATAGCGTAACCGTGCCCGTAGTAACGCTGGCTGTCCAGGTGCTGATGGTAGTACCTGTTGGCGCCACATCCACGATGTTCACATTCTTCGCATCACTTGGACCGTTGTTGGTAATTGCGATGATGTAAGCCACTTCATCACCAGGCGCAAAGCTAGTTTGCGCCGGATCTTTCAGTGTTTTAACGGTTATCAGGTCTGCGTTAATGGTAGATGTAATAGGTGGTGTAACACAGGCTGGACAACCCGGATCAGGGTCAGCTGTTGGGCTGGTGACAGCCACCGCATTACTCAGTGTACCTGTGAAATTCGTTGGTGTTTTCACGTTCACTTCATAACTCACGACCGCGCCATTTGGCAGTGTGGCAATCGTTTCATTTACATTACCAGTACCGCTTGCATTAGGCAGTGTAACCGTGCCCGTTGTAACGCTGGCCGTCCAGGTGCTGATGGTAGTACCTGTTGGCGCCACATCCGCGATGTTCACATCCTTCGCATCGCTTGGACCGTTGTTGGTAATTGTGATGATGTAAGCCACTTCATCACCAGGTGCAAAGCTGGTTTGCGCAGGATCTTTCAGTGTTTTGACTATTAAGAGATCTGCTTTAGCAGCAGGCGTAATAGGTGGCGTGGTACAAGCCGGGCAGGTTGGTGTTGGATCCGGTGTTGGGCCGGTTACTGCCACCACATTGACCAGGTTGCCTGTAAAGTTTGCTGGTGTTTTCACGTTCACCTCATAACTCACGACCGCGCCATTTGGCAGTGTGGTGATGGTTTCATTTACGTTACCCGTACCACTTGCATTTGGCAGTGTAACCGTGCCCGTTGTAACGCTGGCAGTCCAGGTGCTGATGGTGGTACCGATTGGCGCCACATCCGCGATATTGACATTCTTCGCATCACTCGGGCCGTTGTTAGTAACGGTGATCGTATAAGTTACTTCGTCGCCGGGTGCAAAAGTGGTTTGCGCCGGGTTTTTCAGTGCTTTAACTATTAAGAGGTCTGCTTTAGCAGCAGGCGTAATAGGTGGCGTAGTACAAGCCGGGCAGGTTGGCGTTGGATCCGGTGTTGGGCCGGTTACTGCCACAGCGTTGCTCAGATTACCCGTAAAATTCGCTGGTGTTTTTACATTTACCTCATATGTTACGACCGCGCCATCCGGCAATGTGACAATGGTTTCATTTACGTTACCCGTACCGCTTGCACTGGGCAGTGTAACCGTTCCCGTAGTAACGGCGGCAGTCCAGGTGCTGATAGTGATACCGGTTGGCGCCACATCCGCAATGTTGACATTCTTCGCATCACTCGGACCGTTGTTAGTAACGGTGATGGTATACGTTACTTCTTCACCGGGTACAAAGCTGGTTTGCGCCGGGTCTTTCAGTGCTTTGACTATTAAGAGGTCTGCTTTAGCAGCAGGCGTAATAGGTGGCGTGGTACAAGCCGGGCAGGTTGGTGTTGGATCCGGTGTTGGACTCGTGACTGCTACCGTGTTACTTAATGAACCGCTGAAGTCAGCTGGTGTTTTCACATTCACTTCATAACTCACGACCGCGCCGTTTGGCAATGTGACAATGGTTTCATTTACGTTACCCGTACCGCTTGCATTCGGCAGTGTAACCGTTCCCGTAGTAACGCTGGCTGTCCAGGTGCTGATAGTGGTACCGGTTGGCGCCACATCTGCAATGTTGACATTCTTCGCATCACTTGGGCCGTTGTTCGTCACCGTGATTGTATAAGTTACTTCATCACCGGGTGCAAAAGTGGTCTGCGCCGGGTCTTTCAGTGCTTTGACTATTAAGAGATCTGCTTTAGCTGCAGGTGTAATAGGTGGCGTTGTACAAGCCGGGCAGGTTGGCGTTGGATCCGGTGTTGGGCCGGTAACTGCCACCACATTGACCAGGTTGCCTGTAAAATTTGCCGGTGTTTTCACATTTACCTCATAACTCACGACCGCGCCGTTTGGCAATGTGGCGATGGTTTGGTTTATATTACCTGTACCATTTGCATTAGGTAGTGTAACCGTTCCCGTAGTAACGCTGGCTATCCAGGTGCTGATAGTGGTACCAGTTGGCGCCACATCCGCAATATTGACATTCTTCGCATCGCTCGGGCCGTTGTTAGTAACGGTGATCGTATAAGTTACTTCGTCGCCGGGTGCAAAAGTGGTCTGCGCCGGATCTTTCAGTGCTTTAACTATTAAGAGATCTGCTTTAGCTGCAGGCGTAATAGGTGGCGTGGTACAAGCCGGGCAGGTTGGCGTTGGATCTGGTGTAGGACTGGTAACTGCCACCACATTGCTCAGGTTACCCGTAAAGCTAGCCGGTGTTTTCACGTTCACTTCATAACTCACCACCGCGCCATTTGGTAACGTGGCGATGGTTTCATTTACGTTACCCGTACCGCTTGCATTCGGCAGTGTAACCGTTCCCGTAGTAACGCTGGCTGTCCAGCTGCTGATGGTGGTACCGGTTGGCGCCACATCTGCAATGTTGACATTTTTCGCATCACTTGGGCCGTTGTTAGTAACGGTGATCGTATAAGTTACTTCATCCCCGGGTGCAAAAGTAGTTTGCGCCGGGTCTTTCAGTGCTTTAACTATTAAGAGATCTGCTTTAGCAGCAGGCGTAATAGGTGGCGTAGTACAAGCCGGGCAGGTAGGCGTTGGATCCGGTGTTGGACCGGTAACCGCCACCGTGTTGCTCAGATTACCCGTAAAATTCGCCGGTGTTTTCACGTTCACTTCATAACTCACTACTGCACCGTTTGGCAGTGTGGCGATGGTTTCATTTACGTTACCGGTGCCGCTTGCATTGGGCAGTGTAACCGTACCCGTTGTAACGCTGGCCGTCCAGGTGCTGATGGTAGTACCTGTGGGCGCTACATCTGCAATGTTGACATTCTTCGCATCACTTGGGCCGTTGTTAGTAACGGTGATGATATAAGTTACTTCATCGCCGGGTGCAAAAGTGGTTTGCGCCGGGTCTTTCAGTGTTTTGACTATTAAGAGATCTGCTTTAGCGGCAGGCGTGATAGGTGGCGTAGTACAAGCCGGGCAGGTGGGCGTTGGATCCGGTGTTGGACCGGTAACCGCCACCGTGTTGCTCAGATTACCCGTAAAATTCGCCGGTGTTTTCACGTTCACTTCATAACTCACTACTGCACCGTTTGGTAATGTGACAATGGTTTCATTTACGTTACCGGTGCCGCTTGCATTTGGCAGTGTAACCGTGCCCGTTGTAACGCTGGCTGTCCAGGTGCTGATGGTAGTACCGGTTGGCGCCACATCTGCAATGTTCACATTCTTCGCATCACTTGGGCCGTTGTTAGTAACGTTGATGATATAAGTTACTTCATCGCCAGGTGCAAAAGTGGTTTGCGCCGGGTCTTTCAGTGCTTTAACAATTAACAGGTCTGCTTTAGCGGCAGGCGTAATAGGTGGCGTAGTACAAGCCGGGCAGGTGGGCGTTGGATCCGGTGTTGGACCAGTTACCGCCACAGCGTTACTCAGATTACCCGTAAAATTCGCTGGTGTTTTTACGTTCACTTCATAACTCACTACTGCGCCATCCGGCAGTGTGACGATAGTTTCATTTACATTACCCGTGCCGCTTGCATTGGGCAGTGTAACCGTACCCGTAGTAACGCTGGCTGTCCAGGTGCTGATAGTGGTACCGGTTGGCGCCACATCCACAATGTTCACATTCTTCGCATCACTTGGGCCGTTGTTAGTAACGGTAATTGTATATGTTACTTCGTCGCCGGGTGCATAAGTAGTTTGTGCAGCGTCTTTGGTTGACTTCACCGTTACAATATCTGCGGCTAATGTATAAGTCAACACCATATCACTATAAGCAGAACAAGTAGCTGTGGTCACTGTCCAGCGGAATATTGCAGTCGTATTTGGATTTAAAGTTACTGTGGCATTGGGATCATTTACATCAGAAACGGCAACAGCAGGCGTACCTGAAACGACGCTCCATTTCCCTGTAGATCCTGCAGTAACCGGTGTTGCTTCCAGGCTGAATACCCCACTGTTATATTGGGTGATATCCGCCCCAACAAATGCATCCGGTGTAGGAAGAATAGTCAGGTTGACCGGTGTTCTTGATGTACTGGTACATACACCATTATCTGTTTCTGCATAGTAAGTTACCGTTCCTACAGTATTTAAGATTGGCGCAGCTACTATATTCCCTCCAACAGCTGCATCATACCAAACAACACTGCCAACAGGAACAGTCGCTGTAGCTGTTAAGGTCTGTATCGGGCTCGCTTCACACTCCTGCTGATTACCACCGCTTGCAGGTGCAGCAGGGCTTTGATTGATAGTGATGGTAAATGATTCTTCATCAGCGCAGCTGCCTGATGTAGCAGGTATAAAACTATAGTTGGCTGTAAAACCGGTAAGATTCCAATTCTTAACAGTTCCCTGGCTGGTTTCTACCGCGATAAAAACAGCAATATTACCTGCCGTCACATCAGCCACTGAAACAACACCTGATACTGTGAGTGGTACTATACCTCCTGCCGCGAAACCAGCAGGAAGGAATGACTCGTATAATTTCTGTTTGGTCGTTTTATTGACAATACTAATACGACCGGAATAACCAGATGCCACTCCCGGTCCCTGATTGGTAAATGTAACACCGCAAGTAATAGCGACATTGGTACCAAAACAGTTGGTCATACTACCTATCGATACATCACCGGATGCTACTAAATAAACCTGGGATCCTGTTGGTGTTCCCGGATTATTATATAGTATTTGTTGTGGTGCAGTTCCCTGCCAGAATGCAGGATTAACAGATGCAGGATAGAGATGATGCGCACCATCTATCGTTGCATTTATATCTGCACTTGTCAGGTTTGTTGTTGGCTTAACGGTCAGCGCGCCGGCACAATTGGTTTTGGCCGCTGATTTATCAAACATGTACCATGTTGTTGTACCAATAGCAGAGATGATGTCACCTGCATTATACTTTGTTCCGCCTCCGTTGGTTGCGGTATAGTAAGCTTCGGTTCCTGTCAGGTTAGTTCCGGTGATCGCTGGTAATGTATAGGTGTCACAGGCTGTCTGATTTGCCAGAGGATCAATAACCGGTACACTGTTGATACTTAATACCACCGGTGTTCTGGTAGTGCTTACACAGGTAGCATTACTTTCTTCCGCAAAATAAACGACTGTTCCAACGGCCTGTAAGGTGGGGCTGGCCACCACATTTCCATCAATCGGGGCATCATACCAGGTGAGGGTATTAACGCCGGAAGCAGTGGCAGTTGCTGTTAATGTTTGTATCGGATCTATTTCACAAGCTTCCTGGTTACCACCACTGACGGGTGCAGCTGGTACCACCGGCGCCACATTGATAGTGGCCGCTATAGGGATATTGGTACAGCCAGCAGCTGTTCTTACTATCAAAGAATAGGGACCTGCCGGCAATGCTGTAAACAGGTTTTCATTTACATAATTGGCGCCGCCATCTATTGAATAGGTAGCTCCTGCATGTAATGGCAGTTCGATGGTTCCTGTTTGTACTTCACAGGTAGGCTGTGTAACAACCGGCGCCAGTACTTCAGGACTAACATTAATAATCACTACTCTTTCAAGACTGGTACAATTTGTTATGCTGTTACGGACGGTTACGTTGTAAGTATTGGGTGCCAGCGAGCCGAACTCCGGAGACACCTGGTAATTTGTACCATCTATCGAGTACGTAAAATCAGGTCCCAGTGGAGATAATACAGTAATACTACCGGTACCACCAGCGCAAACCGGTTGCCCTACACTTACTACCGGACGATCTATCAATATTACTTCTACTGGTGTGATGGTGCTGCAGCCTGTAGTTGTATTGGTTCCTTTAATATAATAGGTGCCGGATCCCGCAATGGCAGCCGGGTTGGTCAATACAGTAGTTCCTGCTGCATTCGTAAAATAAGCTAATGTTAACCCGGCTTCACTGCCTTGCGTTACCGCAGGTAGTGTTAAATCAATGGTTGCAGGCACACAAACCGGATCAGGCGCGACCAGCACCAATACCGGCATGGGTTTGATTGTTAAGGTGACGGCAGTTCTGGATGAGCTGACACAGGTCCCGGTACTCGTTTCCGCATAATATGTTACCGTACCTGCCGCATTCAATGTTGGTGCAGTAACCACAGTACCGCCTACTGGCGCATCGTACCATACAACGCTATAACCACCTGCAACAGTGGCGGTGGCTGTCAGCGTTTGTACAGGAGCCGTTTCACAAACCTCCTGGTCTCCACCGGATACCGGTGGGGACGGGGTAACGGTAACGGCTGTATTATATTTAATGTTATTACAGGCTTCTACTGCAGTACCATTCAGACACTCTATATGAGGATCTGTAGGCAGCATCCCCGGGTTGGGATTGGTGGCATCCGGATCCGTGACATCATTGGGGCGCATAATACTTGCTTCCATATCAATAGTGGAACAGAGCAATGCCGCACTAACGGTACCGGTTACACTGAAAGTAACCACACAGCCATCAGGCAGATCCAGTAATGCGGTATAGTCGCCGGATGCATCTATAGCAGGACTGTTCACCGTTCCGCAGGATGTAACATAAGTTACGTCTGCAACACCGGAAATGGTAAACCCGGTAGGCACCTTCACCTTAAAAGGGGCACCCGTTACATCACTGGGTCCATTGTTCCTGACAGGAATATTATAGGTAATAGTTTGTCCTATTTCCAGTTTTGTAATGGGTAAAGACGGCGTTATGCCCACCACTTCCAGATCAGCTTCTTTTACGGTAATAGCTGTATTCTGACTGACCAGATCACCCTGGATATATGTCCAGGTATCCATTGTTTTGACATCCCCAAAACTATTAGACCATTTATGTCCATTAGCATTGCTGGAAATCCCACTGCCATCATTCCCGTTATACATGGGAGAAGGGGCGCCGGCAACACTCGGGAAATTGGTATCATCCCAATAAACAATATCGCTTTTGGGTGTTCCGTCATCGTTCAGCTGTTCTATGATAATCCCTCTTGTGTTTTGCTCCACATCAATAAAGGGGAAATGTACCTCGGCCCCCTGTAACAGCACTTTTACCGTAATTATACCATTACCGGTTGCCATCAGATTATTACTACCATCTTTCCCATCCCAGAATAAAGTATTGCTGCCGGCAACTGCAGATCCGGTTATTTCCCGGGTTACGAAACCTCCCGTACCTTCAATTTTAATCCGGAAATTCCCGGCCATATTCGCATTAAACTTAATGATCGCCCCTTTATTACTAACCTGCCCGGCAGTGCCTTCCACTCCGTCAATCGCAATCCCATCTACTGCAGGAATTATTTTCGGCACTTTAAGCCATGTACTGTCACCATCTGCCCGCTTTGCCTTTACAGGCATTAACGGATCGGGAATGGTATAAAAGATCTTGTGGGTGATACTAAAAGTACCGTCAGCCTCTCTCGGATCTTTTGTTTTGAGATTATTTATTTCCGGAACACCCATATAAGAGGGTAAGGCAGTATCTCCGGTCCCGATGGTTAATCCTTTATTGTTGACAAAAAAGGAGAACCCGAGTCCGTACTGGCCATTATTATCTACTCTATATGTATACCCATCGTTTGTTTGCACATACACTTTACCATAAAACCCTGCATTACCAATATACATGTTCAGCATGGTGGCATACACCCTGCCCGGCACCAGTTTATTGGCAGCACTTACCACAGATGCGTCCCAGGCCCTGATAGCACTGGTGGAAGTAACCTGTCCTGTCCAGGCGGCATTAGCCCCCCCGCCAACACCGGCAGAACTAATGCTGGCCGGATTCCCGGAAGGCATAAAACTAACCTTCCATAATCCTTCCTGCCCCGCACCCACCAATTGGGTAAAAGGCGTATATCCCATCGTAACGGTATCTACATTCGGTCCGGCTAATTCCTGGGCACGGTCTGCAATCCGCCCAACAACAAGATCTCCCGGTGTGGACTCGTATACGGTACCATCCGGGGCTGTAAGGATTATTTTCCCTATACCAACACCCTGTGCACTGGATGCCAGCGCAATCGTTTCACCCGGTTTCGCATATACATAATGGATTCCTAAAGTGAAAAAAGGCCAGCCGACCGTAGTGCTGTTCGATGAACTCATTAAAAAAGCCCTGAACCCTGCTACCCCGGCCGGATATAGATCCTTTGAGCCGTCAGCATAACCGGGCAGGTAATTTAACAGGGATACAATCAGCAGGAATAGGGAAAGTAATAACTGGCGCTTATGTTTCATAATGATGAGATGTAATGCAATAAATAAACTGGGTGACGGGACACGGTTACGGCAACAAGGACCTGCCGGAACTCACAATGACTAATCCGGTAACATTTATATTAATTCTTATCAACCATGACAAATGGATTGGAAAAAGGGATAAATAAGTGGTATTTCCCGATACATCATACATGTAAAAGAGATGACCGGAGCGGGTAACCTGGTAGTAAAATGGTATTCCATCATAGGAGGACAATCGTTATTATGGTTAATTGTATACTACGGCGTATATAAATTATAGCGTACTGAAGCCATAAATGTATAGGTTTATCAATTCTATGCTTGTAGTAGCAATTCTATAGCACTGTAGTAATACTACTACACTTTTAAAATGGAATAATATCGTAACTGCATAAAGGTCAGCTGCATTGCCGCTTTCACAGCTTTTTTTTCCTTACTTTGTCAGGAAATGAGCTACTATGTTATCAAACCGTCACCTGATTTTTATGGAAGTGGCCAGTTACAAAAGTTTCTCTAAGGCCAGCGAGGCATTATATATCTCACAACCGGCTGTCAGCATACATATCAAAGGGCTGGAAGAGCAGTACCAGACTAAATTATTTGAACGGAAAGGACTGCATATAGAACTAACAGAAGCAGGTCAATTGTTATACAAGCGGTTATTAACCGTACGACAGATACAGCAGGAAACAGAATTCGAAATTTCTGTGTTGCAAAATACACAGCAGGCAATGGGTGATCTTAAGCTGGGCGCCAGTACTACGGCAGCGTTGTATATACTGCCAAGGGTTATGTCCGCATTCAACCGCGAATACCAGCATGTAAATATTTCCTTACTCAACAGGAATAGCGAAATAGTGCAGGAAGCTCTTTTAAATATGGAGATAAATATTGGTGTCACGGAGAAAAAAGGTAAGCTGACCAACATCACTTACCAACACTTTCTGAAAGATCAGATAGTAGCTGTATGCAGCCCTAATAATCCCCTGACAAAGAAAACAAAACTGCCGCTGAAAGAAATCCTGCGTACTCCCATCGCTATCCGGGAAAGAGGAAGCGGCACGCTGGAAGCAATCAAAACAGGATTGCAAAAATGCAGGATCGGCCTGGATGATCTCAACATAAAAGTACGGCTGGGTGGTACGGAAGCATTAAAAAACTTCCTGGTTGAATCTGATTGTGTGGGGTTTCTATCTACGCGGTCTATCACAAAAGAGCTACAGTCCGGTGAGCTTACCTTGTTACAGTTTGACGGATTGCGGATAGAAAGAAGCTTTTATTTTATCCAGCGAAAAGGTGAAATGAGTGAACTGAATAAACGTTTTATTAAAATGGCCCGGACCATTTATAATTAATACTTATAGTTTATAACATTTCAGTATAGCAATATTTATAAGCTTAGGTATACATTTACTCCCTAAAGTACGCTTATATGAACATGCTTTTTTATTACGAACAACTGTGCAATACTGCAGCAGAAAGGATGAAGATGCTGGCTGATATATCTACCAACCGCGGAACCTATCTCCTCCGCCAACTAAGAGAATATACGTCTTCTTCATTGATCACCACTGTGGATGTGGATACCCTGACAAAGAAAATGTTTACATCCCTGGGCTCCATTTTATGCCCGGAAGCAGCGGCAGAATACGCCGGAGCCGGCAAATTACTGGAAATGGACCTGGGAACAGATGTAGAGAAATGATATAAATTTAAAATAGCTATGATTTAATCTCACAACCGGGGATTAAATCATAGCTATTTTAAATCTTAGTTTTCTTTTCAGCTCTTTACAGAAGCGGCTACCGGCCAGTGCTGCTGCAGTTTACGACGAAGAAAGGCAACACTGCGTTCCAACTGGTCCATACCATCTACACCATCTTCAATACTGATCCAGCTATCGAATCCTACCCGTTTCAATTCGGTAAAAATAGCATCATAATCGTTGAGCCCTTTGCCGATTTCGCCATGACTGAGCCGTTTGGCATATCCAACTGCGCCCCCTTCTTCCTGGCGAAGATCTTCAATAGTACCTTCTTTAAGATAACGGTCACTCGCGTGCATGGTTACTACTCTGTTGGATACACGTTTAAGCAATTCCAGCGGTTCCTCTCCGGCCAGGAAAGTATTGCTTGGGTCATAATTCACACCGAAGTTAGGATGATGGATCATGTCTACCAATTGACAAAAAATATCCATCTTTTGTGCGAATTCCGGGTATTCCCAAAAGTCATCTTTATAATGATTTTCGATAATCAGTGTAATACCCCTTTCTGCTGCATATGGAATACAGGATTCGATACAGTCTGCCGCCAGTTTCAATCCTTCCTGGATTTCAAGCTCCGGCCTACGCTGACCTGAAAGCACCCGGCAGTAACTACCTCCCAGGGTATGGGTCATATCTATCCAGTTTTTTTGTTTGTTGATTTCCTGTTCACGGAATTTTTTATCCGGATGTGTAAAGTCAGGAGAACAACACATCATCGGGATGGTTTTTCCCTGATCTTCTACTTGTTTTCTAAAGATGGGCCAATTTGCTTTATCAGACATTTCCAGAAATCCTGCATACCACTCCAGCCCTTCAACATCCAGTTTAGTGGCCAGACCAATCCATTCAGATACTTTCATACTTCCATCCTTGCACAAGGCGTGCATGAAGGCTTTTGGGAAAACAGCGAGTTTCGGCATAAAATTAAGTTGCTTTAATTAGTTATGATTTTTTTTGAGCAGATGCAGGAAGCGTTGTTCCATCTTTTGGAGGATTGCGGCCAATTAATGGGTGTTGTTCCAACTCAACAACCTGTCCGCTGATAGGGCCACTTTCATCTGCCAGCCAGTATATGGCCGCAGCAGCCACCTCTTCAGGCCGGAGTATGCGGCCCGCAGGCGCATATACCGCAGGAATCTGTTTATACCAGTCGTCGGCAAGCCCTTGTCCACGTTTGATATCCACTTCCTTTTCGGTAAGCACCCAACCTACGTTGATCTGGTTAACGCGGACGCCCATCTCCCGGTGGAGTGTGTCTCCCAGGTTACGGCTCAGGGTCATGAGCGCCCCCTTCGAAACACTATAGGCAAGCAGATTAGGTTCTCCGCTCCAGGCATTTACGGATCCGATATTCAACACATTTCCGTGCGTACTGCTCAAATGAGGCAGTGCCGCCTGGATAAGGGCGAAAGCCGCCAGCAGATTAACTTCCAGGACATTCCGGAAAAACGGAAGCGTCGTTGTATGCACATCAGACGATACGATCATCGCTGCATTATTCACCACAGCATCCAGGCGGCCAAACTTTTTTATGGCTATGTCCACCAGTCGTTGTGGCGCACCTTCAATTGTAATGTCTTCAATATGCAATGCAGATTTGTCCTCACCCAATTCCTTTACGATTGCTTCGCCCCGGGCAACATCCCGGCCGTGAATAACAACACGTGCGCCTTCTGCGACGCAACGTGTTGCAATGGCTTTACCAATACCGGTACAGCTTCCTGTTATTATAATGACTTTATCTTTTAGCCGCATAACTATATGGGTTTAAGAATACTCTTTACTACTTCTCCTTTGTGCATTTTTTCAAAAGCGGTATGCCAATCGCTGAGCGGCCATATGCCGCCTATGATAGGTTTTACATCCAACCGGCCGGTGGCCAGTAATGAAATAACACGTTCCCATACAGGCCAGTTATGACTGAAACTTCCCTGAAGGGTCACATTCTTTTGTACCAGCGGATCAATGGAGAATCCAAGTGGTTGCGGGCCCCATCCTACTTTCAGGATATGGCCATTGGGACGTACCAGGTCCATCGCAATTCTGAGGGTGGCACTGGATCCCGCGGCATCTATGATGCAGTCGGCGCCAAGTCCGTCGCGTGATTTCGCCCAGTCTGATGCATTGCCGATGATGGCTTCACAACCATATTGCTCTGCAATACTTAAACGGCCACGATCTGCTTCAAGACCTACCACGGCTACTTCTGCGCCGCAAAGACGCGCTACAGCTGCGCAAAGGATACCAATGGTTCCTGGTCCCAATACAATCACCCGGTCACCCGGTTTCAGGTGTGCATTATTCACCACTGCATTGTAAGCAACACAGCAGGGTTCTGTTAAACACGCATGTTCAAAAGGAAGCTCGTCTGGAATGCGGTGCAGACAACGGGCAGGCGTTGACACATAACGTGTCATGGCACCATTTACACCATATCCAAAACCTTTGCGGGTGGGATCAAGATTATAAAGACCTGTTCTTGACATGGGGTTATCCGGATCAATGATGGCGGCTGTTTCACTCACCACCCTATCACCTTCTTTCCAGCCCTTCACCCGGCTGCCGGTGGCAACGATGCGGCCTGAAAACTCATGACCCAATACCACCGGATAATTTACTACCCAACTATGACCATTGGTCCATTGATGGATGTCGCTGCCACATACGCCTACATAGGCAACTTCCAGCAAAACATCTTCTTCACCGATTTCCGGTCTTGCTATATCACGGATCTCTACCGCTCCTTCCTGGGGAGCGTAGTTTACCACAGCAGCTGATTTCATTATTCTATCTGTTTAAATAAATATGAATGCTATTTTTTTCCTACTGCCACATCTCCATATGCGTGGATCTTTTCGCAGATCAACCGCAGCGATGCTTCCAGGTCACCACTGGCTGTTTTGAAGGCATCGGCATCAATGGTTAGTGGTGCACCCAGCACCACCAAAGGCGCCCCGAATTCCGGGCAACGGATTGCCTGTTCCAGGGAGAGCCCTCCCACTGCCTGCACGGGAATATTCACCGCAGCCACTACTTCTTTCAGCTGGTCCAACGGATTAGGCATTCTTTTGCCCTGTGCTGCAATACCTCTGCGTTCATCATAACCGATATGATGAATCACATAATCACATCCCAGTTCTTCCAGCCGCTTTGCGCCGGCCACCATATCCGGGCTACCCAGGTTATCGCCCATTACTTTTACGCCGAAATCACGACCTGCATTCACTACACAGCGGATCGTTTCTTCATGTGCCCGCACCATCACCACTACATGTGTGGCACCGGCTTTGCCCATCATCTCTACTTCGAGATAACCGCCATCCATGGTTTTGAGATCTGCTACAATAGGAATACCGGGAAAAGCTTCCCTTAATTTCCGTACGCCATGTAAGCCTTCTGCCAGGATCAGCGGGGTACCCGCTTCCAGCCAGTCAACACCCGCGCGTATCGCCATTGCGGCCGTTTCCAGGGCTTCATCTATGTTTGTTAAATCCAGTGATATCTGTACTATTGGTTTCATATATTTTTTATAATAAGCATCGTTTCTTAATCCCGGAGCATTTTTACTTTTAAATCCTTAAAGAGTACTTTACTCTTTGGATCATGACCCTGCAGTGCAAAAGTGCCGCTGGAAATCAACCGGCCGGGGTGACCTTCCGGCGCGGTGGCATTGGCTGGTTCTGTGTATTCCAGTACTGTTTTATCATTTATTTTAATGGTTACCTTTTTACCCTCTACACGGATATATTCGGTAAACCATACATTATCATCTACATATTTCTCTTTAATGTCCTTGATATCATACAGGCTGCCGGTTCTTTTCCAGTCTTTATGTGAGTTGTTTACCTGTACTTCAAAACCTTTGTCCGGAAAACGTACCTGCTGGAATTCCGTGTGGAAATAGATCCCGGAATTTGAGCCGGGCATCGTCATCACCTGTGCCTGGAATTCAAAGTTTTTGAAGTTGTGGTTGCCTACATCGCCTTCATAAAAAAGATGCGCTCTCGGACCATTCACCACGATGGCGCCATCTGCTACGGAAAAGGTGCTGGCATTCTCACCGGCCTTCCATCCGTTGAGAGATTTACCATCGAACAGGGAGATCCAGCCATCGCCGGAACCGGCTGCACCGGCTTTTTTTGCCGTGTTACAGCCCATCATCAATCCGATGGCTAACAGGAATAGCAATACGTTATATCTCATCTTAAATTGCTTCAGATTATGTAATAAAAAATCAACCGATACTACCCCAACCTTTTCTGTATTCTCTTTTCACATACTGATTGGCGGCATCATAATTGGTGACACGCATATTCTGATGATCCCACAGCAACTTCGTATTGGCGCCAGGATAATCATTTCCTTTTCCTGATTTTCTCGGTACCGGGATATCCGCTACACGGATGGCTAAATTCGCCATTAAGATAGCTTCTGTCAACGGACCTGCCAGTTCAAAAGGAGAACTCAGTTCCATATTACCATATCCGGCAATAGCACCTTCCACCCACTGGGCGTAATGGCCTTCTGCACTACCAGGAACACGGGCAAATGTTTGTTTAACATGCACTTCATCCATGCGTGACAGTGGCAACAGGCGCGGGTTGGCAGCATATTCACTGGCCATCATCTTGCCTTTGGTACCCACAAACAGGATCCCGCTGTTACCATCTCCAAACATTTCATTCGGACCCAGTTCTTCCGGACGTTCCGGTTTGATACCGCCATCCATCCAATGCATGGTTACAGGTCCCTGTGTTTTATTTGTTTTGGGGAAAGTTAAAGTGGCATGACTGGCCGGAGGACAGCTATCCGGGAAGAATCCTCTTTCGCCGAAGGCGGTAAACACACTGCTTACACTCGCCTGTACATCCGATGCATATTTTAAATTCAGTACGCTGAAAGGTGCTTCCATCAGGTGACAACCCAGATCGCCGAGAGCGCCGGTACCATAATCCCACCAACCGCGCCAGCTACCTGGAATCAGGTTATCTACATAGTTTTTTTGTGGTGCAGTACCCAGCCAAAGATCCCAGTCGAGTCCCTTTGGCACCGGTGGTGTTTCCTTGGACCAGGGAATACCCTGTGGCCACACCGGCCGGTTTGTAAAGATATACACCGTGTGTACGTCACCGATAATACCAGCGTTGTACCATTCACGCATTTGTCTTACCCCATCTCCGGAAGAGCCCTGGTTACCCATTTGTGTAACCACTTTATATTTTTTAGCGGCCTCGGTCAATTTCCTGGCTTCCCAGATATCATGGGTCATCGGTTTTTGTACATACACATGTTTGCCCAGTTGCATGGCGCCCATGGCAATAATGGCATGACTATGATCGGGTGTGGATACAGAAACAGCATCAAAGCTTTTTGATTCTTTCTCAAAAAGTTCGCGCCAGTCTTTATAGTATTTAGCTTTAGGAAATCTTTCTCTTGAAGTAGTAGCTGCACGGTCATCTACATCACATAAGAAACCAATGTTGGCTTTCCCGCTGGCATTAAAATTAAAAAGATCAGATCTTCCTTTGCCGCCTGCGCCTACCCCTGCAATAACAAGCTTGTCACTCGGTGCCAGGAAGCCTTTGCCGCCCAGTACGTGACGGGGGATGATGGTAAATCCCGCAGCTGCAAGTGCCGAGTTTTTAATGAAATTCCGTCTTGAACTGGATGCATTACCTTGATTCGACAAATTTTTGTCCATGTCTTTAATTTTTGGTTAATTAAGAACGATAATTAATTGTCATCAGTTTGATTGCAGACAATATTGCGCCAGCAGATCAATCCAACAGGTATATTTTGTATGTATGTGGAAGTAGTTTTTCAAAAGCCAAAGAATGCGTAAATAGGCTCATCGCGAAAGAATGTTTGTTTTTTTTATTCGTGATAATGAAACAAATATCCAAATTATTAAACGCCGATATTATACTATATTGGCATCTTTGTATCAAATGTTAACTATAGCTCTGCCAGGTAAGAAATACGGCTGTACAAGGGGTAGATTTTGTGGGATAAAGGGGGGCTTTGTTCGGGCAATAACAACTACTATGCACCAAAAAATAAAATCCGGAAGCATCCCCTTTTATACAATATAAAAGACAACACTTCCGGATGTTGATATATCTGCCGGCAAATTTTATTTTGCAGGGGTAATAATAATTTTCCTGAATTCAATAGGACCATGATCTCCCTGGAAGTAGATAGGACCAGGTTCACCTTCGTTACTATCCAGTGCTCCGCCCGTGATACCTGGGATTTCCTGGTTGCAGATGATGGTTTTACCATTGGCAACAACGGTTATCATGCGGCCTACCAGCGTGATATCATACGTTTGCCACTGGCCGGGACCTAAAAGCGCCATTTCGCTGGGCACCAAAAAGCCATATATGCCGCCAAACAGGTGGCTGTTAGGATGATCTGTTTTCGGATTGTCGATGATCTGCGTTTCATAACGACCTCTCAGATAAACCCCGCTATTGCTGCCTTCCTTATATCGGAACTGTACATGCAGTTTAAAATCAGTAAAGGTCTTTTCAGAGATCAGGTTAGCGCCGGAATGAGGACTGGTCAGGACTCCGTCTTTAACGATCCATTGGTTTTTTGCTCCGACAGCTTTCCAGCCGGTCAGGTCTTTACCATTGAATAACTGGATAGGCTTACCCCAAGCTGGTGCTGAAGTTCTTTTGAGATCTGGCGCCTGTACACCCGTAAAGGAGAAGGTTTGACCACCACTGGTTTGGATAGTACCATTGATGCCGGCAGCTGTCAGGGTTCCTTCCAGCACCAGGTCGCGGTTTTCCGACTCCCACTGTGGCGGGATCGCAAAACTGAACTTGCCCTTATCAAAGTTGACTTTAGATATCGGACGGGCGCTTCCGCCGGTACTCACAAAACGGCCCACCAGTGTATGAAAGCCGGAAAGTTCCACTTCCAGCCAGGAGGGCTTCTCCGTTCCGTTTTCATTAACCTTAATATCCCAACGCCCAATCAGGGAGCCGCCGTCAACGGTGCCAACCTGAACAGGCGCCACCTGCGCCATTACACCGGATGGAGTGGCCAGTCCCAGGGCCATACAACACACGAAACCAGCAATGATACTTTTTCTATTCATAATTATATTTGTTGAAGAAGGTATAAAGATAAATTTATTTGGTTTGTTTTCACAACCCTGTACCCGACTAATATCATCCCGGAATCAACCACATCAATGTATAAAAAAATAATATATCAAATCTTCTCTCATAAAACATCATCATCAAAAATCTTCCGTAAGCTAATATATCCCACTTAAAAGCCAATTTATTCATGCTGATCACCACGCTACTGGCGTACTTTGTACTAAATTTAAAAGTACGTTCAGCAGGTACTGCTGATACGCTGATTTCAAACCACTATTATGATAAAACGGACCAGCAGGCTTGCGGCAATTTCGGTATCACTTGTTTTAGCCTTACAGGCTTGTAATACCAATACAACACCCGCAACAGAAAAGAAAGACAACAACAGCGAGGTAATCTACCACGTTTTTCAACGGAGCTTTTACGACAGCAATGGCGATCAGCACGGAGATCTCAATGGATTACATGAAAAGCTGGATTACCTACAGGAATTGGGTGTTACATCCATACTGATGGTACCCTTGTATGAATCGGTATATTATCACAACTATTTCGCCAGCGATTTCAAAAAGATAGATCCCCGCCTTGGTACCATGGATGATTATCTTAAACTGGTGAAAGATATCCATCAACGTGGTATGAAGATCTATATGGATATGGAAACGCAGTATGTAACAGAAGATCATCCGTGGTATAAAGATTCTTACAATAATCCGTCATCACAGTACAGCGATTACCTTTTGTACCAGGATGCCGCACATACCAAACCATCTACGATCGTTATGGACCTGACGGGCTTAAAAGGGTATGACGGCGTTACACGCAGGATCACCACCGTAAACCTGCGCAGCAAAAACGTACTGGAATACAACTACGAATTATTCAAATACTGGACGGACCCCAACGAAGATGGCAAATTTGACGATGGTGTGGATGGCTTCCGCCTGGATCATATGATGGACGACCTGGATAACAAACCGGAATTAAAAGGCTTGTTCAAGGATTTCTGGACGCCCCTCATCACGCGGCTGAAAGCAGTAAATCCAAAGCTGAACTTTGTAGCAGAACAGTCTGAATGGGGATCATATGCCTTTGACTTTTTATCCGAAGGAAATGTAGACCGTGTATTTGGTTTCCGGCTGGCCTTTGCAATCCGTAATTTTAATAAAAAAGAAATTAATGCGATGGCAGATACTGTGCTGACCCTTACACCAGATAATAAGCAACAGGTAGTATTTATTGAAAACCATGATATGCCAAGGTTTGCCACGGTAGTTAAAGGCAACAAGGCAAAGGAAAAAACCGGCGCCGCGTTGAACTTACTGATAGGCGGTGTACCTGCTATCTATTACGGACAGGAACTTGGCATGACCGGCACCCCGGGTAAATATGGCATGACCGATGCCAATGAAATACCACTAAGGGAAGCCTTTGAATGGTACAAGGCAGACATCGGGAAAGGAATGGCGTTATGGTATAAGAACAGTGGCCCGTGGTGGGATAACAGGAATAATAAACCGGATGATGGCATCTCCCTGGAAGAACAAAAAGATGATCCTAATTCCCTGTGGAATTATTATAAAACATTGACTCATTTAAGAAGAAGCAACGATGCGATTGGTGAAGGTAAATACCAGACGCTGAAAAACGATAACGACAGCGTTGTTTCCTTCCTTCGTTATACAAATGATAAAGCCGTTGTGGTAGCGGTGAACCTGTCTGACAGCGCACAACATGCGGTAATTAACACGGCCGGTGCTAAGGTGCAGATAACGGGTAAAGCATTGACCAATATTCTTGGTAACGCCGCAGCAGAGGTAAGTGCAGATAATATCACCATTACACTGCCGGCCAATAGCGCACAGGTTTTTGAATAAGAAACAGCTCTGAAAAATTTAGGGATTTTTTGATTTACGAATTTAGGGATTTGAAATGTAGCGGAGATCTAACTGATAATCTCCGCTACATTTCAAATCCCTAAATTCGTAAATCAAAAAATCCCTAAATTCTTTACTTTAATAGTTCCTTGCTCAGGTAAGCCGCGCTGGCAGCAATACTTTTGTACGGGTCCATTTTAAAATTTTCCTGTTCTACAAAAG
This sequence comes from Chitinophaga sp. MM2321, assembly GCF_964033635.1. Taxonomy (NCBI): domain Bacteria; kingdom Pseudomonadati; phylum Bacteroidota; class Chitinophagia; order Chitinophagales; family Chitinophagaceae; genus Chitinophaga; species Chitinophaga sp. MM2321. Next base: position 2,775,767 of record NZ_OZ035533.1, read on the forward strand.
CATAATCAAGACCCGCCAATCCGGCGCTGGCAAAGATCTTCTTAAAATCTATCCTGCCTGTTCCTATTTCGGTATTCAGTTTCAGATCTGTTTTATCCATATCCTTCACATGCCATAAGGCAAAACGACCCGGATGTTTTTTAAATAACGCTACAGGATCGGCTCCTCCTCTCACAATCCAATAGATATCCATTTCCATTTTAACCAGCCTGGCATCCGTTTCTTTTAAGAGAATATCATAGCCTGTTTGTCCGCCGAAATCTTTAAATTCAAAATCATGGTTATGATAGGCCATTTGCAGATTCGCCTGCTGCGTGATCTCCCCTGCCTCATTTAATTTATGTGCAAGGAATTTATAGTCATCTGCGTTCTGCCGCCATTCTTCAAACAACCAGGGCATCACGATATATTTCTGGCCAACCGTTACTGCTGCCTCCACAAATCGTTTCAGATCTTCAAAATCACCTTTCAGATCTATGCCGTATAACCCGCTGGGAGATTGGAGGTTGTTGGCAGTCAGCACTGCCCGGAAAGCTTTTGCATCCAGGCCCCAGAATTTATTGGCATCCGTATAACCGGAGGTTTCCACCAGTTTATATCCCGCAGCAGCTACTTTCTGCATACCACCTTTTACATCTTTACCAAGATCACCTAAAGTATATAACTGGATACCTGTTTGTTTATGAAAGGAAAAAGCGGCGGAAGGGGCCAGCATCAGACCTGTGCCCAATACACCTGCCCGTTGTATAAAAGTGCGCCTGTTCATCATGTATAAAATTTTAGAGAGAAGATGAATGTTGTTTTATCTGCCTTGTCAATTTAACGCCCATGCGCGGTCGCCTTTTTTATAAGGGATGCAGGCATCAAATTTACCGGGCACCAATACATATCTCAAAGCTTTGGTGCTGCCCACTTCAGAGGTGAAATAGCCCAGCAAGGTTAGTTCTTTATACATCCTGAAATAGTGTGCGGGATCTGTCGCCTTTTTCTCAGCGGTATATTTTTTCTGTGCTGCATCCAATGCGATCAGCAAGGCCGTACGTTCCGCGGGTGTACTGTCCATAAATTTTTTGCCATGCTTTTTACGGCTTTCATCTTCCAGTTTTTCCAATCCCGCTACAAACAATTCCTGGTCTTTGGGTTCATAACAATCCCTTATCATGATGTGCATGAAAGCCGCTACATCCGCCGCTTTAGCGCCTGGTGTAGCGGTGGTGGGAAGTATGGTATCCCCTATCTCATTTAACAGCATTAACTGCTCCTGGTTCAATAGTTCATTTGTCTTTTTGCCGGATGGTTTACAACCGCTCAGAAAAGCATTAGCACCAATAACGGTACCTCCCAATAATATGGCCACTCTGGCAATGGCTTCTCTTCTATCCATGATACTTCGTTTTACAGGTTGCCTTTTTTCAGCTCATTAAACGCATAATCCGCCGCTCTTGCGGTAAGTGCCATATAAGTTAGAGATGGATTCTGACAAGCAGATGAAACCATGGCGGCGCCGTCGGTAACAAATACATTGGGAGCATCCCATACCTGGTTATGCCCGTTCAGTACAGATGTTTTAGGATCACGGCCCATGCGGGCAGTACCCATTTCATGGATAGCAGAACCAAAGTTATAACCCGGTTCAAAAGAGGCCACTCCTTTCAGTTTGGCTACTTCCAACATTTCCACGGCATCATTGACCATATCCTTGCGCATTTTTTTCTCATTCTCTTTTATCTCTGCATCAATGGCCAGTATAGGTAATCCCCATTTATCCTTTTTTGTTTTATCCAGGAATGCCCTGTTATCGTGATATGGTAAGGTTTCACCAAAAGCGGCCATACCGAATACCCATTTACCGGGTTCGGACAAGGCATCTTTAAAATCGCCACCGATATTCATTTCAGCGATATCCCGGCTCCAGCCTTCGCGGCTGGCCAGTCCCTGGTAACCAAAGCCGCGTATATAATCCCGCTTGTCATTTCCTACATTCCGGTACCTGGGGATATAGATACCATTGGGCCTGCGGCCGAAATAATACTTATCATCATAGCCTTCTATCATGCCATAAGCGCCTGCGCGGTAATGATGATCCATCAGGTTATGGCCCAATTCCCCGCTGCTGCTGCCCAGACCGTCGGGCCATACATCTGTGGCTGAATTCATCAGCACCCACGCACTGTTTAACGTAGATGCACATACGAATATCACTTTTGCATGGTATTCATAGGTTTGATTCGTGTGGGCATCAATAATTTCCACACCGGTAGCTTTCTTTGTATCCTTATTGTATAAAATACGGGTAACAATAGCATCGGGTCGCAGAGTTAAATTACCGGTTGCCCTGGCCGCCGGTAAGGTACTGGACTGTGTGCTGAAGTAAGCGCCGTAAGGGCACCCCATGGAGCATTTGTTGCGGTACTGGCATTTGGTGCGCCCTGTAACGGCTTCCGACAGGTTAGCCGTACGACCGATAATAAAATTTCTTTTGCCTTTATAATAGCTGTTGATATGATCGGCTACATGTTTTTCGCCGCAGTTCATTTCCATAGGTGGCAGATACTGTCCGTCCGGTAACTGCGGAATGCCATCCCTGGCGCCGCTGATGCCGGCAAATTTCTCCACATGATCATACCACGGCGCTAAATCTTTATAGCGGATCGGCCAGTCAACTGCAATCCCATCTTTTAGATTGGCTTCAAAATCGAGGTCACTGAGCCGGTAGCTCTGACGGCCCCATATCAAAGAGCGGCCACCTACCTGGTAACCCCGCCACCAGTCGAAACGTTTTATTTCCGTGTAGGGACTCTCCTTTTCATTGACCCAGTACTCCAGGTTGGTTTCATTGAGGAACATATCACGCGCCAGCACGGGGTAATCCTTCTCCATTTCTTTGGTGCGGCCGCCGCGATGCGGGTATTCCCAGGGCGCTTTCATGGCGTTTACATAGTCTTTCACATGTTCCACATTACGCCCGCGTTCCAGCATGATGGTTTTCAGCCCTTTTTCTGTCAGCTCTTTAGCAGCCCATCCGCCACTGATACCGGAGCCTATCACAATTGCATCATATGTATTTTCAGCCATTGGGTAATAATTTTTATAATGATTGCGTCGGTGCAATTACCGCCGCTTCAGGAGCGACCTCACTTTTATTCTTCTCCCTGATAAATATAACAGACAAGGCACCGCAAAGCATAAAGATGCCCGCCAATACCAGTGCATAAATAGCCTGGTTATGAAACATATTTTTGATGAGCATGCCACCAAAAAATCCGATCACCATTTGTGGCAGTGTGATAAAGAAATTGAAGATGCCCATGTATACACCCATTTTTTTTGCCGGAATAGCCGTGGATAAAATAGCATACGGCATTGCCAGAATGCTTCCCCACGCCAGCCCTACGCCTATCATGGAAATGATCAGCAAACGGGGATCATCAATAAAATAAATAGATAACAAGCCCACGCCGCCGGCCACCAAAGAAATAGCATGCGCCACTTTTTTGCTGGTGAGCCTGGCTATGGCAGGCAGGAAAAGGGCATACACTGCCGCCACCGTATTATAGATACCGAATAATATACCGACCCAGTTACCGGCATCCGCATACTTTACGGAAACGGTATCTCCCGGTGCTAATTTATATACATGTTCTACCACAGCGGGTGTCATGTAGATCCACATGGCAAATAACCCGAACCAGGAAAAAAACTGCACCAGTCCTAACTGCGCCATGGTATGGGGCATTTTCCCAAAGTCGGTGAATATGGATAATACGCCCTTTCTTTCAGGGATATTTTTTTCTGCCGGATGAAATGCAGCACGTTCCTGCGGCGTATACTCCTTCGTGGTAACAACGGTCCACAACAACGTAAGCAACATCAATACCGCACCTGCATAAAACGAGTAAAGCACGTTATCGGGTATCTCTCCCTGCGGTGCTGTTTTGGCAATACCAAAATAGTTGGCCAGTAAATAAGGAAATAAAGAACCTAAAATAGCACCGATACTGATTAAAAAAGTTTGTATTGAGAATCCTTTACTATACTGACTTTCCGGTAAATTATCTGCTATCAGTGCACGGAATGGCTCCATGGCAATATTAAAAGAAGCATCCATGAGCATGAGCATACCGGCGCCGATTAATACCGGTGGTAATAGCACCGCAAATACGGAAGAATTGGGCATCAATATCAAAGAGAGGGCCGCTAAAAATGCGCCGAACAAAAAGAAGGGCCTGCGTCTGCCCAGCCATGTCCAGGTGCGGTCACTGTAATATCCTATCAACGGCTGTATGATCATCCCTGTGATGGGCGCTGCCAGCCAGAATAACGGCAGGTGTTCCACTTCAGCGCCAAAGGTTTGCAGTATACGGGAAGCATTTCCCGTTTGCAGGGCGAAGCCAAACTGTATGCCTAAAAAGCCCAGGCTCATATTCCAAATCCGGATCGTCGATAAAGCAGGCTTTTTAACTATCATTTAAAAAATTTACTGATTACAAATGATGGGGAAATCATGCATGCACAGGATGAATAACGGATGATTGTTCATATAACCGTCCGTATACATAAATATCGGTTTCTTTACCGGAAAGGTTACTGATATGCACCCCTGTTTTTGTTATACGGATGTTAAGTACCGCACCCCTGAAGATAATATTAAAGGAGAATGACGCCCATTTTTCCGGCAGGAAAGGATTAAAATGTAACTGTCCGTTATGTACCCGCATTCCTGCAAAACCCTCCACCACACTCATCCAGGTGCCAGCCATAGAGGTGATGTGCAAGCCATCATCCGTATCATTATTGTAATCATCCAGGTCCAGGCGACCGGTGCGTAAATAGAATTCGTATGCCTGTTGTTCTTTTCCCAGTTTTGCAGCTAAAATGGCGTGTACACAGGGTGACAACGAGCTTTCATGTACCGTTCTTGGTTCGTAAAATTCAAAGTTCCGGCGAATGGTATCTATATCATATCTATCTTCAAAAAAATAAATCCCCTGTAATACATCGGCCTGTTTAATGTAGCAGGATCTTAGAATACGGTCCCAGCTCCATTGCTGGTTCAATGGCCGGTCTGTTTCCGGCAGGTCTTTTACCAGGATCTGTTCTTTATCCATGTAGCCATCCTGTTGCAGATAGATATCCAGTGTTTCCTCTACCGGATAATACATATTGTCAATGATATGTTTCCACCTGTCGGTTTCTGCGGCTTCTTTAAAATCAAGTTTTTGTACCAGCAGCATAAACTGCTGCGGGGCCGCTTGTTTTACCGTTTCAATCGTTTCAAGTGCATATTCCAGGCACCATGCGGCGATTGTATTGGTGTACCAGTTATTATTAACATTGTTTTCATATTCGTTGGGGCCTGTTATGCCCAGCATCACATATTTGTTGCGCGCCTCGCTCCAGTTTACCCGCTGACTCCAGAAACGGGCGATGCCTGTCAGTACTTCCAGGCCGTAATCCACCAGGTATGTTTCGTCGCCGGTGTAGCGGACATAATTATAGATAGCAAATGCAACTGCGCCGTTCCGGTGAATCTCTTCAAAAGTGATTTCCCATTCGTTATGGCATTCTTCACCATTCATGGTCACCATCGGGTACAGGGCAGCACCGTTATTAAAGCCCAGTTTACGGGCATTTTCAATGGCCTTGTCCAGTTGATGGTACCGGTAAAGCAACAGATTTTTGGTAACACTAGGGTCAGCAGTGGCCAGGTAAAAAGGAACACAATATGCTTCCGTGTCCCAGTGTGTGGCGCCACCGTATTTCTCACCGGTAAAACCTTTCGGGCCGATATTCAGATGAGGATCCCGGCCCGTATAGGTTTGGTTCAGCTGAAAAATATTAAACCGGATGGCTTGCTGTGCTTTCACATCTCCTTCAATCACAATATCGCTTTCCTTCCATTTTTCTTCCCAGGCATTGGCCTGCTCGCGCAGCAGCTGGTCAAAACCTTTAGCGGTGATATTCTTAATAGTTGATTTAGCGATTGATAACAGTTTATCTGCCGAAGTATTTTCCCCGGAGATGTTGACCGCATACTTATAGAACACTGTTTCAACGCCCTTTTGAGCGTGTACGGTAAACTTCCTGCCGATGAATTTTGTTCTTTCAACAGGTGTGCTGTTTATGGTAACGTTCCCGGCTACACTAAAATACATCCCGGTACAAACATCGAAATTTGTTTTCTTCGTGCGCATGGTGAGGTACGCACTTTCGTTGTCGCTTTCCTTTGCTGTTTCTTCCCAGAATTTTTCGTCATAGTTGGCATCCTGGTTCCTGATATCGCCATCAATAAAAGGTGTAAAGGTAATATCACCATCAAAATTCAGCGGGGTAATCCCATAACGGATGGCCCCCGCTGTATCGTCTGCTATGCTACAAAAACGTATAGCCTTCACCGATATCTCTCTCCCATCCTTTAAGGTCGCCGTGAAAGTTCTTTCCAGGTAACCTTCCTTCATATGAAGCACGCGTTTAAAGCTGCTGATGTTGCACTGATGCAGGTCTAATGTTTCTGTACCGATCTGTATATCAATTCCTATCCAGTTAGCGGCGTTCAATACTTTGGCCGCATACTCCGGGTAGCCGTTTTTCCACCAGCCTACCCGGGTTTTATCTGTGTAATATACACCTGCTATGTAGTTGCCCTGCAAACTGCTGCCAGTATAAGCTTCCTCAAAATTGGCCCGTTGTCCCATACAGCCGTTGCCCAGGCTGAAAATGCTTTCCGCATATTTATTCAATGCGGCATCAAATCCTTCTTCAATGATATTCCATTCGTCTGTCTTAATATGGCTCTTCATACACTAACACTAATTATGCTTAATTATAACCCTGGTTCTGCACCAGGTTTGGATTGGCGATCATATCTGCGGCTGGTAACGGGAAAATGGTGCGGTAAGATTCCACTCCTTTTCCGTCTTTGGTATTTCCTTTCCAGGGCCATACATAATTGGCGCCGGTATATTTTCCAAAGCGGATCAGGTCTGTACGACGTTGTCCTTCCCACATCAGTTCACGTCCACGTTCATCCAGCATAAAATCGAGTGTAAGCTGTTCTGTTTTAACGTTACCGGAAGTGTTGCCATAGGCGCGCTCCCTTAAACGATTGACATACTCCAGGGCAGTAGCAGCACTGCCTCCTGTACCGCCACGCAGCACAGCTTCTGCATACATCAGGTATACATCTCCCAGGCGGAACACGGGGAAGTCTGTATCCACAAAAACTTTATCTGATCCGCCGGCGCCTGTTGACGTTACATTCCGCCATTTCGTAACAGGATATCCGTCCGCGAAATTGGCAATACTGTTCATTTCCAGGTTTTGACCGTCGGGGTGGAACATGGCGCGGCTATCTGTATTACCAGTGATATCCGCAAAGAGGTTTACGATATTCTTGGTGGTGCGCAAACCGTACCATCCGCCATCAATACCGAAATCATTGACGGCATCCATGCTCCCGCCCACTGCTGCATGCACCAGGAAGGTGGTACCATTATATGTTTTTGAGTGAATACCATCCTGTGCTATTCTGAAAATAATCTCGGATGTTATTTTATCATTATCTGCCAGGAAAAGGTGCTGGAACTTGGGTTCCAGGGTATATCCCGCGGCGGTTATTTTATTGCAATAGGTGATGGCATCGGTATACCGTGGTGCGCCCGTATATACTTCCGCGTTAAGATATAATTTTGCCAGCAGCATCCATGCGGCGGCTTTATCAACACGGGGATATTCATTGGTACGTGCATCTGCCAGGTCTTCATCTATTGCTTTCAGCTCAGCTTCCACGTAGTTGAACAGGTCTTTGCGGCTGGTTTGTTTCGGGAAAAAGGCGCCTACCGGATCTTCTTCCGTCACAAAAGGTACATTCCCAAACATGTCTATCGCATGCCAGTAGCTGTAGGCACGTAAAAAACGCATTTCAGCACGGTATCTTTTAACAGTAACGGCATTGTCTCCTGTAATACCGTTGTCCTTCAGTTTTGTATCTGTTGTCTGACGCAGAAACTCGTTGCAATACATTACCTGCAAATAAATACGGTTGTACATGGCGCCCAGCAACAGGTTTTGCGATGTCCAGTCCAGTCCGTGCATAGGTAATAAATACTGGTCATTCCAGGCGATGCGGGCTTCATCTGTACTGAGTTCCTGCATTTGCCAGTAACCCCTTAAATAACCCACATCTACCCCACCTATATCAGCGTTACCGTCTCCGGTCACCTGGCCTGTCAGCGCCAGCCCTCCATAGGCTTTCGCTATTAACTCCTTGTAATTACTGAAATCAGTGAACACACTTGCTGTGGTAATATCGTAAAAAGGTTTACGGTCAAGATCCTTTGAACAGGAAGAAGCCAGCAGCAACAGCACCAGTGATAATAAAAAGCTATTGATATTGTTTCGTTTCATAATTTTCATTCTTTACAGGTTATAAACCAAGGTTAATACCTAATGAATAAATTCGTGGCCTGGGATAAAAGTTATTATCAATACCATTAGACACTTCAGGATCAAGACCGGAATAACCGGTAACAACGAATAAATTCTGTACGTTGGCAGAGAGGGTCAGATCCACCTGCTTACCTATCTTACCAAAATGATAAGCCAGGTTAAGATTATCCATGCGCAGGAAAGATGCATTCTCTATATAATAATCTGATGTCTGCCTGTTATGTAAAAAATTGGTTTTATTAATGCTACCCGATGCATTCGCCAGGAAGTTGGCGAAAGAAAGTGCATCACCATAACCGGTATTGGCGGCTACACTGTTGTAGTTGTAGGCGCCCAGGTTGGCACGCATGGTAAATCCAAGACTCAGCTTCTTATAGGCCAGGTTGGAACTCAGTCCCAGCAGTAATGTTGGATTGGGAGATTTATGGTGATAAAAATCCGTTTCCTCCGATGTACCATTACCGTTTATATCTGCATAAGAGCCTTCGATGGGTTTTCCTTTGGCATCGTACAATTGTTTTTGTATGTAGTAGGTATACGGTGCATAGCCCACTTTATGATATTGCAGACTGGTGCCGGTAAAACTGGTGGCGCCGGCTGGTGTACCCGGAGAAGTTGGATCGTCTTTTCCTGATAAAGTAAGATTGGTGATCTTGTTATCATAATGGGTCAGGTTAAAATTCAGGTCCCAATTAACTGTTGCCGTTTTTACAGGCGTAGCGTTCAGGTTAAATTCTATCCCTTTATTTTCCATATCACCCACATTCGTTAATATGAAATTGGAGAAGTTGGAGCCGGTAGCGGTAACCACCCTGCTGATCAGGTTATTTGTTTTGCGGATAAAGTAATCCACGCTACCACTGATTCTGCCATCCATAAAGCCAAAGTCAATTCCGGTATTAAAGGTGTTGGTTTCTTCCCATTTAATATGCTGATCATATGCATTAGGGCGCAGCATATTATAATAAACACCACCCATTGGATATGTAGTGGCATCATCACTTTTGTTGTACCCGGCTAAGTAAGGATAATCATTGGAGGTTACATCCTGTTGACCGGTTTTACCATAACCAATTCTCAGTTTCAACTGCGACAGCGCATTGGATTCTTTCAGGAAAGACTCCTGTTTGATATCCCAGGCAATTGCGCCGGAAGGGAAAATACCCCAGCGGTTTTCCGGTGCGAACCTGGAAGAACCATCTGTCCGTATGGTACCGGTTAATACATACTTATCTTTAAACGTATAATTTACGCGCCCGAAATAAGAAATCAGGGTATTTTGTGTTTTGGTAGGATTACGTGCCGGATCGTTGCCAATGCCACTTACAATTACGATGGCAGGTTCATCTATAATCCAGTCCTGGTAGGCGTATCCAGCGGTAACATCAATTCTGCTGCTGATGCTGGTAATATCTTTAACATAGTTAAAGTAGAAATCGAGTAATTTATTTTTCCTGTTCTGCCAGTAGTGGGAAGAAGTTCCTTTGAGTGTGTAGGCAGCTGCCAGTGTGGGAGGCAGGATATCTGTTCCATCACTTTTTGATACATCATAGCCCACATTCAGATTAGCACGCAACTCAGGCAGAAAATGAAACTTATAATCCAGTTGCAGATTTCCGATGCTTCGGTTGGCGTTAGCATTGTTACGCTCCTGTTCCAGCATGCTTACGGGGTTTTTACCCGCCAGTTGAAGGGGAACGCCTTTATTGTCTACCCATTCCGTATAGCCGCCCAGGTTAGTATTGGTAGCTGATTCCGGTTGGGAAGGATCATAAGGAGCTGCGTACACCGGTAAGGTGGGATTAAAGGCTGCCGCAGCACCGATAGCGCCGGTATTGGCGAAACGGGATTTGGTCATTGTTCCTTTAAAATTGGCATTTACGCTTAAATGATTATCAAAAAATTTGGGACTCAGGTTTAAAGCGCCGGATACCCGGTCGAAATCGGATGTTTTTAAAATACCGGCCTCGTTCAGATAACCGAGCGACAAACGGTAAGGCAATCCTTTGATGCCACCGCTGAGGCTCACTGTATTATCGGTTTTGAAGGCAGTCTGGTATATTTCATTCTGCCAGTTGGTATTGGCGTTGCCCATCAGGCCCAGTTTCGCCTGCCTTGCAGCAGGATCGGCTTCTGTCTGATCGAGGTACTGCGTTAAAGCGGTTCTGTATTGATCGGCTGACAGTACATCCAGTATACCGGTTTTCTGCGATACAGACTGTAATGAATTAATATTTACTTTCAATTTGCCACCAGCCAGACCTTTTTTGGTGGTGATGATGATCACCCCATTAGAGGCCCTGCTGCCATAGATGGCGGCTGCGGAAGCATCTTTTAGAATACTGAAAGATTCGATGTCATTTGGATTAACAACACTTAGCGGGTTGCTTAAACCGGCGACACCTTTGTTATCTAACGGTACCCCATCAATCACGATCAGCGGATCGTTACTGGAATTCAGGGAAGCACCGGCCCTGATACGGATGGTACTACCTGCGCCGGGTGCGCCGCCACTTGAAATGACCTGCACACCAGCTACTTTACCGGATATTAACTGCTGCGGTGAAGTAATAGAGCCTGGATTAAAATCGGCTGCGGTAACGGTAGCAATGGCCCCTGTCAGGTCTTTTTTCCGTTGGGTACCATAGCCAATTACCACCACTTCATTTAAAGCGGAGGCTTCATTTTCTAAGTTGAAATCAAGATGATTGTCTCCTTCCTTTACTGTAATCGCTGTACTTTGTGTGACATAACCAATATACTGTGCCCTGACAGTATAGGTACCGGGTTTTATACCGTTGATGGTAAACTCGCCGTTTGAGCCGGAAGAAGCGCCCAGATTAGTGCCTTCCAATAAAATGGTGACACCAGGTAAACTCTGTTGTTCCTCTCCAAAAGCACGGCCGCTGATACGCCCGGTTTGAGCAGATGCTATCAGTACGGACAGCATAAACATGCATAGCAATCCATACTTCCTGTGGTAGTTTTTTTTCATAACGTTTCCTGCGTTTAAGTTGGTTATACTGTCTGTTCCTTCAGCTTAACATACAGATATGGTCGGTAGGCAATCAGGTGACGCCGGCTATTGGTGATCGCCGGCGCCACGATTGATTTCTATAAACTGTGTCTATCAATATTCAAGGGATAATGACGGTTGGTTCCTGAAAGCTATTATAATATGGTCGGATTCAGTTCCGAATCTGCCAGCGTACCGACAGCCTTTCCCAACAACCATTTCTCCAGATCATTTTCCTGCCATTTATGCTTCGGCTGACTGATAGTAGCGCCGTCTGCATAATAAATAATCGTAATCACTTCGCGCCTTGTTTGTGATGTATTGCCCGGTGCATTGTGAATGGTGTATCCATGATGCCAGGTAGCATCACCTGCTTTCATGGATGATGGCCTTGAAATAGCAAAACCATTATCTTTTACATAATTATCAAAAGCATCTTCTGATTCATCAGAAATAACATGATCAAACACATTACCTTTTATCTGAGAGCCGGAGGCAAAAGTGAGCATGCCCATATCTGCATCCGCTAAATCTACCAACGGCATCCACATGGTAATTGTTTTGTTGGTATCCAACGGCCAGTAGTTCTGATCCTGGTGCCAGGGAGTAGGACCACCGCCCGGTTCCTTGAACAGTGCCTGATCGTGATAAATACGAACATTTTTAACGCCTAAAAGATCTGCGGCTATTTTACCAAAACGTTTGGCCAATATGAATTTTTTCACCCGTTCGTCGTTGCGCCAGAGATTCATGATCTGCAAAAACGCTTTACCATAAGTATCACGGTCAGCTAGTTTCCTGGTTTCGCTGTTATACTTATCCGCTGCTTCAACAATTACATCGCGGTAGGCTGCTACTTCCTCCTTACTAAGTATTCCAGGAATAAAAATGTGTCCGTCCCTGGAAAATTGCTGGGTTTGATCATCTGAAATGTTAATAAAATTGTTCAGATCCGGTAACGTGGTTGTATTGTTATTCATTATATGTGGTTTTATTCATTTAATCAAATATAAAATACCGGCGGGCATCATGACAAACTGTCTGCAGCTATAATATGGTAATGATTCCTAATCTCTTCCAGGGTTATTTCTGAAAGATCTTTTACCACCAGGTCCGCATCTTTCAGTACCGCTTCCTCTCCTACCCCTATTACCTTCATTCCTGCTGTCAGTGCCGCTTTCACCCCAGCCACCGCATCTTCAAATACCAGGCAATTAACCGGTGCTTCCTGTAATAACTCCGCGCCTTTTAAAAAAACTGCCGGATCGGGTTTGGATGTCAATCCCATATTGCCGTCTACGATTGCATCAAAAAAACGGGCGAGTCCTGTATGTTCTAATATCAGCCCTGCATTTTTACTGACTGAACCCAAAGCTGTTTTTATGCCGTTTTCGCGTACTGCGGTAAGCAAGGCTATTGCACCCGGCAACACCTCCTGCGGCGTCATGGTACTGATCATAGCGGTGTACCAGTTGTTTTTTTGTTCCGCCAGTTCCGCCATCGTATGCGGTGGTATTGAAAGTCCGCCCCATTCCAGTATCAATTTCAAAGATTCGTCGCGACTGATGCCTTTTAAGGATTCATTCTGTTTTTCCGTAAAATCGAAGCCAAGCTGGTTGGCCATTTTTTTCCATGCTTTATAATGATATATAGCAGTATCAACTAATACACCATCCAGATCAAAAATGCATGCCTTTAGTTGTATCGTGGAATTATTTATCTTCATCCAGTTAGTGTTTATCCCGCGTTGTATTGTTGTTTTCGCTTAACTCAAATGTATGTTTCATTTGTAACCTTCAGAATGAATAAATTGGAATAAACATGGTGTATTTTGGCATCTTTGAAATAAAATCGATACTTTTAGAATAAAATCAGAATAAAATAGATATGCTAAAAGCGTCTTGTGAAGTACTGAATCCGACAAACGGACAATCTTTTTTACTGCGGAGATTTAATAAATCGGCCTTTGATGCACCTTATCATTTTCATACAGAATATGAACTCACTACTATTTTAGAAGGCAAAGGCAAACGCTTTATCGGTAACCATATGACCGATTATGAAGAAGGGGATCTTATTTTATTGGGCCCCAAGCTTCCTCATTGCTGGAAACTTAACCAGGACACCCACAAACAGCAGGTAGGCAGCGCCATTGTTGTACAGTTTACCAATGATTTTATGGGAGAAGGATTTTTTGATAAAGCAGAATTTGTTAATATCAAAAATCTCCTGCAAAACAGCAGCTGCGGAATAAGCTTTAGTAGTAAAACACAACAATTAATACAACAGCAACTACTTAAACTGGCGGAACAGCCCAATAATTTCAGGATATTTATCGGCTTGATGGATATCCTGCAAAGTCTTGCTGTTACTACTGATTACCACCTGCTGGATACGCAAAGTACCATTGCAGAACGCTCTACATCTGAACAGGAAAGGATCAATGCCGTATATGCATATCTCGTAGAGCATTTCAGGGAACAGGTATCCCTGGAAAAAGTAGCTGCGATTGCACATATGACACCCAGCGCCTTTTGTAAATATTTTAAGAAGATAACCCGTAAGACCTTTATGGAAACGGTTATTCATTATCGCCTCAATTACGCTACGCAGCAATTGATACAAACCGATAAATCCATATCGGAAATCTCATTCGACAGTGGCTTTGGCGATGTTTCTCATTTTTATAAAATGTTCCGGTCAAAAATGCAGTTAAGTCCGCTGCATTACCGCAAAAAATTCATGGACAATATACACGACGACTGATTACACCATTTGTGCATCAAAAAACTGCAAGGTACGGATGACATGCTTTTCCCAGTAAGGCCATTCGTGCCCCCCTTCAAATTCTTCATACAGATGAGGAATGTTGTTTTCCTGGAGCTGTTGATGCAACAGCCGGTTATCAGCGATCAATAAATCCGTATTACCGCAATCAAAACGAAAAGGCGGTAACCTGTCCTTGTATTTTAGCATGGTATCCAATACGTTTTCACTGGTCGGATCATTTTGTGTATAGCCTTGCAGGTCCTCTTCTACAAACAGTTTCATTTGTTCCAGCATTGTTATGGAAGAATGCCCGGCCATCGCTTTAAACCGTTCATTATATTTTGCGCCGATGCGCAATGCGCCAAATCCGCCCATTGACAAGCCCGCAATAAAAAATGGGGATTTTTCTGATACTTGTGGGAAGGATTCAATTAATACTTCCGGCACGTCTGTGGCAATCCATTTTTCAAAATCGAGCTGATGATGTGGAAGATAAGCAGAACCATCGCCCCAAAGGCCGTCTGATGGCATCGCAATCAGCATTGGCTTTATCTCTTTTCTTTCCATCATTTCTTTGGCCCGCAGGTGTATACCTGCGCAGAAAGCCCAGCTCCAGGCACTTCCATACACCCCATGCAATAAAATACAAACCGGCAGATCTGAAAGATCTGTGATGCCGGGAGGAACAAAAATACAGATATCACCCCGCCCTTTAAGCGAGGCTGTTTTTACCGTGAGAAACCGAAGATGCTGTTGTTCGAAAGCCGGGTTGGATATTTCTACCGTTCTGAATTTTGACATATACTATTGTTGCTATTAAAAAATGATGACACCTTTTGCATTTCTGCCCTGTAACATATCATCAAAAGCCTGTTTTAAATCCTGGAGTGCATACCGGCGTGTGATCATTTCTTCCAGCAGGAAGCGCCCTTCGTTGTATAATGCAGTAATGGCCGGAAAATCGGTCTGGGGTTTACATTTACCATACAATGGGTTGATATATATTTTATCCCACTCAAAGAGGTTCATATCAAATGGTATTTCCTGTTCTATACCACTTACCTGCACGGCAGTTCCGGCATTGCGTACCATTGCCAGCGGCGCGGCGCCTAACTGGGGAATAGCAGTGCATTCAAAGGCATAATCAGCTCCACGGTTAGCCGTTAACGCCTTCACCTTAGCAGCGGCCTGTAAAAGCCCCGTATCAGCCTTATCAGCCAGTATAATATCGGTAGCGCCAAAAGCTGCTGCCATTTCCAGGCGACGGGGATTAATATCAATAGCGATGATCTTTCCGGCACCGGCCACTTTTGCCCCCTGGATCACGCTGAGTCCAACGCCACCGGTGCCCAATACCACCACGCTGCTGCCTGGCTTCACTTTGGCCGCATTGATCACAGAACCGTAACCGGTCATCACACCGCAACCGATGATACTGGCCGCTTCAAACGACATTTTATCCGAGGCATTTAATACCACGGCAGCGGCTTTTACCAGCGTGTATTCTGCCAGCGTACCCAGGTTAAAGGAGCGTTCCACAGGTATCCCCTTCAAAGTACTGCCCATCGCATGCGCATGACCGCCATTGGGTCCATGCTGTCCTCCTGTAACGGGCGAATTATTCTCACAAATATGCTGATTGCCTTCTTCACACTGGAAACAATGTCCGCAAGGCATTGCCCAGTTCAACATTACTTTATCACCCACCTGTAACCCCGTTACCTGTGCGCCAGTTTTCACAATAACACCCGCGCCTTCATGCCCGATGATCATGGTTTTGTTCCAGCTCAGCGAGTCGTAATCAGTGTGGCATAATCCTGCAGCCTTCACCTGTACCAGCACTTCATCCGGTCCGGGATCAGCTACCTGTATCTCATCGATAAAAAAATCACCCTTGCCATTGGTTACTGCGGCTTTACAATTAATCGGCATCCTGTTTATTTGATTATTTAGTTATTTATTTACTTTTTCCGAACAAGAATGTAAGTGGCATATAAAGCCGGTTTGCCCAGGCAAACTCATTGTGTTTATCGGCTGGGAAGTACTCGTATTGCAGCTTTATCGACTTATTCCTTAACAATACCTGGTGCATATGTTCATTATCCGGTAAAAAATCTTTATCGAGGTCCTGGCCACCACAATCGAGGTAAATTTTACTGCCATTCAACCGTGCCGTGGAGGTATCCGCCTTGTTTAAAATATGGCCGTCATCAAAATAGAAACCACTGGAAAGACAGGCTGCTTTTGAAAATACTTCCGGATACCACCATACCATGTAGAAAGAGATCAGCCCACCCATAGATGAACCGATAGCAGCGGTATTGGCTTTATCCTTTTTTGTCCGGTAATGGTTATCAATAAAAGGTTTCAGCTCGGTGGCAATAAATGTTACATAGTTATAGCCTTCCGGTGTACCTGAATATTCCACCCAACGATCTTTTGTATTGGCCATCCCCACGATGATAAATTCTTCGGTACTGCCGCTCCTGATAAGACTGTCGGCTACTTCGTCCATATGCCATTCATCGCCGGCGCCACCACCTGTATGATCAAAAATGTTTTGTCCATCGTGTGCATACAGCACCGGATACCTTTTTTGCGGCGAAGTAAAATAGGATGGCGGAAGCCAAACCACTACATCGCGGGTATTTTTTAATAAAGGGCTGCTGAAATGATGATGATATCTTACTATTCCGGTGATACTTCTCTGGTAAAGATCATTCCAGTTGCTGGGTCTGATCACAACCGTAGTATCCCTCACCAGGTTAAACGAGGTAGCAGCAGGGATTTGCCCGTTGTTGTTATACAATGCTTCTTTGTAATAAGATCCCCTGGTGATTTTGAAACTTACGGGGGTATTCACCGCGAAATGGTTTTCCTGTGTCCAGGTGCTGTCGTTTAATTTAACCATACGCGCACTCCGTGGATAGATCCAGTTACCCCATACCGGTTTGTCGCCAATCACCAGCAAGGTATCCTGCGGAGGTGTTTTTGGCGGTGTGATCACTTTAATCGTTAAAGTAGCTTGCTGGGCCTGTAGGCCTGTTATGAAAAAAAAGGCGAAACAGGTGAAAACAAATTTATAATTCATAGACGTGGCCTGATCAATAGTGAAAGGCAATGTCAAATTAAGCACTAAAATGGGATAAGGGGCAGGATAAAATTGGCTTAATTATAGGGTAAATTATCAATCAGGACTTTTGGGGCCGGTCCTGATTGATAAATTTATTTTTTTGCAGTAAGGTAACAGCTACTACCTAACCTGATAGAACATAGTATGGTAGCAGCTATTACAAGTTGCTACTAATACGTTTCCCACTGTAAACTTTCTTGTCTTACAGGTAATTTATTTTTAACGGCATAGGCATTCCTTACCTTACTCACCTCCCCGGCCCATTTCCCTAAAGGATAATGCAGCTGCCGGTAGATCAGGTAACTCAAATCAATGGTGCGGCCAGGCTGGTGGTCCTTTATATCATCTACAGCCAACAACAAAGTACGGCCATTAGCTTCTTTCACTAACGGTTGCCAGTCTTTATGCCAAACCGCTGCGAGGGAAGACAGCATTTCATCCCGCTGTGTTTTTATTGCGGCAGCCACATTCAATGCGGAGTCGATCATTGCTACAGCAGTTGTTGCATCTCCGATAGCATTTACCGCAGCGGTTTTCAGTAAACCGTTGATCTGTTGTAACTGTAACAGCATTTCCAGGTTTTGTCTGCATAGTGCTGCTACACTTGTTAATACTTCCAGGTTGTAGGGGTGCCGCACCTGTAGTTCTTTATTGCGTTGCAGCAAATCCTGCAATTCATTATTCTCTTTCAAAAACTTTGTGGCCAGTTTCAAACGCTGTTCATTCGCTGTATCCCAGTCAAAAGCAGGTTTCAAACTGTTGGCAGCAGGTACAGGCAGCATGGGCAGAAACTGGTCGAAGGCTGGTTTGGCGGTGTCCAGTATTCCATAGGAATTACCCAGGATTGGTTTTCTTAGTTGAGAAGGGCCCCAATTCCAGCTCTGATCAAAGAACTCAGCCTGTGTACTCAATAGCCTGTAGATCGTGTCTATATCAACCGCTGAAGTACCGTAAAAGGAATTATAAAAACGGGAAGTCAGATCAGCTGCAGTAGCGCCGTGATAGTTCCAACCGGCTGCTGTGCCGGTAGCATACCCCAGCCAGAAGGTTTCCGGATGCAAACCGGCATCCGCCCAACCAGCTATTACAACGCCCATAAACGTGGATTGCTTATCATTAATAGCGGTCGTAATTTCTTTCAGCATGGCGCCTACGCGGTTGGAGGATCTGTCGCTACCATCTTCCATCACGGTGTCTTTTGTATGTGACGGATAGTAATTTGGGAAAATAGGTTCCGCACCCTGCGTAGCCGTGTAAATAAACTGACGCAACCCTTGTTTTTGATAAAGTGCAGCCACCTCTTTACTGTATACGCCGTTTACCATATGTGCAGGCACCGCGGGAATATCTTCCGGCGCTATCGGAAATTCGCCCCAGAACATCACGGTTCTTCCCTGTTCATGTAACCAATCTCCTATCGTTGAAATAAACTTTGCCAACAAACGGCCATTACTGCCCAGTTTTTTTGCGGCGGCAATTTCATCACCACCCTTGCCGGTGTAATATGCTTCGTCTGTAGAAAACAATACCATTTTGCCGCCTTTGTTAGCGTCCATCAAATCGCCGAACATGCCTTTCAACAACTTTTCCGTGCCCGGATTGGTAACGGAGAATTGATAGTTATTATCGGGATACAACCGCAGACCGGCATATTCCGGATGCTTTAAGATGAAAGCTACGTGCGCCGGTGCATCCAGGTAAGGTACCACGTCTACATAATGCGCTTTTGCATAATCGGTTAGTTCCTGGTATTCCTCCGCTGATAAAGCGTAGGGTTCTACCAATGCCGGGGCGCTTTTAAACATAAAGTGACCTTCCAGCTTGATGGCAAACGCATTGATCTTGTAAAAGGCTGCCTGCCGGATGATCCGTTTTAAAGCATCCATCTTTTCAAGATGATGTGCATCATCCCAGTATATCATTCTCACATTCAGTTCGGGCCAATCAGTTATTTCACCTTTTGGTAGCCATACTTTCTCTCCGGATGCATTTATTAATTGTAACAGCGTTTGCACGCCATAGTACAGCCCTTGTGATGCGTTGGCTGTCACCGTAATGCCGGCAGCATCCAATGTTAACTGGTAGGCTTGCTTTTCCAGCGAAGTGCGGCTGGTATCAACGGTGGGTTGTATGGGTACCGATCCGGCCTTCACTACCAGCCTGATAACGGGTGACGCACTCGCCGCATCGCCGGCAGGCAATGACTTTAAGTGCATCTTCTTTTCACCCAATCCTTCCATCAAACTTTCAAAGGCCGGACGATCTTCCCCGTTGGCTGTTGCTTCAACATGCCAGTTATCATCCAGTAAAAATGTATCGGCTGAAAACTTCGCCTGTTGCGGCACAGGTAACAAGGAGGCAAGCGCCCGTTCACCTGCTGTGGGATGATGTGTTGTATTTACATCCCCGCACCCGATTCCTGCCATCATGAGGCAGACAAATAATAACTGTATAAAAAACCGCGTGTGTATTCGTTCCATTTTTTTGATTTTACTTTTTCAACAATTACTGAACTTTTATTTTTGCCTCCGTGACCACGCCGCTGATCACTTCTTTTACTTTCACGGTCCATTCTCCCCTAACATCATTCAATGCGGTGGTAAAACTGAACACCCCATTATTTCCATCTATATTACAATTACCGGAATAGATATCCATTAATTCTCCCACCGGATTATACACTTTTACTACAGCCACCGAGTGTAACAACATTTTGTTATTGCCGGAGCATTGCAACCTGCAACTTACCTGTTCTCCGGGTTTTACCTCAGCCGGCGCCTGTACCGTAATACCATCCACTTTATCTTTTAACAGACCCAATAATACCGGCACGCCTGGTGTAACGCTTAATGGAAAGCTACTTCCCTCTCCCAGGTAATGATCATTCCTGATATCATACAGATGAACACGTTCTTTTAAATGTATTACAATATTGGTATCGGTTATACTTTCTTCCGGAAGTAATCCCAATAATTTCCCCGACCCACTGTTTTCAGCAAAGGAATATTTAGTGATACCACTGGTTGCATTTCCTGTTGATGCCGTAATTTCTATGGAAGAAGTGATACCTGCGGCTGTCAGTACCTGTCTTATTTTCGCAAGAGAATTTTCATTATTCTTTTTAAGCTTTTCTTCGGGATATTTATCCAGGTAGTAGTTCAGTAAAAAAGCCTTTCCATCTCCATAATGATGACTCAGTAATTGGGGTCTTTCTTTTTCCTGGCTCAGGGAACTGGCGCCCTTTACTACTAATTTGTCATCGTAAGCGGGTGTGATGAGATCTTTCCGGGAATACGCCTGTGGAGCAATACCAAATACATCTGCCAGTGCCTGGTGTTCCCGGTAACGGGTATGTCCGTCCATCACACCGGCTAAAGCATCCGTTATTACGGTGCCTCCCTGCCGTACGAATGCGGTTATCTGCTCTGCTTCCTTATCGCTCAATGCTATGCTCATGGGCAATACCAGTACTTTGTACCCTTTTGTAATGAGGTCATTATTTTCGATGCCGCTATAAGCCATAAAATCAAAACCGATTCCTGCATCATGCAATACTTTCACCCAGCCATCCAGGTTATTCCTGAACTGCGCCAGTGTTTTACTGCGCTCCTTTGTAACATGGCCTGTTGAAATTTCGCCATCTGCAATCCATGCACCATGTATGCTGGGATAGGAATAGTGAATCGCTATTTTATTCTCGTTTTCCGGTTTATAATTGCTGATTAGTCTACCTATACCCCGTTGACGCATTTCATACAAAGCGTCTTTTAAATAAAGCCCGCTTTTGCATACGGTCAGATCAGGGTTCAATACGGATTGCTGCCAGAAGATGTAGGCGCCGGCAGTTTCGTTGACAAAGATGTGGCGGTAGAAATCATACAGCACGCCTTTACCCATCGCGCCGTATCCACCCTGTCCTGATACTTTTACATCCGGATTAAAATTGCGGTGGTATTCAAGCTGGTTACCGATATCGTATGGATTCATCTGTCCTACATACTTATCTATCTGGCTGTAATCATATCCATTGTGTGCGCCGGAAGCCTGTGTACCGGAAAGTTGTACCAGTCCGCCGGGATCAAATTCATTTAATGCCTCCTGTACGTATTTGAATTGTCCTGCCCATGTTTTCTCCATAAAAGAGCGGTGGTCAGCCCAGGAAGAAGTGTTCCCTCTTTGCCGGGCCTCCCGCGAATCATCCGGCACTACGCTATCCCAGGTATTGAAAGCGGTGCCCCATTGCTGGTTAAGCGCCGGCAGCGTGCCATATTGCGCTTTTAGCCAGGTACGCATCGCTTTCAATGTAATGTCTGAAAAGTCAAGGTCCAGGGCATCATCATACCTGGTGATGGAAGGTTCTTCGTAAATATAATAGGCGGAAGGAGAGAACTTTTTCCATTCACTGACCATTCTTTTCAGATCATTTTTTACTGAGTGCAGGTATACCGAATCATTCAATCCATATTTCCGGACCAGTACCTTTTTATCATGTGTGGCCAGGTACTTCTTTTTCATGGCTTCATAATATTCCAGGTCCGGGCCATTGTCAGGCGACTCCACTCCTTTGATCCTGGTTTGCGCCTGCACTTTATAATTGGCGTGTTTACTATTCTCTAATGTATAAGCGGCTAAAGTGGTTACATGTACCTGTTTTAACTGGTTGTCGATGGCCGCCCAGGTACCGGGTACGGGATTTGGACCAAAATGATACATGGTTACATCATAATCATCCCATTTCCGGGGATGTAAAAAGAACAGTTCTTTTTCTTTATGATCTATTTCTTTACCATCCACCTGTAAAACGAGATCAATTTTGCCCAGGGGTGTTAATACATTGCCGGATTGAAAACGGATGCTGACTTTACTTTTTCCATTCAACGTAACGGGATAATCTTTTTTATCGACCAGGCGGCCGTAATTATCAAACAGGCTGGCCTGCAGCGTACCTGAAACGGCTTGGGCAGCGTGGAGTGTAGCCGTGGCCGTTACTTCTTCTCCGGTGGGTATTTCCGACCGCTCTGTGTGTATACTGTCTATCACCGCTACCTGGCTGGTGGTAAAAGCAATCGTATACCAGTCATGTACCGACTGACCGCTCTTCAACTGAAGATTGGCCATGTGTCTTCCACCTGCGAGATATTTGCTGAAGGGCAGTTCCAGTTTTTCCTGACCTGCGGTTATGAAAAAGGTGGTATCCTGTTCTGTTTTACCAAAGGCGTCTACAACCTGCATGGTTAATGCTTCTTGCGCAGCTACCCCATGCAGTTGTACAGTAAGGTTATTCGTGTGATGTGTTACATTTTTTATAAAAGTTGCCGGTTCTCTTTTAGCCACCCATACAGCAGCACGCGCTACCAGCGACCACATATAGTCCCAATAACCGACCTGGGCACCGGTTTCCCAGGGGTTGTCCATCATGGGTATCAATCCTCTTTCTGCATAAGACATGGCCACTACGCGACCTTTCCCATAAGTACCAACCGCCAGTACGGGATTGCCTTTAGCGGTGCGGAGCAAAACATCCTCTTTCTTCCCTTGCGTAGGCACCACGCCCATATGCCCCATAGGAAAGGCTTCCAGCGCCACGCCCCTGGTAATAAAATGAGGGCTTGCGGTCACCCACTTTGTTGCATCCAGGTAAGGCAGGAACGCTTTCTTATTATGCTCCATCCCATTCATTTTTCTAAAGATCCCCGTATCAGTGGGATGAAGCGGAGATACCGGCCATTGACCGGCAGCAGTAGTATGACTGGCTGGATAGATCAGCAACAAGCCGGTTCCATTGGCGACTCTTTTCAGGATGGCATTCCGTATTTGCAGCGGATAACTTTCCCAGGGGAAAAGTCCTGGCCAGATGATCAGGTCTACCTCCGGCCCATAAAGTAAATCAGCTGCAATATAGTTGAAGACAAGACTATTAGGATGTGTACCATCATCCCCCATTGGATTACGGCGATTATAAAAATCACCGAATCCCCAACGGTTTATTCCCGGATTTCTGCCAAGTGTGGTTACTTTATAATCCAGGTCAAGCCGCTCCGACAATTCAATAATACCACGGCCATCAAAAACAGGTGAAATGGCGTATGTCTTTATCTTCCCTCCTGCCAATGGTACGCCCCAGGGAATATGTTTTGTCTGCACACCGGCAGAATAAGGTACATCCCAGCGCCCACCTTGTTCCAGCACCGGCTGGTATTCATCCAATGCTATATAATCCAGGTAAAATAAAGCAGGACTGTTACCCTGGATACCGATAGCTTTCACCTGTTCAAGGTCTATTTTATTTAAAGCAGCAAAGGGTACCTGGATATGATTTACACCGGGTTTCAGTGCATATTTCAAAGCAGCAGTATGATCCAACGAGTCTTTTACCAGCACATTGATCTCCGTAGCATTTGTAGCCCAGATAAAGAGCAGCAGGGCATTTGCAAAGATATTATCGGAAGCAATAGCGCGATTCCACCGGGTAGCCTCCAGGTTATTTAAATACACTGTTCCGCCTTTTGCAGGAAAAACTGTTTTTAATGACCAGGCGCCTACTGCCGGAAAATCCGTTGACCTGCTGATGACCGTACCATTGGTAGCGGCTATATTTTTCAGGTCGGCAATATTTTCAAAAGATCCGATTATCTGCTGTGCTGCTACGTTTTGCCCGCATAATAAAAGGAATAAAAAAAGAACAATATTTTTCATCAGGATGATATTAGTGGATAGCAATAGATTACCTCGATGTATCTTTCAATGCCCTTATGAGCATTTTGAACCGTCGTTTTCCCACACCTGCCGACAGCAACTCCTTTTCCAATATTGTGGCGCTGTCATTTTCATTCTTATACCTGGCCATCACCCATTTAAATTCGGGTGAAGCCGATCCTTCCATAATATTCCAGTTGCTTAATGAGTCCTGTTTCTCTTTCCAGTTTGTTACCAGATCCCTCAGTTCTGTTTCCTTTCCCTGCTTTTTGAGTACCAGCGCAGAGATATAATTATTGGCCGGATTCGTTGGATGGTTCCAGCTTTCAGGGGAAAGGGAGTAGTTCGTTATCTGTTTATAATAATCATTTTCGTTATGCTGGTTGTTCAGCTTCCTTTCACAATAAGCTGCGATAAAATCCTGCACACGGTTGTCCGGATCATAAGGCTTACCAGTGCCCAGGCGTTCGGGCCACTCCCTTGATTTATTTAAATACGTTAAAGCCTGCCGGTATTTCCCTTGTTCTATCATTTTCAAAGCCAGGGAGATATTTGCCAGCTCATAAATTTCGTGTCCTTCCTGTGCGCCTTCCTGCGGGAGGATCAGCACATTTGCTAATACCTTGAGGCAATCTTCCGGTCGCTCCATGTCCAGCAACGCTTTCGCATAATCCATGGCAATTACCGGATTGGTTTTAAACTTACGCCATGCTTTTTCCGATACAGTCAGATGTTGTTCAGAGAGCGATGCGCGTTGCAGGTAATCACCATAGTAATGCCAGGTCCGCCACTCTTCCGGTGCAAGCGAAACGGCATGCTCCAGGTCTTTTTTTATAGCGGCGCTTTTGGTACTGTCGCGCTGAAACAAGGCGCTGCGGACGAGATACAACGGCGCGAAATCCGGTGTATCCCCGCACTTTTCAAATAATACTGCAGCCTGATCACGACGCAGATTATTCCAGTAAACCAATCCGAGGTAATAGTCCGTTTTCCAGGAAGGCAGCGTGTTTGCTGCCCAGGTGAGTACCGGAATACTTTCCAGCCTGAAAGGGAAAACAAATGCCGGCGATATCGCCACTGCTTTCCTGAGATAACCCTGGCTTTCATCCGGGCAGCAATCCTTTTTAAGATAAGCCAGCCAGTAATAAACCGTAGGGTAAGCAGGTGATAGTTCCAACACCCTGATGGCTTCATCCGTCATGCCTTCATTCGCATAAGTAATAGCCAGTTCGAGATAAGTTTCAAACGGCAGCTCGTTGGTGATAACAGATCTGATAGCGGTTAATTTTTCAGGCACCGGGTGTAAAAAGTATTGTTCGAAACGGGCATACTTATTCAGCGGATCTATTTCCAACAGCACGTTGGCTATACTATCCGCCCGTTCCGGAGACGACAATTTCCTGTAAGCGGTGATTAGATATTGGTAAGCCAACAGGTTGTTCCTGTTATAGTCCAGCGCCCGGCCAGCATTATCCGCTGCTATATCAAAGTGGTGTTTTTGCATGTTGATGCCTGCCAGCGCCGTATAGGCTGCCGAGCGGTATTCCATGGTCCATGCGGCCATACTGAAAGCCTCTTCCGCTTCCGTCAGTTTCCCGGTCCGTTGAACCAGGTTGCCGTAAATGAAATTGGCGGCACCATCGTAGGTATTATATTCCAGCACCTTCCGGGCATAACTTATTCCCTGTTCATATTGGCCGCTCCGGTAATAATATTCCGCTACGCGGGATAAGGCTTCATTATGCGCAGGTTCTATTGCCAGGCATTCCTTGTAGTAAGTAAAAGCCTGATCATAGTTACGCATCGCATTTTCATCTTCCGCCATCCGGAAGTAACGTTGTGCAGAATGGTTGTTGTAGTCATTATCCGTTGTAATAACGGGTCTGTTCACCTCATTTTCCTTTTTATCTGAAGCATACAATAACTTATTCCCGCCTACGCTTACCCGGATCGTTTGTGCACTCCCTGCGGGCAATGGAATCGTTTTCTCAAATATTTGCAGCGGTTGCAATTGCAGGTATGTCGTATAAATAATGGTTGCGCCATTCCTGACTACAAGGCTATCCTGCATATTTTCATTCGGACATACCGCCACCTTTAAACTATCGCCTTGCGGCGTTACATTGAGTGTACCGTGAGCGGTGGCATCTACCATTCCGCCAATCTTTCCAACGGGAAACCAATACTCTTTTTTTGTTTCGGCATAGAGGGGCCGAAGGGAAAGCTGTACGAACGGGCTGTGAGCCCCGCTTCGTTCACCCGCCTGGTTTAGTTTTACGCCCGATTGCGCCTCAATATATTGCCCATCGGCATCTGTTAAAAGATCTTCCCAGATGGCGCCCTCTCTTGCCAGTGACCAGATCCACAGCTTCTTGCCGGGTGCATCGCTATAGGGCGCCCAGTGCCCGAAGCCCGCTTCTTTATTATGCCAGTACCCACCAAACCAGTTGCGGTAATCACCTACTACGTGGTAGGATTTACTGTCACCAAAATTATTCTCTTTGTACAAAGATAAATTGCGTCCTGAATTATCTATCGGCCAGGGCGATGCGAGCCCGTCATGCCCGATATGAAAATTTCCGGGGAAATAGAATTGTAAATCATTGGTTCCTTTGAAAGCCGCGTTTTCCCATGACAAATGCGCATGATGTAAGGGACCAGGATTATACCACATGCCCCGTGTTTCAAAGTAAGCTTTGTCTTTTGCCAGGCGGATATCCATCCGCCATTCCGTACGTGAAGCCAGGTCCAGCCCTCCTACTATGCAGCTCACACTTCCATCTTCATTATTTTTGATCAGATAATCTACGGGAGAAGCTGCCCAGGGCGCATGTCCGAGATCAAGTCCAAAATTGTGTTCAATACCACCACTGGTCCAGGGACCACGGATACCGATGGCCCTGAATTTCATGACATGATTAAGATACACAAACTCGTTGCCTGTGGCTTTTTCAATGGCGCCCATTACTTTCCCACCCACCTCCGGCAAAACGGTCACTTCTATAAAATCGTTTTCCAGTTTCACTACTTTCCATTTCTTTTTAACCCCTTTATCGGTATACCCATCAAATAAAAAATAGGGATAGAAAGGTGCCACCTTTTTATTGATACCCAATACAGGAATAGGATTAGGATCTGAATAAGGATAGGTGGTCATCACCTCCATTTCTTCCTTTGCTGTAACATGCTGGGCCCTTGCGGTAGTAAGCACTAACAGGAACGGAAGCACGAAAATGATTTTATGGACAGAAGTTGTAAGCATGATAAATAATTACGGATTACAGAGATGATGAACGCGGAGATTTGCCGGGAAGATGGTGAAAGGAAGATCACCTGAAAAACAGGTATGGATTAATTGTTCTGCATAACCAGCAGTTTCTCCTTTACAAGAAGCGTAACACTTTCAGTGGCTTGCGGGAAAACTTTTCTCAGGTCTATTTCCTGCGTATCACGAAGAATAGTCTGTAATGTTTTCATAAAAATATTCTTGATTTCAGTAGCCAGGTTTACTTTGCAGATACCCAGTGAAATAGCCTTCCGCAACTGTACTTCGGGAACACCGGAACTACCGTGCAGCACCAGCACCGCATCAATATGCGCATGGATATCTGCCAGCAGATCAAACTGTAATGCCGGTTCTTCTTTATAAAATCCGTGAGAAGTACCGATAGCTACCGCCAACGCATCTACGCCGGTTTCCTCTACGAACGTTTTGGCTTCCGCTACCTGTGTAAAACCAGTATGTGTTACCGACTGACCTAACTTTGCGACATAGCCCAGTTCCGCTTCCACATTGGCATGATAAGACGCCGCGCGTTTTACCACTTCTTTGGTTATCCTGATATTTTCTTCAAATGGCAATTCACTCCCATCAATCATCACAGAATCAAATCCTGCATCCAGGCAAGCCTGTACAATTTCTACGGAGCCGCCATGATCCAGGTGCAGCCAGCCTTCCACGCCATATTCTTCCAGGCCGGATCTTACTGCATTCACAGCCGTGCCCAGTCCCATGTAATCTATTGAGCTGCTGGTTAGTTGCAGGATCAAAGGTTGTCCAAGTTCTCTTGCTGCTTTGAGTTCACCGTGGAGTGTTTCCAGGTTATAAAAATTGGTAGCCAGTATGCCTGTATTACGCGAAGTAAGCCACTGCATTTTTTCTTTCAACTTCATATTTTTCAAATTTTTACATTCAACATCCTGTTTGCTTTTTCCCGGTAAGATGGAAAATCAGCAAACGCACCTGTTCCGCCGGCAGCGGTAGTGCTGATAGCACCTGCCAGGTTACCGGCCAAAAGATTATCGTATAGTGGTTTACCTTGCAGATGACTGTTGATAAATCCTGCGTTGAAGCTATCGCCAGCCCCGATGGCATCTACAAAGTGATCATGCAGATAAGGCGCGGCATGCAGGCTTTCTCCTTTATGATAGGCCGTTGCGCCGGAAATACCTCTTTTCACAATAATGGTATTGGCAAAAGCATCCAATACCTGGAAAGCACCATCTAATTGCTCTGTATGGGTTAATGCCAGAATCTCCGCTTCATTCGGCATAAAAAAATCGACGTAAGGCAAACATTCCTGGTAAGGAAAATGCCATTCATTCGCAGGGTCCCATTGTATATCAAGAGAAGTAGATAATCCTTTATCCCGGGCTGTTTTGAACAGCCGCACTATATCTTTTTGCAATCCTTTTTGCAGAAAATAAGACGACAGATGCAGATGCGAAAAGTCAGGAAACCTGTCGAAAGGAATGTTATCCACCACCAGGTGTTCCATAGCCCCGCAATGCGTAACATTTGCACGATCCTGTAAGTAGTTTAATACCACTGTTACACCCGTCTGGTATTTTTCTGAAGAGCTGATCAAACTGGTATCCACCTGCTTCCTGTGCAGTTCAGACAAGATAAAATCACCAAAGAGATCTTTCCCAACCATACCGCAAAAGGAGGTGACTGTTCCCAATGAGGAAAGATTGGCGGCAAAAATGGCGGAAGAACTCCCCAGTGCCAACGTCATCTTATCTGCCAGGATCTCCTGCCCGATGACAGGAAATGAGCTGATCTCATTGAACAGTATATCGACATTCAGTTCTCCGGTTACCAGTACCTTTTTATTGTTCATATAATGCAGAAAATGCGTGTATTGAAATATAAACTGTTATTCATTTTACAGGCCGCCCTCATGAAGGCACCAGGCCGGTATAGATCGTCACACCCTGTACCACGCGGCTGATAGACCCTGACACAGAAGGCGTATCAGGACGCAAGCCCAGGGATAGGGAGCGGTAAAACCCAAGCAGCTGCCCGATGAGCACTGTACCAATAAATGCAAGGTCATTGGGCGCATCCGCTGGTGTTGAAAATGTTATTTCCAGCACTGATTTCTTCAGATCGCTCAACTGTCTGTTGTAACTGAGTGTAGGAATTTTCCGGGTATCTGCTTCTATCGACAGGCACAGATCCCTTTCATACTGGAATACATATTCATCTTTTGAAAACAGGTACACGATCAGTGAATCTTCATTGATCACCGCCCTGGGCCCATGTCTGAACCCCAGGAATGAATCGTGTTTACAAATAACTTTCCCATCTGTGAGTTCCTGTAATTTCAGGTGGCATTCCCTTGCAATACCCAACATTTCTCCTGAGCCTAAAAAGATAACTCTCCGGTAAGGTTTTTCCGCCACGGCTTTTATTTGCGGAAGATATTTTTCCAGCAATTCGTTGCCCTCTGTTATCAATACGTCCAGCGCGGGTTTAAGCGATGCTATGATATCACTCTTTATAACCAGGATGGCCGCTAATAACATACCAGTAAAACTGCTTGTCATGGCCAGTCCCTTATCATTCGCACTTTCAGGCAGGATAAGGTGATAGGTATTGGGGAAGCGACTTTGCACCAGTGCACCTGCCTTATTACAAGTGATGATAAAATGAAAAACGGTATTGCAATATGTATTGGCCTGTTCAACTACCGCCAGGCTCTCAGGACTATTTCCTGACCGGGCAAAAGAAAACAGCAACGTTGGTATCTCTTTTATAAAATGCAGGTGAGGATGCGTGATAATATCTGTGGTGGCAATGGCATGTGTCATTCTTTTTGTATTCGCCTGAACAATGCCGGCGATGGCTTCTCCTATAAAAGCGGAGGAGCCTGCACCCGTTAAAATGATCCTTGCATCCGCATTTGAAAGTATGGGTGACAAAAAATCGCGGATAGCATCTTTTTGCGAAAGAATGAGATCATAGATCTCCTGCCATAACGCTGGTTGTCCTTCTATTTCCATAGCCGTATTCAAGCCGCCTTTTTCCTTAATTTCTCCTTGTTCAAAATGCAGATATGACATATACTAACTAGTTCTGGTTTACATTATTTAATATATTAGCCGGCTCTTTCTCCACTGTACGTTTCTTCTCCATTTCCGATTCCGCTCTTCCCATCAACAACGCCGACAGCAGGGCCAATACAATTCCGATGATGATATAGAGTTGTGGCATTGTCCAATAAATAAACAGGGAGATCACTATCGTCAGCACGGGCGACAAAGCCGTTGTCATCGGTGCCACTATAATAGCTTTACCATAACGGAAAGCATAGACGAGACATAAAGCACCAAATGCATTCAGCACTTGTACGCCTGCTGCCAGCCAGGGGCCGCTCAGACCATAATTCACCGGTTTTGAAAAGTCAGTCATCCATATAGCTACCGGAATGAGTGCTACGGAACTGAGCATCATGTAGAAAAAAATGCTCTCCGCCTTCATTTGTTCATTGGCAAAGCGCATAACGAAACCCTGCGCCCCCCAGGCTATCATGGGAATAATAACGAGTATCAGCCAGGAGTAACCCGAAACAGCGGTATTACCCGAAGGCATATACGACAAAAGAAAGATGGCCAGTATTGCGATGCCTATACCTATCCAGCCGGTAGTACCTGTAGACTCTTTCAGGAATAATACCGCTAGTAAAATGGTAACGATAGGTGTTAAGGATAGAATGGGAAAAACAATATATGCGGGTGCTATCCTTAAAGCAAAAAATAATACCAGTTGCCCTACTGCTCCTAATAACCCCGCCAGACAACCGTATATAATAGCATTCCGGTCATAGTCCAGTTTCCACTTGTTAATATAAAGGGCCACAAGAGCTGCGGGTATCATGGTAAGCGCCCACACCACGTAACCAAGTGTAGCAGGGAAACCATTCTTCTCAGGCAGCTCGATGAGCGCACCCCATACCCCCATAAAAACTACGTGAATAATAACAAAGCTGATCCAGGTTCTTCCTTTTTGCATAGCTGCTATTCCTTTTTTATCTCTTTAAATATTTATCAAACCATTCCACCATGCGGGAGAGCAGGTCATACCTGTTGTGCGGTCTCATATCCGGCCGCCAGCCATGCCCTTCTCCTGTATACTGTACAAACATGCTGTCAACACCTTTCTTTTTCAAGGCTATATACATTTCCTCTGCCTGCGACAAAGGCACTTCATTGTCTGTTTCCCCATGTAATAACAGCGTTGGCGTAACCACCTCCTTCACATCCTTTAATGGAGAACAATTCCATAACAAAGAGAAATGATCATAGGCAGATCCGTCAAACTCTGATTCCATTAATGAATGATATAAAGAAGTACCGGAGAAGCTGACCAGGTTACTGATACTGCCATCTGCAACAGCCGCTTTGAAACGGGTTGTTTTTGTGATGATCCGGTTGGTCATATAACCACCATAACTTTGCCCGGTAACGCCCAGGCGTGTTGCATCGATCCAGCTGTTGCTGCTGATAGCCGCATCTACGCCGGCCATCAGATCTTTATAATCACCCCCTCCCCAATCCGACAACGTGCCGTTGGAAAAATCCTGTCCGTAGCCACTGCTGCCCCTGGGATTGATGAATAATACGCCGTATCCGTTGGCGGATAATAATTGCATCCGGTCCTCAAATTCGTATCCGAACATATTGTGGGGACCACCATGGATCACCAGTATCAGCGGATACTGCTGCGAAGGATCAAACAGCGTGGGCTTCATTAACCAGCCTTGTATTTTTTTACCGTCAAAGCTCTCAAACCAGCTGGTGCTGGCGATTTGCAACAGGCATTTATCTGAAAACGGATCACTGTTAGTGGTTAGTTGTTTGTTTGTTCCGGCCACCTCATCATAAAGAAATATTTCCGTGAGATGGGTGGTATCTGTGGCTATGTAAGTAAGCAGGTTACCGCTGAGACTATACTCCAATATATGACAGTCTTGCCCCGTCACGGTTGTTACCACTTCAGTAATGGCATCCACTTTATAAATGGCAGTAGAGCCCCTATCTCCTGCCGTAAAATAAACCTCCTGGTGATGCGGATGCCAGCTGATTTGCTCCACCCTGCGATCCAGCGACCAGGTGAGGTTTCTGCTGGCAGTACTGCCCACTGCCATGATGTACAGGTGCGTATCTTCCGCAGGGCTATCGTTGGTACTCAGTTTACTTTTTGTTGCCAGGAACGCAAGGTGTGTACCATCCGGTGACCAGGCAGGCTGGCAAACGGTTCCAAAATTTTCGGTATGCCTTGTAATATTTCCTGTTGCCAGTGTTACACTCCATAAATCGTGTAACTGGTTATCATCCGGATCTTCCGACCGGTTGCTGATGAACCCTATATGTAAACTATCGGGCGACCAGCAAATGGAATGTTCATTATATGGGCCAGCTGTTACCTGTTGTGCTAGGCCGTCTTTTGCAGCCACCACCCAGATATGTGTAAGCGTATTATCTGTAACGGCGGGTCTTTCCCTGCCGCCTTTTGTTTTATACAATAGCCTGTCAATTACTTTTACAGGGGTTGCTGTGCTGTTGGTAACCGTAGCGGGTGCGCTCACATACGCGATCTGTGCACCATCCGGCGACCAGGTAAAGTTTTTGAGGCTCAGGTGCCCCATGAAATAATGAGACGTATATACAGCCGCCAACGGCCTTTTTTTACCCGTATTCAGGGAGAAGATCCATATATAGCTGTTGCCATTGTGTGCCGCTTCATAGGCAATTTCATTGGCTACAGGCGACCATTGAGGAGACGCCCCCTCCCATACCTCTTTCGTTTCACCAGATGCCCTTTCAACAACGTGTATGTAATCCCGGTAATCATTATCCTCCATCACCACTTTCGTTGTTACGTACACGATATACTTTCCATCTGCAGATAATGCAGCACTGCTTAGTGTTGCTATATCCTGCAGATCTTCCAGTTTTAGTGGGCGTCCGTTTACGGTTCCTTTCATATTAACAGTTTCAATCTTCAATTTCTATTTGGCCCATCTGATACCAACCTTCCGGTGTTTTACCTGCTATCGCCAGTTGTATGGCAGGTTTTGTCATGTCATGGGCTACTATACCAATTTCCAGTTTGTACTTGCCGGCGGTCAGTTCAGCCGGAACCGGAATGATTGTATTCACTTCCGTATTACCGGGCAACCATTTTTTTACATCTGCATCCGTAGGGATGAAATAACTACTGGTGCTATCTATGGCAGATATCAGGCGGATAACGAGCGGATGCCCGTTGTATAACGGTGCCACACCAACGTTTTCCCATAACATGTGCAGTTTGGCACCTGTTTCCTTTTTAACGACAGATGGATAAGAAAATTCTCTTAATACAAAACGGTAGCCTAATTTCTTTTCAAATGCTTTTACCTTATCATACCATTCAGCAGGAATATCCTGGCCCCCATTATTGACGGAGGTGGCATGCCATTCCAGTGCCTTTGACAAAATATAATCAATATCCCAACCACGTTTATGCCATTCATCCATGGTCCAGCAGGTTTCCAGCGCGATGGGGCCATTCTTCCAACTATCATGCGCGTTAGCACCCTCTATTGCCTGCGGGTATACCCCTTTCATATGGTTCCATCCAAGGGAATCCATATCTCCCCAGCAATCCGCACGCCACCCTGCGCCTCTTGATGTAGCATAAGCAAACCCAAAAGGCTGCTTAAAACTGATCAATGCAGCTAAGGGCGTCTTTTTGAAACTCTGGAAATAGGCATCAATTATTTTTTTGGCATTTTCATCGTTTGGGAAAACAATCTTGCTGGGATCGGGCGCCTCCGGATCGATATGCCATTCGCCCCATTGTCCGATGCTGCCGATATCAACAAAACAAACATCCGGATTACCATCATAATGTGCACCCAGGGCCTTGATCAGGTTAATATGCTTTTCTATAAAAACGGGATTATCGTAGTAGGGCGATTTCACCCCTGCTGCTATCACCCATTTAGGAAGAACCATATCCTCGTTCTGACACATCACCCTGAAATTGAGTTGTTGTCCGCTTCTTACAGCTTTTGCAATAGCACTGTCGATCACCGAAAAATCGATCTCTCCTTCACGCGGCTCCAGTTGCTCCCAGTAATACCGTTGCTGACTTACACCACAAAGCGGGTGTTGCCGGGTTCCCATATTCTCATTAAACAAGCTACCCGTTGAAGTAAAGCCCCTGCCGGGATTCAACAAAAAGCTGTCTATCTCTACCGGTCTTACTACCACTGTTTCCGTGCGGGAAGTACAAGCTGCAAATAAACCCAACAAACAAATGACCAGATATTTTCTTCCTACTGACAGCATAAACAAACAATTTATTAATGGCTTTTACGAGCCGACTGACTGATTAGTTCTCCTAACCTGATACGGGCATTATCCCACTTTTCAGGATCATAGCTCCATACATCCAGGTTACCTATAGCGTTATTTCCAAAAGGTAGATCAATGATACTGTTGACAACCGCATTTACACGGTTATCATTCTTATCCAGGCCCGCCAGTAACCGCATATATTCATATTCCTGCACACCATTCCGCATGGTTTTTAACCTTACAGACGGACAAGGACCGCTAACATTGGGAACAATACCGCCGCTGTACATCAACAACGCATTCCCATTTAGTATTTTTGGTACATACGCTTTTGCGTTGCCACCGTCATTGCCGCTTTTCCATGTTTCAGGATCATACCAACCTGCTTTCCAGCCGGCACCCATGCCCCAGCTGATCCAGGAACGCGCTTTATATTTCCACACGCTCCAGCTGATAGCCCTGTCATTTACCAGGGGCAGGTCCGTAAAGGTGGAGCTGCCCACCCAACTATTTATCTTGCTTTCATAGATCATAGGACCGTACAACCATTGGTTAATACCCATCTTGTTGTACTTGTCCATATTCTCCTGGTTGAAGTCAATGGTATGCACCGCCCATGCACTGATGGCATGTTCTATTACCTGCATGGCGCTATCGTTGTAAGAACCGTCTACCCTGAATTTCGCTTCGGGGTATTCCTTTTTAAACAAGGCACCGTAATAAGCCATCCTATCCCACGCTTCAGGGAAATAAGATTCATCCAATCCGTTCAGGTAAACAGTTACATCGGTTGTTTTAAGATTGATCAACGGCTGCAAGTGTTCCCTTACTTTACGTACGACCGTAGTATATTCAGCCCTGTTAGCACTATTCCTTTCCACATCTGGCTTACCTATATCCGGCCAGCCGCGTGTATCGTGCTTTCCATATACATCAAAAGGTAAAAGGAATGTTTCTACCGGCGTTCCGTAACCTGGGCCATATTCATAACCGTATGCTTTCGTAAATGCTTTACCGGTCAGGTATTTGCTCATGCGACTATCAAATGCGGTCCAGTCGACCGTAAAACCGGTGCCGTTCTTTTTCATAACAGGCTTGTAAGTAGGGTCCATGATACAAACACGGTTCCGCTTCATTAACTGGTAAATTTCCAGTTCATCCTGCTCACTCATATGGCTTACAAAGCCTTCATGTTGCAGACTTGCCTTAAAACGGTTTTCAGCTGGTATGGCAAAATCCCATACGTTCAACTCAACAGGAACAGACTTTGTTATATTATTGATGGTCACTGTTATGGCCGTTGTATATTTCCCGTCTATCACCTTTTCCTTTTCAAATGGAATATACTGGTCTACCCATATGATCATGGATTGCTGGTCATCGATCCTGTTATTGAAATCCGGCAGCTGCAAAGGATAGAGCCATCCGTTTTTCACGGGAACCGTACCTTGCTGGATGTATTTAAAAGGTATCAAAGCATCGGGGTACCATCCCTTGCCCAGGGTTGCTCTTGGATAACCGGTACTTGTTGTACTTACCTTTACCGCCCATTCCAGGAATAATTCAGGAGGTGCTTCCAGTTGCTTACCCTTATTTTTAAAAGGCAACATGGCAACACTAATTCCCTTTAAAGGTGTGGCGGTATGATTGGTTACCACCAGTTGAAAAGAAACATACTCTCCCCTGGCACTCTTCAGGGAAGCGGTTTTCCCATCGTATATCCAGTTGCGTTGCAACAGTTCAGTGGCAGACTGGCCTTTATTATATTCCTTGTCGAAAATGTGGTTCGTGGAAGGATCAATCCGCACGGATGAAGGTAAAATACCAACGCTCCATTGCGGAATACTGTCATTGGCCATTACCATATTTATGGTAAAAAAGAACGACAATAAGCATACAAAATATTTTACCATAGCAAGCAATCTATCTTACGGTTCGTTTATAATCGGGTTATCAGTTATCCACCGGGAAAACCAGTAACTGGCTCAATGCTTCATCTTCTCCCATCACTACATATTTTCCATCTTCGGAAGTAGTGATGGTGCCCAGCTGAAAGCCGCGCCACTCAATGCCCTGTTCTATTCCCGGCGCTTTTAAAATAAACTGTGGATTGCCCATGTCTGTATAGCCCACTCCTGCCGGATCATAGGAAAATAAATGCGCGTATCCCGGCGCTGCGCCGGCAATGCCATATAATTTTCCATCAGCGGCAAAGGACAATCCTCTCAGGCGGTTCATCATGATGGGCTTACCAAGGTTCTTTACTTTGCCGGTAGCAGGGTCCAGGGAAAACAGCTGTCCGTCTCCGGCATTACCGCCATACAACATTCCATCTGCCGATTTTGTCCAGGATTCCACCCGGCCAAGTACGTGTCTGCCCCATACTTCAGGCAGGTCGGATAAAACGCGGAAACTTTCGTCTGCCGGATTAAAACAAAAAACTTTATTAATTGGTTGGCTTCCGTACACCATTCCTTTAGCATCCACTATAAGGGAGCTGCATAAAAAATCTTCCGGCTTTTTATGAAATTCATTCGTCAGCGTTTCCAACGCTTCTTTTGTTGGTACAGTATTGTTGTAGGTTTTGGTCTTTCCTGCTTTCAGGTCATAACTAAAGAAAATACCGGATGGATAGGTGATGCCATACAACATACCGGTATGATCATTGCCGCATAAGGCAAATACCCCTTCTCCGGTTACAGGTACGCCAAGATCAGTTACGTTGATGTTTCCTTCCGCACTGACGTTTACCTGTATAAGATGTCCGCTGCCATTGGTACCATCGCTGTTTTGTTGTGCCATCGTACCGGCATACAACTGGTTCGACCCTGTTTTGAAAAAGCCCGACCGGATGCTGCGTTGTCCTTTTATCACCGTTGAAATATCTTTCATTTGCACCATCTCCCGTTTACTGAGTGAGGCCACAAAAATGTAAGGGTCCAGTTTTTCGCCGGCAGCGGTTCCGCCGATGATATGATCACCTGTAACGGTCAGCGATGCGACGGCATTTCTATAAACCGGCATTCTTTTCAACGTGGTATTTGACAATGATATTTCAATACCAAATCCTGCTGTGGGTTTATAAAAAGTGTATTGAGAAAAAACATCGGATGTTGTAAAAAGCAATGCTGTTACCGCCATCGTCTTTATGAGAACCTGCTTCATTTGCTGACTTTTTTGGTGGGGTTAAACTTTATCAGAAAGGGAGATGAACGGTCATGACCGGGTATATCCTTTCTGCCTGCGAAGTACAGGTTTCCGTTCTTATCCCTGGTATCCGAGCCGGTTGCTTCACTGAGCACATCTACCGGATATTCATACAGGATGGTATGCTTTTTTGTTGCAGGATCAAATTCTATCAACACCGTTTTATCCTTCACCACATAATTACCGTGCCCACCAACAATATAATAGAGCTTTCCATTGTCTCCAATATTCAGATTCGGTACGTAAGGACCCCATGGATCTATATCACTGTTGATATCAGCAACACCGCCCAGGTCTACCACTTTCCCTATTCCTTCTTTCTCCGGATAAAAGGCAACGATCTTTGCACCGTAAGTGATCAGGTAGATCACCTTGTTCTTCGGGTCTTTGGCGTAGGCGGTAATACCTGTAATTATTTTACCACCTGGCGTACCTTCAAATGCAGGAAGGGATGCTGCTGCAAATAATAAACTGTCTTTATCTTTCTGATATTTTACTAACCGCTGGCGCCAGTCTACATAATAACAATTCCCCCACCAGTCGATAAATAATACCCTGGGGACATGGGCGCTGCCCAGCCGGCCAAGGTCTTTTACCTCATTCGCAGCGGGATTGTATACCAGGAAATGTACCTGCGGATAAGAGATACCGTATATCTTTCCTGATTGCGGATCAATATCAATATCCTTGATGCTTTCGTATGGCAAACCGATACCAAGATTGACAAGCGTTTTCGTTTGCGGATGCCATTTCATGAAGTAACCGCCGTTATATCCGGCGGGGTGGTTCATCAGGTATTCTTCGCGGGATTCGCCGCCGTCAGTAGAAAAGTACATGTAACCGTCGGCGCCTTCAGTAATTTTGGAGTGGATCTTACCCTGCCACTGAAAAGGACGCAGGTGTGCAAGATCCGCTATCAGACCATTGTTGGTCATTTTACCGGTAGCCACATCGTAATCAAACAAAGCAACTTTATCAATATGGTTGGTCACCCCTGCTACCACTTTATTGTACTTACTGCTATATCCAATGTCATCCCAGGTAGAGTGACCTTCCGGGAAACCAGTGTAATCAATAAACGTAATATTAGCATCGGTTATCTTCCCCTGAGCCAGCGCAGCTACTGTTATTAAACAGCAGCTGGCCAGACAGACAGGAAAAAGTTTAAGAAAATTGATTCCCATATAGTTTTTTTTCTGATAAAGATGTTCACCGTCACACGCTACTATTCAGCGATGCATTGTCTTATTAATAACCGTCATTTTGTTTAATAACGGCCGCACCACTGGTAGACACAACGATGGCCGGGATGGGATACAGTAATTGAAATTTCTGAATTGGTTTTGAAATACCTACTGATGATGAACCTGCGCCCTGTGATACTTTGGCGTTCATCACTTCCATACCGCGGTCTGTTCTGAGCAAATCAAACCAACGGTGTCCTTCAAAAGGAGACTCCAGTCTTTCTTCGTTGTAAACAGCTGCTTTGAATGTGGTATAATTGAGGCCGCTCAAATCTCCTAATCCAGCTCTTTCCCTTACCAGGTTGATGCATCTGTAGGCTTCATTACCGGGTGCTTTGTCTGCTTCATTCAGAGCTTCTGCATACATCAGCAGAATATCTGCGTAGCGCAATACATACCAGTCAGCACCGGAATCCTGGTAGCCACCGCCTGTTTCGCGGTCCACATAACCCCTGATATATTTTGCCGCTACAAAGGCACCGTCCTTTGTATAACCATCGGCAATATTATTTCTGCGTACATCGCCGGTCGTATAGGCGTTGGCGATATCTTCGGTTGGCTGATTAAAACCGTAGGCACCACCGGAAGGAATCGTAATTCCTTCAGAACCTGTTGGTGCAAAGTGGTTGGGGAAATTTGAACCCAGACCTGACGTTCCGGTTTTAAACTGCACCTGCCAGATCGCTTCTTTATTACCTTGCTGACCAGCTTTAAACAGATCTGCATATACCGGCAACAAGCTAAATGTCTTTGCATCTACTACTTTCTTAAATTCAGCTACAGCTGCCGGGTAGTTTTTCTGTGTGAGGTACACAATGCCCAGCAGGCTCTGAGCTGCGCCCAGGGTTGCCTTACCGATAGTGGCATCATCATATGAAGGTGGCAGTGCGGCCGCGGCCTCTGTCAGGTCCTTTATAATTTGTGTGTACACGTCAGCAACCGGCGTGCGACCAATTTTATAGCTGCCATCAATATCAGTGATGGGTGATGTAACCAGCGGCACATCGCCGAACAGGCGAACGAGATTGAAGTAAGCCAATGCCCTCAGTACTTTTGACTCGCTGGCATATTGTTGCTTGAACTGGTCGTCAATAGCGGAAGCATCAATACGGCTGATGATATTGTTAACCCTGCTGATCAGTATATAACTGTTTTGCCAGAATGCGGTCAGATGCTCATTGTCCGGCACTTCCAGGAATTCGTCGATATTCCTTTTCGCGTCGTTTCCGTCGCCACCTGCAGTTAGTTCCGTTGTATTATCAGCTCTAAGGTCTACAAGCAGACAGTAATAGCTGTTCCCATGATATACCTGCGAAAAAGCCGAATATGCTCCTACAACCGCCTGGCGAAAATCCGCTTCCGTTTTATAGAAATTATCTTCGCTTACTTGCGAAACCGGGTTGGATTCAAGAAATTTCTTGCAGGAAGAAAAGCATGAGCCAATCAAGACGATAACCATTATTGCCATCAGGTTCCTGTAACTCATAATTTTTATTTTAAAGATGATCGATGATTGTTTATTGTATCTCATTTAGAAACCGACATTAAGGCCAAAAGCAATGGTACGGGCAACCGGATAGGTGCCGTAATCTATTCCGGGTGTGAGTGCAGAAGATATCCAGGGATCGCCTTCTGTTGTATTTACTTCCGGATTGTAACCACTATACCTGGTAAAAGTCCATAGGTTTTGAACGTTCAGGAACACCCTGGCACTTTTAACGAAAGTACCGGACAACACTTTATTAAACCGGTAGCCGAATGTGACGTTCTTGATCCTTAAGAAAGAAGCATCTTCTATCAGCCAGGAAGAAATTGTACGGTTATTGGCAGAGAGACCCGGTTGAAAGGTTTTTCCATCACCGGGTTGCTCAGGTGATTTCCAGTAGTCCTTAAATTCAGCCCCAACCTGGTAGTAGTTGCTACGTTTCATCAGGTTAATCACATCTGCACCTTGCACGCCTTGCAATAAAATGCCAAGATCAAAATTCCGGTAAGTAAGACTGTTGTTGATACCGTAGGTAACTTTAGGAATGTTGTTACCGATGATGGTTTTATCCTGGTCATTAATCACACCATCGTTGTTGAGATCACGGAACTTTGCATCGCCTGCATAAGTACCCGGAAGATGCGCTGATTTATCAATTTCACTTTGTGTTTGAAAAATGCCATCAAAAATATAACCGTAATAACTACCCAGTGTGCTTCCTACCTGGGTAATATGGGTCAGGGAGTTTTCCTGTGCCCGGTTAGCCACAATGATCGGCGTACTGTTCGGCCCCAGGGATTCTACGTTATTGCTGTTAAAAGATACGTTGATATTGGTGGTCCAGGTAAATTGCTGCTTGGCAATATTCCTTGTTTCCAGACCTATCTCCAGACCTTTGTTACGGAGTGCGCCCAGGTTCCTCAGATAGGTTTCAAAACCCGTCATCAGTGGCACCGGTACATTGAGCAGCAGGTTAGAGGTCAGTTTATTGTAGTAATCCACGGTCAGGTTGATCCTGTTTTCAAACAGTCCCAGATCGAGTCCCAGATCAAACTCCTTCGCTTGTTCCCAGCCCAGGTCCGGATTACCGAGGTTGCTCACGGCCAGGCCGTTTGCCACATTACCATCGCCTACGCCGAGGATATAGTTATAGGAATTGATCAAACCGATGGCGGCATAATCAGGAATCTGGTTGTTACCAATAAGGCCATAACTGGCTCTGATCTTCAATTCGCTCACAGCTTTCAGGGGCCTCATAAATTCTTCCTGACCAATGCGCCAGCCTAATGAAGCGGAAGGAAATGCACCCCATTTGTTGTTGGCACCGAACCTGGAGGAACCGTCCCTTCTGAAGGTAGCTGTTACCAGGTATTTCTGATCATAGTTATAGTTAACCCTTCCTAACAGTGACAGCAGCGTCCATTGCGATTTTAAAGAACTACCGCCCGTTACGATACCCGCATTCAAAGTAGGTACCAGATCGTTCGGAAAGGAATTGGCATTCACTGCGGTTGAATTGAAAGTGGATTTCTGTTCTGTCACGCCCGCCAGTACATTCAGGTTGTGCTTACCGAAAGTATTGTTGTAGGTTAACGTATTCTCGTTGATCCAGCTGACATTGGTAGCAGAATAGGAACGTCCTGCTGACGGGTTTACCGTAATGTAAGAAGGAGAAAACCTGTTGTTGTTGAAAATATTTACATCTGTGTTGATACTGGTTTTAAATGTCAGGTTTTTAGCAACATCAACTTCGGCAAAAATACTTCCCACGGTACTAAACTGGTTCATGGTATTCTGTATCCCTTTTCCAAATGCCAGTGGGTTGTTGTAGTTGATGGCCTGTGTAGTACCGTCATCAAAATGCAGCGTATAGGCGGTAGCGTAGCTGCCATCTGCATTATGTGTCGGATACAGGGAAGGTGTTGATAACACCGTTGTAGCAATCGCGCCATAATCAGCGATACCGCCTGCGATAGCAATATTATTACTGGTATAGGAAGGCGCCAGGCGCAGGCCAACACGTACCCTGTTGGATACTTTGGCATCTATATTACTTCTGAAAGCATATTTCTTATAACCGGAGTTAATAATAATACCATCCTGGTTCTGGTAGTTACCTGAAATATAATATTTAAGATTTTCTGTACCGCCGGAAGAAGACAGCTGGTAGTTTTGCGTAAGTGCTTTTCTGAAAAGCAGGTCGGACCAGTTGGTGGTAGGCAGTGATCCGGGATTCTTAAATTCTTCTGCGATCTTATAGGCCGGACTGTTCCTGACACTATTAGGATCATTGGCATTACCGCCTGCGTGTACCCAGTCCATATTCCGCGCATCAATCTGCCGCTGGGAATATTCTTCGTTTGTCATGACAGGTACTTTCTTGGCGATGTCCTGCCAGCCAACACTTGCGCTGAAATTTATCTGCGATTTACCGGCAACACCTTGTTTGGTGGTAATCAGTACTACGCCGTTAGAGCCTCTGGAGCCGTAGATGGCAGTAGCAGCAGCATCTTTCAGGATGTCTATTGATTGTATATCGCCGGGGTTTATGGCTGCCAGCGGGTTTACCGGCGACTGGTCACCGATATCACCTCCCTGTGCAGCTGCTGTATTCACGGAATTATCCAGTGGTACACCGTCTACAACATACAAGGGGGAATTACCGGCAGTGATGGAACCGGTACCTCTTATTTTTAAAGAGATACCACCGCCGGGTGCCGCAGATGTTTGTTGCACCTGCACACCGGCCACCTGACCGGTCAGTGCTTCACTGAAAGACAGTACAGCCCTGTCCTGCAATTGTTTTGCACCAACAGAAACGACCGAGCCGGTAATATCTTTTTTCGTTTGTGTGCCGTAACCCACTACCACTACCGTGTTCAGCGCGGAGCTGCCTTTTTCCAGTGCGGTATTAATGGTGTGGTTGTTATTCACCTTTACTTCAACCGTACCATATCCTACATAAGAGAACAGGAGGCTGCCGCTGGCAGGTGCGTGGATGGTAAAAGCGCCGGCGTTATCTGTAGCAGTACCGGTTTTAGTACCTTTTACCTGTACAGACACGCCAGGTAAAGGAGCATTGGTGCCTGTTTCCGTCACCTGTCCTTTTACTGTTATAAGGTCGGTGCTTTGGGCAGTTTGCGCGTTAGCCCGGAAATGAAGCGGAATAAGAAACAGGAACAGGCAGCAAAAAAGAACGCCTTTCGCATTTCTACAGCGTATG
The DNA here is from genome assembly GCF_964033635.1 of Chitinophaga sp. MM2321. Classification (NCBI taxonomy): domain Bacteria; kingdom Pseudomonadati; phylum Bacteroidota; class Chitinophagia; order Chitinophagales; family Chitinophagaceae; genus Chitinophaga; species Chitinophaga sp. MM2321. Next base: position 2,819,621 of record NZ_OZ035533.1, read on the forward strand.
CTGGACGATCCCGGACTGTATAGAGATGATGTTTTTCTCATTTGGTTGAACGTTTTTATTACTGACAATATAAATGACATCACAAGGAAGTGAATTCAAATATAAACAAAATCGCAATAAACAAAAGTATTTTCGAAAAGTTTCGTAAAATATTTATTAAAATTCGAAAGGTTTCAAAAGAAATAAATAAAAGTAAAATATGTATTATAATGGCAATAACAAGTATATAGCAAGCAACCCGGCTATACAAAGTAGTATCTTTCAAAATAAAAAAGGAGAATTGAAATAGAACAGGAAATGAAAGCACGAATTTAATGTTACCGAGTAATTATTTTCATATCTTTGCTTTCTATCGACTTTTCAATGCAAATCAACAATTACAACAAAGAAACGAAAGCAGAAATAGCATTGAACTATAAAGCCCTAAGAAACTTCATATGGATTTGAAAAAAGTAACTTCCACCGTTGAACGCCGTATGTTGATCCTCGAAAAATTAGATGCTGAAGGACAACTCGATGTAACTTCTTTAAGTAAAGATCTAAGCGTAAGCGAGGTAACCATTCGCAATGACCTGAACTGGCTGGAGAATAAAAACATGCTGATCAGGGCCCGCGGTGGCGCCATAAAAGCAGAACGCGTAGGCGCTGAATTTTCCCTGTCTGAAAAAAATAAACTTCATTACCAGGAAAAACTGCGGATCGGTAAAGCAGCGGCATCCCTCGTAGAAAACGGCGATACCATTATACTCGACTCCGGTACAACGACCCTTGAAATCAATAACAACCTTTCCAATATTGAATCATTAACAGTAATCACCAACGCACTCAATATTGCTAACCGGTTAGTAGAACATGAACATGTGAATGTGATCGTTCCCGGCGGACTATTAAGAAAAAATTCGTTGTCGCTTGTTGGTGCTACTGCGGAAGAAAGCTTTAAAAACTATTTCTGCGATAAACTATTCCTTGCAGTGGACGGCTTCAGCACCTTACACGGCCTGTCTACCCCCAATGTAGAAGAAGCACATCTAAACAGGGTGATGATCTCTATTGCCAAACAGGTAATTGTAGTAACTGATTCCAGTAAGTTTTACAAAAGAAGCTTCGCTTTTATTGCGCCGATAACAGATATAGATATTGTCGTAACAGATCCAGGTATTCCGGAAGAAGATAAAAAACGGCTGGAAACAGCGGGGATTAAGGTGATCATTGTTTAGGTCATGGCTCCTGCCCTGTTGATTAAATAAGAAAATGGAGAAGGGTTGTTTCAATTAGCATTGAAACAACCCTTCTCCATTTTATCTCCAACATTTACAGATTTCCTTTCTTCAATTCACTGACTGCATAATCAGCCGCTCTTGCCGTGAGCGCCATATACGTAAGAGAAGGATTTTGGGTAGATGTAGAGGTCATGCAGGCGCCATCTGTTACAAATACGTTGCGGCATGTATGCAACTGGTTCCATTCATTGAGCAAGGAAGTAGCCGGATCTTTTCCCATCCTTACACCGCCCATCTCATGAATATCAAGCCCCGGCGCCATTTCAGACTTCTCTGTCTTTATATTTTTAAAGCCTGCTGCTGTAAACATTTCTGAGAGCTGCTCGAAATAATCATTCCGCATCTTTTCATCATTATCATCATAGTCTACAGCCACTTTCAGTAATGGAATTCCCCAGGCATCTTTCTGTGTTGCATCCAGCGTTACCTTGTTGCTTTCTTTCGGGATGGTTTCGCCCATCATATGAGAACCGACGCGCCAGGGGCCCAGCGTGGATTTCAGCAGATTCCCTTTCAGGTTTCCGCCTACACCACTCGTATCCTGGGAGGAACTTCTGTAGCCTCCCAAACCGGCAGCATAGCCACGAAGAAAGCCTGTTTCCTGTTTGAAAACATTCCTAAAACGTGGTATGTATCCGGAAGAAGGTGATCGTCCATCCGTTGTAAATTCTTTCAGCCCATCGTACTCAGCGTTGATACGCGCACTATAATTGTGAAAAGCCAGGTACTTCCCCATCAGACCATTGTCGTTGCCCAATCCTGTTGGGAAACGGGAAGAGGTGGAATTCAACAATAGCAGGTTTGTATTCATCGTGCTAGCATTCACAAAAATAACCTTTGCATAAAAGTCAATTTCTTCCTTTGTTTGTGAATCAATTACTTTAACGCCTTTCGCTTTACCTAATTGTTCGTCATATATCACTGAATGCACCACGGAAAATGGCCGTAAGGTCATATTCCCTGTTCGTTGCGCCCAGGGCAGTGTGGAAGAATTACTACTGAAGTAGCCACCAAATGGGCATCCCCGCTGACAAAGGGTGCGGTTCTGACATTTGGCGCGCCCCTGCTCAAAATGAATCGGCTCGGGTTTCGACAAATGCGCACAGCGTGAACTGATCACATGCCGGTCAGTATATTTTTTCTTTAATGACTTACTAAAATAATCTTCCACCGCGTTCAACGGGTAAGCAGGCAGAAACTCCCCATCAGGCAAAGACGCAAGCCCGTCTTTATTCCCGGAGATACCGGCAAATTTTTCTACATGACTATACCAGGGAGCCAGGTCTTTATAGCGAATAGGCCAGTCAACCGCAAAACCATCGCGGGCAGGCCCTTCAAAATCATACTCGCTCCAACGCTGGGTTTGGCGGGCCCACATTAGTGATTTTCCTCCAACCTGGTAACCTCTTATCCAGTCGAACGGTTTCTCCTGGATATAAGGATGTTCTGCATCCTTCACAAAGAAATGGAGCGCATCTTCCCGGAAAGCATAACACCTGCTCACAATAGGATTTGCTTCTTTTATTTCTGTCGTCAGTTCACCCCGGTGTTCAAATTCATAGGGGAATTTATTGGTCGTGGGGTAATCAATATTATGTTTCACATCACGTCCCCGTTCTAATACAAGCGTCTTCAGTCCTTTCTCCGAAAACTCTTTCGCGGCCCAGCCTCCGCTGATACCTGAACCGATCACGATTACATCGTAAGTCCGTTCCTTTTCACTTTTAATATTCAAGTTGGCCATATGCGTTTTTTATGATGCTTTTACAGGAAAATAACCGTCATAACGGCCAGGTACTAATTCATAAACATCCAGGTGGGTCATTACATATTTGGAATTCAAATAGCCCTGGATGGTGCGGTCCTTCATTATCCGGTAAAAAACACCCATTTCTGCAGCTGCCTGCTGATCCTTTTCTATACCTACCAGCAAGGCTTCCCGGTTTTCACGGGTACTGTTTGTAAAAGAAGTTCCGTATTGTTTTTCAGCGGCTGCCGACAACTGTTCCAGTCCCTTCATAAAAGCCTGCTGATCTTTGGTTTCATGGCAGTCATCTACCATCTTCAATACAAAAAGATGGAGGCCCAATTCCCTGGCGCCGGGTGTATTCGTAGCCGGAAGAATTGTTTCTGCAATTGCCTCCAGTAAAGTTTCCTGCTCCCTGCTGACAACAAGGTGCTTCAAACCGCCGGAAGATTTGCCCTTCCCGCCAAAACAGGAAGGCAAAATTGCAATGCCTCCCGAAATAATTAACAGGTTTCTGATAGCTGTACGCCTTTGCATATTCAATTCATTTTCTTGTATAAAACCGGCGAAACAGGTACGGGTATATTATCCCGTAACCTGTTCGTCGTATCATTTCCGTTATTTTATTTTTTCCATCACCTGGTTGTAATATCCGAGGCTTTGGCCAATTTCCGTCAGGTTATTGCGGGGGTTCGTTTCATATTCAACCGCCAGGATACCTGTAAACTTTTGCTGGTGTAATTCTTTCAACATACCATCTATATTGCAGATGCCCGTTCCCCATATAGTGTCCACTCCTCCTGTGGCAGGCGTTGTAATATCTTTGAAATGCACTTCAAAGATGCGGCCTTCCAGTTTCTTCAAACATTCAATGGGGTCCATTCCGGAGCGGGTCCAGTGTCCTACATCTGCACAGGCGCCGATATATTTGCTGCTGTTTTCCAAAGCGGCCAGCAAGGTATCAGGATGCGCGTAATGCGAAGGGCTTGGATGATTATGGATAGCTACCTGTATCTGGTATTCTTCGCAGAGCCGGGAAACCAGTTCCAGATCATCAGGATGAGGTTCCGATACAATATTCCGGAGGTCCATGGCTTTTGCGAATGCAAACAACTCCCGCCATCCTTCCGGAGAATCCGGTGTGTATACGCCAAAGTCGATGAGTTTTACATCCTGCTTTGCAAGATAGTCCAGTACCAGTTTCCGCTTTTCTTCACTCATCCCGGCCTCCATTTTACCTTCTATGCCACCACCGATAGGCTGTCCCGGGAAAGCACCCAGGAAGTGGATACCCGCTTCTTTCGCCTTGTCTACTGTTTCAAAAAAGGTAAACTCCCGGAATGACCATGCAATAACAGCCAGGTCCCAGGGCGCGCTACCCGCCTTCTTTTGCTCCGGCTGATTACAAGCCGTGTAACCTACTGCAAACAGAATGGCCAGCAGCAATATCGATAATTTCTTCATCATGCTATTTATTTTTCGTTCTGAAATTTCATTACTCAATATAGGTTATTGAAACACTCTTACATAATCCAATATATAAGATTGTGGAAAGATGGCATCATCGATCTTCCCACCCCATGCACCACCCAGCGCCAGGTTCAGGAGCAGGAAATGCGGTTTCCGGAAAGCGTTCTCTTTACCCACACCAGCATTATCAAGTGGAAAAGTATGAAAGCGGTGTTCATCATAATAAAAATCAATCCGGTCATCTTTCCATTCAATGGCATAAATATGAAAACCATCTGTAGGAGACACCTCACTTTTTGTACCCATCATGGAAGTATGTTTCTTTTTCTGTGGATCTTCATAATGTGCATTCCCGTGAACACGTGCAGAATCGTGTCCTACAAATTCCATGATATCGATCTCGCCGCAACGCGGCCATCCGATTACGGGTTCATTATCACCAAGCGTCCAGATGGCGGGCCATACACCCATGCCACGGGGAAGTTTTGCCCGTACTTCTATTCTGCCGTATGTCCATGATGCTTTTCCCTGCGTAACAATGCAGGCAGACGTATAGGAGGCGCTATCCGGGTGAAACTGCCACTCGTTACTTCCCGGCTGGTGAAAGGCATTGGCGAACTTTTCTTTTCTGCCTTCTATGATGAGATGCCCACCGGCAACCCGGGCATTCTCGGTGCGGGCGGTCGTGTAATACTGCTCCTCGTTATTCCTGACAAAGCCTTCCTGGTAACTCCATTTTGTACTATCCGGCAATCCGTCTCTATCAAATTCATCTGACCATACCAATGTTTTAAATTCGCCCGAACCGCCGCCGGAGGCCTGCACTTTCGCAGGCTGGCTACACGAAGAAGCCAGCAGCCCTGCTGTAATGGTTGCCAGGCAAAGGCCGTTTAATTTCTTTATCATAAAACCTGTTTTAATCATTACTCAACAATAAGTTCCTTGTCGTACTCAAGTGCCGGGATGTAGCCGGGTAACGCCGTATTATCCTGTCTCAAAAGCACTTTGTATTTACCAGGTTCCAGGTTGGCCAGCACCCTTTGATTACCGAATGTGTAAGGTAGCCATTTTCCATTACCTGTATGCTGGATATACCAGGTATAAACACTGGTATAATCAGGATTGATCACATCGAGCGTATATTGATGCCCGTTAGTATCCTTTGTGATGGTAAAATACGATTGTGTATTCACTTTCCAAATTTCATCAGCGATTGTTTGCATTACTTCCGGATAACCTATCAGCAAATATTCCGTTACAGGATAACCCCACCAGGTGAGCGGCTGTACTGCGGGCATTTTAAAATAACCTCTCTTCACCAGCTTGTTTTTGATGGCGGCAGTTACATGCTTCAGCCAATAAGCCTGACAGGTGGGCGTAAGGCTATAGTACCAGATGGTTTCATTGACACCCCACGGCGCCCAGGCGCCATCGCCCATTCCCATGATGCCGGGATGTTTGCCCCGGAAACCTATGCCATACCAGTCCAGGTTAAAGAGTACCGGGACACTCTCTATCGTATCGCCCTGCGGACTGATACCGCCCGACTTGTTCAGTATTCCGGGGAGATACTTACTTAAATTGAGTTCCGCCATTGGCTGCCCTTCGCAGGGCGAATGCCGGTAGCTGTTGCTGGTAGGGTCCGGGCGCACAGGCGTGGTCAGAAAGTCCAGCAAAAGCCGATTGCTGCCATTCACGTACAGCGCCCGGTCTATATCTGCGTTAATGATAGCAAAAGTACCTTTCGATTTCGCATACGCCCTGATCTTCTGAAACAGGTCATGCGTTTTTACATAAGCCGTATCATGATTGGTAATCATTTCAAACCAACCCATATGCATAGAATTACAACCCATGTCGATAAAAATAGTGCACATGTAGTAAAACCACATGCGGGTTTGGATACGATTAATGTCCGGCGGCCAGCATTGTGGCAACCATTCAGGAAATGATGCATTGCGCATCGCTTCCGCATTAAAGTACAACGGGCGTTTCGGGCTGTACTTCAGGCCGGCCATATCGGGGTCTGACCGGAAAACATCCAGTACATGATCCGGCACGCGTATCTTGTTTACATCGGTGGTTATTGCTTCATAAATACCTGCTTCTATAACAGGTAATGGTGTATCATCATTTGAATAAACGAGATGAATATCGCGGATGAACTGCCGGGTTATGCTGAATAGTTTGCCTCCCGGCAACAGGTCTGTTTCCGGCATTCCCCATGAACCTGCCACCCTGCTCAGGTAGGATGGTTTAAGGCGCCTGAACATATTGATCTGCTCACAATATCCGGGCTTGCCTAAACGATTAGTAATGCCTGCTACCATCATAGACCGGGCGAGATAGCGGTCTATCAATGCGTAGTCGTGTTCTCCATCCGCTGTGATAGCCGGCTGCACAACGGGTAGTTTCATGGCAGCCGGTATACAATCCTGTGCATTCGCCGTATAAAAAAAACAAATCAGCAAAAGTGGCGATAATAATCTTAGCATATCTTGTAATTAATGGCCACCCTGCCATAACGCTTTAATGGTGCCGGCGAGGTTGTAGTTATATTTTGTAGTACCATTTGCCGCACGGAAAGTATCCGGCCACTGCTCATCAGAGATCTTGCCACGGGTGAGGCCTTTCAGGCCCGGCACCTGGAGGAAACCGTTTTTGTCCAGTTCCCGTACCCGATGATATGCATATCGTAGCCACGACTTCCGGTAAGCCTCATCCTGTAAACCAAACCACGTGATCTCATCCCATCCCCACACCCACCAGCCAATGTCTGGCTCATTGGGATGATCACTCACGCCGTTGTTATCAAACTCCACGAGATATGGTAATGAGCTGCAGGTCCAGCCGAAATAGGTAGTACCGCCCTTGCTTCTGCCATAGATCACATCTCTTACGTTGGGCATGATAACAACTTCTCCCCCATTCTTTCCTCCACGATGACTTCCTTTCACTTCCAGCGGTCTTATGGGTGAAGAATGAAAATCAAACAGGAGTGTATCTGTATCTTTATAAAATTCTCCTTTCGTATGGGCATCACATAAAATCACCCCGCGGTTATATCCTTTGGCAAACGTTCTTATTTTTCGCAGCAATTCCCACCAGTGCACATGATCCGGATCATTATCATCCATGATCATTACCTGGCCGAAATGAAGTGATTCCACCCCGCATTGAATAAATTCAGTGGCCATAAAGTAAAACCACATCTGCGTTTCCTGCCTGCTCATATCCGGTATGGAAGCGCCTTTGCGCCAATTATCCACCCCATAACCATTTGTATAAAGCATCTCCTCATACCTGAAATTTCTTTTGGGCACACCAAAAACAGCGGCCACTTCATCAGACATGGTGACACTACTCACTTCCGTACTCACCACTTCAAAAATGCATGCCTGTATAATTGGTAATGGTGTATTATTTTTTTTGTAAGCCTGATGAATATCCTGCACGGTGTTTTTCAACGCCTGAAAAAATCCATGATTGATCCGGTTCTCTCCTTCCCAAAGACCGGCTGCCCTGCCAATAAAGCGGGCGCCGATATCGGGCAGCATCCGGATATCTTCCAGATAGCCGGTGGGGTCATATGCTGTGGGGGGATTGCAGGGTGGATAAAAACAAACACTTTCCTCAGACAACGGTTGCATGGTGATGGCGCGGGACAGGTACCATTCCAGTTGCTCCCTGTTCATGGTGCCGTGAAAATCAGGCGCCTGCGCCCTGCCTTGTTGTACCAATAAGTATGTAAAAAAATATAAGACCAGTTTTTTCATGCTTCTAACAACTTAAAAAGTAAAAATTACATCGCGCTTAATTATAGCCCGCATTCTGCACCAATGCTGTGTTCCTGTTCATTTCCGATTGCGGAATAGGAAACAGGTCAAAAGCAGGGCGATAAACACGGCTCTCCAGCTGGAATTTTTCGTACGAGAGAGAAGCATCATTCTTCTTAGTGATCCGCATCCCGTAAATGGTTTTAAATACACTTTCCCCGATACCCCATCTTCTCACATCCCAAAAGCGGAAATTTTCAAAGGCCAGTTCAATTCTTCTTTCATGCCGGATACGCGCACGCATCTGATCTTTGGAGAGTCCTGCGGGCAGGTCGGGCATGCCTATGCCTACACGGCCACGAATATCGTTGATGGCTTTATACACTGTTTGATCCGGTGCGGCAAGTACTTCATTCTGTGCTTCTGCATAGTTCAGCAACGCCTCTCCATAACGCATAAATATCCAGTAATTACTACCTACATGGCCGGGCCATGGCTGCATATCACCGTTGGGGTCCAGCATTTTGTTGCCGAGATAATACCCTGTTTGTGTATAAGAATATTTCTGAGGACCGCCATCTGGTCCGTTATAAATACCGTCTATGCCACCAACAAAAGTTTCTATACGTGGTTCATCATTCCGTTCTTTCCATATGCTGCCGTTATGGTAAATGGTAAGTCCCAACCTTGGGTCACGATCCTTGTAAGGATCAAGGCTGTTATACCCCGAAGCAGGGTCGGTGATTGGCAGCCCGTTTTTCATTTCATATGCTTCTACCAGGTTATGGGAAGGCTGATTGTTAGCCCAGCCCCATTCACGCTGAATCGTGTTCTGTTGCTGCCAGTCGTTCCAGCCGCCGCCATTTGAATTAAAGTTCACGGTGGACTGGAAAATTACCTCATTGGAAAAGCGGGTATGAAAGAGATTTACATAATTATTATTCAGTGAATAAAGGCCCAGGTCTATCACTGCTTTGGCAGCATCTGCTGCCTTCGTCCATCTGCCTACTTCATTACCTTTGTTATGAAGCGGGCTTGCGAGGTAAAGTAATGCGCGGGATTTGAGCATTAAAGCAGCTCCTTTGGTAGCTCTGCCCAAATCGGAAGAGGTATAAGTTGGCGGAAGGATGTCAGCAGCGAGATTACAGTTTTCCTCAATAAAAGCAACCACTTCTTCAGCAGTATTCCGGGGAACGTTGAAGTCGTCTGTTACTTCCATTACATAATCGATCACCGGAACGCCACCATAGCGTTTAAACAATTCAAAGTAGCAATAGGCACGGATAAAGTAGGCTTCCCCTTTCATCCTTTTCAGTTCATCACCCTGCTTGGTAGTTTCCGAAGGCACATTATCAATATTGCGCAGAAAGATGTGTGTTTTCCTGATCAGCGCATATAGTGCTCCCCACCTGTCCAGCGGATTGGAGGTAGATGAAAGCGAACCGTTTCTGAATATAACGCTCGCATCGTTCTGCGGATAGGGGCAATAAGCTTCATCGGTTACATTACCATAACTGAAACCGTATAGCGGCATCCATTCGTCGTGAAAGAGCCCTTGATAAATGCCCGCCAGAAAGCCATTTGTATTGAGATAAGTAGAGAAAGCAACCGATTCTGACATACCACCACTCTCCGCTTTATCAAGGAAAGAACCCTCCTTCCTGCAACCACCAAAAGCGACCAGTATTGCGATGACCAGCACTGATAATTTTATATGTTTAATCTTCATGATAATTCTTTTTAGGATAAGCGAAAATTAGAATCCAACAGATGCACCAATATTGATGACCCTTTGTTGCGGATAGATGGCGCCCTCACCACTCGGTGCTTCCGGATCAAAGTCACCCCCTATTTTATCCCAGGTATAGAGGTTCATGCCGTTAGCATAGATCCGGAGGGAAGAAATTCCTCTCCCGTTTTTCAACCACAGTTGTCTGAAGGTGTAGCCGATCTCCATATTCTTCAAACGCATATAGCTGGCATCTTTCAGGAAAAAAGTAGAAGCGTTGTGGTTGTTGGCATTTGTACCGGAGTGTATAGCAGGATAAGACGCTGTTGCAGCGGTTTCAGGTGTCCAGCGATTGAGGTGCGACTCCAGCACTTTACCGCCATTCTGAAACTCCCAGGCACCGCGGGCGGAGAACATTACATTGAAATTTCCGGCGCCTTGCAAAAGAAAGCTGAAGTCCAGGTTCTTCCAGTTAACACCACCGGAAATACCATAGAACACTTCGGGTACATCACTTCTTCCGATAGGTCCCTGATCGTTCTGATCTATTACACCATCGTTGTTTCTATCCAGGTACCGGATGTCTCCCGGTATAACCGTACCGAATTGCGGGGGGGCCGCAGCAATTTCCGCTTTGTCGTTAAAAAAGCCCAGGGCGGTGAGGCCATATATCTGGCCAATGGGATGGCCCGTGCGGTATAAATAATCATAAGCGCGGTTCTCTTCATCCATAAACAGGATTTTGTTGCGCGCATAAGTGAGGTTACCATTAACGAAGTAAGTGAGATCTTTCTTAACTGTGCGCTGGTGTCTTAACTCCAATTCAAATCCCTTATTTTCTGTTCTGCCCATATTGGCAGGTGGCAGGTTGCCAGTGGGTACGCCCACCATAGCGGGGATAGTGCCCCTTGTTACCAACATGTCTGATCTTTTCTCCTTAAAAACATCCAATGTCATACCCAGCAAATCACCGAGCAGCCGTACTTCCAGGCCCAGGTTTGTTTTCTTTGAAGTTTCCCAGGTCACCAGTGAATTAGGCATAGGTCCTTCCTGCACACCGTCTGTATTCGAAGCGGGGTCACCGAAGTTGTAACCACCACCGGGATTAAATTCACCGATGAATAACCAGCGCCGTCCGGGTAACTGATCATTACCTACTGATCCGTAAGAAGCCCGCAGCTTCAGAAAATCAACCACGCTGCTGCCCTTCATGAAAGACTCTTCTGATAATACCCACGCAGCGGAATAAGAAGGGAAGAATCCATAACGGTTTCCTTTAGAGAAATTATCCGTACCATTCAGACCGGCATTAAATTCTGCAAAATATTTATTGCGGAAACCATAGGCAAGTCTGCCTACCAGGCCCTGTGAAACAAAAGGGATTTGCCCGCTGATCACTCTTTGCTGGCGGTTTGCCAGCAGGAAGCCGGTCACATTGTGCTCTCCTTTTTTTCCGTATAGTCTTTCATAGTTCAGTGAAAAGTCGAGCCAAGTATCGCGACTCTGATCTGTAGTAGACCATGGTGGTCCCAGTGGTGCGTCTTTGGTATTCTGGTAACGGTAGCTCAGTGGGTCCATCAGATCACCGCCTTCATAGAAAGCAAAATATCCGGTCCTGCCTCTTTCTACGTTATTCCTGAAATAGCCGTCGAAGGAAAAATTGCCTTTTACGGAAAGCCCTTTCGTTATAAAATCCATTTTCCGGGTAGCTGAAATCTTACCTGAAAGTGAAGAGTTAAAGGCTTCCTTGTAACCGGCCTGCTGTACATCCCCGATTGGGTTACCGCCGCCATAAGTAGAAGAATAGCCATATACACCGGTAGGATATTTAATCGGTGTAGCCAATGGCGGTACCCACATGAGTGCACTGAATAGTTCGCCGGTAGACCTTCTGGGCCCGTTCTTGTTTTCGATAGCACCAAACAGGTTCATACTGAGAGAGAAGTCCTTATCAAATTCAATATCAATATTGGAACGGAAGTTATATCGCTTGTATTTGATATTTGGATCATAGTTCGGCATTTTTTCAAGCCTGAACAAACCATCCTGGTCGGTATAGCCTACGTTCACAAAATACTTTACGAGTGTAGTACCGCCGCTGATATCAAAGTTTGCCTGTGTAAGGTTTGAGCTTTTCATCATTTCCTTTACCCAGTCTACATCAGGATACCGGTAAGGATCAGCATGTGTGCGGTATGCTTCCAGCGCCTCCTCAGAGAAAGGAAGCGAAGAGCCGCCCGGGTTATCATTCAGATAGGCCTCGTTGCGAAGTGTGGCGAAACCGTAGGAATCAGCAAACTTAGGCAACCGTATCGCTGTTTGAACTGCGCGTTGCACTCTTGCGTTCATTCTTGGCTTTCCTAATTTGCCGCGTCTTGTGGTAATAATGATAACGCCGTTAGCGCCTTTTACGCCATATAACGCAGTAGCAGATGCATCTTTTAAAATGGAGATTGTTTCAATTTCGTTGGCATCCAGCAGGGAGATAGCATTATATTCTTTCTGGATCCCATCTATGGTTACCAATGGCGCCGTACTATTGAGGGTAGCTCTTCCTCTTAGAAAGAGCGTAGAAGCATCTGCACCCGGTTCGCCGGAACGTTGAATAGAGATGAGGCCCGGCATCCTTCCTGCCAGCGCATTTGTAATATTGGCAACAGGGCTCTGCATCAGTTCTTTGGTGCTAAGCGAAGCAATAGCGCCTGTTTGCGCAATCTTCTTTTGTGTTTGTCCAAAGCCCAACACGACCACTTCATTAAGCCCGGTATTATTTTCTTTCAGGATAATCTCTATGCCGCTTCTACCGCCAACGGATATACGCTGACTGGTAAACCCTACATAGCTGAATACGAGGAAGGCATCCTGTTTCACACCATCCAGTGCAAAATGGCCGTTTTCATTGGTAACGGTTCCTTTGCTCGTACCTTCCACACCAACGGATACGCCAATGAGCGGTTTGCCTGTGCTGTCCTTCACGGTGCCGCTAATACGAATATCCTGCACCACTTCCGCAGGCGCCACTTCTCCGGGTGTTATGATCACGGTTTTATCAATGATCCTATAGGAAAGCGGTAAGCCTTTCATACAGGCATCCATCACCTGCTTGATGGTAGCCGCTTCCAGGTTTACGGAAACACGGGCGCCGGCTTTGTTGATATTCTCGTTATTATAAAGAAATAAATAATCACCTTGCTGCTTGACCGATGCAAATACCTTTTCCAAAGGTACCTGGTCGAATGATAGTGTAAAATACTTTTCCTGTGAGTAAGCCGCTGCCGATAATTGCAGGCAGCCGACAAGTAAGAAGATAGCAGACAATTTCATAACACACATAATTTTGGTGAAGAATAATTGCCAACCATACCTGATTTGATTAGGTAACGATTGTTTCATAAACGAGGAATTTAATAATTAGCCGATGTTAGTATCCAGTAAATATTCGTAAAGGGCATTATCCGTGCAAACGGAAGCCGGTCCACTGTTTTTTTGACAAACATGAACTACCCGCAGGCACAATTGTGCCTTGTAAACGCATATTAATTTTTAAAAGAAAACGTTATGATTTATGGAGAAGTAACGATAATTCGTCTTCCTTCTATCTCGAAATGGGCGCCGCCGGTAAGTTCCAGCATTTCCAGCACCTTTGATATATTTTCCATCCTTCGCATCCCACCCGTAAAATGACTTTTCGGTTTTGTTTTCAACTTATATTCTACCGTTATATCATACCAACGTTCCAGCTGCTTCATGATATCTTCCAGGTTGTCGTTATTAAACAGGAACAGATTGTTTTTCCAGGCAACGGCCCCGTCTACATCCACTCTGGCTATGTCCATCAGCTGCTGCTGTTTGTTAAATACTGCATGAAAACCCGGCCGGAGGTTATAGGTTGGAGAGCTTGATCCATATTTTAACTGCACCTGGCCTTCCAGCAAAGTAGTGACAATTTCCTTTTCGTTATTATAGGCCATCACATTAAAATGAGTGCCCAGCACCTCTATCCTCACATCTTCCGCTGTTTCTACAATAAAGCGTTGGTGCACATTACGCGCTACTTCGAAATAGGCTTCCCCTTTCAGAAAAACAGTCCGTTCACTTCCTGTAAAATGGGTAGGGTACCTGATGGATGACATGGCGTTGAGCCATATACGTGTGCCGTCTGACAACACCACGGAATATGTTCCGCCTACCGGTGTGGTGAGCGTATTAAATACCACTTCTCCCGGCTGGGAAAATCCTTTTTCATATACCAGTCTGGCCGAATCATTTTGCAGCCGGGCGCCATCTCTTTCACCCAGACTGGCCAGGGAATCACCGTCCAGTATTACTTTTTCCCCGTTGCTCAGTATCAGTACTGCCTTGTTACCGCCAGGCTCCACATCATTATGATAACGCAAGGCTGTAGGCGTGTATTCGTAATCGTTATCTTGTTTCTCTTTATTAAAAAACAGCATCCCCGAAGCAATAACCAGTGGCAAGAGAATAGCCGCTGCATATTTCCACCAGCGTGCTTTCCGGATATCGCGGATATTTGTTTCCTGCCCTGTTTTCCTTTCCTGGAAAGCATTCCAGCCCTTTGCTATATCAATCGCATCCAGCTCATCCAGGTGCTGTTTCATTACATGCTCATCTGTCAGTTGCCTGAAAAGCGCAGCATTGGCTTCATCTTCACCGAGCCAGGCATTCAATTTCACTTGCTCCTCTTCATCAAGGCCAGTACGGATATATTTCTCAATAATCCCGCTTATCCCTAGAAGGGATTGCATATTATATGGATCGTTATTCATATCCGGTTCTTGGCATGTTGGCAAAATCGCCTGCTTCTATACTAAAACAACTCAACAGGAAAAAGGTACTAAGTGTACCAGATGTTTTTTATCGAAAACATCAAAATACCTCCCCGAAGACAGGTAATTATAATCCAAGCAATAAAAAAAGTGGTAGTAAACGCTCGTTCAAAATACCCCGTAACAGCTTGTAGCCACGGCTTTTCTGATTCTTAACCGTTTGGAGGGATAACTGCAGTGTATCAGCGATCTCCTGGTTCGACAATTCATCCAGGTAACTCAGCTTGATAATTTTCCTGCACTCCGGGGGAAGCTGGCCAATAGCATAATGCAGTTCACCGGTAACTTCCGCTGTAATGATAGCCTGTGTAACATCCGGCTCTGTATATGCTTTTCTGTGCAATTGCTCAGTCGCATATTTTTGCTGCACCTGGGAATGTTTGAGGTGATTGAGGCAGTCATTGCGCACCATTGTATATAAAAAGGCTTTTGCTACATTCAGTTCCTGAAATTCCCTGCCTGTTTTCCATATCTTGAAAAAGGCCTCCTGTACCAGGTCTTCCGCGATGGTCATATCACCCGTCATTTTGCCTGCAAAGAAGCACAGACGGGAATAAAGCAGCTCAAACAGGTAGCTGGTAGCACCCTCTTTGTTATCTGCCATATGACGTACGAAAGTATATTCCGGAGAATTTTCCAAATATCAGCAATTTGTTGGGAGTTAGCGATAATTCATAACGTGGTATAGTCTCTTGGTTGTCCCTGGGGGTTAAAAATATAAAGAATAACGACATTTTTACAACTTCCGGTAATTCTTTTTTAGTGCATTGTTCATTGCGCAACACTGCTGTTGCCCTGCTTACTGGTAAAGTATATAATGTGGGATGCTAACGGAAGGGATACTATCTGAATACTTTTTTTAATGCTACACTAGCCTACATAGGAAACCTCGGACACATAGTTTGTCTTCTCTCACTTTGACGGTTGTTTAAAAAATCTCTATAAGACAACACCAATTCAAATCCACCACGATGTTGCGCAGCGACGGCCAACTTATCAATATTGACATCGTAACTGATACCAATCATAAATCTAGATTGTTGCCATTGAATAACCGGTATAATCGCATCATTCATCCGATACAAAATTCCACCGGTAATCGTTTGCTCTCCCCCTCCTACAAAAAGATCACGGCTAAGCATGGCGCCCACCTGCAGTGTGCTGATCTTTACGGGTGTAAACCTTTCAGCAAACTGTTTAAAATAATCTGCATAAAATATAAACCGGTCCGTTTCGCTGGTGGGAAGAGATAGCCCTGCATTCAAAGCAAATTTTCTGTTCAACACGATTGTATTACTTTCGAAAAAACCCACCTTGGGCTTTGTAATATGAAATAATCCTGCGCCAATAAAATAATCTATATCCTCTTTGATAACACCATTATAACTTAAGCCGGTAGACAGGTCAAAATAGTTAACACTGGTATTGTTAAAGACCTGGCTGGTATAAGGCAGCACGCTAAAGCTACCATTACTGCCGGCAACAAACTGATCGTTAAACACCAGTTTGGTGGGATCAAAACGTTGTTGCATAGAACCGCCCATAAAGGCCAGCGATAAATAAGAATTACGTTCCCTGCTTAGCGGTAAACTATAATTAATGACGGGCATTATCTGCGTTGTATTGAACTGGGAAGTACCTGCAACATCCCTGAGCAGCTGAAGACCAATCGTAACGTTATCATCACTTGTAATATTGACAGGAAACTTTACTTCCGTACTTAATCCAAATGTTCTATACGGAACAGTAACACTTTGCCACTGGTTCCTGTAGGAGGCTGTTACCCGGATATCTCCCGTAAAAATACCCGCTAATGCAGGATTACGCAAGAGCGGCTGATCATAAAACTGAGAGAAACCTACGTCCTGTGAAAACACACAGGAAGCAGACAGACAACCTGTCAATAGTAAAAAGAATAGTTTATAATACCGTCTCATAAATAAGTTGTTTAGAATAATGTAACATTACCCTTAAAGGAATATGGAACACCATTTTCGCAGATAACATCCACTGTATAGACATATACACCGGTATCTGCCAGTTTCCCATTTACCCTGCCATCCCATCCAAATTCGATACTGTTAGGAGGAAAATTACTTCTTTCAAACATCAGTCTTCCCCAGCGGTTAAATACCCTGAATGACTTAACAGAAGCAATCCCCGATGCTCTTACTATTAGTATTCTATTTTCCGGCACATTTCCGTTGGGAGCAAATGCATTGGGAATAAATACCTGTGAATTCTTACAAAATACATTGATACAAACATCATCACTTCCACTGCAACCATAGATGTTCGTAACCTTTACATTATAGCAGATATTATTTTTTACCGTTACAAGCGGTGAGGAACATATAGCATCATTACAATCAAGATCCTGCAAAGGCGTCCATGTATAGCTTTGTATCGGTAAGACACCCGGATCAGCCGCATTTGTAATTACCGGCGCCAGGTTTAGGCGGGAGCCGGTAGGTAGAATCAGTGTATCTCTCGCAAAGACTACAACAGGTTTTTCTCCAATCTGTATCAAGGTATCGGTGGTAACGCTGCAACCCGTTTGAGGTGAACTAACCGTTATGGAATAGATGCCTCCATCTTTAACAGCTACGTTGTTAATCCCTGCATTTGGCAGGTTGACCGGAAACCCTGCTCCTGGTCCTTTCCATAAATAGTTCAATGTTGCATTCCCCGGAATAGAGCTGTAGGCCTGCAATACTAGATCTTGCCCAACGCACAGCGGTGTTTTTGTAACGATCACCGGTTTGGAAGGTGACTGATTGATGCGCACATCGAAGTTTGCCGTTTGTGAAATACAATTATTCTGAATAGCATATACAACATAGGTGCCGGCATCCGACAAAGCAGCGGATGGAAAGGGAACAACCGCATTGGGGACGGTATCTGCCAATGCGCCGAAAGCAGGGCCTGCCCAGACATACTCAATATTGCCAGGCTGATTATTACCAGGTGAAAGAGCCGTTAATGTAAACGGTTGCCCACTGCATAACGGAGGATTGTATCCCGCAACCGGCTTTGCTGGCGGAGTAGGATCTTTCAACACAAATACATCCGGTATCTTTTGCGAAGCACAACCACCATCCGTTTCCACGTAAATACCGGAATAAGTACCTGCCGTTAGTGGTACGGTAATTTTTCCGGATGCATCTGTATTTGTGGAAAATGTATAGGCTGTTTGAAATTTATTATAATAAACTGTCACTGGCACATTGGGCAACGCACCATTATTGAGGTCAAGCACATTTAATGTAATGGCGCCCGATGGAATACCGCAGTTGACGGGATCCGTATAGGCTGCACTGATTATTTTAGCCGTTGGATGAACAATAGCCACTATACCGGATTTGGGGCTTTCACAACCGTAGCTGTTCGTCTGACTGACATTGTATACAAACCGGCCGGCAACATTGGTATTTATAACAGGAGCGCCATTTATCAGTACTCCATCTTTATCATACCATTTAACCGTTGTTCCCGGTAATGGATTTATGCTTAACGCCGCAGGTGGCATTCCCATGCAGAAATCAGCATTGACAGTAACTGGTGCAGGCGTTATCGGTTTAACGACCAGCGTTAAATCATAAGGCACACCCGTACAAGGATTTTGAGCAGGGTTAACAGGTATTACTCTCACCGTCAGCGATTGACTGACAGTGCCGGTATTCGTAAAAGATAAAGATATAGCAGGATTGGGACCAGATAAAGAACCCGAGCTTACACCCGCAACATTGGCAGGCAATGATCCAACCACAGCCCATGTATAAGTAGTATTGGCAACTGTGGAAGATGGCCTGAATACCGCCATATCACCGGAACAAATGGATTGCGTGGCGATGGGAAAAGTCAGTACCGGACTTTCCGTTATCTCCACATCGGTGGTGGTAACATAGCCAGGGCAGGGCGATACAGCCGCAATGGTATAAGTTACAGTATAAACACCCGGTGTACTCAGACCCGGATTAATTTCGCCTGTTGCTGCATTCACAGATAATCCCTGCCCTGCACTGAAGGTGCCTCCCGGTGTACCAGATAAGGAAACCGGTTGTGCAGCAGTATTCCCACCGCAATACGGAGATCCCGGATAAGTAATGGTGGCAACCGGGGTACTATTTACGGAAACAGTAGTGGTAGTACTATAATTTGCGCATCCGCCTGCACCCGGAATCGTGTATTTTATCGTGTATACACCAGCGGTAGCACCGGAAGGATTGATTTCTCCTGTTATGGTGTTGATAGAAAGTCCGGTTACCGGCGTGATTGAATAGCTTCCATTTCCTGTTCCTGTATGTATTACCGGGACCGGCAGATTTGGCGTGGAGACTGTATTTACGACATTGCACAAACTGGCGGGCTGGTAGGTAATGGAAGCCGATGGCGCTTTACTGACTGTAACATTGGTGTGGGTAATAAAACCATCACAGGGTGGAGCAGCTGCAATCGTATAAGTTACAGTATATGTTCCCGGCGTACTGGTACCAGGCGTAATTGTTCCCGTTGCCTGATCTATTATTAAACCTGCGGTAGAAGTAAAAGTACCGCCGGAAACTCCGGTAAGATTAACCAAAGTCGCTGCATCTGAAGTACAGATGGCCGGGTAAGCTATACTAGCAGTCGGTGTGTTGCTCACAGTAACGGTAGCGGTTACACTATAATCCCGGCATCCACCTGAAGCCGGAACAGTGTACCGGATAGTATAAGTACCTGCCGTAGCACCGACAGGATCTATTTCTCCGGTTGTGGCATTTATCGGTAATCCGGTTGCCGGACTAATTGAATACCTACCGCCAGGTGTTCCGGTATGTGTTACCGGTACCGGCAGGTTGGGCGTAGTGAGTGTACTGGCAGCATTACACAGGCTTGCAGGCTGATAGGCAATGGAAGCCAACGGCGCTTTACTGACCGTAACATTGGTGCTGGTAATAAAGCCGCCACAGGGCGGAGCAGCTGCAATCGTATAAGTTACAGTATATGTTCCTGGCGTACTGGTACCAGGCGTAATTGTTCCCGTTGCCTGATTTATCGTTAACCCTGCGGTGGAAGTAAAAGTACCGCCGGAAACTCCCGTAAGATTAACTAAAGTGGCGGCATCTGAAGTACAAATGTCCCGGTAAGTTATAGCAGCAGTCGGTGTGCTGCTCACAGTAACGGTAGCGGTTACACTATAATCCGGGCATCCGCCTGAAGCCGGAACAGTGTACCGGATAGTATAAGTACCTGCCGTAGCACCGGCAGGATTGATTTCTCCGGTTGTGGCATTTATCGGTAATCCGGTTGCCGGACTAATTGAATAAGTACCGCCGGGTGTTCCGGTATGCGTTACCGGTACCGGCAGGTTGGGCGTAGTGAGTGTACTGGCAGCATTACACAAGCTTGCCGGCTGATAGACAATTGAAGCTGATGGCGCTGCGTTCACATGCACGGTTATAGGTACCCTGGGTCCTTCCCCACACCCCGTTACCTGGCTTACATAATAGGTAGCATTGTCGGCGGTGGCGGTTGATGGCGTTGGGGCAACGGACGAACCTGTACCACCTGTAGCAGTGGTGTACCATAGCAACCCGCTTCCGGTTGCAGTTAAAGGAACTGCCGGTTGGTGCTGACAGTAAATGATGGGAGACATTACCACAGGGGCGCCGGCTAAAGGATTAACTGTTACCAATATAGCTGCCCGTGGCCCTTCACAATCGTTAGTAGTCTGACTTACATAATAGGTGGTATTGCCAATGGTGGCAGTTAATGGTGTTGGCGCAACGGACGAACCAATACCACCTGTAGCACTGGTATACCATAGCAACCCGCTTCCTGTTGCAGTAAGCGGCGGCGCCACCTGGTTCTGACAAAGTTGCACGGGTGAAGTCACAACGGGTATTGGTGGTAAAGCGTTAACCGTTACAGTAACGGGTACTCTGGGGCTTTCGCATTTATCTGTTACTGTCTGACTCACATAATAAGTTACAGTGCCTGGTCTATTGGTAGATGGTGTTGGTGCAACAGTTGAACCACTTCCACCCGTTGCAGTTGTATACCATAACAATCCGGTACCTGTAGCCGTAAGCGGCACCGCAGGTTGTCCCTGACAATAAACGACGCGGGGGCCTGGAACGGGTGGCGGGGATGTAGGACTTACTACAACCTGTTTTGTTATAACATCGCTTCCACAGGTGGCATTGGAAGCTGTTAAGGTAACCGTATAAGTCTTCGCTACTGTATAGGTATGACAGGGAGGATTTTTCTCATTCGAAGTGGTACCGTCTCCAAAATCCCATGTAAAATTACTGGCGCTGCTACAGTTATTGTTACCACTGTAACCGTCTGTTGTAAGATTCGTAAAACAAACAGGCACATTTATACACGGCTTAATGGGATTTACACTAAAATCCGCTTTAGGTTTAGTTCTTATAATAATCTGATTGAGCGTATAGGTAGTGATAAAACAGCCATTGATTACTTTCAATGTAGCCGTAAAATCAATACTGGGGCAAGATGACGTTGTATATTGATGCGTTAACAAACGGACAGTGTTTGTTGGATTCAGCGGGTGTGATAAAGTGTAAAGTGGACTGCCATCCCCAAAATCAACTACATAAATAGTACCGGGTGAGTTCTTGAACCAGTTACCACCAATCTGAAATTCAACGGAGGCCGGAGCGCATAATCCTGTGGTAGGAGACGTAGTACTAAAACTGGCTAATGGATTCTGACCATTGTAAAACTGGTATGCTACACTTTTTGTGCAACCACTAGTAGCGGTAATACTGATAACGATAGAAAAATAACCCTGAGATGCATAATTGTGGCTGATTTGCGCGTTTGCGGGCCAGTCTGTTTGTGTAAAGGGTGCTGTATTATCTCCCCAATCAATTGTATAGATATTACCAGTACCCGATGTAACAGAACTATTACTGACGATAAGATCATAAGTTGCATCACCCGAACAATTGGTAAAAGGAGCATTCTGGGTATTCATGTCCGTTAAGGCAGGTTTAGGCGCCGGCCGGATGATTAAGTCCGTGCTGCTGACTACCGTACCATCAGGAGTAGTGACCGCTATCTTCCCACTTACAGCCTGGTCGGAAACAGTGGCTCTTATACTTGTAGCACTGGTGACTTCAAAGCTGGCTGCATCATTATTTCCCAATTTCACCTCTGTAGCTCCCGTGAAATTTGTTCCGGTGATAATAACGGATTCCCCCTGGCAAATGCTGACAGGTGAAAAAGAGGTGATTGTTGGCGGTTGCGGCTGAGCAGAAGCAAAGCTTCCAAACAACAAAACTGCTATGATATGTAGAATAATTAAATAGCGTTTATCGGGGCGTAAACAGGTACAGTAAAAATGCATAGAGATAGCTATTCCATTATGGTAAGCTTAAAAATAACATTTATTATCCTATTGTTTCAAAAAAGTCAAGTCAGATGGGTGTTGACAAATAATTCCAAACGTCTGTACAAATTTCCCGTTCTAATTTTATATCTGACTATATAATTTTTTTCTATCCAAAAATCATATTTAATTATAATGAAATATCACATCTGTCTTACAAAAATTCTTCCTCAGAAATGATATAAATTCCACAAACTATATTTGTAAAAAATACAGACAAATGAGAAAGTTAAAACTTCAGGTACAAATGAGCATTGAAGGATACATTGCGGGCCCCAATGGGGAAATGGATTGGCTGGTGTGGAATTGGGACGATAAACTTAAAGATTATGTAACAGCAATAACAGATCCTGTTGATTGTATCGTGCTTGGACGGAAACTTGCACAAGGTTTTATCCCGCATTGGGCTTCTATACCGGAACAAGAAGGCGCTGATAAAATGAATAGCTCGAAAAAAGTCGTTTTCACCAAAACGCTTGACAAATCAGAATGGGATAATACCGTTTTAGCAAAAGGCGACCTTACTGACGAGATCACCAGGCTGAAAAAACAAGATGGTAAAGACATCATCGCTTATGGTGGCGCTACTTTTGTATCGGCTCTCATCCAACAAGGACTAATTGATGAGTATCATTTATTCATTAATCCAACTGCCATTGGTAGCGGAATGGCAATCTTCAATAAACTTGACAGCAAACAAAATCTGACGTTAGTAAAGGCTACAACATTCGACTGTGGGATTGTTGTGCTTCATTATGAGCCGAAACACGGTTAATGGATGGGGATGGTGACCCAAGTAAAGTAAGGCGGTAATCATTTTGACAGTTTTTCAATGGCTAATTCCAGCGAATCCAGGAAATTGACCTGCCTGCCTTTATTGCTTTCGTAAATGAAATCTTTGATGCTCTTTCCTGGATATTTTGTGAATTCACCGATGATGACCAGTTGTACTCAAGAATATTATCTGTAAAAATAAAACAAATCGATTCATAAATTTTGTCCTTTCCCCTTTCAGTATTCGGTACATCATCAGATATATTTAAAAACATGTCCGCAAAAAATATTTTCATCATATAATCGAGTGCCTCCAATTGTCCGTTTCCGGACGCCGGACGCCCACACATGAACAGCTACAGAAAAAGAATCATACATAAATGATATATTTTGTATACTGTTCAGATATGGCAACTTTGTTGTGGAAATGCTTGTATAATATCAAGACCATGAGTCACATTGTCATTCCCATTCCCCCACTCCCCGGTAAGCAAGAGATACAGGTTGAAGTAACGATCAACAATCAGAAGCAACAGCTGCACTACCGGGTGGAGTTGTTTTATTGGGACGATTGTTCCAACCCCATGGGACACCGGGCAGATTGTATCAGTGAAATGCTGGCGCATCACGATCCTGAGTGGACGGTATATTATATCGGCGCGCCTACGGATAAATTTGTGCCAATTACATTTGTGAATAAGGAAAGCAGGAAGTTATTGCAGAAAGCTACAGGATAAGGGGCATCCATTTTTTGCGACAATTCAATAGCATAGGAAACTATAGCAATCGCTCCAAGACGCCTTTGCGCTTAACGATATTTTTATAATCCCACTGAATATTTACAGATTTTTCAAGCCAGCGTTTTAACTGATCAGTATCTATCTGTTTTACATCCGTGTAGCAGGCCTCAGCAGCCTTGAAGCTTCCCTCAGGTTGCAAACCGTCTTCATCAAAGGACTGGCCACTCCAAAACAACAGGCGCACGCTGTCTTTCAATTTGCTATAGCCCACGATCGGGTTCCCATTCAGAAACCAGACCGGGTGCCGGTGCCAGATTTTATTTTCTGCTTCCGCTATATGTTTATCAATTTCCTTCGCCAGTTTTTGGCAAATAGCCTTATCTGCGGCTGACATCGAATCATTATATGCTTGTATTTCTTTGTTCATATTGCAGGTTTGTGAGTTTAAAACAATAGAATCAAATTAAAAATATCACAAATAAATTATTCGACAAAATGCCGGCACAACTGGTGAAATACGCTTGCCGACATATATTAAATCATTTTATTACGTATAAAAAATAGATAGATGTTAAAAAATATGTTTCTTTTATAAATCCGGCTATATGATTTTCGTTGCTATCAAACTTTTATTTACTTTTGGTCGCGAAATGAGAGTAGTTATATTTTTCACATATTTATGTTTCCTGCTGATAAGCGGGAATAAATATGTTTTTACAGGTACCCACCACAACTACAGCCACTACTCTCCGGCTGAGAATATTAATATAGGGCAACAGCTAAAATCTGCAGATACAAATCCGGAAGTCACTATTATAGAGGTCACTGATGTTGAAGACGAGGATGCAAGTACTTTTCTTGTCAGAAAATATAAATTACAGGACAGGTACTATCTGACAGCGCCCTCCTCCTTTTATCTCCATAAATGCTTTAAAGCCCCACCTCCACTGGTGGCATATTTGTCTTCTATATATCTTACACAAGGCGTTTTAAAGATCTGATCCATCACATACATCAGTTACCGAAGCTATGACCATGCCAACATGGTGGATGTATATTAATATTGCTTCCTCCTGCACTACAGTCAGGTCTTACCCTGGCGACTGATATTTTTGCGCTCACAAACCATCTCTGCATTATAGCATTCCATCGCTTAATATCCATTTAATATCATGAATAAAATTGTCATGTTCGCGGGCTTGTCTGCCCTGGTGTACTTAACAGGTTGTGCATCTAAAAAAGAAGAAAAGAAAGAAGCCAGCGAAGCAGCCAAATATACTGTTACCAGTCCTTTAAGCATCGATACTTCCTTTACCAGGGAATATGTTTCGCAGATAAAATCTGTCAGGAACATTGAGATCAGGGCACAGGAAAAGGGTTACCTGCAAAACATCTACATCGATGAGGGCCAGTTTGTGAAAGCTGGTCAACTGTTGTTCCGGATCATGCCGAAAGTGTATGAGGCCGAATTGCTGAAAGCGGAAGCGGAAGTCAAAGCGGAAGAGATAGAACTGCAGAATACGAAAACCCTGGTCGATAAAAATGTGGTATCAAAAAATGAGCAGGCTATGGCGCAGGCCAAGCTGGATCAGGCAACAGCCGAAATGACGCTGGCTAAACTCCACCTGTCATTCACGGAAATCAGGGCACCGTTTGACGGCATCATTGACCGCATTCCGAAGAAGTTGGGAAGTCTTATTGATGAAGGCGAATTACTGACCAGCCTGTCAGATAACAGCCAGATGTTCGCATACTTTAATGTT
Organism: Chitinophaga sp. MM2321; assembly: GCF_964033635.1. NCBI lineage: Bacteria > Pseudomonadati > Bacteroidota > Chitinophagia > Chitinophagales > Chitinophagaceae > Chitinophaga > Chitinophaga sp. MM2321. The sequence goes on from NZ_OZ035533.1 coordinate 2,845,146, forward strand.
TCTGAGCCGGAGTATCTCGACTATGAAACCAATACAAAAGGCCGCGGAGACAGCAAAGTAAGCCTGCTTTTAGCCAATAACCAACCACTGGCATATAAGGGAGATGTGGAAACCGTTGAAAGTGAATTCGATAATGCAACCGGAAATATTGCCTTCCGGGCAAAATTTCCCAATCCTGATAAGCTTTTAAAGAATGGAGAAACGGGCAAGGTCATGATGACCATTCCGCTTAAAAATGCATTAGTCATCCCACAAAAAGCAACGTACGAAATTCAGGACAAGCTATACGTTTTTGTGGTTGACAACAACCACGTGGTGAGATCCAGGAACATTGCCATCCGCGGTCAAATGCCAGACCTGTATGTCATTGAAAGTGGCATTTTGGAAAATGACAAGATCCTGCTGGATGGTGTTCAAAGGGCAAAGGACGATGAAAAGATCAGTTTTGACTACCTGGCACCCAAGGAAGTTGTTTCCCATTTGCGATTAAAAGCGGAATAGTTCAAATCTCTAAACGAGCCAATCAATGTTTAATAAGTTTATACACAGGCCTGTCCTGTCTATAGTAATATCGCTCATCATTGTATTTCTGGGGGCGCTGGCCATGACCAATCTGCCAGTTACGCAATTTCCATCTATCTCACCGCCAAAGGTGAATATCACAGCAGAATATCCCGGGGCAAATGGTGAACTGATGATTAAATCGGTAATCATTCCCCTGGAAAGGGCGATCAATGGCGTTCCGGGAATGAAATACATGGCCTCTGATGCGGGTAATGACGGTGAAGCCTCTATACAGGTCGTATTTAACGTGGGAACCGACCCCAACCAGGCATCGGTCAATATTCAGAACCGGGTAGCTTCGGTGGTCAATAAACTGCCGCCGCTGGTGGTACGTGAAGGTGTAAAGATCACCCGCGAAGAATCGAACATGCTGATGTACATCAACCTGTACAGTAAGGACAGCAAGATGGACCAGAAATTCCTGTTCAATTTCGCGGATATTAACGTTTTGTCGGAACTGAAACGGGTGGATGGTGTTGGTGTTGCCGATATTTTAGGTAACCGGGAATATGCCATGCGGATCTGGCTAAAACCAGATCGTATGCTAGCCTATAAGATCTCTGCCGATGAAGTACTGGAAGCTTTGAATGAACAAAGCCTGGAAGCTTCCCCCGGTAAAACCGGCGAAAGTTCTGGTAAAAGATCACAGACGTTTGAATATGTACTAAAATATCCCGGAAGGTTCACCACTAAGGAAGGATACGAAAATATCATTTTAAAATCCAGTCCGAACGGGGAGATCCTTCGCCTGAAAGATGTGGCGAATGTGGAGTTTGGGAGCTCGATGTACGATATTTATTCCAACCTGAATAGCAGCCCTTCGGCCGCCATTACGGTGAAGCAATCTTATGGAAGCAATGCCAGCCAGGTGATCAAGGACATTAAGGCAAAAATGGAGGAGATCAAGAAAACGTCTTTCCCAAAAGGAATGGATTATGAGATTAGCTATGATGTTTCCAAATTCCTGGATGCGTCTATAGAAAAAGTAATTCATACCCTGATAGAAGCCTTTCTCCTGGTGGGATTGGTGGTATTCCTCTTCCTGGGCGACTGGCGCTCCACCCTGATCCCTGCCATTGCCGTGCCGGTATCCCTTATCGGAACATTTGCCTTCATGTTATTCCTGGGCATTACGCTGAACCTCATCACCCTGTTTGCATTGGTGCTGGCGATTGGTATTGTGGTAGATAATGCCATTGTGGTGATTGAAGCAGTCCATGCCAAAATGGAAGAAAAGCATCTTTCGCCACTCAAAGCTACACAAGAAGCCATGCATGAGATCAGCGGAGCCATTATCGCTATCACGTTTGTAATGGCTGCGGTATTTATTCCGGTGGCATTTATGTCTGGTCCGGTGGGGATATTCTATAGGCAGTTTTCCATTACCATGGCAACTTCCATTATTCTTTCAGGTTTGGTGGCATTGACCCTCACTCCCGCACTCTGCGCCAGCATGCTGAAGAACACGCATGGAAAACCCAAAAAGAAAACAGGACTGGATAAAATACTGGATGTCTTTAATAACGGCTTCAACAAACTAACAGGAGGATACTTGCGGGTACTGGGCGTCATTGTAAACCGGCGGGCGGTCACCTTCCTCCTGTTGCTCGCGCTCTGCGCCGGCGCCTATTTCCTGAATAATACCCTTCCTTCAGGCTTTATCCCGAACGAAGACCAGGGTATGTTTTATGCCATCATTCAAACACCTCCGGGATCATCCCTGGAACGGACCAACCAGGTAGCCGAAAAACTGCAAAAAATTGCCGAAGGTATTGAAGGGGTGCAATCCGTTTCTTCCCTGGCGGGTTATGAGATTCTGACGGAAGGAACCGGGTCCAATTCAGGAACATGCCTGATTAACCTGAAAAGCTGGGAGGACCGGAAACACGCTGTCCAGGAAATCATCAATGAACTGGAAGAGAAATCCAAAGGCATCACCGGCGCCAACATCGAATTCTTCCAGCCTCCTGCTGTGCCGGGTTATGGCGCCGCCGGTGGTTTTGAATTGCGCTTGCTGGATAAAGCAGGATCGGGAGATTACAAAAAAATGGAAACGGTGAGCAATGACTTTGTGAAGGAGCTGAGCAAGCGCCCGGAACTGTCATCTGTATTCAGTTTTTACAGCGCCAGCTTCCCACAATATATGCTGAGAATTGATAACGATATTGCCCAGCAAAAAGGCGTAAGCATTGACAATGCTATGAACACGCTTTCCACGCTTGTGGGAAGTAACTACGAAATCAGTTTTATTAAATACGACCATCAGTACAAAGTGATCGTGCAGGCATTGCCAGAGTACAGGGCATTGCCAGAAGATATCCTGAAACTGTATGTAAAGAATGACCGTGATGAGATGGTACCCTTCTCCGATTTTATGAAAATGGAGAAGGTATATGGCCTGTCTGAGATTACCAGGCACAACATGTACAATGCATCGGAAATAAGCGGTTCCACCGGCGCCGGGTATAGTAGTGGCGAGGCTATCAAGGTCATTAGCGAAGTGGCGGAGAAAGTCTTGCCAAGAGGATTCGGGATTGACTGGGCAGGTATTTCCAAAGACGAGGTGGCACAGGGTAATCAGGCCATTTATATCTTCCTTATCTGTCTTGGTCTGGTATACCTGATCCTGGCTGCGCAGTATGAAAGTTTTATCCTGCCTTTAGCCGTAATTCTTTCATTACCAGCCGGCGTTTTTGGTGCATTCCTGTTGCTGAAACTATTAGGGTTGGAAAATAATATTTATGCGCAGGTGGCCATGGTGATGCTGATCGGTTTGCTGGGCAAGAATGCCGTGCTGATCGTGGAGTTTGCGGTGCAGAAACACCGTTCTGGTGCGTCAGTACTGCAAGCCGCCATGGAGGGTTCGAAAGTAAGGTTCCGTCCTATTTTGATGACCTCATTTGCATTTATTGCAGGATTGATCCCATTGGTGATGGCCACTGGTCCGGGTAAAATTGGGAACAGAACAATCGGCACTGCCGCTGCCGGAGGTATGCTTTTCGGGACCATTTTCGGGGTACTGATCATACCCGGGCTGTACTACATATTCGGCAGCATTGCAGCAAGACATTTACTTGTTAAAGACGAAGAAGAAAATCCTTTAACTGAAGAAATTGATCATAATGTATAAATTATTAAGGACACATAGCGGCATTGGTCTGCTGAGCATTTGCCTGGCTGTGGCCGGCTGCAAGGTGCCGGCGATGATGTCATCGACTGAAAACAAGGCAGCTCCCGGAACGTACGGCAACAACCCGGATACAACGACGAATATGTCCGTCATCGAGTGGCGGAACTTCTTTACAGATAGGAACCTGGTGAACCTGATCGATACGGCGCTGAAAAATAACCAGGAGATGCTGATCACCTTACAGGAGGTTGAAATTGCCAGGAATGATATCCGCTCCCGACATGCGGCATTGCTACCAACGGTGAATGCAAGGGCAGGTATTGGCGTTGAAAAAGTGGGTAGATATACCAGTCAGGGTGCCGGTGATGCGACTACAGAGATTGCTCCCGGCAAGGAGTTCCCTGATCCGTTGATGGATTATAACGTAGGCGTTTATGCAAACTGGGAAGTGGACATCTGGAACAAATTGCACAACGCCAAGAAAGCCGCTGTTACCAGGTATTTATCAACCGTGGAGGGCAAAAACTTTATGGTGACCAACCTGATCGCTGAGGTATCCAATTCTTATTACGAATTGCTGGCCCTGGATAATCAGCTGGCGATAGTAAGACAAAACATCGACCTGCAAAAAAATGCCCTTGAGATTGTAAAAGTTCAGAAAGAAGCCACGAGGGTAACAGAACTGGCTGTTCAGAAATTCCAGGCGGAAGTACTGAATTCCCAAAGCCTGGAGTTTGACATTCTACAAAAAACAAAAGAAACAGAGAACAGGATCAACTTCCTGTTGGGACGGTATCCGCAGGAAATTACCCGGGATAAAAGCAGCTTTTTAAATGCCATGCCTCCGGCAGTGAACACCGGCATACCTTCTCAATTAATGGCCAATCGTCCGGATATTAAAAAAGCGGAACTTGAATTAATGGCAGCGAAGCTGGATGTAAAAGTGGCCAGGGCGGAATTTTATCCTTCGTTCGGTATTTCTGCCGGATTAGGATTCCAGGCATTCAAGCCCTCCTACCTGGTGAAGTTTCCGGAGTCATTACTTTATTCGCTGGCCGGTGATCTTGCGGGACCATTGATTAACCGGAATGCCATCAAAGCTGAATTTTATAATGCCAATGCACGACAATTGCAGGCCATGTATAATTATGAGCGTACTATTTTAAATGCTTACTTCGAGGTTTCCTCTCAGCTTTCTAACATCAGTAACCTGGAAAAAAGCTATGATTTGAAGTCTAAACAAGTAGATGCACTGACCAGGTCGATAGACATTTCCAATGATCTGTTCAAGTCCGCCAGGGCCGATTACCTGGAAGTACTGATGACACAACGCGATGCACTGGAATCTAAACGTGAACTGATAGAAACCAAAAAACAAGAGTTGAATGCGGTTGTCAATATTTACAGAAACCTGGGAGGTGGTTGGAAGTAATTCAAAATAAGTATTCCATCTCCCGCCTTTAATAATAAAACCAAAGATGCCACTTCAAAACATGAGGTGGCATCTTTTATTTGGATCCCCTAGTAGCTACAAAAGGTATCGGCTTAACTTTTTTTTGAAAATTCTCAAAAAAAATTGCGTAGTCAAATAACTACACTTATATTTGTAGTCAAATAGCTACATATTGAATTTAAGAATGAAACAGATAGCCGAATTCATTGAGCTAATCCGCAAAATTTGTGAAGACCGATTCACCAAATTAGAAACATTAATGAAAAATATAACCGCAAAAAACATGGACCAAAAAACAAAAATGCATGCCGGGGACGGCAAACAAGAATTAGTGATTACAAGGGAATTTGATTTGCCATTGGGATTACTTTTTAAAGCGTATACAGACCACAGCATTGTTGCGCAATGGATGGGTACGAAGGTGCTGAAACTTGAAAATAAAAAGCATGGTGGTTATCAATTTGAAACAACTGATCCTCAGGGAAACGTGGTATTCAGGGCCAATGGAACAATCCATGAATTTGTTCCAAACCAGAAAATCATACGGACGTTTGAAATGGATCATACGCCATTTGGTGTTCAGCTTGAGATTTATGAATTTGAACAACTTACTGACAACACCAGTAAACTCAATATGCACGTAATATATGAATCCGTTGCGCAAAGAGACCAGTTGCTACAGTTACCCTTTGCTCAGAACCTAAATATGGCGCATAACCGGATACAGGAAATATTAAAATTAAACACTTTAAAATAACTAAAAATGGAAAAGAGAAAGCTGATCTGGTATTGGATAATTACTGCCATATTATCTTTTTGCCTTCTTTCGGGCGGATTCGCACAAGCAGTGCAGGTAAAAGAGGTGGTGCAGGGTTTCAAACCCCTGGGATATCCTGACTACTTTATTTCGATTATAGGTGTTTGGAAAGTATTGGGCATAGTTGCGATATTAATCCCGAAATTTCAATTGCTTAAGGAATGGGCGTATGCGGGTTTATTTTTTGTAATGAGCGGCGCAGTGATTTCGCATATTGCCGCCGGGGATGTTTCTATACAAATAATTGCCCCCATTTTACTGACCATTTTTATTGTGTTATCGTGGTATTTGAGACCCCCGGCACGCAAACTCACCATAAATTGAAATAATAGATTTTCACTGTGTTAACACGCTATATAACCTCGAAGTATACACGGCTTATACCAGCCTAGAACCAGCGCCATCAATAGATGAGAAACCGAAGATGCTGCAGCATCTTCCGGTGGTGCGTTCACCCCTTCAATGATATTACACATTACCTGTAAAATAGGAAGGGTTGCCAATGGGGCAACCCTTCCTTTGCTATTATAAAAGTATTTTCCTTATTTGAACAGATCAATAGTTACCCCTACTTCGTAGGTACCGTCTACTGTTGTTCTAACCTTACTGGTCTGGACGGTGTACATACCCTGAATCGCTACTGTCTTCATGATATTCACGCCAATTCCTGTAGTCAGGCTTTTAGACGTGTGGTACATCACCATAACGTTTGCAACGTTGTTCAGGAATGCTACATTCACACCTGCATCGATGATGTTATCATAACCTCTTACACCACGGTAACAAAGCTTAGGTTCCACAAAGGAGATCGTTTCATCCACTGCGAACTTATAAGCGGCAGCCGCGAAAAAGATCCCACCTCCATCTACCACTTTATTATCACCGGTGAAAAGGCTTCTCACGTTGGGCAGTGATGCCTGCAGGGTAAGTTTAGTATCGGTATACGCCATCCCATAATCTGCTTCGAAGTAATCATCCCGGCTGTTGAATGCACCTATAGAAGGATCCGTTATCTCACCATTCAGGTTTTTATAGTCGATACGCTGAACATTCCAGGCCATTGACAAACCGAAGTGTAACTGATGATCCGGATTGCTGAAGGGCAGATGATACGCATAGGTAAGCGCAATACGGGTACGATTGATCAGACCTGCCACATCATTAAAGACGTTGAGTCCTGCTCCTACCCTGTTCCCCACTGCATAGTCTGCCGTGAAGAATTTAGTAACCGGTGCACCATCAATGCCATTTAACTGGCGGTGATAGGCAGCATTCAGGTGTAATCCTTCTTCAAAGCCTGCCATAGCAGGATTGACGAGGTACTGGTTCTGAAAGTACTGGGTGCCGGATGGCTCCAGCAATGCCCCTGCATTACTAAGCGACTGTGCTCTTGCTTCCAGACCTGCTGTCAGAAAAAAGCAGCCCAGTAATAACGTTTGTATGTTTCTCATATAATTAGTTAATACGCATCTCTGATAATAGTGATATACCCTTTCGCAATTTTGCCACCGGCAGCGGTTAGGATATAATAGTAAGTACCTTCTGCAAGTGGACTACCATTCATTGTGGCATCCCATTCATTATTGTAGTTTCTGCGACTGTATACCATTTTGCCGGTACGATCATAGATCCTTACTTCATTATTAGGGTAGCTGTCTATATTACGGATCACCCACTTATCATTCTTACCATCACCATTTGGTGAAAGGATATTGATTGCATCCACTTTGAAGTCTTCTATTACTTTCACGGTGAAGTTTGCGGTATCGAAACAGTTAGCAGCTGAAGTAACGGTTACATTGTAAGTGGTGGTATTCATTGGTCTTGCTTCGAGGATATCGCTCTGCTCTCCGCTGATGTTACCGTCTGCAGCAGCCCAACTGTAGCGGTTACCACCCGTTGCTGTAAGATGGATGATATCCCCTTTGGAGATGGTTGCTCCTTTATCTGAGCTGATGCTGATAACTGGTAAGCTATTAGCTGTGACCGTAAAGCTGCGGCGTAATGAATCCACGCCACCATTGCTGGTACCACCGTCATCTTTTATTGTTACGGTGATGGTTGCCATTCCGGTTGCACCTGCTTTCAGCTGATAAGTAACAAGACCTGTTGCAGAAACAGCGAGTGCATCAAAATAAGGCTGGTCTGTCATTATTGAGAAGCTGTATGTCTGATCCGTTTCTACAGCTGATGCGCCAGTAAGCTGGATAGTTTGCACATCTGTATTCGCACACATTACTGCGCTGGTGATAGCATCCAGTTCAGGCGCCTTGTTTGCAAGGCTGATGATGATGGCCACTGATGCTCCGCTGCTGGTATTCAGTCCGTCGCTTACCGTGATGGTCAGGTGGACCGTGGCGTTATCATTACTGTTCAGGATCGCTGCATCTTTTACGAGGATCTGACCTGTGTTATCAATAGAGAAGGCGCCACCGGAATCATCGCCGGTGATGGTCCAGCCTTGTAAAGTACCGGCCGTTTCCATAGCTGTTACAGTACCTATCAGTGTACCTACCGGGCTTATTTCCGGCTTATTGAAGGTTTGATTAGCATTGATCACCGGTGCAGTGATATCATACACCAGACTAACCGTATTTGAAATAGTGTTGGTGTTGGTCACTACATTCTCAGCCTGACCTGCTGGTATGTATACCTGTACGATACCATCTGTTGTTGGCGTGATAGTAGCGGTGTACGTGATATTATCTGTTGTTTGCAGATTAGCCGCTGTACCATTTGTTATATTCAGGTCAGCAGCCACCATGCCGGATACCGCTTCGCTGAAGACGATCTTCACGTCGAATGTTGTATTGATACGGGCCGCTGCTGTAGTAGAGAGCACTACTGATGGAGTGGCTGTATTGACCGATACTCCGGTAGTAGGGGCTACATTGTTCAGTGTTAATACAGCATTGTTGGTGGAGATATCTTTTATAGTCCCCCCATCCAATACCAGGCTGCCCAATGAGATACCATCCATGTCCATATTCCCTGGTTTCACTGTGTAACTAAAGACCAACGCAGGGGTACCACTACCACTTGCATAGGTAGCCTTTACAGTACCGGTAGCCAGCACAAGATTGATGTAAGGGACTCCTGTTGCCGGATTTACTACCACATTTTCATTGTAATTAACCACAAAGCTAAGTGTATTGCCATCCTTATAATATCCATCCGCCGGTACAGCTACAGAAGTTACAACAGGTGCAGTAACATCATAAGTTATACTTAAGCCGGCAGATGCGGTATTATCGTTGTCACCTATATTCACGGCCACCGCAGCAGGGACATTTATACTCACCAGACCATCTGTAACAGGTGTTACCGATACTGTATAAGTGATATCATCTGTTGTTTGCAGGTTACTTAATGTGGCATTGGAGGCTACAATATCTCCCATTACAAATCCTGTTACCACTTCGCTGAATGTGATCATTGCCGTGAATGGCGCGTTCACAGTTGCAGCAGCTGTGGTAGACAGTACCACCGAAGGATATGATGTGTTGACAAACACCCCTGCTGTACCTGGCATGTTATTCAGCGTTAGTATCGCATCATTGGCAGCCGCATCTTTTATGGAACCTCCATTCAATACCAGGCTGCCCACTGTGATACCATCTATATCCATATCTCCGTCCTGCACGGTATAACTGAAGGTTAATGCAGCCGGTCCTGATGCACCTGTGCATACTGCCTGTACAACTGAAGCACCGATGGTTACATTGATATAAGGTGTACCACCTGTTGTATTCAGGATGATATTTTCATCAAAATTAACTGTAAAGCCAAGCTGGGTGGCAGCTTTATAATATCCACCTGCAGGCACTGCTACGGATGTAACTACAGGCGATATTCTATCATACATGAAACTTTTTGTACCGGACGCTATATTATCATTACCAGCAACATTCTGCGCCACAGCAGCAGCAACACTGACATTCACCGGGCCATCTGCAACCGGTGTTACCAGTACCGTATAAATAATATCATCAGCAGTTTGCAGATTACTTAATGTGGCATTGTATGTTACAATATCTCCAATTACAAATCCTGTTACCACTTCGCTGAATGTGATCGTTGCCGTAAATGGCGCGTTCACAAATAAAGCAGTTGTGGTAGACAGTAGCACCGAAGGATATGATGTGTTGACAAACACCCCTGCTGTACCTGGTACGTTATTCAGTGTTAGTATCGCATCGTTGGCAGCTGCATCTTTTATAGCACCCCCATTCAATACCAGGCTACCTATTGTGATACCATCTATATCCATATCTCCGTCCTGCACGGTATAACTGAAGGTTAATGCAGCCGGTCCTGATGTACCGGTGCATGCTGCCTGAATACCTGTAGCACCAATGGTTACATTAATATAAGGTGTACCACCTGCTTTATTCAGGATAATATTTTCATCAAAATTAACTGTAAAATTAAGCGTGGTGGCAGCTTTATAATATCCATTTGCAGGCACTGCTACAGATGAAACAACAGGTGCTGTTCCATCATACGTGAAACTTACAATATTGGACGCTGTATTATTATTATCAGCAACATTCTGCGCCACAGCAGCAGGAACACTGAAATTCACGGCACCATCTGCAACCGGTGTTACAAGTACCGTATAAGTAATATCATCAGCAGTTTGCAGATTGCTCAGCGTTGCATTCGTTGCAATGAAATCTCCAGTTACCAAACCTGTTACAGCTTCAGTAAAGATGATGGTTCCTGTTATTGCATGGTTCACTAATGCCGGCGCAGTAGTTGACAGTACTACAGCTGGACTTATTCCATTTATAAATACACCCGTCAGGTTAGCTATATGCTGCAATGTGACATCCGCATCGTTGGTAGCCGCATCTCTTATGATACCACCATTCGTTTGCAGACTGGTTCCCAGACCTGGTCCGTCCATATCAAGATCGCCGGGCAGCACGGTATAACTGAAGGTTAATGCATTTGTACCATTGCCGCCTGCATAACCGGCATATACCGTATGGTCAGCGAGTACCACATTGAGATAAGGAGTACCGCCTGTTACATCCACCACAACATTCTCTGAATAATTAACGGTGAAGTTTATCGTAGCACCTGTTTTATAATATCCGTTAGCAGGTACGTCAACTGTTGAAACAACAGGTGCTGTTATATCATACATTACATGTATGGTGTTGGATGAAGTATTAGCATTGTCAGCTATATTTATTGCAATGTTGGCCGCAACAGTTAAACTTACATCTCCATCTGCGGTTGGTGTTACCAGTACCGTATAAGTGATGTTATCTGTTGTTTGCAGGCTGCTAAGGGTAGCGTTGGTAGTCGTGATATCTGTAATGGTAAATCCTGTTACTACCTCACTGAAAGCAATAGTAGCCGTAAATGCTGTATTTGCATTTGCAGGAGCTGTAGTGGACAATACTACTGAAGGATGTGTTGTATTCACAAGCACATTAGAAGTGCTGCCTACACTATTCAATGCAAGCGTTGCATTATTATCCGCCGCATCTTTTATAGTGCTGCCGTTTGACACCAGGCTGTTTACTGTAATACCATCCATATCCTGATCTCCATCCACTACGGTATACCTGAATGTAATCGAAGATGCTGTTGTACTGAGGAATTCTCCCTGTACAACACTGCTTCCAATGGTGATATTAAGAGATGGGGCACCACCAGCAGTATTTATATTAACAGGTCCATCGAAAGTAACGGTGAATTCCATATTGCTACCTGCTACATAATAACCATCCGCAGGTACGCTTACAGCGATGACAGCAGGCGGTGTTGCATCGTACAAAACATTTAACTGTACAGCAGCTGTGTTGCCGTTAAGACCAATATTTTGTGCAACATCTGCCGCTATATTCAGGCTAACAGCGCCATCTGCAACTGGTGTAACCAGTACAGTATATGTTGTATTATCTGAAGTTTGCAGGGTGCTGAGGGTAGCGTTGGTAGCCGTAATATCGCCCATGGTAAATCCTGTTACTACCTCACTGAAAGCGATAGTAGCCGTAAATGGTGCATTTACATTTGCAGTACCAGTGGACAATACTACTGAAGGATGTGTCGTATTCACAAACACGTTGGAAGTGCTGCCTACACCATTCAATGTAAGCGTTGCATTATTACCTGCTGCATCTTTTATAGTGCTACCGTTTAATACCAGGCTGTTTACTGCAATACCATCCATATCCTGATCTCCATCCATTACGGTATACCTGAATGTAAGCGACGATGCTGTTTTACTGAGAAATGCTCCCTGTACAACACTGCTTCCAATGGTGATATTAAGAGATGGGTCACCGCCACCAGTATTTATACTAACAAGTCCATCGAATGTAACGGTGAAGTCCATGTTGTTACCTGCCACGTAATAATCATTTGCAGGTACACTTACGGCGCTGACAACGGGCGATGTTATATCATACAAAACACTTAACTGCGCAGCGGCTGTGTTGCCGTTAAGACCTATGTTTTGTGCAACATCTGCAGCTACATTCAGGCTAACAGTACCATCTGCAGTTGGTGTAACTAATACCGTAAATATTCTGTTATCTGTTGTTTGCAGGTTGCTGAGGGTTGCGTTGGTAGTCGTAATATCGCCAATAGTAAATCCTGTCACTACTTCACTAAAAGTGATAGTAACCGTAAATGGTGCATTTACATTTGCAGGAGCGGTAGTGGACAAGTCCACGTAAGGATGTCTCGTATTCAAAAGCACGTTGGAAGTGTTGCCTACATTATTCAATGCACTCGTTACATTATTACCCGCTGCATCTCTTAAAGTGTTGCTGATTACTGCCAGGCTGAGTACTAAAACACCACCATAATCCCCATTTACTACCGTATAAGAGAATGTCAGTGAATTGGATGTAGCACTGCTTAATGGTGCAATTATAACAGAACCACCCCCCATTAAAGCAAGGTATTGATTCCCACTGCCACCATCCCTAATCACTGTTTCATTGAAATGAACAGTGAAGTTCAGTATATCGCCCGCTTTGTAATAACCATCCGCTGGTACATCTACAGAAGTCACAACCGGACTGGTAACATCATAATTAAAGGTTAGTGTATTCGTAGACGCCTTATTGGGATTACCAATCAGATTCGCTGCTACAGCAGCAGGTATATTTAACTGTACAGGGCCCTCAGCAATTGGAGTTAACTCTGCATAGAAAGTAAAACCATCTGAAGTAACGAGCGACGTAACAATCGCATTCACAGGAATCAAATCAGACTTTGTAAACCCGTATACCTCTTCACTAAACGTGATAACAGTTGTAATTGAATAACTTACGTCAGCCGCTTCTGTAGTCGTCAATGTAACAGTTGGTCTGATCGTATTCACTATTCTTCCACTGGTGTTACCTGTATTCTGTAATATGACATCGGCATCATTTGAAGCCGCATCTCTTATTATACCACCGTTTAGTTGTAAGGTGGTACCAAAGGCCGGGCCGGAAGGTTCTGCATCTCCCTCCACAACAGCATATGAAAATGTTAATGCGCTGGTACCGGAGCCACTTATGTAATATGCTTTCACCGTACCCGAAGTAAGTATAATGTTTATATATGGTGTTCCCCCTGCAGTATTTACGATCACATTCTCTGAGTAATTAACAACAAAATTCATCGGTGAGCCGATCCCATAATCCCCAACAGCAGGTGGGGCAACTGATGTAACAGTTGGTGCAGTGAGATCAATTACCCAGTTGTAAGTAGCTGGTGTTGAAACATTACCGGCAGGATCTGTTGCGCGTATAGAAATCGTATGTGCACCGGCAGCAATACCACTCATGGTAGCCGGAGACGAAATAGCTACATCGCTTCCTCCATCCAGACTACCCTGGAAAGTACTGCCAGCTTCATCGGAAGAGAAAGTGAAAGTTGCACTTGTACTATTGACAGGATTGTCCGGACCCGTTAATATTGTTGCTACCGGATCTGTCTGATCCAGTGTAATCGTAGCGGAATAACCCTGTACATTCAGCGCAGCATCCTGATACTGCACGTATACCGTTTTCAATCCGTCACCTGCTGTAAGCGGCCAGGATTTACCGGGTGCCAGTGGTTCATAACCACTCCATGTGGAACCATCATTTGAGAAACGCATCTGCATGGTAGTCACATCTGTAGCTGCAAGTGTTAATGTTGCAGTGGCATTATTGGTAACCGATGCACCACTATTGATAACTATTGAACCCGTTGGTGATGTTTTGTCTATTGTATATGCAGCACCGGCGGTGTAAGGAACATTGATAGGAGCAGGCGTAACGCCAGTTCCTGCTACATCCAGCCGCAGCGTACCATCGCCGGTGCCGTTGTTCACGGTCACATTATAGGTAGTTCCGCTGCCGCTTACAGCGGTAACAGCTGCACCTGTAATAGCGCCACTGGTAACCAGACTGAATGATGAGATGGTAACACCCGTAACGGCCTGATCGAAAACTACCGAGTAATTAACACTGGTACCAGCTGTTGGTGTTGTATTTAAGCGCGTAACAGCGTTAACCAAAGATGCAGGTGGAACGAGGCGTACGATTGGTCCATAAGCTCCACCGGTTGCTATAGTTGTAGCAGTATAATGCGCAAAGCCTTGATAGCCGGTGAATAAAAAACATAACATCAGCAATAATCTGCTGATAAGTTTTGTAAAAGTGTTCTTCATATGAACATATTAGTTAGATACAGAGAAAGGAGGTTTGCCATCCTCATACAGGTTCGTTATGGATCAATTCAAATTCTTTCGCATCATAGCGCCTTCCTTTTCACTGATCAGGAATAATAAATGTGACAGATATTGCTGTTCCATAGGCTAACACCTATTGAAAAAGCGATACGGGAACCGGTGGCTGTGACCAATGATGTGGGTAAAAATGACAGTACAGGAGCCAGGATAGCAGCATTCTTTCAAAAATGCCGTCTGCTTGGGTTTATGCATACGATAGAATTCCTATTAGGATATAAAGATTAAACTCAGGCTCGCAAAAACAGATAAAACAATAAGAGGTCTTTGAAAAAGGATAGGGTAAAATTTAAATTGTTGTATCAAAGATATATTTTCTTTTTTCCCAAAGCGTAAATATTTATATGTAATTAAAAAAGAACAACACGTTCGTGTTATTTAATAATGGCCGCGGGGATCAGCGAAACAAGTCTTTGTTTAATAACGTATTGCCTTTCCCGTTAGTCCAATGCTGAATTTTTTCCGCATTAACATACTTTTTTTCCCGAATACATAAACCATCAGGGATAGTTATCCGCACCTTTGCCATCCAAATCGATAGCAGAAAATAAATTCAATGCAACCAAAGAACTTCATTATCACCGGCACCTTATTGTTGCAGGTGATCATTACACAGGCACAACAGGCTCCCCAGGCGGCTACTAATGGCCGCGGACGGGCAAACGATCAAAAATCCCTGACAGATACCACCGTGCTCCTGAAAGGCGCCACGGTTATATCTAAAACACATACCCGTGAATTAAAGGAAAGCGGCTTTGCTGTAAATGCCATCGACACCAAGATATTTGCCAATACCACCGCTGATATGAACAGTGTCCTAAACCGCACTACCGGCGTGAAAGTACGGGAACAGGGCGGCGTAGGCTCCGATTTCAACTTCTCTATCAATGGTCTTTCCGGCAAAGCCATCCGCTTTTTTATTGATGGCGTGCCTATGGATGTAATGGGTAGCACCATGACCCTTAATAATATCCCCGTCAACCTGGCGGAACGGATTGAAGTATATAAAGGCGTGCTGCCAGTGTCTCTCGGCGCGGATGCCCTGGGCGGCGCTGTTAACCTGGTCACCAACCAAACTGTAAAGAATTACCTGGATGCCAGCTACAGCTTTGGCTCTTTTAATACCCATCGCGCAGCCATCACCGGACAGGCCACTAACCAGAAAACCGGTATCATTACCCGTTTAAGCGCCTTCTATAATTACTCCAACAACGATTATAAGATGAAAGGCATGGAGATATGGGATGATAACCAGCAGGAATATGTGAAAAAAGACCTCCGCCGCTTTCATGACCAATACCGCTCCGCCATGGTACAGGGAGAAATCGGCATTACCCATAAAAAATGGGCTGATGTGTTCTTCCTGGGGGCAGGCTACTCTGCCACCGACCGGGAAATACAAACCGGTACCAACCCTGACAACGTATATGGTGACGCCACCCAAAACGGGGACGCCTTCAACGCTTCCTTACGCTACAAAAAGACTGACCTGTTTACCAAAGGACTGGAACTGAGCATATTCGCTTCCCATACAGCCGATAAATACCAGGTGACTGATACCGCAGGATACCGCTACTTCTGGGATGGTTCCCGGATATATACCAACCAGGCTGAAATGGGCTCCATAAAAGCCCTTACCCATATTAACCGTCCCCGGAACTTTGCCAGGATGAACTTCAGCTATAACATCAATACCGTACACTCGCTGAACCTGAACTATACGTTTGACCAGGTAAAGAACCATAACTATAATGAACTGATCACCGACGAGGACCATAACCCCGGCAAGATCGGCAAGCATATACTGGGACTCGCCTATCAGCAAAACCTGCTGGAAGGACGATGGACCAATACCTTCTTTGGTAAATACTATGGCATGGATATGCGCCAGCCCGAAACCGTTTCCAGCACCGGTGCTGTCACCACTGCTTCTGATTTCACCAGTAAATTCGGATATGGTGTCGCTTCCCGTTTGAAGCTTACATCAACCCTCGGCATAAAAGCATCTTACGAAAAAGCCTATCGCTTACAGGAAGTAGGAGAAATGTTTGGTAACGGCTACGACCAGATCGCCAACCCCAAACTAAGACCTGAAAACAGTAACAACTTTAACGCCGGCGCCTACTACGCCGTTCAGAAAGGCCCCCACCGCTTCTTTGCAGAAGCAGGTTGGTATTTCCGGGATGCAGCCGACTTCATCTACTCCGTAGTATACCAGTCGAATGCAAAAGTGAGTCGCTTTGAAAATACCTCCAAAGTGCAGGTAAACGGACTGGAAGCAGAACTGCAGTATGATTACAAAGATCTGTTACACATGAATATAAACGGCAGCTATCAGAATGCTGTCAACAATACCAAATATCCGCAAGGCAGCAACTCCGGTACCATAGAGGCTACCTATAAAAATAAGATCCCCAATATGCCCTGGCTGTACGGGAACGCCGCTATCAGCATTGGTAAAAATGACCTGCTGGGTAAAAACACCCGCCTGCAGCTGAACTGGGATATGCAGTATGTACACTGGTTTTATTTAACCTGGGAATCTTACGGTTCCAAATACAGTAATAACAAAATACCGGATCAGTACATCCAGAATGCTTCGCTGACCTATTCCCTGCAGAACGGCAAATACAATATTTCTGCCGAATGCAAAAATTTCACCGATGCACTGGCTTACGACAACTTCCGCCTGCAAAAACCAGGCAGGGCATTGTTTGTTAAGTTCCGTTACTTCCTTAAATAAAATTGTAAACTGATAAGATCATGTTAGCTATCAAAAAGAAATTATTATATACCGGTGCTTTGATCAGTTTACTGAGTTCCTGTACCAAAAACGACACCCCCGAACCGGATGTACCGGCCGACTACGGCATATGGCTGCAATTAGGCAGCTGGCCCAACACCACCCAATATGTGGTGGGCGTTAATTCACTAGAAAGTGGTACCGTGAGCCTCATCGGCAATGGCGCCAACGTTACCAACAAAGCGGACTACGGTATCATCCCGCACAATGGCTTCTATTATTACCCGAGTACCAGCTCTACCAACGGCCGCTTCTCCAAATTTGAAATGAAAATGAATTCCCTCGCTACTGTAAAGCAGGTGCCGTTTACTTTTCAGACAGGCGTAAGCGGTTATACGTGGGCCAACGATACGGCGCTTGTATTGATCGGCACCAATGGAGATCGCAATAAAATATTATGTTCTGTAGTCAACAGCAATACCCTGAGTATTCAGAATGTGGAACTACCGGGGCAACCGATTCCAGCAGGCTTTAAATATATCTCTACCAGCAGTGTAGAATACCTCAATGGTAAATTGTTCATCGCCATGGCTTATACCACCGACTGGCCCGCACCGGCTTATGCAAAAGCCATTGTAGCCATTTACGATTACGCTTCCCTTACGCTGGTAAAACTAATCGAAGATGCACGTACCGTGGGCATGGGACAATCCGATATGTGGATGTCCGGCTCAGTGGTAGATCAGAAAGGCGACCTGTACATGCTCGCTAACCCGAGCTGGATGGGCACCGGCCCGTCGGCGATATACCGGATAAAAAGCGGTACAACCGAATTTGATCCGGCCTACTTCTTTAATCTCAGTACTTCTTCTCTTGCAGGAGCTACTGTTGCCCTCTGGGGTATTGGCAACAGTCAGGCGATCGTTAAATACGAAAACCCGGACGCTACCAAAGATGACGCTGACGCCAATCATATTTATTCCTATGCCGTTATCAATCTCTCCGACGGTACCGTTGCGAAAAAACTCACCGACCTTCCGCTGGATAAAGGCGAAATGCTGGAAACCGTAACGGTAAGCAACGAAAAAGCTTATATTATGGTGAATGCACAAAGCGGAAAAGATTATGTATGGGTGTATGATATTGCAGCCGGCACCGTGAAGCCTGGCCTGGAAATCGTAGGTGGTTACGATTACATGCTGCGCGTTGATAAATTTAAATAATACCTCTTATTACTGTTCACCGGACTTTCCTGCTTTATCGCAGGAAAGTTCTCTTTTTTATCGGCATGATGTCTTTTTCAAAAATAAATGCCTGGCTGCATCTCTGGCTGGGGCTCGTTTCAGGGGCTATTGTTTTCTTTATATCTGTGACCGGTTGTATACTCGTGTTTGAAGAAGATATAAAATTACTGACCCGTCCTTATATGCATGCGGAAGCATCGGCCAATACGCCCCTTCTTCCACCTTCTGTGCTGGCAGCAGCGGCAGAAAAGCGGATGCCCGGCCTCCAGGCCAATAACATCCGGTACCAGGGCCCGGGCAGAGCAGCGGAAGTGTCTTTCCGCTCCGATTCTGTTGTGTACGTCGATCCCTACACCGCAAAGGTGACGGCTATTGTGGATCATGAAGATTTTTTCCATGAAATCACGGAAGGTCACACTTCGCTGTGGTTGCCACCCAAAGCCGGTCGCATGGTGGTTACTTACAGCACGCTGGTATTTACCATCCTGCTGATCACCGGCATGATAATATGGTGGCCAAAGAAATGGAACCGGTACAATATCCGCAACGCCTTTACTATTTTATGGAAAGCAAAGTTTAAACGGGTCAACTATGATCTGCATAATGTACTGGGCTTTTATACCCTGCCTGTCACCCTGATCATTGCGTACTCCGGGTTGTTCATGGGATTGGGCTGGGTGGCTAAAAGCAGCTACTGGATAGCTTCCGGCGGACAGTCAATGCCGGCCTATTATGAACCGCACTCTGATACCACGCTGATTGCCGGTGGTACACCGCTGACGGTCATTGATCAGGTCTGGGAAAAATCCATCAAAGAATTATCATCTCCCCTCAGTGAAGCCCTCATCATCGGCATTCCCGATAGTAAGGAGGAAGCTGTATACGTATACACCAATACAGAAGGTCCGCGCTACCAGGTGCATTATTTTGACCAGGTAAGCGGCGCTTTACTAAAAGGCACCGGCACCGACGTTACCCGTTTTAGCGAAGCTAATGGTGGTGATCAGCTGCGCCGGCTCAATTATTCCCTGCACGTAGGCTCTATATGGGGATTTCCTTCAAAACTGATTTACTTCCTGGCTTCTTTTGTGGCGGCCAGTTTGCCGGTAACCGGTTTTTATATCTGGTGGGGTAAGCGGAAGAAAAAGAGAACAGCTTTGAGGAAAGAATGTCAGGAAGTAGTGATATAAAAAGAGGGTGTTTTAAGATCCTCAGTTTATTTCGACACTTTTCCAGACATCTAAGCCTCTGGGAAAAATTCATGTAGATTATTAAAATTGATCCTTTGGTGTCCACTAAACTTATCGTCTGATATCATCTCTGTAAAACGCTGCCAATTCATCGCCTCTGTTGGGAATGCGTTGGCATTATAAATTCCTAAATATGGGTATGAATGAAGATTAGCAATGAGTACATTATTAATATAATTTCTTATTTCCTCTTGATGGTTGGTATTCATTAAATAAAAGTTCTTATTAAACTTAGTTTCATCAGAAACTAGAACTTTCGTTGTTAGGACGAGTGCATTATCTAATGTAGCTTTCCAGTCAATTTTTTCAACGTTACTTGTGTTGAAAATATTTTCTAAAAAATTAAGTATATAGTTTACCCTTACCAGTGGATGAGGATGCTTATATTTTTCCATATAAAAATCTTCATCAATTCCAATTAACTCAGTAAATGAGCCTAATACACTCGCAATACCGGAAGATACAAGTACACTAAGACTGGCATTTGTCTTTGTACCCTCTGGTAAATTTATCCAGTAATCAATAATAACAGATGCGAGCGCAACAGAACCTCTGAAATCTGAATCAAATTCTTTAATATGCTGTTCGAGCGAATATATCTGTTCAGGGCCTTCAGGGTATTCATCTTCTGCCAAGTTATTAAGCGGCTCAGATTTTTGGATGAGATGTGCTAATTCATGGTCAAAAAAGAATCTAACACAAAAATCACCCATTAGGTCGCTTAGGGGATCTTTAAAAGGCTGATTTGTCTCCAAGATCTCTAAACCCCATTTTGAGAGCTCCTCGGCCTTAGATCGGAAAAATTCAAATGTTTCAACTACAATTCCGGAGTGAAAATTAATTAAAAAATGATCGTAAGCAAATCCCGCACGAGCATTAAAAGTTCTATGATTCGTGAAGTATATTTTTGCTGGCTTTATTTTTAGATCCTCTTCATAGTAATATAAGAATGACTGCAAAGTATTTAACAAACTACGGAATTTCTGCTCACATGGAGTACCGATGTAGTCAAAGATCTCTCCAGGAGGAACCCCCTGATCAACAAGTCCTTTGACCAATTGGCTATAACTGATATACAATATTGGTTGAGGCATAGCAATATGAGTGAAATACTTTAGAAATAAATATTTAACAATGATAGCTCTAAATTATAAAAAAGCCGCCAAACAGGTAGACATTGTTAAATGAAAACATAATTTCATCGTTAGTGCCAGATCATAGCTGACTTGTAACTCCTTCGAATAGATGTTCGACACTATCCCAAAAAATGCGTAAACATAAAAATCGGGGTGGGCTGAAAAAAGCTTCGATTTTTATGGTTACGCAGTTTTTGAGATAGTGTCTTTTTGAGATAGTGTCCAATTAAATGTAAAAGCCCCGGAAGTCCGGGGCTTTGTCTTAAATATCAGGTAATGTTTCGGGCTTTAGCCAAAGAGAAACAAATCCCTTATCATCATCTATAACTGCAACGCAGTTATTTATAAACTCCACTGCATTACCTTTCTTTTCGGGATTTCCAATACATACCCAACCTGTTTGAACATTTACATATACTGGTAAATCATCGTCATTTATTCCATATGCAAAACCAAAGTTCAAATTGTGCTTAACACGTAAAGCTCCTTTTTTGTATTCAGGAACTTGATAGTTTGATTTCATTGATTTATCTAAGCCGCAAAAACCCCATAGTTGAATAATCTTACTATCAACAACGGAAAGGCTTATTTTATTTAGTATCAATTCAAAATCAATTCCGCTTACTATTGGCTCCATATCAAAAGAACATTCTTCCGGGATATACGTTAGTAATCGCTGTTCTACGGGATTTCCATACTCTATAACGAATTTCATAGTACAACTATTTAACTGTTTTGAAAAGAAAGTGATAGATTGTATTTGTTTCAGGATTGATACCTAATTCAAATATTCCATTTGAGCTATTGAAAGCACCAGGTACTTTATAATTCACCCCTCCCTTAAAGAAGGCATCAGGCACACCCTTACCCGATTTCATAATATTTGTAATTGTATACGGAGAATTTATGTATGGTCGAGTGGCAAGATTATTCGCTACTGTCTTGGTAATCGTATATTCTCCTGCCTCTATTGCCTGCATTCCCCCCTTAGCGGCCAAACTACTATTTGCAACATTGGGCTTTGGTATTACGGCACTTGGCATAGCACTTGTTATAATCCTTGTTGCTGCCCTACTTGTTATCCAGCTTGCAGTTACGTCAACCAGCGTTGAAGTAGCTAACCAACGACCTTCCTCTACTGATGTAACGGCATAGGCTCTGTAGCTATTAAAATTAGCTCTCGCCAATGGATTCAAAGAGAAGCTCCAATGCTCCGGATCAGTTCCAGACATCCTGGCTGTCCAGCCAGTCTTAATTTTATACATTGTTTCAACATCTGCATCCTTTCGAAGCTGATCTTTTCGATCTTCTGGTAATAATGGGTACCCAGCATATTGTTCCAAGGAAATTTTCTCTCTTCGAATCTCATCTCTAAATTCCTGGAGATATTCTTGATTAAGATTAGAGAAATACGTCACAAATTCTTTTCCCAGGTTATTCAACGGAATCTTATCTATACTCATTAATTTTTCTTCAATGAAAGTATAGAGATGATCTCCATATTGATGAATTAAATTCTTACCTACGTTCCTGTAAATCTCACCTGCTACAACTGCAGTCCTATCGTTATTCCACAACCAAATAAATGCACCGCTTCCGTTAGTAAACCAATCATCTCCTAAAGGATCAGAAAAATTTGCCGGATTATTATTACTAAGATTATACGGTGAAATACCGGCGTACTTCTCTTCTGCAGGATCTACTTGCCACCATCTTCCTATCTGTGGATCAAGAGTACGATAAAATGCAGTATAAAGTTCCAGCTCAAATTCATCCAGTTTATCAATCCCATTAAACAACTGATTATTCTGCATTCTGTTCAGTGCCTTACTGGACAGGTTTCTTATCTGTAAACCAAATGGGTAATAACTGTCCTCCTGCAACAAAGGACCTGTAGTATGTTTTATAACAAGATTGTCAAAATATACATCTGACGGACTTTCATTGTTTAAATAAACATACAGATACCCATTCTTCGTGATATCTAAATGCCCGAGTAACGGGAGCACTTCGTCCGGCTGTTCCACCCGCCTGGCACCACCATTAACAAAATTAAGGTTTTCATCAAACAAAACATAGTTGAGATAAGCCTTTGGGACACTTGAAGAAGGGTTGTCCTCCTGTGTATTACTTATAAAGCTAGTAAAATTATCTTTATTTAATGTAACCCCACTGGCGATACTGGTCATCAAATTACCATGCCCGTTGGGAATTACGGTTACCGGTCCAAGGAGAACATTAATAAGTTGGTTTACAATTTCAGCCGGAGTCATATTGGCTGTATTATTCGCTGGGGAATTCTGTTGATAATAGTATAACGCTGATACGTCAATTTTATCACCTGCCATAACTTTCAGGACCTTACCGGTACCTATTCTTCTATCAACTACAGATCCATTAAGTTTAACATATCGTCTGTTAGTAACTCCCTGGTAATCATAGAATTTATGCCCCGATGGAATTACATCAATATTTACAGGGAAAGAAAACGTTTCTCTTTCTGGTATTATTGGCGTTGGTTGTGGATTATCTTCATGTGTAGCCCTATATAAAAGCTCATTTGTCTCCTCTGTCAATACCGTTCTTACATTCCCAAGATGATCTGATAAAAAATAATCGTAAACAAGTTTGCCGTTTGCATTTTTTCTTACCCGGCCAGCCGGGTGCGACATATACATTAATTCATTGTTCTTATACACCGCGTCCCCAATGTAAGTATATGTAGTAACAGTATTTCCGTCAGTAACAATTTTCTGCAAGATGACTCCTGTAGCATCATAAACGAATTCAACCGACCTGACAGTAGCTCCATCTACAGTGATTTTTTCAGGCTTATTTAACAAATAATTATTAATGACAGTTATGCCTTTGTTACGATCTTTAATCAGGCTACCCTCATCATTATAGTCATAGTCCAATGTTGTGACTCTACCGTTATAATTTTTAAAATCCCCAACTTTCTTATCTCCCTGGGCATCTGTTACTCCTTCTAATTTATTGCTCCATCCATTATTTCCATAGAAATATGTCAAGTCATCTATTGTACTTTTTATGTTTCCAGTTAATACTCCCTCCTGCTTTAATCTTTTTATGTTTCCATTCTCATCATATTGAGATATACCCGTAGAATAGTCAGCCAATGATGTATTCCAATTTCCACCGACATTCTGGGAATAATCAGCTTTTGAAAGCCTCTTTGCATTATCATAAGTATACCCATAAGCATGCATTTCATCAGGATTTCCTTTACGTCTCCAGGTAGTTCCTGATAATTCACCACTCAAATTTGTACGAGAGAATCCATTCTCAAAAGATAAATCTATACCAAAAAAATTACCTGCAGATTTATTGCTTACAAAATTACCATTAATAGCTTTTACACTTCCATCCAGTGCATAGCTCATATTTAATGTTTCAAGATTACCGATATTACTGGATTTTAGCTGTCCATAATCGCTATAGACATTAGATATAATTGTTTTTGTGACAGGAGTTGCCGTGTTATAAAGAGTATGATAGCTATTCAATGGATTACCTAATGCATCATACTCAGTTCGTAGTTGCCATTTTATTACAGGATCTGTTGTACTTGACGGGACACCTAAAACCTGATATAAAGAAAGTTGATTTCCTTTAAAATCGTATTGACCAGTAGTTATATTGGTCCCACCGGCAATATTCTCTGACAATGATTGTATGATTCTACCCTTTTCGTCATAGTAAACAGTAAAACTTAGCCACTTATCTTTGCCTAATACCTTTACTTTCATACCCGTTGCCTTACCATTGGCGTCCTGGGTTGGAATTACCGGCTCTGGATAAAGATTAGATCCCGCAGCAAGCACGAAGTCATTACTAAATGATTTCCTTCCGTCCCAGTTATAGTTATCATAGTAATAAACTATCAAAGGGTCATATCCAGTAATAGCAGGAACATAGCTATTAACAACAATATTCTCTATCCTATCAGCTGCAAAGGGATTAATCCCAGCTTCCATTATGCCCCCGGCAGGTGTTTCAAAACCGTCATTAAACAGAATCTCTTGTTTTGCCTCGTATACCCCTGGCATTTCATACTTATCAACATTCAGTATTGCAGGAACAGCATTCTTGTATGTAATTGTTTGACTGGCAATAGTCCATTGATTTACCATTGTTTGCAAACTCTCTCTTGTTGCATTAATATCTTTGTAAATCGCTTTCATCACGATTCGATCACGATTATCATAAATATTCAGTATCCATCCTCCTTGAATACCACCTTTTAAAGATGCATCCTGAAAGAAAACAATCCGATCTTTATTGTCGTAAACCAAAAGATCCGGGCTTTTACTTCCAGGTAAATTGTAAGAAATATTTCTTCCTTTTTCATCATAGAGATATTGGAAACCTAGCTCTGATAAAACGCGCTTTGATTCTGCATCCGAAAAATCCCACATATTCTTTGTGATGCAGTACTTAACAACTAGTGGAGGCAAAATATATCGAAGCTGACCAATTTCATCGTAAACATAACAGGTTCTTAACTGGCCATCTTCATTGTCGGCCTTCTCCTGTTCTGTCGTCATTATAAGTTTACCCTGCTTATCTATATAACTGGTCTTTTTTACCTGATGTTCATCGGTAGTAACTTTTACAACCAGCTGTCCGCTTTCGTAAACTACAGCACTTTTCGGCAATGAATTGTCACTGCTTTCAACTACCCATAAACGTACTTTATCTACTGCAGAATTAACCCGCGCCTCAACTTTTTTACCAATATTATTTCCTACCAATGCCTTACCTGGCAATTGGTTCATGATATAGCGAGGTTCTGGTGCGTCTTCTGCAATCCTTCTTTGATAAAAATAATCATCTCCGGTAAGTGCCTTATAAAAGGCCGGTTGTTTAACTGCAGCATCTGCCCTGAAAGCGCCATTATTAGTATTACTCTCAGTGTAATAAGAAAGATAGTTAGTGGGTACCTGTCCAAATTGATCATAAGAATTTACTGCCACCAGGTCTTTTCCGGAATAACTGGCTGCGACCGCAATACCTTGTACTATTCTTCCTAAACCATCTGCATAGCTTACAAGGCGCTGAACATCTCTCTGATTGTTGAGTGATTCAGCATCAGAAATAGTTTTAATACCAGGGCGAAAAAAAGTGGCCTTAACAACCTTATTGAAATTAGCAGTGGTAAATGAAGAATAATCAGCAATTGGAATATTCGGTGCTGATGCCTGTATATTTTTTTGCGCTGGAATATTAGGTTCAAGGTCATCCTTTATCAACAATTGCACCGTATTAGAATACCCCGATTGCAAATCAGAAATGCACTTTCTTCTGAAGTATGTAGTTTTGCTAACTGCAGGAGACTGATAATTAGGCGAAGTTGCACCACTAATCACTACCCAGTTAATTTCATCTTCAGATTTCTCCCATTTATAAGTATAGCTTTGAGAACCACCTGATGGAGTAGTACTATTAAAAGCTGAAGGGGAATTTTGCGAGGCAAGTTGTTGTGAAGCGCTAATTGTGCCAGCCTTTAATACAGGTATAGGATTTACAGATATAGTATTAGAATAGGCCGTTTCTATACCATCTGCAACAACTCTTCTAAAATAAACCTTGCTAATCAAATATCCGGATCCAGCACAATTCAGGCCTGATGCCACCAATATTTTCTCCCAGTTTATCCCATCTGAAGACTCTTGCCACTCATATTGATATTCATTACCTGCCGTAGTACCAATTCCAAACGAAGCTGGTTGAACGTTTATAAGTGAAGAATACTCAAACACATCACTCCCCTGAGAGCTTAGTGGGCCACTGATAGTACCTCCTACCAAGTGCTCTCCTATAGTGATTTCCCAACAATTATTATATGACACCCCCTCCACCTGATAATCAACAGATATAATGTAATGGTCTGGACGCGTAAAACGTATTTCAATAAATTTATCATCTGCGGCACCTCCATTGATAACATCGGCATATCCACTTACACTCCAATATGACCAATCCGGATTTTTACTAATTGGCAAAGTATAATACCCGGTTGTATTATCCATAAATCGCGGAAACTCAACAGTGCATTGTGCATGTAATTGACTTGAAAGTCCAATCGTACATACAATGATTAAAGCAATAAGGACTTTAATAATATTTTTCATTCAACAATACATTTAAGCTGCAATTGGCAATGTTATTTGTAAGAATATGAATAAGTCTGAATTATATTACGATCACAATCACGCACACATGTTGTCCTTCCTAATCCATCATACTCCGTGTATGTAGCCCGATTTTGCGCATCTATGATAGTAGTAACCCTATTGAGATCATTAAATGTCTGGGTTGTCATCATTGCATCTATGGGAATAAGTCGTAATTCATCAATTCGAGTGGTACCCGTTAATGACACAATAGTGGAGTTGGACACCACGACTGTAACCAAGGCCCAACCTCCTCTTGATATAACAGTAGTCTCGTTCCCTTTGACAGATGCGGTTACATTAACATTACCTCCCTGTTTCCAATAGGAAAGCAAATATTTCCTGGAGGCAGACAATCCTGCCTTTTCAATTTTGGTTACCATCGACAAATTCAGACATTGTGCACCACTTACAGTTTCCGTCACCACTTCAGCAACATTCTGACCTAAAGGAATAATATTCCAGTTTCCTTTAGCATATTTTTCAAAACTGCTATAGGCCACATCTGTTGCCCCCGCATTCAATATTTTTGCAATAACCACTTCCCCAGCATCGTCATAAATATTAGTTTCTGTATGATTATTGATTACTGTCTCCACAAGATCCCCATTATCATTATAAACCTTCTTATCTTTTAATGAAAAAAGAGACGTACTACGTAATAACTTTGTTCCATCAAAATTACCTGCAACATTTTTAGGTACTGCAGACTTACTATTTAATATATACGTTTCTTCAGGTTTAATCTCTCCTGTATTAACAACAATCATCTTTGCTATATTGACTGCCAACAGCTTCTCTTCATTATTGCTTAACTTCCATGTTTCAGTGCTCACAGGAACTGAAATTATGCCATTATCATTCATTACTTTTAAGGCGCCTTCAATATTATAGTCGTAAGGATAGTAAATACGGTCTTCCAGTTGTTCTCCTTGACTATTACTTGAAATAATTTTCTTAATATTTAGTTTATCATCATAAACATAATCAGTCCGGTATTCCATATAATTTGTACCGTCCTTATAATCTTTTCTAATTGTATAATTCAATTGAGGATGGCCTGCCAATGGGTAAAATTCTGTAATTGGTCCACCCCGTCTATACTCGTATTGATCATACCATCCTATTGGACAAGATACTGTGACCTTTACGTCAAAGTACGCTGAATAATTATCAGGGCTATTCAATTCGCGTACATTTGCACTATAATTATTATATTCATCAGTTATCAACTCATCACTCTTGTTATAGGTGCGCTTACGTTTCAGTAACCCATACAAACCTTGTGCATATCTTTTCTTCACTGTAAAAGGGGTAGTTGGATAAAGGATAGGAAAATCCTTATCATTTGTAAATTCATACACCTCTTTCCCTTTATTGTTGGTCTCTGTACCATTAAATACAGTTACCTGGCTATACTGTGCTGGTAAAGCATTCAGACGCTCTCCTTGAATAGAAGAAATTATTTTGTACTGGGATTCTACTTCATATGAATCAGGAGCAAAAAAATTATTGTATACGCACATTATCAGCGCAAATATGATTGAGGTAGCTATCTGATTACTTACAGATGCGCTTTTTGATTCAAGACTAGAATATAATTGTTTACCGGCCCTGGTAGTAGCAGAAGCCCAGGTATTCATAATATCCACAGCAACATTTCCCGCGCTATATGTTCCTTTTGTCGGAATCGTAGTAAAATTAGATACGTTGAACTCATAACTTGGTATTTCATACCCCCATCTGGAACTGACCCCACTGGCATTTGTATACTTATAGTCCCTGACAACATTTGGACTAGCATTTATCCCATCATTCCAGACAGTTTTCGCAACACGTAGCCCACCAGTAAATACCCTTGAAGAAGCAATCTGTGCATCGTTTAATTCATAAGTAAACTCCATATTTCCACCATCCGGATAGACTATCCTTTTTAAAACGCCCAGGCTAACTATACTGAGTTGATTAGAAGGTGTTTTTTTTGATGGGTTACAAATATCATTAAGGTTATTTATCAAATTATTCTCATATACTCCTGGGCCAGCCCAGGGAAGGAAATAACTTCCTGTAAAATACCCCCATTGATCAGTAGTACCTTCACATCGGCCAGGCACTCCTAAGAAGCCATTAAAATATTCAAAGCTGTAAGGCCGTTCTTGTAAGTTATCTTTTCCAAAGCGTTGCACTTTATCCAATATTAAACGTGCCTTTGACAATTCTTCAGCAGGGAAGTTATAATCGTAATTCCTTAAATTCAATCCGGAGAAATATTTATACGAAAAGGTAAATCCGGTATTCTCCATACCATTCTTAATAACTACTAAACGTTCAAGAGGTGTACTTCCCGGTAAATCTTTTCTTTCAACTGCCGCATAAGTAAATTTCACTTTTGTTGCATCAGGAAGTATCATTTCCTTTAATCTGTTCACTGTACCAACTATCTTACTATCCGTTTTTGTAAGTGTTTCATCACCCACACCTCTGCCAGACAAAGTAATAGTCCGGCTGGCATGTATGGCACTTAAAAACTGTACGTTATATGATTCATAATTAAACTTTATGGATTTTCTTGTCAATGGATCATATATTTCCGTTAGGTTCCATTTACTTACTACAGAATAGTTACTCTCAATAATCCCTTGTTTGGTGTAATAATAAGGCAGGGTAAAAGTAGAATTAGCCAATTTCCGGACTCCACCTTGGTAAGTTAGAATTTTTGAAGTCTCCTTACTGCTAAAAATATATTTCACACCTGATTCATCTGTGATTATAAACTTACTGATCCTGGTGGTAATTTTCTGCCCGGTCAAGTCCTCTTCTACTTTCTCAATTTTAAGTTTTGAATCATCCGCTATGTAAAATCTATTCCCATACCCGCCAATAACAAAAGATCCCGATCGGTTGTTGAACTGGAATATGAATTCATCTTGCTGTCGATCAACGATTGATTGTGCACTGAATCTATAGTTGGACAGTAATCCTATGGCCATTGGAGTGAATCCTATGCCTTCCGGAAAAACAGAAGACGTTTCCCGGGAAGTTTTGTATAAATTCCCCGTAGCATACAACACCCCATCATACATCCCTCCCATTTGATCATCAGGCTGGTCTTTTACAATTCTTGTAATGCTTCCACCACCACTAAGTAGCCATCCCAATCCAACGTCACCGGCCATCTGGTTTACTTTAACACCAGATCCCGCTTCGTAAATAAGAGAAAGACTAGCAGCCAAACGATTTCCATCGGAATAATTGAACATTGGAAGGCTAACTTCCGCACTACCGGTAACGAAATTTACCTGTGCCGAAGATCGCACAACAAAAAGAGTCAAAAGAAAGCATAATAAGTTACTTCCTCTTTTAAGTGAGAGCTTTACTTGCATAGATATTATGAACTTTTTTTTAAAATTCAATTGAGGAGGGTTCCAGTTCTGGTTTAAGAAAAGATTCATAGGTAATACTCTGAGTACAGGCATATAATACTTACCAAAAAACAAAACAGGTCAACATGCTTACAATGCCTCCAGTTCTCTCAAGACATTGACTTAAACTACCAGCTTTAGAACAGCCATATTGGATCAGAAATTGGTCAATAAAACAACAATATTTATTTCATCAGGGAATAAAAGTTAACATCTCATAAAAATTAAATGGATAGATATTTTATTTAGATTTAATCCTACGCGATTAATTCTTAAACCAGGTTATGACCCTAAAAGTAATAATAATTTTATTAAAAAAAACAGTATTATCTAACTAAAATTAAGGAAATAAAAAAAAAGAGCGCAAAACAGCCCCTGCGCTTGCCTCAATCTTGGATGCGGTAAATTAGAGATTTTGGTCCTTTTAATTATGGCGAATTCGCCATAATTAAAATTAGGGTTGTAAACGGTTTCCCAAATCCCCAGATATTCTACCGTATTTCTGTTACGAAGCCAATCTGAAATAAAGAAATCTCCATCTTTAGCTTTCAACATATCAGTAAGCGAGATGTATTCCTGTTCTTTGTCTATAATTATTGTGATTTCTTTGCCCTCAACCTGTATCTTTTTATTTTTTGCCATAATTCTGATTTTAGTTATAAACCTTGGACACTAATTTACAGAACTTTTAATTCCATCGAATTTGATGGAATTAATATCAAGTCTTTTCTCGGAAATAGACTAAAGCAACGAAGCACCTACGAAGAGGGAAATATGGATGGCGAGATAACCATTTATTATTCGACAGGAAGAATAATAATACCCTATTTACCTGGGATAGAATGAAGTAAAAGCCGAAGCCAGGAATAAAGCTAGTAATTTAATTGTAACAAAATATATTACAATTAAAAAATCTTCTTACCTTTGTTACCAATATGAACAACACAAAGTTTGCAACGGTTATACATATCCTGACCATTTTAGCCAAAAGCCCAGGCGAATGGTTAAGCTCGGACTGGATTGCGGGCAGTATCCAAATTAACCCGGTTATTGTCCGAAAAGAGCTGAGTGCGTTACAGGATCAAGGATGGGTAATCAGCCGAAAGGGAAAAGAAGGGGGCTACATGTTACTTGTTCCGAGTAAAGAAATCAGCTTGGCAGACATCTACAAGACCGTAAAAAAATTGGATGTGCTGGGGAAAAAGAACCTCAACCCTAATCCGAAATGCCCTATTGGAAAGGATATCAATAAGGAGCTGGAAGACCTGTTTATGGAAATCGATGAAAGCGTATTCAACGCCCTCCAGCACCGGACCTTGGAAAGTTTTGTGAAGCAGTTCATTTAAAAAATTTGAACATTAATGTAACAAGTTTTATTACAAATATAAATACAAATTATTATGAAAATTGGAATTACTGGAGCTACGGGACAACTAGGTCGTTTGGTAGTAGAAAAATTAAAACAAAGAGTGAATGCGAAAGATCTGGTAGCGTTGGTGCGTTCACCTGAAAAAGCTATTGACCTAAGAATTGAAGCACGTAAATTCGATTACACAAAATCGGGAGCGTTAGCCGATGCTTTACAAGGGATCGATCACCTTTTGCTGATTTCGGGAAGCGAAGTTGGTCAGCGCGCAGCTCAACACAAAAATATAATCAAGGCCGCCCAGCAGGCTCATGTCAAGTGGATCGTTTACACCAGCCTGCTCCATGCTGACACCTCCTCATTAAGCTTGGCTGCGGAGCATTTAGAAACGGAAGCATTGCTCAATGCTTCGGGTATTCCTCATACCATTCTAAGAAATGGATGGTATACAGAAAACTATACAGGTTCTGTACCGGGTGCAGTAGAGGCCGGTGCACTCACAGGTAGTGCAGGTGAGGGCAAGATATCCTCAGCTACACGTGAAGAGTATGCCGAAGCTGCTGCGGTAGTATTGACCAGCGAAGGGCATCAGGGAAAAGTGTACGAGCTGGCGGGCGATGTGGCCTATACGCTAAAAGATCTCGCACTGGAGATATCTAAACAGACAGGGAAAGACATTCCGTATCACAACCTGTCCGAAGAGGAGTATGCAGGTGTATTGAAATCGTTAGGTTTACCTGAAGGACTTGCTCAAGCCATTGCCGGTTGGGATATTGGGGCATCAAAAGATGACCTGTTCGATGATAACAAGGTACTCTCGAAATTGATCGGCCGCCCAACCACAGTTTTGGCTGATACCATTAAGAAAGCGTTGGATTCATAAAATGAAGAAAGGAAAATGAATACATTTCCAAAATATAAAAACACAGATTCAGGTCTTCTTATTTTACGCATTGCCACTGGTGGATTGATGCTTTTCCATGGTGTGCGTAAACTGATTCACTGACATGACTTCATCAAAAGCATGCTGACCGATGTAGTTAGACGGATTTCGGAAAGTTAATGTGATAGAGGATTTAGTTCATCGAATACTACCACGAATGCTTTTACCGCCTGCAAAACAGCCAGGATGGCTGCTGGTTTTGGTAATTCGCCTATCCAGATCAGATCTGCTAATCCCAATGTATATCCAGGTGTTAGACTTGTCCATTGATCTTCGAGTTGACTAAATAATGGAGAGTCCTGAAGGCGCTGCCCCTGCCAGGCTCCGTCCATTGTTCGGTTGGCCTCATCATCTTTAAGTGCATTGGCTAAAATGCCCATATTCTCTTGAATCAATATCTTCCCAACTAGTGGTGGGTAATGGAATAGTTGATGTAAATCATAAAAGTGCCGTATTTTTTCCAACAAGATGGCGGTCCCCTCGTAAGACAGCCTATTGATAGACAATAATTTTTCAAAGAAAGTCCTTTCCAGGGAAAGTACTTTTATTGAGACTGGAGAGAGTTCATACTGCAGAATCAGCGCCTCATTTCCTGTCTCGCTGAAAAATTGGGTGATATATGATTCAATGGGAATTACGTTATATGGTACCGGATCAGTGAAACAGTTAATCTCAATGAGGATATAATCTTTTACAACACCGTAATCTGCATCTTCAATTAATTTATCATAGGAATAAACAGTAGCTCTCATACGCCCCATCTTCTTTTCAGCGACGTGTCCTGCAACATTGGTTATTCCCTGCGTGATGTTCTCTGTCACGTCTTTTAAGAGTGCCTTTAATTGGCTTCCGGTATAATCACCTGGAGAAAGAATAGCCAGATCAATATCTTCTGAAAAACGGGCTATACATTGATAGGCTTTTGACAGAGAGGTACCTCCTTTAAAAATTATGTTGTCGGCATACACAGAACGTGACAAATTTTTCAACACATAGGTCACCCAGTAATCTTTCTCAATAAATACAGGGCGCATTTGAAAGTACTGGGCAGTAGCTTCGATAGCTTCCTTGAACATTTGTTTATCCTGGTGTAGCGTCATTTAAAATACCATTTGGCTTTATTAGGTAAAATACTT
The DNA here is from genome assembly GCF_964033635.1 of Chitinophaga sp. MM2321. Lineage (NCBI taxonomy): Bacteria > Pseudomonadati > Bacteroidota > Chitinophagia > Chitinophagales > Chitinophagaceae > Chitinophaga > Chitinophaga sp. MM2321. The sequence goes on from NZ_OZ035533.1 coordinate 2,879,293, forward strand.
TCCTGTATATCTAAACGGTAGCGGGTCATTGGATTGAGTGAGTTACTAAGCTTGTCTGTGGCCTGCGTGGGGAAGTAATATTCTATAACAGCGCCCAATAGTGCCCTGGTAGACGGTGGATAATTCATTGCCAATTGAACCATCCGCTTTATTTGCAGATCCTGAAAACCTTTGATTTTATTTACAAGTACAGGAATTGCTTTTGATGGGGAAGTATCAGGAATCCTTTTAATGTCAGTAAAAGCATCCAATAACTGCAATAAAGAGATATCTGCTGTCTTGATTTTAAAGGCCCTGATGACAAATTTTATTTTGTATCCTTTTAATTCTTTCAGCGGCAGACGACTATTACGGGCAATGGTGATCACATTGGAGAGCTGCGTAGTAAGCCCCAAACGATTGTATAGACCAGTGCCGGTCAGGTATCCTGTACTTTCATTTCCTTTTTGGGTTAGTGTTTTAATAACTTCAGCTTCAGATGGGCGTAAGGTGCCAAACCGAGTGGTTACCGGTTTATAATATTTCCCCTTCCCTACTCTTACAAGTTTGCCAGCACGGGTTAACCGGCTTAAAACCTGGGCCAGGGCCTGTTCCTCGTCCGGACCTCCAGAGAAATACCGATACGTAAATACCTCTCCCAATGGGATGGAAGCGACTTTACGCTTTACTTTATTTGATATGGTTTGTTGCTTTATCATTTGCTTACTAAGATAAAAGTAAGAAAATTCAGGCAATTGTCAAGTTTTTAGCGTAATAAACTTGACAAAAAACAAAATAAAACTATGATTATCAATATATTAAAAGACAGTAATCATGGAATAATTATTGAAAGAACTACATTAATACGTAAGATCAGATGCTTAGTCACTAAATAGTTAAAAAGCGGAATATATTTAAAAGCAGAACCGGCCAAATAGACCAGATAGAAAGGAAAAAATAGATGACCTTCACGACTACTGATGGCGGCATCAGTTCCCCTATCAAGGTCTGTATTTCCTTAATAGAACTTTAGACTTTAACAGCTGCTTTTTCGTAAAGAAATGTATTCGCTCATGATACAGCATCCAACCTCCGACAGCGCCCATTGCACTTCCGATTAATATATCCAAAAACCTTATTGCTATCAGATGATCAGGGTGTCCCATTAAACTTATATTAGGTTCCGCAAGGAATATGGTTAACATGGAAATAAAAACAACAGCTATCCCATAATTTCTCACAACAAGAAATTCGACGATCGTTTGAAGGATCAAAATACTTATACATATTCCTAATGTAGTAATGTTCATTTGCAAGATGAACCAGGTTAAGCCAAGACCGATAAAAGTACCTAATACCCTTTGTGCTGCTCTCATCCAGATGTGTTTGGCAGTTACTCCCTGCATGACCGCCATACAGGAAATGGGTACCCAATAGGGATTTTCAAGTTTTAGTAAAATGGCTGTCAGCAACGCCAATCCTACCATGACACCAAAAATTATCGATTCTGTCATGTTTATATAGGTGTTTTTCTGTAAAACCATTACATCAGGCTTGTTAGTGGCTTCCCGTAAGACAAGGATACTGTAAAACAATGCTATCATACAGGCAATCATTACGCCAATGGAAAAATTTCCGATGCTGCTGGCTATATCTGTCCGGTTGTGGGGAAGCGATATTGCTATCGAAGCTACCATAATGAAGAAAAAGTTTCCCGGTGGACGGGTCAGCTCAAGCCGATTCAGCGAATAGTGCACGCCGAAAGTATATAACGCCAACATCAAGGGAGTCAACCACGCACTAAATGAAAAAACTACACCTATGGCAAACGAGAAAATAAAGCCGAATCCGCAAACCATCAGAATCATCATGCGATTAACCAGCCTGTTGGATTGAATATACAGAATGACCAATGCCCCGATTGATGCGAGTTTCCCTGCATTCATATCATCATACAAAAGGCCTAGTAATAATGGAATGGCGACACAAAATCCTGCTACAACCGGAAGATGCCAGGCCCGGTCTGTTTTATTGAATTTGAATAGTTGCTTCCACATACGATACAGCAAATTAAATAAAAGATCGCAGCTAAAAGCACGCTTGTTACGTTTCCGAATAATCCCATCAGGAGATCGTCACAGGAGATTCGAGCCCTAGATAATCCCAAACGACGCATAGAAATACCAAAATAATTTTATCCGGACTATCTGATTAGCGGCGCCATGGCGGGTACTCCGATAGTCCGGATTTTTTAACACGACGTTTTATGGCTCCGGCACTTTGTTCAGGTTCATCTCTATTTTATCTTCCTGCAACGTTCCTGAAAAATGGTAGCTACCCGGCTTGCCTGCAGGCAGAAACGTACCTGCAAAGCCGGCTTTAAAGTCCCGTGGGAATCGCCAGTTTACGTTGATACTGTCTGTGGCCTTGTTAAAGTGGTAGGTGCCGATATAGCGGCTCTTATAATGATTAAATTCCAGGACCAGGTCATCCTGCAAATCCATATAGACGGTAGTCAATACACTGTCTTTAACGCTTTGCGCTGCTACCGGTTTTCCATTCACTTTCAGATCCGATACGGTATACTTCCCGGTGAACTGCGGATGCCTGTCCGGGAACCGATGGACAGCCAGCAACGCCAACGGTATCAGCACTACAGCCGCCCGAAGCCATTGCTTCGTATATTTTGTCGTATCCGGCAACGATACCAGGTGAATAGTTTTAAAGAAAAAGTTAACCAGGCTGGTGTAAGACTGCATCAGTAAATATATCACGCAGGCAAAGAGAATAAGCGCGTGTGCCAGCACACCCGGATGCAGCTGGTAAAAAATATCTATCAGAATAATATTGAGCAGCACAGGCACCATAATGATGAGGCCAAGGAGCCTGGTACGGGCGAATAAAAGCAGATAGGCGCTGGAGATCTGGGACACAGCAATCGCTACTGTAAAAGGATAAGACCTCCTGAAATAGGCCCAGGTCAGCGTTTCACTGTCAAGACTGCCGAACGGCAGATCCAGTACACCAAGTGGCACCACCATTTGCAGGTGAAAGATCTTATGCCAGCCAAAGGCCGAAAAATCATAAGCCAGTGTGTACAGCAGTAACCCATGCAAAAAGGAAAGGGTAACAAGGCTGTTGCCCTTTCCTTTTCTTTCGCGGCGGTGCCAGATGAAGGCATATTCCAGGCAACCAAACACCAGCAATAACGCCAATGCCCAGATCACTATCATGGGCATCCAGCCATCAGCAGACAGGCTCAGCAAACGACGTAAGACGGCACCACTCAGTAATCCGGCCAGCAAACAAACCAACAACTTTTTAGAGAACTTTACTTTTTCCATAGCATATTTATTTTGAGCAATAATAGCCATGGAAAAATGTTTCAATGCCCGTCTGTATCCGTCCGAACCTGTAATTGCTGGTATTGCCTGGGCGACATACCAGTTATTTTCCTGAAGGCGGTGTTAAAAGTAGTTTTTGCATTAAAGCCTGCTTCAAATGCAATTCCCAGTATACTCAGGTGACTACATTCCTCCGCATGCAACAACATTTTTGCCTTTTCTACGCGATAGTGATTTATATATTGATAAAAGTTCTGACCATATCCCTTATTTAAAAGCCAGGACAATTCATGAATAGAAATGTTCATTTGCTTTGCCAGTCCGGGCAATGTGAGATCGCTATCCCGGTATACCTGCTCCTGCTCCATCAGGCAGGCTAACTTTTCTTTCAGGTGTTCCAATTCCCGGGGTTGCAGTCGCGGAGCAACAGGCGCCACAGTCAACACTTTCCTGAGTGCCGCCCGGTCGTTTTCCGTATAATCGAAGACTTCCCGCTGCTGCAAAGCGGCATAAGCAACCAGGTATACGGCGATGCAATAACCTATACCCGCAACGGGTATTATCGCAGTGCTGATCTGCCATACCTGGTTATACCATAACAATATCATGGCGGCAATACCTCCCAACAACCATTGCAGCCATTTCAGGCTGATCACATGGGTATTGCCGGTAAATTGTCTCAGCTCCCGCTGGTGCCTCCAAAGCAGCCAGAAAGATAACAACCAGTAGAGCAGCATTTGCAGTTTCAAGCCAATTCCAACAACAGCCCCCATAAATGGCGGCATGTAAGCACTTCCTCCCATCAGCAAAGGAAGAAATAAAACTGTGGGCAGAAAATGCCAGCTCTCTTTCCTTACCGGCCCGGGTGTAATGGCCGTAAAATACCGCACACTAAGATACAGCGAAGGCGCCATTGCAAAACGCACAGTTTCTGTGAGGGGTACCAGGTAAGAATAGCGTTTATCCAACCCCGTATGTTCTGCAATATAGGCCAACAAAGCACCTCCGGCACAAAGGAAAAATGCGCCCAGCCAACGGTTCGCGATGGTATTTGTTTTAGTTGCATCGCTCAGTAATACAAACGACAACAGGCAGATACTACCGCAGGCAAAATAGTAGAATACCACTTTTAGTTTTGGAGTATAAGATGATAAAAAGTTGTTTTTCCATAAAAGCGGGCAGCCAATTCATGGTCCACCAGGCTATATTAATATTTCAGAAAGCCAGCAACAATCTCCTCCTTCAATCCTGCATAAATACAAAACTCTGCCACCGTCACAAATTCTCCTTTCTTTTTGCCATTGGCTTTACGGATCTGCTGCAGCATTTTCCGGGCGGTACGCTCACTCCTACCGGTAATATTCTGGATGTCTTTTGCATAAATCACTATGCGATTAGGTACTAATATGTGCAAATTCGGCATAATCGGAATGGAAATTTTGCAGGGTTAAAATGCCGGCTTAGTTTGGTGTGGTTAAATGCAAATTTATAACATTCTGCGCAGATGTGAGCCTAACGGGGCTGGCTATGTGAAAGCCCTTTTTTATTATCTAAAATTATTTTCCAATGGCAAGACAAAACGGAATAATTCCTTTGAAAGGAACAATTGGCAATATCACCTTTTATAAAACAAAGGTCGGTCACCTCGCCCGTGAGAAAGGTGGTGTTGATGGCAACCGTATCGCTACAGATCCGGCGTTTATACGTACCCGTGAAAATGGTGCAGAGTTTGGCCGTGCCGGTAAGGCGGGGAAAGTGCTGCGGGCCGCCTTCCGGGCAATGCTGTTAAACACCCGGGATAGTTACATGGCAGCGCGGTTGGTTCGTGAGATGATGAAGGTCATCAAGGCAGATGCCACCAATGTACGGGGGCAACGCAACATTATCGATGGTGAAGCCGAGTTGCTGAACGGGTTTGAATTCAATAGCAATGCACGTTTAGAAGGCTCGTTTTATGCACCTTTCACGGCTACAATTGATCGTGCTGCCGGCATGCTTACGGTAGACGTTCCAGCTTTCATTCCTGTTAATATGGTGGCAGCACCAGCTGGAGCCACACATTTTAAAATTGTGGCCGCTGGCGCTGAGATAGATTTCGAAGCGGAAACGTTTATCAATGGAAATGCTGCGACTCCTGAAACGGCTACTAATGCAGCGACAGCTGATGTTGCAAGTCTGGCGATAAATGTTACGGCAAACAGTACAAAACCATTGTTCCTGGCTTTGGGCATCGTGTTTTACCAGCAAGTAAACGGTGTGCTGTATAGCATCAAGAACGGCGCTTACAATGCACTGGCGTTGGTTGCTGTTTCAGGTGTTGCAACGGCGCCATAGTTCTTCTATGGCATTGAACGACACCATATTTTTTAACATCTAAAAGTAAAGTGTATGAAAATAGCGCAACGTCTTACATCATCTACGCCGCCTTTTTTTAGCAAGGTCCGAAATATAGGCTTGATCCTGACAGCCATCAGCGGCGCCCTTTTGGGGGTACCGGTACTCCCCGTTATAGTTGCCAAAATTGCCGGTTACCTGGCGGTTGCTGGTACTGTAATGGCGGGAGTAAGTCAGGCGGCAGTAGATAATAAGAGCGGTTCATCCGCTAAGAAATAGTTCTTCCGGCTAAAGGTGTGGTTACCTTACGGATTGTTTGGTGTAAAAGCCCTCTGCCAGATAGCAGAGGGCTTTTTTATCCAATCAGGGATTGTAGCTTTGCTTTTGTACTAAAGGCTTCAATGACTGCAATCACGTGAGCTTTATCTTCTGCTAATAAACTGTCAAATTGCTTTAACTGTATAGGAATGTCGTTTGAATCAGTACTGCCTTTAGGAATTCCATTGATAAGATGATCCAAAGAAACATTTAAGGCTTTAGCCATTTTAGAAGCGACATCTATGGATGGTGTTATTGTATCCCTTTCATACTTGCTTACAATATCCCCACTGGTACCTATATGATCCCCTAGTTCTGTCTGCTTCATTTTTTTCTGTTTCCGCAAAATAGTTAGGCGTTCTCCAAAAGTCATAGTATTCTATTGATTTATAAAAAATTCAATTCTCTTAAATCTAGGAATAAGAAACAACATAACAATTGAATTAAATATTTATTTAATGCAAAATAGAGTTATAACACTAATCTAGAACCATCAAAACTTGACAATTTAAAGACATAAAACTCCAATAAAAGAGCGATAATACTTGTTTAACAATAGAATTATAGCTATATTTATAGCACAATAATACTAATTATGAAAAGCATAAAGAAAACGAGAAACTTAACCGTAAAGTATGTTTATCAGGAACGTGCTTACAATTCAAAAGCATTACCCCTCATATCTCTAGCGGGGCTTTGGTTGCAAAACGCTGGTTTCGAAATCGGAGATAACATAGCTGTTTCCGTAGAACGTAATAAGCTGGTGATAAAGATTGCCACTAAGGCTCCCAAACAAGAAGAATATGAAGAATATATGGAAGACTAAACAACATTCTGTTAACCCTACAACGGGCATCCTACCAAACTTCCCCAAGGGCAGGACCTTATAACCCAAACACATATTTTATGAACTCCAAAAAACACAATCGCCAGCAGATGGCGTTCGAGCAATCTTTGTCTAAATTATTCCCTCTTTTACCCTTATCGGAAAATGAATTGCATGATAGCTATACCAGGCTATGCAACTTCCCGATTTACATAAAGGAATGTTTATCCCGTGAATTGGGCTGGACGAAGGAAGAATTTTTTCAAAGGGTACTGCCACCACTCGCTGGTTATAATCATAAAGGGCTTAATGAGGCAGAAACAATAATAGTTCGGGCTGTTATTAAAGCCCGGCTTAAAATGTTTACCCAATACCTGGAAGATGCGCCAGAATTAGTATGCTCACTACGGAACAGCAGCAACCAGTGTTTTGGAGGTGGCGCAACCAACGAACAACGGGCAGACCGTCTTTAACCCTCTCTCTTAATCCAATTTCCTTTATAATTTTATGATACATGTATATACTGACACCTCAGTAGTGGGAGGTTGTTTTGATAAAGAGTTTAAAGAACACAGCCTGGCGCTTTTTGAAGAGTTCAAAAGGGGAGCAAAAAAACTGATTTTATCCGACCTGGTCAAAATGGAGCTTGAATTAGCTAGCAGAGAGGTTAATGAAAAGCCCGATGAAGTACCAAGGCGGTATAAAATTGAAATTAAAAGCACACTAAAAGCCTCGAAGCTGGCTGCAACTTATATAGCAGAAGGTGCACTAAGCAACAAATGTTATAATGATGCTCTACATATTGCACTCGCTACGCTTCACAGTGCTGACATACTTGCCAGTTGGAATTTTAAGCATATTGTAAACCTTGACCGGATAAAGTTATATAATTCCATTAATTTGCAGATGGGTTACAGGGTAATTGAAATCAGAACACCAAGAGAAATTTTAAAACCAAACGACCATGAAAAAAGGTAAAAAGTACGATGCAGTGGCCGAGGTGAGAAAAATCAGGGAAGAGTTAAGCCTGAAATATTGGGGGCATCCTGATTTGTTATTAAAAGACCTTAAAGCTGTAAGAGAAAGATATAGTCAGCGACTAAAGGACGCGAGAAACCATTAATTACATAGCTGCATTCTCTCTATAATGAAACTCCAGATAGCGCAGTAAACAATCAATTCTTAGAATTTAAAAAGAATACCGGCTGAAATCGATGGTGTGCCGGCCTGCACTACTATGCAACTATGCGTAGTTATAAGGTGCTGCGCCAAAAACATCATCGATACTGCCGGCTTCCTATATCGGTCAGGTGGCATGTGAGTAGGCACTATCGTATTGATCAGCAAGAACGTCATACGAATCTTTCAGTAAAAGCGGTTAACGTCCGGGAGAATAGATGATGCGTTACAGTTGCTGGGACTATGATCTACTGCCGATCGAAGTGATAATGCTGAGCCTATTTTCTACCGATGCCCGCATCATTTGTTCTCGCGGACGCCGCAAGATAGTGCAAAGCTGATCAGGGTACCGGCGCTGGTGTTCGCGCGCCTGATTCTCCCGCTAAATAGCGTTACTGTCGCCCTACTGCCATTCCGCCCCGGCCATTGCGCACGTACTGCGCCTAAAGCGCAGCGGAAAGGGCAAGCTAAGTAAGAGCCGCAGCTGGCGCCTTTGAACTTTATCTAGCCGGGAGCGCAGCGGATGGCAAAATCAAAGATGGAAGGCCACAGCGAACAAAATGGACAGCGAAGGGATGCCAGCTATAAAAACCACCTTGCTGGTGATAGCCCTAGCCAGACCGGAGCTGGCCGAACGGAGGCAGAAGGAGCACATAAAGCGTGACAGGATGGAGCGCAGCGGAGCCCTGGCGCGATTTATGCCCACTGAAGCCGCAGTGTGCCCCTTGAACCTTCATTTAATGACAGATCAAAAAGTAGTAAAGGACACCAAACACTGGAGTCTTTTCATACATTCCCCTATATATAACATTCTCCTATTAGCCATACAAAATTTTAGTATATTTAGTAGGTTACCACAACTATTTTATTTCTCCCAAGGAACAAATAATTTTGCGCGGGATGAGGAACACTAGCATTACATTAATTCAGGAAATAATACCCTTTATCTATTTAATCGATATCTAAATATACCGATGCAATCTATGTATTAGTCGGATCTGCGAAGCCAGTGAATAATAAAACCAAAGATAGTACGAAGTGCACTCTTGTTCAATATATTGGTGCTGCGAATTTATTACAAGACCTATCTGCCAATAATGGACATTAATTTTTAAAATAAATTCACGTTTAAAACCCCTATCACTTAAATACAATCCAAATGAGTCAGCCAATTTTATATTTAGACTACACTAAAACCACCGCTGATCTTATTAATGCAGGCATTAAGAAATCAGATATTTTCTACCCTTTTGCAAGCCCGGATAAAAAGGATTATTTAAATTTTTTTTGGACATGGCAAACTTCTATGAGTTATTATGACCGCCTTTTAAATGTGCGCCCATGCAGATTTTATTATATAAACAAGACCAGCATGGAAGCAATAGGAGGATTTGACAAAGGATGTTTTATAGTTGGTATCTCAGCAGGAATGGTATATCAGCTTAAAAAGTTTTTTATCGAAGATAATGAGGATATTTTCATCCGATTCGCTGACGATGCTTTTTCCAACCTTAATGAAATTGGTATTAATAGTTTGCAGTCATTAATGCGAGATTTTAGCCTTCGCTTCGCTATGGACCATGAATTCGGTCATGTTATACAGCAATCAGACAATCGATCAAGTTGGTCAATTGAAGAATTTAATGAATTGACAAATTGCGATGAGATATATTCGGAAGAAAGTCACATCAGGGAATTCGATGCTGATATTCGAGGAGCATTTGGGGCAACCTCAGCCATATTAGGGTATTGGGATAGCACAGAGGAATGTAAAAAAACGGAAGAATACCTACGGATATTAATTACTTCGGGCATAGCTAGCATTGCTTGCTTTTTCTCCTTGTTGCCAACAGCAGATTTTTATGTAGAGAAATTCAAGCACCCACATCCAGTAATCAGAATTCAATATATTATGACTTATCTACATAATATGCTTCGCGATAAGGGTCAGTTACGCTCAATGAACTGGGATAAATTATTCGATGATGTGTGGAAGATAAGTAATCTGTTTTTGAACAGAAAAGCTGATATGTCGGTAACAAATTTATACGATGTATTTATAAGTAATCGGCAGGCAATTTCTAACCATATTAAAACCACATTACTAGCAAAGTACAAAAATTATCCATACCTGGCACTAAATAAACCTGCAGCCCTAGCTCTTCCTAAAATTGATATGTTGTCTTTGCATCAACTAGAAATGCAGGACTATATGCTTCAGGACTTCCGAGATGGATTTTGAGATAGTTATGATTTAAGTCTGCAACTTAAACAATCTTAAACCAGCTGGGAAAGACCCACTTCTTGTGTCGGAAGATTTTGGTCTAAAGAATCTTAATAAACACCTAAGCTTGCACTTTTACAATTATGGAAGACAGGTATGCTAAAAAATCACTTATTGCGCCGATAACATTTGTTCCGCCTGCTCATTTTTTGTTGATTATTTAGGTAAAATATTAAGGGCTGAGTTTTATTAAAATGGGGCTTAAAGATTAATATTAAACAATGTATAATTATACATTATTTAATATTTGATGTGCTTTTTGAAAACAATGTGTAAATGCGCAATTAGGTTGCGTAGTAGAGTAGCGATATTTAGGTAGAAAATGAAAATATGAGTTTTAATTACCGTCCAGGAATAGAAGTCGAGCAGAAACCATTTATAGAGTGTTCCAATATGATTGAAATATCAGCGAAGGAGCTGAATTTTGATGAAGCTAGAAAAAAACTGAACGAAGTTATATATACGTTGACCAAACTGGTTGATCTTTTCCATAGCAAAAATGTCTTAATGCAAAACTGGATGAAGCCATCTGAAGTATTGTTGCTTAAGCAATGTTTGCATGCCTCATCAATTAATAAACTTATGATACCAGTACCGCTTTTTAGAGGTGATAACGGTGAGGTGTTGCTGGTACAGGACATAAGTTCTATTTATGTTTTGTCGCGAGCGCAAATGGAATGTTACCTGACTTTGTTTTATTTTGTTTTATCTCCAACAAATAATGACGAAGGGAACTTCAAACAAATGCTGTATGAGTTAAGCGGGCTTTCAAACAGGCAAAGTTATTTTTGTACCATGCCTGAGTCACTTGCCAAAAAACATACTGAGGCAAACGAAATAAATGTCCTACGGCATAAAATTTCACAAAATGTTTGGTATCAAAATCTTTCTCAGGGAGATAAGAAAAAAGTAGATAAACAATACCCGGCGGCCAGGCTAATCGGATGGGAAAGAATAATTGAATTAACTAGATTTAAAGAGAATTATCTGGCTTCAACTTGGAAACTTTACTCCAATTTCGCCCATTCAGAATTCATTGGGGGAATTCAGTTTAATGGCTACTTATTGGACAATAAAGATTTACAGGAAGCACTGTATCATACGTTAGAATTCACTATAATGATTCTCTGTGTGACTATAACTGAAGTACTAAATTTATTCCCTGAGATCGCTAAGGACTATGAACAAACCGTAAGCATGGAAAATAGAACGTATGTGTATTATTGGTCTCTTATCGGATTGAAAAAAGATTTGCAGTAAATTTCATAAGCAGCATACAAATTTTAAATTATATATTAATGACCTGGCCGACAGTAAATACTTTATTACGCAGACAACTCACACTGCCTTTAGTAATAGCTGACGGGGATTGGAGTTTAGCGAATTTGGACTTTCCAAGTTTCGAGACTCGCCATAGATAATACTTTTATGTGGCCACCGCTCATTTTCTATATTATAGATAAAAAGATGGTTTTTTATCTTTAGGTTATAGAACAACGATAAAGTATGAAAACAGCAAAACAAAGGCACGCAGCACGGGACGCCCAGTTGTGTGAACAGTACCGCAAAGCCAACTGGGACGGTTGCGAGGCAAATAATTATTTCGCCCGGTCTTACCGACCCGACGTGGAGTCAAGTTATATGAACAAGCCGAAGCATGAAGCTTTTGAGCGTTTGAAGGAAGTGGACATAGCCCGGAATGAATTGTTTTTGGAAATTGCTCCTCTATCTTTTGAAAAGGAGAAAATCGTCTCCTATCTGAGCCATCTAGTGCCCGAAAAGGTTTTTGTGCAAGAGAACATTATTCGTAAAGAAGAGTATGTCAATGCGTACATTACAGCTGCTAAAGAAATTTTGGAGAATATCCAAAAGCAGCATTATGATTTTCAAAAATAACGGACAGGAAACACGAGATAATGGAGCTTTTTAAATACAGGTCTTTATCCCGCTCCCTACTAGTCTAGAAATGTTATTTTGATTCCCATAGCATACAAACATCAATAAAGATGGAATTAAAACCTCAACCAAACAACTACATAACAATTTCATTGATATCGCTTAAAGAGAGTTGCTATATCAAATCTACCGGAAGTGGTCACCTGTTAGGCCAGCTATTAAAATTATTTAAGCATTCAACTAACATAAATGGATTCACCTATTTGATTGAGCCGGTACAACAATATACATCAGAATTGAAGGTACAAATTCATGAGTTCATCGACAAATACTCATCTGAATTCCCAGCATTGAATGGATTCAGGACTTTTCTGAAGCCATTACCCGAAAATTATTATTTTCTTATTGTAAAAGGCAAGATTACTGATACTGCGTTAATCATGAAACACTTCGCATTCTTAACAAGATATCATAATGAGCGAGGGATGCAGCAAGAAATTCATGAGAAAACCTTTGACTGGGGAACCACCTTCGAACATTACAATATGCATAGTTATGGGCACCAGCGGAGAAATATTGGTGGAAGTATTGAAAAAAAAAGTCGTGTTTGCAGGTTTTGCGACACAATTAACAGCCAGACCAATAAATTCGGTTCTGTTGTGACTTTTAGAAATAAGTCCCACGCTTTTTCAGAAGCACTGGGTAATAAAACTGTTGTCTGCCTTGACGAGTGTGATGCCTGTAACGATCGATTCAGTCGCAACATTGAGCTTTCTTTGATAAATTATGTTACTGTCTTTAGAAGCCTTTATGGGTTAAAAGGCAAAAATGGTGTTAAAAAGCTGGTCGGTGAAAACTTTGTCTTAGATCCTAACAAAGGACTTGACATCCAATATGATGGAATAATAGACTCTGAAACTAATATTGACCATATCAAAACTGATTTGAACTTAAAAGAAACCATCATTCCACAGGATATTTACAGATGTTTGGTAAAATTTGTACTGAGCCTGATTGATGAAAAGTACATGTCTTTATTTTCGAAGACGATTGATTGGGTAAACGGGACGTTTGATGCAGATGCATTACCGAAGATATCATTCCTGCAGACAGACTCCTTCTATTCCGAGCAATCTATGATTTGTTATTTCCAACGCAAAGGCGATCAAACGTCGCCTTATATGATTGGCGAATTTCATTACGCCGATATGGTGTTTATATTCTTAATACCTTTCTGTGATAATGATAATCAGAACTATACTTCTGAAACCGAATATCAAGCTTACTGGAAAGAATTCAATTCAGTTAGATTATTCCATGATTGGTCAGATAAAGACTTTAGCTCGATGAAGTCGATTAATATGACGATCAATCTGAATATCAATGGTATAAATATTGATGACAATACATTCATATCTTATCAAGAAGAATAGCAAAGCAAATAATTAGCAAATGAAAAAATCCTTTATACCCACGAACTTCCCCCAATGACTAAAAAGAGAAATGTTGTCTTATTTGGTGCAGGAGCTGTAATTGATTGGGGAGGCCCTAAAACCCCCGATCTCACTGATTTTGTTAGAAACTGTGGTTTTTACACTAGGGATGGTAAAACTCGAATTACTGAGTTCATATATAATAAGCTTATTAATGCCCCTGGCTATGATAAAAATGATATAAATTTTGAGACAATCATTAATGTGATTGAGGAACTAATCGTTTACTATGCAAATCACGGTCAACGAAAAAAGGTACCAGCATTGATGAAACCATTCTTTAGCCCTAATTTTGAGCAAGAAATCTTAAATTTTTCAGTTATTGGAGGTGAAATAAAGCAACTCTATAAGCTTCACATACCTGGGAAAGATGATGAGTGGGCATTAATGAATCACGGCCAAGAAACACCAGAGCAATTCTTTTTACAACAGCTTCTTGCCCATCTACTTACTGGCATTACTATTGAGATAGATCATTATGCTTACCATACTGCTAGCAAATCCAATGTAATTACAGAATCGAATAAGGAGATTAACGAACTTTTCCAAGATTGGATTCACCTTGTCAATGGAAATGATACATTAAGGATGTACACACTAAACTATGACAGGAACTTTAAAATATTACTTGCAAGATCAAAATACCAATATGAAATTTTTGAAGGCTTTGATTGTGGTGATGTAGTTGGATACACTGATCAATTGAAACCGCAAGCCCGTCGCATCCTCGCAGATCAAGATTCTAACACACATTATAACCTGCACGGAAGTGTATTTTGGCGCGTTAGGGCACTTAATCAATACCAATTAGAGCTGCCTGAATTCTATCTAGCCTGTGGTGCTTACTTAGAGCAGAATACAAACGAATTCCCAACCTTTCAAAGTGAAAAAGGGAAGACAGTTTTTTTGACAAACCTGATCACCGGCTATCAGAAAACCCAAAGAGCGATATTCTCACCTTTCAGGCAGATGCAGGCGGCATTCGACAGAGATTGCATATTCTGCGACAAACTGATTATTATTGGTTATTCTTTTAGTGACGAGCATATAAATTCTAGCATAAGAACAGCATTACAGGAAAATAAGAATTTACACATCGAAATAATAGATCCTTCCTTTAAAAAGAATGAGTTTGATTTAATGGTTATGCTGAAGATTTTTGCAGCCTCAGATAGAATGTACTCAGACTTCCCTAAAAACCTATCAGAAAATGTACATAGTTTTCTTAGCGGGAGTGTGACAGTACATGCAAAAACTTTTCGGAATTATATGGAGGATACCTTAAAAAAAGCTTCCCGATCTAATTTCAACCAGCATTAAAATTGATTACAAGGGGAGAAAATAAGAGGAAATTAGGAAACAAGAGTCAAAGCATCCGATCTCTCATTTTAAGAATTGAAATAACAAGGTAACCAACCTTCCATTAGCTGCTTGCAACTTGGGAAACAGCGTACGCTTACATACAACCCACTTTAAACACTTTTCTACCGCCGTTTATCCTTTGTACCAGCGTCAAAAGCTATGAGGTTAAACATCGCCCTCATGCGGCTGCGCAATCGGTTACCGTATAAATCCTCCAACTCCTGACTAACAAGATTCGTGGTCACATGCGTGAGCATTTTATGAGAAATAAGCAAATCATATCGTGACAACAGTATCTCCGCCATGACGTTGCAATCGTTACCCCAGAACTTAATCGTGGTTTCCAACCCCAGGTCATCAAAGCAATGGATACGAGGGATACTGGTGTATGGATAGAAAGCATTCTTACTATACTTTGCTATCACATCATACCCCATTTTTCCAAATTCAAAGCTGATATCCCGGCACGAGATAATGGCCGGCTTAAATGCTTCCTGGCTAAGGTTGCGTATGATACTGATCAGCGAGGTTTTACCGCATCCTATTTTACCGGTAAGTAAAATCCCCTTGTTGAGGTCAATCCCTTCATCCAGGGCTACCCGTTCATCACGGAGGAAGTAGGTCAATAGCTTTAATACAATGGGTCTGTCAATATCTTCAATTTCGAAGTGAGGGCCATAAATAGCCTTCCCTCGCGCTGTTACATGCATCACCAGGTCGTAATAATCATAGCGGGTCTGAGTAGCTTTTGTTTTCGTTGACATGAAGCCTTCCTGGCCTGGCTGTAGATTTGGTGTATTTGTCATTGTTTTCAGTTTTTCGAGGATGAATATTCAGTATCCATTTGTGGGCGGCGGCCTGCCAATCGGTGATCAGCGTTTTGCCACCCTGCCGCCAGCCGTTGGCCTGGTAGTGATGGAAAAACTTACCTGCTTCCATCTCCGGGTAGACGTGGGCGTTAAAAAGTTCCTGCACCTGGGATAAGGTGGGGAGCATCCGGGCGGCGCCGGGTGCATTTTCCGCGCCGGGTGTGCCCGGATCGAACGGAGGATTTTCAGTTTCATTTTTATAAATTTTTTTTGAGGGCGGGAGCCTGTTTTCTCCCCCTCGTTTATTATTGTTTATATGTTTATTAAAGTGGCCCACTTTTGGGCCTGCACGTGGCCCGGAATTGGTCCTTGTATCAGGCCCATTATTGAGCCGCTGATGTGGCCCTGTTTTGCACGGGTCCGGTGGCTCGCTTTTGGGTCGCATAGTGCCGGCTTTCGGGTCCTGAAAAAGAACTAACTGTTCGGGATCAGGGTCCGCTATAAAATCGGCCAGGGGAATGATGGACACATAGCTGGTCGCATAAGCCTGCTTCGCTTGTGCATAGATGATATAGCGGCAATCATCCAGGTGCTTCAGACAACGTACATAGGTACTCCGTGAGCCAATACAGGAAAGGCGCATCACTTCTTCGCGCAGGATGGGAAAGGGATGCTGGAAACGGTGATAGTTCCATACCTGAAACAAGGCCAGGTACAGGCTTACATGGTTTGCATGTAAGCGATCCTCTCCCCTCACCTGTGCGAAGAAGGCATTTAAATGCCGGATGTAGTTGATTTGTGTAGGTGATGCCGCCATCAGGAACCTTTGATATTTTTCCTGGAGCCTTCCATCAGTTTGATGATGTCATCGTAATCGTAAAATAGGATCCCGCCAATCCTGGTGTAGGAAAGGGTACCGTTAACACGCATATGCTGTAGGGTACCTGTGGAAATGCCCAGCAAATCCCGGACTTCAAAAGACCTAAGCCATTTGCGAGGCTGTGTGGACGCGGATTTTAGAATGTTACGGAATTCAAAGAATAGTTCCGTTTTAAAAGTTGCGAGATCATCCCGCGTAAGCATTTCTGCTGCCATAAGATTTAGGTTTGTTTGGTATGGCAGCAAAAGAAGGGTTATTATCAATACAAGAACAGTCACAGGGGTGACAGTACCCCCTGTAACCATTTGATAATTAATATATTAATTTTATATAGTTCTTTTTATAATAAGAATTATGTTATCGTTTCGGGAACTTTAGAATTGCCGGAGGAAAAAATCCAACACAAAATATACAGCTACGTTTACCCCTTTAAGTGAGTAATTAACCAGGTCCATAAAAATTCCTCTTACGGCTTTCGATACGTTCGCATCCTCTTTATAAAAATTAGTGCGCAGGCTCCCGGAAGAAACATTATCCTGCTTAACTGTTGTAAAAAACTGGGAAAAGAAATCCAGTAATTCTGTTTTATTCCTGTTGAGAAAAACACCATTGCCCAGCAGCAGTTTTATGATGTAACCCAGCTGCGCTACAGAGAGAACAGTAATAACTTTAAAGTCTTTCCAGCGACTTAATTCATCAGGAGAATGGCCCGGAGCTGATAAATGCGTTTTTCTATGCAGATATGAAATCTCCTCGTTCAACCAGGCTTTCAACTGATTTTGAAGGGTAGGATGAAGTTTATTGAAAATAAATCCCGGCTTAATGTTGGTCTGATTAATTTTCTTTTGCAGGAAAATCAGGTGATCCAACTTTTCACGTATGGTAGGTAATTCCGTTATTTCCATCGTGATGGAATCGGTACAATATCTTAAATAGTGCACGTTATTAAAATTGAGATATAGCAACAAGTCTTTAAGCTTTTCAGCAAGATCCGGACCACCGTTATTATTTATCAATAATGCGGATAACTCTTTCTGTAATCTTCTTAAATAGAAGAGCTGGCGATAAGTAATAAGGCTGTCATTATTTTCGGCGGAGGGGAAATCAAGGAACGACTGCAATACAATGGATGATAACTGTTCATCGATTTGCGCCGCTGTAAAGCCGTCTGATATGATCTTCATCTCATTTACAAATCCGTTTCGAGCAGAAAGCCAGTGAGTGATCGGGATTTTATAGCTAAGGTTCAGATAGCGTGAAAATTCGCGTTCCAGGAAAGATAGCAATTCAGCAAGATTAGCGTAAATAATTTTGTAAAAATTGTTCCATGTAAGGTCAGCGGTCAGCTCATTGATCGTGGCAATTTCAGCCGGTGAAAGAAGACCGGTTATCTGGTCCATAAGTACAACGAGTTGATATTGGTGCATCTGGATATGCCATTCTACCTGCTTATCATTGCCCATACCATATACGTCCCTTCCGAAGCATTGTAACATTTTGTCTTTCTCACGAATCGCTTGGGCCGTTGTGGAAGAGAAAAGATTTTTATCCGGCGGCCCCAATGTGATGGCATGTTGTTTAAGTTCAACACGGATAAGCCTTTCAAAAAACGACAACTGATAATGTTGATCCATATGATAGGTTTTGGTGATCATGGTTAGTAACGGGCAATTTGCCCCAATGGCTTAATTACAGATGCGCCATGTATTCAGACTTTGGTTTTTCATGAATAAGTAATACGGGGCAATATTAAGATTTAGCGCATATCAATTTGTTAACCAAATCTAAACGCATTCAAAATCAGTATAAATACCTTTTTTTGCGTATTTATACTGATTTTACAATTGACCAACGGCGCTATATAAAAGAGAATCAGGTAGGGAGAGGTTAAATTAGCCGCGCGGATATCATTTTTAAATACCAGCAGCTGCCCGGTTAATAATCCTTCATTATGTTTACCAGCATATCTGCAATCACCGCAAAGCCTTTATCAGATGGATGCAAACCATCGTAGGTCATATCAATGGCATCTATCGGGTACGGGTACTCGTCAGTATCCGGATGAAATGGTATCTCTTTATAATCCGGCCAGCGGTATTCCCGGTAACTGCCGGTGGCAGGGTCTTTCAGCTGTTTGTATTTCACCATATTTTCCAGCGTGATACCGCTTTTATTGTACAGGTCTACCCTATCGAAGTGTTCATAGTCTGCGATGGAATCAATGGCCGCTACCACCTGCGACAGCTGCTGACCATTTTTTGCTTTATAAGAACCCCAGGCATTATTTTTCATATTGGCGATGTATACAAAATCGCCGCGCTGCAAGGGTGTAATCAATATGATACGAGCGTTTTTATTCAGTGATTTCAATTTATCAGTGATGGTCCGGAAAGCGCCGTACACGGTACTATTCCCCGTTTTATCGAGGTAGTCTGATAAATGGCCTACCGGGCGACCCGCCCACCAGTCGTTTGTGCCCAGGAACACGGAGTATACATCTGCTTTTACCAGGTCCAGCTTCTCTATAGCATCGGCGATGCCTCCGGAAGTCCAGCCATTATAGCCTTTGTTGATATACCGGATACCGGGCAGCTTTTCTGCCACACGGGTCATATATCCTTTGGTAATTCTGTTGCCCGTTTCATCCAGGTGTTCATTCAGATAGGTAATAGAATCCCCGATGGCCACCCAGGTTATTTTCCGGGGCGTAAATGCAGTAGCAGCTACGACGGTAGCGATGAGCAGGCCAAACAACCATTTCTTCATTATTAATAGTTTTTATCTCTTACTGAAATCGAAAAAAGTACAGGAAAATAGCGATTTATTATGGGTGTTTATATTTTATCCCTGTTTTTTTGTCGCATCCGGCACCGTATAATGTCGCTTTTACACCGCGTTTGCATTGAAATGATTAGGTAAATTTATATAAGACCTCTGATACTTAAAATACAATCACCATGAAGGCTATCCAAATCAATACGATCGATGAATACATTGCCGGCTTTCCGGAAGAGATGCAGGTAATACTGGAAAAAGTCCGCGCCACCATCAAAAAGGCAGCCCCTGATGCAGAAGAAACCATCAGTTACAGTATGCCTGCTTTTAAACAAAATGGATACCTCGCTTACTTTGCAGCGTACAAAAATCATATTGGCTTTTATCCGATACCACCTGCTACTGAAAAATTCAAGGAAGAACTTTCTCTGTATAAAACAGGGAAAGGATCTGTACAGTTCCCACTCGATCAACCTATACCTTTTAAATTAATATCAAAAATTGTAAAATACCGATTAATGGAAAATTTATCCAACCCATCAAAGAAGCCAAAAAAGAAATAAAATTTACTTCAATGATTGAAGGGTCAGAAAGAATCCCCGATGGCCACCCAGGTTACTTTCCGGGGCGTAAATGCAGCAACAGCTACTACTACGGTAGCGATGAGCAGGCCAAACAACCATTTCTTCATTATTAATAGTTTTTATCTCTTACTGAAATCGAAAAAAGTATCGGAAAATAGCGATTTTTTCTTTAGCCAGGATTAGACCTTGATTTATATGTGATAATGATTACCGTGCTTGTTAGTCGTGCATTGTTTATTGTTCTGATGGCTCATAGTAAAGCGTTATTGCACCAGAGTTAAAGGATTTTGTCTTTAAGAGTTTAAGAATAATCTTATCGTTTATGTTTTTAAATAAGGGTAAACCCTTTCCTATTATAACGGGGTGAACACAGAGTTGGTATTCATCAATTAAGCCAAGTTGCGTTAAGGCTACAATTAAACCCGGACTACCAACTAAAATGTCTTTGCCCGATTGTTGTTTGAGTGCTAAAACTTCTTCTTCAATGTCCCGGTTTGCCAACCTTGCACTTTCCCATTCCACATTTTTCAGCGTGTGGGAAAAAACAATTTTGGGAATGCAGTCCATTATCACAGCAAATTCGTCCATTGCTTTGTTTCCTGTAGGATTTTCCACCACAGTTCGCCAATATTCCATAAGCTGATATGTTACTCTTCCATATAGAATGGTGCCTGCGTTACTTAACAGGTCAGCATAATGTTGATGTAGTTCGTCATCTGCAATGCCTGCCGTATGGTCGCAAAAACCATCTAGTGTCATATTGATTGCTGCAACTAGTTTTCTCATATTTTTTTTGGTTTTAATTACAATTATTTTTTCATTTCGCTTTTTGCAGAAAGTTTCGGATTACACTTCCAGCCCCCCTCCTTTTGGGCGGCAGGCTACTGTTGCTCCTTGGTTAACCGGAACATTGCCGTCGTACTATCGGTTGCTACTTTCTATATCTTATTCCCCCGTTTTTTATGTAATTTTATACAGTCTACTCATTATTACTATTTGCTTATGCAAACTATAAAGTCGTTGCTTGATGATCATAAGCAAAACGATAAACTGCCCATCCGGATTGTTTCCCCAAATTTTGGGCACCTTGCCCAAGAGATCGCGGATCAGATTGAGCTGACTCATCGTTCGCCTTATTATTTTATTCTATTTATGGTAAACGGTTGTGCCCGGCATGTTGTTGACCTTGAAGAATTCGATATTGAAAGTAATCAATTACTTACAGTGCGTCCGCACCAGATCCACCGTTATTCAGCTTCCGGACATGGGACCGATTACTTTAAATTAGGCTTTGATGAAAATTGTCTTTCCCGTTTGCCTAAACAATATCCGTTTTTAATTAACCCTTTAAATCAACAAAAGATAAGCGTCACCCCGGGAACTGCTATCAGGCTCAAAGCCATCTTCGAAATACTCATTGGTTTATTAAGCATACCGGATACTGATCCTGAGCTTATCCTGGCGCACCTTAACAGTCTGCTGACCGAGGTCAATCTGATGTATTTTGCCACGGATAAAAGCCCGGCCGATGACCGGCTTTCCAAGTATATCGATTTCCAGGTTTTTGTAGAGAACAACCTGGTAGATCATCCTACAATTAAAAATATCGCAGGCGAACTTGCATTAAGTACCGATAGCTTATACCAGATTGTTAAACAGTATTCAGGACTTTCACCCAAAGAATTTATTACAAACCGCCTTATACTGGAAGCCAGGCGCCGGATGTCTTATGGTGAAAGTTCTTCCGTAAAGGAACTTGCTTTTGAATTGGGTTTTAACGACCCTGATTACTTCTCCCGTATATTTAAAAAAGTGACTGGCAAAACGATAGCGGCATTCTTTAAGGATTTGTCCTGAAGTTAACGGCTTTTGTCCAGTTCTCTATCCATTCTTTCCGCGAATTTTGTTACCAGAATAAATTTAAAAATCATGGATAGACAACTTGGAAAAAACGGGCCGCTGGTTTCATCTGTAGGTTTAGGCTGTATGGGAATGTCCGGTGCTTACGGACAATCCGACGATAAACAATCGATATCGACAATCGAAAGAGCCCTGGAGCTTGGGCACAACTTTCTGGACACAGCCGATTATTATCTTGTTGGCCATAACGAAGGATTGATTGGTCAGGCAATTCAAGGCAAACGTGACAAAGCTTTTCTCTCTGTAAAAACAGGCCAGCTGGTTGCTCCCGGTCCAAACGGCGCTGTGGGACCTGGTTCGGTAACCGGCCGCCCTGAATACATCCGGAATGCTGTGATGTATAGCCTTCAACGCCTCAGAACTGACTATATTGACCTTTATACGCTTGCCCGCATAGATCCGGACGTGCCTGTTGAAGAGACGATTGGCGCTATGGCAGATCTGGTACAAAAAGGAGTAATCCGGTATATTGGCCTCTCTGAAGCATCTGTTGAAAGTATACGCAAGGCTGCAGCCGTTCATCCGATCACGGCATTGCAGATAGAATATTCTCTTTGGAGCCGCGATATTGAAGCTGAGGTATTACCCACTATAAGAGAGCTCGGCATCAGTATGGTCGCATATGCACCTTTAAGCCGGGGCTTTCTCAGCGGAGAATACAAGAAGCCGGAAGACATAAAGGACGGCCGCGCTTATATGCCGCGCTTTCAGGGTGAAAATTTTTATAAAAACCTGGAAATGGTAGAGAAGATTAAATCACTGGCTGATGGAAAAGGCTGCACGCCCTCTCAGTTGGCGATTGCCTGGGTGCTTGCGCAAGGAGAAGATATCATTACTATTCCCGGCACCAGGCAGATCAAAAATCTGGAAGCGAACATCGCAGCAGAAAAGGTAAACCTCACTGCCGAAGACCTGAAAAGTATTGAAGACATCATGCCTGCGGGTAGTGTTTCAGGTAACAGGTATCCGGAAAAATTTATGAGCGCCTTAAACCAATAATATTGATCCACCACCAGCAAAACAACAAAATTTTACAAGCTTTCAAACAATGACAAAGAGCAATATCACATTGACTGAAACAGAAAAAGATGATTTAAACGCATTTTTTCAATTTCAGCTTGACAAAGAAGCCAATTATTTAGCAGCGTTCACACCTAAAGACCCAAACGACAAAACTGCTTACATTGAAAAGTATACAAAGCATTTAGCTGATCCGACCATAAATATGCGGACAATAAAAGTAAATGATGTAATCGCAGGTAGCATAGCAAAATTTGTTATGGAAAACGAAGCAGAGATTACGTATTGGATCGACAGAAAATTTTGGGGACAGGGAATTGCCACAACTGCACTCGATGAATTTTTAAAAATTGAACAAATCAGGCCAATTTATGGACGTGTTGCATTTGACAATTATGGCTCACAAAAAGTTTTAGAAAAATGTGGGTTTGTAAAAATCGGAAAGGAAAAAGGATTTGCTAATGCCCGACAAGCAGAAATTGAAGAATTTATTTATAAACTTCAGGGCTAACAATGGTTGCCATTTGCAAAAAACATATGGTTAATCCTCAAAGGATGATTTAGGTACAGAGATAATTAAGTTATCCAGTTCCAGATATTTCTCTTTCATAAGGCTTAAAGCGAGAGCTGCGGCAGAAGCACTAAGAATAATCAAAAGCGCCCTTTATTCCTGTCGAAAAAGTCATTGATAGCGCAAATATTAACAATAGAAATCCACTCAATTTCGCAAACAGTTCTGTTTTAAATCCGATTATAAGGAAAATCGCAAAAACAATTTCAGCAGCAGTTGCTGTAGCACCCATTATTGGTATTAATGAATTTGGAATCCAAGGAATTATTAACCGGGTATAGTCCAAAAAATTATCCCAATTCCCCCAAACAGAAATTTCTTTGTTCAACATTCCGAATCTATCCGCAACTGCTGATAAAAATCCGATTGAAATAGCAAATCTCAAAAACAACTTTATTGCCTTTTTCTCCATAATTAATCTTTTTAGTCAAAAAAATCCGTTATGTAATTTTTCGACCTGTAAATTGCGTATTATTCCCAATAGTTGGTTAATTCCATGCTGGCTTTCCCAAGGCTTTGCCAAATCAACTTAACATAAATTTCGATGCCAAAGTATTTCTTGTCCTAAAAAAGTTTACAGTTTACCACCTGGGTCCCGGGGTTAAAACCTACCGTTAGGACACATCTTCAGTCATTGTGCAACCTGGCCCGGGGCTAAAGCCACCGGGCTACCATTGTATAGGCCCTCCGGGCCATATCAAAGCGATTTATCAAAACGAATGATCAACATATTCTTCCTATTTAATCATCATCAGATTTCATGATCAAAATCCGATATGGCCCGGAGGGCCAAAATTTTTATGATCCTGCGATTGCCTCAAAAGAGCTCTTAAACCGCTAAAAATGAACTTTTAGCGGTTTTTGATTACAAAACAAAATCCACCCCCCATATTCAATGCATTGGCATATCAGGGATTCCATAACAGCGGAAGATTACCTGATTTATAACATTTTTGCATGTTTTTTTATTCAATTTCTAAATGAGTAGCATTTTTTTTACTGGTTTTATAGAGAAAAACATATTTTTATAGCGAAACCAATAAAATTAGATGCAGCAATTCACTACACTGACGGTTTCAATACTGATCCGTTTCCTATGGAAAATCCAAATTAACGCTGAAGTATGATGTCACACATTTTGATGTGCTGGCATTTATTTGTCATTTTTTTAATATTTAAACCAACGCATGGATTTATCGATTAATGAGTTTATGAGTAAAATAGAGATCCGGAATGCTCATGAACCCGAATTTTTACAGGCAGTATATGAAGTAGCCGAGTCAGTGGTCCCTTTTAGCGAAAAAAATTCAAAATATAAGGTCAACAAGATTTTAGA
The DNA here is from genome assembly GCF_964033635.1 of Chitinophaga sp. MM2321. NCBI lineage: Bacteria > Pseudomonadati > Bacteroidota > Chitinophagia > Chitinophagales > Chitinophagaceae > Chitinophaga > Chitinophaga sp. MM2321. The sequence goes on from NZ_OZ035533.1 coordinate 2,904,203, forward strand.
GCGGATGACTGAACCCGAACGGGTAATCATTTTCAGGGTTCCCTGGTTAAATGACCAGGGTGGAGTTGAAATCAACCGTGGCTTTAGGGTACAGATGAACAGTGCGATTGGTCCTTATAAAGGGGGGTTGCGCTTCCATCCTTCCGTAACCTTGAGCGTCCTTAAATTTCTTGCTTTTGAACAGGTACTCAAAAACAGCCTTACCGGTCTGCCTATGGGCGGGGGTAAAGGCGGTTCAGACTTTGATCCTAAGGGAAAATCTGATGCAGAAGTGATGAAATTCTGCCAAAGCTTTATGACCGAGCTGTATCGCCATGTAGGTGCGGATATTGACGTACCGGCAGGTGATATTGGTGTAGGCGCCAGGGAGATCGGATTCTTATTTGGCCAGTACAAAAGGATAAAGGGCGAGTTTACGGGTGTTTTAACAGGTAAAGGTCATGAATGGGGCGGTAGTTTGATCCGTCCGGAGGCAACTGGTTATGGTGTAGTCTATTTTGTGCTGGAAATGCTGAAAGCGCGTGGAGATGTACTTAAAGGAAAAACTGTTGTGGTTTCCGGCTCAGGAAACGTAGCACAGTATACCGTTGAAAAATGTATAGAGGTAGGTGCTAAAGTGCTTACACTTTCAGATTCTGAAGGTTTTATCTATGATCCTGAGGGAATTGATACAGATAAACTGCGCTTTGTCATGGAACTTAAAAATACACAGCGTGGAAGAATTAAGGAATATGCGGACAAGTTTGGCTGCCAGTTTTTTCCCGGTCAGAAACCATGGCGTATAAAATGTGACATTGCTTTCCCTAATGCTACCCAAAACGAACTGGATGAAGCCGATGCCAGGACACTGGTGGGAAATGGATGCATCTGTGTTGCTGAAGGTGCCAACATGCCTTCCACACCTGAAGCCATCCTTGTGTTCGAGCAGGCAAAAATTCTTTATGCACCAGGCAAAGCAGCCAACGCAGGTGGTGTTGCAGTTTCTGGTCTGGAGATGTCCCAAAACTCACTCCGTTATTCATGGGGCAGGGAAAAGATCGATGACAAACTGAAACTGATTATCCGGCAGATCCATGAATCCTGTGTGAAATACGGTAAAGAAGATCACGGTTATGTAAATTATGGAAAAGGTGCCAACATCGCAGGTTTTGTAAAAGTTGCAGATGCCATGATCGCCCAGGGTGTCGTATAAAAAATATTATTAATAAAAGCGGGGCTTAAAGCCCCGTTTTTTGAATGTGGTGCTTCCCAATTATATAGAAGTATAAGAAAGAAAGGAGCTACCATGCCTCATTGTCTAATATGCGATTACCTATAAACTGGGTTTCGTACATGCCGATGCGGACTTTGACCAAATTGCTAAACACAGCAAATTGAAAGTCTGGACTCCCGCTTAGAAATTTCATCGGCGAAGTAGTTGGTGGTATACCTTTCTTCGTACCGCTTGGATCAAATTTTGGGTAGCTGGATTCTACCAACCACAATACATTGGCCACTAGTCCCTTCTCATTTAAGCCATCTACCGTTGCGATATCCCAAGCACTTGACACCACACTGCCGTACTTGGATGTCCATTTTAAAGACTGGGGGCCGACTTCCCCATTTCTGGCCATTCCCCTGGGGAATACCCATAGGTTAGCTGCAATATCATCCTTCCAATCCATGCTCCGAGCGGTTATAGTGGTTCCATCCGGCCCCTTGTACACAACCCGTGTACAGGCCAGTGTTGCCTCCTGAACGAAAAGGAATGTTGCAACAATAAAGGGGAAAATACATTTCATATTTATTACCTATTTGGTTACTGAATAATTATGAACAAGCTAACACAAGTAAATAATTAAAAGAGTCTATCGATTATATCCCGAATGAGTAACAATACAGTGGTCCAAAAGTTTGAAATAACTTGTAACACGGGTTGCAGTCCTGGCTTTTGCCGGTTCAAAATGATAGCGCACAATAAAGCAGGAAGATCAGACCGGTTCGAATTCGATTACCTCTAAATCCATTGACAATGTGATTCATTGTTTCTATATTCAAAATAATTAAAGTATTTTTTAACTTAAATCTAACTAATCATGATGTTCAAACTTATCTTATCATTTTTGCTTTTAACAGCTTGTTTTGTTGCGTTTAGTCAAGAAAAGCGATCTGGAGAATCCCAAAAAGATAATATTTCTGTTGCTGAAAAGGGCTTAATTAAGATATCGATCATGTACCCTTATGCCGAGGGTAAAACTTTCAATATGGAATACTATGAAACTAAGCACATGCCTATGGTTGCGAGTTTTTTAGGGTCAAATTTGGTTAAATATACTATTGAAAAAGGGCTTTCCAGTGGTATTCCTAAGCAACCTTTACCTTTTATGGCTATTGGCACTTTTTATGTAAAAAGCTTAAGTGAATATCAAGCGGCCGTCGCTCCAAATAGAGATGCGATTCGTGCAGATTTTGTAAACTATACCAATGTCATTCCTATCATCTTGGTAAGTGAAGTCGTAAAATAAAACCAACTTATTTTCTGAAGTAACGCGCAGGCTCTTATCAAACCTTTTAATCGACATCCAGGCAATATCTGTAATATTTTTCTGTATCATTTACGCATTTTATAATTTAGTCACATTAAATACATTTTTGTAATTTGCTCTTATCATCGGACTTTTTTTAAATAGATTTGTTAAAACGTGACCTGAATGTTTGAAAAGTTTGCAGCGTATTTAAAGGAAAAAGCCAGTCTTACCGACGAGCAATTAGAAGAAGTACGTGCCGTTACAATCAACAAAAGATTGCGTAAAAGGCAATACCTCCTACAAGAGGGCGATGTATGTCACCATAATTGTTTCCTGGCAAAAGGTTGCCTGCGATTATACCGTGTTGGCGATGACGGCGTGGAACACATTCTGAGGTTTGCAGTAGAAAATTGGTGGATCAGCGATCAGGAGAGTTATAATAATGGAATTCCTTCCAAAAATAATATTGACGCACTCGAAGACAGTGAACTTTTACTGATCGAAAAAAATGATTTCAACCGTATAGTCAGTAGCTTTCCAAACTTCAGGACTTTCAGGGATGCCTTAAAAGCCAAGAGTTATGATGTCAGTCAAAACAGGATCATGAGCAATATCAGCGACACTGCCGAAGAAAAATATATAAATTTTATAGAATCTTATCCGGACATTTTTAACCGCGTACCACTTCATATGATCGCCTCTTTTCTTGGTGTTTCCCGCGAGACATTAAGCCGGATCAGAACGCAATATGCCAAAGCGCATTAACTATACTGGTTATGCACAGCCAATTCCCAAAACAGGCTTCTTAAAGTTTTCCTTTCGCGTTCACAAAATGTTTCAGGCGAACGTTTAATGTGATAAATGTCACGCTCAATTTGTGTTAAATGTCCTTGTTAACCAGGCTTCAATATTAGCAACTTTGCAACAGAAAAGACAGATATTGTTCCGTACTTTATTTAAATAGCTTTTCTAATAGGGTCAATGGAAAATTATAATTTTATGATTGATCAACTCCTGGATCAATGGGAAAACAAGATACAGGAAACGACAGATCTGTTTGTAGCTATTGGAGAACAGTTTGCAATGGAACCGGTGGCTCCGGGAAAAAACAGGGTGATTTACCTCTTAGGCCACCTGATCGTTGCGAGTGACTGCTTTTTGGCGGCTTTGGAGCCTGACGCAAGACGTTATCCGGAATACGAGGCGCTTTTTCTTACACCTCAGCATCATGCCAATGAATATCCTGCCTATGAGCTTTTATTGCAGCAATGGGTTTCCATCAATGAAGTATTGTCTGCCTATCTCAGGCAACTGAATCCGGCTGACTGGAAATCAAAACATAATTATATCAGCGAAACTGATTTTATTTTTGAACCAAAGAGGAACAAATTCAATGTGCTGCTGAACAGAAATGCCCACCTTTTTCACCATGCAGGGCAATTAGCGCTGATCCGCACCCAATAAGCTGAATTCCATGTATCATAAAATCCTCCTGTAGCCAATGAACAAATGGCTCTGCAAAACCGGTTCTCATTTCCGATAAATTCCAACAGTCAAAATTGATTCTTAGCTGTACGTGATCATTATAGAGTTGTACCAGACAGCTACAAAACATAATACCACGCTGAATATAATCCGCCTTGCAGCAAATAGAATCGGGATAAAGCCGACCGGATTTTATGGATCTCTCATGTGCACACAGATTCGTTTGGAATCATATACTGTGACATTTATCACATACAAATTCGTTCAAATGTCCTCGTCCTTTGGAGCAGGTTATCGGAACTTTGGTAAAAAATAAAGGAGAATAATATTATGTATAACAAAACAAATTGGCCGGCAGATCAGGATCCAAAAATGTCTGCAATCTATGCGCTGAATGACATCGATATTAAAGCATCGGCAGAGGTGGTTTGGAAATTATTGGTCGACGCGGAAAACTGGGTGAGATATTTCCCGCCTGAAGACCAAGTGAAGATATTAGGTAATAAAAAAGAACTGGAACTGGGTACCAAATGGACCCGCACAACTGTTGGTTTCCTTATGCATCTGACCGTAACCGAGTTTGAACCTAACCACAGACTGGCCTGGAAAACGACCGTTGACGGTGACGAGACCGGTTCAACCGCTTACCACGGCTGGGTGATCACACCCACGGAAGAGGGCGTCCATGTCCTGACCGAAGAAACACAGCAGGGTGAATGGTTTCTGGACATATTGGGCCACAAACATCCGGGAGGCCTTTACACTTACCACCAGTATTGGGTGGAAAGGCTTAAAGTTGCAGCCGAAGCAATGGCAGCAGGCAAATAAATCCCGGAAGGAAAGACCATAGGAAGAGGCGTTTGTTCCTTTTTCAGGTTACATTTTATAAAAGCAATTATCAAAACAATTAAAACATAAAGATCATGGATCTGCAATTAAAAGGAAAAACCGCCCTTGTTACCGGCTCAACTACCGGGATTGGCTTTGCCATAGCAAGGTCGCTGGCACATGAAGGCGCAAAAGTTATTGTTAATGGGCGCACCCCCGAGCGTGTGAATACAGCTGTTGAGCAGATCAAAACGGAAACCGGTAACCTGAACATCTATGCGGCGGTGGCAGATCTAGAACAGGTGGACCAGGTAAATACCCTTATTCAGCAATATCCGAAAGTAGATATCCTGGTCAACAACGCCGGTATTGCCCAGCCGAAAGCATTCAAAGATATTCCGGATGAGGAATGGCTTGATATCTATCAGGTGAACGTAATGAGTGGTGTGCGTCTTTCGCGTGCCTATATAGAACAGATGCTGAAAGCCAACTGGGGCCGCATCATATTTATCTCCAGCGAATCGGGTGTTCAGATCCCTGCGGAGATGATACAATACGGGGTTTCCAAAACCGCGCAGATCGGCTTGTCACGTGGATTAGCAGAAATGACCGCAGGCACAGCAGTTACGGTGAATACCGTTTTACCGGGACCGACATCAACTGAGGCCATTACTAATTTCATGAAAGCCACCGCTGAACAGCAAGGCATCAGCGGTGCGGAAATGGAAAAAGTGTTTTTCACAAGCATGCGTGGCACCTCACTACTTAAGCGTTTTATCAAGCCGGAAGAAATTGCGAGCTTCGTAACCTACATCGCCAGCCCGCTTTCAGCGGCCACAAACGGCGCGGCACTTCGTGCCGACGGCGGAGTGATCAAATCTGCATTTTAACAATCTTCATTAAATATCAGTAAATAAGAATAGCATGAAAACAATCGGGATAATTGGCGCCGGCCATATTGGACAATCTGTTGCCGGACAACTGCTGAAAAATAACATATCAGTTTTGATCAGTAATAGCAGGGGGCCTCAAACTCTTGAACTTGTCATTCGCAAATTAGGCAAGGATGCAAAGGCGGTAACAACTGCGGAAGCAGCCACAGCTGAAATTGTGGTGCTGGCGTTGCCCTGGTGGGAAGTTAATAAACTGACCGGCCTGATTGATTGGAAAGATAAACTTGTGATCGATATCACCAACGAGTTCCTGCCGGGTGGTAAGATCGCTGACTTAGGAGATAAAACATCAACCGGCATTGTGCTGGAACAGATTCCGGGTGCCCGTATTGTCAAAGCATTCAATACCCTTTTTGCAGCAAGGATTGCAGCAGATCCGGTAGTCGGTGAAGGCCGCCGGGTAGTTTTCGTTGCCGGAGATGATGAAGGTGCAAAAGCAGAAACAATCGAACTAATCAATACAATCGGTTTTGCTCCTGTCGATCTGGGTACATTGTCCTCAGGCAGCAGGTTTATCGAAGCAAGAGGGGTGTTTTCAGGTGTCCATATGGTCAAACTTTAACGTACATCTATAAGTCAAAAATGGAAAAAAGGGGTGGAAAAACGCTGCCACCTCTTTTTGACTACCTGACTATACACCGTTGATTCATAGATGATGCTGGCAAGAGTGGTCGGATACACTTAGCCTACCACAAATCATTAAGTTCCACTGGGTTGAAAAATATGTTGTAAGGTGAATGCTTACAAACAATGTGTCCTCGCGGTAGGGCTTTCAGCCAAATTTTTGAATGCTCCGTAGCGCACAGTTGGATGAATCCGGGAACAGGATAAGGAAAGCTCTAATAGATAATAACACGCCTGTAACTGGTGCATGGACTGTAGGGGACCATATTATTGCAAAGAATGAATCGTGTAGAGAGAATATCAGGAAAATCCGGCTAATAAATGTTTACTGCTTCATGTACTCGCTATTTTTCACCTCTTTCATGACCTCATTGAACTTCTCCGGTTCCTCAAAGGGCATTATATGGGCGGAATTTTCAAACCAAATCAGTTCTTTGTGCGGGGCAGAGAGGAAATTGAAATAACGCGCTATAAGCTTAGCATTGGTATTGTAATCAAACCTACCGGTAATAAAAAATACGGGTACTGTTAATTTTGGTATGCTTTTGAAAAGATCTGCATTTAAAAGACTTGGCCAGAGGGCGTTTATGGAAAACATCTCACCTTCTGCATTCAAAGAATCATTATAAAGTTTATTCTCGCCGGCAGTAATTCCCTTAAAGATATCGTTGTAATTACGCTTTCCATGAACCACCCCACCAAAGTACATTAACCATTTGCGCTGAACAAAGAGATCGTTCAGTCCTGAAGTCCCCGTGGATGGGTAACGGGCTGTCAATGGGCGAAGTTCAAGCAATGCTTTTGTATTATGCTCTTTTTCTGCCATTTTTATGGCATAGGCGAGACCAATTTTTTCGCTCTCCCTCATACTGACCACCTGACCGACCCCGACATAGGCCTGAATGTCTTCAGGGTAACGTTGTGCAACACTGATGCCCAGCAGTGAGCCCCAGGAATGTCCAACCAGAAAGATCTTTTGCTTGCTAAACTTTTTTTTTAGTATGCCGATAAGTTGATGGGTATCTTCAATGAGTTGGTCCAGGGTCATGCTGGATACCGGAATCTTTGGATCATAGGAAAGGCCTGTGCCGCGCTGATCCCAGTTCACGACCGTAAAGCCGGAATCTAAAGCCGTATTATAGGACCTGAAAAACCGGAGCTCAGAAAACCCTGGCCCACCATGAAGCAGCAGCAGTATGGGATTATTAATTGTATCGGAACCGGTAATCAGGATTGTCTGTTTGATCCCACCCAGTGTGACTTTCTCCAGTGAATGAATGGTATCTGTTTTTTTGTCTGTTAAAGGCTGGGCATATGCATTGCCGGCCATGGTGAACAAGGCCAATAGCCCCAGCATTCCCCCTAATGCATTTATATTCCTATTTTTCATCAGCCAGAAAAGAACAGAAAAACGGGTCATACAACACTTGTTTTAAGTTAACAAAAACTGGTTCAGCTTCACTTCCCTCTGGTACGAAACCCGAAGGCTTAATCATATAAATGTTCGTTACATTCAGCGTTCCAATTGAATGCTTTTCAGGTGCGTTTTTCCGGGAAAACGCACCTCTTATTTATTTTAATGCATCCACTGCATAAGCGCGGCATTTTTTAACCTCAGCTACCGCATCAGATCCGGCAGGGATGTTATATTCAAGCTCAATCGTAGCCGGGAACTTATATTTGTTCTTTTTCATCAGCTGCAATGCCTCTTTTATTGGTGTATCTCCCCCACCCCATGGCGCGTTTGGTCCGTCATGAAACTTACGGTCTTTAACGTGGATACTCGTAATACGGTCGTGATATTTTTCCATGAATGGTATTGGGCTGCTGCTGGTACCCGAAGCATAGTGTCCAATATCAAGGTTTATACCATTATATTTTGATTGACTTAAGGCAGTATCCCAAAGTGTTGGGGTGGCTTGCGTATGGGCGTGGTAGCCTAACATCATTTTATGTTTGGTAGCCAAATCGCCAAGGCGTTTGGTTTGGGCTTCGTTGGGCAGTTCAACAGTAACGTGGTTACAACCCAGGGCTTTGCCTGCGTTAAATGCGTACTCAATTTCGGCATCGGTATTTGTTGCACCGAGGGCGTTTGGTTTCCAGGCGTAAATGCTTACACCGGCATCGTTATACATTTTGCGCAACTCTTTAAATTTATCCATGGCCACACCTGCACGCCATTCGGCCATTTTTGGTGCAAAATCTGCTTTGCTCTGGCTGGCAGCCCGTTTAGGTGCGCCTGCATAATCTTCGGCAGCATCGCCCATTAGTTCAATGGCATTTATATTACAGTCGATGCAATATTTCAGCAGGTCTTCAGCCGTGGTGGGCATGCTGCGGAACGAATAAGTGATCACCCCAATCTGCACCCCATTTATTACTGAGTTTGGCTTATTGGCAGCACCTAAAAATGATGCCGCGAAAGATGTTTTTGAAAGGAACAGCATGCCAGTGGCAGCAATTGCCCCCGTACCGATAAACTGGCGCCTGCTAATGTTTTGTTTTTTCATATTGTGGATTTTGTCGATATATTTGACAGATAATAAAGTTATCAAATTTATTAATACAGAAAATTATGTATTAAAAGCTTTACTATTTCGAATAGCGGTGTCTAAAAAAACAGTCATCCCCGTTTACAACTTAATGTAACTTTACTTAGATTGTTTTCCTTCCAACTCTTTTAGTCGATTATTTAACGCTAATAACAATCGCTCCTGATTCAATATCAGCTGTTGCTGCTTTTCCAATTTCTTATTCTGATCAATCAAGTACAGCGTCAATTCTTCTATTTTCTTCATTTGTTTTTGTTGCATCTCACCCATATCCAAACCCTCATTGACAATTTCAGCTTCAGTAGGAATGTCAGGAAGATGTTTATTATGGGTAATATGCATTTCCAATTCAGATAATGATGGCAGAACATAGCTGGAATCAAATACACAATCCGCCCAACCAGTCAATGTTACTTTTACCTTTTGGGCGGTAATGGTCCCTGCCACAGCTAGTAATGACTGAGGATTAGGTGTACCAATACCTACATTTCCTGCTGAATTTATGCGCACACGCTCTGTACCGAAAGTCCCAAAAACTATATTCCGATGCATGTCAGGTATTGTCGAATAGCCACTTAGGTCAATATACGATTTCGTATTTCCACCGGTACCTCCACCTGCACTCAGCCTTAAAAAACCATCGTCACTGTAATAAGATGTGGCGCTCTGTCCCCGGATTTCATTAGAAGTACCATTAACAATAGCAGGGCGATTGCTGGTATTGGTCAACCCAGAGTTTATGGATACCCCACCAGTTACCTGAAGTTTACTAAACCCATCATCTGTAGCTCCTAGTACTATACGATTAGTGGTTTTATTCCCATTTGTAGTTACGGTTTGTAAGTCTTGCGCATGAACATGTACAATAATAAAACCTAGGGCGATGGAGAACAAACATTTCTTCATAGATATATTATAAATTTAATGCCTTTAAAAGTAATTTATTTTTCTTATCCAAAGTATTTCCCCTCCTTTAAATTATAGCCGCTTATGTTTTTGTAATACCAAAACCGTTATTCTTCATGCTTTCGCATTCCTTTAGCTTAGTACTCATGATATTTTCTTTTTAAAATTGCCCGGAAAGGCTGTCGTAAAGGTCTTCCCCCATCTGTAACTATGGTAACCAAGCTGGTAGGCAATCCATCTCAATCATATTCAATAACAAAACACTGGCTTTTTCTTTTCACCGGCAACCCGATCTCCCCTCCCATCCCCGCTGCATTTCCCCTTCATCGTGTTTCAGTGTTAACAATGGCCAAAAACGTACGCTTACTTTTCATTTTACGCATCCCTGGAAGGAATATCCTCCAATGAATGTGATTGGTGTTCACGGACCTGCGGTCAGCTTTGATAAAGGATTAACCTGGCCATGGAGCGACAAAATATTTTCAATGGCATCGATAAATGAAAGCGAATTGGATATTCAGCAATTACTGTACAAATAATTCTGTAATGATAATAAGTTTTTTTTACGTTGATTTTATTGTCAGGTTGTATTTTTTGTTCTGCCCAAACAGTAGAAAAAAAGGTATCGCTTACAGGGATCTGGCATTTTCGAATTTATAATGTATGGCGGTGTGCAACAGGAACTGTAAGTTCTTCAATAGTGAATCCGATAAATTATACAACTTCAATATTTCGAAGGATAACATCATGCTTCTAATTAATCTGGGCACTGAAGATCTTTGACGGGGATAAAACTTTTAGTTAAATTACATAAGGCTCTACTGTCTATGTTGTGCTAGGACTCTTTTATTATTATCTTTTTGTTCCTGATTTCATGGATGTCCTAAAACAATGTTCGCCTTCCTATCTGCCGGAGAAACCAGGAAGATGGCAAACTTTAAAGTGATGTACAAAAATCCCTTACTCGTGATTTTAATTACCTATTCAGAAGCATTACCTATTGGGTTCGCAGTTGCCTTGGTGAGTGGATTTATATTAAAGAAAAAAGTAAAGACCTATTCAATAAATAACTAAAGCACATTGGACATGAAAACACAGATAACCACATTTTTGACCTTCCAGGAAAACAACGCTGAACAAGCGATGAACTTTTACATCGGTTTATTCGAGAACTCCAAAATTATAGGCATCCAGCGTTACGAAAAAGATGGGCCAGGGAAAGAAGGATCTGTTATGAAAGCTACATTTAAACTTAATGGAAAGGAATTTATATGTAGTGATAGTTTTATCAAACATGACTGGACCTTCACCCCAGCGATCTCCAACTGGGTGGAATGCGAAAATGAAAGTGAATTGAAAACGCTTTTCTCCAGGTTAGGGGAAAATGGATTTGTGATGATGCCATTGGATAATTATGGCTTCAGCCAGAAGTTTGGATGGGTTGCCGATCAATTCGGAATTTCCTGGCAATTGAATTTGAATTAAGGTTATTGCTTGATTAGACGGCGACCAGGATACAAGAAATTGGTGGACAGAAGTATTATTAACGAATTAGATTTCCCTTTTGTGACCACCGGGCTCCATTAGCAAGCTGTTTTTGCGTAGCAAAAACAGCTTGCTAATGGAGCGAAGATCCATTCAATTTCTGCAACCGGATGGCGTAGCCGGCCGGTTTATCTCTGCATACAGGTTGCGAAGCTACCTGTATAATCTTCCCGAACTGGTGGCAACGCCGCCAGTTCAATCTTCGCAAACGAGTAGCAAGGCTACCCATTTTATCTGCTCTCCGAAGCGTATTTGCTGGTGAAAGGAAAAACAGGCATCCCACAAAACAAAAGTGCTTTATGACCAGATGTTTTTTCCGATGCAGTCAGGTAGTATTCCACCGTTGCAAAAAACATCCGTTCATAAGGCACCAGCCCGCGGTAGCGACACCAGGTTAAACCATCCGCTGTAATTCTACTCGATTATACTAAAATAAGACACAGTATTAACATGTCTTTTATAGGCTGATGGATAAAAAAAGCTAAGGCCGGCATTCGTCCGGCCTTAGCTTTGCTAACTACACAAATTTTGTGACCCACTGGTACAAAACTCGAACCTTTTACTTTTGGATCTTTGCAAACTCGCTCAAATCGAGCATTTTTGAAAGTCAATACCTTCGTTTTTGTGTCTCCAACTTCAGGTCAATTAATGAATCTGTAATAAACAAAACTACCCAGCCGTTTCGCATCCATAGCAATGCTGTCAAAATCTCAAAAAACGTAGCATCTTTATTCGATGGCTCTGCTTTTTTCAACAATTTCCTGACCTTCTGATTTACACCAATAATGCTTTACAGCAAATCCTGATATTTGCCTAATTGATAAAATAAAGGCGCTATACGAGCGTCTTGCATGGCTTTAGTAACGAAAATCTTATTGGCCCAAAAATGATTTGAGTATTTGTTCTTTATTCATTTAAAACTTATGTATATTGGATTGAGCTTCACAACTATGATCAACACCGTAAATTAAAATTACCCTGTACCAAACAATCAAAGCTAATCCCTAAGAAATGATAAACAAAGTAGAACAACTAATATCCATTGGTAAATTCCGAAACTATCGGGCAACTGGCCAAGTCAATTTTAAAAAAATGACTTTAATCTATGGAGACAATGGAGGTGGCAAAACAACGCTAACTTCTGTATTCCGTTCTCTAACTACAAACAGGCCGGAGATTATTAGAAGCCGAATTTCAACAAATCATACGGCAGCCCAAGCTGCCCAGATAACCCAAATCGGGACGCCAGCTATATTCCATACTTTCGGGGCTGCCGGCTGGACTAATCAATTCCCTGATATTGAAATTTTCGACATTCACTTTGTCAATGATAATATCTATTCTGGTTTTGACTTCAATGAAGATCAAAAAAAACAACTACATCAATTTGTTGTCGGCGCACAAGGTGTCTCTATTCAGAATCAAATCGAACAAAATAAAATTGATAAGGCTACTTCAAAACAAATTCAAGTAAATGTTGAATCACAGTTAATTCAACAAGTCGGGAATAACTTAACCTCTACTTTAATTAACAACTTTCTTTCGATTCCTCCAGCACTAACAACCGGTATTGATCAACAAATTGCAACAGCAAAAACAGTATTGGCGGCCGCAAATGCAAATGCTATTATACAATCACTACATACTCTTTCTCCCATACAGCAAACAACTTCGGGCATTAATTTCGCGTCTCTCATCACGGACCTAAAAACAACGTCTCAAGCTATGCAAAATGAGACTTTGGAAGCCTTGTTTTCAAACCACTGTCGAGACTTGGCAGCCAACGCTCTTGATGGGCCCGAAAATTGGCTGCGCAAAGGGTTTGCATATGTGGAGAGTAAGCAGACAGCGAATGAAGCGACAATTTCATGTCCATTTTGCAAACAGACCATTAATGAAAATGTTGAGATATTAAATGCATACATCAGTAAATTCAATGAAAATTTCAACGCATTGGTTCAACGGCTTCAAGCACACCTCAACACACTACAAAACTTTAACCTGGAAGCGGCCATACAAGCTATGAAGAATATCAACCAGACTAATTCAGAAAGGATAGCTTCGTGGGCTACACACTTACCAAACACCTCCCAACCACCGATATTTAACATTGTTGCTGACGAAGTAGCGTTGAATGCAGAATTTCAAATTTTGATTGCTTCTGTCCAACAAAAAATACTAAACCCTACAATAGCCGTTACTACCGATGCCGTTACCGCTTTTCAGGCTTCAGGAGAAGCCATTAAGGCCAAGACATATCACTACAACCAAAGCGTCACAGTTTATAACACTGCAATCACAGCTTTTCGTTCGACTATTCAGGCAGTTCCAGCAGCCCAACTCGAGGTTGATAAACTAGAAAGAATAAAAAAAAGATTTGAACCTTCTATAATTGCACTTTGCAATCAACTGTCTACTGAAAGACAAACCCTTAAGGGTTTAGAAGCTGTCTATCCACAGTTATCTCAACAACAGCAGGTAGCAGCAACAACATTTTTCAGTAGTTACCAAACTCGAATAAATCATTATTTAGGAACTGTTTTCAAAACCCATTTTAGAATAGACAATGTTGTTCATGTTCCTCCACAAGGAAGGGCAACTCAAAGTAAAATATCTTACAAGTTGACAATTGACGGGAAAGATATTTCATTTACCCCCAATCAGCCATTTCACGCAAAAGAATGTTTGAGCGAAGGTGACAAAAGTACCATTGCTTTAGCATTTTTCCTGTCCAAACTTGACATTGACCCGAATCAGCATAATAAGATTTTAATTTTTGATGACCCATTATCCAGTTTGGACACCAATCGCAGAACTTATACTATTGGTATAATAAAACATTTGTTTCAACATTTAAAACAAATCGTAGTATTAAGCCATAATGAATATTTCTTACATGAAATTGGTAAAGACATTGCACTAGCCCATAAGTGTACCCTTCGTATTAAGGAAAATTTTGCCGCTAAGGCATCTGAAATAGAAGCTTGTGATTTAAACGAGTTAGTAAAAACAGAATACTTTAAACAAATCGAAGCTCTGGAAGGCTTCAGAACAAATCCTGATCATTCTATAAAAGATTCGGTATTAGGGTGGTTGAGAAACGTACTTGAATCCCACCTACGCTTCAAATTCTATCGGGAAATCCGTTCTATGACGGGGCAACAAACCTTTGGAAGGTTAATTATGTTTTTAAATACCTATCCGGTTACCTTTAGAAATAATGCTAATCGAGCATCAATTATATCTTCACTCAATCTTATCAATGGGGTTTCCTGGAAGACACATCATGGCGATCCAGCTCCCGACTACACGACTTTGGGAATGAACCCTAATACGATTTCCGCACCTGAATTAGACCATCTTATACAGGATACACTTAGCCTTATAGAAAATCAACTATGACAAGTAATTGAGCGAATATTTTATGGTGGGGCCGGTATTATCATCTTAATACGCAAGTAATGGCTATTGATCCCGGAGAAGGGGCTCTTAAAGGATCAAAAATGATGAGTTGATAAAAGCTAAAAAGGAGATGATCAAAATTGAACGTCTCCTTTTGTGATCCCCTTGGGACTCGAACCCAAGACCCATACATTAAAAGTGTATTGCTCTACCAACTGAGCTAGGGAATCCTTTACTGTACTGCTGTTAAGCGGGGTGCAAAAATAGGAATTAAACTTTCTCTACCAAATTTTTTTTCGCAAAAAATTAAAGTTAGGTACGATTACCTATATGAAAAAGACAATCCCCATACTCGCTGTAGCATTACTGGCGGGCGCCTGCCAACCAACAAAAGAATATAGGCATACCCGTAATTCCTATAACAAAATAGCTTCTTCATTTACCTATACCAAGAAGCTGGGCTAAATAAAAAGCCGCCAGCTTTGCAGCATGGCGGCCCGATAAGTATTTTAGGTACCGGCTATTCATCCATTCCATCACTGTTATTAGCGCCGGCAGTTTTGCTGCTGGAAGCGACCATTGCATTGATGCTATCTATTTCGTCTTTGGTGAAATAGCGCCATTTGCCGGGGGCCAGGTCTTTCAGTGAGATGTTCATGATGCGGGTACGTTTCAGCGATTCTACGTTGTAGCCTAGCGCCTCACACATGCGGCGTATCTGCCTGTTTAGCCCCTGGGTGAGGATGATACGGAACTTGTGGGGTCCTTCCTGTTGCACAAAACATTTCTGTGTGGTTACGCCCAGGATCCGCACACCGTTGCGCATCGCTTTGATAAATTCCAGGGTGATGGGTTTATCTACGGCAACAAAATATTCTTTTTCGTGCTGGTTGCCTGCCCGCAGAATTTTGTTGACGATATCACCATCGTTGGTGAGGAAGATAAGCCCTTCTGAACGCTTGTCCAGGCGCCCGATCGGGAATATGCGGGATGAGAAATTAATATAATCAATAATGTTGGTCTTGTCCTTCAGGTCAGTGGTACAGGTGATCCCTTTGGGTTTATTAAGGGCAATGTATACGGTAGCTTTCTTCTTTTTCAGCGGTTCGCCATCAACTTCCACTACGTCGCCATCCTTTACCCTGTTGCCTTTGGAGGCAATGTTGTCGTTGATGGTTACACGGCCCTGTTCTATGTATTTATCGGCTTCCCTTCTGCTGCAAAAGCCTGTTTCGCTAATGTATTTGTTAACACTTGTGTCCATAGTTACCTTTGAATTCGGCTGCAAATTACTTAAAAATTAAATCTCGTGGAAAGCAGCCGGAAAGGACAGGTGGGCGGGATTAATGTGTTCGCTTGTGGAGGAGTGCAAACAGATCTCTTTGAAGGTCTTCATTTTTCAGGTTATTCAACTTCTCAGTATCTATTTCATACCAGTCCGTTTTATGACCCAACACCCCGATAACGAACATATGGCCGGTCTGGGCCGGTTCTCCGGTCTTGGGGTGTTTCTTTGATAACGTAACGATTACATCTTTTTGTTTCGACATAAGGTGAATATAACTAAAATACAGGAACCTTACACCTTTTTCTTCACCCGGCTCCCCTACTCCGTTTACGCCTTCTTAAATGTCTTCAGGATAAGGCCGTAAAGGTCTTTTTCCCGGAAGGGCTTCATGAGCCAGTCGTTGAAGCCGGCCCTTTTAAATTCTTCAATGGCCGTTTGCGAGATATTGGCGGTCAGCGCATATGCCACCACCCCTGCTTTTTCGGGATCTTTATTTTTCCTGATCTTTTCCATCACATCCAGGCCGCTCATTCCCGGCATGTGCAGGTCCAGGAGCACAAGGTCGTAGTGGTGGCGGTCAAACAGCTCCAGTGCCGATTGCCCGCTTATCGCCATATCAAAGCGGCAATTCCAGCGGGTGAGGATCAATTTCAGCAGCAACAGGTTCATTTCCTGATCGTCAGCAACGAGTACATAACGGCCTTCCATTAAAGCGCCGGTTACCTGTTGCGGATCCTGCTGCGTACTCACGGCTGCCAGCGGTGCAGCTGCAATCGTATAAGGAATATGGCAGACAAACGTGGTTCCTTTATTCACCTCGCTGGTCAAAGAGATATCTCCCCCGTGCAATTTTATCAGTCGCTGCGTAATAGCCAGTCCCAATCCGGTTCCCTTCACTGCGGTGCGGGAAGATGACACCTGGTAAAAACGTTCAAACAGGTGGGTTTGTGCTGCTGCACTGATCCCTTCCCCGGTATCTGATACGGTAAGGTTGAACATGACCTTGCCATTTTCAGTTTTCAGTTTAGCCGTTACCGTTACATTACCCTGGTCTGTATATTTGATGGCATTACTCACAAGGTTCAACAGGATCTGCTGCAACCGAAAGATGTCGCCGCTTACCTGGCATTGCTCATCGCCCTCAAAGTTGGTATTAAATGACAGCTTCTTCTGAAAAGCCTGTACACGCATGGTGTTCATCACTTCTTCAAAAGCATGGTACAATACAAAGGGTTGCTGCTGGATAGAAATATAATCTTTCTCCAGTTTGGAGAAATCCAGTACATCGTTTACTACCTGCATCAGCATATCACCGGCTACTTCTATGGAATGCAGGATGCGCTGCTGTTGTGTATCCAATGCGGTATACGACAACTGCTCGCTGAAACCCACGATGGAATTGAGTGGCGTCCTGATTTCATGGCTCATATTCGTCAGGAAATCTGTGCGTACACGCGCCTCCTCCTCTGCTGCAAGCCTGGCCGCTTCCAGTCTGCGGTTATTATTCCTCACCACATAAATAAATAAGGCGATGGCTGCAAGACTTAGCAGCAATGCCACCAAAGCCCAGGCAGCAATACTTTTCATCTTGTTCACGCTGGCAGTTACAACGCCTTCTGCTCCCTGTTTTTTCAAGGCAAGTGCGGTGGCCGTCTGGTTTCTGAGAGCCGTAATCAATGTCCTTAGCTCCTCCAGCATGGCGATATTGGTCACAGCCAGGGATTGTTCTGCACTATTGATTTGCAGCCGGCTGCTCAGCTGCTTTTTCAATATATTTTTGTAATAACTATTGACGTCTGTAATGATGTTGCGCATCCGCTGCGCGTCATATTCCTCTTTATCGATCACCTGGCCACTTTTCGTTTTCACCGTGATTGCCATCTGTGCTTTAACCGTGTCTTTCTTATTAGCTAAAGCATTGCCCAGTCTTTTGAAAACGCCTTTTTTCTTACCGGTGTCCTGTTGCACATTGCTCACGGTATCCATCGTCACTTCTTCTTTCTTAATCTGCGATACTTTGTAGGCGGGAATACTGCTCAATAATTTATCTATCCTGTCATCTTTGATGGAACGGCTCAACATAGAATCCGTTGACTTTTTAAGCGCACCGATCTTCTCAGACACAGCTCCTTTCTCCCGGATCAATTCATCAAACTGCCTGGTGTTGTTTAATCCGTCGAGGGAGACGCTGATGGTATCTACCATCGATAATACATCACCCAATTGTGTAGAGAAAGTTTGCAGGTACTTTTTATCATACAACACCGTAAACATCCTGAAATTATTTTCAGCATCATTCAGGGTTAGTAAGGCGGCATCCATCAGCCGCATGCCAGGGTGCTCGCGTGACAGGTCATCGGTAGCTGCCAGTAACCCGCGGGTGCTCTCCCGGTGTACTTTGTAGCCCGACAATGTTAAAACAGCCAGCAACACAAATGCTACCAGCAAGCCGGTAATAAACAAAACTAGTGATCGACGCATATTACTTCATAGTTAAACCGTAATAAATGAACCGTCATACTTATACTACATGGGAACCGGGAATATTACGATACGTTTGAGGCATTATTGTTTTGGTTAGTGCAGACCGATTTAGTTAAGGGTCCTTCATAGTAGGTGGAAATTAAACAAAAAGTTTCAAACAAAAAACATAATAAATATCACTAATGTATTTTACCCGTAGGTAGTTGCAAGGTAAACGTACTTCCTTTGGCTATTTCACTCTTTACTTTCACTTTTCCTTTATTTTGCCGGGCAAATTCGTCGCATAACATAAGCCCCACCCCTGTACCGCGTTCTCCATCCGTACCATAGGCAGGTGCATTGTTAAATGAAAACAATGATCTGAGCTTATCCGGTGCTATGCCTACGCCACTATCAGCCACACTGAACAGGGTATTTCCATTCAATACCGTTCCCTGCAACTCAATAGTGTCGCCGGGTTTGCTGAATTTAACAGCATTGCTGATCAAATTCCGGAAGATGACGCTCACGTGGTCTTTGTCGGCATACATTGACAGTCCTTCCGGAATAGCTGTAGATATCTGTAGATTTTTTTTCAAAATACTTACCTCAAATAATTCCAGTATGTCCAACACCAACGGGTATACGTCAAAACTAACCGGCGCAGCACGGATGCCTTTCATTTGTCCTGCACTCCACTGCAACAAATTATCCAGAGAACCACGTACCTGTGTCACCTTTTCATTCAGACTGGCAGCCGCCTCCTTCATATCTTCGGCGGGGTACTCATCTTTCCCGAACATATCCAGTAATACTTCCAGCGTGGCCAGCGGACTACGGACATCATGAGCGATAATCGAAAAAAGTTTCTCTTTATCCCGGTTCATACGATACAATGCCTGCCGTTGTGCTTCTGTTTCTTTCTGAAAATCCTCATGTACCTGCTTGAAATACGTCAATATGATAATGGCGAACAGGAAGAAAATAACAACGTTAATGATAATCCTTGACACAGGTACCGGAACAGCCGGCGCCCAGTCAACCGGCGCAAAGTGCACCAACATGAAAGTGGTAATGATAAGAACAGCAAAAAAACGTAGCACCCATTTATTGTCGTAGATCAGGAATACGAGGATCAGGATATTGATGAGATAATATTCACACCCATTATGGAAAACCAATGCAGAAAAACCATACAGCAGGATACCATAACTAATTACCCAGATCCTGGCACCCTGGTAATTACTCCGGTAGTGAAGGAACAGCACAGCAAGGCCGCCCAGCATCATCAGCAGGTTTATCCCGGCCAATAAGAACCGCCCCTGTATGATATTCAGCACACAAAAGAAAAAAGTTAAAACGACTGCGGGCAATGACGTCAGGTTCAATAACTTGATACGACGGATTTCAATAAATGACATCAGGGGATGCACACCTATATTGATCACCAGATTCCAGTAACGCCAGATAATAAGTCGCGTATATTTCAAAAAGGTTCCGGGCATAAATGCTGCAAAGTTATATGTTTACATGTATCATCTCTCATCCAAAAAGAAATTTAAACAATTCTCTTCTTACTTGATAATTACAATTTGCGGTTACGTACAGACGTTAAGGTTACATGGCCCCTATCCGCTCAAATAATTTAAGGTAGCAAAATGCGATATTATTATATTTTTATACTTTCCTATTAAACTTAAAAGAAATACATGATCTATCGCAGCAAATCGGGGCGTTATGCTTTCTCTTTCATTTTCATCGTTTGTCTGACAATTATTTTACAGGCATGCAGTGACTCATCTCCCCGCATCCTGGTATTTATAAAGACCAGCGCCTTTCACCACAATTCCATACCAATGGCGGTAACAGCCATCCAAAAGCTGGGTAGTGAGCATGGCTTTAAGGTGGATACCACCAGTGATGCCAGCTGGTTTAAGGAGAGCAAACTAAAAAAATACCGGGCAGTCGTTTTTCTGAGTACCACCGGTAATGTGCTCAATGCAGATGAACAGGTAGCTTTTGAAAGATATATACAGTCTGGTGGCGGATTTGCAGGTGTACACGCTGCCGCAGACACGGAATATGGATGGCCATGGTATAATAAACTGGTGGGCGCTTATTTTAAAAGTCACCCCCACGACCCGAATGTGCGCAAAGGCATGATCATCGTTACAGATACCGCTCATCCTTCCATGAAGGGCCTCCCCACACAATGGGAACGTACCGATGAATGGTATAGTTATAAAAATATCAACCCGGATATTAAAGTACTGGCAAAGCTGGATGAAAGCAGTTATGAAGGTGGAGAGAATGGAGATAATCATCCGATTGCCTGGTACCACGCCTATGATGGTGGCCGCGCTTTCTATACCGGTGGCGGACATACGGATGAAACCTACCAGGAGCCGCTGTTCCTCCAACACCTGCTGGGAGGCATCCAGTACGCCATGGGCGATGGACAGCCACTGGACTACAGTAAAGCTTACGCCGTTAAAACACCGGAAGACAACCGCTTTACCAAAACCATCCTCTCCGATGACCTCAATGAACCGATGGAACTGGCGGTTGCCGCCGATGGCAGTGTATACTTTATTGAGCGCAGCGGTAAATTATACCGCTATGATCCGGCCAGCAACACGACCAAAACCGTATATACGTTCCCGGTAATGCCCGATACGAAAGTAGGATTTGGTAACGGCGTACTTGGCCTCACCCTTGATCCGAACTTTGCTACCAATCATTATATCTATTGCTTTCATACGCCACCGGCGGCCGTACCGGTTCAACATCTCTCCAGGTTTACCATTATCGGTAAAGATTCCCTTGACCTGGCATCTGAAAAGGTATTGCTGAAAGTGCCGCTGGAAAATGAAGTGAGCGCACATACCGGCGGCTCACTGGATTGGGATAAAGATGGTAACCTCTTTATCTCTACCGGCGACAATACCGTTCCTTTCGCATCCAACGGCTACGCCCCTATCGACGAAATCCCCGGCCGCATTACGTTTGATGCACAACGCTCTGCCGGCAATACCAATGATCTGCGTGGCAAAGTGCTGCGCATACATCCGGAAGCCGACGGCAGTTATACCATTCCCGCCGGCAACCTGTTTCCAAAAGGAACAGCCGGCACCAAACCGGAGATCTATGTCATGGGTTGCCGTAACCCTTATCGTATTTCGGTGGATCAGGCTACCGGCATCCTCTATTGGGGAGAAGTAGGCCCGGATGCAGGACAGGACGGAGAGCAGGGCCCACGTGGCTATGATGAGATCAACCAGGCGAAGAAAGCAGGCAACTACGGATGGCCCTATTTTGTTGGCGACAACAAAGCATATTTCCAGTATGATTTTGCCACCAAAAAAATAGGCGCCCTGTACAATGCAGCCGCACCGGTGAATAACTCGCCCAGCAACACCGGTCTGAAAGAACTGCCGCCCGCACAAAAAGCGATGATCTGGTATCCGTACAACCGGTCCACTGAATTTCCTGAGCTGAACAATGGTGGCCGCTCTGCTATGGCGGGTCCTGTATATCATTACGATGCTGCTTTACAGTCTGCCACCAAGCTGCCGGCATACTATGATAAAGCCCTTTTCATTTTCGACTGGATGCGCAACTGGGTGTTTGCCGTACGTTTGGATGATCAGCAACAATACAAACGCATGGAGCCGTTCATGTCTACCAACGGCGATTTCAGACGGCCTATTGACATGGCCTTTGGTTCCGATGGCGATATTTATATGCTGGAATACGGCTCCGTATACGGGATAGATAATGTGGATGCCCGTTTGGTACGGATCACTTATAATGGCGGCAACCGCGCACCCGTAGCCAATATCACTACCGTTGACACTGTAGGCACCGCGCCGTTGAAAGTAAATTTCAGCAGTAAAGACAGCTATGATTTTGATGAAGATGATCAGCTGACATATGCATGGTACTTTGAAGGCAATCAGAAAGGATCTGCTGAACCTAACCCTGTTCATACATTTGAAAAGAACGGTGTATACCAGGTGGTGCTACAGGTAACTGATCCTGCCGGGTTAACCAGCAAAGATACAATAGCTATAAAAGTAGGTAACACCTTACCGGTAGTAAAGATCACCACGCCGGATAACAGCACTTTCTATTTTGACCAAAAGCCCTTACACTACCAGGTAGCAGTAACAGATAAGGAAGATGTAACGATCAGCCCCGAAAGGCTGATGATCGGACTGCACTATGTACCGCGTGTAGCAGGCGCACCGCAAACAGGTCACCAGCTAACGGTACCGGCACATCCGGGTAAGCTCCTGATGGAAGGCAGCGACTGCAAAGCCTGTCACCAGCTGGATAAAGCCTCTGTAGGACCGGCTTTCATTGAAGTAGCCAAAAGATATCAGCATGATAAAAATTTCCTGGCCTATCTCACCAGCAAAATCATCAAAGGTGGCGGCGGCGCCTGGGGAGAGCATTCTATGAGTGCGCATCCACAGTTGTCTACCGACAATGCAGCTGAAATTGTGAAATACATTATGACGCTGACCACACAGCAACCAACGGTGAGCTTACCAACTGAAGGCAGCGTAGCATTGAAAGATCCCCGCGCCAAAGGCAATAAGGGCAGCTATATGCTTGCTGCTACCTACACTGATGGCGGCGGCAACGCAGTACCACTAACCGGCACCGCCCTGCTCGCCCTCCGCTCGCCACAGGTACCGGCAGGGGATGCAGATGAAGTACACAACATCAACCGCAGTAATGAACATCTCGGAGCTATCCATAACAAGTCATTCTTTGTACTGAAAGATATTGACCTGAAAGGGATCAACCGGATTGCTTACCGCTACTCCTCGCTGGACAAGGATGCCACATTGGAAGTGCATGTTAAAAACGCCACAGGCCCCGTGATCAGCAGACTGGACTACAAAGCCACAGGTAGCTGGGAAAAATACAAAGAGGTAACCGTTCCCATCAAAGATCCCGGTGGTAAAAATGATCTTTATTTTGTTTTCAGTAAAAAGGACAAGCCGGATCAGCATTTGTTTTCGCTGGAATGGCTGAAATTTATACAGTAAAAAGTAGTAAAAACAGCAGCGGTTACAAGGTCTTAGACTTTGTAACCGCTGCTGTTTTTAGCGTATCCTGAAAAAATATTTTATTCCATTTTCCACTGCTGACATAGGGTTGTCACCTGCCCATGTTTTCTTTGTATTACAAACAAACAATCACCCACTAAATACATTCAGCAGATGGAAAACAACACTATTCCTGTTATAGCACCCCTGTTTATTAATCCTGCAGCAGTCCTCGAACACTGGCAGGGACATCGCCGGCTGACCCGCCGCGTGATAGCGGCATTCCCCGAAGAACAACTCTTTACTTACAGTGTTGGCGGCATGCGCCCTTTTTCGGAGCTGGCGACAGAGATACTGATACAGTCATTAGGTCTTCCGGCAGTTGTATCCGGCGACTGGGAGCAGGCAGGCGAACAGGTGCAGCAAGCAAAAGCAACCCCGCCCCGGACAAAAGCGGAAATCCTAGCACAATGGGATGAGATGACGGATAAGATCAATGCAGTCTGGCCCCAGATAGCACCCGGCCGTTTCGCGGAGCTTGACACTGCCTTCGGACAATATGAAGGCCCTATTTATTCATTTATACTTTACTGGATCGATAATGAAGTGCATCACCGCGGACAGGGATACGTTTATCTCCGCGCCCTGGGAATTGCGCCCCCTCCTTTCTGGGACCGGAACTAAGACATTTCTTTATAAATACAAGAGGGCATCTCCGCTCCGGAGATGCCCTCTTTGTATATCGGTAAGTGATAAAATTAATCGGCATATTCCCTGAACTTCAGGCAGGATGGGCCTTTCATCGTTAGTTCAGTACCCGTTTTACGCAGTTTCCCTGTCTTCATATTCCGCTCAAACACAACCACATTTCCGCTGATCATATTGGCTACCAGCAGGAATTTCCCGGTGGGATCAATCACAAAATTCCGGGGATGATTACCACCCGTTCCTTCAGAACCTATTAGCTTTATCCTGCCATTACGCGCATTCACGGAATAGGTGAAAATGAGATTCTCTTTTCCGCGGGTTGTGGCATATAAGAAACGGCCATCCGGAGAAAAGTGGATATCCGCACTGCCATAATCTGTTACACCTTCTGCAACGTGCGCAGTAATCGTTTGTATACTATCCAGCTTGTCTGCCGCATATTTGTAAGCAGTCACCGTTCCCGACATTTCTTCTATACTGTAAACATATTTACCATTGGGATGAAATGCCATATGCCGGGGGCCACTACCAGGAGCGGTCCTGGTAAAGGGACGGTCAGTTGTGCGTAAAGGCTCATCCTGCTGCTCATCAAAGCGATACCCCCTGATTTTATCGGCGCCCAGGTCTGGTGAAAATATATAACGGAAATCCGGTGAAAAGAAAACGGCATGTATATGCGATTGTTTTTGCCTGCTTTTCATCACACTGCTATCGACAAACGGAATGACCTGTTTTGCAGCCCCTACGCTCCCACCATCATTCAAAGGAAAAACGGAGATACTGCTACCGCTGTAATTGCCGTTTACCAGCCACTGCCCGTTCTTATGACCGGTAACATATACCGGGTTGGCGCCGCCGCTGCTTTGTTCATTGATAAAACCAACGGAGCCATTCTTACGATCGAAGACATAGCTCCCGATACGGCCATCATCCTTCTTTTTTGATTGGGCAGCGGTATAAATATAGTTACCATCCTCTGAGATGGTCAGATAAGATGGATTGAGCATACCTTTTGCGGTGGTTACCGGCTGTAGTTGCCCGTTTGCAGGATCAAACCGGTAAACGTAAATGCCGCTGCTGTCCTTGTTTTCATTATAAGAACCGACAAACAGGTAAGTTTTTTGTGCACTGGCAAAGTAAGTGCTGAGCAGTATGCTGATCAGTAAGAAAGATAATTTGTGAGACAATGGTGGAATATTTACTTGTTATTAATGAATATATTTTATAATGTTTGATGTATTAAGATAACATATTAATCTTATAATATTTTTAAATAAATAGAGATGATTATCCGGATTTATAAAAAATCAACGTATAGCATAAGCCATTCCAAGCCTTTACCAGCCTTACTATAACGATTTGGCATCATTTTGGACAGTTGCGGGTAGATGATCATTATTCCAAAAATTTTAGCCATGAAACATGTATTGATAGCTTTAGCAACCTCAGTAGCACTCTTTTCCTGTCAGGGTAATACAGCCACAGAAACGGCCACTGCTATAGAAAATGCGAAACAAGCAACGATTGATTCTATGAATACGATCAGTGCAGTAAAACAAAAAGTAATTGATTCAATGAATACTGTTAATGCAGGTCGCAGCAGACATGCTGCTACAGCAACCAGCAACAGTCAGTATGAAAATAGCGGCGCAGCAGTTCCTGCAACAACGGAAACGCCTGCGGCAGCTCCGGCTCCTGCAAAGAAAAAAGGATGGAGCCATACTGCTAAAGGAGCTGTAGTAGGTGCGGGCGCCGGTGCTGTTACCGGAGCAATCGTCAATAAAGACCACCTGAAAGGAGCTGCCATCGGCACATTGATAGGCGCTGGCGCAGGTGCCGCCACAGGAGCCATTGTAGACCATAGCAAGAAGAAGAAGAGTGTTTCACAATAATATTACTGATCTGTAAAAAACAAAAGGCGTCTTCCAACCGAAGACGCCTTTTGTTTTTCTGTTAACTACGAGGAGTCCTTACAACGCCTTCCTTTCTTCACAAATATTTTTTATATTTAAGTACTTAATCCACGTAGCATGTCGCAGGTTATTCCAATCTTAAGGATTTTTGATTATACAAAAACAATTCAGTTTTATGTTGACTGGCTGGGCTTTGAAATCGTATGGGAACATAAGCCGGAGGGCAATCCTGTGTATATGAAGATATCAAAAGGAGATGCTGTTATAGACTTGTCAGAACATCATGGTGATTGCAGTCCCGGTGCGAAAATAATCATCGCCGATTTCAAAGGACTCAAAGCATTTCATTCAGAGCTGGCTACCAAGAACTATAAATACATGAACCCGGGATTGGAAAGAGCAGAATGGAATCCTGACATATTAATGATGACCGTGATAGATCCTTTTTATAACCAGCTTACTTTTGAAGAGAAAATTTAAGTAGTAAGATGATTACAGCGACTCAGCTGTATACCGTCATGCCTGCTAAAATACAAGCGCCTTTTAACAGGCATGACAGCCCTGACAGCAACACTTATTGCTGATTAAGTGGTACCAGTACCGGCTCCACCGCTTTACGCCAGATATCATATCCCTGGCTGTTCATATGCAACATATCTCCCAGGAAAAGTTCTTTACGCGGATTATTCTGATCATCCAGCATAGGTGTATAAATGTCAATGAATTTCGTATTTGCTTCCTTTTCCAAAAACTCGCGGATCAGCTTATTAGCAGCCATGGCTTTAGGCAGGAACACAGCCCGGGAAGGACTTGGTTTGATAGATATATAAGCGATGGGCACTTGCGGCAGCTGACTTCTGATCAGTGCATACAGGTTTTTGAACCGGTTTAAAATGGTATCGGCAGTGGCCCCCTCTTGCGGCAGGTCATTGTCTCCCACATATATTACTATCTGACGGGGATGATAAGGGAAGATAATATCTTTAGCAAAGTAGATGATATCATTGGTTACAGAACCACCAAAGCCCCTGTTCATCACCACATAATTACTAAAAGTCCTTTCCAGGTCGTGCCATTTTACAATAGAGGAACTACCTATAAAAAGGATGGGGTTAGCCGGTGGCGTGTAGATCTGGTCGTAACGGCGAATGGCATCAATGTCTCCCTGGAAATGGTTGACAGCTGGTGCAGCTTGAACGGTTTCTACGGTTTGTGCAGACAGGCTTCCGGTCAACCCACAAAAAGCCAGTAACGTGATGCAAAAAAGAATTCTCATTATATGTTAATTTATTTATCCTGATGATAATGTTTCCGTTTGTTGATCAGAGGCGTACTGTTTTGCCAGTGCGTGCCGATTCTTTTGCCGCCTCCAGGATGCGTACCACTATTACGTTATTTGGCAAAGCATAGAAGCTGTTATCAGGTACGGTGATCTTACCGCGTATAACATCCGACAGGTAAAGGAACGGATCTTCATATACAGGTATATCCGTTGCCGTTATACGGCGGGTGGTGGCGGGCAATGATTCTTTATTCCGTAGTACCAGCGTGTTTTTATCAGCTGCCATCAGGTAGCCTTTGTCGCCATATACCTCCATGTCCTTGCGGCTGAAGGGCCAGTTCCATGAGGCCTGGATAATACATTGCGTATCGGGATAATCTACGATGATGGTGGCATCATCTTCCACTTTTGGATAAATGGATGGTTTATAGTGACGGGTAACGGCAGTAACGGCAACGGGCAAACGATTTTTCATCATGCTGGTCATGAGATTGGCGCCATAGCATCCGAAATCCATTAAGGCGCCGCCGCCATTGAGTACAGGGTCCGTAAGCCAGGCCAGGAATGCCGGACTGCAACCTATCTCCTTCGGGCCCTGGTGGCCATCGTGGATCACTACTTTGCGTACTTGTCCAACATAACTGCTGTCCTGCACGAGCTGAAAAGTTTTGGCCACCGTAGGATACCAGCTGGTTTCATAATTTGTAAGGAGATGAATATGGTGTTTCCGCGCCAGTGCTTCCATCCGCAGCGCGTCTGCCAGGTTGGTGGCCAGCGGTTTCTCCACCATCACATGAATGCCGCGGGGGGCGCATGCCGCCACCACTTCCATATGACTGTATACAGATCCGAATGCGAGCACCGCTTCCGGCTTTACTTCATCCAGCATCTGTTCCAGGTTATTGTACACGATCTTAGCCGGGAAGCCATAGTGACGGGAAAAGCCGTTTACAAGCGCCGTATCCTTATCAAATACGCCGGCAAGCTGAATATCGCCTTTATCCGGGCGTCCCAGGATCCAGCCCACATGGCCGTGTGCCACACCGGCAACCGCTACCCGCAATGGCTGGGCAGTTGCGGAGAGCTGCCACAGGAGCACTAAAAATGCAGAGAAGAGTAATCGCATGCCTAAATTTATAAAATCCGTTCGCTATTTAATAATTATTTAAACGGACAAGGAATGGAGGGGCGTGTTAATAACCAGCTGCGAAAGCAATTACAATGATCGGCTACCTCAGAAGATAATCCCCGTAATGCTTTCACAGCTGGCTTACTTATGATTAATAAACGGCTGCGGAAGAAGTACCGGTTATGCTTACATTGTTAAATGTAACAGAACCGGTAGATGTAGTAATAGATTGTCCGTTAAAATAAAATGTATGCGACCCCGGCGCGGAACAATACATGTTTATGGTATAATTTCCGGCTGTCAGCGGACCGTAGGACCCACCGCCAGGATTCACATATGCACTTAAATTTGTTGGTCCGTATAAGTAAATAGCCAACGTATAGGTTGTGCCATTACTTACATTCAGGCCAATACTTAAAGGCTTTATAACATTTTTTTCTGCGTGCGTACTTAATAAAGGTAATACGGCGAATGAGCAGCAAACG
Organism: Chitinophaga sp. MM2321; assembly: GCF_964033635.1. Taxonomy (NCBI): domain Bacteria; kingdom Pseudomonadati; phylum Bacteroidota; class Chitinophagia; order Chitinophagales; family Chitinophagaceae; genus Chitinophaga; species Chitinophaga sp. MM2321. The sequence goes on from NZ_OZ035533.1 coordinate 2,933,333, forward strand.
AGGAGGATGCAAATGAGTTTTTTCATAACAATGATTATTTAATTGGGTTGAGGCAGCTTCCAATTGTATGAGGGTTGTTATACAATATAACGCGCCCGTTTCACAAATGCAAGCATTTTCCAGCCTTCTTAAAAATCATTATTGTGTGCCTCCTGCACCCGTTCGCTTTCATTTTACATCTTAAATACCTTACCGCCTACCATTACTTCCTGTGTAGCCTCATCAAAGGTAGCCTTCATACCGGTGCGGTAAGCGGCGTTCCCCATGATCAGGGCAATAGAGTGTGAATAGGCCGCTTCAATCGGCGCATTGGGTTGCTTACGTTCACGCACACACGTCATCCAGTTACGGACGTGTGCATTGGTGAGGGAGTCACCGCCGGTATTGGCACCTGTTTCTACTTTCTCCTGTGTGTTCAGCGTCATGGAAGGGAGCAGGTTGGCATGCATGCCCATTTCTGCTGCTTCTTTTTCAGTGAGCCCACCGGTAGAATTTATTTTATTGGTAGACATATCAATGGTACCACCATTGGAATAATAGATTTCTTTCGTACCACCGGCAGAGTTATGAAAACGGCTGCTATACATCACCTGGAATCCGCTGGTGGGATCATCTTCCGGACCATATTCAAATACGGCGGTGAGGGTATCAGGGTTCTTGCGGCCATCTTTCCACATATAAATGCCGCCGTTGGCAACAGCACTACGTGGATGTTTCAGTCCACTGAACCAATGCACGGTATCAATCTGGTGAGTCATCCACTGGCCAAAGATGCCGGAAGAATAAGGCCAGAACAAACGGTATTCAAGATATTTGCGCGGATCCCAGCTGTCTTGCGGACGTCCGGCCAGGAAGCGTTTCCAGTCGGTATCGGATTCCTTGATGGACTTCACCAGGTCTGGTCTTCTCCAGCGTCCGGGCTGATTTACATTCCAGGTCATTTCCACCATAGTAATGGGGCCGAACTTACCTTCCTTGATGAAGTTAGCAGCAGCATGATAGCTGGTACCACTGCGGCGCTGAGTACCTACCTGCATAATCCTTTTGGATTCTTTCACCGCTTTCAGGGCATTGCGTGCATCTTCCATTGTTTCAGCGAAAGGCTTTTCACTGTACACGTCGCACTTGTTCTTTACCGCCTCAATCGTAAAATGCGCATGTTGGAAATCAGGGGAAGCAATGAAAACAGCATCCAGGTCTTTCACACGATACAGCTCATCATTATTCATACATGCCTGTACGTTATGACCCGTTTTCTGTTGCAGGAAAGCCTTTCCTTCTTCCCTTCTTCTGTTCCAGATATCTGATACTGCTACCAGGTCAAAGTTCAGCTCCTTGTTATTATTAAAGAAAGATGGTAACAGGGCTTGCCGCGCACGGTCGGAAAAGCCTACCAGTCCTACGTTTACACGGTCGTTGGCGCCCATGATGCGTGCATAGCTGCTGGCAGGAACGCCCATAGCAGTGATGGTAAGACCGGCGCCTGCCATCAACGATTGTTGCAGGAACTCCCGCCTTGATTTTTTGGATTGAGACATTTGATATAAATTTTAGAGTAGTTGTTTTATTTTTTAGGATCAACGCCGTAAGCCTCTCTTAGCTGGCGTTGCAGGTAGATTACTGCGGGTTTGTATTCTGTAACCGGGTCTGTCCAGCGGCATTCCATCATGATACGTCCACTGTAGCCTATTTTTTTCAGTGCGGCCAGGTAGGGACGGAAATCATCTCCTGCTACACCCGGTGGTGTTCTTTTCTCTCTTTCTGCAATATGGCAATGTACCAGGTTACCTTTTGCCTTTTCAATATTGGCAGCTGGTTCATTTTCTTTCAGCATATGATAGATATCTGCCGTCAGGCGGAAATTAGGATGATTAACGGCGGTAACGATTTCGTTGGCTTCTGCCAGGGTGTTTATAAAATTGGTTTCTGTGCTGTTGAGATTTTCCATGGCAATGGTGCGGTCATATTTAGCAGCTACAACGCCCATCTTGCGCGCCAGCTGGATGAACTGCTGCTTTGCGGCTTCTCTGTCAATACCCTCCGGCATTTTGCGGGAGCCACCGCTTCCCAATACTATGATGCGGATACCGGCTATACGCGCGCGTTGCATTACTGTATCTACATAACCCAGCACCTGTGCTTCATTTACTTCGGGACCTACAATTTTGATGTTGGCGGGAATGAATACGTTACAGCTCTCCAGTTTGCAACGGGTATTCCTGATCAAGGGTAGCTGTTTGTTAAATTCTGCTTCGGTAAGTGAGGGTGAAAGTAGCTTTTTGACTGTCTCCTCCATGCAGGTAAATCCACTTGCTTTAGCAAGACTATCATTTCCATAAGATGTAGTAAGGCCGATGACCGGCAATTTCTGTTGTGCATTCGATTGCAATATTGTACCTGCAAACAGGCATAAAGCCAATATCAGTGCATGTTTCATACGTGGGAAGGCCGGTTTTTTGTGTATAGCCGTGGGATAAATTAATACTTATAGCTGGAAAATCAAAATGGGATCTTTAAAAGATCTATTCAACAGGAAGTTACGCCTATATTTTGCGCGGTTTTTAAATTTTAAAGGTCTGCGCGTTATTTATCAAGTTATAACATCTCCCCAAAAATCTATTCCTGCAAAAATGGACATGTTTTACTCAATCCCTCTTCCGCACGGTTTCGTCCATTTCCTGCGCAAGGGCACGTGAAAATGAATCCTTTCCTTTCAGGTGTGCTTCCAGGAAACTCACCGTTAATTTTGTAACAGTATGATACAACTGGTTATCCTTACAGTTCCCTGATGCTCTTACAACATCCGGCAGACAGCTAAAATCCTGATGGGTGGCTGAATCAACGGTCAGGATTAGTTTTTTATCTGCTGCCACTTTTTCGGCAAAATTATAGACAGAATCCTGTTGCGCATCACCCCCAGGCGCACTTTCGAACCGGAGATAAGGAACCTTAATGGCGAGATTTTTAAAATCGCCGGAATTTCTGATCTCTTCAAAGTCGGCATCTTCGTCTGCCGCCTGTTCATAGTGATGAAATTCAGACCCCTCCAGTGAAACCAGGCAATCCACCTCCGGAATCTTACCGGCCAGCAACGTACCTGATAAACCACCCCAGCTATAGCCTACAATGCCAATCCTGGAGAAATCTATATCCGGACTCCCTGCTACATATTTCAGGGAAGCAATTGCATCATTGACCTGTTCCAGCATATCCTCATTTTTCATGGTCATATCACCGGGAAAACGCCCGATTGAATTCACGGACAGCACCACAAACCCTTTTTTCGCCAGCGTTTCAAACAGCATATAATTTTCATACCCCATACTATTATAGCTCGCCAGATAGATGACCAAAGGAAAACGCCCTTTGGCAGGAACGGCATTTCTATAAGAGGCAGTCTTGTAAGGCAGTAGTCTGGTGGAATCGGAACACTTAACACCTTCACAAAATGACTGGGCTATTTGTCCGCTCATACCTGTGGCGGTGTTGGTAGCAGTATAATAATTAGCCCTGTTTACCAGCACATGTAAGAAATCACTGAACACGAGGAGCGAATCAGGTTGAACGGTTTCAGCAGGATACCATATATCAATGTCTAAAGGACGATAATGCAGGGCATCACTACTATCTGTGTCGGGCTTATAAACCCTGGATCTGTCTATGGTCTGCGCTATTTTGTACCCAACATTATATGCTTTCTCCTGCGCCGTATCAAATAGACCACAGGCAGACAGGATTAAAAACGGGAGTGCAAATAACAGGGCATCAGGCCAATGAGATCGGGGCATATGAAACTATTTAGATAGTAATTATAATAAGAAAAACTGGTAATTTTCTTCCTATTATGAGCAAAGCCCTGTGAGTTGATACATGCACGCAAAACAAACCAGGCCATCATGACTTAGCTACCAAAAAAGTGGAGGACCCTGCCGGGAGAAAACAGTCAACAGGGTGAACTAAATTGCCGGTTATTTTGCCTGCAAAGTAGCTGTGGGAGGAGGTGTATTGGAAAAAATACAAACTTTCTTCAGGTTCATAAAAAACGTTATTTTGCGTAAAATTATAAATGCTATCCTTAGCATCAGAGCCGCGAACCAAAATAAATGCTGATAGCATTCCTCTCACGTATTCATTATCCACTAAAAATTGAAAAATGAAAATCTTAAAAAGAATTTTATTAGTCATCGTGACTATCATCGTCATTGCCCTGATCACTGCATTATTTATAAAAAAGGATTATACAGTAGAACGGGAGATTACGATTAACAAGCCTGCACAAGAAGTTTTTGCTTATATCAGCCAGTTAAAAAACCAGGATGCTTACAGTGTGTGGAATAAGCTGGACCCGAATATGAAGAAAAACTACAGCGGCACTGATGGTACTGTTGGTTTTATTATGGCATGGGATAGCGATACCAAAGAAGCCGGCAAAGGTGAACAGGAGATCCTGAAAATTACACCGGGAGAAAGAATGGATACCAAACTCCGCTTCAAAGCACCTATGGAAGGCGAAGCGGATGCCTACATGATTACGGAACCTTTAAGTGAAAACCAGACAACCGTAAAATGGGGTTTTAGCAGTGAAATCAAATATCCTTTTAACCTCTTCCTGCTTTTTATGGACATAAAAGGCATGATCGGCAAGGACCTGCAAACAGGGCTCGACAATCTTAAAGCAGTACTGGAAAAGCAATAGAAGAGATCCATATCACTGGAGGGAAAGATACCCTACCCTTGTACTGGTTGCCGAAAAGCCGCCTCCAGGCCACTTCCAGGCGCCGGTAATGGTGTTGCGGTCTTTACTGATCCTTCCCCTGAAAACAGCCGCCGCACCCGGCGACAAATCGAAAGTAGTGGTGCTGATACCAGGGAGAAATCCGAGTCCTCTGATGATAATGGTATCAGCAGTTACTACGTAAGTATACGTGAAAGCACTCCCCATATTATCGAAACTGTGCGAGGTACATACCCTGTTTAGTTCATCATAGCCGATGATCTCGATTCCCTTGCTATGCACAAGATGTATGTGTTGTACAAGAAAAAATCCGCCTTCCATCCACTCAAAAGAAAACTGTCCGCGTAACTCCTCGTGAGAGCTGAAATCCCGTCCTGTCATATTCCACGTACCCACCAGCACATCCAGGCTTCTGAGCGCAGGATTAGGCCGCGGCACCTGGTATTGGTCCGGTATATTGTTGGTTTTGTCAGCCATATTGATTTGCCCTTAGTATTAGTAAAGCATCCCCTGTTGGGTTATTCATAAAACCACCCGTATGGTGATGTATTTCCCCTATAAATCAAATTGTTCACAATTGGATTTTACAATACAAATTAAAGGCGATTAGTTGAATAAAAGAGGGTGTAAATCTGACAATTAAGGGGGTTAAATGTGACAGGTCCGTATCACCGTCTTTCCAGGTGTTTCTTTGCTGCCTGCGCCATCGTCACCACACTGGCGCCTAACATGATGACATCTTTAATAACCAGCCGCCCGGCGCCACTTAAATAAGGGAAACCGTGTTGTGCATCTCCCAAAGCCGGTACCCATGTTTCCGGTGTCGTAACCAGGAATGAAAGCGTAACGATTGACATGCCAAAACTCAGGAAACTGCCTACAGCAGAGACACCGGGAAAAAGAGGATATAAGGCGATGAGTACCCCTATCAACACAATAACAGCACCTAAACCATAGGAGAATATATAGGTATTATTGGCTTCATGCCAGCTGATGTTGTCGGGTTTATACTCCCCTTCTTTATTCATGTGTTTTTTATATTCCGGCGCATCATAGTGATAAAAGAAATTCATGACAGGACTGTTCGCCACAAAAGGTACAATGCCCGTAGCTTCATACGGAAAGGCTTTTAAGCCGCCAATCCATACCAATACTATCACCAGCCCGATGCGGCATAAATGTATACCTGTATTCTGAAGGGAAGCCGCATATGTAAAAAATCTGTTCATCATATTCATTACCTGATTATTAATATGCAAAGTTGCCATACTATTTCTTCTTAATAAATAGACAAATGGCATTATGGGATGGACAAATACCCCCTGCGTATGTCCCACTCAGATTCACGGAACAGTTTTGGCGACAGGCCGATATGTTTTTTAAAAAAGCGGCTGAAATAGTATTCATCCTTAAATCCCAGGACGGCTGCTATCTGTTTCACCTGGTTACTGGTGTGCAACAGCTCCCATTTTGCTCTTAATAAAAGTTTTTCATGGATCAGGGTCGAAATACTTTTCCTGAAATACTGCCGGCTGCTATTACTGAGGGCTTTCAGGGAAATGTGCAGGCTATCTGCATAAAATGAAGGTTTATGTTGGGCAGAAAAATGCTCGTTGATTAATGTAATTAATTTCTCCAGCTGTGGTGGAATTGTTTTTACAGGCCCCATCACCGGTGATTGCGCCGTCTTTAGCCGCGTTAGTTTTACCAGGAAAATTTTGAGGTAAGAAAAAACGAGTTCCCCTTTTGCAATTTCATCGACCGCTGTTTCCGCTTCAATATGACTTAATAACTGCAGCAGTTCCTGATCTTCTCCCGCTGCAATAACGATGGGGAAAATATCGAATACCTGGTTAAATAAAACGCCGTTACAGCCTACTTCATGCTGATAGGTTTCAATGCAAAAAAAGTTGGGATGAAACAGCAGCAACAGGGCCTTCGTTCTGCTTTCAGGCTGTAATGCAAAGGCCTGGTAATTATTAAAACAATAAATAGTACCGCCGGTATAAGCCGTTACTGAAAAATCTGTTTCAATCATCCCCGCTCCTTCCTGCACCCATAATATGCTGAAATAATTGGAATGACTTTGCCATATCCTGGCTGATGTATCAACAGTAGATATGATTACAGGGGCTTTATCCTGGCAGGCTTTATAAACATTTAAGGGTGGTTTGCCTGTGATCATGCATACTGATATTAAATGACTGGTAATAATTTTAAAAAGATCAAGTTAAGATATTTTCCCTGGCTTGCCGGGAAGTAACGGTCACCGGTATACTGACTTTATGGGCTTCTTTTTTAGTGCAGCCAGCAATAATAGTATAAATGCAATTATTTCCAATATGGCAGATACAGCATGGGCATATTCCCATTTCAGGCGTAACAGCAGCCAGTTGGTGGGCATAACGGTCCAGTTGGCAGTTTGTTGATTGGCGGGGTAAGTGAAAGCGAAAAAAAGGATCATTGCAGCGATATAACAGATCAGTGCAATAAGTGTAAGGCGGAATATGCTACCGGTTTTTCGCACCAGCAGCAGGAGTAAAAAGCTGAAGAGGATAGCGCCCATCTGGAAAACTCCCAGCACTGCCCATCCGCTGTAAATCATTTGTACCGTTTTATAGGCCTCCTCAGACAACGCCATCTTATTGGGCATTGCCAGTAAATGCGCCATACCCGGCCCCAGCGTAAGTCCTGCAAACAGCAGGCTTACAAAGCGTATTACTTTTATCAGATCTCCCCTCACCATCATTTTGTATAAAATTTACATGGTCCGTATCAGGCACACAACCCCGGATACAATTTCCTGTGGTCATGCCTCAAAATTACATCCCTGAAGTTAAGATTTTTACCTTACTTTGTTGTGTATACAGGTAACCAGCCCGGCCCTTGTGTAACCCTTTCTGCATACCTGTTTCTTTTGCAAAACCTTTATTTCTTATGCAACCCGTCTTTTTAAAATCTCCCTCAGCTACGCATGATCCCCGCAAAAGTGTGGTAAATGATTTTCATCCCGGTAGTGTGAAAGATGGATCGTCATCCCGCTATACTGATCAAAGGGTAGAAACTGTTGCACAGCGGAAACTACAGACGGCAGCAGATAATAGCAGCCAGGTAAAACAGGCGGGCCATCTGGCTGGCATGGCAACAACATTTTCACGGCCATTGCAGCGCGTAGCAGCTCCTGCCAATGCAGTGGTGCAAAGAAAGATCCTGTTGAGAAATAATAAGGTTTATTCAGATATTGTGAAGGAAGATACCGGTCCTGTTATAAAAATGAAAAAATCACGGGACAATTTTTTAATGCAAAACCTGGACGATATCAGCAAGGTGAATGCAGGCAAGGCTGAGGACGTGCATATCCTGAGCCCGCACCGGCACTTAATAGGAGAAACACATACTGCCAGCCAGTTTGCACAGGCCGTGACAGACTGGGGATGGGGAGCGCGGCAACTACGGGAAAACTTATCTGATAACAAGTTGATGCCGCACAAGGCAGGAGATAAACTCAGGGCAACCAAAGGTAGCACTGAATACGGGTCGCTTCCACTGGAAGATACGATGGTTAAAAACCTGGCAACTGCTGTTATTTCAAGAGATGACCTGCGCAACCTGTCTCAGATCTACAAGTTAGTAGCACTGCAAAAAATAGTCGCAGAAGAAAAAGAAAAAGAAAAGAATAATGAGGATAAAATAGTGTCATTGGAGTCAATACTGGGAAGTCTTACGCCATTGATTATAGACGATAAGAAAAATGATGAAAAGGAAAAGGAAGAACCAAAGCATCCGGTACCCTCTCTCCGGGCAGACAGGCCATCGATCAACAACATAGAAGTTGCCAATACTGCCTTGCAGGCACTCCATCAGATCGCTGCCATCCTGGAGGATCTGACAAATTATGCGATCAAAGAGAATTCTTTATTGGGTTTCTTCTCCGCAAGAGATCTTCCAAAAGAAATCCTTACTATGCTGGAAGAAGGAAATCTATTTGAAACACTGGATGAGGTAGGCCTCTCCATCCGTGCATTTATACGAGGAAACACCGTACCCGACGTAGCCGTTTTAAATAAAGGTATTGCCCTGATGGATCATGTCATTACCTTCTACAAACTGATCATTGAAAAGCACCAACCGGATCTTTTTAAAAATTACAATGTGGCAGCGGCTGACAACCTTGACTCACTGGATGCACCAAGAGAAGAAAAAATGGCACAGCATATTGCGCAAAGCCCAATCCCTTCCCTCACAAAAGTAGGACGCGACCATCTACCGGGACTTCATAATAGAAATATACCTGCGGCCTTATTATTCCATAGCTATGCTAATTTCCAGGAAGCCAGCAAAGCACCGAATGTATTTAGCCGCATCTAACCATCATGGCACCTCTTTATTTTTCAGCAACGGTTGTAACAGGAAACGCATGATCAGTAGTCCCAGTACAAAGCCGCTGGCCAGGATGATCAGTACGCTGGTGAGCGGTATACTATGGCAATGCCCCTGAACATTGCTAAGCCCTACAAAAGGAATTTGTTTGTTCAGAAAGAAAACCATAAAAGTACTGACCACAACAAGCAGGATCTCCGCCACGAGCAGGACCAGTACCTTCTCCCGCCACTTCCAGATTTCGCCTTCCCGCCGCACAAAAGAATAATACACGATACCCGTGATGATAAAAAGTAACAGGAAGAAAAGCGCAATGTAGATAAAATAGGTATCGCCTTCATATTGCGATGCATCCACACTACAGGGGTCGCGGAACAAGATAGCGTACACGCGCAGCTCCCGCATGACCTTTTGTAAAAAGGTCATCTCCTTTGGTATATAAGGACGCAGTAATACCGTATCGAGGAAAACAGTATCCGTTACCACGAATTTATCTACCAGCGCATCCGAAAGATCCGTGTATCCCTTGTCGGCGCCCAGTGTCCAGATAGCCACGCCACCGAGTTCGTTTTTAAGCAGGAAATCATATTTCAATCCCAGGCTTAATGCGTTATCAAACCAGATCTCTTCGTTTACTGCGCCATACTTGTCTTTTACTTCAATAAAAAAGGCAGCGGCGTCTTCATCAAACAAAGGAATGGTATCGGAAGGATATTGTTTACGGATGTCGCTATAGCTCACATACCGGCTGAATACATCCGGGGCGCCCTCTTTTCCTTTCTTCCATACCGCGCCGTAGTATGACAACAACAAAGAAATCTTTCCAGGTGGCACATCTCCCTGAAGGTAGCGTGAAACCGCCCCCGACACGGATTGCAAAGGATCGCTATCCAGTGGCGCCAGTGCGCCGGCTATATTTCCTGTTGCCTGTGTAAAATCTATCAGGAAAAAAGTAACATATGCATTTAATGCACGCAGATCATAGTTAAGATATTTATCGTAGGCAGGCACCACTACATTCACCTTATATTTTTTATCTGCCTGTTGCAATGTTTCAGATAATATCCGGATAAAGCTGGTGAAGGCGCTGCGTTGATTTGCCGGCAGATGCTGGAAATAAATTGTTACGCCATCTGCGAGTTGTTGCCGCAACAGGCGCGCAAGACTATCTGCAAACGCGCGCTGTGCCGCCGGTTTTTTCAGCAATGCCTGTATATTGCTGGTTTTCTTATCAAAAAAAATCAGTTGCAGGTTACAACCTGCTGCCCTGGCTTCTTTGATGGATTTAACCTGATCTTCCGGAAATGCAGCACCGATACTGCCGGTATTACCATCCACCATGTAACCCAGGAAACTGAAAGTAGAAAGCGTATTGTAATTATAACCGGTATAGTCCTGCTCCATCAGGTAAGTTTGAATACCGGTAACATTTATTTTTTGCGTGAGCTTCAGCAGGTACCTCACTCCTATGCTGTCATTCAGGGCCAGCGTATCTGTTTGTCCTACCGGCCGGCCATACATGGAGCGGATCATCTTCAGGTGTTCTTCTTTTTTTTCTGCTGCTGCAACATCCTCACTTTTTTGTTGCAGGATCGGTATCATTTTATCCGCCAGTGCATTTATATCGGCACCTGAGATCGATTTATCCGGTTCCTGCACCGTGCTGCCATCGCCGGCATCTGTTGTGTCGTTTGCGTGTGTTGCTGCATGGTTGGCAGCGATTGTCTGAAGCATTGCCACTAAGGAATCGAATTGCTGATTCTCTCTTTTTGTCAGTGCTTCATTCAACATTAAAATATCCGCTTTGGTTACGAACATTGAATCAGCTAATGTTTGATTGATAATGCTGATGATACGCTCGCTCTCTTTCGTACGCGCATTATAGCGGAAGCGGAAAAACTGGAGAATACGTTGTGTGAGTTTCTTGCTGATAGCTGTATCTTCCGGTGGCTTCGGCAATTCGGGCTCCTGTGGCGGTTTTGGCGGGGATGGAGGTTTGGGTAGTGCTACCTGGAAAGCAGTGCTGGCAGGTGAGCTTATATACGGCCTGTTCCCGTAAACAGGAAAGATGCAAATGAGAAACAAAATGCAAACAAAAATCCGGAAGGTTATTTTTCGAGAGGGTAACATAGGATATTAAGATAGTAAAAGATAGAGAAATAATTTTTAAATAAAAAACACAAAATTGTTTTTTTGCTTTTATATTGTGCTACCTTACTAACGACTCAATTAGTATTCTCAAAATAACAAAAACTCAGTTACCCAATATTTTACGCTACTCGTTTACCCTCACACGGTAAGTTTAAAATATTAATCAATGATCTATGAAGCCTTAAATTGTATTATAGATGAAATCAATAATAACCTAAAGCGAAAATTAAGGATCAACGAAGACAAAGTAATATTATCCGGGCTTGTAAACCAGGATGGTTCTATTGCTGTGCAAGGTGAGAACAAGATGGTCGTTACCCTTATTAATGTAGAAAAGGAAACAACGGGGATCAGTGCCGCAGGAACCAGAACGGGTGCTGCAGGGACTTCCAGCGCACCAAAGGTAAGTATAAACCTGTACGTACTTTTTACCGCTTACTTCAGTAGTAACAACTATGCAGAAGCGTTGCACTTCCTTTCTTTTACCATCGCTTTTTTTCAGTCAAAAAATGTATTTACGCACGCAGATACGCCCACATTAAGTTCCGGTATCAACAAACTGGTTTTTGAGATGGAGAGTCCGGGTGCAGAGAAACTGAATAACATATGGGCTACACTTGGCGCCAAGTACATGCCTTCAGTGTTGTACAAAGTACGCATGCTTAATTTCGACGAGTCTATTATTAAGGAATACAGGCCGGTCATTGCCGGTACAGCAGGAAATACAATGCCTGCACCATAATAAAAAATTATTATCCGGATGAAACCCTTTAATGAAACAGCAATATGAAATATTAACAGCTATCCAATACCATCATACCTTTTTACCCTCGTTAAACTATGAAGGCATAGAGATCCGTGTACCTGCTGAAACCAGCAAGCAACTCATCAACGAAGGTCTGTTGCTCAAACAGCAACCGGGAGGAATGATGTTACTGTATAACAACGGCCCGGAAGGCAGCCGTAGCAGGGATGCTTTGCTGCAAAGGAATATTACGCTCACCTTCCAGGTGCTGCTGAAAGATCCGCTGTTTTATAATTATACGCAGATAAATATGCAGGCAGTAGCAACGCAACTTTTCATGTTCAGCAATGCTTTATCCGGCAGTGACAATGATTGTCTGCACAGGCAGGATCATGTGAGTGAAGATGATTTGTGTGACCTCAGCACATTACCCGAAACTTTTTTTGTAAAGCCTTTCGGACAGCTGGTATTGCAGCTGGGGCCATCTATACAAAGCAATTACTATATCCGGTTCCGGTCTAAAAGTACCTACTGGTGTTACTTCCTGATGAGCGGGCAGTTGGCCGAACTGGCCAATCCGGCCATACTGGATATAAACGGGAATGCCTGTTTTGACAAGCCTTTGCTGGCGGAGATACCGGGTAAAAAAAAGGTACCGGTATTTATATCACAGCAGCCCATTCCCTTATCAGGCAGGAATCCTGACGCCTTTAAACTGGTAGATCAGTCAACCGCCGAAAAAGATAAATACAAGATCATCATCCCCACCCTTCCTTGCCCGGATATCAGCAGGATATCCGCTGCAGGAACAGCGTGGCGCACTAACGGAAAAGCATACTCGGAGATATTTTTATACTAATCAAAAAAATCATCTTATATGGCATCAACCTTCATGACCCCCGGGGTTTACATAGAGGAAAAAAACGCTTTCCCCAGTTCCATTACCGCGGTGGAAACCGCAGTGCCTGTGTTTATAGGCTATACGCAAAAAGCGGAAAGGAATGGAAGATCCCTTATTCACAAGCCCACCAGGATCAGCTCTTTTGCTGAATACCTGGAACATTTTGGCAGTGAGTTTAAACCCAGGTTTACGCTGGGAGATCCTGACCCTGCAAAAAAAGAGGAAACCTTTAACATCAATGGCAAAGCCTCTGTTGTAAAAATAAAAGATAACAATACGGCGTATTTCTACAACAGTATCCGGCTCTTTTATGGCAATGGCGGAAGTATCTGTTACATTTTATCGGTGGGCACTTATGGCGATCAACCGGATGGGTTCCCGATTGCAGCAGATGATTTTATTGGTTCTGATACCAAACCAAATGTATTTTCCCTTCTCGAAAAAGAAGTGGAACCAACATTGGTGGTGATACCCGATATTATTGCACTGGGCAAGGACAGCTACACTTCTGTGTACACACAGGTGTTGCAACACTGCGCCGGCATGCAAAGCCGCTTTGGTATTTTTGACCTGGAAAAACAGGCACCTTCCGATGTACTAAACGATGTGGTAGAAGGTTTCCGCGATCAGATCGGGGTAAACTCCCTCAACTACGGTGCGGCCTATCATCCCTGGCTGAAAACAACAATCGTTCAACCCGATGAAGTGGATTTTGAAAACCTGGATGCCAGTATAGACCTGGAAAAATTATTGCCGGAAGAAGCAGCTCCGCTCATAGTACAAAAATTCAAAACAAATGCAACGCCGGACAAGAGCACCAAAAAGAATTATCATCAGTCTTTAAAAGCGGCCAGTCCCACTTACGTGCATATCCTGGATGAAATACGTTCGCAAATGAATGAGTTGCCGCCAAGCGGCGGTATTGCCGGCATCTATACGCTGGTAGACAATTCACGTGGCGTATGGAAAGCACCTGCAAACGTATCACTGAGCATGGTAACAGCGCCTACCGTCAACATCTCCGGTGAGGAACAGAAAAGTCTGAACGTAGATATCATGGCCGGAAAATCTATCAATGTCATCAGACCTTTTACCGGCGTAGGCACTCTCGTATGGGGCGCCAGAACACTGGACGGCAACAGCCTGGACTGGCGGTACATCAACGTAAGACGTACTCTTATCATGATTGAGCAATCCATTAAACTGGCTACCCGCGCATATGTGTTTGAAGCCAATGATGCCACTACCTGGATCACGGTAAAAAGTATGATCAACAACTTCCTGCAGAACCTGTGGAAACAGGGCGCCCTGGCCGGTGCCGCACCGGAGCAGGCGTTTGATGTACAGGTGGGCCTCGGCGCCACTATGACGCCGCAGGATATTCTGGAAGGACAGATGCTCATCACTGTAAAAGTAGCGTTGACCCGCCCGGCGGAATTCATCGTCATTACTTTCCAGCAGCAGATGCAGCTCTCTTAAAAATATCATACAACAAACAACTCTTCATCTATCTGATAACTTTTAAAACTTACAATTATGCCAGATGACGGCTCAGCACAATCACAGGCCACATGGCCTATGGTGAAGTTTTCATTCAAATTAATGTGGGATGGAACAGAGATCATATTCCAGGAAGTAACCGGACTTACTTCCGAAACACAGGTCATAGAATACCGCGGTGGCAGCAGTCCCGTGTATTCTGTTGTCAAGATGCCGGGTATTCCGAAATTCAACAACATCACCCTGAAAAAAGGCATCTTCAAAGGTGATACTAACCTGTGGGATAAATATGATCTCATTAAAATGAATACGATCAAACGTTCTACGATTGTAATCAGCTTACTGGATGAAAGCGGGCAGGCGGCCATGAACTGGACGCTTACCAATGCTTTCCCCTGCAAGATGACAGTTACTGACATGAAATCCGATGCTAACGAAGTGGCTGTAGAAACCATGGAAGTAGCGCATGAAGGACTGCATCTGACAAAATAAAAAATGAATTACGGACCGGGCAACCGGTTCGTAATTCTTTCTTAAGTCATGTAATCATCGTTTTCAGCAATGCCTATTCCACCACCACCACCGCTAGCGCAGGCAGCTTACTATCCACCCGTTGCGTTTTATTTCCGGGTAGCCGTGCCGGGCATTATCGGTATCAATGAAGGCAGCTTCCAGGAAGTGAGCGGACTAACAGCTACCATCACTCCACTGGAAGTAAAGGAAGGAGGAGAAAACAGGTTTATGCACCGTTTGCCACAGCCACCAAAATATGGTAACCTGGTACTGAGAAGAGGTATGCTCACAGGTTCCTCATTGATCACCTGGGCACAAAAAAGCATCAACCTGTTTTCCTTTACGCCGCTGCCGGTAGTGGTAAGCCTGATGAATGCCAACCGGGGGCTCGTAGCTTCCTGGCAGTTTCTGAACGCCTATCCGGTAGCCCTGAAAATATCAGAGTTCAAAGCACAGGAAAACACGATTGCATTAGA
Organism: Chitinophaga sp. MM2321; assembly: GCF_964033635.1. Classification (NCBI taxonomy): domain Bacteria; kingdom Pseudomonadati; phylum Bacteroidota; class Chitinophagia; order Chitinophagales; family Chitinophagaceae; genus Chitinophaga; species Chitinophaga sp. MM2321. Next base: position 2,948,734 of record NZ_OZ035533.1, read on the forward strand.
AACACTGGAGCTATGCTATGATTATTTTCAACAAATCTACTAAGTTATGCCGCTTGAAATAAGAGAGCTGGTGATTAAAGTCACCATAGAAGAACATCCGCCACAGACGGCGGCGCAACCGGGCGCTAAAGATCTGCAATCCCTGAAAGAAAAGGTAGTCAGGGAGTGCATGGAAAAATTACTAACAAATATGGAGAACTTATCAGCAAGATGAATCCAGGATCACTTACCAAATTATTGATAGAAGGCTATTCGAGTCCTACCGCTACATCAGGATTGATTGGCAGCGTAAACGCCGTGATCAATCCCGATACGTATGCACTCAACTATACCATCAAGTACGAAACATCGGACGAACAAGGCGCTGTAGCACCCACACAAATCTTTACCCGTATGGAATCCGGCAGGTTCGACCTGGAGCTGCTGGTGGATGGTACGGGGGTTATTCCTATTCCCGGCGGCCTTACCGTAGATGCCTACATAGAAAAAGTAAAGAATGTGGTGTACGATTACCAGGGAATTGTGCACCGTCCCAACTACCTGAAAATAAGCTGGAGTAATACGATCTTCATCGGCGTGTGCCAGCATATCAACGTTAAGTACACCCTGTTCGACCCTTCCGGCGCAGCATTGCGCGCCACTATCAAACTCTCGATGCTGGAGTCGGTACCCTTCGCTACAAAAATAAAGGAAGCAGAAGTATCTTCTCCTGATCTCACGCATCAGCGTACCGTACTTGCCGGTGATACCCTCCCCCTGATGACTTACCGCATCTACGGAGAACCGGCTTATTACCTGGAAGTAGCCAGGGTAAACAGTTTGAATAGTATATACGATCTTAAACCCGGAGATGGGATCTACTTCCCTCCATTAAAGAAACAGTGATGCCTGCAACTATACCTAACAATATTACAGATCCAACGCTCCGGTTTACCATTATGGCAAACGGTACTGCCGTGCAGTATCTTTTCCCCGTAATATCTGTAGTGGTTCATCATGAGTTGAACAGGATCTCTTATGCAGAGATCGTGATCTCGGATGGTACTACCGCCAAAGCATCTACCGGTGTAATCGGCGACTTTCCGGCCAGTGACAGCGAATACTTTTTACCGGGGGCAACGGTCAGCATTACCGCCGGATATGGGAATGCGGGAGAAGACAGCATCTTCACCGGCATCGTTGTAAAACAGGCCATCCAGGCCACCGAAGCCGGCTTTCATCTTGTGGTTACCTGCAAGCATGCAGCCGTAAAAATGACCATCACCCGGCAAGACGCCGTGTTCATGGAGCAAACGGATAGTGCTATCATGACCACCGTAGTGGGCAACAGCGGCTTAAGCGGCGATATAGAAAGTACCAGTGCGGTAAACGAACTGGTGTTTCAGAAATTTTCATCCGACTGGGATTTTCTTTTATCACGTGCGGAGTTCAACGGCTTCGTGGTGTCGCTGGTAGCAGAAAAGATCGTGGCGGGGCCGCCGCTGGTAAGCGGATCGCCTGTACTGGCCATCACCTTCGGGGAATCACTCATTCATTTTAATGCAGCCATAAGTGCAGAAAGACAGGTGCCTTCTCTCACGGCATCCGCCTGGAACCCGCAAACGCAGGCGCTTATTGCTGCCAGTGCCACAGAACCCGGCATCAATGCACAAGGCAATATCACCGCTACCACCCTGGCTGGAGCGTTACAACAAACACCCGTACAACTGGTATCCAACTCACCGCTGGCGCAGGAATCCCTGCAGGTGTGGGCCAACAGCGCCCTTCTTCGTATGCGGCTGGAGTCCATGCGTGGTAAGGTTTCCTTCATGGGTAATGCAACCGTATTGCCCAACACGCTGATCACCTTATCGGGCGTAGGCGCCCGTTTTAACGGAGACGCCTATGTTACCGCCGTCACCCAGACCCTCAAAAACGGTGAGTGGATTTCCAGTGTAAAATTTGGTCTTGATACCCGGCTTATTCATGAACGTGATAACTTTTCCTATGCACCGGCAAATGGACAATTGCCGGGCATACAGGGACTTCAACTGGGGTCCGTGGTGGCCATATCAGAAGATCCAGGAGCCGAATACCGGGTACAGGTAATGCTGGCATCCACCGCCACTTCGCAGCAAGGCACCTGGGCAAGGCTATCTACTTTTTATGCAACACAAAATGCAGGCGCTTTCTTTTTTCCTGAAGTGGGTGATGAAGTAGTGGTAGGATTTCTGGAAAATGATCCCCGCTTCCCGGTGATCATGGGTTCCCTGTACAGCAAATCGAAAACGCCACCGGTTACACCGGCAGACAATAACAACTACATCAAGAGTCTTTATACCAAAAGCCAGTTGAAAATTTCTTTTGATGATGAGAACAAGATTATCACCGTGGTTACGCCGGGTGGCAACAGCATCACCCTGGACGACCAGGGGCAGCAGGTGGTGGTAGCGGATCAGAACAGTAATACCATCACCATGTCGGCCAGTGGTATTACGCTGAACAGCGCCAGTGATATGACCTTACAGGCAACAGGGCAAATCAGTATCAAGGCGCAGGCGGTGAGCATCGCCGGAACAGCCAGTGTAGACGTGAGCGGCGCCAGTATTTCCAATGCAGCAGATACCACTTTTTCCGCCAGCGGTAATGCATCTGCTACTTTATCATCTTCCGCCACAACAGTGATACAAGGGGGAATGGTTATGATCAATTAAATAATTCACATTTACAAACAACGATAATAATGGGTCAATTCGCAGCAAGAATCACAGACATGCATACCTGCCCGCTGGTGCAACCGGCGTTACCGCCTGTGCCGCATGTAGGCGGCCCCATTGTTGGTCCGGGTGTACCTACAGTCTTGATCGGCATGATGCCGGCATCCGTAGTAGGCGATAGCATCGTGTGCGTAGGACCACCGGATGCCGCTATAAAAGGATCTGCCACCGTTATGATAGGTGGCCGCCCTGCTGTGCGACTGGGCGACAGCACAGCACACGGCGGCATAATTGCAACCGGATGCCCGACCGTAATGATAGGAGGATAATTATGCGCAGAGAAATTAAATCTTTTTTAGGAACGGGCTGGAGCTTCCCCCCTTCCTTTGATAAATCAAATGCTTCGGTGCTGATGGTATCTGATGCCGCCGATATAGAAGAAAGTATCCGCATCATACTCAGCACACTTCCCGGCGAACGCACCATGCGGCCGGATTTCGGCTGTAACATCCGGAAACTCGTATTTGAAGTGGCTGATTCCCGGCTCACCGCCGAACTCAATCACATTATCTATCATGCATTACTCGAATACGAACCACGCATCCACTTCGTGAGTGTAACTGTTATAGATCATACCGGGCAGGAAGGGGTCATTTATCTGCAACTCACCTACGGTATCATTGCTACCAATACCAGGCATAACATGGTGTATCCCTTTTATTACCTGGAGGGTACCAATATCAGCAGTAATGAGTAATTATTTTGAAAATATCCAGGATGGTATCAGCCAGTTTGAAAGACAACTGGATGCGCTGCGTCCTGACTATGTGAAAGTGGATGACAGAAGCACCTTCGACCTACTGGCGCAACTGGCGGCGTTGTCGGATCAGTTTAACTTTTACAATTCCGAAGATAAACCCGATGGCGACTGGCAGGATTTTTTTTATGCAGACCTCGTGGTGATGCTGATCATCGCATCCAATCTTGAATTTACTGCCTATGAAGAAGAATACCTGCGCATACGCGAAGCCATGGGTAATACAGAAGAAGATACACCCCTGCGCCTGCATACGGCCCGCTTCTTTACGCTGTTGTATGATATGGCGATTGTACTCATGAACGTGTTGCAGCAATTATCGCTGGCAGATAAAAAATTCATTCTTCAATCTTATACCCAGCAGATGATAAATGCGGTGGAAGAAGAAGTCGACAAGCTTTACCGCTTTGAGTTACAGGCCGCCAGTCTTTTTCCCGATCAACCTGCACAACAAACTACTTTACGGTCACCACAGGTAACGCCCGACCTACTGCAACTCTTTCCCCGCTCCTTCCGCAATACGGATGAAGGAACGGAAGTATTCAAAGGATTTTATTCCCTGAATGAAATATATGATACCCTCCGTAGCAAATTTTACCAGATATCCAGCGCCTCCGGTTATTATCTGAACAAACAGCTGACCGTCCGGGAGCATGAACCCCACATGGGGCTACTGGTTACTTTTACAGAGTTATACAAACACCTGCAAACACAGATCAATGAATTGCCAAAAAGGCATCTCGACTATTATTTCCGGGAAATACTGGGCATACAACAACTTCATGCCGTGCCCGACCAGGTGCATATCCTGGTGGAACCCGCACCGCAGATAACTAAACTAACCATTGAAGCAGGAGAAATATTACTGGCAGCCAATGCGGTGGATAAGGAGCCGCTGAAATACCAGTTGCTGGAACAACTCACGGTGCATCCTGCCCGTATCATGGCCATGCATACCTTATACGTCAGCAGGTACCTGCAGATTGCGGCACGTCCCCTCCAATCTGATGATATCTTTGAAGCAGAAGTATATAGCGCCACCCATGCCGTTATACCACCGGCTGCTTACGCCAAACTCACAACGCCACCCCTTACCTGGCCGCTGCTGGGTGAAGACCAGCACGACCTGTCACAGGCCATGCGCACGATGGACAACTCCTCCCTGGGGTTTCTCATCGGATCGCCGGCATTATACCTGACCGAAGGCCACCGGGAAGTACAGGTAAAACTGCACTTCACTCCCGCTACCTTCTCCATCTTCAAAAGTTATATCAACAATTATGCGGTGGCCGCCAAAAGAAGTGTGCCTGTTATCACGAACGAATTATTGTCTGCCGCATTTCTGCTCTACTATACCACTGCAAAAACCTGGACGCCTGTTCAATACTACAATGTGCGCAGCAGCGCCGTAGAACAGGCAGATAATGCCATTGCGATTAATTTCATCCTGCATATGAATGCGGAAGCATCCAGCACCTACAAGGAAGAGGTGCATGGCGACAACATCGCGTCCAGCCTGCCTTTGCTCAAAATATTGCTCAATAATAACAGCTTTCATCATCCCTATTCCTTTCTCCGTTACCTGGTACTGGAACGGGTAACGGTAACGGCTAACGTAGATGGCTACCATTCCGTAAAACTGAGCAACAACATCGGAGAAGCCAATGCAGCCCATGCCTTCCGCATGTTTGGCTCCATGCCTGTAGTGGGCTCCTACCTGGATATTTGTGATACCAACATCTTCAATAAATATACCCGCGATTTTAGTATCAACCTGGAATGGCTGGACCTCCCGAAAGATATTAACGGGTTTGACAGCTATTACGCCGCTTACCAGGCCGGGATGACTACCGATGCCTATAAAGTAGGCATCAGCAGTATTAATAACGGGCAGTTTCTTCCTGACAACGGTGATCAACAATTATTCCCGCTGTTTCAAACCTATCGCGATAAAGAAGGTGATCTGCATCTTGATGATACTACCGTGATTGGTAATGCAGACTTTCACAAGATCAGTTTCCCCAATGCGATGAAAATGGCGAAGGATGAAAAGCAGGGCAACAATACTTACAAAGAAGGCACGGTGCGGCTGGAGCTAGCCACTCCGTCGGAAGCGTTTGGGCATCTCCGTTATCCCCTCATCTTCCCCGACATCATCCAGTTCAACGCCAAACATCCTTCCCGGAAAAAGCCACTTCCCAATCTACCGTATGTGCCCAGCGTAAAATCAATCCAGATCAGTTATACGCTTGTACATTCGGAATCTGTAAAGCCGGTGCGGTCGTCCAACCGGGATGAAGGACTGGAAGTGCATCATTTCAGCGCCTTCGGGCAGGAAGAGATCTATCCCGGAAGAGGGATCAATTATTTCCCGCTGTTGCCGGTATTCAGCAATGCCGGTCATCTCTATATCGGTTTCAATCAACTGATACCAGGTAAAGAACTTGCTTTACTTTTCCAGTTGGAAGATAAACAGTACAGCGATACCACTACTAACCTGACTACCATAAAATGGAGCTACCTGGCCGACAATAAATGGTGTCCTTTTGAAAGTACACAACTGTTGTCGGACAATACCAATAACCTGTCCAGAAGCGGCATTGCAAAGATCAGTGTCCCGGCGGATATCAACAGGAACAATACTATTATGTCGTCCGAACTGTGGTGGATCAGGATCAGTACGCCCAACAACGGATGTATTACGCCAAGGGTGCTGGGCATCTTCCCCAACGCCGTAACCGCCGCGCGTATCCTGGATGAAGCCGGAACATCCATGGAGAAAATTCTTTCTATTCCGCCATTGACCATCAAAAATGTGCAGAAAGATATGCGCACCATTCAGGCTATCTGGCAGTTGTTTCCTTCTTTTGGCGGCAGCAAAGCGGAGTCTGAAAAAAAATACTACGCCCGCACCAGTGAAAGGTTGCGGCATAAACAAAGACCGGTCACCGCACTTGATATTGCACAGGTACTGCTGCAAGCTTTCCCGGAAATACTGATCGTAAAATGTATCTGTGCCCCGCAGCAAACAAACGGGGAAGACATCAGTGTAATTGTAGTGCCCCGTCAGTCTGATAACGGGCTATTTATTTCCACAGAGCCAAAAGTAAACCTGGATACCCTTTGCCGGATCAAAGCCTTTATAGAACCCTGCATCTCGCCTTTTGTAAAAGTAGCTATCCGTAACCCGGTGTATGAAAGAATAAAAGTGGTGTGCAGCATCCGGTTTAAAGAGCAGACGGGCCATAACCGGAACAGTTATCTCCGGCAGCTGCACCTGGATATACAGAAGTATCTCTGCCCCTGGCTTTTTGATCCTTCTTCCCATTTGAAAGTAGGTAGTACGCTGTATAAATCGGAACTGCTCAACTTCATTAACAAGCAATCCTATGTGGATTATATCACCGGCTTTTCGCTGGTGCATTTTTATTATTCCATAGACCCCGCAACAGATGCCATCAAGGCATTCATTACGGATACGGCGGTCAATGATCTCCAGATGATCAACCCTTCCATTCCACAGGCAGTGCTGATTCCTTCGCAGGAGCATCATATTACCATACTGGAAACGCCGGAGTATAAAGTGGCGGAGCCATTAGGGATCAATGCACTACAGATCAGCAATGAATTAATCATAGGTAATGATCATCCGGTTGCGGTGAAAGATGCTCCGCATACGAATCATGCTACAGACGAAGAGATGCTGACCATCTCCATGATACCGCCATGATCTTCCGCTTTATCTCACTAAAAATATATCTCACTAAAATAATTTCCTGACAGATGGACGCTCAACAAAACAAAAAAGTATACGGACGGGAAGAGCTCAAACAATATTTCCGGAACGGCATTATGCCAACCGAAAATCATTTTGGCCACCTGATTGATTCCACTATCAACAAACAGGAAGATGGATTTTCCAAAGATGAAGATAATGGTCTGCGTGTTTCGTCATTGGGCAATTCAAAAAGGCTGGTATCTTTTTATCGTGCTATAGACGACCTGGAACCTTTTTTCCGGATGGAAAAAGATGAACAGGAGCTTCCTGGATTCCGGCTACAACCCAATAGCAGCAAAGATAAGGCTACGCAACAGGAGAATAGTTTCTTCTTTCACATGAATGGTAGCATGGGTATCGGCAAAAAATGTGATCCCCGTTACAAAGTGGATATCAATGGTTTTACCGGTATGCAGGGACGCATGGGCACCTTCAAAGAAGGGACCGTGCCGGCAGATAATAAGTGGCATTCCGTACTCGAAGATCTCGACTATTGCCAGGCTTTTGAAGTGATGGCAAGAACGGGTAAAACCGGTACCGGAAAAATCGCCATCATGCACGCTACCGCATTAAGTGCCTTCGGCGGCGCACACAACAAGATCCGTCAAAGCTGTGCCTATTACGGATTCTGCTGGAACAAGATCAAAATGAGGTGGAAAGGCGGTACCCATAAATATGCGCTGCAAATACGTACCAACAGCAACTACGGCCCGGGAGTAGACATTTATTATAACATCACCCGGCTCTGGTGCGACGAAAAGATTATGCCAAAGGAATATTATCAGCATTAACCGGTATCAATAAAGGAACCATGGCAGATACACCCGTTCAGATAGAAAGAGATAAACCGGCGGCGCTTGCACTGAATTATGAAGGCTTGTTGAAAGAAGCCATTACACGGATACAGCAGCTTTGCGGCCACGTATGGACCGATTACAACCAGCATGATCCCGGTGTAACGATCCTGGAACAGCTGTGTTTTGCCATCACCGATGCCGGTTACAGAACGGCTTTCCCGATAGCAGAAATACTGGCGGATGTAAAAAGCAATATTGATCCTTTACAGCATGCTTTTTACCAGCAAGCTGCCATCCTCACTACGTCGCCCGTTACCGTAAATGATTACCGCAAGCAGGTGCTGGACGAAATAGAGGAGATAGAAAACATCTGGATAGAACCCGTGCAGACCTGGCAGCCATCCGGCTGTGCCAAAGGTGTGTACCGCGTATTTATACAGGTAGAAGATACACTTGCCGAGGATATGATCCACAACCAAACCATCATAAAAACGATTGCTGACCGGGTGGATCATTGCCTGCAATCATACCGGAACATCGGTGAAAATTTTGAAGACGCTATCGTACTACAGCCACAGGAAATATTTATCAGAACAGAAATATTTGTGGACAGCCGCCAGGACCCGATGGAAATATTAGCCAACATGTGCAACACTTTTGAGCTGGTGCTGCATCCGCCTGTCCGGTTTTTATCTGCCGCAGAAATGCAACTCAACGGCTATACGTCGGAAGAAATATATGCGGGCCCATTACTGAAAAAAGGATTTGTGATGAACAGCGACCTGCATGGAAGAAAACTTTCAGCAGATCCTGCTGATCTGCTGAAAGCCATCATGGAAGTGCCCGGCGTGATGAAAGTAAAATCGATCTACCTGGCGGGGGAAGACGGTCAATACAACAGCAAACCACTTTTCATCAAAGAAGGACATTATCCTTTCCTGCAAATGATGAATGAAAAACATGAAATAAAAATTTCCAGTGATAAACATGAATATAACCTGAAAGACGCCTCTTTCCAGAATATGTATCAGCAGGTAAAAGTAGTGGCCCGCAGAAAATTTTCTGGTCACCGTAACTCGGAAAAGGCCAAACCGATGAAGGGCAAGTACCGGCATATTGACAAATACTATTCCATGCAGCATCACTTCCCGGCTATTTACGGCATCGGGAGATACGGCCTGGAAAAAGCGGCGCATGAAAGCCGGAAGGCACAGGCAAGGCAGCTCAAAGCCTATCTTCTTTTCTTTGAACAGTTGCTGGCCAACTACCTTGCACAGCTGAACAGCATGGGCTCTTTCTTCTCTCCTTTCCTGCAGGACACGCCACCTTTCACCTATGCCACACAACCGTTGTATGCCGTTCCCCATGTGGCACAGCTGCTAAAAGCCTTTACTGATAACAGTCCGCAGCCATCATGGGAATCATTTACCGCAGATACCGGTAACGGATATATGAAAAAATTGCAGGTCATCACAGAGTCTGATAAACTATACCAGGAGCGCAAACACCGCGTACTTGACCACCTGCTGGCACGCTTCAATATCGTACTGATTAAATACCCCGTCACGTTTTATGAACATATTTACGGCGATGACGCATCACATAAAAAAAGGATCAGCACAGAGCTGGAATGGAAAGCGGACATCGTACAACACATCCCTACGCTCAGTGCCAACCGGACTCGCTCTTTTAACTACCGGGAAGATATTTTTAATGATGCTCCACTTTCCGGCTATGAACAGATCCTGAACAAGATGCTGCATATCCGGATAGAAAAGCGCAGAAGACTGACAGCCGTTTTTGATGCCGGTCACTGGAAAGTGGCGGTGGGCAAGCAGGCGTCACATCATGTGCAGGTGCACCTGGTAAAGAAATACAAAGTAAAAGATGAAGTACTCAAAGTAAATATAACAGGTGGCGAGGGCATTACTACCGATGGCAGGAAATATGACTTCGGACGGCAATCTGTATCCCTGCTGCGTTTCGGGCTGGATACCAGCAACTACCGGATTGTGCGCGATGCCGAAAGGGATCTTTATCTCGTACTCTACCGGCACACCGCCCATGAGTTGTGGCAGGTAGTGACTACCGAAAAAACATTGCGGCAGGCAGTAAGATCGCTGCGGGAACTGATCCGGCACCTGAAACAAATAAGCATTGACTCGGAAGGTTACTATTTACTGGAACACCTGTTGCTGAAGCCCGCCTACCAGGAACGCAGCTATGGTTACCGGATATATACACGGGAAGGTAAAATACTCCTGCAACATGCCCAATGGTGCCGGCTGGAAGAACGGGAAACACAGTTGCAGGAACTGCTAAAACTGGCCGCAGCTATGGATGGGCAATCACCGGCAGATAACTGGCAAATGCTGCAACCACATTACAAACTTTATTTTTACCGGGACGATACGCCCGAAGTACTGACAGCAGCGCATTTCGCACACCCTACGCATAAAGACGATGCGGCGATGGCCATGGAAAATATACGCTGGCAGATCAGCCGGCTGGCAGCAGACCAGCAGCAATATGCGCGTATAGCCCTTTACGTTAAACATGCGGATACACAGATGCTCCATGAAGATTTTTTCAAATTCGGGATGAGCATTATATTTCCTTCCTGGCCTGCCCGTTTCCAACATCCGGAGTTCAGGAGTTTTACAGAAGAATTGATCCGGGAACATACGGCGGTACAATTTCACCTGCACTTTAAATGGCTGGGGATTGCCGCCATGCATGATTTTGAAGCCCACTACTTCCGCTGGCTCAAAGCCATGCAGGAAAGGGAACATGCGCGGCCAGCAGCCCATGCACTCATCAGCTTACTGGTAAAAGATCCGCTATTTAAAGACCTCCTGATCCCTGAATAATGACCGCACATATCATTCAACGATACAGTTTTGATGTACAGTTTGATTCCAGGAAAAGGGCATTTGCACTCCAGGACCAGGTAAGTATGCTTTTTCACAACAGCATTACACCTGATACCCATCAATTGCTGCAACAACTGATCCCGGAAGATATGATGGCCGTGATGGATACGCTGGTGCTGGACATCGGCACCATTCCCCTGAAGGATATAGCAACGGAAATGCCCCCACGGATTATGGCGGCATTGGAAAAAGTACTGACAGATCTCCTCCACAATGGCTATACCAACACACAGCACAACATCGCCGGCGACGTCACCATCCGCAAGGGAGATGACCGGTTATTTGAACTGATGACCTTTTTCCTGTTCCACGGTATCATGCCCTGGTGGGCCACTACCAACGAACGCAGGCAACCGGGCGAGGTGATGCTGCACCTCGCGAAGACGTCACCGGCCCGGCTGGCGGGCTTCCTCCGCAGCATCGCCCAAAATGCGTATGTGCGTGAGCGTATGGTGTTGCAATTCAACATTTCCATACTCCATGCCATTGTACAGGTACTGGAGCCATCAGAAGCCTTGTTTATCATCGCCTACAGCCGGGAGATCCTACAAATACAACAACAGCAGCAGGTATTACATACAGAAACAAGTGAGCTGGAAAAAGCAGTGTGGTTATTTATCCTGGCTTACCTGGTAGTGGAAAGCGGTACTAACTTCAACCGGAAACAGTTTGTACGCAGTAACCTCACCCGGATGGCGCGGAACTTTAATCTCTCCTATGAAACGCTGCTGGAGCTGTTTTACGAAGCCCTCGCCTTTTATACCGCAGATCTTCCCGATGCCAGTGCAGGCGGTTTTATAAAAAATTTATATGAAGAATTGTTTGGAAAAGAACAACGGAAATCATTTCTTCACCACCAGCATGCGCATAAAAATATAATGAATGATACCGGTGAACAGATCAGCATCCTCCGCTATTACCTGCTTTACGGCTCCATTCCGTGGTGGGCGCCTTCCATTTCCGTCGCCACTTTGCAGGACATGCTCGCCTATACCGGTCATCATGCCGGCAATGCTTTAAAACAGTTATTACAAACGGTATTGCAGCAACACAACGCCGCGTCCCGGTGGACCAGCCTCGTACAGGCAGCTGATGTAATCGTAAAAAGAGATGTGCATTTACAGGAGATAAAAATTTGGGCAGATGATACCATCGCTGCCAATGCTACAACGCAACTGGTAATACCAGGGGCCCGTCACGTTCTTCTGCGGGATGTGATCCTTCATCTTCTTACATATGGGAGTATCTCCTGGTGGGGAAAAAAGTATGCGCATTATTCACTGAATAGTTTACTGGAACAACTGGCGACGCAGCATCCCGAACAAACATTGACCATACTGGAATATGCAGGCACCATTCCTGCCGCCATGCAACGATTGATAACAGGTGTAAGCGCGCCGGTTTTCTTCCGCCTCCTGCGGCACACAGGCATGGATACGGCCGCCGAAGAAGTATATGACAATCTTTATAGCCTCTTGTCTGCCATACACCTGCTGTTGCCAGCTAGCGTGTACACACCGGAGCAACTGGTATTGCAGGCGCTCTGGCAATCATTGGCAGCCACCCGTTACCGCCGGGTAAACAAACAGGCTTTGCTACAACACCTGTTGATGCCCGGCTGGCCCTTATCTGCCACCGCCGCGCCGCATGTGATGCATTTCTTGTTACAGCAATTGCTGCCAGCCGTAAGTCATCTGTCCGGCAGTACGCAGTTGGCCGACGATTTGCAGGAATGGATCAGTCATCTCCCGGAACTCCTCACCTGGCAGGAAGCCGATACTGTAACACTACAGGCATTGCTGGAAAAAATCACCGCTGCCCAACCGCAACTGGCAACAACTACCAGCAGCGGTCAGCGGCCATTAATAGCCGCCCGCTCCTTACTGCAACGCATGCAACAGTATGCCGCTATTACTACGGAAGATAAAAGGATCACGGTACAGGAAGAGGCAAGGCGGTTACTAACGGTATACCTTACACGCTATCGTTTACCGGAAGAACTGGGTAGCATGACATTATCTGCTACCCATGCACTCATTAAAGCAGCGGTTATTTTATTATTTAAAGCAGCTCCTGCTATCCTGCACCAGTTGTTTACCAACTACCGCCAACACCTGGCAGCCAGGCTACAGGTATACAGCTTGTTCTCTTTTCATGCCGGTATCCCTGAAAGTCATATCCGGGAAAGCCTGGATACATATGCCATCCGCGACAGCCTGCTGCTCTTGCAGGAAACATCGGAGCATCATGTTCACGGTGGCATAACCGGTCTGCGGGAAGCCATTCGTTTTTATAAGCAGCGCAGCCAACAGGAAAGGAAATCATTTTACAGCAAGATCTTACAACATCCTGCGCTGGTACAACAAATGGCACAGCACCTGGATGATGATACCTTCCTGGATCTGATGCAGGATGCGCCGGTAGGCTGGACCGGCAACACCAGGGATGCGCTGCGTGAGTTGCAGCAGTTGTTTGCCGCCCAACTTTCCGGCAGCCAGGAAAAAGCAGCCCTTCAACTCGCCTTCCGGCGATTTCACCTGTTGCTGTTGGGTGGGCATATCTATGTGTACGATGTGCAGCATTATGCCGCCTCGTTCCTTACATTTATTGTTACCACAGCCCCGGCAATAGCCGACAGTTTTATCACCCGGCTTTCTGTTACATCAGACCGTGTAACGGCCTTATCTTATACTAATTTGTGGCAGCTGTTACCGGTATTACGGCAACAGGCCACGGCGCATGTAACGGGCAACCGCCACCGCGTGCTGTTACGGGAAAGCATATACGAAAAAGACCGCTCACTGATTCCTCCGGCCACTGCATCAGTGTCAGCGGATGCAAAACGGCTACCACAGCCCGTGCCGGAAGAAACAGCTCCACGGACTGAAGTAAAAACGGTATCGCTGGATACCATTTATACCGGCAACGCAGGGCTGATCATCCTTCATCCCTTTCTCGCCTATGGCTTTAAAAGAATTGGTCTGCTTAATGAAGAGGGGTTTGTCAACCGGGAAGCGCAACACCGAGCCGTGCATGTCCTGCAATACATGGTAAATGGAAAAGAGGAACATCCCGAACATGAGCTGGCACTCAACAAGATCCTTTGCAACCTTCCCCTGAAAGAGCCGGTACCGGCCGTCATGCTGCTGACAGCGGAAGAAAAGCAGCTATGTACAGAACTGTTGCAGGTAGTGCTGCAACGTTGGGATAAGATGAATAACTCTTCTATAGAAGGCTTTCAGGCCGCCTTCCTGCAGCGGGAAGGCGCCTTGTGGCAAAAAGACGATGACTGGTGGCTACGGGTAGAGCAAAGAGGATACGATATGATTTTGCAAACATTACCCTGGGGAATAGGTATGATCAAAACCCCCTGGATGGAAAAAACGTTATATACAGAATGGGTACACAGTTAATGGCGGCCAATGCCGCCACACTACAGGAAGAACTGGAATGGTTCCGGCTACTGGCCGCTGCACGCATGCAACAATATTTTGGTGAAACCGCTGTGGAAGATCCGGCGCCGCCCGATCTGAGCAAAGACACATCCGTGTATGCGCAGATCGTACAGCATTACAGTATGGATGGCGCAGAGCGGATCATATTGTTGCTGGCGCTCATTCCGCATATCCGGCCACAGCTGCTGGACATCTTCTATATAAAAAATGCTACGTACGACCGGGGCTTTACTGAATTTGGCGGCATCAAAGGACAGCACCACAGCGGCTTTTTACCAACAGGCGAAACAGCGGCTTTCCTGCTGGCGACCAACAACCTGCAACAACGTTTTGCATTAGTTACCCTTTTTGGCCCGGATCATTTCTTTGCCAAACATCAGATCCTGAAACTGATACCTGCATCTGCTGAAGAACCTTTATTGAGCGGCACCCTGAGCCTGGCACCGGAATATCTCAGCCTGTTTACACAAGGCGTCACGCACCAGCCGGATTATAACATCCACTTCCCCGCCAAACGGATAGAAACAAGCCTGGAATGGGATGATCTTGTACTGGAAGCGCATGCAATGGAAGAAGTAGCAGAGATGCGCACCTGGATAGAACATGGGCAGACACTCCTGCACGACTGGGGGATGAAACGTAAAATAAAACCGGGTTACCGCAGCTTGTTTTATGGTCCGCCGGGAACGGGAAAATCGCTCACCGCCAGCTTGCTGGGCAAAACATTCAACCTGGATGTATACCGTGTTGATCTGTCTCTCATTGTTTCAAAATTTGTAGGAGAAACAGAGAAAAATTTAGCGCAGGTATTTGACAGGGCAGCTAATCAGCAGTGGATCTTATTTTTTGATGAAGCGGATGCGTTGTTTGGTAAACGTACCCAAACATCGTCGTCCCATGACCGTTATGCCAACCAGGAAGTGGCGTACCTGTTGCAGCGTATTGAAGATTTTCCGGGTATGGTTATCCTGGCGACTAACATGAAAGCGAATATCGACGATGCTTTCAGCCGCCGGTTTCAATCGATGATCTATTTTGCGGTACCGGGTCCGGAGCAGCGGCTCCGTTTATGGGAACAGGCTTTTCCTACGCATTTACAACTGGAAGAAAAATTAAACCTGAAAGATATTGCCGGCAAATATGAGATGGCCGGGGGAAGCATTATCAATGTAACCCGCTACAGCTGCCTGATGGCGCTGAAACGCGGGGATAAAACCATTTTACTTCAGGATGTACAGGCAGGTATACGGAAAGAGTTCAGTAAAGAAGGTAAGACGATGAGCAACTAGTATCATTCCTTGATATTACTCACGTTCATGGCCTGTGCGCCCATGTTGTCCGCTTCCTGTTCCAGGCCCGGGTCATCATTTACCGGTACGCCCTGTTTCATTTGCATGGTAGGCTGTACCCTTCCCTGCCGTTGCTGTACCACATGCCACGCTTCGTGCGGCAGGTGCTTTTCCTGGCCGGGTCCCAGGTGGATATCATTGCCTTGTGCATACGCATAGGCATTGAGCTGCGCGGGTTTGGCGGAGTTATAGTGCACGTTTACATTGGAGATATCCATGCCGGAAAGATGGGCGATCCCGCTTTGCAGCTGGTCAGGCATTCCTTCATTTTTTGCACGTTGCACTACAAATTTTCCTTGCAGGGGAAGTTGTTCTTCTTCCATTGATTTTAACTGCATCGCGGATTTGGCTTGCAGTTCTTCTTCCGGCTTTTGCTGTATGGGCGCCTGGATGGCAATCCCATTGGCACCATCACGGTCCTGAGCGGATCGTTGTGCTGTACTTTTGTGTTCTTTGGATGTATCAAACATAAATCAGGAATTAGCAATTTGAGTGATCCTGGCTATTACCTGTTGTTTGGCAGGATCATCCAGGTGGCTGTTGATTTTATTCGTATAAAGCGGTGATTCGTGCAGCAGGTAATTTGCATCTTCTTTGGTGAGTTGGGCCGCAACATTCATTAAAGCGACCACGCCCACGCTGGCAACATCATGTTCTTTACCAGCTGCGCTAACAGGTGCCGCATCAAGGTTGTGTTTAGTTTCTGTACCTGTAAGTGCTTCTTTTGCTCCCAGCTGATCCAATGCCAGGTAAAAATCATCTATACGGGCAGAATTGTATTTATTCGCCCCTTCATTATCCGGGTTCCAGTAATTGACTACTGCCTGCTGGAAGGTGACTCCGCTGGCCAGTGTTACATTTTCATCCCAGCCTTTTTTAGTATGACCATAGCCATCATAAATATGCCGGAAGATGGCCAGTTGCCGTTCTGAAAAATTATGCGCTCCGTATGGTCTGTTTTGTACGCTGTTATCAAGGGCAGCATAGGCACCGGGCATATCTCCTTCCTGGTAAGAATAAGCACGATATTCTGTTTTATACTTGGAAAGGTTAACTTCTGCCATCGCCCTGGCTCCCTCCACCTTTGCAGCATTCACGGCAGCCAGCACCTGCGGTTTCCCTCCCAGTGAAAGCATCAACTGCTGATAGGTAGCAAGTTGTTGTGCCCCACCAGCAACCATGTCGTCAATATCTTTGTGGGTGATGCCAAGTGTATCAAAAGCCTCTCCGGTCTGGCGGAGACCAGCAAATGCTTCTCTGCCTTTATGTTTATCAGCATCATGCTGCACCTCATGTCGGATAACTTCCCATATGGCGTCTCTGGATTTTGATGAAGCTTTGGTAACGGCTACGTATCCGGGATTATTCCACCCACCGGTTATTTTACCATTATTATATAAATTAATATTACTGTTATCAGTAAGATCATTTTTGTTGTAAGTAAGTGCCGCAGCAGTGATGTCACCAGCGCCTCCCGTTCCGGGTGGGAAAAAGGCTTCGTCTTTCGCTGGATCTTTTCCGGCCCTGAGCAGACGGGCATATGAATCACCTGTGGGCGTAATAGCAAACAACTGTGTTTTATGAGCGGTGAGAATCCATTCCGCTGAATTTCTCAGTCGCCGGTCATTGGTGCCCAGGGCATCAGTCACGTGTTGTGTCAGCGCAGCGCGGTCTGCCTGGTGCTCAGCAGTGGCGGCCAGGTGTCCCTGATCTTTTACAGCCTGACTTTCCAGTACTACCTGTTGCCGCATATTGGAGAGTACCTGTCTTCGTTTATCCGTATCACTTAGTCCCAGCAAAGCCCGCGGTACTACCGCCTGGGTCACTGGTCCATGTTTTCCTTCCCAGGTACTGATCTGCTGATCTATACTTTGCAGCTTCACCAATTGCCGGCCGTACTCTGTAGCGGGTAATGCATTACTATGGTATTCAGCTACGCTGTCAACGATATCTTCATAAGTTTTTGTATTACTGATAACGGCTGTTAACAACCCTTTGGAAGAGATGGCCGTCATGGCTGCACTGGTAGGCAATAAGCCTCCTTTTAACTGGATAGCGACACCGTTTGTTCCTGCATGATTGGCGGCAGAAACATCTACCCGGCGGTTAGGTTCTTTTGAAGGGCTGCGTGGTTGCATAAATAAGCGGATAGTATCAAAAAACTATTTAAATAAGATAATCCCTGAGGGGAGGATTTACTATACTCAAGTTACGTCAATCCATTTAGTACCCCAAAAACTTTCCTGCGGACCTTTTTTCTTATGTACAGCTTCAGCAGGATTAGCAAGATCAATTTTTTTCAGGCCCAAACCTAAAAAATAGCTGAGAAGCTTGTGCCACACGGGGCTTCCCTGCGCGACGAGGATATCCACGGCATTACTGGCATCATCCACCTGTTTTGCCAGGTCCAGGTAAGCCGTAATCGCCACGCCTCTATCATCTATATTTCCCTTTGCTATATTAATTGAAAAGAGCACCTGGTCGGGCATTGTAAAACAGGTGATCTTCCTGAGTTCATCCATTGTATCCACCATCCAGTCATGTAATTGCTTACGTTCATTATAACCATACTGCTTACCACCCACCTGGTGATTTCTGCTGGTAACATCTATCTTTATTATGTTTTCTGCCTGTGCAAAAAGGGTGGTAACATTGCTCGTTGTCGTTTTGAAATCACGCCGGAAGCCGCTATCTTCAAATATCTTTTTATCACGCACCTCTGTCGCTAAATAAACTTTAATGTTTTCCTTTAGTTCATTCAGCTGCGAGATAACCGCTATCAATTCCATTACCCTCGGCCAGAAAGCCCTTGTAACGGCCAGCAATTCGCGCACAAAAGCCAGATCGGCAGGTGGTGTCTTTCCAGGATAGGCTTCCCAATCTGTTCCTACAAAGCTCACATCATCCCAGCCTGTACCCACCTTGATATTTTTCTGCGTACCAATTACTTTTACAGCCGATTTTGTGAGCTTGTAATATTCAATGGAAACCTGTTCAGTAATATCCCCGGTAGTACAGCCCAGCAAAATAATATGCCCTGTCCAGTTCTTTGGCTTTGGTACATCCCGCGCCAGTTTCGCCAGTTTGTCCGGTGGTATCCCTCCCTGCTCCACGACCTTCTTCTCACCCCAGAAAGGATTATCGTAATAACCATGACCTTCAAAGATGATATTCTCATCGATTCCGATCTCATGCAAAGTCCCCACACCTGAAGGATCATTTAAGGTTTGACCACCGGCATTGACAACCGGCACATCACGCAGCTTGTCCAGCAAATGTTTGTCTTCATTTTTCAACTTGATCTTCACCCGCTGAACAGGAGCCGGCATACTAATACCGTTGCGGCTTTCCATGTCGTTGGCCGTAGCTTTAGAAGCTATAGCAGCTGTTTTTTGTCCGGATGCGTGTTGTGAGGGTTGCATAAGAAATAGGGGTGTTTACAGGTATTTTTCTGTGCTTAAGGATACAACAAATACTGCTTCCGCATCTGTTTATATTCACTTAATCCCGGTTCCCAGCTCTTACGGATTTCTACTTCACTCTTACCTGCTATGATCTGTTCTTTAAACAAAGTAGTTCCTGCCAGTTTGTTGATATCTCCCATTGCTTTGCTTTGCCTGGAATCAAAGAATTTTTCTTTGAATGGATAAGCTTTATACATCTCCATCATCCATTGAATATTAATTTTTCCGGCTTTGCGGATACCGGCCGTGTTATAATTTCTCAGATCCAGTCCGTAGCAAACCTTGTTCTGATGCAAAGGCGCTTCCGACTTGCCCGGTATGCTTACGGGTGTAAAGGAGAATTTATAGAGACCTTTTAAATCAGGGTTGCCTAAAACAGTAAAAGGCATGTATGTGCCCCTGCCCTGGCTGATAATAGTACCTTCAAATAAACATAGCGACGGATAAAGTAAAACGGATTGCTGGGTATTCAGATTTGGAGAGACGTGTACCGGTAACGTATAATCCATATCATGGGAATAGTTTTTTACCGGGATAACTTTGATCGGGCATTTCGCTTTTCCGGGAAGCCATCCTTCTCCATTTATCATCTGCGCAAATTCACCGATTGTCATACCGTGGGTAATAGGGATGGGAAACTTGCCGATGCCTGATTTAAGCTTCATATCCAATATCGGCCCATCCACAAACCCATTCGGATCGGGGCGATCCAGAATGATTAACGTTTTTCCAAACTCTGTACAGGCTTCCATTACATCATAGAGCGTGTTGATATTTGTAAAGAAGCGGCAACCCACATCCTGGATGTCGAAGATCATGATGTCAATAGCATCCATATCTTTTTTGGAAGGCTTTCTTTTCTGACCATATAATGAGATGATGGGTATGCCTGTTTCAGCGTCTATCTCGTCGACCACTTTGGCGCCGTTGCTGGCATTTGAGCGGAATCCGTGTTCAGGCCCGAAAATTATTTTAATATCCACGCCCAGTGTACGCAAACTATCTACACTCAATTTATTGCCAATGATAGAAGTTTGGTTCACCAGCATCCCCACCCTTTTACCTTTTAAATAAGGCAGGTATGCCGCCACCTGGTCGGCACCGGTCAATATGGGTTTCTTGTGGAAACTGCGCTCTCCAACATGTTCCAGGTGCCCGAAGCTTACAGATGGCGTTGAAATAAATAATATAAACGTGATTGCAAATAGCAGTCTCATAGTACCTGTATGTTAGGTTGTAAATTAATATCTTTTACAAAGAAATGGTAATATAGTAACCATCCATATCTCTCAAAGAAAATTCCTGTTGCCCTGAATTGGTATTTAAATGCGGCGGCGCTTCAACATGTACATTTAAACGCTTTGCATTTTCCCAGATTTTGTCCAGTTCACTCACCCGGAAATATAGAATAAGGCCGTTACCTGGTTGTACCCGTGTATCCGTCATTGTTGGATGATCGTGTTCCCCCCATTTATGCAAACATAAAATGACTGTATCATCTTCATCCGCCAAAATTTCAAATGTATCGCCGCCATGTTTACTTATACAGTTTAACAGCTGCCGATACCATTCACTGCTTTTTTTAACATCTTTTACGCCAATAATTACTTCTGTCCTTAGCATAGTCATTTTTTTTAATCCCGGTCGTGTGTCTTTTTAACATCATTAAGTTACTATAAATTCAATAAATGCGTAGCATTTCAAAACCGGCGATGAAGATCAACGGCCGGCGCTGCTACGAGTACGGTATGATTTATATTATATTTGACAGCAGAAATGGCGGCTGTATTTTTAAATGACAACAAGTGAAAAGAATCCTATTAGCCGGAGCTACCGGCTACCTCGGCAATTTTATACTTCAGGAGCTGGTAAAGCAAGGCTATGCCACCACAGTGCTGGTGAGAAACAAGGCCGCACTTAAAGTGATTGATCCCGCCGCGATTACCGTTAAAGAAGCCGCAATAACAGCCCCGGCATCCATCCGCGGTTGCTGCAATAATATAGATGTAGTCATTTCTTCCGTAGGCATTACCCGGCAAAAGGATCACCTTACCTATATGGATGTAGACTACCAGGCAAACCTCAACCTGTTGCAGGAAGCGCAGCAAAGCGGAGTGAAAAAGTTTATTTATGTGGCTGTTTTGCATGGACCGGAACTCCGCGACTTAAAAATCTGTGCTGCCAAAGAAAGGTTTGTTGAGGCGCTGAAAAAATCAGGATTGGATTATTGTATTATCCGCCCTACCGGCTTTTTCTCAGACATGACGGCATACCTGGACATGGCTAAAAAAGGGACTGTATACTTATTCGGGAAAGGTACTGCAAAAATGAATCCTATCCATGGCGCAGACCTGGCGAATGTATGCGTTGCCGCGATCCAGGAGCCGGCATTGGAAATTGAAGCAGGCGGACGGGAGATTCTAACCCAACATGAAATAGCGCATATTGCGTTTACTGTATTGCATAAGAAAGTAAAAATCGCGTATATCCCGCATTGGATAAGACGTTTGATCCTTTCCCTGTTAAGATTGTTTACCAGCAGCAAAACCTATGGCCCTGTTGAATTTGCCCTGACGGTGATCTCCATGGATATGATAGCGCCCCCATTTGGACAACATACCCTAAAAGAATATTTCAGTCAGCAACAACCCTGAACAACTGCGATAGCATAGCAGTAATTTCTAAAAAATATCTTTTTTTTACAGCCCGTCAGATAGTAGTAACTTAGTAGAAATCTGTCAATCAAAACCCCTGTAACTATTATACATCAGCCAGTGGGGATGCAACAAACGCGATCCATCCACCTTCATCATCTCACCAAACTATTTCAACAATTATCACGGTTATAAAACCGGATTAACGTTTTTCAAGTGGTGTATCGGAATTTGTGCTGTATTCAAACAGTCTACATTTTTTTCTGATAATAAAACAAACACACAATGAAGAGCATTCAATCAAAAACTGTCTTATTTATTACCGGTTGCTTCGTACACAACAGTAGCTGGGATCCCTGGAAGGTGTATTTTGAAAACAAAGGGTATACCGTTTTTGCGCCAGCATGGCCGTTTAAAGATGCCCCTGCACAGGTATTACGCAGCAGGCAACCGGATGCAGCTATAGCGTCTATACGTCTCGCGCAGCTAACAGCTTATTTTGAAGACTTCATTAAAGATCTACCTGAAAAACCTATACTCATTGGGCATTCCATGGGGGGATTATTAACGCAGCTGCTGTTGCAGCGCAACCTTGCTGCTGCCGGTGTTGCCATTCATTCTGTACCGCCACTGGGTATCATCCCGCTCAGTTTCTCTTTCTTCAAAGCTACCTGGGGACCACTGGGCCTGTTCACAGATGCTAAAAAATCTTTCCTGATGTCGTTTGAACAGTGGCAATACGCCTTTACTAACGGTATGCCGCTGGATGAACAACGCAAAGCCTATGAGCTGTTTACGATACCGGAATCCAAACTCATCTCCAGGGATGGCCTGACGAGTGCCGCAAAAGTTGACTTCAAAAAACCACATGCTCCTTTACTCCTGCTGGCTGGCGATACCGATCATATCATGCCGGCAGCTGTCAATTATGCAAATTTCAAAAAGTATTCACAGCAAAATGGGTCTGTAACTACCTATAAAGTATTTGCCGGCCGCAATCATTTTGTAACCGGACAACGAACATGGCCGGAAGATGCAGCCTATATTGCTGATTGGATTGATCAAAACTGACCGGACACGGTTGTTATTTATACTGGATACAAGCCAGTTTTCCGTCCATGGTACTGATGAATACCTGGTTATTGTCTGCCGGTAATACGGCGTTCACCAGGCAATTGGACAACTTAAATTTCCATAACAGCGTATAGTCATTCCGGTTAACCGCATATACCACACCTGCATGCGTAGGTACGAATATCACATTTCCCTGTTCTACCGGTGATGCAGGATTCAGTTCATAACCCATTTCAATGGCGGAACGCCACATCAGCTGAAGGCTGTCAGCAGTAGCGGATACGCCGTATAGCTGGCCATCCATGGTTTTTATAAAGAGCTGGCTGCTATCGGCCGACTGTCCCAGTGATTCCCGCATCCGCACATCCGGTATTGATTTACGCCAGATCACGGCGCCGGTGGCGCTGTTAAAAGCCGTCATATACCTGTCTGGCGCCACAATAAACACCCTGTTATGCGCCGCTACCGGCAAACACGCAGCCGGTGAAAACATCCTGTTGGTGGTGCCGTTATTCCATTTCCATTTCAAAGTACCTGTAGCAGCATCCAGCGCATAAAAATCATTGCCCCAGCTACCGAAATAAATATTCCCCTGGTAATAGAGTGGTTTGTCTTCCACAAATCCATTTACACCAGCGAAGTCCCATAACAGTTTACCGGTATTGATCGATATTGCCCTGAAATGCCCGTCAGAAGCGCCTATATAGGCGATACCGTTAGTGACCCGCGCACTTGCCACCACCGGCTTCTCCGTGGCAAAACGCCAAAGCTGTTTTCCGTTAGCGGCATTGAGACAGTAAATAAAATGATCTGAAGATGCCACGATCACTTTCTGTTCATAGACCGCTGGCGTGGCGTATATTTTACCACCGCTGCGGAAAGTCCATTTCTTTTTCCCGCTCCCTTTTTGCAATGCATATACTTCACCGGCGGTATTGGTAGAGATGATCAGATCTTTATAGATGGCCATACCGGAGCCGATATCATTGTTATCCTGGTATTGCCATTTTATTTTTACGCCCGGAAAAGAATCATTCATGGCATAGGAAGGCCGGGGGAATGGGATGCTGTCATACTTTGCCGCATGGCTTTGCAAGGGTATTTCCGCCCATTGCCTGTTCTTCCCCACCACAGGTGTTCTTTCTTCAAAAACGGCTTTCCTGCCTGCTATGGTAATAATGTTATAACCGCCTATGCTGTCCTTTGCACGAAGGTTCGAGCGCCCCATAATGCCCGGAATATTTTCAAAATTAAAAGTATGATTGGCATGTCCGTGGCCACAGAGGATCAACTGGATGTTATGCTGTTTCAGGCGGTCGATGGCTTCATACCAGTTGTTCAGATCCGCGTTCTGCGGATAATGATTGATATAAATGACCGGTGTAATGGTATCTTTTTCTTTCAGTATGCCGTCCAGCCATACAATATTCTCACGCGGCACCTGTCCCGGACCCATGCGCATATTAGGCCCACAGTTGGTTCCGATAAACCGGAAACCACCGTACTTAAAAGAAAAAGTTTCGCTGCCGAATACTTTGCGGAAAGTATTGCCGCCGCTTTCAGACCATTTGGTATCATGATTTCCCGGGATAATATGCCAGGGCTTATGCAGGCTGTCGAGTACTGTTTTCGCCAGTTGCAGCTCTGCATCTGTGCCAAACTCTGTAATATCTCCTGAAATAACCACAAAAGCCAGGTCAGGATTACTGTTAATATCCGCAACTGTGCGTTGCAGGTCTTCCAGCGCATTATTGCTACCCACGTGAATATCAGTTACCAACGCAAATTTAAACGCTGTTTGTGCCTTTGCTGCCGGTAATATGCCTGCCAGCATGATTATCCAAACAAACAACCTGAAACAAAATTTCATCCTTTGATTTTTAATTATTTCTGGCTAAAATATAAATATTGAACAAGATAACATAAGAATCTGCACATAGCCCTGAAATATAAAAGGGTACCCGTTCAGGTACCCTTTTGTTTGAAATTTATTTTATCTCCCTGACATCATTTCCTGGTATCAGAAAATGCAGCAGGAGATAGCAGTCAACTTTACAGTGTTGCTTTCAGTTCGCTGAATAAAAGTTCAGGTTCATTGGTTGTAATGAAATCAACCTTTTGCTGGATAAATTTTTGCATGATATCCTCCGTGTTGACGGTCCATACATTCACAGAAAGACCCAGTTTCTTTGCTTCTTCAATCCAGCCTGGGTTTTTAACGTATACGTTATAGTGATAGTCAATACCATTAAACCCGGCAGCTTTGGCTTCAGCGGGGGTCAGGTCACCGGTCAGATAAGCCACCTCATTTTTGGGGGCCAGTTTAGCCAGGAGCTTTCCTCCTTCGAGATCAAAGGTGATATAATCTACCTGCTTCCTTGCCTTAGCCTTTTTTACAATGGCCACGGTCATTTCTACCAGTTTCTTTGTTCTTTCTTTGCCGCCTGTGGAAGTTTTAATTTCACAAACCAAACGGGTTTTCTTATGCTTCATCCCTTCCTTCAGGTATTCTTCCAGTGTAGGAATAGATTCACCATTTGAATGTTTTTTAGCGAGCAGCTCCTGGTAAGTAGAAGTGGCAATTGTAAGACCATAATACTCATTATCATGATTCACGACTATTATATCATCTTTGGTAATATGAATATCGAACTCGGAACCATAACAGCCTATTTCTCCGGCATGCCTGAGTGATGCCAGGGAATTTTCCGGTAAATGCTGCGCTTTCCACGCACCCCTATGGGCAATAACTTTTGTTGTAAAATTCTTTTGCGCCATTATAACATTCGAACAAATAAACAGCATGGCAAAGAGCGCCAGACTTTTCAACTGCAACTTCATATTTTATCAGTTTAATAAATAATAGCTGTAATAATAGTAACGTTTTTCCACTTTACATACACCAAACTACCTTGTACGGATATATACAGGGATGGATGGAAAGTGACTACCATTGCGCTATTTTTTTTAATGCCTATCCAGGTCCATTATTTCTATTTTCCTGAAATCAACTTCCTGGCCTTCACTCTGCAAGGCAATAAAACCTGCTGAAAGCAATTTACCATCTACCTTAATGGCCGGATCATAGTTATTTACCACCCCACCACCAATCTGTGGTTTGGAATATTGCAATACGGTATCTCCGTTAATAATATGCGTAACCAGCGAATCACCCAGCACAATCAATTCTCCCCGTACCCATTGCTCTCCATCATAAGTTTTAGAAGATGATTCAAGACAATGATCCGGTTCCAGTCTTCCTTTGTACACCACATTTGTACCCGGTGAGCACATGTTACCGGTAGGCCGCGGCTTGCCATCGCCTAAGCCGGCTAACAGCTGCATTTCCACGGAAATAGGCCAATCCTGCTCCTTCGGCATGGTGCGCGGGTCCTGGGAGTGAAACATCACGCCGCTGTTGAGAAAGGTATATTCCGGCGCGGTAGGACACCACTTGCCTACAAACCGGTATTCGAACTTCAGATGATAATGCGAAAATGGCTGCTTATAATATAAGTGTCCGTACTGGTTGTTAAAATCTCCATACTGATCATAACGCACTTTAATGATACTGTCCTCCACCCGGAAAGTATTGCCAAAATTCTCCCCTACTTCATGATGATGTATTTTAACGATCCAATCATTAATATCTGTACCATTAAAAAGAGAAACCCATGTTGGTTGCTTATCATGTTGGGATGCATTGGAACAGGATGTATAGCTGGCAGATATCAGGATCAGTCCGATCATCAGCTTCCGGGAAAAATAACTTTTTATCATAAAAAAGGCAGTTGTGGAATTAAATCAGTTTAAAATAGCTGCTTAATATAAAGAAAAAAGGGACATTAATGACTTATAATTGATGTGGTGAAAATATTGGTGTGCCGGGGGCGTATATTAAATCTTTTGTGGCATGAATGCCGGGCATATTGTGCCCGGTGACTTTAGCCCCGGGCCTGTATTTCAGGGATGCACAATGGCCGGAGATGTATCCTCACGGTGGGGCTTTATACCCCGGAACACAAATTATTAATCATGCAAACCACCCGGTACAAACAGCCATCATTCACAGAATAACAACATCCGTTAGGCCAAATAATTATGGTTTTTCCTGTTTTTATTCGTATTTTTTGTAGTACGCTCATACGCTATCCGGCTTCACTTCAGTATTGTTTTTAAAACAATTTAATATGAAAACAGGCTCATCGCAAATTCAGTCAGGGGATAACAGAAAGACCTATAAAAAGATACGCTGCTATCTTTTTATTCCCGCCACCCTGGCCCTGCTGCAGTTGAACAGCTGCACCAATAATCCAGCTACCCACACACCTACCCTTGCCGCTGATGCCGACAATGTAGGGCTTGTACTACCCACCGGTTTTGCTGCCCTGAAAGTTGCAGACAGTACCGGTAATGCGCGGCATATTGCTGTCAATAAAAATGGAGATATTTTTATAAAACTGGAAGAACCCAGGCAGGGTAAAGGCATCGTGGTATTGACAGATAAAGACGGCGATGGCAGAGCCGATGGCCGCAGCAGCTTTGCTGACTACGGCGGCACCGGGATTGCCATTAAAAACGATTTCCTGTATGCTTCTTCCAATACAACGGTTTTCAGGTATAAACTGGATGCGAAGCAACAGGTAACAGACCCGCTACACCCCGATACATTGGTAAGCGGACTGATTGACCGCGGGCAGCACAACTCCAAATCACTGACCCTGGATAACAACGGAAATATTTATGTTAATATAGGCGCTTATTCCAATGCATGCCAGGAAAAGGACCGCACAAAAGGCTCTCCGGGTATGCAGCCATGTCCTATCCTGGATTCTGCCGGCGGAATCTGGCAGTTCAAAGCGGACGCCATGCACCAGGGATATGGCACCGGCAAACGGTATGCGACCGGCTTGCGGAATGTAGTGGGCCTCGACTGGAATCAGCAAACAAATGCCCTGTATGTGATGCAACATGGAAGAGATAATCTCCACGACTTCTTCCCAGAGCTGTATGATGTAAAACAAGCCGCTGAACTACCGGCAGAAACAATGTATAAACTGTCCGAAGGATCAGACTGCGGCTGGCCATATATTTATTATGATCAGTTCCAGGAAAAGAAGATGGTAATGCCCGAATATGGCGGAGACGGAAAGAAGGAAGTGACTGACAAATACGAAAATCCGGTGGCGACTTTCCCCGGACATCTTGCTCCAAACGGACTCTTGTTCTATACCGGTGATATGTTCCCGGAACACTATAAGAACGGGGCATTCATCGCATTCCATGGCTCCTGGAACCGGGCGCCGGAACCCCAGGCCGGGTTCATGGTTGCTTTTGTTCCTTTTCAAAACGGTGTACCTTCAGGCAAGTGGGAAGTTTTTGCGAAAGGTTTTGCCGGTAGAGAAAATATTGCCGCCCCTGGTGATGCGGCACATCGCCCTTGCGGCCTCGCCCAGGGACCCGATGGATCTCTTTACGTCTCTGATGATAAAATGGGAACGATTTACAGAATCACTTATAAAAAGTAATAAAAAGGTGATGCACATAAAAACCTTGTTTGTTGGCATATCACTATTTTCGTTCGTCTGTTGCTGCTCCTGTTCGCAAAGTTCTACTATTGGTGATCCAATGGTAGTTCCGGAAAAAATACTACAGGGTACAACGAGCTTATCCTATTATATCAGGGATTATTTAAGGTTATCGGAAAGCTATAATGCATATGATACCGCATTGCATAAGATCAGCAGAGAAGAATTTTTAAAACAGCTAACATCGGGGGAGTATCTCCCCTTACGCCTTAGCACCAGGGATTCATCCAATAACTATAAACTGTATAAAGTCCCTGAGTATGCTGATACCGATATACGCAGTATGCTTAAATATTACATCGGAGAAACCTATTATAACTTTTATAAGAGAGAAGGACAAAAATTGCCGGGATTTAATTATGTAGACCTGAATGGCAATGTATATAATGAAGCAACCACGAAAGGGAAAATTGTGGTGTTGAAGTGTTGGTTTATCAGATGTACGGTTTGTATACAGGAAATGCCGCAGCTCAACGAATTGGTGCAACAGTACAGCGCCCGCAAGGATATTGTTTTTGTAAGCCTGGCCAATGATTCGGCGGAGGATCTGACCAGTTTCCTACAAAAAAAAACGTTTAACTATGTCGTGGTCCCTAACATGGAAACGTATATGAGTGAGGAGCTGAAAATAAAAGCTTATCCAACTCATTTTATCATCAATAAACAAGGATTGATCTCAAAAGTGACCAGCAGTGCAGCAGAACTGGCAGTAGCCTTGCAGGAAGCGGCTATAAAAAACGATTAAAAACTATCGTTAATAAGAATGCGCTTCCGGTCAATGGAAGCGCATTCTTATTAACGATAGTTTTTAATCAATTACAGGAGTACCACCTTACCGGTACGTACAGATTCATCGCATGCGAAAGCGATCCGCAGGCTGTTTACGGCATCCTGAACATGGTCTGTCAGATCAACGTCCTGCTGAATAGCATTCAGGAAATATTGTTGTTCGCGGTCACATAGTCCCTGGTGGTCAGGTTCATCTTCCGTATTAATCCAGGCATCTTCCCTAGCGAATTTTTCATTCTTGTCCAGTTCGGCATGGTGAAAGCGCAGCGACTCCGTTTTGCTGTGCGCCTCTATACTGTCTGACTTTCCTTCGCCGCCAGAGTCTTTCGCTACAATGGATACGGAGCCTTTCGGACCGATCACATCTTTCACAAAAAAGGCGGTTTGGCTCATCATGGGACCCCAGCCAGCTTCATACCAACCCACTGATCCATCTTCAAAACGGATCTGTAACTGGCCGTAGTTATAGTTACCCGCAGGGATATCTTCTGTCAGCCTGGCGCCGATAGCACTTACCTGCACCGGTTTCGACCTGGTCATCTGGCACATCACATCTATATAATGCACCCCACAATCCACGATAGGGCTCAGGCTTTGCATGAGGTTGCGGTGTACCGTCCACATGCCACCCTGGCTCTGTTGATTGAGGTTCATACGCATTACCAATGGCTTACCCAGTTCCTGCGCCAGTTCTACAAACTTCGCCCAGGAAGGGTGATGCCGCAAAATATAACCCACTACGAGTTTCTTTCCGGCCTTCCGTGCAGCAGCAGCTACACGCTCTGCTCCCGCTACTGAGGCGGCAAGCGGCTTCTCTATAAATACATGACATCCACTTTCCAGTGCTGCAACCGCAAAGTTTTCATGTGTATCCGGATAAGTGGAGATACATACTGCATCCGGCTTGGTGGCAGCCAATGCTTCCTCATAATTACCGTACAAGGCATATCCTCCACCCAATTTGTCGTTTAAGACCTGTTTACTTGCTCCGGTTGAAACAATTCCACAGATTTCAAATCCTTCCATAGCATGGTAAGCGGTTGCATGGGAAGCACCCATATTACCACAGCCAACTATTAATACGCGCAATGGTTTTACTATATCAGACATGAGATACAAATATTTTCCTGTTTAACTTTTCATTCAATCGCGCAATATACATCCCCGTCAATTGATTAGCAAGCACAAATTTATCTTATCAAGATAAATAGCCACTGGCGCGGGTTTCACTTCTCCCGCAGGGTGGCTTTTCTTACAGATATGTTAAAAAAAGGAACCTCGCTGTCAGCTGTGGCGATATTCCAGCTAAATAAAATACATTTATTATATGCTACAATTGACGAACGTCAGAAAGTTTTACAATAAGCATTTAGTCCTCGAAATCCCTTCTCTTCAACTGGGAAGCGGCTTCTTTTGGGTAAAAGGCGCCAATGGCTCAGGCAAGACAACTTTATTAAAGATGATAGCAGGGCTGATTCCTTTTGAGGGAGATATTGTATACAGAGATATCAGTTTGCGGCGTAACCCACTTGCTTACCGGCAAAATATCAGCTGGGCAGATGCAGAACCATTGTTCCCGGCATATATGACGGGCATGGACCTCATCTTCCTTTACTGTAGTATCCGCAAGGTGCCGTCTGGGGAGGCGGAGACATTGCTCCGGCTTTTTAACATGCACGGTTATGTGAATAATACTATCGGAACTTATTCTGCGGGCATGACCAAAAAGCTGTCCCTGGTACTGGCTTTTCTTGGCGACCCGCCACTGGTGGTGCTTGACGAACCTCTGATCACCCTCGATCCTGATACGCTGACAGTAGTATGCACGTACCTGCTCGAAAAACATGCAAATAGTGAAACTACCTTTTTAATGAGTTCGCACCAGGAACCGGATCCCCGCTTGTTGCTGTCCGGCAAGGCGCTTATTGTCAACAACAGGAATGTTATTAACTAAATGAACTATCCGGCTAAAATACTATTCCAGGCGCTGATCAAATCCTTTTACAGAGAGAATGCGGGCGCTTTCCTTTTTTTCTTTACCATATTATTTTTAATCGTCAGCCCCATACACCAGGCTGGCGTAGTCGAATATCATTATGCGCTGATCATAGGGATACTGGAAAACAGCTATTTCCTGTTGCTCGTCTTTACCCTCTGGTTGTTATATGCCAGGAAATGCGTGGCATTTGTTGCTGATATATTATGCCGGCCGGAATATGCCTTTGTACATATCTTCAATCATCTGAGCAAAGCAAAAAGGTTCAGGTTATTCTTTTTCGTAGCGGCATGCCTGTTAATGCCCGTCCTTTTATATGCGTTATTGATTATCCTCGTTGGGTGGCAGCGGCATTATTATTTTTCTGCCCTGCTGGTTACCGCATATATACTACTGCTATGTGTAGCCGCCACAGTAAAGCATCTCATCCTGCTGTATCATCTGCAAAGAGAAGCCACCCTTCCATTGAAAAAGGCAGCGTGGATCTCAAGACTGTCAGCAGCTTACCCGGTTATCCTGATCCAGTTTGTTGCCAATAAGCAAAAAATCGCCTGGCTGGGCATTAAGATCTTTACCTGTGGTATACTTTATGGGGCCGCGAGGAATAATATCCTTACCGACTATGATGCCGCATCCATATTCTGGTTCTTCAATTTTGGAATCATTGCCAATGGCCTGCTGGTGTACAGGATCAGGGAATTTGAAGAAATGTATTTAGCGTTTTACCGGGGAGCATCCGTTTCCTTATCAAGGAGAGGAATGCAATATGCACTGGTCTGTTTTGCTTTATTGATCCCGGAATTTATTACAATAGGCATGCTTGTTCCTGTACACCTGCATTACAGCGATGCCATCAGCTTTGCACTATGCAGTTATAGCCTGGTGTTGCTGATGTACAGCATCACTTTCCTCCGCAGGTTCAGCATGAAATCATATCTTAAAATGGTATTGCTGATGGCTTGCGTCCAGTTTCTTTTTCTGCTGTTTGCTACGCTTACCATCTTATCCCTGCTCTTTTTTATTATAGCTGTTACCATTTTTATGATCGGTTATTACCGGTTTGAATAACGGGAGAAGTATAGGCTATCATTACCATGTATTTTTGACTTTCATGACGGGCATAACTTTCCTACCTTCGGTATAAAAAAAAGATGATAGCATTCTTAGGCATGGGCCACCTCGGGGCTAATTTCGTGAGAGCACTTATCAGTAAAGGCGAACAGGTACAGGTATGGAACCGCACCGCTTCCAAAGCAACGGCACTGGAAACATACGGCGCCAAAGCTTTTCCGGAAGTAGCCGATGCTGTAAAAGGCGCCGGTCGTATTCATCTTACACTGAAAGATGATCATTCCGTCAATGAGATATTGGCAGCTGCAGTATCAGGATTCAAAGCGGGAGCGGTGATCATAGATCATACCACCACTTCTACTGATGGCGCTATACAAAGGACCAGGGAATGGCAGGAACGTGGATTTACCTACCTGCACGCCCCTGTATTCATGGGCCCGCAGAACGCTCTGGAAAGTACGGGTTATATGCTGGTATCAGGCGACCAGACCGTCATTGGCCGACAGGAACAGGCCCTCTCGAAAATGACGGGCAAAGTGATCAATTTCGGTGATACCGTTGGTAAGGCAGCCAGTATGAAACTCCTTGGCAACAGCTTCCTGGTAGGTCTTACAGCGGGCCTGGCAGATACCCTTTCCCTCGCCAAAGCACTGGATATTCCTGTCAGCGATCTTAGCGCCCTGTTTGACAACTGGAATCCCGGTGGTGCGCTTCCTGCAAGATTACAACGGATGACCTCCGGCAATTACAATAACCCCTCATGGGAACTGAGTATGGCAAGAAAAGACACGCAACTGTTTATAGAGGCAGCGGCAAAAGGCGGTACTCAACTGGCAGTACTCCCTGCTATCGCAGCGGAAATGGACCGTTGGATAAAAAACGGTCATGGCAATGATGACTGGACCGTAATCGGGAAAGACAGCATTTCCTCTAAAGTTTAATCGGATGCTCCATTTTCCATCTATCCTCAAATGATTTGCCACAGTCCTTGATGTATTTATAATATTGATATTCGTTCTCAAAACTCAGGAGCATCTCATAGCTGGGCCTGTACTGCGTCATAAAGAGATCCAGCGCCGGCGGTTGTAGCCCTGTTATTTTCCTTACCAGGCCCTTGTTAAACCGGTAGTCTACATATTTATCGCGTTCATCCTGCTCCAGGAATCTTTTAAACGCTTCCATCCTTTTGATCTTTTTCATACTGAACAGCATGTCCAGGTTAACCCCCACTCCCATGCCGCCACTGTTGCTACCCGACAGGAAATTTGTTTCATAGTCAAACACTTTCCGGTATTCGTTGCGGTGTTCCAGTGAATCTAACTGATAATTACGCTGGCGCGATGTAGATACCTCTACTGTTGGTAATAACTTAATATCTACATGCAGGCTCATATCAAAGGGCCTGGTGAGGTTAATATCTTTTACAGGAAATTTCATGGTAGCCTTTCCCTGATAAGAAAAACTAATGGAATCCGTTAAAGGCAGTTTAATGTTATAACGCCCAGCAGAATCAGTTACAGCACCGGCACCGGAAGTGCTCATCACACTCACCCCGGCCATTCCGAAACGCGCGGAACGCTCGTACACCGTTCCGCTTATCCGCACCTGTCCGGCGACCAGCAAGGGAAGCAAGCCTGCTATTATTAATATTGCCGTCCTTAGTAAAAGATTAGAGGTACCCATTTCGTCTCAATCTAAGACAGGATGAAAACATAAGCAAGTGTAGTATAAATATTAACAATTCATTTTATTTGATTATCCGGGGAGTTTTGGGTGCTACTTGACAATATTATTCAGGTATTCCCGTAGTGCAATTCAACGTATACAGTACACCGTTATACCTGATTTACGCCTGTGATTTGCTGTCGCGATTTCTCCTCTATAGGCAATAATAATTTTTATGCTTATTTTTGGCACCTATTATTAAATAAATTTTACAAGGAAGTACCTGTTTTGTTGTGAGGACCATAACTTATATTCTTACCAGATAACCGCAACAAGGGACAGGCACATTTAACCCGTTTGTATTAATCCAATAGTGCAATTAAATTATGACACGTTCATTTGTATGCAGATCTTTTGCCGCATCGCTAGGACTGATGCTGGTATTTCATTACAGCCATGCCCAGTTGGGCGGTATTATCCGGAAAGCGCAGAATAAGCTGGAACAGAAGGCCGATGAAGCCATTGATAATAGTATTTCCGGTAAGGACGATACAAAGGCTGAAACCGCGGACACGGGCACAGCTAAGAAGCGGATTTCCATGAGCGCCGGTTTCGATTTCAAAGCCGGTGATTCTGTATTGTATGCCAGTAACTTTGAGAAATTTAGTACCGGCGCTATGCCCAATACCTGGAAAACCAACGGCAGCGGCCAGTTGGTAAAATCAGGGGATGTAGCCGGTACCTGGCTGGAACTGCAGAATGGCGCCACCTATAAGCTGGCGCAAAACTATAAACTGCCCAGAAATTTTACCGTGGAATTTGACCTGCTTACCAGCTGTGACAAGATTACTGATATCAGCCCGGTAAGTTTTGGTTTTGCAGAAAACAATAGCGTTGCCAGTTTCGATGAAGGTGATATCGCCCATACACAACTGGAATTTTTTAATAGCGACAAGATCACCAGTTTTGCCGGACCCGTGGATAAATATGTCAACACCGACTATGACCTTACCCGTTATGCCAACGATAAGTTGCATGTATCCATGGTAGTAACCGACGATCAGATGAAAGTATACCTGGACAAAACCAAAGTACTGGACACACGGATGTTCAAGGCAGATGCACGTAAATATTTCTTTATCAGTGCACCCCTGAAAGCTGATAATGATGCTAAAGTGTACATCAGTAACGTGGTGATCGCCCAATAAACAGCTGCTTTACCAGTTAAAACCGTTCGGCATATGGTAGTGCCATATGCCGAACGGTTTTAACTGGTAATTTAATTTTAGTACGTCTGTAAAATGAATTGTGTTAAAGGTTGAAATTTATCAAAGCTACTAAAACACTCACCTCCTGTACTCCCCTGGGGTTATGCCTTCCAGCCGCTTAAACAAGCGGATAAAATAATTCAGGTTATTAAAGCCCGCCTGATAACATACATCTGTAATACTCAACTCCGAATCAGCCATTATCCGCTTCGCCTGTTGAATCCTTTCCCGTAGCACATATTCCAGGGGTGGAATGCCAAACTGTTCTTTAAAAGCCTGGAAAAAAACCGATTTACTCATACAGGATTCTCTGGCCAATGCATCAATACTGATCTTTTGTGTTAAATGTTCCCTGATATACCGGATGGCCGGTGTAAACCGATGATCCGGTATAGCCGTATCATTAATGGTCACCAGGTTCTGTGTTTGTATAATCCGTAGCAATAAGAATTTCAGGGAGAGATCGGCCAGTCCATCTTTTGCCAGGCTATCTTCCATGCTGATACTGATCAGTTTATTAATACTGCTGGCCAGTTCCTTGTTATTGAAGAAGTGGTACTGGCTGAAATTCAGTTTCCACTCAAAGGGCATTTCCTTGTTAGGATACTGTTCATTCAGGAAAGCAAGGTTCTTATTTACCATATCCCAGTCAAGCGCCAGGGTAGCGCATTGCACCGGGTGCCGCTCATCTGCTTCCGGAAAATCCACTTTCATCGATACCCCTTCCGGCAGGATCACACTTTCTCCCGGCAAAAAGAAGAATTCTTCCGAACCCGAAAGGGACATGATCTTTTTGCCCCGCATCATACTGGATACTACCAGCCCGTTGTAGGATAGTGCTACATTGCGGCAACGGTGGTGTGTTTCGAAGATATTCAGCTCGCAATGCCTGAGATTAAATACACGACGGTGTTCCACCATAGTGTCCAGCGAGGTGGTATCACTCAGGTTAATCGGAGCGAGATGGCATACCTGGTTCATTATTAAATATTATAATGGATCAAAAGCGTGAATCGCAGTTCCCTTTGATTTATAAATTTATTGATTAAAATGCTTATTACAGTTGTAAGGAGATAAAAAATAGCATTGTGCTATCAATAAAGATGATCGTTCAACAAACCCATCTCAGGTATTGTTAATATTGGTAATTCCTTCACCCAAAAATCCAGTTATGAATATTACCTTAAAACAGGCAGAAGCCGTTATAGCCGCCGCCAAAGCGAAAGCCATAGAAATCAAAACCCTGATGAACATTGCAGTGGTGGACACAGGTACCAACCTCATTGCATTTGCACACATGGATGAGGCATGGTTGGGCTCCATAGATATTTCGCAGAAAAAGGCACGTACAGCGCGGTACTTCAATATGCCTACCGGCGAAATCGGCAAACTATCGCAACCGGGAGGCCCTCTCTATAATATTGAACATTCCAATGGCGGACTCATTACTTTCCCCGGTGGTGTATTGATTAAAAATGCACAAGGGGAAATTATCGGTGCAATAGGCGTATCAGGCGATTTGGTAGAGAACGATCATATTGTGGCACAGGCGGGTGCGGATGCTATTAAATAACACAATAAAAAATCATTTTATGTGTAAAAATCATGGAGTTGCGTACATAAAACCAGGTATTGTTGAAGTGAGGGAAATTGAATATCCCACCCTTGCTTTAGGTGACCGTAAATGCGAACATGGTGTCATCCTTAAAATAGTATCTACCAATATCTGCGGGAGCGACCAGCATATGGTGCGTGGGCGCACTACAGCTCCTTCCGGCCTCGTATTGGGACACGAGATCACCGGGTTGGTCATTGAAGCAGGCAGGGACGTTGAGTTTATTAAAGTAGGCGACCTGGTATCCGTTCCTTTCAATATTGCCTGTGGCCGCTGCCGTAATTGTAAAGCCGGACAAACAGGTATCTGTCTGAATGTAAACCCTGCCCGTCCCGGCGCCGCTTATGGCTACGTGGACATGGGCGGCTGGGTAGGCGGACAGGCAGAATACGTGATGGTGCCTTATGCCGACTTCAACCTGCTGAAATTTCCGGATAGTGATCAGGCGATGGAAAAAATAAAAGATCTTACCCTCCTCTCAGATATATTCCCCACCGGTTTTCATGGCGCTGTTACTGCAGGCGTAGGCCCCGGTAGCATCGTTTATATCGCGGGTGCAGGTCCTGTTGGCCTGGCCTGTGCAGCATCCTGTCATTTACTGGGCGCTGCGCTCGTTATTGTAGGCGATATGATTGATGAAAGGCTGGCACAAGCTAAAAGCTTTGGATGCGAAGTAGTAGATCTGAAAAAAGATGCTTCCTTAGCTGACCAGATTGCTGCCATCACCGGTGTTCCGGAAGTGGATTGCGCCGTTGACTGTGTAGGCTTTGAAGCCAAAGGGCATGGACACGACAGTAATGTGGAACAACCTGCCACTGTATTGAATTCTATTATGGAAGTCACCCGTGCAGGCGGACAGCTGGGTATTCCGGGGTTGTATGTTACCGGCGATCCTGGCGCGGTAGATGAAGCGGCTAAAAAAGGCAGCCTGAGTATCCGTATCGGGTTAGGATGGGCAAAATCACACTCCATTCATACCGGCCAGTGCCCGGTTATGAAGTATCATCGGCAGCTGATGAATGCGATCCTGTATGATAAGATAAAAATAGCGGAAGCTGTTAATGTAGAAGTAATTACGCTCAACGATGCCGTGAGAGGATACCACGATTTCGATAAAGGAGCAGCGAAAAAATTTGTCATTGACCCGCATGGCATGATCCGGGCCTGATAAACGAATAAATAAAAATGGCTGCTTGTAAAAAGCAGCCATTTTTATTTATCAATATAATTTTATCTCCATCAAATAAATTCTTACTTATGAAACTGTAGCGTTTTCAACAGCCGGAAATATGATGACATTCTTTTTATTCTTAGCGCGCATGTAGAAAAACAATCCTGTAAAAGCTACAATTAAGATGACCGGGATGATCAAAGTGATCGATAACACTTCCGGACCGGCTGCACTTTTAGCCTGATACAACAGGTTGGCATTTTCAGTTCCCGGCTCCGCTTTCAGATAAGCTGTCAGATCAGCACCAGCAGGCAGTTTATTCAACACCAGGTTATCATAAAACTTACCCATCAGCAAAGTATATGCAGTCACTGCAAGCATTCCTGCACCACCCATCAGGTTCATACCGAACGCACCTGATGTAGGAATATTTTCGGAGATAAATCCCAACATAGTAGGCCAGAAATAACAAACACCAATTCCAAATACAATAGCAGAAAAGAAGATGGCATTTCCGGTTAATGTGCTTAACAGGTATAGTCCTATCGTTGACACAACTGCTGACATCAACAACACAGCCTCCGGGGAAAAACGGCGCATAATTGGTCCTGCCAATCCCCTGCCAATCACCATTACACCGGTAGTGAGCGTAAGGATCAAAATGGCATTATCCGTAACATTTTTGAGCAGTACATCGATCCATTGCCCGGTAAACAACTCCGTAATAGCCGTACCAAACATGCAGATAAACATGAAGATAAACAAAGGAGATGTAACCGACTTATACATGGATGCAGTAGATATACCGGAGGAAACACGCTCTGTAACCGGGAATTTAAGTCGCGAAAATAGATACCCGTAAACCAGCGTAGGCAAAATCATAAAGCCAACCTGCACTTTCCATCCCAATCCGATGCTACTAAAAAACAATACGATCAGCGTACCTAAAACAATTCCACCAGGGAACCATAAATGGAAATGATTGAGTTTAGCCACTTTATTTTCAGGATATAAAGTAGTCACCAAAGGATTACAGGCAGCTTCAACAGTACCATTGGCAATCCCGATTAATAAAGTAGATATAAAGAGAGACCAATACCCTTGTGCCTGTACTGTTAATATAATACCTAACAGGTGAAAGATAAACGCCATTACCAATAAGCGTTTCATGCCAATAAGATCCACAATCATTCCGCCTATAATCACTGCCAGCGGGAATCCCCAAAAGGCGGTAGCTGTTATAGAACTTAACTGTGAAGTACTTAGTTGAAAACCTGTACCTAATTCATTGAGGATACCTGCGCGTATACCGAAAGACAAAGAGGTGACCAGCAAAGCAAGACAGCTTGCCCAAAAGAGTTGACTCCGATTAATAGCCTGCATCCAGTTATGTTTAATGGTTTAAATAATTACAGTAAAACACCTTTTGTGCGGTGTCGTATTTATTGCAAACTATATAGGTTTAAGAATACTCTTTACTACTTCTCCTTTGTGCATTTTTTCAAAAGCGGTATGCCAATCGCTAAGCGGCCATATGCCACCTATGATAGGTTTTACATCCAACCAGCCAGTGGCCAGTAATGAAATAACACGTTCCCATACAGGCCAGTTATGACTGAAACTTCCCTGAAGGGTCACATTCTTTTGTACCAGTGGATCAATGGAAAATCCAAGTGGTTGCGGACCCCATCCTACTTTCAGGATATGACCATTGGGGCGTACCAGGTCCATCGCTATTCTGAGGGTAGCACTGGATCCTGCGGCATCTATGATGCAGTCGGCACCAAGTCCATCACGTGATTTCGCCCATTCTGATGCATTGCCGATGATGGCTTCGCAACCATATTGCTCTGCAATACTTAAACGGCCACGATCAGCTTCAAGACCTACCACAGCTACTTCTGCGCCACAAAGACGCGCCACAGCTGCGCAAAGGATACCAATGGTACCTGGTCCCAAGACGATTACCCGGTCACCTGGTTTCAGGTGTGCATTATTTACCACCGCATTGTAAGCAACACAGCAGGGTTCTGTTAAACATGCATGTTCAAAAGGAAGCTCGTCCGGAATGCGGTGCAGACAACGGGCAGGCGTTGACACATAACGTGTCATGGCACCATTTACACCATATCCAAAACCTTTGCGGGTGGGATCAAGATTATAAAGACCTGTTCTCGACATGGGATTATCCGGATCAATGATGGCGGCTGTTTCACTAACAACCCGGTCACCTTCTTTCCAGCCCTTCACCCGGCTGCCGGTGGCAACGATGCGGCCTGAAAATTCATGACCCAATACCACCGGATAATTTACTACCCAACTATGACCATTGGTCCATTGATGGATGTCGCTGCCACATACGCCTACATAGGCAACTTCCAGCAAAACATCTTCTTCACCGATTTCCGGTCTTGCTATATCACGGATCTCTACCGCTCCTTCCTGGGGAGCGTAGTTTACCACAGCAGCTGATTTCATTATTCTATCTGTTTAAATATGAATGCTATTTTTTTCCTACTGCCACATCTCCGTATGCGTGGATCTTTTCGCAGATCAACCGCAGCGATGCTTCCAGGTCACCACTGGCTGTTTTGAAGGCATCGGCGTCAATGGTCAGTGGTGCACCCAGCACCACCAGCGGCGCGCCGAATTCCGGGCAACGGATCGCCTGTTCCAGGGAGAGCCCTCCTACTGCCTGCACGGGGATATTTACCGCAGCCACTACTTCTTTCAGCTGGTCCAGCGGGTTAGGCATTCTTTTGCCCTGCGCTGCAATACCCCTGCGTTCATCATAACCGATATGATGAATCACATAATCACAACCCAGTTCTTCCAGCCGCTTTGCACCGGCCACCATATCCGGGCTGCCCAGGTTATCGCCCATTACTTTTACGCCGAAATCACGGCCTGCATTCACTACACAGCGGATCGTTTCTTCATGCGCCCGCACCATCACCACTACATGGGTGGCACCGGCTTTGCCCATCATCTCTACTTCGAGATAACCGCCATCCATGGTTTTGAGATCTGCTACAATAGGAATACCAGGAAAAGCTTCCCTTAATTTCCGTACGCCATGTAAGCCTTCTGCCAGGATCAGCGGGGTACCCGCTTCCAGCCAGTCAACACCTGCGCGTATGGCCATTGCTGCCGTTTCCAGGGCTTCATCTATGTTTGTTAAATCCAGTGATATCTGTACTATTGGTTTCATATATTTTTTATAATAAGCATCGTTTCTTAATCCCGGAGCATTTTTACTTTTAAATCCTTAAAGAGTACTTTACTCTTTGGATCATGACCCTGCAGTGCAAAAGTGCCGCTGGAAATCAACCGGCCGGGATGACCTTCCGGCGCCGTGGCATTGGCTGGTTCTGTATATTCCAGTACTGTTTTACCGTTCACTTTTATGGTAATCTTTTTACCCTCTACACGGATATATTCGGTAAACCAAACATTATCATCTACCAGTTTTTCTTTGATCTCCTTGATATCATACAGGCTACCGGTTCTTTTCCAGTCGCTATGTGAGTTGTTTACCTGTACTTCAAAACCTTTGTCCGGAAAACGTACCTGCTGGAATTCCGTGTGGAAATAGATCCCGGAATTTGAGCCGGGCATCGTCATCACCTGTGCCTGGAATTCAAAGTTTTTGAAGTTGTGGTTGCCGACATCGCCTTCATAAAATAAATGCGCTCTCGGACCATTCACCACGATGGCGCCATCTGCTACGGAAAAGGTGCTGGCATTCTCACCAGCCTTCCATCCGTTGAGAGATTTACCATCAAACAGGGAGATCCAGCCATCGCCGGAACCGGCTGCACCGGCTTTTTTTGCCGTGTTACAGCCCATCATCAATCCGATAGCTAACAGGAATAGCAATACGTTATATCTCATCTTAAATTGCTTCAGATTATGTAATAAAAAATCAACCGATACTACCCCAACCTTTTCTGTATTCTCTTTTCACATACTGATTGGCTGCATCATAATTGGTGACACGCATATTCTGATGATCCCACAGCAACTTCGTATTGGCGCCAGGATAATCATTTCCTTTTCCTGATTTTCTTGGTACCGGGATATCCGCTACACGGATGGCTAAATTCGCCATTAAGATAGCCTCTGTCAACGGACCTGCCAGTTCAAAAGGAGAACTCAGTTCCATATTACCATATCCGGCAATAGCACCTTCCACCCACTGGGCGTAATGGCCTTCTGCACTACCGGGAACACGGGCAAAAGTCTGTTTAACATGCACTTCATCCATGCGTGACAGTGGCAACAGGCGCGGATTGGCAGCATATTCACTGGCCATCATCTTGCCTTTGGTACCCACAAACAAGATACCGCTGTTTCCATCTCCAAACATTTCATTCGGGCCCAGTTCTTCCGGACGTTCCGGTTTGATACCACCATCCATCCAATGCATGGTTACCGGTCCTTGTGTTTTATTTGTTTTGGGGAAAGTTAAAGTGGCATGACTGGCCGGAGGACAGCTATCGGGGAAAAATCCTCTTTCACCAAAGGCGACAAACACACTGCTTACGCTCGCCTGTACATCCGATGCATATTTTAAATTCAGTACGCTGAAAGGTGCTTCCATCAGGTGACAGCCCAGATCGCCGAGAGCGCCGGTACCATAATCCCACCAACCGCGCCAGCTACCTGGAATCAGGTTATCTACATAATTTTTTTCAGGCGCAGTACCCAGCCAAAGATCCCAGTCGAGGCCCTTTGGCACTGGTGGTGTTTCCTTGGACCAGGGAATACCCTGTGGCCACACCGGGCGGTTTGTAAAGATATATACCGTGTGTACGTCACCGATAATACCGGCGTTGTACCATTCACGCATTTGTCTTACCCCATCTCCGGAAGAGCCCTGGTTACCCATTTGTGTAACCACTTTATATTTTTTAGCGGCCTCGGTCAATTTCCTGGCTTCCCAGATATCATGGGTCATCGGTTTTTGTACATACACATGCTTGCCCAGTTGCATGGCGCCCATGGCAATGATAGCATGACTATGATCGGGTGTGGATACAGAAACAGCATCAAAGCTTTTTGATTCTTTTTCAAAAAGTTCGCGCCAGTCTTTATAGTATTTAGCTTTAGGAAATCTTTCTCTCGAAGTAGTGGCTGCACGGTCATCTACATCACATAAGAAACCAATGTTGGCTTTCCCGCTGGCATTAAAATTGAAAAGATCAGATCTTCCTTTGCCGCCTACGCCTATCCCTGCAATAACAAGCTTGTCACTCGGTGCCAGGAAGCCTTTGCCGCCCAATACATGACGCGGGATGATGGTAAATCCCGCAGCTGCAAGCGCCGAGTTTTTTATGAAATTCCGTCTTGAACTGGATGCATTACCTTGATTCGACAAATTTTTGTCCATGTCTTTAATTTTTGGTTAAATAAGAACGATTATTTATTGTCATTAGCTTGTTTGCAGACCATACTGCGCCAGTACCTCCTGCGGAACACCTTCCCATTTATTGGGCGTATTTCCAACATAGCCAATGTCTTTAATCCCCATCTCCGAAGTATAAAATCCGGAAGCTGTGAGGTTACGCATCAGGCTAAAGAAAGCAACACCTTGCTGCATTTCCGGTTTAGCTTTTAAAGGGTAGGCGATCTCTGTTACTATTTCCAATTGTTCTTTTTGTGAACAATCAACAAAGGCATGATTGTAACGTTTCAAACACTGAAGGTCCAGCCATTTAAGCCCTCCCCGCATGGGTGTTTGATGTTCAGGAATATCTTTCACAATAAATGCTATAAACTCAGGTACTTTCGCATCAGATGCACTTCCTGATTTTTCATCTTTTGGAATGATGATGTCGGCCAAAACTGTGATGGTACGCATTTCATGTTCATCAAAAAATGTTTCGTCCTGCAGCTTTTTTAACCGTTCTATTTCAAAAGGTTCCCGGCCATCCACCAGGGATAAATTGCCGGCGCCTTTCAAAGTAACCGCTTTCTTGTCACCTGGTTTACAAGATTCCA
Source organism: Chitinophaga sp. MM2321 (assembly GCF_964033635.1). Taxonomy (NCBI): domain Bacteria; kingdom Pseudomonadati; phylum Bacteroidota; class Chitinophagia; order Chitinophagales; family Chitinophagaceae; genus Chitinophaga; species Chitinophaga sp. MM2321. The sequence continues at coordinate 2,992,917 of NZ_OZ035533.1, forward strand.
GCAGTATACCGGTACCGATCGCCGTTATACCTAAAGCCTTTATAAGTTCTCTTCTTTTCATCTTGTTAAATATTTCTTTTCTTACGTTGATCAAGAATATATTCTGCTGTCCGCATAGATAGTGCAAGGATGGTCCAGGTTGGATTCTTATCTCCCTGCTGAACAAAAGAAGCACCGTCTACCACAAAAAGGTTTTTACAATCATGTGCCTGGCTCCACTTATTCAGGGCGGATGTTTTAGGATCATCACCCATTCTCACGGTGCCTACTTCGTGAATAATATCTCCTGGTTTCTTTAGTCCGTAATTCTCATCAATACCTCTGTCAGGCGTGGTATTGATGGCGCCCATTGCGTCAAACATACCTTGAAAGGTTTCTTTCATGTGCTTTGCCTGTTTTATTTCGGCATCTGTCCATTTATAATGGAAACGTAATACCGGGATACCAAAGCGGTCAACAACATTCGGATCAATCTCGCAGTAATTATCTTCGCGGGCGATGGCCATACCACGTCCGGCAAAACCAACACGCGCACCAAAGAAACGGCGGTAATCATCCTTCAATGAAAGACCAAATCCACCGGCATCTTTTTTATTTCCATTACGGTCAGGCACCATTCCACTCATAGCAGGTACACCATCGGCAAATCCGTAAGAAGGCATACTCATTCCTCCTCCATATTCAATATGATAACCACGGGGGAAATCCAGTTTCTTATTATCGAGCCACCAGGGAGAATAGATATGGACGCTCCCTACCCCATCTTCATTATATCTTTTTCTATCCAGCAGTTTAGGCAGGAATCCCGACATAGAAACACCGGTGGAATCATGCAGATATTTTCCGATGATACCACTGCTATTTGCCAATCCGGCAGAATGAACGCTGGACTTGGAGTTGAGCAATATACGGGCAGACTCACAGGCACTTGCACCCAGAATAACGATGGTGCCATTTACCTGGTATTCCATCATGTCTTCTTTATTAACATAGGAAACACCGCTTGCCAAACCATCTGCACCGGTGATCACTTCCCGCACCATGGCATTTGGAATGACCTTGAGGTTACCGGTCTTCAGTGCCGGAATCACCAGGCAGGAAGAAGCAGAAAAGTCACCATATACCTTACAGCTTCTACCACACTGTCCACAGTTAAAACATGCACCACGATCCTTATTTCCAGGCAAAGCCTGTGTAAGTACTGATCCGCGGCCTGCTATAACGTTTACGCCTACTTTTTTTGCGCTCTCCTTTATAAAAAGCTCATGTAACCGGGGTTTGGGGGGAGGAAGAAATATTCCGTCCGGATCATTTTCAAGCCCTTCATTTGTACCATACACACCAATTAACTCGTCTACCCTATCATAATAAGGTTTTACATCATCGTAGGTAATCGGCCAGTCATCCGTTGCGCCATCAAAGGATTTACCTTTAAAGTCATGCGGACCAAAACGAAGTGAAATACGGCCCCAGTGATTGGTACGTCCTCCCAGCATGCGTGAACGAAACCAGGTAAACTCCGTTTCATTCTTGTGCGTATAAGGTTCGCCATCTATTTCCCAACCACCATAGGCAGCATCAAAATCTCCAAACGCGCGAACCGTACTGGCGCCTCTGCGGGCAGATTCCCAGGGCCATTTTAATTGCAGGGAGTCTTTCGCCGGATCGAAAAAAGGACCGGCTTCCAACATCAAAACTTTCATCCCTGCATGTGCAAGTACATACCCTGCCATTCCGCCACCCGCGCCGGAACCTACAATCACTACATCGTAATGCTCTGCTGATTTCTTAATTTGTATGCTATCCATAATTTTTCATGGTAAGTTTAAACGGGAATTATTATACGCATTTGTTCCTGTTGGGCACAAACAGGCTCACCCCCGAAGGCCATTCGATTTTTTTACAATAATGAAACAAATATCTAAATTATGATACGCCATTGTTGTACAATATTGGCATGTTTACAGCTTATGTTATCTTTAATCTGGTCTGGCAGGAATTTCTTCTTTACAATAAAAGATATCACAAGATTAACGTTGTGAAAAATCTTTCTACTCCTGCTTTACATATCCGATATATATCATTACATTTACTAAAATACACCACGCAAAACCTGTACTGACAGTGAATATTACAACCAAGTTCAAAACTTGCGAAAAAACACGGTTTCATCATTAACTAATAAAATAGAGGTGTACTAAAAACAAACCCGTTACCGAAAATAGTTTGCAATATTTCAGCGGTATAATAATATAGCAAGACGTTTTTAAAGCATTTGATAATATAGTACAATAAAAGGACAATGAATAGCAATAATGAATTCCCTATATACTATATTTTAGAGCCGGGGATTACTAATATTTTAGTCGTTACAAAATTGGGAATATAGGATATGTATTTAAACCTGTATTAAACAGGTCATATTACCTGAACTTCTTTTGCCGGGACCGGGCAATAAATAAAAATATTTTATCAATAACGGGGAAGCATAATCGAAAATTATATTTAAGTCATGATTTTATTATTCAAAGAGGTTTATAAGTTAGGACGGATAGCCATGTTGTTATTTCTTTCTTTGCCGGTTTTATCCCAGGACAAAGATAACCGCTATCCGCCAACCAGTCAGCCAGACAGGGTTAATCTTACCGTAACAGCAGATCCTTCCACTTCCATGGCGGTAACGTGGCGTACCACTACTGATATAGGAACAGCATATGCTGAAATACAGGTAGCCAATGCGAATCCTACATCTATCAAAGATGCGAAAAGGATTACAGCGCGTACAGAAACATCTGCTGTAGAAAGTGGAAAGTATAAGGAACTGGTATGGAAAGGTGTAACCGCCAACTACCACTCCGTGATTTTTGAAGGGCTGAAACCTAATACACTATACTCCTACCGCGTAGGAGCAGGCGACTACTGGAGCGAGTGGTTTCAGTTCAGAACTACCGGAAGCAACGGCCAGAAGCTGTCATTTGTTTACCTCGGAGATGCACAAACAGATCTTTATTCCATGTGGTCTAAAGTAATCCGCCAGGCCTATACACAAATGCCCGAAACAAGACTGGTATTACATGCAGGCGATCTTGTAAACCGCGACAACCATGATGAAGAATGGGGAGAATGGTTTGCAGCCGGCTCTTTTATTTTTGGGATGGTTCCCAATATGCCCTCTCCCGGTAACCACGATTACGGCCGGGATGAGAACATCCACAAGCTATCTCCTTTCTGGCGTCCGCAATTTACACTGCCCGAAAACGGCCCTGAAGGACTGAAAGAAACCTGCTATTTCACAGATGTGCAAGGCGTACGGTTTATCTCCCTCGATGCATATATGGCTGAGGAATCAGACGAGTTCCTGGGAAAACAGCAACGTTGGGTAGACAGCGTACTGCATAACAACCCCAACAAATGGACCGTTGTACTTTTTCATCATCCTATATATTCTCCCAAAAGTTCCAGGGATAATAAACGCATGAGAGAAACATTCAAACCTCTGTTCGATAAATATAAAGTAGACCTGGTATTACAGGGACATGATCACACCTATGCACGTGGCATGGCTAAAATTCCCATGCAACAGAAAGGTAGTACCTCCGGTACGATGTATGTTGTTTCTGTAAGCGGTCCGAAGATGACCGACAGTGGCGTCGAAAAGAAGTATTGGATGGACAGGTCCGCTGTTTACACACAACTGTTTCATGTAGCCACTGTTGAAAACGGGAAGCTCCAGTTCAGAACCTATACTTCAACCGGTGAACTGTTCGATGCTTTTGATCTCGTTAAACAAAAAGGGAAAATCAATAAACTGATAGAAATGATGCCTGCAAAATAATTCCGTATCAGGCAGCCAACCAGAACACAGTGAAACAAATAGCGTTATGAAAAGAATCACCTCTTTTAAAATTTATGCCGCTGCTTGCATCGTGATTGCAATGTCAGCTTGTGAAAACAAAGGTCCCGCATCCAGTAGTATGCATGCCCGGCCCAAAATTGTAGTGGGCCTGATGGTAGATCAAATGCGCTGGGATTACATGTATAAATACAGCCAGCGATATGGGGAAGGCGGTTTTAAACGGTTGCTCCGTGAAGGTTTCAGTTGCGAAAACACACTGATAAGTCATGCACCTACTGTTACAGCCATCGGCCATTCTTCTGTTTATACCGGCTCTGTTCCGGCCATTACCGGTATTGTGGGTAACTCATGGTATGACAGGGAATGGGGCAGACAAATTGAAAATGTGGAAGACACCACCGTTACCGGTGTAGGCGGTAAAGCAGGTAATCAGCGTTCTCCCAGGAATCTGCTCACCACCACCATTGGCGATGAACTGCGTATGGCCACTAACTACCAAAGCAAGGTAGTAGGCGTTTCCATTAAAGACAGGGGCGCTATTTTGCCCGCAGGACATACCGCCAACGGCGCATTCTGGTACGATAATGACGCCAACAGCTTTATTACCAGTACCTATTATATGAATGAGCTGCCAGACTGGGCATCCCGGTTCAACGCCATTAACTGGAAAGATTCCCTGATGCCTGGTGGCTGGAATACCCTGTATCCACTGGACTCCTATACACTCAGCGATAAGGACGACAAAACGTACGAGGGCACTTTCAGCGGAGAAGACAAACCCGTTTTCCCGCATACAAAAGCAGATATCACCAACACACCTTTTGGTAACACGATCACCTTCGAATTTGCAAAATCAGCTATTGAAGGATACAAACTCGGAGAAGGTGCATTTACGGATATGCTGGCGGTAAGTGTCTCCAGCCCCGATAAAATTGGTCACCGTTTTGGTCCAAATTCAATAGAAGTAGAAGATAATTATCTGCGACTGGATAAAGACCTGGAAAACTTTTTCAATTACCTGGACAAAAGGTATGGAAAAGATGGATACCTCTTCTTCATTACAGCAGATCATGGCGCCAATCACTCTCCCGGCTATTTGCAGGAAAACAAAATTCCAAGTGATGCGATCAATGAAGATACCATGAAGCAGCAGATCCTTGCCAGCGTGAAAGGAAAGTACGGCACCGCAGATGTTATACAAACATTTACCAACGGACAGATATATCTCAACTATGATGTGCTGGCAAAAAAAGGACTCGACAGAAAAGCAGTAGCAGCTTATATCGCAGATCTTTTCAGCCGGCAAAAAGGCTATGTATGTGCCGTATCCCGCGACGACCTGGCTACTGCCCCATTACCGGAGCGTATCAAATCAATGTTTATCAACGGATGTAATCTGAAGCGAAGCGGAGATGTTTTCCTGATAAGATCAGCTGGCTGGAAATCCGGATCTTTAAAAGGTACAGCGCATGGCGACTGGTATCCATATGATGCGCATATACCGCTGGTGTGGTTAGGACATGGTATCAAACACGGAAAAACAAACCGTACAACCGGCATGGTTGATATCGCCCCTACCCTGGCGGCCTTACTGCAAATACAAATGCCAAGCGGAAATATAGGAGAAGTCATTACAGAAATAAGCGATCAATATATGAAGTAACCAAAAAACCAATCAAAGTTTTGATGATGTGACATGACAGGTAGCCTGGCTATCCTGCTCGGGCGTTTCATGCACGAATCATTCAAACCAACAGTGAACACACACGTTTATCCACCATTCTACACTTTTAAAAGCGTCTTTATGCAAAGAAGCAGATGTATTCTATTATTTTTAATCGCATCTCTCAGCTGGTTAATGACTAATGCGCAAGAGAAGCCAATAACCGGTGTGGTTGTGTCAAGTGACGGCAACATACCATTAATTGGCGCTTCGGTAATCCTGAAAGGAACCAATACCGGAGCCGTAACAGATGTGAACGGAAAGTTCACCATCAAAGCAAACATCGGACAAACACTCGTTGTCAGGTATGTAGGATTTCCGTTAAAGGAAGTAACCATACAAAATACAGCCGCACTTACTGTACAGCTGGACGCTCAGGGAACAAGCCTGGGAGGTGTAGTAGTAACGGCATTGGGAATGAAAAGAACCAAAAGGTCGCTCGGGTATTCTGTGGGTGAAATAAAAAGCGAAGATATCAGTAAAGTGCCACAGGAAAATGTCCTGAACAGCTTAACAGCGAAGGTACCTGGTATGAAAATCATCAACACTACAGGAGAGATCAACAGTGATCCTATGGTAGTGATCCGTGGATTTAAATCGCTGTCCGGAAACGATGCGCCATTGATTGTAGTAGACGGACTTCCAACCGGTAACGATGCCGGCGTACTGTCTGATCTGAGCGCGGATAATATTGAAAGCGTAAGTGTACTGAAAGGCCCCAGCGCCGCCGCACTTTATGGCTCCAGGGCAGGTAGCGGCGTATTGCTGATCACTACTAAAAACGGAAAAGGTCAGAAAGGTTTAGGCGTTTCCGTTAACTCGGCGTATGTAGCCAGCGTGCCGTATAAATATGTGCCGCTGCAACAGGAATTTGTTACAGGTTCCAACGGCGGATTCAATGAAACCACCAACCTGTGGTGGGGTCCAAGAATGGGAACATCCGTAGCGAGGTTTGGTACAAATGGAGAAGCAACTCCTTTAACACCTCATCCGGACAACGTGAAAAACTTTGTCAATGTTGGCAACAGTTATATCAATGATGTTTCTATCAGGGGTTCCAATGACAAGGGTAGCTTTAACCTGTCTCTCTCTGATTCAAGATCTTCCGGCGTTTATCCGGCATCAGAACTCAGGAAGGATGCGGTTTCTCTCTCAGCTACTTATAACATTACCAGCAAATTAAGGGTGGCAGCCAACTTTAATTATCTGAACTCCGGTTCAGACAACTTCAGGGCGCAATCCGATAATTATCACCCTTATGAGGATATATACTTTACACCTAACTGGGCCGATATTAATGAGCTGAAAGATTACTGGAAAGAAAAAGATGTTAAACAGAATGTATGGGGAAGTGATTTTAATAATCCCTGGTTCAATGTATATGAAAACGTAAGTGGTTTCCGTAAAGTACGGCCTTATGGTAGCGTAAAGCTTGACTGGGACATCACCAAAGACCTGAGCCTGATGACGCGCATAGGTACCTTTAATGAATCTTATACTACTGAAAGCCGTACTGCCAAATCGGAACATAACCGTCCCAATGGTAGCTACGTCAATATCGCATCGCAGAGCCAGGAAGTAAATACTGACATCCTGTTAAACTATAAAAAAGAAATCGGTGATTTCTCTTTCAATATAGCCGGTGGAGGTAACCTCTTTTTCAGTAGCGAATCAAACACCAACGTAAACGGACTTAAACTGATCCTGCCAGGTTTATACACTGCCGGCAATATCGATAAGTCTGCCGTTATATACAGCAGCGGCAAATACAAAAAGCGGATCAATGGTTTAATGGGAACGGCTTCCGTAGGATATAAAGAACTCGTGTACCTGGATCTTACCGGAAGAAATGACTGGTCCAGTACATTACCGAAAGACAACAGGTCGTACTTTTACCCTTCCGCCTCTTTGAGTATCATTGCTTCACAGTTGTTACACTTACCCGAAACCATCTCCCTGCTGAAATTAAGAGGAGGATGGGCTAAAGTAGGTAAGGATACTGATCCCTATCAGTTAGCTATGGCACTTGACCAGTCGCTATGGGGAGACAATACACAATTTGCGCTGCCGGGAACGCGTCCTTCCAGTGATCTCATACCTGAAAGTATTATCTCTTCAGAAGTAGGGCTGGATTTCTCCCTGTTTAAAAACAGGTTGGGACTCAACTTCACCTATTATGAAATGGAAGATAAAAACCAGATCACAAACGTATCTGTGGCTCCTGAATCCGGTTATCTTACCGCCAATATCAATGCTGGTATCGTAAAGAACAAAGGAGTTGAAATAAGTCTGAATGCTGTACCTATTCAAACGAAATCGTTTAGGTGGGATGTTAACTTCAATTTCACGAAAGAAAAAAGCCGGATCACCCAACTCCCGTCAGGTGTGTCAAACTACCAGTTCTGGAATAGGGCCAACATCTACAATCAAACTGCTGTAGGTGGTGTTGTAGGCGATGTTTGGGGTAACGACGTGGTGCGTGTTAAAGAAGGTCCGTATGCAGGATGGCCACTGCTCGATGATAATGGCTATGTAAAACTGGACCCTGAGTTGAAAAAGATAGGAAACGTCATGAATGATTTCTCGCTGGGCTTCCAGACCAATGTAACCTACAAACGCTTTACCGTATCGGCAAGTGTTGACTGGCGGCAGGGTGGTGAATACTATTCTGAAAGTATGAAGCGGTTAGCACGCGATGGCAGAGCAGACAGCTGGTTTAAAGAAGAAGGCAATGGAACGTTTACGGGTATCCTCTCCAATAAATCATTTAACGGTGATAATGAAAAGCTGGCGGCAGAGATTAAATCCAACCCTGGCAAATACAATGCAGCAAACGGTCTTACCTGGGTAGGTGGCCGTGATGCAGATTACGGAGGATTTGAATACGGTGGTTCCATACCAAACGGGGCTTTCTTCCCCGGGGTTAGGCCTGATGGAAACGGCGGCTATGTTGAAAACTTCGGTAGTCCCGGTACAAAGTATTTCCGCAGTGACCTGATTGCAGATCCAGGATCAGGATACTGGAGCAGAGGTGTACAAACCTGGATGTATGACGCATCTTTCATCAAGTTGAGAGAACTGGCCGTAGCCTATAGTTTCTCCGATCAGGTGGCGAAAACCATATCAGCCAAAGGAGTAACACTTTCTGCCTTTATGAGGAACCTCATACTCTGGACAAAAGCACAGAATTATATTGACCCGGAAACCGCTATTAATAACACCAATGAACGGCAAACATCCAGCAAGCACTATGCCTTGGGATATGACAGGGCCTTTATGTATCCCTGGACTTTGACATTGGGTTTAAAATTAAACGTTCAGTTCTAAATACGTCTTTATGAAATTGATCAATAAATTATGCGGGGATGTTATCAGATTCGGTATGCCGTTATCGTTGTTACTTACAGGATGCACGGCGGACTTAACTGATACAAATTTAAACCCCAATGCGCTGTCAGATCAACAGATCAAGCCGGCTTACGTCATGACAAGCGTTATTTCGGGATCGGCGCTGAAAGTAGCAGAAGTATCCATCACCAGTAATGTAACCATGTGCGTGATTCCGGAAGCTATGCAATATACGCAGCGCGATTTCCTGGAGTTTGCAGTTACCAATACCTTTGGCTGGAGCCAACTTTCCTGGTCTACCCGCGATTTGTATAAACCACTTTCCAATGCCCGCTACTTAGAACAACGGGCTACAGGAGATGCAGATTCCTCCTTCATAAAAGGAGTAGCACTGGCGATGCAGTCTTACTGGTTTGGGTTTAATACCTCTGCCTGGGGAGATGTGCCTTATTCCCAGGCTATGCAGGGAGCTGAGAATAATCTGCAACCGGTTTACGATAAACAGGCAGATGTGTTCAAAGGCATTCTCGGTGACCTGGAAGCCGCCAATGAATACTTCACAGCTGCCACCAACACCTCTTCAATAACAATGAAGGCAGATGTCCTTTTTGCAGGTGATGCCCTCCGGTGGAGAAAATTTGTCAATTCATTACACCTCCGTTTTTTGATGAGACTTTCGGAGAAAGCAACCGAGATGAAAGCCCTGGGAGTGGATGTAGTAGCCGAATTCAGCAAAATAGTTGCTGACCCGGCAAAATATCCGCTGATACTCAGTAGCGCAGACAATGCTGCCGTAGCCTTCCCGGGAAATAATGCGACAGATTCATGGCCGTTGGGCGCTTTGAACACGCCCACTACATCTGAATTTTACAGGAAGAAACCTGCCGCCACTATTGTGAATTTTTTAAAGACACATAATGACCCCAGGTTAACCGTATGGTTCATGCCTACAGACGTACAAACCCTGGTAAGGGATAAAGGTGCTGATGTAGTTATCATGAAAGACGAAAATGGTGTAGTAAAACGCTATATAAAAACGTATAACCCGAGCATTGATACCTCGCTTTATGTTGGGCTCAAAATTGGATTGAATGATCCAGACAGCTATAACAACAACAAGGCCACTTACCTGGCTGAAGCAGCAGCATTGAATAGTGCTATGTACAAAAGTGGCGCCGCCAATCCTTTTGTTTCCTACCTGTCCACCATGTATCGCCAGGATAAGAATCCGCTGGTAAAAAGCATCTTTATTACAGCTGCGGAAGTACAGTTTACTTTGGCAGAAGCTGCGGTAAGAGGCTGGATACCGGCAGCAGCCCTCGATTATTATTTAAACGGGGTTACCGCCTCTTTAGAGCAATATGGGATTAAGGACGGGGATGTAAAAGTATATAACCCCACCACCCACAAGACCGATGCTTTTGACAAGAGCGCCTTCCTGGCAAGCCTGACTACGGAATATAACAACGCTGCCAATAAAACAGAAGCTATTCTGACTCAGAAATGGGCGGCAGCATTTACGACCGTTGATGGCTGGTTTGACTGGAGAAGGACCGGTTTCCCTGCTATTGGTAAAAATATCAGTAATGGTCCCCAGGGAGAAAAAATACCTGTGAGATTTATGTATGGTGATAACGAGATAAACTATAACGGACAAAATGCCAATGCGGCTATATCCAGCCTTACGCCTGCCGCCAATGACCAGTGGTCAAAAATGTGGCTGATAGAAGGTACCGGGAAACCCTGGTAATAGCTACAATATCTCTGATCGTCTTTAATTATTAAAAACAAGAACCTCCATGCTAAGCATGGGGGTTCTTGTTTTTAATAATATCTTTACCGGGATAATTTAATTCCATACTATGATATCAACAATAGTTGACCCTGCAAATGAACATTTGAAAACGGTAACTGTTATTCTCATAAGATGTATGCATAAGCAAATCAATGAAAAAACAGGCATTCACAATTACCGATGAAACGATAGATCAACCATCATGAGCATTTGAGGCCGTAGTCTCCGGTCAATCAGCTTATACAGTAACTATCAACCTCTAAATTACAATGTATGTGGAAATGTTTACACTCCTGCAAGCGTAGGCTAGCCTTGCTATCCCTGCTCCTATCCTGCTGCTGCGCAGTATTTGCGCAAAACATAAAAATCAGTGGCCGGGTCACCTCCCCCGCCAATGAGCCTATACCGGGGGTATCTGTACTGCTCAAAGGTACTAAAGCAGGCGCCATTACCGATGGTGACGGTATTTTCACCATCAATGCTCCCGGTAATGGTACGCTTATATTTAATGCCATAGGTTTTATCAGGAAAGAAGTACCCATTAATAACCAGGCTACCATTAATGTGACCTTTGCGGAAGATAATAAACAACTGGGAGAAGTAGTGGTAACCGCACTGGGCGTAACCAAAGCCAAAAAGAGCCTGGGATATTCCGTTACGGAAGTAAAAGGATCTGAACTGGCCATTACCAACGAAATCAGCCCAGTCAATGCATTGCAGGGCAAAGTGGCCGGCGTGCAGATAGATCAGGGCGCCGGTGGTCTTTTTGGCAGCACCAAAATAGTGATACGTGGTAACTCCACCCTGGGCAATAACAACCAGCCCATATTTGTAATCGATGGCGTCATCATCGAAAACAATACTTTCAGTGGTACTGGCCGCGATTTTGGTAATGACCTGAAAAACCTGAACATGGAAGACTTCGAAAGCGTGTCTGTCCTGAAAGGTTCTTCTGCGGCGGCGCTATACGGCTCCAGGGCCATCAATGGTGTGATCCTGATCACCACCAAAAAAGGCCATGAAAGAAAGGGTATCGGGGTGAATGTCAGCCAGACCTTCAATACTTTCCAGCCTTATTCCGGCCCCGACTTTCAGAATGAATTTGGCGGTGGTACCGTGGGATTTTTCTTCACAGATACCCGTGATCAAAATTATAAAGACACTGAAAAATGGAGAACGAAAGTATTCCCGACCGATCCGGCTACCGGCAAACCTTACATAGACCGGCAGATTGGCCGCGAACTGGAAAACTGGGGGCCCCGTTTTGCCGGGCAGGATGTTCTCAACTACGATGGCACCCCAACCAAATACGTGGCGCAACCCAATAACTTCATGGATGCCTTCCAAAACGGACATGGCTCTTCTACCAATATATCTATAGATGGCGGCAACGAGCGTTCTACTTTCCGGCTCTCCTATAGCCGCGACCAAAGCGAAGGCATTGTATTCAAAAACAACCTGCTCAAAAACAGCGTCGACCTCCGGGTAACGCATGTCATCAGCAAATACCTGAGTGCAGACGTCAGCGCCAACTACACCGCCTTTGACGGGAAAAACCCACCAAGACTGGGCGGACTCGATGCTTTTGCCTCCTATAATTTCGGTAAGCTATTTAGCTGGATACTACCCCGTAATTACGATACCAATTACTGGATACAAAAAGATAAATATACCAGCGTGTTTGGCGGCGCACCCAATCCCGCTGATCCCAATGAACCAAATAAAGTACCGGAATCACGTTTCTGGTTTAACTTATTCGAAAACGAATACCTGCAAAATGAACAAACCATCCGTGGTCGTGTAGCCATTACCGCTACCCTGACTCCCTGGGCCAAACTGCAACTGGAAGCCAACGTCAACAACCTGTACACAAAAAATGAAAACAAGGAACTCGGACAGGGACAGAACTTCACAGGAGGTTTGTACGGACTGGGGCATACCAGCAAGGAAAGTTATTTCCTGAAATGGATGATGATGATCAACAAAACCCTCACCAAAGACCTGGAGCTGAGTAGTTATATCGGTGGAGAAACACAACGCTTCCAGACGACCAATAACTATAGCGAAACCGTTGGCGGACTGAGTTACCCGGGCAATTATTTCCTGGCTAATTCAGTAGAGAAGCCAAAAGCAGAAGGCGGCCTCTCCTACAAAAAGGCATTCAACTCCCTCTATGCAAGCGCCGATCTGGCCTATAAAAATCAACTGTTCCTACAGGGAACGTTCAGAGGCGACTGGTCATCTGCACTTACCTATACGAACGGCTCCGGCAATAACTTCTATAATTATTCTTCTGTAAGCGTCTCCTGGCTGTTTTCGGAAACATTTAAAATGCCGGCATGGATCACCTATGGTAAGTTAAGAGGTAACATCGCGGGATTAGGTAAAGACACCGATCCATTCAACATCAATCCCGGCTTTGCATTCAACGGCTATACGTCCGCCGACGGGTTAGACCTGCCCATCTCTACCTATACCCGGTATCCAAACCCGCTTACCGATAAATTCATCGCACTGCTGCCCAACCTCAAACCGGAGAAAAAAATCGCCAAGGAACTGGGAATAGAAATGCGCTTCCTGGAAAGCAGGTTAGGATTTGATGTATCCGTGTACCAGGATAATACAAAAAATCAGATCCTCGACATCGGTACGCCGCCTGAATCAGGATTGGAAGGCATCATCATCAATGCAGGAAATATTCAGAACAGAGGGCTGGAAATATTGATAGATGGTACGCCCATAAAGACAAAGAATTTTGAATGGACCAGTACCCTGAACTACTCCCTGAACCGCAACCTCATTAAAGAATTATATCCCGGCAGAACAGAATATGACCTGAAAGCGAATGTAGGCGAAATCAGTACCTGGGCTATTGTAGGCAAATCCTATGGTACATTGCGCACGATCATTCATTCCAAAGCATACCAGGCAACAGATGCCAACGGTAATCCTATAGATGATCCCAATAACGGTAAGCCCGAACTGGCATGGCGCTCGGATGCCCGCGCCGCCTTTCCGGCCCGCAGCAACACCTTACAGGATGTAGGAGATATTAACGCCAAATTCCGCGGCGGCTGGGGTAATACCTTCCGGTATAAAAGCCTTGCCCTGAATGTACTGCTGGATGCCAAAATAGGCGGTGACTTTGTGCTGCTTACTTACCGCTATGGCACCCATACCGGCGTATTTCCCAATACACTTGCCGGCCGCGACGCTGATCACGGTGGTATTACCTGGACCAGCAAATACGACAACCAAAGTTATGATGACGGCATGATCCCGGACGGTGTATTTGCAAAAGGTCAGATGATCACATTGCCTGATAATACACAGGTGGATGTAGGTGGTATGACCTATGCACAGGCGTATGCAAAAGGCTATGTAGAGCCTACGCATGCCCCGCAGTTTTATTATCGTTACGGCTCCTCTTCTACCGGCGTATCTGATTACTGGATAAAGAAAAATTCCTGGATATCGCTACGGCAGGTATCTCTCTCTTACCAGTTTCCTGCCAGTCTCTGTAAAAAACTGATGCTGAACAATCTCAGTGTCGCAGTAGTAGGACGTGACTTAATATATCTGTACAATTCGCTGCCTTACAATTACAACCCTGCTTCCAACAACTCCAACAACACCGCATTTTCAGGTGAAGAAGGATTTTTGCCAATGGTACGCTCCATTGCAGGCTCCATCAGAGTTGGATTTTAAGTAACGCAGTAACATTTGTACTCACTAAAAATGAAGATCATGAAAAAATTACTGAACCGATATATAAGTGCCTGCATACTGGTTACGCTGCTGGGCACTGCTTCCTGCACGAAAAACTTTGGTGATATCAATACTAATCCCAGCGTGGTAAGCAAACCGGATGTAAAATTTCTGTTGAGTTATTCGGAAGATAAGATCATCACTTATCAGGGAACAGAATGGGTATGGGAGAGCATGGAACAACTGATGCGCTTCACGCAACACGTTACCTCCAGCCCTTACGAAATCACCAACAATGTAAACACCCGTTATAATATCTATTACCTGCAAATCCTGCCCAACCTTTTTGAAATAAGAAGACAGGTAGATCTTATGCCCGATCCCGATAAAGCGCAATACCAGAAGATTAAAATGGTAACGTATGTATTGCAGGCACTACACGGCATTAAGGTAACAGACATGAATGGCTCCATGCCTTATTCACAGGCAATAGATGGCCGGTATGAGGGTAAATACAGCCCCGTATATGATGAGCAGCAACCGCTGTTTGATACCTGGCTCACCGAACTTGATGACGCCATCAAAGTATTGGCAGATAATTCACTTACCAACCAGGTGGGTTACGGACAAGCTGATATCTTTTACCAAAGCGACTGGACCAAATGGGTAAAACTGGCCAACACCCTTAAACTACGTATTGCCGCCCGCCTGGAAAATGCAGACAAAGCAAAATGCCAGGCCATTTTCCAGCAGGTAATGCAGGATGCTACCGGTCCTATTGATGAGGATGCCGCACAGGTAAAATATATGAACAGCACCTATTCGCCTTTTGGTAACAGCACTGATATTGATTACCGCAGTCGCCGCTACGCCACCACTTCTATCATGAAATTCCTGAAAGGCAGCAATGATCCCCGTTTGCCGGTATACTTTGAAAAGAATGACCTGATTGGCAGTTACAAGGATACCCTGACAAAATACAATGTCACACTACCGGCTTTTATTAATCCTGTTGACCCGCTGATCATGTACCAGGGCGGTCCGGCCGATTGGACTACCAATCCGACAGTCGCTTTTTATATCGGGAATAACTTTGTTGCCAGTCCATACACCAAGTATAACCTGATATCAGCTATTAACCGCAAGTTTTTCTCTCCCAAGCTGAACCAGGCTACAGGCAACTTCCTGGATGTTCCGGTTACTTATGCAGAAACCTGTTTTTATATAGCAGAATTTATTCAGAAAGGATATGCCGGTGCTGTTAATACCAAGGGAACTGCCCAGGAATGGTATAATAAAGGCATTGCATCTTCTATTCAAACAATGAATGCCATTGCTATTGCAGCAGGTTCTACTACCGCCTTTAGCGGTACGGGAGAAACAGAAATCAGCAACTACCAGAATAATGCTTTGGTAAAATTCAATGGTACCAATGACCTGGAACGCATCTATATTCAACAATACCTGGGTTTGTACCGGCAGCCCAATGAAGCATATGTTTTTTGCAGACGTACAGGTTATCCAAAAAACAGCTCTGTCTATTATGCCAGGGAACCATTTAATGAATTAATACCACGCCGCTTCTGGTTAACAGATCCCGGAGAAGTGAATCGCGCCAACTGGACCACAGCCCAACAACAACAGGGATTTACACTGAATGCACAGGATCTTCCTACACTTAGCTCCCAAAGGATATGGTATGATAAAACCGCACCCGATTTCGGAAAAGGAAATTAATAATTAATAAATGATCGTATTACAACAAAGGCGCCGTAGATGGCGCCTTTGTTGTAATACGATATCCTGATCATTTCTTCGTGATCAATACTTTGGCCGGTGTTTCCTTTTCAGCATTACCCTCTTTCACACATCTGAAACCTATATGGGAGGCGCCGGAATCAAAGGAGGTGCCACGTCGTGCACTGGGCCGGTAGTTAATGCAATAATCATTTGCACAAAGAAAGGACCCGCCTTTGGTAACTCTCTTGATCGCATATTTATCTTCCGGATCGAAGGTACCGGCAGGTCCTGTAGGATTATACACAGCAGTGTGTGTGTTCATTCTTTTATACAGGCTGGCATCATACCAATCCGTTGTCCACTCCCACACATTACCGATCATATCATACAGCCCAAAAGGATTAGCCGGGAAACTGGCCACCGGCGCGGTGCCGCGGTATCCATCTTCTCCCTTATCCTGATTAGGAAAATGACCTTGAAATGTATTGGCCATAAAATGTTGCTGCGGTGTAAAATCATCGCCCCAGGCAAAACGTTTTTCTACCAAGCCTCCTCTTGCGGCAAATTCCCATTCTGCTTCAGTAGGTAATCGTTTACCAGCCCATTTGGCATAAGCGGCCGCATCTTCCCAGGCCACCTGTACAACAGGATGATTCCAGCGACCTTCCAGGCTACTGCCCGGCCCTTCCGGATGCAACCAGCTGGCGCCGGGTATCCAATGCCACCAGTTAGTGATATCCCGGGTATCTACTGCCTCTCCGGATGTTACAAATACCAATGCACCAGGTACCAGCTGATCATCCGGCGGAGCAGGTGTGCCTGGCGGAAGTTGCGCTTTAATATCTTCCCACCTGGGCTTGCGTTCTGCTACGGTGACATATCCTGTAGCATCTATAAAAACTTTGAATGCTTTATTGGTTACTTCAGTCTTATCCATCCAGAAGCCGTTCACCTGCACCGGATGCGCCGGACGTTCCTGTTCATAAGCACGCTTATCATTGGTACCCATCATAAATTCACCACCGCCTATCCACACCATGCCATCCGGCGCCTTTCCGGGGGTGGCTACAGCAAACCGCGAAGGAACACGGCAACACAATGCTGTACCAACACTATCCCTGATAAATGTGGCTTCCTTTGAAGTATGATTACCGTTACATGCTATCAGCATTATCATGGCCATCAGGAGGCTATGGCGAGGTTGTGTTGTCTTCATAAAAATATCATTTTACAAATACCGTTTTCCAGTCCTTTTTTATACTGATCACGCCCATTTATACCGCTTTGAAAGGTTGTTATTTCCAGGTTTTCCTTCCAAACGAATAAGCGGCCGTAAGGGAAGGTCCGTTGTAACCCCATTTAAAATCACCCGCCAGGTGCTCCCTGGTGGTGCTTACCTTAAAATTGAATCCTGTATATCCCAGGGAGAGATCTAATTTTGAGATCACGCGATAAGTGACATTGAGATATCCACTGAGTATCCTGCCGTTGATATTATCGATGGTGAGTGAAAGATAGCTGAACTCTCCGTTGACAGCCCATCTTGGATTGATTGCATAACCGCCCCATATACCAATATCGGGCAGGGGGGCCGTAAAAGAAAAACGGTCCTCCTGCGCATCGATATTATTTCCCGTCACGCCTATACCCACACCTAAACCTACAATATGCGCTCCTATCAGCAGTCCGGCTTCATATCTGCTTTTCGACAGCAGTGCATAACCATAGGAAAAACGGAAAATATCTGTGTTAAAAAAAGCGTCTACCCTGGAATCGATGTTATAGATATGATCTCCGAAATGCAATTCTTTCTGCAAGGTATACCGGGCATTACGATGGATACCGTAGTACGCCAGGTCAATACGGGAGCGCCTGGAAATACGCCACTGCGCATCTGCCAGGAAGGTGCCTATATTCCGGTTGAACCCAAGATCATTTTCAAAATCAATATCAGTACCCCTGCTGCCACTTGCATTTTCTACCTGTACATCGGTATTATTTACCGCCAGGAAAAAGCCTGCACTGATTTTAAAGCGTTCTACAAACCAGGGAGCCATTTTTTCCCGATGTTGCCACATCGTTGCTGCTGATGTCAATGAATCGCCCATAGGCCCGGGTTGGCCATAACTCCGCGTACCCTGCGCACATAACAACAGCAGGATTATTAACCAGGTAATATCACCACGATCTTTCATAACATATGTTTGTGTTCTTTACGCTGTATCGGTGCAAGGGAACTACACCGGTCCATTGCGCTCATTTTTCTTTTGCAAAATTGCCATCCTTATCAAAAAACAATCGTTTCTGTTCGCTGCCTTTTGCAATGCCTACTTCCCATTCAGCCTGTACCTGGTTAGGTTCAATGAGGCGTTTTACCTTGTCTTTTTTGATACTATATCCTTTATAGTTAGTAACGATATAAGTGCCGATTTTCCTGGGCAAGGCTACATTCTTAGCCACTTCATTGGCCCTGATCAGGTTGCCCTTTCTGTCATAAAGTGCTTCGAGGCTTACATTGGTTCCTGATAAGGAAAGAGAATAGTATTCATCTCCCCCATCTGGTTTATTCAACTCATCTATCTCCCAATCTGATTTATATACCTGGGTAGGCAGTTTAACAATCTGTTTCAGATTGGCAGAAGGAAATTTCTGTTTATACGCAGCAATTACTTCCGGGGGCAGCTGATCGCTCTTGATACGTTCCGCTTTCAGCAGTACCTGCTCCTCCTGTGCTTCAGCGGAAATGGCCCAAAATGATAATACTGTCAACAGGCAAAAAGTTGTTTTAAGTAGTTTCATACAATTGAGGTTTTAGATTTACAGAATATTTATGGGCAACTATCTGTTACCAATCGGTATACCAACACCCAGCAGGATTTGCCGGTGATAAGCATGCGTGTTTTTATCCTTGTAAAAATTTGTCAGACCAAGGTTAAACTGTGCATTGATATGCATTCCTTTTCCCTTCATCAATATATACTGTATATCGAAGGAGGCGCCGGCATCTGCCAGGTGTATATCTTTTTTACTGTTATAGTAATAGTACAGTGTTCCGTTCTCTGTGTCTTTTCCATAAATATCTTTTGCTTTGGTCCTCGCGGCTACATATGGCCCTGCTGCGATGCCCCAGGAAGGTGTGAGTTTATACCTGATCAGCGGTGTAAAAGACATATATGTTAACAGCCGGTTGAAATCTTCTCCTATCAGGGCGGCATCATCGGGTACAACAAATGAATTTTCATACCTGAGCTGCTTCGCTCCTTTGGGTGATCTCATCACAATATCCATAGCCAGTTGCCAGTGTGTATTGAGATCGTATATTGTATAGGCGCCAATAGCAAAGCCATACCGGGGCATTTGCCCGGAGGCTCCGTCTATCCAGCTGGAAGAGGCACCCAGATAAATTCCCAGGTGCAGTTTACTATTTGTAATCTTCTTGCCAAATACCAGGGCTATCAATGCTTGTCCGGATGCGGCATACGATCCCAGCATCATAAAAAATATTAACAGGCTATGTTTACGAAAAAAGGACATACAAATAAATTAGGTGATCATTTAAGCCAGGCGCTTCCAAACTGAACATAAAATCCCCACTGTTCGGGGCCCCTGGCGATATCTGCCCCCATATACAATTTAAATTTCCGGGCCAGCAGATACCGGAATCCGGTGCCGTAACTATAGTTCCAGCCGGCTTCCCCGAAAGAGGAATATTCATCAAAGGCTTTACCTACGCCGGTAAAAAACACGGCGCTCCACCTGTGAAATACATTCCAGCGTTGTTCCGTTTCTACCAGCATATTCACATTCCCCTGATAACGTCCTTTAGGAATACCCCGCAAGTCGAGGGAAGGCTTGAAATAAAAGGGGATATCTCCAAACACCTGCTGCATATCTCCCCGAAATGCACAAACCCATTTATCCTTGTGTCCAATGGGGATGTACTGGTATACAAAGCCACTGAGATGTGTATAGTCAAAATCACTTCCGAAAATATGGCTGGAGAAATTAGCATCTACATGCAGCTTGGTTCCTTTACCCGGTGTAAATACATTGTCTCTTTTATCATACTCAATCAATACCCCGGGAATACTGCTGATGTTATCCATTTCCTTTGGTTTAAAAAGAGAATCCGGAAGAATGGATTTCTCCAGGCGGGCAGTAGTTTTGGTAAAAACATATTGTAACCCCGCCGACCAGTTGGAATAGCCCAGCTGTCTTTGTAACCGCAGGAAAGCGGGGATGCTTTTGATATTCACACCAAATTCAGTTTCTCCTTTTACCGGTAATGTTTTATAGAAATTGAGGTTCAGATCCAGGTAAGCTGCAAAAACTTTGTAGCTCATTCTCCATTTGATGATACTACCACTCCTTCCCAATCCGGCACCCCAGCTTTTGCTGGCGGTATAAAAACCAAAGCCTCCGGTAATATCCGGTGGTATGGGCGCCATATTTTTATGCGCTTTCAACATAGCCGGTTGCTGGCGTTTACGCAATAAAACCGGTGCAATAGCCCCGCCAAAGCCCACTGCAGGCTCGGTTATCAGCACCGGTACCGGTACAAATCCATTTGCATTAATGATCCAGTCGCTGAAATCTATGGCATGATCCAGGGAATCACGCAGGCTGAACGTCCATTTTCCGTGTAGCGTATCCTGCGCAAAAACATGGTTCCACAAAGTCATACAGCCACCTACCAATAACATGCATGTAATCCTGATGAGCATTCCGGTTTTATTTTAAATTCTATTGTTGTGCAACGGGTTTACTGCGTGTAAACACCTGTCTCTCTGCTTCCAGTTCTTTTATAAAAGGCAATCCTTTTTGTATATACACTCTTGAAGATTGTTCCAGGTAGCTATCCAGCTGAAAGAACTTAGCCGCCCTGTTGGCGCCCAGTACCTTGTTCATTTTGCGGAAGTACCGTATCTGCAACCGTCCGAATTCCTGGTCGTTATTGATAAGCTGCCTGGTCAATGAATTCATTTTGCGCTCGTCCAGGGAAGAAAATTCCTGGTTATACATCCTTAGCAATGCCACCCGTTCCGCGAGCCAGGGTGTTTTCTCTTTTTCATATTCCAACAAGGCGTCTCCGAATGTTTTTTCTTCTATCATGGATATCTGAAGAAAATCTTTCATTAGTACCGCCCTGTTTTTGCCAAAGACTTCCGGTACACAATCATACTCACTTGTGCCCAGGGCTGCTGTGTCCTGTGCAAACAGGCGGAGTGTTGCACTCAGTCCTATCAGCAAACAAAAAATGTTTTTCATGTGCGCTCATTTAAAAGGTTATCGTTTCCGTTGAAACCCACCGCTGCTATGTTGCGGACGCTGGGCAGACCGCTGGAAGTTTTCCGTTCGCTGCATACCCCGTTGCCGTTGCTGAAACTGCTGCTCCATATTTCGCTGCTGACCGGCATCCCGGCTGGGTTGCCAGCGGTTACCTTCCCTTTGCTGCCATTCTCCGGCCTTGTTACGTTGGAATACATTTCCGTTCCTGTCTGCCTGTATATTATTGGCCCGCTGTAAAGTATTGTTACGGGTAGCGCCGGATAAGTTACCCTGGGTATTGCGGGAAACCCTGCCCTGGGTGGCGCCGGAGAGGTTATTGCTGCGGTTTATTATGTTATTATTATTGCCGGGCCTGTTCAGCTCCCTGTCACGCGTTACAACATCCGTGCGATGATTGTAAATATTATTAGTACGATTTGCATACACCCGGTTATTATTGATGTTGATATTATTCACCACCACCGGACGGGGGCCATATACGTGCGGATAGGGATAAAAGAAAGGCGGGCGGTATACAGGAGGCCCCCACCATCCGCCACCACCCATGTTGAAGCCTATACCAAAATGAAAGGCGCCCACATTTACGCCGATGCCCATACTCCATCCGGTCCATGGATTGTATGACATCCTGAAACCCCATGTAACCGGGCGGGGATAATACATGCTACCATACCAGGGAGCATAAGGAAACCCTGTTCCAAACACCACTGTGGGACCGGCTACATAACAACCTGTATAGCCGGGTGTATAGCCCATATAGATCACGGTGGGTGTTACATCATAGATGTATACATACTTGGTATTGTATACCGGTGAGCTGGGTGGTACCTTGCTGATATCCGCCGGCCTGGTGGTAGCCGGGGCCCAGGGACCATTGGGGCTCTTGCCGGTAAACCATACGCCTTTGTCTACCACATAGTAAATGTTGCCCTCTTTCAATACGGTGGACGCCGTATTCAGGGCATATTCCAGCTGGGTACCTGAGATGACCTGGAATTTTGGCGCGCCGTCATAGGTGACACTGGTGGTCGCTTTTTTACGGTCTACTTTTGCGGTTTGCGGGATTTGTGTATCCATCACGGCTTCCTTTGCAGCAGCGGTTCCGGGCACACTGGCCAGTACCACATCCTTTGCGCTGCCTTCGGGTATTTTTGCAAAATCAGCGGGTAGTTTTTCCGGCGCCATGTATTCCCAGGGTCCATGCAGGTTGCGCGACATATACCATCTGCCGGATAATAAAACATAGTATTCCTGGGTGCTGATCTGCATGAAAATATTGTCCGCAGAATTGGACATGTATAGCAAGCCGGTACCAGGTACCGGCGCAAAATCAGGCGTACCGCTGCATTGAATGAGTTCTGCCGGATGCAGGCTCACAACTATCTGTGGCAGGGAATCCAAAGGAACAGGCGATACTTTATTATCAGCTGTTACCTGCTGTTCCACTTTTTTAATCGCTGCAGGAGGATTGGCAATATAGGCCCAGTTACCGGTAACGGTTTGCGCATCAAACCATCTTCCGGCTACAAACAGGTAATACTTATGACTATTTTTATCCTGTACGATCAGGAATGGTGTGTTTACGATTCTTTCCAGGCCCAGCTTTTTATCCGCTTCCAGCCGGGGATCACCATCGATCAGGACTAACAGGGAATTTTGTTCTTTGAAGATAATCTCCGGAGGGTCATTTTTAAAACCGGCGCCTGCCTCGCCCCCATTCTCATTTAATACAGCCAGTAATTTGTCGAGAGAGATATCATAATTATGTTTAGGCAGTTCCTTTTCCAATACTTTTTTAAACTGCTGAAGCTTTGTGGAATCAGCATTTCCGGGGAATTTCACCGCAGACACCTGCAGCTTTTCCAGGGTAACCATCCGTTTGTCCCTGTCTGTATTAACAATAGCATCCAGCCATACCGCACCAAAAACAGGGTCGCTTCCCTTCTTTTCAAATGATACAGCCGCGATTGCCGTAAGCTTATTACCGGCAAAAGACTGAGGCTGGGGTTGATATACCACTATAGTACCCTGCGACGTAGGAATGGTGCAGGGCCATTGTTCTCTTGCCGCCGTGTATAGTGGAATCAGCAGACAAATAATCCAGGCGTTTTTTTTAAGGAGCATCATATGCGAACACTTTCCGTTTTGGAAATAGTTTAAAACACGCATTCACAAAGGGTATTGGAGATTCCAACCCGTTTATAAATGCCGCAGATGATGATGGTAATTGTTATGCTGAGGAGGTATATTTTTAAAAAACATCACGAACAGCAAAATAGTTTGAATAAAAAAAAATAACCCGGAAGAATGGCCGCCGAACTTTTTTTAAAAAAAATTTATTCTAATTAAAACTTTTTCAAAAAACTGTTGTTGAATAGGGAAGACACAACAAAAAGACACAACATCCTTGATAATCCATGATCATTAAACTGTAGTACTTTATGAAAAACTCAAAATGATAATAACCATCAGTTAATTACCAAAATCCGTTTCTTAAGCATAGCAATAGTTATCATCCTGTTACTTGTTACTGCCCGTGGCCCGTAGATATAGGTGTATTTTACCAGTACCTGGTAAGCGTATCCGATCATCTACCCGTTCCGGTAAGGAAGGTGGTATGTTATATCCTCTCCTTCATAGCAGTGCAATTTTCAAGTGATTATTTAACTAAACTCATTGCTATGAAAAGATTCACCGCTCTAGTATCCTTCGCGCTGGCATTACTTACAGGATGCCGTAAAGAACCAGATCTTTCTGAACTATCTGTAAACTTCGTGGTACAAACAGACAGAGACCCGAATGCGCAGTTCAATACTTACAAAACCTTTTATATCTCGGATACGATCGCTTATTTATCATCCAATAAAAATGATACGATCCTGGTAGATGATAATGCTAAAAAATTAGTCAGCACTATCCGGGAAAACCTGGAAGCACGCGGTTATATTTTTGTTCCCCGCAACGCCAGGCCTGACCTGGGCATCAATACTACGGCCGTAAAAGACATCACTGTAGGCGTTGTATATCCCGGTTACTGGTGGGGTTATCCGGGCTATTGGGATCCGTGGGACTGGGGCTGGTATTATCCTTATTACTATCCATGGGCTACCACGTATGCGATTACAACCGGTAGTGTGATAGTGGAAATGATTGATGTAAAAAATGCAGTCGTCAATCAGAAACTGAATGTTATATGGACAGTAAACCTCAACGGGGCATTGGGTTCGGCAGCATCTACCAATTTGCAGCTGGCAACAGATGGGATCAATCAGGCCTTTGTTCAGTCGTCATATATAAAGGCCCAATAGTTCACTCAAAAAAAGCATCTTATGAAAAGATATATTATACTCAGCCTGTTATTGAGCATGGGAATCATGAAAGGTTTTACCCAGGGTAAAATCAACAACCTCTATGGCCTTTCCTGGGAAATAAGCGTTCCTACCAACAATGAATTCCTGGATAAAACCAGCCTCGCAGGTGGCAGGGCGGAGTACCGGCATTTTCTGTCAGCAGCGCCTGTATCCTTTGGTGTGGCAGTTAGCTGGAACTCATATGAACAGTATATGCCTACCCAAACCGTATACTACAAGGATAATAATGCAGCCATCACTACGGATATGGACAAGGTTGTTTATACCGTACCGATTATGGCTACTGCACATTATTATTTTAACTACGGAAAAAAAGTGATGCCTTATGTTGGATTAGGTATAGGCACACAGTATAGTGAACAAACTATTTACTATAACATTTTTGTGGAAGATGAATTTAACTGGGGATTTGCTATACGCCCGGAAATAGGGGCGTTGATAAGGCCCCGGGGGAATAACTGGGGTATTTTGCTGGGTGCTAATTATGGTTACGCCACCAATAAAAATGATCTCTTTCAAATTGATAACCTAAAGAACTTTTCCTTCAATATTGGATTTTTCCTGAGTCACTAAAAATCAAGTAAATGGTATTTAAGAGTTGATGATTGCTAATTTGTTTATGCTTAGGAACGGCTGTGTCTTATCTAAGACGCAGCCTTTTTTTACCAGGATTAAACGGATTGGATGGATTATCCGGATTGGTGTACTGTTTTTTATTTCTGCAGATGATCATGTGATGCCCCTCAGCTGTTATATAAAAACAACCACCCGTTCATATCACTATGAACGGGTGGTTGTTTTTCTGTCCCTATGTCTTTTCTACATCTTAGCCGGGAAGCTGGCCATGATCTTGCTTACAGCAGCGGGGATCTTTGTATCAGGATCTTTGATAGGACCATCGATCTGGCTGTTACCAACTCCCTGCCATAACAATTCTCTTTTTGCGCGGTCAATTACGTCAATGATCAATGAGCCATCAATGTATTTATCTACAGAGAAGGTAGTGTTGCTGGATGCCATGCCCATACCACCGCCCCAATAGTAAGGCCGGTAAAAGCCACCATAACCGTAATAGTCGGTATTGGCAGTTACATTTTGTCCCTGCTTGGTTACCGTAACAGGATTTACCAACAGGTCTGCGGAAGTAGTATCTGCCTGGGTATAGCCTTTGGCCGACATCGCAGCTATAACGCCATTATCAATACGATTGCGGTTCAACTCACTGATCGGGCTGCTCTGCCCCGCCGGGTTATACAGCGCAAACGTTTTAAACCCTGTAAAATTAGCCTGTTTGTTTACATCTGATGTTACCTTTAACGTGGGTCCGCAGGCAGTCATGACCAACAAAGGAAACGCAAAGAAAAATAGTCGTTTCATATTTTACATTTTATGTGATGGTTGAGTAAATAAGTTGTCCTTAAAAAATCATTTCCCTTTTTTCCCTGCAAACTGCAGGTTCATGCCGAAAAACACCTGGTAAGCAGGCTGCCCGGCACCTTCACTATACACTGTTAGTTGTGGTTCTATGAACATATTCACCATAGCGTTGCCCGCTTTGAACACCTTACCAACGCCCAGTCCGAAAGGGATCAGCGTGCGCTGGTTCTCAAAATCAAACGTCCAGGTAGCGCCGGCGCTACGGCCATATAAACCGGCGGCGATGTTAAAGGTCAATACCGGCTGGAATGCCAGCACACTTACTTCGTTGCGGTCTTCCTGACCGGCAAAGGAATGCTGATAGGTAACCAAAGCGCCGAGTACATGCCCACCGGGAATATGGTGCATGGCTATAAATGCACCTCCTGCCTGCCATTTGCCTGATCCCAGGAAATCGTTGCTGGCCGTGGGTAATACCAGCATAGGCCCAATACCCAGGTCTGTAGTAGCGCCGTTTTTTGTAAAGCGGATCGCATCAAAAATCTGTATATCTCCCAATCCCGAATTATAACCCATGCTATTAGCAGCTGGTGTAGTTGTAAAAGGAATGGTAGCCCTGATGATCTGCCTGCCTGCCACCATTACGCCACGAAGATTCATGGTATTGGATACTTCCGTGGTTCCACGCTGGTGCATGGTAATAAAGTCATGAAAACTGATCTGATTCAGATCTGCCAGCGGATTATTTGATTTGGCAATTTCTTCCTGGGAAAGGCCGCCAGGGCTTTTCTCCTGTGCAAGGGTAATTTCTCCCATAATACAAAAAATAAACAGGGCTCCTGCTGCTTTCTTTACGACATGTGAAATCGGGATGTTTATCATCGTTTATGTTTTAAGCATGATTAAATAGCATTCCTTATTGCTACCAGGAATACCCGATACTGAACACAGTTCCAAAATCTATTTTTTGCGCAACCGTATTGGGCGGCTGACTATCAAAATCAAAATAGAACTGCACATTTGCATTCAGGTGTGTAATGAGCTTCCAGTACAAAGTGATATTCTGATCGGCGCGCCATCTGCCTGATTGCGACAAACTAAAAAACAGGGAATTGGTGGCTTGCAGCTTCAGTTCAGGTGTACCCAGTTGGAATAAATAATAATTTACCATCACCGGAATTTCCGCAGAAACCGTACGCCCGCTGTTTACACTATCCGTGCTGTATTCTTTCTGCGCAGAAATGCCTGTAGCCACCCGCAGGTCGTGCTTCCTGTTTTTTATCAGGATGGGGCCTGCTGCTTCGGCCAACTGGAAACGTGCATTCAGCCCCAGTTCAGTACTACGCTGGAACTGCACCGACGATACTGCAAACCATTTTTTCCAGAACTCGATGTATGCCTGCAAAGCCAGGTCTGCTTTCTCTATGCCTTTGAATTCCTTGTCGATGGTATACATCAGGTCCCCGTTCGTGAGAAATAACCAGTTACGGGTGCTGTAAGTCATGTTATGGCTTTCGTTTATCCGGCCGATATTACTGGAACGGGAGTACGAAAACCCAAGACTGGCGCTTCCATTCAGTCGTCTCCAGAAATTATCATCCAGGTTCTGGATATTATCCAGATCTTCAATAAACAGTTCTACGGAATCATTCACCTGCACGATCTTCACCCAGCCAGGTGTTTTACTCATATCCAGTGTACCATAATATTTTTTATTGGCGATGGTTTCCACCAGGTATTCCTTTCTCCGTGCGCGGATATATTTAATATCCCGCAGCTTTGCGGTGAATTTATCTTCCAGCAGATCCGGATCAAAGGTCAGTTCACCACGTTGTATCTGTTTGAGTTTCCCCTGCACCCTGTCGCCATTATAAAATTCAAGTATGTCGCTTTCATTGGTATGAAACCGCTGTGCTGCCGCTTGTTTTACTGTTAACAACCAGCCTGGAAAAAACAAATAACATATCAATATCTTCCTTACCACCGCCAACGATAATTTCCGGATAACAACAAAGAAGTACGACCACCTAAGAAGCCGACTTCCGTTCTTACCTGCCAGCGTTTATTAAACTGGTATTGTCCTCCTGCAACTAAACTCCAGTGAGAAACCGGGTTTTTCTTCAGGGAATAATTGACAATAATATCATCGGGCAAACCATCCAGTTTATGTTTGATAGCCTCTGCAATACCTTTTACCACTACCTGTTGGGGCTTTGTAAGGGATTGATACCAACCGGCGGTTTCAGCCAGGATCTCATCGATCTGTTCCTCACTCATCTGTGGTTTAAGGTCCGACAGATCAATAGCGCCGCTTGTTGTCTGATTTACATAAAAACCGGTAGCACCCAACCATAGGGCCAGCGATTTATTTACGTGTTCCTTAAAGGAAAAATTATACCCGATCCTGGGGGTCAGCATCAGTGTTTTAACCACGTCATCCAGTTTGTCGAGGTGTGTCCAGGTGTAATTGATATCGGAAATGGTAATAATGCCATGATACCCCCCTGCCAGTGTGGTGCCCATTCCCATCGTATACCCCTTGAATTTAGCTTCACTGGAGAACTGGAAGGGAGCATTGATCTGCACATCTGTCTTCGCCTGTACCAGCCCCAGAATGCCGTATATGTCGAGAAAAGGCAGCACCCACAGATCCAGGCGCGTGGTTACACTCTGCATATGAGCTTCTACTTTTCCGAATTGGATAAAATCAAGCGGCACGGGTTCCTTATCATTAAAACCTACTTTCAGATCTGTGATATTTACCTCTTGTTTGCCGGTGGTGAAGTTCAGCATAGCGCCTACAGGATACTGGAGATTAAATCCTTTCTGTACAACCTTGCTACCCCAAATGGGAAAACGATATGGATAACCTGCCCGCTCCAAACTATCTTTATAATGTTTGTCATTCTGTCCCAGTTTCATACCCGCACCGGCCTGTCCCATGGCATCAGCGGCCAGGAGAATAACGAAAATGGATATATATAAGACCTGTTTCATTGTTGTAGATTTTAGATTTATAATGGCAGGGAGAGAACTCCCTGCCGGTTACATTCATGTTTTGCCAACTATTGTAGAAAGGTGCTCCCGACGGCAGCCATTATTTTGTGAGTCATGTTGTTGTTGAGATGTATCAGGTACTTGTTTGCAGGAAGCTATCAAAGCAACCGGCATTACAGCATAGCAGGCAGTTGTGTTTCGTTTCATACACTACGTTTTTATGAATACGCTCCTTATCTGCTACAGGCGTGTGCAGATAAAATTCATTACGGATGACTGCTATTTATGTATGCCGGAACTTTAAAAAAATATGCAGGGTGAGAACACCCCGCAATCTTCATCGCCTGTAGATTCCACGCTAGTGTAATATTCACAGGAATCTTACAGGAATGAATCACGATGGTGGGCTATTATCTTTCAGTATCTTTCCTATGTCTATTTTTTATATAATTATCAGGATGATTTTACTTTCTTTAAAAAATGGGCAGAGTGTCGGCCCGGAGTCCTGTACTATTCCATACACCCACACGACCATCAGTGATTTTCCGGACCGGCTCTGCCTGTCTTATCAGTATCTTCCAGGCGATGGACAACTATCCATATAGTTGTAAACCGGCCATCTGTTGCTATTACTGCTTAGGTTACTGGTGATGGCTGTATGTTAACTGTGTAATGCCGTACGGCTCCTTTCCAGCTCACCTATAAAGGAAATCTGATCCAGTATAGATGACCTGATAGTATTTTGAAAATATAGTTCCAGCGGGAAAAATTTCAGTTTCATAATAGCTAGTTATTTTAAAGCGGATATATGTCCCGCTCAGTATGTACAGAATAGATGATATTGCTATTATTGAAGCTGCTTAGGAGGGAAGGGAATTGAATGTATAACAACACGAATAGTAAAAAAGTTAACAAACTTTATCTTTTTTCAGAAAAAAAAATTTACCGGTTTAAAAAATAAGGAAGTAATTTGCAGGTAGTATTATTCCCCCTGAGCATATACAAATCTCTCATCTTCTTTTCCCGTTCATTAAATTCTTATAAAATGAAAAGAGAGAGATTATTTTTCCGCCGTATTCTTACATTATTCCTGTCATTTATTTTATCCGGTTCGCTGCATGCACAGTTGAAAGGCGATCATTTACTGGGAGATGCAGGGTTGCAATCAGGCACACAAACGCCGCCGGGGTTTACGCTGGTAGTACCGGTATACTTCTACAATGCCGCCAAACTTAAAAACGGCAAAGGAGAGCTGGTAACAGACAACCTCGGATTAAATATGTTTGTTACCGGTATCGGAGGCGCCTGGGTCACCAACCTGAAGATCCTTGGTGGCAACTATGGCGGCACCGCGCTGTTTCCCTTTGCCAGCAACCGCCTGGAGTCTACGGTTACTACCGTAAAATCACCTTTCGCGTTTACAGATATTTACCTGCAACCTGTTCAACTGGGCTGGCATCTTAAACGGGCAGATTTTGTTGCCGGATACGCGCTTTATTTACCCAGCGGAAAATACGAACAGGGTGGTGATGATAACAGCGGATTAGGTCAGCTCGTAAATGAATTTTCCGGTGGCAGTACCGTATACTTTGATAAGCGGAAAAGTATCCATTTTTCCGCCTTGTTGTCCTATGCACTCAATGGGAAGAAAAAGGGTACGGATGTAAAAACCGGCGATAACCTGAGTATAGAAGGCGGTCTTGGGAAAACATGGTACCTGAAAAAAGCTAACAGTCCTATCCCTACTATTATAAACGCAGGCATCATATACTACATGCAATTTAAAACAACGGAAGATCATATACCGCTGGCAAGTGGGTTCCTGCTGAATCCTGACAAAGACCAGATATATGGCATTGGTGCAGAAGGCAATGTATTTATTCCACACATACGCTCGCTTATTGGCGTAAGATGGTTGGGAGAAACCGGCGCTAAAAACAGGTTACAGGGCAATACGTATATGCTGACGATAGCGTATATGCTGAAGACTTTTGAAAAAAAGAAAGGAGAATAATAGCCTTGTATAAACGAATGTACGGGTAAATACCTGTTGTTATATTTTACCCGTACATTCATTTTGTCGCTCGCAATATCACGGTTTCACTTCCACAAAATCGCCTGCTTTCCAGCTTTTATCAAAAAATGGTTCCAATGGGCTGTATAGTCTCAGCAACACAAACCAGCCTTTTCCCGGCACACTCTGGATCCAGTTACCATCACTAATCCCTCCGGGCTTGCGGGGTCCGACATAGATAGTAGTAGACCCGTCCGTACCAGGCATTGCAGCCGGTGTAGGAAAGCTTTGACTACCGGCCCGGGGATACCGCTGTGCTGTTTCCCGCATAGACCGTGTTTGATTATCGTATAAGGTCAGCGACCAGAATTTAGCTGCCGGAATATTAGGCGGTAATATTATTTTATAGGTTTTATTCCCATCAAAAGGTTCTCCTGCTGATGTATAAAAAGCGGCCAGGTATTGTGATCCGATATTGGCAAGCCGCATACACATGGCAGGTGTAATGCCTGTTGCCACGTAAAACATCGCAGTCCTTGAATTAAGTTTACGCGCACCATCCTCCGGATATTGTTTAATGCCGGTCTTTGTTACTTCAGGCGGTGGTCTCATGAAATCATATCCACCAACAAATAAGGAATTACACCATTTGGAAGCAGGGCCATAATAATTAAATTCTTCTGACTCTCGCGGGTTCGTTGAAACACTTCGGCTCATAGCATTGCCCACCGCAGCTGCATTAACAAGAATCTTTTTCATCCGGGCATCGGGACTAAAAGTCTTTCCCTTTACAATCCCTACAGCTGCCAGTTGTCCGCCTATTTCAGGATCAAGGGCATCAGCAGGTTCCGCCTGAACAAGTTCATTTACAACCTCATAAAAAGAATAATCACCCGGAGGAATGGTGTTCATTACTTTTCCGGTGCCTTCCACAAATCTTGGTGAAGCCGCCTTGCTCAAAGCCGCCAATGGAGCCTTATTACCAAGAAAATCGGCTATACTGGTGCCATAACTCCCCGGAATATATGGATATATTCTGAGTGTTTTCTTTACATGCTCATCCACCGCTTTTGGATCATTATTTTCCATGAATGCACGCCCCAGCAGGCTCACTTTTGTTGTACGGCATTGACTCACAAAATAGCCACCATCAGGTATGACACCCTTATAACCCGGCGGCAGCAGCAGGTACTTCCCTCCTGCTGCCCTGTCGGGGCCAGACATACCAAAGTCTGTAATCCATCTCCACCACATATCATCAATCACACCCAGCGACCCGGGAGGTGTTTCTATTACCAGTGGCCCTTTACTCAAATCCAGGTAACTCCAGAAATAATAAGTATCTGCATTAGCGGTAAGGAATAATGATTTAGAATCCATTAATCCTGAAAACACCAGCACATCATTATCGTTTATACCGGCTGCAATGAAGCCATTCCTCAAAGCACACTGTGATGCTGCAGCATAAGCGTTCATAAAAGCATCTACCCCATGAATATAGTCCAGTTCATCATACATTTTCCGGGTGGTAGCTGCTGAAGGTATTCCGTCTTTAAAGTCAAGGATGCCAAGGTGGGTTTGCACCTTGTCTGCTGTGGATATTGCCTGCAAGGATTTTTCAGGGATCTGTGCATTTCCCGGACGTGTCATTATCCCAATCAGCAATGCGAATAGATATCTCATATCATCATTAATTTTTGCATCAGTTACAGATGCCGTGAATAATAAAACCGGTCCTGATAAGTTTAGCTATTTCCCCCATTCCTGTTGCTCTTCGGGCAATTTATTCTTATTTAAAGCGTGCTTATTCCTGCGCCGGTATGTATAAAAATATTTTTTTAATTTCTTCGCAGTTGTTGCAGCCGCCGCGTCATCTTTGTATACCTGGACTTCATATTGCCTGAAACATTCTTTCAATACCGGTTCATCCTGCTCTTCCAACGTTTTAATAACAGAAGCCTGTTTATGAGCAGATGGACGCCGGTCCCACCACTGATACAACCTCCGTATAAAATCCGGGCCTGTTGCCGGGGCACGCAGCAATTTTATAAACCAATACGTTTCACTGACGACATAACGTTTCCGGGCAGCCTTCAGCATCCGCCACATTTTCAGCAGGTAACGGATTAATAACAGTAATATCACCACTAATGGTACAGCATATAACAAAGCCTGGTACCAGGGTATTCCGAAAATCAGCCACACCTGTTGATGTGTTGTCTCTTTTGTGGTGACCTGTAAAGCACCCAGGCTATCTTTGAGTGTGGTGAGCATTCCCAGGTCAGGGTTATCCATCACCTTTAATGTAACGGTGGGTAGCTTACGCGCGTACAATCCCGCTGCATAAGGATTCCACCAACTCAATTTTATTGCCGGCATTGTCCAGGTCCCTGCTTTGGTAAGCAGGTAAGTAGTGGTTTGTATGCGCGCGCCGTTTGCATCCGTTTCATTTCGTGTATCCTTCAGCGTGGGAGCGCCCGGATAAGCAGTTGCCCAGTCCACTTTTTGCAAAGCTATTTCGGGAATAAACTGTGGTAAGGTGCCATTGGCATCCACGGTTATCGTTTGTTTTAGTACATCGCCTACCCGCAGCTCTTTCAATGGCTTGTTCCAGTGTTCAGACAATTGCACATCCGTGGCCACCATCCAGGATTCATTGGCTGGATATTCACGTGGCACAGGCTTCACAATGTATGTCCTGGAAGGTGTATGAATCGTTATACTTTTAGCTTCCGCACTGCCCTCCCGGGGCGTGGTTGCCTTGATACTGAGGGAGGGAACCGCAAACTGACCTGCCTTATAAGGGAAAACGATATAGTAAAACTGTATACCTGAAAATGATTTACCATGATCTGTAAACCTGCCGGGCTGTGCTTTTGTAAACGGGATGATAAAGGCGCCGGGTATCTGTATATTATCAAATTCCAGTGGCTCGGTAAACCAGGTAGCAGTAAGTACGGTGTAAGTAACTTTAAACGGCTGTTGTATATACACAGCTGTTTTATTCAGTTCCACCCGCGCAAAGCAGGACTGTTGCGCTACTGTATTATTACAGCTCATGCAAATCAGTATCCCCGTAATAAAACCTCTTACCATTGTTCTTTCCCCGGTTTTACATTTTTGAAATATTCCTTTCGCTGTAATTCAAAACGCTTATGCAGAAATTCCGACGGATCGGCTGGTGCTTTGCGGAAAATAATGTTCTTCATATCCTGACTACTACCGGCAGCGGTATCCTGTTGCTGCGGAGGCGCATCTCCTTCCTGTGCCTGGTGTATATTGGTCTTCACTTCATCTGTAAGCCGGTCACCGGATGTAGGCATATCTTTCACTTTTGTATCTGCAGAGAGGGACGGATCGTTTCCCTGCCGTTTTCTTTCTTTTAAAGGCAGCGTATCTTTTTTCTTTTCTTTTAAAGCTGTTTCCGGTTGATCCAGGCGCAGCACGGAATCTATCTGCATACCAGCCTGTTTTACATGGTGTATGCTGTTGTTCACTTTATCGTTCAATGTATTATCCAGTTCTTTTGCCTGACTAAAATCCTGCATCGCTTCCTCATACCTGCCTAAGTGGGCCAGCGCGAGTCCGCGGTTATAGTAGCCGGTAGCGGAGCTGTCCAGCGCAAACAATGCAGCGGCAGCTTCATAGTCTCCCGCTTTGTAAGCCGCAGTAGCCTTGTGTTCCAGGTTGACAAAACGAGCAGCAGCCGTTGCATAATCCTGCTGGTTATAAAGTACCTGGCCCTGGTAATCCCTGGTATACCACCAGTCAGCTTCCCTGCTTTTTACCGAACAGCCCTGAAAGATCAATACCGGTAATAGCCAGCACCATTGCAGGCTCCAACCTTTTCTAAACCAGAACAGGCCAATCAACAAAGCAGGCACCAGGAACAGATAGCCCACATCATTCCAGCTTTTCTCATCCAGTTTTTCATCTTTTCCAAAGATCAGTTTATCACGTATACGTTTGGCAATACCTCCAACATCAGTGGTATCAAGGGTAAGCGGGGAAATAATGATCCTGGGATTTTGCCGGATACTTTGCACCGCCGCCGGGTCCTGCCTGGAGATCACTTTCCCGAAACCGGGTACCGTTGCACCTTGTGGAGAGGATACCAGCAATATTTCCATGCGATGGATCGTGCTGTTCGCATAATTATTTAACGATACCGCATCATCAGCCGAGATGGCATCTGTAAGCAGGAAAACGGTACCCGGCACCAGTTGGGGCGCCATCAATGTATCAATAGCTTTGATCAATAACGGCATATTCCCTCCCTGTACCGGCATTACGCGGTTCTGCAAGCTCCCTGTGTGCAGCTTCAGTAATTTATAATCAGCGGTGAAGGGAAGCACCAGGTGCGGCGTTCCGGCGAAAGCCAGCAACCCGGCGCCTGCGCGGGGATTGGCATCCAGGAAATCGCTTACTTTCAGTTTTGCCCGCTCCAGCCTGTTGGGTTGAATATCAGTGGCCAGCATTGACCTGGATAGATCCATAACAATCAATACCACTGCCTGTATTTTTTGTCCGGGTACCTTTACTTTTTCCCAGGTAGGTCCGGCCATCCCCAGGATGGCGCAGGACATGCCAACCAGGAAAGCAAGCAAGGGAATTATAAATGCCCACCGGTTACTCCCGGTAAACATATAAGGGCGCAAAGCCGATGCAATGATACTTTTCCATTGCTGATGCTCCTTGTTCCCTGCCAGCGTTAATAATGCCAGCAATATTAACGGCACAAACAACCACAACGCCACAGGGCGCAGGAAATGAAATTGTTGCCAGTCAATATTTTTCAGCAGGTCAGCCATGCTCTTTTTTTGTTGTGATCAGTGTCGCCACAGCGGCTGTTAACTGAAAAACAAATACCAGTAAAACGCCCAGTGCCAAAGGATAATAGTATAGCAAGGTGACGGGTTTGTATTGATCTTCCTGGTATTCCACCGGGGAAAGTTTATCCAGTGTACGGTATACATCCCTTAATTCCCCTTCATTCATGGCGTTAAAATATTTTCCGCCCGTAAGCTGTGCAATACCTTTCAGTGTTTTTTCATCCAGATCGTATCCTCCACTCCCACCGGCTTTACCAATACCCATTGTATAGATCACGATGCTATCCTTCTTCGCCACACCGGCGGCATCCAGTGGTAAAAGATCTGTTCCGGTATCGATACCATCTGTGAGCAGCAGCATTACTTTCTGCGGCAGGGTATCTGCAGCTAATATTTTTACGCTGTAGGTAATCGCATCGCCAATGTTGGTCATTTGCCCGGCCATCCCTACTTCTGTCTGATCCAGCAACCAGGAGATCATTGGCAGATCAGTGGTAAGTGGCGCCTGTAAATAGGCATTACTGCCAAATACGACCAACGAGATACGGTCACTTTTTCTTTCTGATACAAAGTCTTTCATCAGGTGTTTTACAGCCTCCCAGCGGCTCATACGCCTGCCATTGACGACCCAATCTGTTTGTGCCATGCTGAATGAAATATCTGCTGCGATCAAAAAGCTCCTGACTATTTTGGCATGTTTGCCCGGCTTTGCCGTATACCGGGGTGAAGACAGTGCGGCCAACCCGCAAACCCAAACGAGTACCAACACGATCCACGCCAGTATATTTCTTCGCTTCACCCAGGCATTACGCCGGGGCTTTTGCCCTGATACGGTCACCGTGCGTGCAAAGAATGGTACGATCAGTGCCGCCCTCCTGCGCCGCAGTGGTGGCAGCAGCAGGTACACCAATAAGGGCAAAGGCAGCAACAGCCCAACCCATTTATATGCCACCTCAAATTCCATGTCTGTGTTTTTGAATCCAGCGCCGGGTTTTAGCGACAAAAACCTGCACGGCTGTTTCAGGGACCGCTGCGTCTTTTTTATACAGTGCTCCTTCTAGCAACTGCGTATCTGCTCCTGAAAAAGAACTTTCTTTCCAGGTACTATTCAAAAATGTGGTGAGATCAGTGCCCCGCAAAGATGCTACGGCGCTT
This sequence comes from Chitinophaga sp. MM2321, assembly GCF_964033635.1. NCBI lineage: Bacteria > Pseudomonadati > Bacteroidota > Chitinophagia > Chitinophagales > Chitinophagaceae > Chitinophaga > Chitinophaga sp. MM2321. The sequence goes on from NZ_OZ035533.1 coordinate 3,030,122, forward strand.
CTGCCGTAAACCTTCATGGAAACCCTCTTTATGAGCATCGCAGCTTCATACAATAATGCCGGGGAACCGGTTGCATCTCGGTAACGGATACAGGATTGCTGCAATGAATAAACAGCGTGTCTGCGGTAAATATTCCGGCGGTAATATCTCCCTAACAAAATAAACAGCAGTACCAACAGCAGCCCCAATAAACAAAACAATACATACCAGCCGGGTGCATCAAAACTGAACCGCACCTTTGAAGGCTCTATCAACTCTCCGAATTGTTTTGATGGCTCCTGCATAGACACTATGTTGATCTGTTTACAAAAAACTGCATGATCTGGCTCTCTACGGTAGTAGCCGTATCTATAAACACCACGGGTATACGATAATTCCTGAACTCCGCTACCATTGATCGTTTCATGGCTTCGTAACTCTCGCTGTACCGGGTGTTGTGTTTGTTCTCCCATAGCAACTGGTATTCACCATCGCTCAGTACAAGCCGGCCTGCCGGCAAAACTGCCTCCAGCGGGTCTGTAATATGTATCAGGATAACATCATTATGCATGGCTATGCTGCGCAGGTGTTGCCGGCTTTCATCATTCATAACAGACAGATCACTGATAACAGTTAGTACATAATCATGTGAGATGACTGACCTGGCCATCTGAAGAATATTACCCAGCAGTTGTGTATTGGGGAGCAATTGCGTACGTTCGGGCAGCAGCCTGTTTTTTGTTACGATCGACTGAAGCAGGTACTGAACATGTTCTTTACTTCTTTTTGGTGTAATGAAATCGTTGCCGGATTCATTAAAAACAATACCCCCTACCCGGTCGCCTCTTTTAATGGTATAAAATGCGCTCAAAGCGGCAAGTTGCGCCGCCACAACAGATTTCACCCTTTCTGACGAACCAAAGAATAACATACTGCTCTGGTCTACCAGCAGGAACGTGGGCCGTTCCTTTTCTTCATTAAATACTTTGGAATGCGTAACCCCGGTACGTGCCGTTACATGCCAGTCGATATTACGTATATCATCACCGGGAACGTATATACGAACTTCTTCAAAATCAAGTCCGCGGCCTCTCAGCCGGGAGGCATGTCTTCCGGCAAGCAGGGAATAAACAGGATGTTGGGGTAATAGCGGAATTTCCTGTACATAGTATTCATACCTCATCAGGTCCTCCATGGAGGTAACTACACCGGGAGGATAAACAGGCTCTTTATGTTTTTGCAACTTGCTCATTATACAACGGCTACTACTTTTAATAATTCATCTATTACATCATCCGCACTCATTTTTGCAACGTTTGCTTCGTAGCTGAGAATGATCCGGTGCCGCAATACATCATGCACCGCATAACGGATGTCTTCCGGTGTTACATAGTCTCTTGCGTCCATCCAGGCGATAGTGCGTGCACATCTGTCGAGACCAATACTACCGCGGGGACTGGCGCCATAACTGAGCCACCGCTGCAAGTCCTTACTGAACTGATCGGGATAGCGGGTAGCGGTAATGATACCCGTTAAATACTTCTCCGCAGCCTCGCTTACATTTACCCCGTTAATTTCTTTGCGTGCATCAAAGATGGCTTGTTGAGGAATCGTTTCGTTTGTTGCTTCCTGTCCTTTTGCTTCTTCTCTCACCAGTCGTACGATCCTGATTTCACTGTCATTATCAGGATAGGTGATCTGTATCTTCATAACAAACCGGTCCAGCTGGGCTTCCGGCAACGGATAGGTACCTTCCTGTTCAATCGGATTTTGTGTGGCCAGTACCATGAAGAGCGGTTCCATCTTATGTGTTTTACCGGCAACAGATACCTGTCTTTCTTCCATCGCTTCCAGTAAGGCGGATTGTACTTTTGCGGGTGCGCGGTTTATTTCATCTGCCAGTACCAGGTTGCTGAAGATGGGGCCAGGTTGGAAAATGAAGTGTTCCGCAGACTGTGGCTGGTAAATTTCCGTTCCGGTAACATCTGCCGGAAGCAGGTCCGGTGTAAACTGTATGCGGCTTAACTTACATTCAAGGTGATGGGCCAGGCTTTTTACGGCCCTGGTCTTCGCCAGTCCGGGAAGTCCTTCCAACAGCACGTTACCATCTGTCAGCAAGCCTACCAGGATCTTTTCAATCACATCCTGCTGACCAATAACGTTATCGCCCATACGTTTTTTCAGTAGTTTAACCTGATCCAGGGTTGTCATGAGTATAGTTGCATTAAAGAGGCTGCCTCTTGCTGAGAGAAACAGCCTCCATGGATATATGAACCTTATTTTATGAGCCTTTTGAGTTCATTGGTAAACTCATCTACATTGAAACTGGCAGGACGCTGCCGGGGCGGAAACTGCTTATAGGTAGCCAGGTAGGCGCCTACTTCTTCCGCTGAAGGCAGTATCAGGAATGCACGATCGATATACCATTTTTCATAATAATTGGAGGCATGATCAAAGGCGTACTCAAAAGGATCAGAACGGAGATCCTCCAGGATAGGGGCTCTCAGCTTATCCATGGGTTCACGCCATACGGCCATTCCTTTTGCCATCTGGATCTGATAATTGAACTTCCACCTGTCTCTCCGGTAAGCCACCAGGTCACCATCATCATTAAAATAAAAGAACTGGTGCCTGGGGCCATCCTTTGTTTGTCCTGTCAGGTAAGGCAGCATGTTGTAGCCATCCAGGTGTACTTTAAAGTGTTTACTGCCGGCCTGAAATCCAGCCAGTACTTTTGCGGGCAGGTTGGTTTCACCACCGGCTGCTGCCACCAAAGTTGGTAGCCAGTCTTCCGCAGAAAAAATATCATTGTATACTGTTCCTGCCTTGATATGACCAGGCCAGCGTACTACACATGGCACACGGAAAGCACCTTCCCAGTTCATGTCTTTCTCACCTTTGAAAGGAGAAGCACCGCCATCAGGCCATTCACATTTCATCGCACCATTATCGGTAGAATAAATAACAATTGTATTTTCTGTAAGGCCCTGGTCATCCAGGAATTTCAGGAGGTCGCCCACCATATCGTCATGTTCTACCATGCCATCCGCCTGTAGGCCTAATCCTGTTCTACCAGCCGAAGATGGCTTCAGGTGGGTGTTTACATGCATCCGTGTACTGTTAAACCAAACGAAGAAGGGTTTATCTGCCTGTTTCTGGCGCTTCATGAAATCTATAGCCGCATCATAAAATTCTTTATCAACTGTTTCCATCCGTTTTATGGTAAGCGGACCGGTATCTTCTATCTTACCATCGGCAGTGGCTTTGAGCACACCACGGGGGCCAAATTTCTTTTTAAATGCGGGATCTTTTGGATAGTCTTCATGTTCAGGTTCTTCTTCCGCATTCAGGTGATAGAGGTTACCAAAAAATTCATCGAAACCATGTGCAGTAGGGAGATATGCGTCCCTATCTCCCAGGTGGTTTTTCCCAAACTGACCAGTGGCATAACCCAGTGGTTTGAGAAATTCTGCGATGGTAGGATCTTCTTTTTGCAAACCAACATCAGCGCCTGGCAGGCCCACTTTTGTAAGACCAGTACGAAAAGGACATTGGCCTGTAATAAAAGCGGCTCTTCCGGCAGTACAACTTTGTTGACCGTAATAATCGGTGAACATAGCGCCTTCCGTAGCGATGCGGTCAATATTCGGGGTTTTGAAACCCATCATGCCGCGGTTCCAGCAGCTGAGGTTCCAGAAGCCAATATCATCCCCGAAAATGACAAGGATATTGGGCTTCTTCTGTGCAAACGCAGCGGTGGAAGCGAGTCCCAGTAAAGCAATGCAGGCAGTCTTTAAGAGTTGCCTCAAGCGTAGGTAGCATCTCATACATTCAGTATTTAGGCATTTTAAAAATCTGCAGGTTACCCCACATCACACAGGAGTGACAGTACACATCCAGATGTGCAGCAGCGGATACCGAAAAATGATGATGCTTGAAAATGCTTAGGAGGGAGTGATATCTGTTATAAACACAGGCGGACAAATTTTTGTTTAAAAAAATTTAAACAGATAATATTCAATAAATGGTAAAAATCATTTTGTGAAATAGAATAATGCTGCAATAATTTCAACGTTGCTTTTTGTAATCCTTTACCTATTTTTAAGCTCGTCTTAAAATATAACGTTGCAAATGTCACATAATTTTCAGAAATTCATCCCCACGTTATGCATCCAGGTATCCCGTTTGCGTTGTGTCAGAAATTATCGTATTTTCAGGAACAAACAATTTTCACGTTAGATTGTCTATTTATGATTGCAGGCTAACCAGTCGCAAATCAACATCAATACCGTACTAATTATAACAGCTTATAGCAAAGCACTCACCAGGACCTGCCGGCATACACCGGCTGATTTTGCAACATCCCTGGAATTACCAGGATATTTTATAATTTAAAAAGGGAAATAAAAACAATTCCATTACGATAAACTGATAATAAATATATTACTCATTAATATATTTTGATACTTATAGACCCTGCCCTAAGCAGCATATAGGTTATTCCTACAAAGTGAAATATTAAAAAATGAGCGATGTGCGCATGAATGAGCTTTCAAGTGATGAAATTCTGATCCTGTTGCAACAGGAAAATGAGGCCGCGTTTGAGGAACTCTATAACCGCTATTGGGGAAAGCTTTACAGCGCCGTTTACAAGAGAACAAAATCAACAGAATGGTCGGAAGGTATTGTGCAGGATTTCTTTACCAGCCTATGGGTGAACAGGAAAAAGTTAAAAATAAACACTTCCTTTGAAGCTTATGCATTTACCGCTGTTCGTTATCATGTACTACATTATATTCAAAAAGAGGCTGTCAGGAAGAATTATAAAGACTCCCTGCGCATAGCCCATATACATCACCATAACCCCACAGAAGAAATAGTATTGCTGAACGACCTGCGGAACCGCCTTTCAAAAGCAATCGCCCATTTACCGGAAAAATGCCGCTCTGTCTTTGAGCTTAGCCGTAGAAAGAATAAGACCAACAAGGAAATCGCGGAAGAATTAGGGATTTCTGAAAAGACGGTCGAAAATCATTTGACAAAAGCATTAAGATATTTACGGGTAAGCCTGAAAGAATTATTCCTGTTTGTCTTCTAGATAAGAATGGCCACCAGTAACGGTAAACGTCATCTCCCCCATCCATCTTCTCTCCTATTTCCTCTCCATATTTTAATTTTTTTAAAAAAAAATCTGAACCCGCGTAGGGGGTAAAGGTCTTTCAACGGACAATACTATATATACACGGGGAAACATCCCCCTTGTTTTAATAACATCACATTTTAAGTCAGCATTAATGAAAGGTGAAATTTCATATCGACTCATTGAAAAGTACCTGGATAATAAATGTACGCCTGATGAAGAGAAACAGCTATACGATTGGTATGATTCCTTTGAAGGTGAGCAGGATCCTGTGGCCCTGCTACCGCCTGAACAGCAACTCATGCTGAAAGAAAGGATCATAGCGCGTACAAGAATGAATATAGCAGAAGTGGAGCAGCGAAAGGAAAGGAAAGTTGCTGTTATAAAGACATTCATTTATACTTTATCAGGAGCAGCCGCCACATTATTATTGGTAATAGGCTTAAAATCGCTGCTGTATGATACCAGCAATACGCAGCTTATTGGCGAGATAACGATTTCCAATACCACCAAAGCTATCCACAAGGAGCTCCTTCCGGATAGCAGTATTGTATGGCTAAGTCCTCAAAGCAAGATAAAATATTCGCAGCAATTCCGTGGCGACTACAGGCAGGTGAGTATGACAGGAGAAGCTTTTTTCCAGATCTATAAAGATTCCCGTCGTCCATTTATTATATATAGCAACGGTATCGTAACAAAGGTGCTTGGCACCAGCTTCCGGATAAAATCGTTTGATAATACTCCTACAGAAGTAGCAGTGGCTACAGGGAGAATTTCTGTAAAAATTGACGGGAAAGATCGCTCAGAAGTATTGGTACTGCCCGATCAACAGGTAACTTACCAGCCGGGAGACAAGACACTGGAAAGAGAAAAGACGAAAGCCGCTTCCATGCTCATGTGGCAAAGAGCCAGCCTTTCATTTGACAATATACCGGTAAAAAAAGTGATCGGTGTACTGAATCAGCAATTCGATGTCGATATCACGTTTAAAGATAAATTATCTCCTGCTTATTTATTAAAAGCAGACTTTACAAACCAGAATCTTCCAGACATTCTTGAGATGCTGGAAACATCATTAAACAGCTCCTATGAAATCCAGGGTGACAAAATTATATTCACCAGGGTCAATCATTAGTATCCCTTTTTCTAATCAATAAAAATCATCAGGCTGTGATAACATAACGATCCAATCATCATTAAAAAAGCCTGAAAGTGGTGCAACACTTCCAGGCCAATGTTAACAAATCCCATTGGGCAACACCTTTGCAGGTGAAGGGGGATTGTTTGTCTCAATTTCTTACAAAATAGAAACAACCTAATGTATGAAAATTAATTTACAAACCCGCATCAACTGGTGCAAAATCATGAAAATTACCTTCAGCCAGCTATTGATAGCGTTAACAATTACCGGCATTTCCTATGCCGGTACCATGGACGCGCAAACAGTCCTGGACCGCCCAGTAGACCTGTCGGTAAATAATGCCAGCCTGGAAAAGGTGCTAAAGAAACTGGAAAAATCGGCTGACACAAAATTTATCTACAGCACTACTCTCATTGATGCCAGTCAGAAAGTATCGTTTACGGTACGGGGTGAGGCATTAAAGGCGGTACTTGATGAATTATTGAAACCAAAGAAAATCTCCTACCGGCTCATTAATAATTGTATTGTACTGAGCTATGACAAAATAGAACCGCTGGATCTCAAAAAATTGCCGATTGCTGATATCCCGTTTGCAGGCATGGCAGCTGAAGAGTCTCCCCAGCACGTTGTCCGGGGCAAAGTAACGGACGCTGAAGGAACACTGCTTGTAGGCGTAACAGTACAGGTAAAAGGCAAAACCAATGGCACCGTAACAGATGCAGGTGGAAGCTACTTTATTAATGTGCCCCAATCAAGTGATACCCTGTCGTTCAGTTATCTCGGCTACACACCTTTGAATATACCAGTAAACGGAAGATCAACGATAGACGTACAACTGGAATCATCCGCACAATCCTTAAACGATGTAGTGGTGATTGGTTATGGTACACAAAAAAGAGAGGATCTTACCGGCTCAATCGGGTCTATCCGGTCGGAGAATATTGTCCGTTCCAATCCCGTTAGCCCCTACCAGGCCCTCCAGGGCCAGGTTGCCGGTGTAAACATTGCCAAAACCAGCAGTCTTGCCGGCACAGATTATAGTATTGATATCAGGGGACTGGGTTCCATTAACTATAACAATGCGCCGCTTATTGTGATTGACGGCATCATGGGAGGCGATCTGAAATCACTGAACCCCAGCGATATTGCGTCAATGGATATCCTGAAGGATGCATCCGCCACCGCCATCTATGGTTCACGCGGTGCCAACGGTGTAGTGATCATAACAACCAAGAAGGGTGTGGAAGGAAAAGCAAAAGTTACTTACGACGCCTATGCCGGTGTGAAAGTACCTGCACATCTTCCTGAGATGATGACCGCCCAGCAGTGGTACAAGGCTAATACCGAAGACAGGACACTCAGCGGAGGCACCGCAGTGACCTTCACTACAGACGAAATGGATGTGATAAATTCCGGGAAGTCTACCAACTGGGTGGATGAGGTAACATCTCCTGCACTGCAAACCAGCCACGTACTGGCTGTATCCGGCGGTACCACTAATCTTACCTATTATTTTTCCGGCGGATACCTGAATGAAGATGGAAATACCATCGGGCAGAACTACAAAAGATATAACATAAAAGGAAGCATCGATGCGAAGTTTAACGATTTCGTAAAAGCAGGATTCAACACCTACTATACCTATAGCCTGCAAAATGTAGGTTCTTTTGAGGTGCTACGCTCGGCTTACCGCTCGCGTCCCACCGGAAAAGCAAGATATGCCGATCTCACAAACCCTTCAGAAAGCAGTGATATTGATTATAATGGCTATGCAGTCTGGATGGGCATTAATGATCACCAGGTACTGAACCCGTTGGTGGAAGGAGATCCTGATAACTACCAGAATGAAACTGCCATTTCCAGTTTGCTGGCAAATGCCTATGTTGAATTAACACCCATAAAAGGTCTCTCTATAAAATCTTCCCTGTCTACTGCCGTATTAGGCTCGCGTGTGGGGGATTTCAGGGGCACCTATACAAAATCCAATGCTGCTGCCGCTAAACCAACAGCAGCTTACAACACCAATAACAATACGTCTTATACCCTTGATAATATACTCACCTATCACCTGAAAACAGGACCACACAATTTTACTTTTACTGGTTTGCAAAGTGCCTTCAAGGAAAGAATGGAGAATTCTGCTATCTCTGTAAAAGATCTGCCTTATAATTCAGGTTGGTATAACCTGAATACAGCGGGCACTATTGTTAGTGTAGGAAGCGGTCTTACACAACGGACGTTGCTGTCTTATATGGGCAGGTTTAACTACGGGTTTAACGACAAGTATATGCTGACCCTGACAGGACGCTGGGATGGCGCCTCTGTGCTTGCAACAGGCCATAAATGGGGTTTCTTCCCATCCGTTGGTTTCTCCTGGCGCATCATTAACGAGTCTTTCATGCAGCAATCAAGTCTCTTTTCCAATCTGAAATTACGCCTCACCTACGGGATGGTTGGAAATGATGTGGTACCTCCTTATGGAACACAGGCCAACTTAATTAATACGCAATACGATTTTGGCGGAACAGATGCCTTTGGCTTTTCACCGGCAGGAATTGCCAACCGGGAACTGGGCTGGGAAAAAAGCAAGGAAGCGGATATCGGTTTAAACCTGGGCTTCCTCAACAATAGAATTACAGCGGATATTGATGTATACCAGCGGAACACGGTAGACCTGATCCTGAAAGAACAATTGCCTGCTTCCACAGGTTTCAGCAGCGTAACCACCAACCTCGGTAAAGTAAGAAACAGTGGATTGGAAGTGACCCTGAATAGCGTCAATATCCAAAATAAGCATTTCTCCTGGCGGACAAATATCAGTTTCTCGACAAACAAAAATGAAATCGTACAACTCTATGGCGGCGAAATCACCAAAGACATCGGAAACAAACTGTTTGTAGGCGAATCACTCAGAGCCAACTATGACTATAAGTTTGCCGGTATCTGGCAAACAGACGAGCTGGAACTGGCAAAGCAATATGGCCAGACACCAGGTTCCGTAAAAGTAGTTGATCAGAATAATGATAAAAAGATAGACGCCAATAATGACCGGGTGATACTCGGATCGCAGCTTCCAAAATGGATGGCAGGTATCACCAATATTTTCTCCTACAAGGAATGGGATCTGTCCTTTATGATCTATACAAGACAGGGCGTTCAATACAGCAACGCCATGGAATCGGGTACAATGGGACAGGTTGAAAAAGGAAGGTACAATTTTCTGGCACTGAACTACTGGACACCTGATAATCCTACCAATGATTATTATGGCCTGGTGGCAAAACAGCCATACAACAGTGCTATCTTCTACCAGGATGCAACATACTGGAGGATTTCAGATATCACACTGGGCTACCGTCTTCCACAAAAACTGGTTAACCGCTGGAAGATGAGCAACTTCCGCTTATATGGCCAGGTAACTAATCCGTTTGTGTTTACCAAGTTTATCAGCTTCGATCCTGAATACAATTCAGCGACCTATATCGATGATGTGCCTTCAGTGGCTTACAGACTTGGTTTAAGCCTGTCCTTTTAATTTTATTCCTCTTCACAAGAAAAAAAGAGTCATGAAAATATTAAATAAATGGTTGTTGATGCTTATTACCGGTCTTCTTTTATCAGGCACGGGATGCAAGGACTACCTGGAAGAAAAATCCATTTCCAATATTACATCAGATTCCTACTATAAAAGCAGAGATGGATTTGAAGATCTTATCAGATCATGTTATACCCTTCTCCGTGGCATTAGCAAGCAACGTAACCTCGTATTGCAGGGTACAGACATCTTTACGACCAATGGTTGGGATGCCGGTGAAGCAGGCGACGCATTAAATTCCTATGATGTTACGTTTAACTCTTCCAACGGGGATCTGAAGGCGCTATGGAATCTGTTATACATTGAAATTGGCCGTACCAATACAGCCATATCAAGGGGGCCTGCTGTTACGGACATGGACAATAGCCTGTTGCAGGTAAGGATGGCGGAAGCTAAATTCCTGCGGGCCTTCTGCTATTTCTACCTGGTACAGCAATGGGGTGATATCCCGTTGCGGCTTACAGAAACAGTGAGCCCTTCCAAAGATGCGACCAAAACAGCAGCAGCAGATGTTTATAAACAAATCATCAATGATCTCACGGAAGCGGCAGCTACTTTACCGCCTGCTGCATCGGACTATGGCCGTGCTACAAAAGGGGCCGCCCAGTTTTTGCTCGCCCGTGTTTATCTTACACGTGGCTGGAATTTTAATAATTCACTCGGTGGCAGCCCTGCAGACTTTCAGGCAGCCCTGAAATATGCTGATACTGTTATATCCGCTTATCCTTTAGCAGCACGCTACAGTGACCTCTTTCCGCAACATGTTGAGAACCCGTTATTGCAGGGCAATCCTGCACAAAATGACAAAAATCCTGAAATAGTTTTTGCCGTACAGTACAGCGACAATATCCTTACCAGTGGTAATGATCCGATGGATGCCTATTCCACTGCCGAACCAGGTAATGATGCGCATTCCATTTTTGGTGGCGATGTTCAGGGCATTCCCGGTAACCTGGGACGCACCAGCGATTACAACAGGCAGCAGGATAAATTTGTGGCAACACCTGCCATGTACAGGCTTTACAGCCCCCTGCTGGATAGTCGTTTTCAATGGAACTTTGTAGATGCACAATATGCGTTGAAAGATGTCCCCAATTTCCACCCTATCAGTGGTGATAACAACACAACGATCAATATTAAAAAAGGTGATACCGTTCTTTTGTTCAGACCCTGGAATGATCCTGCCAGTGCGCAGAACAAGGGAATGGACGTGGGTGGTACCAAGCCATACGCCGTGTACAATGTACCCGATTATTCGTTGGCCCGGTCAGCTAAAACACCCTTCACTGTACCCAACGTACATCCGTTGATGTGGAAATTCTGGCAACCCAATATTCCATACGGCGATGCTTACGGTACCCTCGATTTTATATTATTCCGTTCTGCGGAAGCTTACCTGATAGCGGCAGAAGCTACGCTAAAAGGCGCTACCGGCGGACGTCTCGGAAGTGCGGATATCTACTATAATAAAATACTGGATCGTGCACTTGGCACAAATGCAGGTGTTATTCCGATGTGTGCGGCCATACCAGGCAATGTGACATCCCTGGATTCTGCCTCCTACCGTGCAACAGCCGGTAACATTACCATAGACCTGATCCTGGATGAACGTGCAAGAGAACTCATGGGAGAAAATATGCGCTGGTATGACCTGAAACGCACCGGGAAACTGGTAGAACGTACCAAGGCCATGAATCCGTGGACAAAACTATCAGGCACAATAGACGCACATCATTTGCTGCGACCAATACCGCAGTCAGAAATAGATCTCTCATCACCCACCATTCCACAGAATGACGGCTACTAATACATAACTGCCGGCCAACGGCAGCTCTATGATAAAAGGCCCGGCTGATCTGCATATCGGCAGTCAACAGTGGCGTAACATCAACCATTGGATATAGCATGCTTCCTTGTGAAACATGTTATATCCAACCGTTGAATGATTACGTTGATGCCACGCTTATGCCTATACGTTTTAAATATTGATACAACGGAACCATCTTGACTATTCAAAAAGTTTGAACAATTATGAGCACTAACACAGATAGAAGATCCTTTATCAAAACTTCTGCGGGACTGCTTGGCTATTCCCTCTTGCCGGGAGTATTCCGTATTGACCTCTCCGGGCCTGTAGAAAAAAACTACTCCTTCAGGGCATACCGCCCTGGGAAAACAGCGGCAGCAGTACAATGCATCACACCGGACGATGGTTTTTACCTGCATACTTTTTACAATAAATGTCCCTGGAGCTTTACCCAACGATACTTTGCAGTGACCAAACTCCCCTATCAAAAAAACAAACCACAATGGGGAGATATCGCCGAAGTATGCGTTATTGATCTTCATAAACAAAGTATAAAAACAGTCTACAAAACCAAAGCCTGGGCTTTTCAACTGGGCGCTGATCTGCAATGGGATCACCAAAGCGACCGCTATTTGTACACCAATGATGTGATAGATGGAAAAATAGTTTGCGTGCGCATTGATCTGCAGGATCACACCGCCAGGGCTTATGCGGGGGCAAAATATGACCTGGCGCCGGATAACAGATCCGTGATCAGCCCTAACCTGCTCACGATGAATATGACGCAGTATGGCTACTCTTTACCTGATCCGCCCTCCGGCCGGCCGATTCCATTTACAAAAAATGATATGCCGCATGAAGGGCTGTGGAAAACAGACCTTATCACCGATCAGCGTTCTCTCTTCGTGCCATTTTCAGATTTTGTTGAACACGCAGGGCAGGACAGCGGCTTTTATGGCAATGCAGTCCTCTATTTATTTCACGCACAATTTAACGCACAAAACACGCGGATTCTGCAGGTGCTGCGCGGACAAATCAATAATAAAGGACGCAACGCCTGCTTATTCAGCCTCAACACCGACGGTACAAATATCATCCAGTGCCTGAGCCGCGAAAAGTGGAACCACAAAACAGGTGCAGGTGGTTCCGGTAACCATCCCAATTGGCATCCGGACGGTGAGCATGTAATCATGAACTGTGTGCCTGTATGGCTGGGATACAAGGACATGCTATTCTGCAAATTCAAATATGACGGGTCTGACTTTACCATATTGAGCGAAAAACATTTAGGCAGCGGGCATCCCAGCGTAGAGCATACCGGGCGTTATCTGCTGGCCGATGCCTATCCGAAACAAAGCTATGTTGTAGGCGCGAATGGTGAGATTCCGATAAGATTGCTGGACCTCCATCGTGACGAGGAACAAACGATCTGCACAATTGCCAATGATGTAGGCGGGCATGGCGCGCAATACACCGAAGAGAGCAAATCGGAAGGTGGAAGCGGGTACAAACTAGATCCGCATCCTGTATGGAGCCGGGATTATAAAACCATCGCATTCAATGGTGCGCCCGATAAAAGGCGGCAGGTGTACATAGCTGACATGAAGCAACTTATCTCTTAAAAAATGAGACCGGTTTTCATTTTTGTTAACGATACAACAAACATCATTTTGAAAAGGAGCATATTAACCATCTTCTTAATTATTTGCTGTCATGCAAAACTGCCTGCACAGGACAAAGCATTGTTTCCGGCAACTGAAAAGGGAAAGTTGATCTACCAAAATACTTTATCAGCCGGAAACACCCTGCATGATTGGGTGATGGAGGGTCCCGGGAAATTGGAATTCAAAAACGGTTGGATGGAAATGTATGCGCCTGATAAAAAATGGGATCACGTGTTTTGGTGTCCGCAGGAATTCCCATCCAGCTTCATTGCAGAGTGGGATGTACAAAACCTGTATACGGAAGAAGGACTGCTGATCATCTTCTTTGCTGCAACAGGCGATCAGGGTCAAAGTATTTTTGATCCTGGGATGCCCGCCAGGGACGGCACTTTCAAGTACTATAACAAAGGCCGGATAAATTGCTATCATATCTCTTACTATGCAAATAATCCCAAGCTGCCCGACCGCGACAATTCACACCTGAGAAAAGATCCCCTATTCGCCATGCTGCAAACAGGGAAAGAAGGTATTCCAACAAAGTCTGCTGCCGTGCACCACATACGCCTGATAAAGAACAAAGCACATATTATCATGCTGGTAGATGACAGGAAGATCATCGATTATGAAGATGACGGGAAAACGTTCGGACCTGTTTACCAATCGGGTCGTATAGGCTTCCGGCAAATGAGATGGTCGCATTGCAGGTATAAAAATTTCAAGGTCTGGGAAATTAAAAATTCATGATCAGCATAGCTGATGTCTAAAATAATACGCATGAAAAAAATAGGGTTGCTAACAGTTATTGTCGCCTTTGCGCTGGTATGCTTTCTCGCATGGAAACCGGCTGTACCTTCAAAGCCGAATTTCATATTTATCCTGACCGATGATCAGGGATGGACCTCCATTTCGGCGGCCATGGATAAAATGCAGCACGGCTACAGGAGCGACTATTACGAAACACCAAATATTGACAGGCTGGGCAACGAAGGCATGCGGTTCAACCACGGATACGCCCCTGCTGCTTTATGTACGCCTTCGCGCCGGAGCATCCAGTTCGGTCAATCACCCATCCATATCGGGAATGTAAATTTCCCCGCGAATTATAATCCGCACAAACAAAAATGGCTGACCATTCCCGCCATGTTAAAATCGCTGGACGCCGGGTATAAAACGGCGCACTATGGCAAATGGGATTTGCGGGCAGACATTTTCCCGGAAGACCTGGGATATGATGAAAGCGATGGTAATACAGGTAATAATAATGGTGATGTAATGACAGATAAAAAAACAAAGTGGAGCCAGATCTATATTACTAAAGATCCGAAAAGAACCGCTTCTGTTACAAACCGCGCCCTCAATTTCATGCAGAGACAGGTACAATCCAACCATCCTTTCTATATGCAGGTTTCCTATTATGCGCCGCATGTTGATATAGAAACAACGGAAGAAACCTATGCCAGGTACCAGCGCAAGCCTAAAGGAAAAATTCATGATAATGCCGGCTGGGCCGGCATGCTGGAGAATATGGATACCGGTGTTGGACAAATACTGGATATGGTAAAAAAACTTGGAATAGACGACAACACCTACATATTCTTTATGTCAGACAACGGTGGTGTTCCATTCTTCCCCCCTCCTCCCATTAAACGCAAGCTTGATCCTCCTTCCGCATTCGATAAAAAAATGATCAACTATCCCTTGCGGGGAGGAAAGTGGGTTTTATATGAAGGAGGTATACGCGTGCCTTTCATCGTAAAAGGACCGGGCATAAAAGCACACAGCTATTGCCAGGTACCCGTTGTAGGATACGACATTCTCCCTACTATCAGTGAGCTGGCAGGAAACAAACAGCCCCTCCCCGATTACCTGGATGGCGCCAGCTTCCAATCATTACTTGCAAAACCGGAAAGCGGAAAAGTAAAAAGAAAAGAGACAGATCTGTATTTCCATCGTTATGAAAAAAGCTATGAGCATACCGCTATTATCAGCGGTAATTATAAGCTGATCAGATTCTGGAATACTAATACGATAGAATTATACAATCTCGACAAAGACCTGGAAGAAGTACATGACCTGGCAGCAGCATTGCCCGATACCGCTGCAGTCCTGGATCGCAAACTGATGCAATACCTGCAAAAGCAACATGCAGAAGTGCTGGACAAAAGTTTAAAAACAACAAAAAAGAATAAAAAAAATGAGGAGGAAGATTAAGAACCAATGGTCGCTATCGGGTTTTAAAATTGCGCTCCTGGCAGGGATGCTTTGCTGTACCGTTATTTCCTGCCTTGCACAACAAAACGATAAGGACGCTCTTTTTCCCGGCAGTTACCCGGAATTACATCCAAGGTATCGTATGTGGCCAACACCGGCAGAAAATGCAGTGGTACCCGGTAATGCAGCGGTACTGCTGTGGCCCGCTGTCCGCACAAAGGGAATGACTTACGACATCAGGCTCTCACAGGATCCTGGGTTTAATCCTGCAAAAACCATCCAGGCACAAAATATACCCTGGACGATATATAATCCGCATCGTGTGCTGAACACCGGCGCATGGTACTGGCAATACCGTTCTCATAATGGCAGCTGGTCCGCAGTTGCACGCTTTCAGGTTGACAGTAATACAACCGCGACAGCATCTCCATTGGCAGGCAAACTATTATCAGCTATACCTGTTTCCCATCCCAGGGTGCTGATTGATCAGGCAAACAAACCCGCATTTACCCGGTCGGCAATGCCCTCAACAGATGCCACTGTTATTATCCGTAAAGCAGATAAATTACTGGATGCCCCGCTCCCGGCTGAAACCACATCAGGTAAAAAGAAGAAAGGCAAAACAGCTTACCAGGAATACAAGTTGAGGGCAGCTGAAAGTAAACACCTCGGCTTTGGTCTGCTGGCCGATGTAGAATTACTCTGCCAGGCTTATATACTGAGCGGTGAACAAAAATATGCAGACAAAGGTATGCAGTTGGCGAAAGCGGCAAGCCATTGGGACCCGCACGGCCCCAGCAGTTTGAATGATTTTGGGGACGCCGGTTGTATGCTGGCGATGGCGCTGGCATTTGATACCTTTCATGATCAACTGACCGCCTCCGAGAGGAAAGCATTACTCGACAATATAAATGTCCGCGCAGGAAGGTGTTATACCAACTGGATAAATGATGTAGACGCTAAAGTATTATCCAACCACGTCTGGCAATTTACCCTACATTATTTTTTCCAGACAGCTATTGCGGTACATGGTGAGTTAAAGGATGCGGACAAGTGGCTCACCTACGCTTATGAGCTATGGCTGGCCAGGGCGCCGGTATTGGGCGGCACCGAAGGCGGCTGGCTCGAAGGAGCCGTTTATTTCACCATCAATATGGAAACATTACTCAATGTTCCTACGATCATAAAAAATTATACCGGTTTTGATTTCATTCAACATCATCCCTGGTATTTAAATAATCCTTACTGGATGTTTTATTCGTTTCCTGCCGGTTCTTCCTGCGACGGGTTTGGTGATAACGCAGAAACAAGGACGATGCCGGGTAAAGATTACCTGGCTTATGCAGACGCGCTCAGTAAACTCAGTGGTAGCAGGGTGGCCGCCACGTACGCGGAAAAAATTGAGCAAACGGAAAAGATAAAACCCGCGGATGCAGACATGCTTCGCTGGTTCAGATTAAGATACCTCTTGCATAAAAACCGGCCCGATACCTTACCCGATAGTGCGTTTACTACTGCCCGTATGTTCCATGATATTGGCGTGGTAGATATGCATTCGGACATTGGTCATGTAAACAATGACCTGATGGTTTCCATGCGATCCAGCCCCTATGGCGCCTATGGTCATATGCTGGCAGACCAGAACACCTTCAATGTACTGTATGGAGGTCAACGGCTGTTTTACATGTCAGGACATAAGATTGCCATGAATGATCCTCACCGGCTGGAATGGTATAAGGCCACCATTGGCCATAACGGTGTGTTGGTAAATGATCAGGGACAAACATTTGATCCCAAAGGATATGGATGGATAAGCCGGTTTCTCGACGGGTCATCTCTTTCTTATGCCGTGGGTGATGCTTCCATGGCTTATGGCGGCAATCCGCAGCAGGGAAAAACCACCTTAAAAAAATTCAAAAGACACCTGTTATTCCTGCATCCGGATATAGTGATCGTATATGATGAACTGGATGCTGTTAGTGCCACCACCTGGAAATGGCTGATCCACAGTCCGCAACAGATCCGTATTGACACGGCAAAAAATGAGTTTTACGCTGCCATGGAAAACGCTTCAGCTGCTACTTCCTTCTTCTCTTCTCAGCCGGTGCAGTGGGCAGTGTCAGACACGTTTACCGTAGCAGTTGACAACTGGCGGGAAAGCAAGGATGAGAAAGGCAATCTGTATGGAAATAAAAACGAGTGGCATCTTACCGCAGCAACACAGCCAACAAAAAAAATGCGCTTCCTGGCCATTATGCAGATTCATACCGGAGATCAAAAAGATCAGCAACAACCCCTTTACCGTTTCAATGATCAACAGGAGATCATAGTTGGCAACTGGACCATTAAAGCAGAGCTGGATGCATCCAGACCCGCCATCATCTCCGCATATAAAAATGACGGCAAAGTGGCTTTCAGTTCAGGCGGTAATAACATACAGGCAGGCAACCAACAATATGCCGGCAAAATAAAAGGAAGCGCAAAACTCGGTGAGCTGATCAACGGCAAATGGATGTATAAAGAAGCCGGAGACAGCATTCCGGAAGTGGTGAATGGAATACCCTCAAATATTAAACAGCGCCATTTATGATATACAAATTCTCTTCGCACGCAATATGGCTTACTGCCGCAACATGCTTGTTGGCATTGTTGTCATGCAAGCATAATGCAAAGGAACAAACCGTTAAACGACCCAATATACTTTTCGTTATAGCAGATGATCAATCTTTCCCTTATTCATCTGTGTACGGAGCAACAGGCGTTCATACCCCCGCATTTGATAAAGTAGCCGAAAACGGTGTCCTGTTTTATAATGCGTTTGCGGCTGCACCTCAATGCAGTCCTTCACGGGCGGCAATCCTTACGGGTAAAAATATCTGGCAACTGGAAGAAGCAGGCACGCACAGCAGTTATTTCCCGAAAAAATTCCCGGTATTTACTGATCTCCTGGAAAACGCAGGATACAAAACAGGCTATACCGGAAAGGCATGGGGACCCGGTAACTGGAAAGACGCAGGATGGACACGTAATCCCGTTGGCCCGGAATACAATAAGAAAAAACTGGTACCACCTACCAAAGGTATCAGCCCAATCGATTATTTCAGCAACTTCGTCGATTTTTATGAAGAGAAAAATCCGGACGAGCCGTTCTTTTTCTGGTATGGTGCCAACGAACCCCATCGGCCTTATACAGAAGGATCCGGTCAGCAGATTGGAAAGAAACTGGCGGACGCAGATATGCCCCGGTTTCTGCCGGATGATTCCACTGTAAGAAGCGACATTGAAGATTATGCCGCAGAAATTGAATGGTTTGATCAGCAATTAGCGAAGATGATAGATTTCCTGCGGGAAAAAGGACAACTGGAAAACACGCTTATTGTAGTCACTTCGGATAATGGTATGCCCTTCCCCGCTGCCAAAGCCAACTTAATGGAATATGGCTCCCACGTACCGCTGGCCATCAGCTGGCCGGCCAAAATAAAAGGTGGCAGGATTGCCCGCGACCTGGTCAGTTTAATTGATCTCGCCCCTACTTTTTTACAGGTAGCGGGTATCAAAGAAACACCGGTCATGACCGGCAAAAGCATGGGCAATATACTGTTCCCCGATAATACATCCGGCGAACAAGTCCACAGGGACTATGTATTGACCGGCCGTGAAAGGCATTCCGATGCAAGACCGGATAACCTGGGATATCCCTCCCGCGCTATCAGGACCGAACACTATTTATTCGTCCTCAATTGCAAACCGGATCGCTGGCCTGCGGGTAATCCACCGCCGCCAAAAGAAGAGATAGCAAAACTGGACCGGGAAGATCCTTCCGGAAATTTTAAATCTATCGGCACCGGGTATAACGATATTGATGATCCCTCTCCTACCAAATCCTTTATGATGAAGCATCGGGCGGAATGGCCGGAATTATTCGCACAAGGATTTGAAAGAAGACCGGCAGAACAACTTTTTGATATTGAAAAAGATCCGGACTGTATCACTAACCTGGCAAATGTTCCTGCATTTGACTCCGTGAGGACTGTCTTAAACAATAAGCTGGCGGATTTATTAACCAAACAGGGCGACCCACGGATGCTTGGGTACGGGGATATTTTTGAAAGTTATCCAAGGTTTGGGTTAATGCGGAACTGGCCCGGCTTTAAAGAAAGAGGCGCCTATAATCCCGCTTATCAAAACAACCAACCGCAGTTAAAAAAACAATGACATGAGGAAAACCATCATCATTTCTATTACACTATTATGCACTCACCTGCATGGCTATACGCAACGAAAAGATGTGCCGGTAATTATCATTATGGCAGATCAGCTCAGGTACGACGCCATTGGTAAATATACGCCCAACATCAACGCGCTAAAAAAGGACGGGGTTTCGTTTAACCGCACCTACACTGCCAGCCCGCTCTGCGCACCTTCTCGTGCGGCTTTTTTCACAGGCAGGTATCCAAATAATACCGGGGGACTGATTAACGGATGGGTTGGCGAGGATGAGCATTACCGGAACGTAAAATCCGGCACACCAAATTTATACCAGACCATGTCATCCAATTGGGATGCCTGGCATGTGGGCAAACAACACTTTTTTACCCAGGATAAGATTGATGAAAATCCCCGCATAAAAGTGCAATGGATCACACAAAAAGATTACAAGGAATGGTTAAAACCACAGGGTGTAAAATCTCCCGGGGGGCGTGAATTCACTGGATTCTCGCCGGAGTTGGTATCAGGAGAATATTCACATGTTAAACGTTATACCATACCGGTTGCTAAAGCGTACAAAGAAGGGCTCCAATATTTCCCCGATGATTATTTTGGTGAAAAATCTGCCGAAATTATAAAAAAACATAACACGGGTAAACCATTGTTGCTTACAACGATGTTTTTATCACCGCATCCTCCTTTCGATATTCCTGCTCCTTATTTTGATAAGATCAGGCAGCAGGATCTGAACATACCAGCTAATGTGGGACAATGGTATAAAGATCAGTCGCCGTTACAACTGTACGCCCTCTCAGGGTTTATCGGAAGCCGCTATTCCAGGGACGACTGGGCTAAATTATGGCCCAAATATTTCGGACTGGTAAACCTGCTGGATGACGAAACGGGAAAAATCATCCAGGCATTAAAAGATAAAGGTCTTTACGACAAAGCACTGATCATATTCACCGCCGATCATGGTGAAATGCTGGGAAGTCATTCCCTGTGGATGAAAATGTGTATGTACGAAGAATCTACCCGTGTTCCGCTTATCATCAAATTTCCGTCTGACTTCCGTCCTGCTGTCGGGGAAACAAACCAACTCGTGAGCCTTACAGATGTATGGCCTACATTAATGGATTTCCTTCAGATTAATCCGAAAGACAAGACAGACGGCATATCGCTGATGCCACTATTGAAGAATAAATCATTCAACCGTAACAAGGTCTTTATCCAGTACGATGGCAATGCCGCCTATGGCAGTAACCAGCGTTGTGTGGTATCGGGCAATTACAAGCTCATAATGGACACGTTTAAAGATGAGATCTACCTGGAACTATACGATATAATAAAAGATCCGGAGGAAACGGTAAACCTCGTCATGGATCCGGCATATGAAGCATTATCCAGAAAACTGATCGGAGAAATACAGGAACATATGCTGCACACCAATGATCTGTTGAAATTTTCCGGTGATGTTTATCAAAATTTCATCTCACATTATGCAACACTTGGCCAAAAGCAAAGTGCAGAAAACTGATTTCAATTATTTGACAATTACAGATGACTGCCTAATATGAAAAAAGGAATTTATCCCGCAGTAATGGTGCTATGGCTGCTTACAGGCTGTGATCAGCGTGCTCCCAAAGCAGATAGTAGCGATCATCAGGAACCGCCCAATATTGTTTATATCCTGGCGGATGATCTTGGGTATGGGGATGTATCCATTTACAACCCGGCATCGAAGATCTCCACGCCGAATATTGACAGACTGGCGGTGGAAGGTATCCGCTTTATGGATGCACATGCACCGTCATCGGTTTGCACGCCTTCCCGTTATGGTATATTAACGGGGCGCTATTGCTGGCGCAGCAGATTGC
This sequence comes from Chitinophaga sp. MM2321, assembly GCF_964033635.1. NCBI lineage: Bacteria > Pseudomonadati > Bacteroidota > Chitinophagia > Chitinophagales > Chitinophagaceae > Chitinophaga > Chitinophaga sp. MM2321. Next base: position 3,051,745 of record NZ_OZ035533.1, read on the forward strand.
CGCAGGGCGTGTTGCGTGGTTATGGAAGGGCGTTGATAGCAGAAAATCAGCTGACCATCGGTACACTATTAAGGCAATACAACTACACCACTGCCGCCATCGGCAAATGGCACCTGGGATTGAACTGGGTAGTCAAAAAAGGCCATGAGCATGCCTTGCAGCTACGGGAGAACAATGCCGATCATGCCCGTATCATCACAGATATGGATACCAGCGATATCGTATTCAGTCAGCCGGTGGAAGATGGCCCCCGGGAACATGGATTCGATTATTCCTATATCCTGCCCGCCTCGCTGGATATGCCGCCTTACGGCTACCTGAGAAACGATACGTTAACAGCCTTCCTTTCCGCGGAAACAAAAGGGAATGAAGTACATGACAAGGATTCGCCCAACTATGCAGTGGGCGCCTTCTGGCGACCCGGAAAAATGGCCGCCACCTTTGATTTCGAACAGGTGCTGCCAGGCTTTACCGACCATGCCATTGATTATATCAGGCAACAGGCGCATGCAACCAAACCGTTCTTCCTCTACTTTGCCATGCCCGCTCCTCACACACCCTGGTTACCAGCGAAAGCATACAACGGTAAATCAGGCGCTGGTCTGTACGGCGACTATGTTACCATGATGGATGATATGGTGGGCAAGGTTTTACAGGCTATTGACAGCAGCGGTTTATCATCCAACACCATCGTGATCTTTACCAGTGATAACGGTCCTTACTGGCGGCCATCTTCTATAGAAAAATATAATCACCGGGCAGCCGGTATCTACAGGGGCATGAAAGCAGATATATGGGAAGGCGGTCATCGTGTTCCTTTCATCGTCAGGTGGCCTTCTAAAATAAAAGCTGGCAGCAGTAGTAATATCACCACAACACTGACCAATTTAATAGCCACCTGTTCAGAACTCGTGGGTGGCCCCAAACGGGTGAAATCAGCCATAGATAGTTACAGCATTTTACCTGCGCTGCTGGGCACACAGGATACAGCAGATATACCACAAATTGTTATTCATGAATCTTCACAGGGAATGTATGCTATCCGCCAGGGTCCATGGAAATTTATCGACGGACTGGGATCAGGAGGATTCAGTCCACCGGTAAGCGAAGCACCTGTACCGAATGGACCCAAAGGCCAGCTTTATCATTTGGGTGACGATCCATCAGAAAGCAAAAATCTGTATCTGGATCATCCTGATAAAGTAAACCTGTTAAAACGGTTATTGGATAGTATCAGAGATACCACTCAAATGAATCATGAAAAATAAACACGCTCATCTTCTAAAATAATAATAATGGCAACCCGGAGAACATTTATTAAGAACCTGTCAATCGGATCAGCGGCACTTGTTATTGGCGCTAAAAGCAGCAAGGCTTCCCCTTTTGCGCTTTACGAAAAGCCCCAGGGCCCCTATATGGCAACAGGTATAAAGATTGGTGAGGTCAGTGATACGCAGGCTATTATCTGGGCAAGATTGACCAAAGATGCCGAAAGAGTGCACGATGATGCGCCACAGCCGGTGATCCTATATAAAAATGATCAAACAGGCGTTTTTGAAGTTAAAGGCGCTAAAGAAAGCCGGCCTGATCGCGAACCAAAAGTAATGTATCCTCCCGGCGCTACGGCGAATACATTGGCAGGAGCCGTTCCCGCTGCAACCGGTGAAGTACGGGTGCGCTGGAAAACACCGGATAGCCATGCCTGGCAGGAATTACCCTGGCAGCCGGTGAACCTGGATCGCGACGCTACGCGCCAGTTTACCCTCAACAATCTTACTCCTTTTAAAAAATATGAGCTGGTAGTAGAAGCCCGTTCAACCGGCAGTAATACCATCACTTCCACAATGACAGGAAGCTTCAAAACAGCTCCCAAAAAATCGGAACAGGCGGATGTAAAATTTGTGGCGGTCACCTGCCAGGAATACCACGACCGCGATCATGGCAGCAAAGGATTCAAAATATATGAATCCATGCTTCGCCACGAACCGGATTTTTTTGTGCATACCGGCGATGTTGTGTACTATGATCAGCAGGCAAAAAGCCTGGAATTAGCCCGCTGGCACTGGCAGCGGATCTATGGGTTTCCTTCCCTCGTTGAATTTCACCGGCAGGTAGGCAGCTATTTTATGAAAGACGATCATGATACCTGGATGAATGATTGTTATCCTGACCTGAAGACCAGGTTCATGGGTGATTTTACTTTTAAAGATGGTCAGCAGCTATTCCTGGACCAGGTACCCATGGGCAATAAAACTTACCGTACTTATCGCTGGGGAAAAGACCTGCAGATATGGATGGTAGAAGTCCGGGATTTCAGGAGTCCGAATAATGTACCGGATGGCCCGGATAAAACGATATGGGGCAAGGAACAAATTGACTGGTTTAAAAAAACAGTGGACGCTTCAGATGCCACCTTCAAAGTATTGATCAGCCCAACGCCGATTGTTGGTCCTGACCGGCCACAGAAAGTAGACAACCATGCCAACAAGGTATTTTATCATGAAGGAGAAATGCTGCGCGAGTTTATCGGAAAGCAACCCAACATGCACATTATTAACGGAGACCGGCACTGGCAGTACGCTTCACGGGATCAGGAAACCGGTTTGCTGGAGTTTAGCTGCGGGCCGGTCAGTAACGAACATGCAGGTGGATGGAAAAAAGGAGAAGTAAAAGAAGGAGAATTATATATGCAGGTGATTGGCGGGTATCTTGAAGTAACGGTAAAAAGAACAGGGAATCAACCGGTGATTATTTTTGCCCATCATGATGTAGATGGAAATACAGTATATCGCTACGAACAATATGCTTCAGGACAGTATTGAGCGAAAAAAGATTTAAATAAGATTGTATGAGATACTTGATTTTATTGACTGCTTTACTGGTAATGAACCGGGCGCCAGAAGTCAATTCCACGCATAAAGAAAAAGAACCCGGTAAGCCCAACATTATCCTGATAATGGCGGATGATATGGGCTTTTCAGATATCGGTTGTTATGGTGGTGAAATAAAAACACCGCATATCGATAACCTCGCAAAAGAAGGAATACGGTTTAACCGTTTTTATAACAATGCCTGGTGCTCACCGTCGAGAGCGTCCCTGATTACCGGGTTGTATCCCCAGCAAGTAGGCTTAACAGCCCTGGCCGGCCCTGATCCAGGTCCGCCGGGGCCCTACCAGGGGTATCTTAATGACCATTGCGTAACGCTGGCGGAAGTATTGAAAGGAGCCGGTTATTATACCGCCATGGCCGGTAAATGGCACCTGGGAGAACGGCAGCCCCACTGGCCGCTGGACAGGGGATTCGATAATTATTTCGGATTGATCAGCGGAGCGGCGAATTATTTTGATATCACCAAAACAAAATCTCCCGGTATCACCCGTTATATGGCATTGGATGATAAACCATTCCATCCACCTGCAAAAGGATTCTATATGACAGATGCCATCACCAGTTATGCCCTTCAGATCCTGGATAAACAAAAAACACAATCACAACCCTTTTTCCTGTATGTGGCCTATACCGCACCCCATTGGCCTTTACAGGCCATGCCGGAAGATATTGCGAGGTATGCAAAGGAATATGATATGGGATGGGATTCTATCCGGGCGCGCAGATACGATAGATTAATTCAAATGGGTATCATCAACAATAAAACAACATTGTCGCCCAGAGATACCGGCGTAAAGCCCTGGGCAACGCTTCCGGCAAAGACCCGCAAAGAGATGGCAGAGAAAATGGCCGTATATGCTGCACAGGTAGACCGGATGGATCAGGGCATCGGGCAGATTCTGGATAAACTGAAACAGACCGGGAAAGACGAAAACACGATGGTTATCTTCTTATCGGATAATGGCGGATGTGCAGAAGGTGGGCCAGCAGGCTTTGATAAAAGACATAATGGTCTTCCGCCGGGTGGCGCAGATTCCTATTTTAGCTATGGCCAGTCGTGGGCCAATGCAAGCAATACACCTTTCCGGTATTTTAAAAAATGGCTGGGCGAAGGAGGTATTTCTACCCCACTCATCGTCAGGTGGCCCGCTATGATAGCCAAGCAACGCCATGGACAGGTGCTTGAGCAGGTGGGACATATAACCGATATTATGCCGACACTTTGCGCATTAAGCGGGGCCAGGTACCCGGCATATTATAAGGATAAAAAGATACTTCCTCCCGAAGGACAAAGCCTGTTACCTGCCATTGAAAAAGGCACCGTACAACCACGTAAACCGGTTTTCTGGTTTTTGGATGGCCATAAAGCCATATTAGCAGGCAACTACAAACTGGAAGCAGCAGACAACGGCGCGCCCTGGGAACTGTATAATCTGGAAGACCGAAGCGAATCGGATAATCTTTCCGTTACAGCTGCGCACAAAGTAAAAGAACTGAGTACCCAATGGGAGAACTGGGCGAAGCGTGTAGGCGTATCCGTAGAACAATCAAAATAAAATAATCGTAACAAATATTATTGAAGATGCAGGGAAATAAACGGAGAACAGGCATCGTACGCCTGCTTTTGACAAACATATTATTGCTGCTGGTTTGGCCGGCATCCGCCAACCCGGGAAAAAAGTATATGATCTATTATGGCAACAACAGTACTCCTACAGAGCAGGCCGTTTGTGCAGACCTGAAAGAAGATCTTGAAAAAGTAACCGGCGCAACAGTTATCATAGCGCCCGAAACCAACCAGTTAAAAGCAGCTGACTATAACTTCCTGGTAGCCACTCCGGCTACCAGCCAGCTGTTGGCCGGGTTAGTGAAAAAAGGAATTGTACAGCAAAAAGAGCTTTCCGCACAAGGTGGTATTATCAAGGTTGTCCGGGACAACGCTGCACAAATAGTACTGCTGACAGGAGCAACCGCCGAAGGCATGCAGAATACCGTGTATGCCTATTCCCGGTCAGTACTGGGCATCGATCCCCTGCATTACTGGACAGGGCGCAAGCCGGATAAAAAGGAAAATTTCGACCCTTATAAAACGCAGGACCGTGTAATTGCGTCGCCCGTAGTACCCATCATTTGTTACATGGAAAATGATGTAGATGAACTGGCCAATTTACATAAGCCTTACCTGGAATACGATATGGATACCTGGAAAGGCATGGTTAATTCACTGCGGCGCACACATTATAACGCCATTCATCTCTTTGATATGCTTGGCAGACCTGAGTTCTATACAAGAGCGCCCTATAAAAAGTTAAGACCGGATTACCAGGTCAATCTTCCACTGGTAGACAGCATGATTACCTATGCGCATCTGAAGGGAATGAAGATCCAGGTAGATCTCAGCCTGGGATATCAGATGAAATCCATCAGCGACAGTGAAGCACTATGCTGGACAGAGAACAAAGATAAATGGATCGCAACGTGGGTGTACTATCTTACTAAAACGCCACTGGCCCGGGCCGACATCTATTCATTAAGACCCAGAAACCAGGTCTGGGACCGGGCCTATGTGAGCAGTTGCGGAGAGGACAGGGTGAAGATATTCAATGAAATATTTGCAGCTGTTGATAGTGTGCTCAATGTTTACAGACCCGGCGTAACCAAAGTATGTGTCTGTTATGATGATGGTATGGAGTTGTTTAATAGTGGTTTCCAGCCACCCAAAGATTTTATTATCGGATGGTCCGATGATGGATATTGTAACTTCAAGACAATGCCCGTCAGTAACAAAGGCTATTCTTTCGGAACATACATGCACGCCGGGTTCTGGACAAATCATACCGTACACGATCCTTATCCTGTAAAGATCGATTCCGTTATGTCCTACATGCTTAAACACTATAATGCCAGCAGCTATCTGAAAGTAAACGGGCAAACCTTCCGGCCGTTTCTGCTGAATCTTGAAGCGTTCAGCCAGTGGGCATATGACCCTTCTCATTTCAATGGCGAAGAATTTTATAAACGCTGGACATCTTATAATTTTGGCCCTAAAGCAGCTCCTTTTGCCATCGCTTCCATGAAAAAACTGGATGATGCCCAATTTAACAGGACCGGCTATGTAAGGAACCTGTCTGAAATAAAAAATATCATCGGTTTTCTGAGTGATCGTGCTGTGGAAACCCCCAATGGTTCTTTTGTGGCTTCTTATGATATGATACAGGTGCCGGATCTGCAACGCCGCTATCGTGAGGTGAATGCAGCCTATAACGCGGCTTTATCCGGGCTTCCGGCGGCACAACATGCGGATTTCTATCATGATTACGTTTATCTGCCTTCCCTCATGTATAACCAGCTCCTTGAGCTGGAAAGCACGCTCCTGGCGGCGGCCGACAGGAAACAGGCTTATGCTACAGGACATCAAAAGAAAGATATCGACGAGGCAAAAAAACTGGTAAAAAAATCATTCCGGCAGTTGGAGGCTATCAATAACACCTGCCAGCAGGGAGATAAGGATGCCAAATGGAAAACATGGTACGACCCCGCAAAGAGACGTCCTAATAATGGTTTTCCGACACCCGACATGATTACTGCTATTCAGCGTAATTTACAGCAACTATCCGTTCAATAGAAAAATATACCCGTATGCGTTATATATGCTACCTACTCTCCTGCTTTGTATTCACTTCCGCCTACGGACAATCATCCCCGGGAGTGCTTTCATATGTGCAGCCGCTGGTGGGTACAGCCGCCAGCACCACTATTGCCAGTGCCATCCATGGAAATGGGTCAGAGCAGTTTGCCAATACTATCCCGGCTGTGGGGGTTCCATTTGGAATGACCCAATGGACACCGCAAACACGCACTACAGAAATGAAATGCCGGCCACCCTATAATTATAAAGACAGCCTGTTCAGCGGCTTCAGGGGCACACACTGGTTAAGCGGCTCCTGCACGCAGGATTACGGCAGCTTTACCATTATGCCGGTAGCCGGGCCACTACAGGTAAATACGGCTGATTATGCAGTTCCTTTTTCTCATACAGCAGAGCAATCTGCACCTAATTATTATGGAATAAACCTGGGGAAATATCAGCTCTTCGCGGAAGTGACTGCACTGGCCCGCAGCAGCATTATGCGGTTCACCATAAATCAGGATGACAGTCTTCATCTGCTCATCATTCCCAACAGCGACCAGGGAAAGGGGTATGTTAAAATTAACCGTGAAAAAAATCAGATAGAAGGATATAATCCGGCTCACCGCATTTACCAGGGCTGGGGAAAACCGGCAGGTTTCAGCGGATACTTTGTGGTACAGGTAAAAAAGACATTCGCCAAATCCGGCACTTTCAATGGCAATAACATTACAACGGCAGCCAGCATAGCCAATCAGCCGGGAATCGGCGCTTACGTTAGCTGGAAACTGAAAATGCAGGAGAGCATTATTGTGCGGGTGGGGACTTCCTTCACAAGCCTGGAAGAAGCTGAAAAGAATCTTGCCGCTGAAATTCCTCACCAGGACTTCAACAGGGTGAAGGAGCAATCGGCCAGCATATGGGAGAAGGCCCTGCAAAAAATAGTGGTAAAGGGGTCTGATGAAAGCGCCAGGACCATATTTTATACGGCGCTCTATCATACCATGCAACAGCCAAGGTTATTCAGCGATGTGAGTGGCACTTATCCTGCATTTGCCCAACAATACAAAACGGCCCGTGTATCCGGCAGGCAATATTATGATGATTTCTCTATGTGGGATATTTACCGCGCTCACCTGCCATTATATGAGATCATTGCACCTTCGCTGATCAACGATTTTATAAACTCCGTCATCATCAAGGGTAAGCAGGGAGGCTGGTTGCCCATATTCCCCTGCTGGAATAATTATACCGCCGCAATGATCGGTGATCACGTCACCGCTTTTATTGCTGCGGCTTACTTAAAAGGTATTAAAGATTATGATATTGAAACAGCGTATCAACTGATGCGTAAAAATGCTTTTGACTCACCAGACAGCCTGGAATACGCAGCAGGAAAGGGACGGAGGGCATTAAAAAGTTATTTAAAATATGGCTATATCCCGCTGGAAGATAGCGTTCCGGATGCTTTCCACAAGAAAGAACAGGTGTCGCGCACACTCGAATACGCCTATAATGATTATGCCCTGTCGATGGTAGCCAAAGCACTGCACAAAAAAGAGGATTACCGGCAACTGGCAACAAGAGCCCTGAACTACCGCCATGTATTCGATACAACCGTTGGCTTTGTAAGAGGGCGTTATGCAAACGGTGACTGGTACACGCCTTTCACCCCGGATAAAAGAATGTTTTATATCACCGAAGGTACTCCCCGGCAATACACTTTTTATGTGCCGCAGGATGTACCGGGCCTTGTCAGGCTAATGGGTGGTAAGCGTAAATTTGAAACGGCGCTGGATAGTGTCTTCTACAAAAAAGAATATTGGCATGGAAATGAACCGGATCAACAGATCCCCTTTATGTATAATTACACAGATGCTCCCTGGAAAACGCAACTCGAAGTAAGAAAGATATTGGCGGATGAATATAGCACCGGGCCGGGAGGGTTGAGTGGTAATGATGATGCCGGGCAGATATCCGCCTGGTATGTGCTGGCTTCCATGGGCATGTATCCGCTCGATCCTGTTTCTGGAAAATACCTGCTGTGTTCCCCGTTATTCGACGACATCACCATACACCTGGAGGGAAACAAAACGTTCAGGATCATCACGCATAAGGAATCGGATGACGCGAAATATATTGCTGCCATTAAACTGAATAATAAAAAGTATGCGAAAAACTACCTTGATTATGCCAGTCTGATTAAAGGAGGCACCCTGGAAATTCATCTTACCAACCAGCCGGTAAATATTTTTACAGATCAGCAGGAGGTAATCAATTGAGCTGTTATAAAGTTATCCGTTAAAATTCAGCTTTTTATTTCAGCAAAAAGCAGCTGTTTTACGGAGAACAAATACCGGCCTGATATCCACTACCCCCAAATAAAAAACGTGATACAATCTTTTAGCATTGTATCACGTTTTTATTTTCCCCTCCTTATTTATCAGTCGATATTTAGCTGATCTTTTCCAGGCGGATATCTATCCGTTTATCTTTCTTGAAATATTCCAGGATCATCACAGAGCCTGATTTTGCCGGAAAAATTTTCAGCTTGCTGGCCTTTGACTTCATCTGCATTTTGTCCTGTGTAAATTTGGTACCGTTAAAACGGATCGTATTAAAGGTCTGGCCTTTGTAATCGGCGTCTCTTACGTAATCACTGAAGCAGAAAGAGAAATTATCATTATCCTCATCTCCTGTGGTAAAATCATAATCAAAAGCACCAATACCTTTCAGGTACATGGCAATCAGGTGTTGGCTCATGAAATCGCTGATAGCATTATTCGTGGCGGTATTGTTGGTTTTGTCATAGATTTTGGCATCTGTTACCTTGAATTTTTCGTCGAAGGTCATGACCACCATATCCGTCACTACTATTTTGGTGGCACCTACGCTACTACTGGCTCCTGCTGCGGTGCTTAATACTTTTAATGCAATACCGCCTGCACTCGCCTGCCGTTTATACCCTTCCCCTACTACATACAATTTACCATTGGCGGCCTGGATCATGTTATGAATAAACAGGTAGCCTACGTTATCAATTTTACCTTTACTGCTGGTATGGAGGTATTTTGAAAAATCTTTCTCCCAGCTATTGTATGCTTTAGAGAGTACCTCCCCTTTGGTGTTCATTACATAGATCGCCAGCCCTTTACTTGCATCTTTGCCTACATTGGCGTCTTTGGCGAAATAGGTGCCGGCTATTATAAAATTGCCACTGCTTTTCTCCTTGCGGATACTGGCCGGCAATAACAGAAATTCATCTTCATCTCCATCAAGGTCAAATATCTTTTTCTTGGTAACAAAGTTGATACCCACTATATGTGAACTGATTTTCTGACTCATCAAACGTTTTCTTTTCATCACCTGTAGAATGATCAGGCTGTCGGTATTACCCAGGTATTCAGCAAACGCAAAACGGCTTTCATCATCCGATGGTATATATTTCCAGAATTTTTTCTTCTCGGAGCCAAAAAAATCTACTTCATAGGTACGGTCTTTACCGTCTCGCACCGGCATCACAGAAACATATCCTTTGGTACCAACATCAAATACATTCTGATTAGTACCTTCATCTGTATGCAGGGTCAAATAGATCTGCATCAACTCTTCTGTTTTACGGGTGTACTCATTGTTATAGGTGTGGAGCAATTTCCCTTCCAGGGAGTATACTTTCATGGTCAGCTTTCTTTCTTTTACGTCCTGAAAAGAAAAGATAAGCTGCTGCCGTTATAGGCGGCTTCCAGCAGGTTTACATTTTTGCCGTCCTGGAATTTAATATCCTGTACTTTATTAAGATTCTCATCCAGTATCTGTAAGGTATATTCATTGGTCTTTCTATCTATTTTATCGCTTCTGTAAAAAAAGAAATAACCTTTAATTTGGTTGTTCTCCATGATAGTACCACTATTGCGGAGATACGTTGAATACACATTATCTATGGATAATTTACCCTGTGCCTGTACAAGGTACATACACATACAAAAGAACAGCGAGGCTGTCAGCATTTTTCTGAACATCATTTCAAGGTTTAGGAATTAGGACTTTTTATTATTGGATTAATTGTTTTGCTTTATTGTATTCCCGCACAAAGGCGGTATAGGAATTTAGTTGTGAATAGAATGGCGTAAGATAATGAAAGCTGATAGCCGGAAACTCCTCCAGGTACAGGTTTTGTATCATCTGCAACAACACATTGTAGTTGGCCGGGTTACCTGGAGAAGGTAGCTCAGCGCGCTTTCCCAGTGTATGTGATTTCTGGGCATCATAGCAACTGTTTAATATCTTCCCTACCTGTGTTACCAGGTAAGGATCGCCGGGCGATTCCTGCAACATGGAAAGGGTATAGTACAGACTTCTTGTATAGTTATCATTTTCATAAGCGTACACGATCACCTCGTATTTAAAAGCATGCCGCAGGGAGTCGAACTTCATTTTGTCTGTTATATTCAATACCCTGTTATCATTTTGATTGGCCTTCACATATGGTGCCAGCAGTTTGATACGCAGTTTACAGTCCGGATGTGTTTTAAGTGAATCCCCGGGTTCCTTGTCTTGCTCGAGTTTTGCATGACCGCCCAGCAGGCCTTCTTTTTTAGCAATCCATCTTTTCCGGAATGGGTAGTCTTTGGCATTGAACAGTTGTTCCAATTGTGCCGCCGTATCCATGGTGTCCACATCTATTGTATCGAGTAAGGTAAGCGCGGTGAGTGCCCCTTCCAGGCTGAAACGGGTATGTTGCATAAATACAAGTCCCATAGAATCGGCTTCTGCTTCATGATCCCTGCTATGTCTGCGGCTGTTGAAAGTAATCCCCCTCACCAGTTTTTCCAGCTGTTCCCGCTTCTTAAATTCTGATGCTTTGATTTTGCGTAGCTCCACTTGCATATCTTTTCCGTTCATGGTGTTCACATACCGTGCAATACCGTTTTCACTGTGTTGCAGGTAGTAGTGGGCCAACTCATGACAAAGTACAAAGGCAACCTGGCTCTCGTTTTCCAGCTCGTTAAACAGTCCCATATTAAAAAGGATGATGCCTTCCCCGATGTAACTGGCATTGGGCACCCCCGATCTGGAGAAATAGCAATGTATAGGGTGTTGTTGCAGCAATGGATTGGCTTTCACGATGACCTGTACCAGGTCGTCCAGGTATTGCTGTGCAAAGGCAGCGGTATAAATCTCTTTTTTGTCGAGTTTGGATTTAATATTTTCCCAGCGTTGTCCGTAAAGGGAAACATATTCCTTTTTGTTTTTTGCCGGTAGTTGTTCGAGAGATGCCTTGTAATGTGCTTCAAACTGCTGCTCCAGGCTTTTAAGCTTGCTCTCACTTTGTGGAGCCGGATCAAATACAAGTGATTGTGCATTCGCTGTTATGGCGAAAAAAAGGCAACAGGTCAGGAAAGAAATACAGATACGGGACAAAATTGGCAGCCAGGGAAAATACATTTTCATAATTGGCACAGGGTTATAGGTGATGTGAAATTAATACATTTAATTTTGTTGGCATGTAAAAATATCACGGGAGAGCCGAATAGGTCGGTTTATTTGTGCGGAAGATCTGCAGGGGCCTAAAGGCGGGTAACAACTAACATGCAGTAGATTATTTTATTGTATTTTGTGCTCTTATTACCACAACCCGTACCTATACGTATGCTCCCGTTCAGATGTTTATTGCTACTGTATATTTTCCTGCATGCTGTTAATTCCTTGTGCACCGCTACTTTTATGGTTACCTCCAGAAACGATGATGGTCCGGGTACCCTACGGCAGGCCATCCTCCAGGCCAATCAGAATGGCACGGCCGCAACAGATTATATCCATTTTGCGCTACCGGGTACCACCATGGCCGACCGTTGTGCTGACTTCCAACCTGCCGGATCTTACCTCCAACACCGTGATAGATGGCGGCTATTTTACAGATACCCGCCAAATCGTATTGGAAGCATCATCCGCTACCAGCAATGCACCATCTTTCGCAACAGTTACACCGACCGGCCGGCCATGCACCTCACTTTTTCCTTCATCTGCAATAAAACCTGTCAGGAAATCTTCTGCTTTACCAGCGGGTTTACCATCACGGAAGGGCACATAAATAACTTTATAGCCGGATAAAAATGTGCGGTTCCAGGACCCATGCTGACCTATAAATGCCCCGTTCCTGTACTTCTCCGGAAAAACGGTATCACGATAGAATACCAATCCAAGCGAAGCTGTATGGGCTATTAATGCAAAGTCTGGTACGACGGCCGATTTCACCAGTTCAGGCGCCTTGCCTTTAAAACCGGGATCTTCATGTTGGCCAAAATAGGAATAAGGCCAGCCATAGAATGCGCCGTCTTTCACACTGGTGAAGTAGTCCGGTACCAGCTCATCTCCCAGTTGGTCACGTTCATTTACCACTGTCCATAATGTGTGCGTATCGGGCGCCCAGTCCATACCTACCGGGTTACGTAATCCGCTTGCATACACTCTCATACCGGAACCATCCGGATTCACTTCCAGGATACCGGCCCTGTTCTTTTCTACCTCTATTCCATGCTCACCGGCATTGGTACCAGAGCCTACTGAAATAAAAATCTTGGTACCGGCTTCATTCCTGATGATGTTCCTTGCCCAATGGTTATTATAGCCTCCGGCAGGAAGTTCCAGGATCTTTTTACCTGCGGATGTCATCTCTGTCATCCCAGTCTTATATGGATATTGCATTAGCCCATCTGTGTTGGCAACGTAGAAAAAATCATTCAGTATCAGCATACCCATTGGCTGGTTCAGGTTTTCCAGGAAAACATGCTTTTCGTCCGGAACCCCGTCGTTATTGGTGTCGCGGAACATAGTAATGCGGTTAGCCGTGATATTGTTATTTTCAGAGTTGGCTTTGCCACTAACGGCATTGATCACTTCCTGGGTAAATCTTTTGATCGCATGCGATTCGGATACAAAAATATCGCCATTGGGGGCTACATAGATCCATCTGGGATTCTTTAATCCATCAGCAAATTTGGTGACTACAAAGCCTGGAGGAGCCGTGGGCTTTGCTCCATTCTTCCATCCGATTACATTACTGAAATTAGTAACTGATTTGGTGGCGCCAGGTTCGGGTAAAGAGTCCGGTGGGGTATTGTTACTCATGGCCAGGGAATCCTCTGCAGCATGAGACGGACGTCTGAATCTACTATTACACCTCATTAATCCTGCAAACACTATTATAGCAATTGCAGATAGAAAAAATCTTTTCATAGATATTTCTCTTATAGCCTACGTATTTGCTTAATAAAGTATGATGATCCTTAGAAGGGAACGGTTATTTAAATTAACGAATTTCACTGAAAAAATATCACAGGCAGAAATTTTTGTCATATTAAATACAGATAATAACAGGCGTTTGTTTAGAAGTCTACTCATCGGAATAGGTTTAAGCACTCCTTACAATTTAAACGGACTTAATGAAGAATTATCTAACTTTCGTTTTTTGTCCGTTCAGGAATTTTATTTCCTTAGACCAAATTAAATTTCACATTCGTTGGTATATCGCATTTTACTTTCATAAATCATTACGTTCATGGACCAGGAATCAGTTAGTAGCGGACAGTTGGTTTACCACAGAATCGGAGGGCTCATCAGAAAGTACCGCAAGGAAAAAGGCCTTAAATTACTGGATCTCTCCGGCGTTACCGGTATAAAGTCGGCATTGTTGTCCAAAATCGAGAATGGGCGTATGTTGCCAACCATCCCTACTCTATTTACGATTATACAGAAGCTTGGTATTACACCAGAATTTTTCTTTTCTGAACTTAGTGCTGAGAGTGACTTTCCCGGATACCTGTACCTGCCAAAAAATGGTTTCTCCACTTATGAAAAGGAGGAAAGCGCCATTGGATATCAGTACCAGTCGATATTGGAATCCACCTTTGAAGGCGGTGCCTTTCAAATTTCATTGCTCACTTTAAGTCCGGGCTCTCAGCGTCCACAGGTAACCACCGCAGCCTATGAGTTTGTGTATGTACTCAATGGACCCTTACAGTACCAGCTGGAAGATAAAACATTTGATCTGTCTGAAGGCGATGCCTTGTTTTTTGATGGTAGTATCGCGCATGTCCCCATTAACCAGCAAAGTATCACCTGCAGGTTGCTGGTGATGTACTTCTTTGGCGAACTCCGGAAATAATTTCTTCAAATATATTTATTTTAAGGAAACTTTATTTCCTTAAAATAAATATATTTGAAGAAAATACGGCAGATGTATCTTCTTCGAATCAGTAAAACAATAATGCTATTGTGCGCTTTACTCTATATCCAGCATGCACAGGCACAAAAAAAACCTCAACATATTATTTTAATAGGCACAGATGGATTTGGCGCTTATGCTTTCCGGCAAGCTAAAGTGCCGGTACTCAGGGGGCTGATGCAGCAAGGATCCTGGAGCTTACATGCCAGAACCGTGTTACCTTCCTCCAGTGCTCCCAATTGGGCCTCAATGGTAATGGGGGCAGGACCTGAATTACATGGTTATACCACCTGGGGCAGTAAAAAGCCAGACTTACCAGCACGTGTACTGGATGAATACAACATGTTCCCCAGCGTTTACAGTCTTTTGAGAAAAGCCAAACCTCACAGTGAAATTGGCGTGATCTACGAATGGGAAGGCATCGGTTATCTTTTCCCCAAAGCAGCGGTGAACAAAGACCAGAACTGCGATGGAGATGTCGCTGTAAGTGCTGCCGCCACAGCCTATATAAAACAGGCAAAGCCTGACTTTCTGTTTATCCACTTTCATGATGTAGACAGTGTAGGCCATAATGTAGGGCATGGCACTCCTGCCTATTACGCAGCCGTAGAACGGACAGATGCGCATGTGGGAGAAATTCTGCAAAGCATCCGGGAAGCAGGAATGGAAAAGAACACGGTAGTGATTTTTACCGCTGATCATGGAGGCATCAACAAGGGGCATGGTTCCATATCCATGAATGAAATGGAGATCCCCTGGATCGTGAAGGGGCCGGGTATCCGGGAAAACCATGAAGTAGAGAGCAGTATTATGACATTTGATACGGCAGCCACTATTGCCAGTTTATTCGGACTTAAGATTCCGCAGGTATGGATCGGAAAACCTATTAAGGAGATCTTTAAATAAGGGCTATCCTGGTGTAAGCCGCGTGGCCTGTAAGCAGGCCCACGGCTTATCTCCTGTTTGCTTCGCGCACCAGTTTCCGCGATAACATATCTGCTTCTATATTATAATTCATGGTCTCACCTTTTTTCTGATGCGCTTTTATCTTCACAAATTCCACAGAGATACAGGTCAGCAACTGTAAGAATGTTTTCACCAACTCAACGTTCTGTAATTCATTCCCTTTTTCAGTGATGAAATACCGTGCCTTTAGCTTCGCTTCACGGTCAGGCAGATTGATCACATACTGGCTGTCTGAAAATACCTGTATATGCCTAACCTCCGGATAATGCAGCAGTACATGTTGTATGGCCGCTATGACAGCCGTTAGTTCCATCCGGTTATGTGTGGTATCAGTTACTGTTTCCGACAATATTATTTTTTCCGCTGCTATCAGCAAAATAGCTACCCAGGCGCCCGTTCTGAGTTGTGTATGACAACTTCCATCTGTGTAGACCACCGCCTTGAATACTTTCATGCTTTATTTTTTTTAGTAAAACTAAAATGGTTCCTTACTGATAATTAAATTCATCAAAAAGCAGACTTTCCAACAACCAATTGTTCAAAAAAGTATGGAATAGATTGGTCTATTCTTCCGTAATCTCCTGTTTAGCTAAAAATAGCCGCCATTTTTTCTACACTTTGTTCCAAACCAATTTGTGCAAAGTTGCTGATGCTGCCAAATTCGGCAAATTCGGTAATGGTCATTTCCGTTTTATTTTTTTCAATCGCTTTGAAAATTACGACCGTTTTAATATCCCGGGGAAAGTCGGAAGGCATGCCTACTTCTGTGGGGTCAATTTTACGACCTGTATCGTCCGATAAACTTTGGATAAACTCGATGGTTTGTAAGGGCATAATTTTTATATATTCCCAAATAGAATAAAATTCCTGTCCGCCCATTTCCTTTGGCGCCTGCATGCTTACAAGCGATTTTCCACCGATACGGAAATCAATTTTTGCAACCGGCGATATAAAATGTTTGGGTCCCCACCAACGTTTCACCAATTCAGGATCCGTCCAGAGCTTCCAGACCATTTCAACCGGCACATTAAATGTTTTGGTTACTTCAATTTGCTTGGCCATTTTTTATAAGATATGATTTAAGAAAATGCGCTTTCATAAATGACTTAATTCTTTTTTTAATCCTGCGCATTTTTCAGGGCTTCAATGTCAAATTTTTTCATTTTCATAAAGGCTTGCATTACTCTTTGGCTGTTTTCAGGATTTGACATTAACTCGCCCAGGATAGTTGGTACAACCTGCCATGATAATCCAAATTTGTCTTTGCACCAGCCACAGTTACCTTCCTTGCCGCCCTCTGCGATGAGTTTGTTCCAATAATAATCAATCTCTTTCTGGTCTTTACAGGGAATAACAAAAGAAACGGCTTCATTAAATCTGAAGTTGTCGCCCCCGTTTAAGCCCATAAAAAATTGTCCGTCCAATTCAAAATTTACTACCATGCCAGTATCGTTGATCACTTTTGAATTGGGAAAAATGGCGCAATAAAAATCTGCTGCTTCTCTGGCCTGACCATCAAACCACAAGCATGGATACATTGGTTTTGTCATTTTGTTGGATTTTAAATTGTTAGAAAACTATTTTTTTGATTTTGATTTTTTCGTTTGCATTTCACTGAGTAAACCCTCCATTGTTGTCAATCTATCTTCCCACATTTTCCTGTAGGGCGCTATCCAATCTGCGATTTCTTTCATTTTTACAGGATTAAACTGATAATATAATTCCCTGCCGGACTGGGTTTGGTGCAAGAGTTCGCATTCGGTCAGGATCTGGATGTGCTTTGAAATCGTTTGCCTTTTTGAATTAAAGTTTTCAGCAATAGCACCCGGTGTCATTGCCTGTAAAGCTACCAATGCTAAAATTGCCCTTCGTGTGGGATCGGCTATCGCCTGAAAAACATCTCTACGTGTTTCCATTTATGCAGCTATTTGACTGCAAATATATATGCAGTTATTTAACTGCATATATATATTTTTTTTAAAAAAATTCATTATGGAAGACAACAAATAATTGGGCAGTTCCATGTCAGCAAACTGCCGGGGATAAATGCTGTTGTTCTTCTTGTCTATCAAAAAACCAATAATTTAACAAGCAAAAAAAAATGGAACAAATCAGTTTTTTCTGACTTCCCAAGAGGTGATCCCGCAGGTTTCTTCATCGCAACTATTAAGCAAACAAGTTTATCCTGGGATTATACATTATTTTTTCTATCTTTATAAAAAGTAGCAACCTGTATTAGCTTCAGAAACAGGAACCTATCTATCTGGCTCAGATCGCCTTGTTTCTTATGAATAACCCGGAGTGTAGAAGGCGTTGTCATACTGTTAAAAAATATAAGGCAATAATTAGATAACCATTTTCATAGATAACCATTTTCAACTGTCCTATCGTCCGCATCCTATCATGTCATGTGTTATTGACTAAATAACCCAAAAGAAGACCCTTATGAAAAACCTGAACAAACATCCACCACAGCGCGCTTTCCATTAAGTAATTTTTTCTGATACCAAAGCGTATTTCCGAAAAAAAACATGCAGATAAATATTCCCTCATTAAAAAAAAAGAAAAAATGAAAAGAAAGCAACTATTTTTCGTCACGGCTTTGGCACTGGCGGGCCCTGCAGCATATGGGCAGGAAACAGCCTCTGCTACTGCTACAGCCACTATTGTGACGCCTATCAGCATTACCAAGGATGTTGATATGGATTTCGGTAATGTAGCCGTGCAATCAGCCACCGGGGGCACGGCGGTGCTTACTCCCGCAGGAGTGCGAACGGCTACCGGCGGCGTTACCCTTCCTACTACTACAGGAACAGTGACCGCTGCATCCTTTACTGTTACAGGCACTGATGGCTACACCTACGCCATTACTTTGCCATCAACTGCGCTTACGATCACCAGTGCTGCCAATACGATGACCGTAAGTGATTTTACAAGCGATCCCTCAGGCACCGGCACCCTAACGGGCGGTACACAAACATTGAATGTTGGGGCAACCCTGAATGTAGGCGCTGCACAGCCGCCTGGGGTGTATGTTTCAGCAACACCTTTTGATGTGACCGTTAACTACGATTAAACGGCGCTTTTATAGGAAGCAAATTACGCTAGGCATCCGGTCCCTCCTGTAACAAAAGCAGGAGGGGCTTTTCTGAGTGCACCTTAATAAACCCGCGATCCATGAAACTACTATTACCACTATCCTTTTCCACGTATGTATTATTCCCGTTTCTTTTTCCTGTTTTAATTGCAATGCTCCTAGGCACACCATTACCCGCACTTGCGCAGGGTAACCTGCTGGTAACGCCTATGCGGGTAATATTTGATGGCCAGAAAAGAACCGAAGAACTGAACCTCGCAAACTCTGGTAAAGACACCGCCAGATATGTGATATCTCTTATTGAGATCAGGATGAACAAGGACGGTACTTTTGACAAGATCAGCGAGCCCGACTCCGGTCAGCAGTTTGCTAGCAAACACCTTCGTTTCTTCCCCAGGAGTGTAGTCCTTGGCCCCAACGAAGCACAGGTAGTAAAAGTGCAGCTTACCAGGTCCAGCCAGCTAACCACGGGTGAATACCGTTCGCACCTGTACTTCCGTGCGGTACCCAATGAAAAGCCGCTCGGCGAACCCATTACACTGACAGACAGCAACGGCATATCGGTTAAACTGACCCCTGTTTTTGGTCTTAGCATCCCGGTGATCATCCGCGTTGGTGAGACCACGGCCAGTGTCCGGTTGTCTGATCTTTCCCTGGACTCGGCCAGGCCGGAAGCGCCACAGCTTAGCATGGTATTTAACCGCACAGGAAATGCCTCGGTATACGGGGATGTTACTGTTGACTACATTTCACCCCAGGGTAAGGCTACCCTGGTTGCTATGGCAAGGGGAATGGCTGTATACGCGCCCAACCAGCAAAGAAACTTGCATTTATGGCTCAATAACAAGCAAGGTTTGGATTATCATAAGGGCAGGCTCCGCGTGACTTACTCGGTAAAAAGGAAAACTGTAACTGACCGGATGACACAGGCGGAATTGCAACTGCGCTAGCCCCACCGGAAAGAACATATTTATCAATCACATCTTAGGGAAGCCAGTAATGGACTGTGGTGCCTAAACCGCTATTTTCACAACGCCATTATGCCACCATGAAAACATTGATACAATACATTTATTCGTTTAAAAAGAAACCCGGTCAACCAAGTGCCAGCAAACAGCACTTGCAACCAGGAAGCCAAAGAAGTAGCTGGAAGGTGTGCAGACGGCCGGTGTACCGCAAAAGCCTGCTATTGCTGGTGTTGCTCTTACCGGCGGCATTGCATGCCCAAACCAGTTGGCGGGGGCTTATCAGCAGTTCGTGGTGGGACCCGTTAAACTGGACCGCCGGTGTTCCTGGTGCCTCAGTCGATGCTATTATCGGCGATGCCAGCTTTATAGGATTATTTCAGCCTAGTGTTACAACGACTTCTTCCTGCAAATCACTAATCATTGGTGGTACACGCACATCTACACTTACCGTTAGCAAAGGCCTGACCATATCGGGAAATGTAACGATCAACAGCGGCAATACGCTATCACAGAAAGGGAGTACGTTAACCGTAAATGGCAATTGGACCAACAATGGTACTTATACCACCACCACCAGCAGTGCCAAAGTAACTTTTTCCGGTACGGCGCAAACTATAGCCGGCACTTCGATTACGGGCTTCCGACAGCTTACCATCGGTGCTGGAAGCACCGTAACACTGAATGTGAACGCGACCGTATCGGGTGCTTTTTTGGTAAGCGGCACATTCATTCCTGCCGAAAATGCCAGTCCACGAACGGTCACGGGCGCTGGTACTACCAGCATTACCAACGGTGGCATACTGAAAGTCAACGCTTCCACATACAACGGTAATTACGGGCTTACTGGTAGCATTACCTTGTCTACAGGCAGTATTGTTGATTACAGCGCCACGCTGATAAATCAGACAGTACGTAACACGCTCACCTATTCCACGCTGCGTATAAGTGGCACCGGCACTAAAACGCTTGCCGGCAACCTCAATGTACTTAATGCCACCTCTTCCACCTCCGGCATTATAGAGGTGCTTGGGGGTGTACTTGATCTTTCTTCCTATACAGCCAACAGGGGAACAACTGTAGTTGGCGGTAGCATTACCGTTGCCAACAATGCTATGTTAAGAATAGGCGGCACCGGTAGTTTTCCGTTAAACTATAATACGCATTCGCTTGGATTGACCAGCACAGTAGAATATGCCGGTGCCGGTCAGGCTGTTTCTACCGAAACCTACGGCAATCTTACACTTTCGGGTAGTAGCGGCGCCGTGGTAAAAACAATGCCAGCTACCTCATTTACGGTATCGGGTAATCTGACTTCTATGCCGGGTGCTGCCACTTCGGTGAGCTTTGCGGCGGCAAGTAACTTCACCATAAGTGGTAATGTAAATATTGGCGCCTCCACAACGTTTAGCGGTGGCAGCTTTACAACAAGTGTGGCTGGCAACTGGGTGAACAACGGAATCTTCAATGGGAGCAGCGGCACCGTACGCATGACAGGCGGTGGCACGTCCATCAGTGGCAGCGGTACCCACAACTTCAATAACCTCACCATAGCGGCTACTAACGTTACCGCTGCAACTAGTATTACCGTTGCCGGCAACCTGGCCAGTCTTGCACCTGGTACATTCACACAAGCCACCGGCGGCACACTCACCATGAGCGGAGCTTCCAAAACTATTACGGGTACCGGCTTCACTTTTGACAACCTTACTATTACCGGAAGCATCAGCGTGCCCGTAGATATTGCGATGGCGGGTAACCTGGTGGTAAACGGCAGCATCAACAGCGTCGGAGGCGCTGTTACGATGAGCGGAACCACTAAAACAATTTCCGGGACCGGCACTATTACCTTTGGCACGCTTGTAGCAGATGGTACCATTACCACTACCTCCTCCTTCTCGATCAGCAGCGCACTTGATGTATCCGGCAACCTTACTGCCACGGCGGGTACTATTACTTTCTCAGGCAATAGCTTTCTTGATGGCAATGCCAACTTATACAACGTTACTTTGAGCGGCACTTCGCTACAGCTATCTTCCAATGCGGTATTGGGCATTGCAGGGTCTTATACGGTCAGCAGCGGCTCATTAAATGTAACGGCCAGTGTACCTAATACCGTCAACTTCAATGGCACCGGTGCACAAACTATTCCTGCCAGTATTTTCGACAGGCTCACCGTATCGGGGGCTGGTACCAAAACACTGGGCGGCCTGATTACCGTGCACAGCGATTTCACCATCGCTGCGGGCACAACTTTTAACGGCGCTTCGCAAACACTTTCGCTCGAAGGCAACTGGGTCAATAGCGGCAACTTTTCAGCCGCTTCAGGCACCGTTACGCTTGCTGGCGCAGCCAATACGGCTATCAGCGGGACTAACACCTTTAATATCCTCAATATCAGCAAAACCAACGCCACCACACAGATAACCCTACTGAACAACATTACTGCAAGCCTGATCAATATGAATACAGGTATGGTCCTTACCGGCAACAATACCCTTACTATCACCAACAACCGTAGCGGTAATGGCATCATCCTGGGCAATATACAGCGTAGCCATGCCTTTACGCTTGGCACTTCTTACGCTTTTGAAAGTCCCAATAATACTATTTCGTTGGCTAGTTTAAGTGGTGCAGGCAGCATTACCGTTTCGGTGGTACCCGGTGTAATTACGGGTTTCCCGTTGGGAGCATCCATTAACAGGGAATATACGATCACAGCCTCCGGCATTCTTATCACCGGGGCTGCAACACTGCGGTTTCACTACGAGGACGCGGAGCTGAACGGTAACAATGAAGCCACTATCGGCATTTGGCGAAACACGGGCTCAGGATGGGCGGTATTTGGCAAAAGTGCTAACAGTACAACTACAAATTATGTAGAATATACAAGCCTGCTCTCAAGTATCAATGGGCATTATACACTGTCCGCTACCGCTAATGTAGTAACGTGGAACGGCTCTGTGAGCAGTGACTGGTCTACTGCCGCCAACTGGACAGTAACGGGAGGCGCTCCTTCCAGGCCGCCTGGCGCGGGCGATATCGCGGAGATAGGAACAGCCGCCTTTACCAGCCAACCAGTGATCAGCAGTGCCGCCAACGTAAAAGGCATCGTGTTCGGTAGCGTGCAGGCAACCACTCTTACACTAGCAAGCGGAGGTTCACTAATCACACAAGGCAACATTACGGGCAGTTGGAGCGCCAATGCCGTACATACCATCAACACCGGCAGCCAGTCACTCACTGTTAATGGCGACCTGGCACTAAGTGATGGTGCCAGCGGACATTCCATCAATCTGAACATTGGCAGCGGTACGGTAACCATTGCCGGTTCTCTGACACAGGCGGCAAATACCAGCGTAAGCTTCTCCGGCGCCGGCACGCTTAATATCGGAGGCAATTATAATTACACCGGAGGCACCTTTACCGCCGGCAGCGGTACCGTCATTTACAATGGCGCATCTTCCCAAACAATGGCCAGCATCAGTTACAATCATCTTACCATCAGCAAAACAGGCGGAACATCAACCATTGGTAGTCCCCTTAATACGGCAGGTAATCTTTCCATTACAGGAGGAACACTTGCCATTGGCGCCGCTACTACGGTTTCGGGAAATATTACCATCGGCACGGGAGCTACCCTTAACGGAGGAACTGCCACGCTGAGCGTGGGGGGCAACTGGAACAACAGCGGCATTTTTACACCTGCCACCGGCACGGTAAGCTTTACCGGGGGCAATGAGCAAACTATTACAGCAACAACCTTTAACAATCTGATAATCAATAAAACTGCCGCCAGTGCCACTCTCACCGGCAATGCAACTATTAACGGCAATACTACTGTCAGTGCAGGCACCCTGAACCTGTCCACTTTTACTGCTAACCGCAGCTCTCCGGGCGGTACCCTCACCATTGCAAATGGCGCTGCCATACTGGCGGGAGGAACTACAAATTTTCCAGCCAGCTATTCCCTCTATAGCATCGGAAGTACGAGCACTGTCACCTATAACGGCGCAGGCACGCAAACCGTTGCAGGCAATATTGCTTATGGCCACCTTATAATGGCGAATGGCGGCACCAAAACACTAGCCGCCAACTGCACCGTAAACGGCAATCTCACCATTAACAGCGGGGCCAGCTTCGGAGCAAGCACCTATACTATAAGCCTTTATGGAAACTGGAGCAACAACGGCATCTTTACGCCCGGTTCCGGCACCATTACCCTTAACGGCAACAACAAAACAATTACAGGTAATACTACTTTCAACAAGCTTACCGCATATGGCGGTTATGCAGTAGGTGGTAGTGATATCACTTATAACGGCCTCCTGCTGGTAGCCACCGGAGGTTCCTACGACGCCGGCAGCGGCACCGCTACGGTCAACGGCGATCTTACAAATAATGGATCGCTGGTGAGCAACGGGATTACCACCTTCACCGGCACCAGCCTGCAAACGATCCGGTTTGTGAACGCCATTGTATCTAATTCCAGCGGCGTCATTAATTTCAATGGCAACATTTCACCGGTGCTCAATTCTACCAGCCCTCCCACGTTTGCCACGCTGAACGTAAACAATACGGCAGGCATTAACCCCAGCGTAGGATGGAATATACTGGTGGCCTTCAACATCGCCGCTGGCGCCAGCTTTAACGGCGGCATATCCACCCACAATATACGAAGCAGCTTTACCAACAATGGTATTGTTACCAGTACCGGTACTTTGAATTTCAACCCGGCAACGGCACAGAACATACAGCTGCAGGGCACCTCCTTCTCCAGCACTGGCACTGTTATTTTTGGCGGTGCAGCCGCGCTCAATGTAACAGGAACACCTACCTCTGTCAACGATGTGGTGATTGCCAATACGGCCGGTGTAACCCCGGCTGCAGGCTGGAACATAGCAGGAGACTTTTATATCAATGGGAGCGCCATATTCAATGCGGGAGCAAATACCTTTACTGTAGGCGGAGACCTGGAAAGCAACGGCACCCTTAATGGTGGTACCTCTACCTTTACACTTACATCAGCAGATGGAGCCCTGGCCGGCAGTCCCGGCACCACTTTCTATAACCTGGCCATTATCGGTAATACTGCTGCGCAAGCCAATTTTAATGTTGCACACAATTTTTCCAACAATGGTTCATTCGATGCTACTAATGCTACCATGGTCATGATTGGCTCATCTCCCTCTTTAGTAAGCGGAACTGCATCACCTTTTAATCTGGCGCAACTGGAAATACAAAAGGCTTCAGGCGCCATTACCACATTGGGCAGGAGCCTCAGGGAAGTAGCTATACTGGATATTACCAGCGGTACACTCGACTTGGCAGACTCTACCGTGATACAGGATGCTACGGAGGGAGGCGCACTTTCCATAAATGATAGCGCCAGGCTACTGATCAGGGGTACCAACTCATTGCCTGTTTTCAATACTTATGCACTCGACACCCTGAGTACCGTGGAATATGCAGGCACCACGCAAACCATTTCGGCAAATACCGTCTACGGCAACCTGACTATATCGGCCGCCGGTGTAAAAAATGCGACTGCCGCACTCTGCATACTGAACAACTTTACATTAAGCAACGGCAACTTCGTGCCCGGCAATTTCACCGATACAGTACGAGGCAACTGGAACATGACAGGCGGCACATTCGTCAATACCGGTTCTACGATATACCTGGCCGGCGCGGCCATACAGCAGATCTATTCAACCGGGGCGTTCAATCATCTCACCGTAAATGACTCTACGGGAATTGTTTCCCTTTCTTCCAATATAACGGTCAATGGCACACTTACTTTTACGAAAGGCAGGATCAGAACCGGCACATTTACACTTATTATGCCTGCCACAGGTACTGTATCGGGGGCAGCCCAGGCCACGGGTTGGGTTTACGGAAGATTACAGAAAAATATAGCCACCGGTTCCGGTGTTACCAGGGCTTTTGAAGTGGGAGACAGCGTGGCCTACACACCTGCCATAATCGTTTTTGCCAACGTAAGCACGGCCGGCAATCTGCTTGGTACCGTTACCAGGGGAGACCATCCCAACATAGTCGCATCGGGTATAGCGTCGGACAAAGACGTTAACAGATACTGGTCCTTTACCAATAACGGCGTTGCTTTTACCACTGCGTCCGTTACGCTGAACTGGCTCTCATCAGATATAGACGCAGGCGCTGCCACTTCCAGTTTCCGGGTAGGTAACTATAATGGCACCAACTGGTCCCTGCCAGCCGTAAATACTCCTCAATCCACTTCCATACAAGCAACAGGACTAGCCACGATAGGAGACCTTATAGTGGGCGAGCTTTCATTGGGCAACATATGGACCGGTGCTATAAGCACCAACTGGTATACCAATGGCAACTGGTCTGCCACAACGGTGCCTACCCCTACTATCAACGCCATTATTCCTTCCGGCCTTGTAAACTACCCGCTTATCAATACCGGCACTGCCACCGTAAATAATATCACCATACAAACGGGCGCCTCTGTTACCGTAAGCGCGGCTAGGGTTCAGATTGGTGGTAGCATCAGCAGCAGCGGCACCTTTAATGCCGCCAGCGGCACTATAGAACTGAACGGCGCAGCCGCGCAAACCATAGCCGGCAGCACATTTAGCAGCAATCGTATATTACACCTTACCATTAACAACCCCGCAAATGTTACGCTTACCGATACCCTTAACATCAGCGGTATTTTAAGAGTAAGTGCCGGACAGTTGAACACCGGCAATCATCTTACCCTGCTCTCCACTGCCACACAAACGGCGCTTATCGATGGAAGTGGAACCGGGCAGGTAACAGGCAACCTTACCATACAACGTTACCTTGCTTCGGGTTTTGGTTACAAATATTTCAGCGCCCCCTTCCAGGCTGCCAAGGTTAGCGAGTTTGCAGACGATATTGATCTTAATGCTTCCTTCCCTTCGTTTTACTGGTATGAGGAAAACCGGCCATCTACGGGCTGGGTCGCGTATACTGATCCCAGCGCCACCCTGACACCCATGCAGGGTTATGCCGCCCAGATGGGCGCCGGTACAACACCAAGAACGGTAGACATCACAGGCACCGTGAACAACGGAACCGTTACAGCACCTGCTTTTTCCAATAACAACCAGCCCTATACGAAAGGGTTTAACCTGGTGGGCAACCCTTATCCCTCTCCCATCGACTGGGACGCTGCCGCCGGATGGAGCCGTACCAATATTGACAATGCCATATATTATTTTAATGCCGGTGTAGCCGATCAGTACGGGGGCATTTACAGTTCCTATATTAACGGTGTATCCAGCGACGGCGTGGCCAACAATGTAATAGCTACCATGCAGGGATTTTTCGTGCATGTAACAGACGGTGCATTCCCTGTTGCTGGCACACTTTCCATTAACAATGCCTCGAGGATTAATAACCTTTCTCCCAATTTCTACCGGCAGTCACAAACGGCATCACTGCTGCGGCTTACCGCTGCCTTTACCGATGATGGTGACCCGGCCGATGCAGCAGTAATATATTTTGATGATGCCGCTACTTCTAAATTTGAAAAAGATATGGACGCGCTGAAATTGATGAATACGGATTCACGGGTGCCTAACCTGTACACAATAGCGGCAGATAGTCCGCGGCTTTCCATCTGCGCCTGGCCTAAACCTGACAGTAACGATGTAATTCCACTGGGCCTTAAAATCGAACGCACCGGCTGGATCACGTTTAATGCCGCCAGTATGGAGCGCATTCCCCCGGGATGGCGCATCTACCTGCACGACAATAAAACGGGCCTTGTGCAGGATTTGCAGGAGCGACCACAATACCGCCTGCAGTTGACGGCAGGCAGCTACGAAGATCGCTTCTCCATCACATTCAAAAAAAATGAGGCAGGACCACCTGCTGCTGAAGTCGCCATATACTGGGCTTTCAGCGTAGGCAGGACCTTATACGGATATTTTGATAAAGTACCTGGCAACAAATGCCGCATTGCAGTAAGCAATCTGCTGGGACAGGTACTATGGCAGGGAGAATTGGTAGGTGGCGGACGGCATGAGCTGGGATCGCAATACAGCAGCGGCCTTTACATAGTATCATTTTATAACAGTGGCGGGCAGATTTCTAAAAAAGTATTTATCAGTAACCAATAAACTTCCAGGGCATGTTCATTCTCAACAGATTACTACAACGAACCATACCATCCGCTGCGTTGCTTCGTAAAGGGCTGTTGTGCTTATGCCTGCTGGCAAACGTGGCAGCTAAGGCCCAGGAACCGCCGCCCCGACCCATCGTCATTTACGTAAACCCGACGCAGGGCCTCATATTCGGTGCCTTCTTCCAGGGAATGTCCGGCGGCACGGTAATCATTTACCCCGATGGCTCCCGGGCAGTAAGCGGCAGCATCGTGGCAGCCAACCTGGGATATCCGTTTTCACCAGCCACTTTTGAAGTAGAGACCAACCCAGGTACGCTGATTAGTATTATGAACGGGCCGGATGTAACGCTTACGGGAAGCAGCGGTGGCTCGCTCACCTTGCACATCGGGGCGGCCAGCACTGGCAGTTCCTTTATAACAACAGCTATACCTCCATCGAGAAACATTGTGCGCATCGGCGGCACCCTCACTGTTGGCAGTCCGCTGGCTAATCCTTCCGGCAGCTATAGTGGGTCGTTTAACGTAACATTTATCCAGGAATAGGCAAATGAATAGTAACAGCGTACATATCATCTTTTTTTATCTGCAGCCGGCGATGAGCCGGAGCGTATTGCGCCTGTTGCTATGGATGCTTTTGGCATGCTGCTGCCAAATAGCGATGGCAAAAGAACCAGAGCCGGAACCTGTGCTTTATGAAACCTCGGTATTCCTGGTGGTGCAGGGTATTGGCGGCATTGAAGTGCCTGCGCTGGTGAGCAATGACAGTGCTTTTCTTTCCATAACCGATGTATTCGACTTCCTGAAGATCCGCAATATGCTGTCGCCTTCATTGGATTCGGTACAGGGCTTCTTTATCACCGAACAGGCGGCGTACGTAATAGACAAGGCGAATCATCAGATAAATTATCAGGGCAAGATCTTTCCCCTGATGCCAACGGAACTGATAGGTACGGAAACCGGCCTTTACATGAGCACGAGCAGTTTTGGAAAAGTATTTGGTCTCAATTGCAAATTCAACTTCCGGTCACTCTCTGTTACCATGACCACAAAGGTCGAATTACCTGCCATCCGCGAGATGCGGCAGGAAGTGATGCGGCGCAATATCGGCCGGCTAAAGGGACAGCTAAAGGCAGACACTGTAATCGGTCTCAACCGATCCCTGTTCCAGTTCGGGATGGCCGATTGGTCAATAGTAGCCACCCAACGCAATCCCGGCGCAAACGATACCTGGCTCAATCTTACCCTTGGTGGTACCGTTGCCGGTGGTGAAACAACTGTATCGCTCAATTACAATAACTACGCACAGCAGCAATTACCTTATAGTCACGACACCAGCGCAATACGGGCGTTTGACCAGCGGCGGCAATACTACCGCTGGCGCTACGTGAACAACGATAATCGCGCATTACGGCAGGTAACTGTCGGCAAAATATTCACCCAGTCTACCGCCTCTATCTTTTCTCCGGTAGTAGGGGTTCAGTTCACGAACACCCCCACTTCATACCGCCGTTCCTTCGGCTCCTATACCCTCAGTAACTTTACGGAGCCCGGATGGACGGTAGAATTGTATGTAAACAATGCGCTGGTAGATTATGCAGTTGCCGATGCTTCCGGCTTTTTCACTTTCCAGGTGCCCTTGGTATACGGCAATTCTATAGTGCGACTGCGTTTTTTCGGTCCCTGGGGGGAAGAGCGTTTTCGTGAAGAGAATATGAGTGTACCCTTCAACTTCCTGCCGTTGCATGAATTTGAATATACGGCAAGCGCGGGCATAGTGGAAGACGGTCGCAACAGCCTTTTCTCCAGGGTCGAAATGAACTATGGCGCCACCCGTTACATTACAATGGGCGCAGGCGTGGAATATCTTTCCTCCATTACTACTACCGATAAAACCATGCCCTTTGTAAATGCATCTGCCCGGCTGTTCCGCAACCTTCTGCTATCGGGCGATTATACCTATGGCGTGAGGGGCAGGGGTATTATGAGCTACCGCCTACCCTCCAACCTGCAGTTTGAACTTTATTACACACGATACAAAAAAGGCCAGAAAGCCATTATTTATAATTACAAGGAAGAACGTAAAGCGGTGATATCAAAGCCTTTTATGAGCCGGCGCTTTTCCATGTTCACTCGTTTTACGTTCAACCAGATCGTACTGCCCGATACCAAATATACCACCACGGAACTGCTGTTGTCGGGCTCCATTTTCAGGGTAGGGACCAGCTTTAGCACTTATGGTATATTTATCTCCGGCGCTTCCCCATTTATTTACAGCAATCTGGCCCTTACCTACCGCATGCCAGGAGAAATCCTGATCAACCCCCAGCTACAATATGAATACAATACCGGCAGACCAATCTCTGTACGCTGTGAGCTGGGAAAATATCTATTTCGTCACGGTTATGTGAATGTGTCCTATGAGCAAAATTTCAAGAGCCGGTTTACTAATATTGGTATTGGTCTACGCTATGACTTCAATTTTACCCAGGTGGGCGCCTCTGCCTGGCATGGTACCCAGCAGTCCATGCTCGTAGAGTCTGCCCGCGGCAGCCTGGTACATGATGGCAAGACCGGTTACACCGGCTTTAACAATCGCAGCAGCGTGGGTACCGGCGGGGTGGTGCTTATACCGTTCCTGGACTTCAACGGTAACGATCGAAGAGATCCTGGCGAACCCAAAGCCGCCGGACTAAAAGTAAATATCAATGGAGGCAGGGTGTTGCAAAACAGAGACGACACCACCGTACGCATTATGAACATGGAGCCTTATGAGCACTATTTCATAGAGCTGAACAAAAACAGCTTCGATAATATTGCATGGCGGCTGAAAAAGCCCACTATCAGCGTAATAATAGATCCCAACCAGCTAAAGTCGGTGGAAGTCCCCGTGGCTATCATGGGCGAGGTATCGGGCACGGTTATCCTGCAGGAGAATGACTCCGAAAAAGGCTTAGGCCGCATCACGGTATGCTTTTACCGGCCTGACTCCACCCTGGCAGCCAAGGTGCAGACGGAATCGGACGGCTTTTTCAACTTCCTGGGACTGACCCCGGGAGCCTATACCGCACGTATTGACCCGGCGCAGTTACAGAAGTTGGGCATGATGTCCACTCCTGAAGCTATCCCGTTTAAAGTTTCACTTCGTTTAGACGGAGACGTAATAGACGACCTGCAGTTTCGCATAAAGAAAGAGAGCAATGAAACACCACCCACTTTACCTTTGACTCAATAAAATCAGGCATTCACAAAAGTTCGATGCTCTACTGAGTACAAACGAATACGATGAAAAATGGCTATCCGCAAAGACAACCATTTTCAAAATAAAAAAAGCACCTGACTATTCAGGGATATGATAATAGCTACATACAGCTGCATAATCGTTATAATCAGGATGAGCTGCCTGCCGACACCAGGATCATAACGAGAAAAAACATAGTTACATGTGATAACTGCTTCATACTAAGTTTGTTTTATTATTGATTGAAATCGATTTGTATTCGTCCGGTTGGAATGTGATCCAGTTTTTCAAATGAAATTTTACCAAAATTTTGTTGGGCGAGATGCGTAACATTTGTACTTGGCTTGGGGTTAAATCCCGAAAAATGTTCTACATCAAAGCGGTGCAATAACCAGTTCTTATTCGCAGTATCAAATTTAAAAGTGCTATACCGGTGATCAAAATTTGTATCATCAGTTGCTATGCGCTGTTCAATAGTAAAATAGCCGTTCTTTATCACCGTTTTCAAATTGTTTACATTGAATGTTTCATTCGGGATAATCAATTGGGTATTTGTCTGTGCTACTTTGTAACTACCGTTGCCTTGCTGCAGTAAAAGCTGAATATGGCAACTGTCTTCATTGTACAAAATGAACAATAAGTCTTTTTTAAATCCATCCAGATTCAGATCCCCATCGGCAAAAGCTGCTAAACGCCAACCTACCGGAATGTATTTTGCATACCGTTCCGATGCCTTATAAACAGGCTCGCCGGTATCCTCCGGCATCGGATTAGTTTTTGAACGTTCAAAAAACTTTGATTCGGAGGCCGCCGAAAAATTAATTTTCCCGGTTTGTTGAGCGGTAATTTGCTGCCTTGCAAAAAGATTTTCCACACCGTAATTTCGAGTAACAGCAGTATATTCTTTGAAGTAATAATTACCATCGCTGCCTTTTTCAAAGACAATCGAAATATCGGATACAGCACTATTACTCCCGAGCGTATAATCAATAGAAATTTTATTGCCTGATAATCCGGGGTAATTCCCACCTGAAACACCGAGTAATTCTTTGCTCATCAGCAACTCACTGTTTTCAGCGATCTTTTTCAGCTTCCCTTTTTCGTTCCGGAACAAGACAAGTGTCTCGTTGGTGTCTTGTTCTTTGGAAGCAAGTTCCAGCAGAATATCACCTGAAGATTGTTTCAACCCCTCGCCAGAGGCTTCCACCAACCGAAGTCCGTTTAAAAATGGGTTAAGCTGTTTTTCGGTGATCTGCGCATTTACCTTGATGATACAATATCCCAACAGCAATGCAGATAAGATCGCAATTTTCATTTTAGAACTTTTTAATTATAGTTCGTCTTTAAATCTTGGTAATTCAATTGCTGCAGTTGCGCTTTGTTTGATAAAAGTTTTTCTTGTGGTCATTGATTCTAAATTTTAGTATGTGGTGCTTTCTTTAACCCCATAAAACATACTTTTCTATTTCCACCATCTTTCTTTCTCCTTCAATTGAGCTTTTTCAACTCTCGGGTCGTTATAATCAATATGTAAACTCTCTGGGTGCCGGGCAAGAACAAAGCTTTTCCATCCGTTTTCAATATAAAGATGATTGATATAAAGATCTCCGTCATCACCTGTGCGAAACAAATGCTGTTTACGAGACCAACCGCCCCCGTTATGCCATAGGCAATGTTTGGATTGCTTTGTTTTATAGCTTACCCAATTCCCTTCAAAATAATTTCCATCATAGGCTGCATCGCCATAATAAAGAAGTTCATCTGACTGCATTTTGGTTGCTTTTACAGTAAATCCTTTATAAAGCGTTCCTTTAATTTCACCTGCTCCATATTGGTTCTTATCTTCCTGGAGGACTAAACAGGCGGTGAATTTTCCCTGGCGAATATTTCCTGGGATATTGGGATCTTCATCAACTTCGAAAGTAATCGCTGTTTCAATCGTTATTGTTCCTGTAAATGCACAGATATTCTCTTTTACTTTGGTCTTTCCTTTCACGAAATAAGCATAGGGATTTTCTGGATTTTTCTCAACAGAAGAGAAATGGATGTAAAATCGTTGATAATCATCTCCCAAAAAACCATAAGCATCATTGGATACTAAAATAAAATCGGTAATATCCTGTTTTTGGATGTCTGCATAGAAGTCAATCGTATCGGCCTTTTGAGTGAAACCAGTCTGGTAAAAAATCAGGAAGCATAAAATGAAAGTGTGTATTTTCATGAAATCAGGGTTTTAAAATGGATGTTTTCTGGATTTTTTATAAGATCATTTTTAACAGGGCATAAACAAGTAAATACCTTCTAATACCCCTTCTTTGCTAAAGTCGATTCGGAGCTGGTTGTCAGATTCAGGGCCATCGGGAATACTGAATGTTTTACCGCCGTTCTCCCGGTCTTCTATCTGCCAACTGTTTTCGTTATAAAAGATATTTTTCAATTCATCAAGCGTAGTTTTTCCTGTAATCGTGCCTTTGTCAGTATTGATCTGATAGTTGCTGCCATGAATCAATACACTGCGCCAGGCAGCTTTTTTTCCGTTTTGAAGCTCGATCATCATTCGGTGAGCATAATATAGCTCACTATATGTTCCTTCGCCAAAATAAGTACCGCATTCGGGTTGTTCTTCGGGAGTCGATATTTTTCCTTTTCCCATAATCTGCTCATATTCTTCCAGAGTTCCGGTTAGAGGCATTAATTTACCGGTCGGCGTCGTAATATTTTCCAACCGCAAATATTCCCGTTTCTCATTTTCTGTTTTATGGAGCGCGGTTTGTGTATTCATCAGCTTGCCGTTTTTAAATACATATTCCACAGGAATTCCGGGCAGGCTTTCATCTTTATTCCCGACAAGATTCCCGGTGATTTTTCCATTTTTAATTTCATCAAATGCAATAAACCGTTCCGCCCAGTTGCCACCTCCATCCAATTGTGACTGGTATTCCCATTGATTATGCCGGTTCAGGAAAACGGCGTAATGTAAATCCGAATTATTGCCACCACCGCGGCCTTCTACAGAAAATGCTACCAAAGCATCTGTTATGCCATCATTATTCAAATCCCCAAAAAACGGCTTTAAAATCAAGTCACTGAATGCATATTTCTTTTCACCCTCCAAGGCTAAATCATTCAGAAACTTTTTATCTTTTTTCAGTGTATCGAAAGCCTGCATAAGGGCAATACTATCGTTGTTGGGACTGTCAGCAACCGTAGTTTTACCATTATCCATATGGGTGTTTTGTACGGAAGAATGGTTTTGTCCGCAACTGAAAGACATCAGAACCAGCCATACGCTTATGACGGTCAAAAAATAATTTCTGTTCATCTTTCAAAATATTTAGCAATCGTTTACTACTTTTAATTCGGCGATCTTTTTTAAAGGCTTTTCTTTGTCGTTCTTATCCGAAAGGAAAAAGAACAAATGCCGGCTTTCATAAAAATCACGCAGATCCAATACCATGTCAGGTAAGCCATCGTCATTGAGATCACCTACCCAAATCACTTTTGGCGTTACGGACTGCATTTCATCAATTGAGGCGATCTGGTAATTTAAACCTGCAGGAGTAACAAAATTCAGCATATAGTTTTGGATACGGTTTTCGCTTAATTCATCTTCCGACTGTCCTTTTACTTCATTTGCCGGTAAAATATGTCCTTCATTATCATAGCAGCTGCCCATTGGTGAGAGCTTATATGCCTTGCCATTAAAATTAAACGCAACAGTGTGTTCCGGAAATAATGCTTTATCTTCCAGGATCGTCCTTAAACCGGTACTTAAACCTGCAAAGGGTGTAAAGAAAAATACAGCATTGTCGTGTTTGGATTTAATAATCATGACATCATCACCTACACATTCATCCCGTCCGTAAGTAACATTTAAATCGGCTACAGCAATTATCCACTTTTCAGATTTTTCGTCTTTGTAAAGTTCGTACCATTCTTTTTCCTTTACGCCTTTGGGAAAGCCATTCCCCTTTCGATACTGACTAGGCAAAAGGATTTCAACAGCGACAGGAAAAGAGGCAGCGGTTTCTGTTCCTTCGGAAGAAACCTGTACGAATGTATCCTTCACTGCTATTATGCTTTTAGTGCCCTCCCCTGGCTTTTTTGTTCCGTTTTGGCAGGATACACTTATGATCAGAATAGCAAAGAAGCGTATTCCATATATAGGGGATTTTAATTTCATGTTTTCTGAAAATTATTGGTTCATTTATCTGAACTTTGCCATCTTAGGATTTAAATATGAAACTGATAATAACCTGTAATCTCTTGCTCGCGATACATTTTACTCCAAATGCGGAAATCCACTTTGAAATAATCCACCAGCCGGTCTATATTGTCTATCACTGCTGAAAGTGATATTTTCTGTACCGCCTGTAGAGAAAGCGTAGCATAGTCGGCAAACATATCTGTTGCTTCCAAAAGGCATTGTCCTTCGTCTGTTGTAATCCTCTCGGATGCGCCAATACTGATGACATCGTTCATACCTTTCCATCCTTGAATAATAAGATGGATTTTTATCTTTTCACCTACATTGATGATATTGCCATCCCGAACCAGCGGTCCTGAAGCATATTGCAGCCAGGCTTGTTCCACAATTAATCCGCCGTTTGCTTCAACCTGTATTCCGTTTCTGATTTTAATGTTCATGATTGTATATTTTAAATAAACTAGCTGTTTTATTTTTCTACCACTTAAACAGAATGAGCAGGGCTTTCATATCCTCCACCGGTCAGGATATTCTTTCTCCGTTTTCTCAAAAATTACCAACTACCGCCACCACCACCACCAAATCCGCCACCGGAAGAACCGCCACCCGAACGACTACCAGATGGCGAACTAACCATACTGGATTGCGCTGTTGCCATACTTCCCGAAAAAGATTTGGAAAACGCATACATTCCCATCATGTGTGTTCCACTGCTACTGTACCATGTTGGTGGAGGAATGTTCAGTGCATCAAATTTCTTCGCCCAATTGCCCAATAATCCGAAAGCAAGTGCATAGCTCATGGTTTTTTCAAAGTATTGCTCGTCTTGTTCAATCAGCGTTTTAATCCGGCTGACTTCTGCCATTTTAATGAACTGCTTAAACCCTTTTAGTTCCGAGAATATAGCATTGCCTTGCTTATTCTTCTTTTGAAGGAAAAAGCTCATTAAGGCAATAAAAACACAGGTAAAGGGTGCCGATACTGCTGCAACCACGCCAAATACAAAAAGGAACAAAGGGCAAAGCAACACGCCTAAAGTAATTGCCACACCCATCGTGATCTTCATTACTTTATTGGATTTGACTTCGTAATATTTTTGCGCTTTCGCTTTTAATTCTTTTTTGGCTTCATTCATTGTTACATAAAAAGTATTGCGCAAACTGCCAATAAGTACCGTATCTCTCCAAATACCGAACAGAGTGCTGAATAGGCGTTGTTCATAATCGGGTGCAGTTACAGGAATAGTGTTTAGTCGTGTCAGTTTCATGTCCGCTTTTCCCAATAGACTGCTTTTCGGAATTTCTTCTATTGTAATAAATCCTTGTGAAGCCCATTGTGGTATCAATGCGATCAGATCCGAAGTATCCCCTTTATCATCAATGAGATAACCCGCCATTGCCGGATCAATATCTTTTGGTGGATAATAAGATGTAGTTGAAATCACTATATCGTCTTTGCCGTATTTCAACCATACCAGCCAAAATACAAATAACAGAAAGCCTAAAATCCCAACCCAGCCATATTGTTGCCATAGCGGAACGGTGATGAAATTTTCTTTGATCAGGTTTTTGGGTAATTTTATTAAAACGGTAACATCCTGCCCTGGAACGGAAATAAAAAAGTCATGGCTTTTACCAACAAAAACCCCATCGGAATACGAATAATCAAAATCAACTGAAGGGCTGGTTGTACCAGTATTTCCCGCATATACAAAACAATTTTCCGGCGACAACACAACACCTTCGGGCACGTGAATATTGAAATTTATTTTCTGAAAAACAGCCAACCAGCCTTGCGGCTTTATGTTCCAGTAAAACTGCGCCAGATCATGCTCAAACAAGAAAGCATTATATACCCGGTATTTGATTTCATAATGCTGCAAACCTGTTACCAGCTTATTCTTATCACCAATTTTGATCTTTATTTTTCCATCTGTCCTTTGTTCAATCTTATAATTCGTTGAAAAATTATATCCGGGAACCTCTAAATTTTCAATAACCAATTTCCTGTTTTCGGTTTTCCCTTCGGTGGTTTGTAGTTTATAATCAGTGATAATCTCCCGAAAAATGCCGTGTTTTGCTTCAGTAAATTCAATATTATACTTCTCAACCACATCAAAATAACCTTCCTTGCTGAGGTAGATATCAGCCGTGAGATCTTTGACGATAAAGCCTTGTGCAAATGCAGCACCGCTTTCAAACAGAAAAAACAATATGAAATAGACTCGCTTCATTATTTTATTTTAAAAAATCCACATTGACATTTTCTTTGTCCGCAGCATCCACTTCAAAGAAATCGAAGTGTTGATACCTGAACACACCTGCAAACACAGCTCCCGGAAAACTTTCACCGTAGGTATTGTTTTCACGAACGGTGCTGTTGTAATATCTGCGGCTGCGTTCCAGGTTTTCCTCAATCTCATTCAGTTTTTGCTGCAAATCGAGGAAATTGGTGCTGGCTTTCAGCCCGGGATAGGCTTCACTGAGCGCAAATAAACTGCGTAAGGATTGTTGTAATTGGTTTTCTGCTTTTATTTGCGCATTAATGTCGCCGTTCGGCGCAGACATCGCAGCATTGCGGGCAGCTATAACCTTATTAAAAGTTTCCTGCTCGTGTGTGGCATAACCTTTTACGGTATTCACCAGATTGGGGATCAGATCGTGGCGACGTTTTAACGCTACATCAATATTACTCCAGGCATCTTTCACCATATTGCGGTTCCTGGCAAAACGGTTAAAAATGCTGATGACAGTACTTGCTAAGGCTATCAGGATAATAACAATAGTTCCGATGATATACATGCTTTTATTTTTTCAAATTGAACAGCTACTTTGTAATGCCAATAATTCTTAGTCGTGATCAGGTATTTTTTATTGTGCCCAACTATGTTGCGATTTATCAAATACAATTTTCTTACGATTGTCAGGATCATACAAAACACTAAATTTATAACCCGCTCGAAACATATCCGCCTGTGCAGCTGGTATATCCTCCACCATTTTTGCTGCCCAGGTTTCGCCGTTATTGTTGGTAACATTCACTTCCATTTTCAGGATGTAACTTTTATCAACACCGCCCGTTATCATTATTATACTTCCCTTATCGCATTGTATGACCATTGCCGTTGCCGGCATGCCGTTAGTGATCGTCCGGGATTGTGCAATCTTCCTACAAAGAAGCACTACCAGGAATATAACAACCAGTACAATAACTAAAACAACAAGTGCATAACCTGTATTTATCATTTTAAACATTCCACCTGCCCAGAAACCTAATAAAACCAGTATGATGGGAATAGAAGTCAAGGCAATTTGAATAAAGGTTGATTTTTTCATAACATTATTTTTCTCTTAAAGATGTACACCGGTAATTCATCATTAAAATTTAATCTGTTCAAACCTACTTCTATCACTCAATCCGGTTCCAGTGCCTAATTGCCCACTTCCATTGCTGCCGGCACTCCAGACAGTACCGTCATTTTTTACAATAATTGTATGATAGCTTCCGGCACTCATTTGCTTTACATTGTCCGCTACTTTTTCAAAGCGACCGATGTTGTTATTGTTGCCGTTGCCCAATTGTCCGAAATCGTTCAGCCCTGCAACCCAAACTGTACCATCTGTTTTTAAAACCAAAGTGTGGCCAGATCCGGCGAAGGCTTCTTTTACGCCATTGAGGATTTCTTTGGGATCGTGAACGGTGTAAGTACTATTATCCCCCAATTGCCCGGCGCCGTCAAAACCAACGCCCCAAAGTATACCGTCAGATTTTACAAAAAGGGAAAACTGGTTGCCTGCACTCGTCTGCACAACATTGGAAGCTATTTTAACAGGCGTACTTTTGTGTGCATCTGTACCATCTCCTAATTGATAAGCCGAATTGTTACCGCAAGACCAAAGTGTTCCGTTCGTTTTTAAAATAAGTGAATGCGCCATAGCTGTGGACACTATTTTTACATTGTCCATTATTTTTACAGGTGTGTTTTGATTATTGGTATTTCCATTGCCCAACTGCCCGAAAACATTGTTTCCCATAACCCAAAGCGAGTGGTCACTTTTCACATAAAAACTGAAATTTTTGCCGGCAGCGATTCCAAGCACATCGGTTGCAATTTGTACGGGAGAATGTTGGTCATTATTATTTCCATTCCCCAATTGTCCGAAATCATTGCTACCTACAACCCAAAGTGTTTTATCCGTTTTCAAAATCAAAGAGTGGTATTCTCCGGCAGCCATGTCAATCACGTTTTCCATCACCTTTATGGGTAGATACTGCGATGTGCTGCAGGAGTACCCTAATTGATATTTGCTGTTGTTACCACAGGCCCAAAGGTTATTTTGTTCATCTATAAAAAATGTCGATGCGAAAGATGCTATTGTTACCATAATTTTTTCGTTTGAAAGATAAAGGCAATAACAAAATACTACCAGCCATCAGGCAGGGTAATCTGTAGTTCATATAAGGCCATTGTTATTTTTAATGCCCGAAGCGTGTATTTTGCACGTTTCAGTTACAAATAGATTAGCATCGTTTTTATCATCCGAAAAGTCATTTGGAAAATCTATATTTTCTTCATACCAGGTTTGGGTTTTTGTATTAAAAGGAGCCAATTGATATTTCAGGTATTTTGGGCCGGATATTTTTTCAAAGGTAAGTGCATCGGTATCATAGATATAGCCCTGTACATTGTCATTAGATGGTGTAGTTTTCATCATCTTTAGAAGAACAAGCTGTAAAAATAGCTGCACATAACAATAATATGCTTAATAATGTGCTATAAAAAAATTCCATTTTCATATTGATTTGGATAAGTACTTTGTTATCATTTAAGTGTTACGCTGATAGCAAAAGTAGGACAGTCCTAAACTTTAGAATAGGAAAAAAAGGACAAACAAGTCTTATAGAAATATTGAAATCAAGTTTTTATTTATCGTTTAGTGTTCGATAAGCTGTAGGCTTAAAACCGGAGAAATACTTGAATTCTGCTGCAAAATGAGAATTGTCATAAAACCCAAAATCAAGGGCAAGCGAAGTCAGGTTTTTAGTTTCATTACGATCTATCATTTCCTTTACCGCATTGAATCGAACTATGCGGGAATAGAGTTTCGGAGCGATACCAAGATAGCTCAAAAATGCTCTTTCCAGTGTTTTACGGGAAGTGTTGGTCTGGTTTTGAAGGTCTTTAATAGACATAGAACCCTTTGAGTTTGTGATTAGTGATACCGCATTTTGCACATTATCTACCCTGTAGTGCAAACTGGTGCATGTATACTTGTCAATGAGAAACTTTTCAAGAACCGATAAGGTTTTCTCCAATGAAGGAGCCGATTGCATTTCATCACAAAGCAACTCTAGTTCATTGCCCCAAATATCTTCGGCAGCAATAATCCGGTTGGCAATGTACTCCATATTAATCCCTGTTATTTTGCTGATCCCCAAAGGCTTAAATTTTACACCTATTATATCTATGCCCTTTTCATTTGTAGTGCCCTCCCTATAGCCAACCGGCTGACCAAAAAGATAAACCTGTTTATCCAATTGTAATATTTCACCACCATAAGCATGTTGTTCCTGCTGTTTTTTAAAATTGAAGGTCAACCCTTGCAAAAGCGGTGTTGCATAATGTTGGATAGCCGCCCCGGTCATTTCCGCCTTAGCATACCAGTAATGCTCTACCACATCGGCTAAAATTGTTACGGGGCTGAAGATTCTGTATATCATTTGGTTAAACGGTATTGCAGTGGGCAAAGAACCTTTGTTATTCAAATATACCCTACATTAATAACCAGGTTCTTGTGATATTACAAATATATACAGGTTCAGATAACGGGGTAAGGAAAAAAGGGACAAAAAGATGGCTATTGGCAAGCTAAAAAATTGATCCATTCTCCCTAAAGTGGGCATTTTTCAAGCGTGCAAGCCTGATATTTTCTATATATTCAGTTGGTGTAAGACCAGAAAAACGTTTAAAATTGGCAGAAAGATGGGAATTGTCATAGTATCCTATATCATAGGCAATATCAGAAACAGACAGACAAGGACTACAATCCATCATTTGCTTTACAGCATTGAAACGCACAATACCAGAATAAAGCTTTGGCATCAAACCCAAATAATGTAAAAATGCCCTTTCTAACGTTTTACGTGAGGTATTGGTCTGAACCTGAAGAGTTTTAATGTCTATTGCACCTTTTGATTGGTCTATTAATTCTATTGCCTTTTGCACACTATTTGCCCGATAATGCAATGAAGTACTTTTGTACTTTTTAATTAGAAATTCTTCGAGAACTAAAATAGTCTGTTCAAGCGACCATGCAGATTGCATTTCATCACAAAGCAGTTCCAACTCCTTACCCCAAATATCCTCGGCAGGAATAATCTGGTCTGCTATCCATTCCATATTGATACCAGTAATTTTGGTAATCCCCAAGGGCTTAAACTTAACGCCCAATATATTTACTCCATTCTCATTTGTTGTAATTACTCTGGGACTGGTAGGCTGCCCGAACAGATAGACTTGCTTGTCTAAATTTAGTGTTTTGTTATTATAAGTATGTTGTTCAGATTGCTTCTTGAAATTAAATGCCAATCCCTGTAAAAGAGGAGTTGGATAATGTTGAATAGCAGCTGCTGTCAAATCAATGCTGGCATACCAATAATGTTCTACAATATCGTATAAGTAAGGCGCGGGATGGAACACTCTGTAGATCATAAGTATCTATCATTACAAACATGACCTAATTTAATAAAAAACACGCTAAAACGGATCAAGTTAAATTCTTGGGGATAAATAAAATGCATAATGATA
The DNA here is from genome assembly GCF_964033635.1 of Chitinophaga sp. MM2321. NCBI lineage: Bacteria > Pseudomonadati > Bacteroidota > Chitinophagia > Chitinophagales > Chitinophagaceae > Chitinophaga > Chitinophaga sp. MM2321. Next base: position 3,093,912 of record NZ_OZ035533.1, read on the forward strand.
GACGAACAAATAAGGCCCGCACCGTTGCATTGCCAACAGCGGCAGCTTCGCTTAATATTTTCTTCATTCGCTCATCCGGTGCAAATTTCTTTCCTTTTTCGATTCCAATGGATGCAAGTAAGCCAGGCGTTTCGGTATCTATAGCTTCGTCTTTCTTGCCTTTTTCATGATGAGTTTCTTAAAATAGTGATTATAACAGTATGTCAGATCTTCCAACTCATTTTACTTCTTTGATATCATCCGGTTTCCAGGTTTTATCAAAGAACGGTTCCAATGGTCCATAAAATCTCATTATGGTAAACCAACCTTTACCTGAAACGGTTTTAATCCAATTTTTACCTTTCCCTTTGGGCTCGTCCGGACCAAAATAAACGTCAATGGAACCGTCGCTGTTACCCTGTGGACCAGTGTACTGGCTCAGGGACGGGAATAAGTTCCCATTGCGAAGCATGGAACGGCTTTGCGCATCATATACAACAACTGACCAGAAATTTTTAACCGGAATATCAGCGGGGATGTGTAACACATAATTTTTGGCGCCATCAAGAAAGTCACCGTTTGCATCCCGCGGGGTCCACAAATATTGTGATCCTCCACCTACTATTTTTTTCACCATAGCCGGCGACATGCCGATAGCGATATAGGCAAAGCCAGCCCGTCTGTCGGTATTTACATAACCCTGTGTATCCCATGTAGCACTTCCTCCAATAAAAGCAAATTCCCAGTGCCTGTCATTATACACCAGTTTTGCCGTATCGGCAGAAGCAAAACTATTGACACGCGCCACAGCCGAAGCCGTTTTAGCAGCGTCTTCTAACAGTGCTGTACGGTCTGCATCCGGTTGAAAAGATTTACCTTTTTCAATTCCGATAGAAGCAAGCAAAAACCGTTCACTGGTTTGCAACCGTTCATCCGGTTCCTGTGTTATCAGCTCAGCAAGATCTTCAAAAAAATGATAGTTATCACTAAATATGGTACTGACTTCTTTACCGGAACCATTTACAATGGTCGTTGCTAGTGGGTTGGATGCAGCAGAAAGCGGGTATATTTTTGTTGTCTTCATTAATGCAACTGCCTTATCGGGTTTTCCGTCCTGCATAAAGCCACGTACTCCCAAACTCACCTTAAATGTGGTACACTTCAGTGTTATATATCCCTTTGGAAGGTCGCCTGAATATCCGGGAGGCAACAGCAGAAATTTTCCGCCCATACCTTTATCCTCACCGGTTGGCCCAATACCGGCTATTTCATTTTGCCACATGTCACTGATCCCTCCCAGCATCATTGCAGGTACCTCTACCACCACCGGGCCATCGCGCTTAAGATCAAACGAAGACAGACCATACACAGTTTCCGTATTGCCGGTAAGCAGCAATGTCTCGCTGTCCATCAACGTTTCCCAAATAACTACCTGGTTAGGTGTGGCCACCCCAGCAGCAGCAACGCCTTTCCATACATTATACCACGACACGGCATGCATCTGATCCAGGTATACTTCAATCGCACGGCTATATACCAGGGCATCAGATAGTTTTTTAACAGCATCAGCGGTTGGATAACCGTTTCTAAATTCGAAGTCGCCCAGTCTCGATTTTACAGTTGCCGTTCCGATCCAGCCATGAGCGTCAACACCTACTTTTGTAGAATCTCCCGTTTTTGTGTTATCTCCTGTTTTGGGAGTAGTATTGCATGCTGCCAATAACAGTACAAGAATGAATGACAAATTGTATTTCATATAAATAGTTAGTTGTTCACAATAATTCCAAATCAAACTGCATGATTGATCGCTTTGGGCAAGCTGGAATGACGATTGTGGCATTAAATAATATTTAATACGCCACCTTGTGCGTGCACACAGTTACCCAAATTTGTTTGCTTATGCTTAGAGATGGAATGCTAACTAATTAGCCGAGGAATAGGTTGACTGACAATGATATAGGGGATATTTACCGATATTAATGACTATTCTAACAATATAAATCAGTGACAATATAAAGGTGTCCTGAATGAAATTACAGCCAATCGTTACTTCATTAACCCATAAGGATCCTGTTTTGTTTAAAGTAATTCCAGATTTCGCCGGGTATTTGAAGTATCAGGTGAGCGTCAAAAAACTGATTAACAGGGACAAAGGATTTTAATACAACTGCCGATCTTGTGCAGATTGCTACAAAAGCAACAAAAAGTCCCTGCTTCCGAAAGAAACAGGGATTTGAAAGAAACTTATACTTTTGAAACAATTATTTTAGTGCGTAGTTGGTGAAACCACCGTCAACCAATAATTCCGTCCCATTGTCTTTCCTTTTTTTTGTTTATAAATTTAAAAACCATACATACCCCCCGAAACGGAAATTTGCTCTCCCGTAATCCAGGCTGCATCATCGGAAGCAAGAAATACGGCAGCTTTCGCAATATCTTCGGGCTGACCTCTACGACCAAGCGGTGTATTGGTAATAAACATTGTTTCATACACACTGCCGGTAGTGACGCCCGCACTACGTGCACCTTCAGTTTCTGTAGCGCCTGGTAAAATAGAATTGATACGAATGTTTTTTGCACCCAGTTCTTTCGACAAAGAAATCGTTATGGCATCTAATGCCGCTTTAGTTGCAGAGTACAACGAGGCTGCCGGAAGTGGCATTTTGCTTGCACCCGAGCTGATATTGATGATATTGCCACCCTTATCGCCAAACAGTTTCAAAGATACCTGGATAGCAAGTATTGCCCCCAAAACATTGACGTTGAAATGCTGATGAAAAGATGCTGCTGTTACCTGTTCAATAGGTGTGTATCCTTGATAGGCCGCGTTGTTTACCAAAATATCCAACGTGCCGAAAGCCTTCTTTGTTTCTTCAAACAACCTGATTACATCGGCTTCTTTCGATACATCAGCCTGTACCGAAATGGCTATTCCTCCATTATCGGTTATCTCCTTAACCACGCTATCTGCGCCTTCTTTGCTTGAAGCATAATTCACAACTACCTTTGCGCCTTCTGCTGCAAAATATTTGGCAATAGATGCACCTATTCCTTTTGAAGCACCGGTAACTACCGCTACTTTATTTTTTAATCTACTCATTATTTATATTATTTAAGATTTGAGGGTTTAATATTCCGGGAAGCTATCAGCTTCCGTAACCTACCAAAGTAACCGGCAATAGTCCTGGCTCCCTGATATAATAATCGCGGGCACATGCTATTGCTGGTTGTTGATAAGTTTATTTCACTGAGAAGGTATTAGCCATACCGCCATCCGCTAAGATATCGGTACCTACGATGAATGTTGAATCGTCGGAGGCTAAAAAAACAGCCGTTTTCCCGATCTCAGCCGGAGTCCCTTGTCTGCCAAGCGGCGTAAGGTCTATCCAGACCTGCTTTACCTGGTCCACCAGATCCGGCGGTACCATCTTTCCAAAAACCGGCGTATCAATTGAGCCAGGCGAAATTGTATTCACCCTTATTCTCCTTGACAATAAATCGAGCGATAAGCCTCTGGCCAATGAAATAACGGCTGCTTTTGCAGCGGCATATATTGTCGCTCCGGGTGCAGCCCGATGTGCGGCGTTCGACGCGATCAGTATGATGGAAGCGCCGTCATTTAAATAAGGAAGTGATTTTTTTACAGTAAAATAGGCGCTTTTTAAATTCAGTTCCATATAGCGGTCGTAACCTTCTTCCGTTACATCGGTTATCGCCATCAAGGGAATCCCGTCCACAACGCCACCTGCATTCACTACCAATGCGTCTATCTTCCCAAACTTATCAGCCGTAGTCCTATACAGGTTCTCCAGGTCATCAAGATTTGTTACGTCTCCTTTTACACCTATAAAATTATCACCCAGGATTTCAACCGCGCTGTTCAACGTAGTCTCATTTCTTCCGGCGATTGCACCGACTGCGCCTTCGTTTTTAAATGCTTCAGCAATACCAAACCCGATACCGCTATTGCCGCCTGTAATCACGGCAACCTTGTTTTTCAGCTTACTCATTATTTCTATTATTTAAGATTTGAGCAACAAAGTTAGATTAGTAAAGTTACTTTTAGTAACTTTGTACTGAAAAATAACAGTAACATCGGTGTAACCAAGTAACATTATGGGGTGTAAAATCGAAGAGTTCCAACAGGAACAAAAGAAAAGAATGAGAGCCGTTCAAGATTCAATGGACGTGCTGAATGGGAAATGGAAGATTTCCATTATCTCGTCTATTTGCTGTTATGGTAAAAGACGATTTTCAGACATTTTGAATGATGTGAACGGAATTTCCAACAGGATGTTGAGCAAAGAATTAAAGGAATTGGAAATAAACCAGTTGATAAAACGAACTGTTTTAGATACACAACCCATAACCGTTCAATATGAACTCACGGAACACGGCAATACGCTACAAACCATAATCAGCAATCTTACAGATTGGGGAATTGTACACCGGAAGAGAATTGTCGGGAAATAATTTTCAGTTTTTGATGGACTAATTTGGAATTCATGATTCCAGGCGGCCAATTCTTCCGGGACTATCAATCTGACACGTTGCCAAAATTGGTCTGGTTCAGAAGGAAATAACATTGAGGGCATAGCATTTAAAGGGGCTGATCAATACTTTTTAGTCAGCCCCTTTAATTGCTCCCATTAGTTTCCCTGCTTGGAAAGTTTTGACATTACTTCATCCAGATTAAATGTCGCGGGCTTCTGCCGCGGCGGGAATTCTTTAAAGGACTGTAGCCATTGTGACACAAGTGTAACAGCCCCTAAACTATTATAAATTTTATGTACGAGCCATTGATCATAAAGCATTGATTTATCACCACGTTCAAACGGGTCCGCTAATAAATCGAAAATCTTACCGATTCTTAGCTTTTCGAATCCTTTGGTCCATACTTCCAATCCTTCATGGTTCTGCTCAATAAAAACAACTTTCCAACGATTATAACGGATGGCAAAAACATCCCCATCATCACTCCAGTAAATAAATTCATGACGTGGTGATTCCTTTACTTCTCCTTTAAAAAATGGCATAAGGTTATAACCATCTAAATGCACTTTAACTGTTTTTTTCGCCAGTTTGTACCCTTTTAATGTTTTTGCAACTACATCAGGATCGCCTGCCGCAGCGCACAATGTCGGAAGCAGGTCTTCATGTGCACATATGTCGTTTACAATGGTTCCCGGCTTTACTACACCTGGCCAACGAATGATTGTTGGTACCCGATAGCCGCCCTCCCAGTTGGTTGCCTTTTCTCCCCGGAAAGGAGTGCTACCACCATCAGGCCATGTCATTAATTCAGCTCCATTATCTGTTGTATAAACAACGATAGTATTATCGGCTATTCCCAGATCATCCAATTTTTTCAATAACTTACCAACATCATCATCGTGTTCTGTCATCCCGTCGGCCTGCAGGCCAAGACCAGTTTTACCTGCATATGCAGGACTCAAATGCGTCCAGATGTGCATCCGGGTAGAATTGAAATAGCAAAAGAAGGGTTTATCTGCTTTTGTTTGGCGATCCATATAATCCATTGCCGCCTTGACGAATTCATCATCCACAGTTTCCATCCTTTTCTTTGTAAGAGGTCCGGTATCCTCTATTTTACCATCGGCAGTAGATTTTATAACTCCTCTTGGACCAAAATTCTTCTTAAAAGCGGGTATTTTCGGATAATCGGGATCTTCAGGCTCTTCTTCTGCATTAAGGTGATAAAGATTTCCAAAGAATTCATCAAAACCGTGATTAGTAGGTAGAAATTCATCTTTATCCCCTAAATGATTTTTCCCGAATTGCCCGGTGGAATAACCAAGCACCTTGAGATACTCCGCAATGGAAGGATCTTCTGCACGCAAACCTACATCTGCACCGGGAACTCCTACTTTAGTCAAACCAGTTCGGATTGGTGACTGACCTGTAATAAAAGCAGCACGTCCTGCGGTACAGCTTTGTTGCCCATACCATGTGTTAAACATAGCACCTTCTGATGCAATTCTATCAATATTAGGCGTTCTAAACCCCATCAGTCCGTGGTTATAACAACTAGGATTGAACCAACCTATATCATCACCCATAATGATCAGTATATTAGGCTTTTTCTGAGCCAATAAATGACTGACCGGTATAAATGCCAACGCGAATAACCAATAACGAAGGCTTTTCCCGATAATTTTTCTCATAAGTTTGAATTTTAGAAGATGAAGGAGTTACCTAAATATTCGGGGGGCAGTACAAATAGCAGAGGTTGTATCTACGTAAATACACCACCCTTATCCAAATATGAATTATGGATCAGCTTCTTTAGTACATAAAGAAACTTCAGAATGATGATTAGGCAGTAAATGCTTAGGTGAGAAAATTAAATATGCAGGGCATTAATTATTTAACAAAGACCGGAACGATATTGTTGTCCAGAATAAAACTTTTTGCAGTACCAGTCTTATTCCGATCAAAAATTTTCAACTGTAAAAGTTGTATCTTACTAGAGATAGAAATGGCGCCTATAGTGGCTTTAAACGAAAAAAGCACACCGAAGTGTGCTTTGTTGTGATCCCCTTGGGACTCGAACCCAAGACCCATACATTAAAAGTGTATTGCTCTACCAACTGAGCTAGGGAATCATTCCCCGTTTTCTAAAGGGGAGTGCAAAGATAGAAATTAATTAATGGCAACCAAATTTTATTGGCTTCATATATAACTCTTTATCTCAGGCATATTTATAATATATATAACAAATGAGCCACCACAAACAGTTACAGCAGAAAACTTTTTCTGAAAATTACAGAAATTATTTTTTTGCATGTGCCGGCGGATTAAATTTTGCATCCAGCATCTTCATAAAATATCCACCTACTACACTCCTCGCCTGAAAGCCTACCATCTTGCCATTCGTTGTTTCATGCCAGTCGCTCAGTGGAACACGTGTAGGCGTATTCGTTACATAGGCGTATACGGGTTGGATAAAAGCATCAAAATCATCTGACAGTACTGCTGTCCACAGGATCCAGTCCGATTTGGTGTATGTTTTCCGGCTGTCAAGCGGTAAGCCGAATCGCTGTTGCTTCGTTAAATAGTAGGCTGTTTCTTTCTTATAAACATCTGCCGGGAAAAGGTTAAAGTTTAATACTTTGTCCCATACCATGTTATATTTCTGACTCCAGCTGTTCTTATTTTCAAAGGCCAGTGCGAAGTGGTCTCCGTCATCTGCCAACTGAATCCACTTGGATGCCATCACTTTTGCGCTGTCGTTATAACGCGCAGCAGCAGCAGTTTCGCCCAGTTGCTCCGCCATCATGGCATAAGCACGGATACCGGCAATAGCCTTCAAAGAAAGATTGGTATTGCGCGCCAGGTGACCGGCAAAATCATCTGTACATAACTGGTTAGCTGGATCAAACCCTTCTTTCAACAGGTATTCTGCCCATGTAGTCAGTGTTTTCCAATGTGCTTTAGCGTAAGTGGCATTGCCTTCTGCTTTGGCAATAGCGCCCGCCAGTATAAGCATATTACCGGATTCTTCTACCGGCATCCCTTCACCATACACCTGTCCATTCGCTAATGGATATGTTCCCAGATCATGCGCTGCATAAGGTTTGGTATAATGCCCACTCTCAGAGAAATAGAAAATACCATTCATCATCCCTTTCAACAGATCAGGATTATATACCAGGAATAATGGAGCAGATGGATAGGTTACATCCACGGTATTGATACAGCCATTACTGAAATTTTCTTTTGAAAGAAACAGTAACTCACCCTGCGGCCCCTTCACCAGCTTGTGTGCTGAAATGCTCTGGCGGTAGGCCAGCTCACAAAGTTTCGCATAGGTTTCTCCACCGGCCCGCACGGCATCATCATGCAATTGCTGATTGAACTGTTCACATTGCTGTATGATAGCTGCATAATCCGCAGCCGCTGCGTTCAACTCTTTTTCGATGGTTTGTCCCGGCTTACTTTTCCACCATGCTTTTATATTCGTATTAAAGTACTGGATGGCATACAGATCGTCATAACCCAGCAGGAACACCTGTTCCTGCGGATTTCCATCGACCTGATCAAGGGTCACCACACTGCTGAGTACTACATCTTTATCCTGTTTGGCGTTGCCCGTCTTACCACCTATAAAACGCAGAACGGCATCCGCGGGACTGGTAACATACTGCTCCGGATGGGCCGCAGCAGGCACCCCTACATACATATAGCCCCAGTCAATCCGCAGATCATCGCCCTTTTTCTTCAGCACCGGCTGCTCTTTTGAACCCGCTTTCAGTACTGACAGTTTGCCGGCAGTATATTGCGTGGTCGTCACTGCTTGTGAAGACACGTTAACGCATATATTAGAAGAGGCGCCGAAATATAACTGCACTTTGTGTTTGTTATGATCATTGGCCGCTACCTTATAAGAGATATAGGAAACAGGTCTCGACAGCAACATCAGATCCTGCATCAGCAAGGGTGAGGTGAATGTAAGTGTGAGATCAATATTGCCGCAGGTATAATTATAAATGGTTTGGGTAGCGTTGATGGTTACACCGGTTTGAATGGCATTACCCATGCCCTGATCAGCTGGTTCCGGTGCAATAGTGGATAAACCCGCATCCAGAAAAGCGCCACCAGCAGTATTTACAACGTGTATAGCCAGCACATTCCCTTCTTTCTTTAGCTTACGCTTTATCTCATCAGAGATCTCCAGGTATTTGTATTTATGTAACCAACCCTGGTGTGTATAAATTTTTTCTCCATTGAGATAAACATCGATATTATCATCATGACTGATCTTCAGGAGCAAGGCGCCATCAGGTATATACGCCATTTTGAATGTTCTTCTCACCCACAGATCATGGCTTTTCCAGGTGGTTTTAGCGGTAGCTGCATTGTCGCCAAACGGGGCTGCGCCTGTTTTCCAGCTCTTATCATCAAAGCCGCCTTCCATCCAGTTTTCTGATGGTGCAGTTTCTGTATACTTCACCTGGTATGCCTGCTCTTCCGCGGTAGGCAACACAGCTACATGGCTAACGGAATTTTTTCCCAGTACGCGATAGGTCACACCGTCTACTTTCACCATGCCGGTGAGTGATTGCTCTGCTCCTGTCCAATGTGTGGTGGCGATGCTGTTCAACGTATCTGCAGTAGACCAGATACTAAAATAAGGATCATGTGTGATTAGCGGATAGGCCGGCGCCAGCTGCTGTGCAACAGCTCCTTTTGTAAATGCACAGAGTGCAAAAATGGCTAGTATTCTCTTCATAACATGGAATGATTATATTAAGCGTACTATTTACAATTAATAAATCTAGCATTATTTTTTGCTATTTCATAACCTGTTATAAAAATTAACCGGGGAGAAGATAAAATAAAAAAGCGCAGACCCTACTCATCGCCTTGGAGGCCCTGAGAAGCCTTGTCAGTACGATATTCGGATCTACGCGTATCTTGAATAATCTATTTTATATCAGTAGAGGAGCGCAAAAATACACATTTACGGTAAATTCTGCACTAAATAAAAACGTTACTCATTAAAATAATATTTACTTACTCCTTTTCAACCATGCATCTGGTACCGGTTGCAGCTTGCTGCCATTTACGCTGTATCCAGCTTCAGCGTATAACCACCGCCGCCTTAATGGAATATTATATTCAGCTTACAGGGATGTCATCCATCTTTATAATCATCAATCTTCAACCGCTCGAAAAAATCTGTTTCTTCCATCTCCCTCACTTCTCCCGGTTGCATATCTCCCAGTTCAATCCCTTCTATAGATACCCTGATGAGTCGCTGGCAGCGATGGCTCACCGCTCCGACCATTTTTCGTACCTGGTGAAATTTCCCTTCTGTTAAAGTGATGAGCAGCCAGGTATGTGGCGCACTAACCGGTAGTTCGCGGGGATGCGCAAAGAGGTCTGGCGGCTTTGGCACAATCTCTACGCGGCAGGGAGTGGTGATATATTCCAGTTGTCCGGTTATAATAATAGGAACACCGGTTCTGAGGCGTTGCAGTGTTGCAGGCGTCACCACACCTTTTACACGAACCAGGTAAGTACGTTCATGCGGCACCTTTCCCTGGAATAAGAGGCGGGTTACTTTTTTATTCGTTGTTAAAATGAGGAGTCCTTCGGAAAGGTTGTCCAGCCGCCCGATGGCGTGGGTACCTTCGGGGAATGGAAAAGACAGGTCTCCCAGCAGTCCTACTTTATCGGGACTGATAAACTGTGAGACCATATTGTATGGCTTGTTGATAATAAAGTAGCGGTGATCCATATTGTGGGCTGCAAAATACGGATTTACCCGTTATCGCATGCCACAACAGGAAGCAGGCAACTGTTTACACCCGCAGGAATGCCGCCGGATCAGGGTGTTGCCAGGGGCCACGGTAAGGTCGCTGTAACAAACCAGTGGCAGCACTATCGCCAACGATGATACGTTGTTTGGGATCATATATCAGTGGCCGGCCGGTTTGCATCGACAAATTGGCGAGGATACAACTGGCAGTAGAAATATGTCCTTCTTCGATATCGGCAATAGGGCGACCGCCATTCGCGATGGCGCCCAGGAAGTTGAGCATGTGCAATCTTGTGGCAGGCGCCGCATTCAATTCAATAGCTGGTTCTGTAAGATCCTCGGGATATTTCTCTTTTTCATATACCACATCTTTATGAATGGGCTTACCATCACCTACCGGAATAAAATCGTATTGCATGGTGCTGGCTTCCAGTGTACCTTTCTCTCCATACAATTTAAAAGCCCATGGATATTCGGGATCAGCGGGTGTACCCCAGGTACGGTGCTGCCATACACAGTTGAGATCTTCATATTCAAAGATGGCGGATTGTGTATCGGAAATGTTTGACTTACCTTCTTTCTGTACATAAATACCACCGGTAGAACTGATCCGTTTGGGCCAGCCCAGTTGCAGCATCCAGCGTACGGTGTCGAACATATGAATGCACATATCCCCCATAATACCATTACCATATTCCATAAAGGTGCGCCACCAGCGGACATGTGGTATTCCATCATAAGGCCGCATCGGTGCGGGGCCTGTCCACATCTCATAGTCCAGGAAATCAGGTACTGCCTGTACCGGCGGGTTGCCGTTGTTACGCATATGATAGTAGCAGCACATTTCCACATGCGATATTTTGCCTAAAAGGCCGGCGTCTACAATGTTCTTTTTCGCGTCTATCAGGTGAGGCGTACTTTTTCGTTGCGTACCTACCTGTACTACTTTATTGTATTTGCGTGCTGCGGCTACCATTGCTTCTCCCTCCATTACGTCTACACTGATAGGTTTTTGTACATATACGTTTGCACCGGCTTTCATGGCTTCAATGGCTTGCAAGGCATGCCAGTGATCCGGTGTACCGATCAGTACAATGTCCAGTTCATTTTCAGACAACATTTTGCGGTAGTCGGCATAGAGGCGCGGCGTTTCATGGGATGCCTGCCGTTTGCTTACCATAGCCGCTGCTTCTGCCAGCTGCTTTTTATCAACATCACACAAAGCAATCACCCTGACCGGCGCCACCTGGATCAACCGAAACAGATCACTTTTACCATACCAGCCGGTACCTATTAATGCCACACGAAGTGGTTTAGCAGGATTGATAAAATCCAAGGCGCTGGCGCCCAACGCGGAAAGTGCAAGCGTGGCAGTAGCCCCTTTCAGGAAACGCCTGCGATTGATATTGAAATGGTCCATATTACAAGATAATGTTAATCAATTGGAATTTCAAACAAGCTGTTTATTAAGATAAAGTATATTGATAAACAACAGTCGAAATAACGTAATAATCAGCATATTATAATTATTACTTAAAGTAAAGCTTGTGATACTATCTATCCTCCCAGAGTGCTTCCAGCGCACCTGCCAGATACACAAAAGGGGCATTCCAGTTGATCGCTACTTCGTTGGAAGCATAGGAACAAAACGCATCTATATAACACTGATCCGGTATGGTAGATGGGTATTGACACTTATCCTGCATCCCCGGATTGGGACCTCCTACGAGCAATCCCGGGATGGGTGCGATAACATTATCGGCTTCAGACAAACGATGATGCGGATGCATCGGTGAACGGGTGCCGAAGCCAGTCAGAAAACAATAACCCGTTCCATTGCGACCCAGCAAATAATCCATGTTCGCCACCGCTGCCGCCATGTACGACGACCGCTTTTTTAAACGGAAAGCCTGTATCAGCAAAACACCCTGGTTGGCCGCTACACTGTTGCTACCCCAAACAAAGTCCCTGGCATTTTTCCCCATCACGGTACCGTAGCCCTGTTTTGCCGCGTCCATCATCAGGTCACGCGCTGCGGCCAGCAGTTGCCTTTTCAATATACGCGCCTCCCGCTTCATAGATTTGGGCAAATGCCTGGCATGCCTGATCATGGTATAATACCCCAGTGAGGATACGTGCGACCAGTTGGGTATTGCCAGTTTGTCGTTATGTGGCACCGCCGCATAAAAGCTATCCAGTCCTGTGGTGACAGACAATTCGGTGGCAGCCCAGCTAAATTCATCACTGACGTTCCCGTCGCCGTATGCGCCGGTTTTAATGGCCTGTGCAAAAGACAGGTTCATTTTTTCCTGCTCATACAGCACTGCCGGGTGTTGCCGGGCCCATTGCCAGGCGGCTATCGCAGCGGCCCTACAGGAGTCCGACAGCCCGGGCAATGCCGCTTCATATGCCTTCAGTATGCGTGCCGCCTGCGCCGTTACTGCTGCAAAGTCGAGGGTAGCCGCCGTACTTTTAGCCACCACATAACGAGGTTTTATAGCTGCTGCCGGCATTACCACCCCGTCAAATTGTGCGTTGGTTAATTTATGATACACCCCGCCGTCGGCAGGGTCCTGCATGGAAAGCATCCAGCGCAGATTCCATAACAGCTCCCTGAGATAAGCAGGTACTGCTGCTTCATCTGCCGGAATATTGAGAGCTTGTGCTTTTATAAAAACGGGAAAGTCTTCATACAAAGAAAACAATGTGGCCATGGTAATACCGCTGTTAACGATGTATTTGTTGTAATCGCCGGCATCATACCAACCACCGGGGGAAGATATGATGCTACCGGCCGGCCGTAAAACTGAAGCGGCGGAAGGATGCACCTGCACCAGCGTATCGGGATGCCCGCCTGCGCGGCTCCATTTTCCTGCGTAGCCATCTGTTACAGGGGTAGATGCACGCATGAAATAATAACTCTTCATTGCGGCTGTAAATGCGGCAGCATGAACATTCCCTTTTATATCAAACGGATAGGAAACCCCAACACCCGGTACCGCCAGAACGAACCGGCCTTCCACGGTGAGCCGGGAGAAATCGGCGATGCTGGTATGCACATCCGATATAGCGGAAGATAGTTCTTCGCCGGACACCCCTGCAAATACAGTATCCTGTAAAGTGGTGGATATGATGTAAAATTTTGCACGGGCGCTCCCCATGATGACGGCCTGCTTAGGGCCTTTCGTATAAAACCCTGCCTGGTTAAGCCGGATCGCCTGTGATGACTGTTGCGCAAACAAGGCAGTGGTCATCATTAAGAGTGATAAGGGTATAGCGATAGAAATCCGGAAGAGCTGCATCAGTTGTATTTTAACGGGTCATGGTAAGATCAGGCTATTTCTTCATTAATGCAATAGCGTAGCCACCCCAAAGCGTTTATATACCTGTTGTAACGGCCTTCATTTTAGCAAGACCTGTTTTTGCTACGAGGAGGGCATCCTGTTTATAATAGTGCGGGTTGAAAAGTTCCAGTGAGATAATCACCGGCTTATCCGGGTTTTTAATGTCCCGTAATGTTTGCCGCAGCGGCGCGATACCATCACCCGGATAGATGCGATCCGGTTCCGATATTTTCAACGGCTGAATACCTTGTGGATAGTCATTGATATGAAAAATATCGATGGCCCCCTTGCCTACAAATGGTGCGCTGTCGAAGCTGGAACCTCCTTTAAAAATATGAAATGCATCCAATAGTACGCGGGCATTCCGGCGACCACTTTCCGCTACCACATACAGTACCTGGCTGATTTTTTTCAGGTTGGGCGATCCGCCCCACATTTCAAGTATGGGCATTACGCCGGTTTGTTCCCCCATCCCGAGGATCGTGAGATATCTTTCCGTCACCACATTCAGATCAATGACCGGAGTGTTGCTGCTATTGGCGCCGGCAGGTGGCGCCGCGATGCGTTTACAACCAATTTTTGCCAACAATTCCATTTCGGTTTGCAACTGCTTGAGACCAGCCTTACGGGTAGCCTCATCATCCACGATCCATCTTGCAAAGCCAATGGCATTCTCTATACTGATACCCAGATCATCAATCCTCTTTTTCGCTTCTGTGACGGAACCTCCCTGCTGTAAATAGCTTTGAAAAGTATCTATCCAGATTTCCACGGAGGTGAAGCCAGCTTTTGATGCGATCTCCAGTTCTTTAATAAACCCTAATTGCTGCCCCCTGATAGTGCTCATATTCAGGGAGTACTTAAACCCTGGGTTGGCTTGTATAGCACTACCCTGTGCAGCCACAGGCAATTTCAACAGGGCGGCTCCAGCAGCCAGGCCAAAAGTTTTTAGCGCCTGTCTGCGATTTAAAGAGAAGTTTGTCATGATACCAGCGGATTTTTATAGTAAAACTGCCAGGTAAAATACAGCTATTAATGACATATTTTCATACAGGCGTAGGAGGTAGTAGCAAAAATTTGTAGTGATAACGGGGAGAAAGGAGATATGAACAAAAGTTAGGGGATATTCAGCTGGTAACGTATGGATCTTCCCGCTCCTTCCTGCAGTAAAACACCGATAACCTGCAGCTCCTGTAAATCACGGGTGGCAGTAGCTTTGGAGGTTTTGCTGATGCTGATATATTTCCTGGCAGTCATCCCTCCTTCAAATCCTTCGGCACCTTTCTCAAGCATCCTATTGACCACTTTCAATTGCCGCTCATTGAGCTGATGCTTATATTGGTCAAAGAATCGCGCTTTCTTTACCGTAAATTGAACGGTGGCTTTTGCATCTCGCTGAGCTGCTAAAATTACACCAGCAAAATAATTTACCCAGTTAGTGATTTCTATAGACCGCTGGGCCTCCTTTAATGCGGCATAATAGGCCATTTTATCCCGCTCTATCGTTTTGGAAAGACTTAGCATAACAGGTCGTCCGAGCGATTGTGACAACGCCTTCTCCGCGATAGCACGACCAATTCGCCCGTTACCATCTTCAAACGGATGTATCGATTCAAAATACAAGTGCGCCACGGCCGACTTCAACACCGCTTCTGCAACTTCACCTTTTAATGAAAACGTGCAGTTGTTATACCATTGCAAAAACTGCTGCATTTGCTTTGGGACTTCAGACGACGGTGGGGCTTCGTAGTGTACCACCACCCGCCCGTATGCGCCCGAGACTATTTGCATCGGCGCTGATCCCTTTCTCCATTCTCCTGAATTAATATTTTGAGCACCAGCCATCAACATACCATGCCATGTGTGGAGCATCTCTACATCCAATGGCTGATCAAAGGATCTCCTCACTTCCAACATCAATTGAGCTACTCCTTCCGCCCGTTTATCCTTGACGTAAACAGGCTTTTCATTCAACCCAAGATTATTCCGTATAGACGACATGACATCTTCGCGACTGATATACTCGCCCTCAATTTCGGAGGTTTTAACCGCTTCAGACAGCATGAGCTGTAGCAGTGTTTCCTTCTTTAAATCATCAGAAAGCCCTTGGATAGCACCGCTTATCTCCCCCGTTTCTTGCGCAAACGCCAGGATGAGGGGTTGAATTTCATGGACTTCATAGGCAAAGTCAGGCCATTCCGGAAACTGCCAATTATACATAATGAGCCGATTAGGTTAGTTAATCGGCTCAAATATAGCGAATTTATGAGCCGATTAAGCATTTTAATCGGCTCAAACTATATTCCGCAAGTAGTTTTATAGCGATAAAAATCCGGAAGATCTGCATCTGTTGTTTTTTAACAGGTCATGATAAGATCAGGCTACTTCTTCATTAATGCAATAGCGTATCAACGCTTTCGTTTCTTCCAATTTTCCGGAAACGGGGGTATGCTCACCCATTTACATCCCAATGAAATAATGCGCCAGCCCAAATAAAATACTGAGCATAATCAGGTAGATGACGTTCATCCTGAACCGGAGCATCAGGAAAAGAGAAACAATCACCCAGGCCAATGAAATGTAGTCCAGGCCGGCAATTGTTACTTCGCCGGGGAAGATGACACTTTTGCCGAGAAAGAGCGTCAGGTTCAGGATCACTCCTACCACCGCAGCGGTAATGAATCCCAGCACGCCCTCAATGACGGGGTTGCCCTGCGTTTTTTCTATAATGGGTGCGCCGATAAAAATAAACAGGAAGCAAGGCAGGAAGGTATAAAATGTGGTGGCGATAAGGCCGATAGACCCCATCCATAAAGATCCGTTAAAATGGTTGTACCCGGCCATGAAGCCCACAAAGGCCAGTACGATGATCAGCGGACCAGGTGTTGTTTCCGCCAGCGCAAAGCCATCTACCATTTGCAGGTTGGTGAGCCAGTTCAGTTTGGTGACACTGAACTGCGCCACATAGGGTAATACGGTATAAGATCCACCCACGGTTACAAAGGCCGTTTTTGTAAAGAACAGCGACAGCCCTGTCCAGAAGCGAAAATCATCTGTCAGGAAATAGAAAAGGATAAAAGGGATGATCCATAAAAGCAGGCCGATGCCGAGCTGTTTGAATATACGTTTCCCTGCAAACCCGGCATCGGGTGCAACGGAATATCTGTTGAGGAAATAACGCCGTTCATCTGCTGATTCCTCTTCGATACTTTTATTTCTTTTATGATATAGAGAAGGCCAGATGTACTTCATGAGCAGTGCGATCACGATTGTTCCGGCTATGATCAACAGCATGGAAATATTATAGAAGAAGATGCATACAAAAGCGATAGCCGCCAGGATAATATGCAGCGGTCCATGTAACGATTTTTGGGCAATCTTAAACAGTGCAATAATGATAATAGCGATCACGGCAGGTTTCAGTCCATTGAACATCGCGTAAATCCAGGGTAAGTTCCCGAATAACACGTACACAATGCTTAACCCCAATAAAATGAACATGGAAGGGAGTACAAACAGGATTCCTGCTACGAGTCCGCCCCGTTTGCCATGGAGCTGCCATCCGATATAAGTTGCCAGTTGCTGCGCCTCCGGGCCCGGTAAAATCATACAATGACTAAGCGCATGGTGAAATTTACTGTTGCTGATCCACTTCTTTTTATCAACCAGGTAGTCGTGCATAATAGCAATATGCCCGGCTGTTCCTCCAAAACTTATCCACCCTAATTTGAACCAGAATTTTAATGCCTCTTTAAACGATGGTCGCTGTAAATTGTTTGTATCTTCCATTCCGTATCTTCCCTTTTCAGATCATATTTCCGGCTGCAAAAAACAGGTTTTCCGAAGTGAAGCAAAGGTACTAATAAAGAGGCTGCCAATCAAGCTTTGAGGCATCTTTTTAATGAATTTTACAGCGCCTGCCGGCGTCAGCTTTTGCCTTCCAGCCAGCTTTTAAATTCCGCCACCCTCTCCCGGCTAATAATAACATCAGTATCAACATATGGGGCTAATTGAAGTATTAATCTGCTATTGTAATAAGTCGTTATCTTTTTAATGGCATCCAGGTGGATTATAAACTGCCGGTTGATCCGGAAGAACAGGTTTTTGTCTAACAGTTTTTCAATCTGGTCCAGCGAGTAATCCAGCGGCAGCCGCTGATTAGCGGTAGTGGTAGCCATGGTAATCCCTTTGCTGAAATGCAGGTAAGCAATATCCTGCGCCTTTACATACACCAGCTGGTTATTGACCTTACCGATAAAGCGCGTGCTGTTGCGCCGCATAAACTCTTCCGCAATCTTTTCTATGCTGATAACATTACCGGCTACCGGCTGAAAATTTTCGTACTTACGGAGCGCGTTCTTCAGCTCTTCCAGTTCAATAGGCTTCATCAGGTAATCGATGCTGTTTACCTTGAAAGCCTGTAAGGCAAATCCATCAAATGCGGTGGTAAAGATGACCGGTGTCTGTATTTTCATCTTGCTGAAGAGCTCAAAGCAATTCCCGTCTGACAACTGGATATCCATCATCATCAGGTCTACCCGATGCCCTTCCTCCAGCCATTTCAAGCCTTCTGTTACGGATTCTATCACCGCCACCACTTCGATGCCCGCATCATATTTATGCAGCAGCTGTTTAAGGCGCTCTGCATTGTGCATCTCATCTTCAAATATGACTATCTTCATGCGTGATTAATAATGGGTATTTTTACAATAAACATTCCTTCCGATTGCTGTATTTCAAGACTACGCTCGCTGATCAATGCATATCTTTTCTGAATATTTTCAAGCCCGATACCAGATGACAGATCAGGATTGTTTTTCTTTCTTATATGATTAGCTACGATTAAATAGCCATCCTCTCCTTTCACAGTGATCAATAACGGATCATTTGCGGAAAAGCGGTTATGTTTGATGGCATTTTCTATTAATAATTGCAGGGATACCGGTGGTATCATGCCTTTCTGCCGGGTTACTTCATCAATCTCCACTTTGAACTGAATGCTTTGCTGGTGCCTGATCCGCATCAGGAAGATGTACGATTCCAGGAAGTCCAGCTCTGTTTGTACCGTTACCAGGTTTTCAAATTTCTTATCCAGGATATACCGGTAGGTTTTGGCCAGCTGTGTAATATAATCGGCGGAGAGATCCGGGCTTTTATACACGAGGTTGGTCAATACACTGAGTGAATTAAAAAAGAAATGTGGATCTATCTGATTCCGGAGCGCATCATATTTTGCCTGGATATTTTCTCTCATCAGTCTTTCTGCCTGTACCTGGTATTCTTTCCATCCTGAATAGTAAAACACAATACCATTAAAAGCCAGTATGAGCACATAAAACATGAAGATCCCAAAGTTAAGATCGTAGCTGAATGCTTTAAAGGCCTCCCACGCCTCATATCGTTCAAACAACAGGATATCCATTACTGCATACAAAAAACCGAAACAGAAAGCCGACAACATACCATAGAACATCAAAGAACAACAGAGGATGGCCAGCCGTTGGGGTGCCTGTTTTCCTGCAATCCTTTTTTCAATAGCTCTGGCGAGCCACACTGCTCCTTCCCATACCAGTAATCCAAACAGCACATATACCACGCTGAACATCTGCCCGCGGAAATCGAGCATCCGCAATCCCTGCACAAACGTATGATCAAAGGATTTGAAGATGATACTGAAAGTGTACAGTATCAGCATCCTGGATAAATACAGGAATATTTTGCTGGAAAATAATGGTTCGCTCTCCTTAAAGTTCATAATAGCCACAGTATCCTTAAAAATAGTTATTTTCTTTGAACCAGCTGTGCGCGCCGGAGATAGCATCTTCTATGGGAGTGTATCGAAGCATCAGCTCTCGCTCAGACTTTTTTCCCGAGTAATAGTTATCCAGGCTGAGTAAATAAGCAGCCGAGTACGTTAGTTTTCCGGGGATATGCGTCAACCGCTGGAACAGGGAACCAGCTATGCCTGCCAGTTTCAGCGCGAAGGCAGGTATTCTGATCATCACCTTCCGTTCTCCTGAGATGGTATTCAGCATCGTGAAGAACTCCCGGTAACTTAAATTATGTCCTGCCAGCAGATAGCACTCCCCGATCTTCCCTTTTTCAATGGCATTGAGAATACCTTTGCAAACGTCCTGGATATGTACAAAATTTTTCCCGCCGGGTGGATAGAACAGGATCTTCTTCTTCATGCCATACAAGATCAGTTCGCCGGAGCTGGGTTTGGTATCACAGGGACCTATCATAAAAGTGGGATTGACCACAATACCACGAAGTCCGCGTGCCATCACCTGCTCCAGCACATATTGCTGTGCGAGGTATTTGGTGTTGATATATCCTGAATTGGCGTTGAACAAAGTGAAGCCATTCAATTCGCTGCCGGGGTTATTTCTGGTACCAGGGCCGATAGTATTCGCTGTGCTGACATAAATAAACCGCTCCACCTTATTAGCGATACAGGCTTCCGCTATATTTTTTGTGGCAGTAAAATTTATCCGTTCATATTCTTCAAAAGTGGTATCCCATTGAGCGGTGATACAGGCCGCGTGGATCACTACATCACAGCCGGCTACGGCTAATATTACATCTTCCTTATTATCTATATTCCCAAAAAACACTTCACAGGGAATGTCGGAGATCCCTTTCAGATTGGCCGTGGGCCTGATCATCGCTTTCACCTCGTATCCCAGTCTGTATAGCTCCCGGGTGAGATTGGCTCCCAGAAAGCCGTTGGCACCTGTTATCAGTACTTTTTTCATCTTGCTATATAAATTGTATTTCTTTCTTTACTTCCCTGGAAACCAGTTTCAGTTTGAGTGTGAGCGGCAGTAGCTGCATCAGGGTGTGATTGATCCTGTTCATAACACCAGGTATGATTACCCTGCATTTAGCCAGTGTTCCGCGTAGGGCGATATCGGCAATTTCAGTAGCAGGCAACAGGCCCATTTTACCTTTGAACCCCTGTCCTATGATCCTCCGGGAGGTATGTGAATTTGTCATGATAGGACCGGGATATACTACGCTCACGGATAAACCGGTACCGGACAATTCTTCCTGTAGCCCCAGGAAAAAGGAAGAGATAAATGCTTTGGAAGCCGGGTATACCGTTTTATAGGCTATCGGCGTAAAAGCGGCCATGCTGGCGATATTCATGATGTAGCTTTCTTTGTTTTCCAGCAGGTGCGGAATCAGCATACGGGTGAGCAATACCGTACTTCTTACATTCAGCAGGATGATGCTGTCGATCTTCTCCAGGGATGTATCTGTGATAGCTGAGGTACCGCCTACGCCGGCATTGTTGATCAGAAAGTCGATTGGAAATTGCGTCATCATATCTTTCAGCTGTGATTTAAGTTCTTCGCTGTCGGTCATGTCAAACTCAAAAACCCGTACATCCACGTTGTATTCCAGTGACAGGCTTTCTGCCAGTAAAAACAGGTTGCCACCGGGCAATCCCATCAGGATCATGTTCCTGTTCATGACAGCGCACTGCCGGGCAAACTCTTTGCCCAGTCCGGAGCTGGCTCCCGTTATCAATGTATATTTTTTAATGTCCTGCATATGGTTGTTTGTAATGATACCCTGCAAAAATGCAGTGTCTGCCGTCTACGGCAAACGATTTTCCGATGAGTTGCAGGATGAAGCCCCTGGACCGTAAGAATCCATGCGATTGTTGTAATATGGCTGTATTTTGCAGAATGGGTAGTAACAGGAACGCTTCGTTATTAAAAAACTTCCATAATAATTTACTATTTTATCCCCGATAAATTCTCATATGAAAAAAAGCATTCTTACTACATTTCTTACCGGAGCTACCCTGTTCTGCGCAGTTGCATTGCAGGCGCAAACACGTAGCCTCTTTAATTTCAAGAACTTTGACGGTTGGCATATTGATGTTCCTGCTATGGATAATGATGCATCGGTACAAAGTCCTTTTATACTGCGCAATGGTGTTTTCGTTAGCCTGGCCAGCCCACAGGGACATATTATCACCGATTCCAGTTATCAGAACTACCGGCTCCAGGTAGAATACCGTTTCCCCGCCAAACCGGGCAATTGCGGCGTGCTGGTACACGCTTCCACGCCCCGTGTATTGTATGGCATGTTTCCAAAATCCATAGAAACACAAATGATGCATGAAAATGCAGGCGACTTCTGGTGCATTGGGGAAGATATTACTGTACCCGACATGGAAAGCCGGCGTGGCCCCAAAAGCAACTGGGGCGCTGTAGATGGTAAGGAACGCAGGATTAAAAACCTCACCGATAACTCAGAAAAACCACTGGGAGAATGGAATACCATGATCGTGGAATGTGTAGGCAATGCCGTTAAAGTATGGGTAAACGGCGATCTTGTCAATTACGGCTACAACTGCACTGCGAGCAAAGGCAGCATCGCCTTACAGGCAGAAGGATCTGAAGTGGAGTTTCGCAAGGTGGATTTTACACCGATAAAAGAACTGACAAAATAATTGATCTTTTTTATTGCCGGTGTTCTTTCTCCAGTGGAGAAAGAACACCGGCAATAATTTTTTCTTTTCTATAATTTATGTGCATGTTCCGTAGCCGGATACTACCTGTAATGCTGCGTATAAAGCTATCTTTCTACCAACTGTTTTACGGTATCTCCGTAATAATCATTTTCTAAAGCGGGCAGCTTGTACAATTGCCGCCATTTTTTAAACGTGTTTACAAAAACGATACACATTAGCAGCATGGCTAAAAATGCCAGCCCCGCCAACAGGTGCTGACCTTTTGGAAGATACACCTCAACAATCTGCTCATAGCCGGCCCAAAAGGTAATTACTGCCATAAATACACCGGGAATTGCTGCACACAACGCATACTTCTTCCGGTTCATACGGATCAACATAGTGGTACAAACGATCAATCCGCAGGCAGCAAGCAATTGATTGCTGATACCGAATAATGGCCAGATACTACTCACATTACCCGTGTAAACCAGGTAGCCCCATGAAAAAGTAAAAAGCAGACTGCTGATAATAATGCCCGGCATCCAGTTTTTATCATTGAATTTAGGAAAAACATTTCCCAGCAGCTCCTGTAAAAAGAAGCGTCCTACACGGGTACCGGCATCAATGGCTGTAAGAATAAATACCGCTTCAAACATAATCGCGAAGTTGTACCAATAAGCCATCAGCGTATCCATATAGGGAATCTTATTAAAAATATGAGCCATGCCAACAGCAAGAGATACAGCGCCGCCCGTGCGGCCATGTAAATCCAGTCCTATCTTTTCACTGAAATGACTCAACTCAACCGCATGCAGCCCGGGATTTTGTGCTATAAAAGCATCATATGCTTCTTTGGGTGTATTGATGGCAAAGTAGTCACCTGGAATTAGTGTGCAGGCAGCTATCAATGCCATTAGTGCAACAAATCCTTCTACCAGCATGGCTCCATAACCGACAAAAAGTATTTGTTTTTCGTTTGTCAGCATCTTGGGTGTTGTGCCCGTTGCAATAACAGCATGGAATCCTGAAATAGCTCCACATGCAATAACGATAAAGATGAATGGCAAAACCGGACCACCGATTACCGGCCCTCCGCCATGTATGAAACTTGTAATGGCAGGCATCTGGATGGTAGGGTGAACGAAAATTACGCCTATCGCCAACATTAATATGGTGCCGATCTTTAAATAAGTAGATAAATAATCACGTGGTACCAACAACAACCAAACCGGTAAGGTAGATGCTAAAAACCCATAGACAGCTATGGCTATGGAAATAGTTCCGATGTCCCAATGAAAAAGGTTGTTGATGACTTCTATCTGCATCAGTGCGTGTCCTCCAATGATTCCGGCAATTAACAGAATACCTCCGATAATACTTGCCAACGTAACACTGTTTTTACGGTACCGCATGATCAGTCCCATAATGATGGCAATCGGCATTGTAGCAATAACTGTAAATAAGGACCAGGAGGCTTCATGCATGGCGCTGATACATGCGAGAGCAAGACCTGCCAACGTTAATATCAAAATAAAAAGTACAGCCACCCCGGTTATCAGGCCGGTTCCTATACCAATTTCCTTACGGGCAATCGTTGCAAGGCTTTGTCCCTTATGCCTGACGGATGCAAATAGTACGACCATGTCATGCACTCCACCAGCCAGGACACAACCAATCAGGATCCATAGCGTTCCCGGCAGATAGCCAAATTGAGCAGCTAACACCGGCCCAACCAAAGGACCTGCGGCCGCTATTGCTGCAAAATGATGACCGAAGAGCACATTCTTGTTTGTAGGCACATAGTCTTTTCCATCTGCAAATTCTATTGCCGGAGTTACATTGTCCGCATTCAGCCGGAGCACTTTGCTCGCGATAAAAATTCCATATGTTCTGTATGCAATGGCAAATATCAGTAAAGCTGCAAATACCAATGTAAGCGCGTTGGCGTTGTTAAAGATCTCCATTTATTTGTTTTATAAACCGTTCAGGCGAAAGATACAAATTTGTTACAGAAATTTATATTGCCTGACAGACCGTTTTTTTTGAAACGCTTTTGAATCTTTATGGCATACGCAGACGCGCTTCACAGCATGCTTACCAGCATGATTTCAGGGCACATCAACACTGCTTAAGCCTTATAAAACCTAAGCAACCGATGCTGCTTCTATATTTACTATTACGCAAAAATTGTGTTTAACCCCTAAGCAAAAAGAAAATAAATTTTGTTTTTTATCCTTTATAAAATTTCAAAAAAAATCGTTTTTAAATATAAGAATTAAAAACACTGTTGTATTTTTAAGCAGTATGTTCAACCAAAAAATAAAACGAATAAAAAATGATGAAAGGTCTGTTTGCTATTGCTTCCCTGTTTAGTTGGACTGTTTCTTCCGATAGTAACAACCTGCACAAGTCAGAAAAAATTATCTGTCAAATTCCTATTGAACGGGAGAAAGATTCCGCAAACACATCATCCGCTCAGATACCTCCGGATCGTTTCTTCTTTGTAAATGATATTTGTTTGCCAGCCAGATTGTACATGTTGTCTGGCGTTGAGAATAATATATTTGTTGAGCCTTTATTAAAGCGATGGAGGCCTTATGATGACGTGGTCCGCTTTTCCGGAAGTACCATCTTTCAGCGAAGATTAGCGCGGGTTGCAAGTATCAACGCCCCAAAACAGGGAGCAACTGTTGCTGTAAGTTTAATCAATACGGACCACTTTGATACGGTTAAGACGATTACCTCAACAATTATTGTGGGCCAGCAGGGCGTAGGTACTGATTCTATCGCTGTTTCTATTATTGGCGATAGTTTTACGAATGGATCTTTTTTTAAGGATGCCCTATTGGCGAAGGGATATGTTCCTAAACTTCAGTTGATCGGACTACGTGACGTTGCGGGTTATCCCGGACAATCTGACGAGGGGCGCGGCGGATGGACACTTGCAAATTATTTTTCCGTATCCAATCAACGTACGCAGTCCTACAACGGGTTCTGGCAGCCCGATGGCGCTTATCGGTATTGGGGTGCTACTGAATTCTGGCAACTTGCCAATGCTGTACGCAGAGAGCCGGGTCGTGACTGGACATTCGCCGAAAAGTATTTTGCAGGCCGTTTTACAACACAATCTTTACGCTTTGATCAGCAAACAGGTTATAAGCTTGATCCTATGATAAATGATATAATGTATGATAATGCGTTGGGGTATTATATGCGTTATAATGGGAAAAAATGGATACGGACAGCTTATGAAGATTTCACCTGGCATTTTGATTATGGAAAATATCTTGCTATGTGGAAATTAAAAGCGCCTTCCATACTTGCTGAGTTTTTAGGACTCAATGATTTCAGATCGGAACCGGTTCCTCAAAAAATTGATTTTTCAACCTGGAACGAGAAAATAAAAACAGTTATCGCATCATATCTAAAGGCGGTACCCGACGGTAAATTTATTATAATGATTCCTTCGTCTACCTGCGGAACGTTAGACAATGCTGCAGGTGATTTCACCATCAAACAAAATGCAACTATGTGGGAACTTCGCCAGAATATCATTAAAAACTTTGACGGAAGGGAAAAAGAACATATTTACATAGTGGATGCAGCAATTGCAATAGATAATCTGAACGGATTTAATGTGACAGCCGATACAACAATGACCAAACCTTATTCACAATACGCTGGCAACGAACATATTGTTGTGCAAACAGGTAACCCGCATCCCTATCCAAATTATCCTGGTATGGGTTTGTCGCTGGCAGCTTTTATTCAGACATGCAGGTAAGTGGCGCACAGCTTCTCTTATCACGACCTTATACAAGGTTTCTTTTTAGTACAATAAATTGTTAAGGCTTGCTGTCCGTTTTGATGAGTATTTTTTTATCAGTTCTTCATAATTTTCAGATGGAGCAAATGCAGCTGCCCTCCTGACGATCCAATAGATCTCATCCAGGCACTTATCCCAATCTGCAATTTGCTTATAGGGAGCAAAATCAGCAGGTTTTTTTCCTAGAAAACCGGCGAGATAATCGACTGCAATGCCAATACTCCGGCCATCCGGTGACTTTAGCGAATAAAGAGAGGGGTTTTCTGCTTTTGCCATTTCACAAATTTCAAGTATATTTTTGATATTGAAGGCCGAATATCCCAAAGCTCTTGTTCTTTGTAACTCCCGCGGCATTTTCCCATCGGGTTCCACCTGTTTGAAAATTCTTTTAGGGTGAAATTCTTCAATGAGACGATGTTGCGCGTTACTATCGCCGACGAACAGCGCAATAGCTAAAAGCTGCTCATCATAGGCAATGGAGTGATTATTGGTTGCCTTACTTTCCTTGATACCAAACTCGCTGGTGGTTAGCCATCCGGAATATTGGATAAACCAATCTTTTACACCACTATCGATCCCTTTATTATAAGCGGATGTATGTTGGATAAGGCAAAGACCGGAAAGCACATTTACAAGCGCCCTGCCAAAGATCACACCCGGAAAGTGTCCCCTGTCATTGTCGTTACCGGGGATTACCTGTGCGTACGTAAAATTAGGATTCATCCGGGTAGCAGGATCTACGAACCACACCCGTACCAGCTCGGAAGCTTTCTGGGAAAAACGTGTGTCTCCACTAAAAAAATAAGCAATACACAACTTCCCTACCCTGTTACACATGATGTCGAGTCGAACGGCATCGTCTTTTTTAAAATTCTCCACATTGATGTATCCGTCGCGCTGTATCCATGGCATGCCATCAGGGGTAGTGGGATTGGGCCAACAGTATTTACCAACTGAAATAAAATCGTGTTTGTCTTTACTCCTGGCTACTTTCTCATCAGGTTTATCCATTACTGAAGTTGGTGGTTCCAGCAGGATTTTTTCTGCTTCCCGGATTAGCCCCTGATAAGACTGTTGATACAGCGTTTGGTTGCTTGCCAAACTTTCACGGGCTGCTGTCATATGATCAAAGTTCCACAAACACAATTGCGGCCGTTTGTCAGGCGCCTGTGCCAGGGTAACGGATGTTATAAACACAGACAGTGCGAAGGCTGATAAAAGGAGCATAAAAAACCGGTTCTGTTTCATCGATTTTATTTTCATTTTTTTTAAAGTGATGTACGTCTGGTTGTTAAAAATAAAAATCAGTTTAATGGTTCGTAACTGATTCGAATGCTTCCGGATCTGACTGGTCCCTTTATAGCAATTCCAATGCGTGTATAGGGTGTACCCCCTTCGGAGATTTCTTCCGACCGCACCACCAGGCTATTGCCGGTAGAGGAGAAACGAACGATCATCTTTTGATTTGCCCTGGTAAGCAGCAGTGTGTTTGGAGATGTTTGTTCCCACTGGGCCCTGGTTGACAGTGCTGTTTCAAACATTTGAGGATCCGTATATTCAAAACGATCTGTAAATGTAATGTTGCCTTTTTGTTTCCTACTATACTCCATCGTACGCTGCAGTGTTTTGAGTTCCGGGACATTATACGCCGGGGCAATATCAAGGGTGATCTCGTCTTTTTCAGGACTGAAAGCTGTATGAACCGTTGCAGACTTAGCCTCAGCTCCGGCTTGTTGTTCCTTGCCTGCAACCAGGGGAACGGGATGCCCGAATGAACCTACTGTTTTATAGGTATACCGGTATTTAGGTGTGAAAATATTTGCTGTATAGGCAATTGCGCCCGGATCACCCACCATGATTTGATTTGCCTGTACAATGGTAAAGGAGCCAACGTCATTATGATTATGGGATTCTGCATTATTACCTCCTTTAAAAGCTACACCGATCATGCAGGAAGAACCAGCTACAGGGCGACTGATCAATACGCCTGTCTTGTCAAAAAACGAGCGGAGAAGTTGTTGGGGGTGTTTTTGAGGTTGCGGTTTGGATAGCGATGCTGAATTGGGAAAAACCATCATTATGTTATTACAAATGTTATCGGTTTTTCCTTCATAGGTCAGCCCATCATAAGGCATGAGCCCCATACCCAGGTTACGACTGAGATAAGTCAGCATGCTTGAATCGGGCTTCGCGCCTTCATGGCTATCAGAGATCGCCGGATAAACGCCATTGATGATCTGAAGATCCGGTCCATACCTGGCAATCTTTTGCACTTTGGGGCTGGCGAGCAGATCAATCTTACCGCCTGTAGCCTCCCAGATACATTCCCTGAGTAAAATATAATGTCCAAATCCATAATTATAATATCCGATGCCTTCGGTACAGTAGCCATCACTGCCAAAACCAGTTAATCCATTGTTTGCATAGTATGCCCCAATAGCAACAAAAACGGCACGCTCATGCTTGTCTTCAATTGTCGCAAGCGCAGCTCCCACGAGGCCAGCCAGACACACATGGTTCCAGTTATTGGTTGCAACTAAAAAGTTATTTTCGTTCTCTGTATTCCGGGTTTTTATCTTTTCCAGCACAGGCTCAAAAATCCGCTTCTGCAGCGCGTCAATAGCATCTGTTCTCAATCTGGGATTGATTTTATCTCCCATCAGATAAAGTGTTTGCGCGATGGTATGCGCATATAAAGAGGAGGTTAATTCCACTGAATAGGCGATCCCATTGTAATTTTTAAATCCATAATCACTACGCGGTGATACCCATGATTTTTGATTCAGTATAGAACGCAATCCCTCTTCAACCATTTTTGTGTACCTGTTTTTGTTTTCCAGGCATTCGGCCCAGGTGGCTTTTGACAGACCTTCAGCCCGTTTGCGCATCATGTTCAGTCCTCTTGCAGAAGAGGATGCACTGCCATCGGAGAGTGAAAAGTAATCCTCCTTGCTGAACGGGGGAAAGCTGTAGTGTTCCATTTGCAGTAAAAACCGGTCGTATTTACCTGATTGTAGTAACTTATCCCAAACGGCACGTTTGTTATAAGGCTCACCAAGACCTGTAGGATTATCGGGGAGTAATGACTCAATTTCCCGAACCTGTTGCTCATCCACCGCCCTGATAGGAAAAGGAGCCTTTTGTGCAACCAGTACCAACGTCTGGCAAATAAATGCGACGAAAAGCAGCACGGTTTTTACGGCCGGGAACCCATGTTCGGCGCTCTTTGAAGTGAAATATATCTTTCTCATTATGTTATTAGTTTTCTCCAACGTCAATAACTAAGTGATTTTTTTAATACTTTCATTGTATCCCCCTGGTACTGCGTCACTCTTTTTTTAGCTGCCATCGCTTTTTTAAGGGCGGCTTTGGGGTTCTTCACCATCTGCAATACCGTTGGAACAATGCGGTCAACGTCGGACTTATTATCCATATCAAAGAACCACTCTCCCAGTCCAATGTCCCGCCACATAAATCCTTTGGATGTCTGCTCTTTAAAGCGGCAAACAATGGCGGGTATGCCAAGCGCGATGCACATAATGGGCGAATGCATTTCAAGTCCAAACAACCCGGCGGATCTTGCGTAAGTGCTGACTGCTTCATCAGTAAGCCAGTAATGATCCCTCCAGACCACGCGTGATTTCACATCTTCCGGCAGTGGATCATAAAGCATTTCCTTGCCAATACGGATCTCTGTTTCATTTTCAGGAACGATCAATACCTTTAAGTCTGTTTGTCGGACCACTTCGATAATGGCGTTCCTAATTGGAGCATTATCGTGTTCTTTCATTTTTTCATTCCAGTCAGATTTGGCCTGATTAACCGTGGGGTCTTTTGTCGGCAGTTCCCACCACGGCGTAAAACGAAGCTGGCCAATAACGCAGACAAACTTTCCCGTTTGAAGCCCATGTGCTGTTAAAAATGTATCAGCAGCTTTATCATTTCGTACATCAATAGCAAAGGCGCCATCGGGACAAAATCCCATTACAGGACATTTTGCTCCCTTTTGTTTTGCAAATTCATAGGAAACCGAATCGCGGAAATAAGCAAAGTCAGCACCGTTAAACAGCTCAATATCTATTGGATTGTATTGGTCTTCCTGTGATTGGAATCCATAATTACCGGGAAAAGTAATACCGTAAATTCCATATGGTTTTCCGGTTTCCTTTTTCCACTGTGACAATTCCTTTCTTCCTACCAGCGAGGGGCCTGATCCATGCAAAAAGAAATCGCATGCTGCCAATGCCTGTTGTTTTTGTTCCGGCGTTTTTAAAATTTCCAGTTGGGGGAACCGCGCCATCAGCATTTCCTCTACCCCTGCCCCCACATTATTCGGCCATAGGCGAACGCTGACATGTGGAAGATATTTTTCAAGTAGCGCCAGTACACCTGGTGTATGACCAATATCGCCAATGTTTTCAACCTGCCAGGAGGAGCGCAAAAGAATGGTTTTACGGTCATTGCCATTCCTGGCTGCCAGTGCTGGAATGGCAGCCAGGCAACCAGCAAAAGCAAGTGATTGTTTCAGGAACTCCCTGCGATTTGAATGATTCATATGCTATGTTTGCTTTATTTTTTTTAAACCTTTTTTATTTCGGTAGCACTCCGGATATGCGCGGCTATCCTTACTAACTAGCGGGCATAATGGTAACGCCAACAAGCTTTTTTCATCTAAAAAAAGTTTGTGTTATTTCATGAAAGCAGTGCAGGCAGATCATTATCATAACCTGCATTCCCCTTTCAAAAAAGAAATCGTCATCACCAGCCGTATTCCGTATTCTGCGTCATATTAGGATTTGCATCAATTTCGGGGCTGGGGATAGGCCAGAGCAAGAATTTAGGACTCCAACTGACCACATTTAAAGGCTGCACGAGGCCACCAGTCCATGTATGGGTCGTTGCATTGTAAGCCGGCGCCTTGAGCGTCATAGTTGGATAGAATTTATTATACCGGTATTCTACCATTGTTGTTTTATCGTCCAGGTATCTCATCCTTACTGCATCAAACCAACGATGTCCTTCGCCAACTAATTCCAGTCCTCTTTCGTTAAATACAGCGAGTCTGAATTCCTGTTTTGATAAACCTGCAGGTAAGTTCTCAGGTGTGGTTCGTTGATTGCCGTCTGCCAGCCGGGCACGTTGCCGGAGCATGTTAAATGCCGTGTAAGCATCGGAGGAGGGCCCGTTCAACTCATTTTCTGCTTCTGCTTTGATTAAATATACTTCCGATAAACGGATGACATAAAAATCATTTTCATTATTGCGGGCCTGTAATCCTTTTGGATCAATGTACTTATTGATATAGGGATATTGCTCGACTATTTCATTCGCATTGGTTATCTCCGGAAATGCAACCGCTTCCCTGGCGGTACCCTTATAGCTCCACCTGGTTAGAAAAGAAACTTCTGATCTGTAGTCGTTTGCAAATTGCCCCTCTTTGTACATCTGAACAAACCAGGGTTGTAGCCGTGTTGTTCCGGCGCCCGCACCGTCTGTGGGATTACCACAAATATTAAAACGGGTGGTGGGTTGTAAAAAGTAGGCAAGCTCACTTCCCCGGGAACTCGCACTGGCGGCGGTACCATCGCGGGTAAACTGGATGGAAAAGATCACTTCTTTATGCGCATTCTTTTCTAAATCAACATTCCACAAATCCGCATAATTACTGATAAGGAAGTATTCATGAGATTGGATGACACTGTCGGCATAGTTTGCCGCAAACTGGTAATATGTTTTCGAGTCACCACTCTGCCCTTTTAAATCAAGGCTATTAGCATAGGTGAGGTAAGCCAGTGACAGTATTGCCTGTGCCGCGCCCTTTGTGGCGTGTCCGAATTCTTTTGCCGGTTGCTGACTATAAGGGATACATTTTTCAGTCGCCTTTTTCAGGTCCTCAAAAATTAAATTATATACCTCTTCTACTGAATTTCTTGCCGGATAAAAATCAGCATTACCTTGTACTGATTGCGTGTGGAGGGGTACGCCTCCATACAACCGAACAAGATAGAAGTAGGAAAAAGCCCGCATAAAATACAGCTCTCCCATAATACGATCTTTGTAGCTTTCGGAAAGGATACCAGGAGTCGTCTTCTCTAATGTTTCCATTAATGCGTTGGCATTGTTAATGGTGTTAAAAAATGAAGACCAGGCGCTTGTAAAATAGATATTAGAAGAGCTTACTGTTCTTTCATTAAATAGCCTTTTAGTGGAATTCGTGACAGCGATATCATCGCCCCCGTCAATGATCTGATAGGGTAAATTTGATTTAAAACAATTGAATGTAGGGAAGAAAGAATACACGCCATTTAACTGAAATAAAGCGTCATTCTCAGATTTGATAAAAGTATCTGAAATAGCAGAATCGTATATTTTTTCTTTAAGACTGCAACCTGTTAACATAAAAGCTGCAATAAGAATAGCTATATATTTTGTTGTCATTTGCATTCGTTTTTATTTTTTTACGTTAAAAGCCGAGATTCATACCAAATGAAACCGTTGTGTATTGTGGTATGGAACCGCTATCAATACCAGGAGTCATAGAATCTCCATGGCTGTTTATTTCAGGATCGTAACCTTCATAATGGGTTAACGTCAGCAGATTTGTACCTGTCGCAAAAAACTTAAGACTGCGTGCAAATTTTATTTTCTTGTTTTCAAATGTATAGGAAAGGGTAATATATTTTAGTCGCACAAAAGAGGCGTCTTCAACGATAAAATCGGCAAACCGGTTACTGAAGGGAGATGCAGAGGTAGTTGCTTGTGGGTATTTATCACTGGAGCCCTCTCCTGTCCATCTTCCATCGTATGCTTCTTTGCGAACGTTGGCCTGTAACCCACGCGATAGCGCATCGGTGGTATAGCGATTGGCATTAATAACGTCCTGGCCAATATTGCCCAGTATCAAAAATGATAAAGAGAATTGTTTCCATTCCAGGTTATTGGTAATCCCAAAAATAAAATCCGGGTAAGGATTGCCGATGATTTGCCTGTCAGCTGCGGAAATAATTCCATCCGGCACACCATCGGGGCCACTAATGTCCTTAAATTTAAACGTACCTGGTTTATTATTGGAAGGATCCTGTGCGCTCTTGTCTATATCCTGCTGATTTTGATAAATGCCGAGTATCCGGTATCCGTAAAAGGAGCCAATGGGCGAACCCACCTGGAAAATATTCAATGCCTGGCCACCTACTGCAAAAAAGGCGGGACCCGTAAAAGATTGTACGCCTTTTCCCAGGCTGATAATTTTATTCCGGTTGAAAGAAATATTCCCGGATACATCCCATTTCACGCCTTTGGTTAATATTTTAGCGCCCAGATCAAACTCGTACCCTTTGTTCTCCACAGTGCCCTGATTGGTGTTATATTGCGTGAATCCATTGGATGGAGGTATCGTTAAGCCAATCAACAAACCATCGGTACGTTTTTTATAGTAGTCAAATCCAAAGGTTATCCTGTTATGGAATAATGCCATATCCAGTCCGAAATTCTGTTGCTTTGTCAGCTCCCAATGCAGTGTGTTGTTGGGCATGTTGGCCAGAATATAGCCAATCTGTATTCCTTCGTTGGCAACACTTCCTGTAGAATTGAGCCGCGCCTGCGTAGCACCCACAGGCACTGCCTGATTACCCGAAAGTCCATAGCTTCCCCGCAGTTTAAGAGAGGTGATAGCGTTGACATGGCGCATAAATTTTTCGTTAGAGATATTCCAGCCTAAGGCTACTGAGGGAAAGAATTTCCATTTGTTACCTGCTGCCAGGCGGGTGGAACCATCTTCTCTACCAGTAAAGGTCGCCAGGAAGCGATTATCGAAGCTGTAATTGGCCCTTCCGATAACGGAAGCAAGTCCCCATTGTGTTGTTGTAGTATTCGGATTGCTTATCGAGGATCCGCTACTTAAGTCATAATACAACATATTGTCGTTGGGAAAATTAAGCACATTAATGTTAAAGGCTTTTCGATCCCATTGTTGCCAGGTATAGCCTGCAACAGCATTGATGCGATGTTTTTTATTGAGTGTCCGGTTGTAATTCAACGTGTATTCGGTCAGGTAATTAAAAGAGCTGCTTTCTCCCAGGTAGGCGTAGCCTCCTTCCAGGTTGCCCAGTATTGTGCCTCTGGGCATATAGAAATCACGACGGGAGTTTCTGGTATTCACGCCTCCATTTACTTTTACATCCAGGCCGGGGGCTATGTTATAATTCAGATACATGTTTGCAAGTAACGTTGTAACGCGGTTCTGGTCATCAGCCAGTTCGATGATCGTTAGCGGATTTCCCACCTGAGTCTGATCGATCTGATCATCTGCAGTCAGCGGTGAGTCAAATGGTCTTGAAAGCAGGGCGCCATACACCACCGAAGTAGACGGATCGTTGCGATCAGAAGATTGCATCGCTGCTTTGTTTTTACTGATGGAGCCATTCAGGCTGACGCCAAACTTAAAGCGTTTGCTGATCTCCCGGTCGAGGTTAATGAGGAGGGAACCTCTGTCATAGCGGGAATTTTTAACAATACCTTGTTGACCAAGGTAACCTGCGCCGACTGCATATTTGAGTTTGTCGGAGCCGCCCGAAAGACTTAACTGGTGGTTTTGACTATAAGCAGACCGATAGATCAAATCCTGCCAATTGGTATTCACGCTTCCCAGGCGGGCCATTGCATCCGCTTTATAAGCAGAATCCTGTCCGCTATTTAAATAGGCTTCATTGGAATAATCTAAATAATCATTGGTGTTCAGTACATCAATTTTCCTGGGCAGGGAGCTGATATCGAACCGGGTATTATAGGAAAGCCGGTCGCGACCTGTTTTACCATGTTTTGTGGTGATGAGTACAACGCCATTGGAAGCGCGCGACCCATAAATTGCTGCCGCAGATGCATCCTTTAAGATTTCAACGGATTCAATGTCGGCAGGATCGATATTTGCCAGCGCATTATCAGCAGGCAATTTATCCAGGTATCCGGATTGGCTGCCGCCAGACACTTTCACTGCGTCATTGTCTGCATCAATCGGGTAACCATCAATCACGATGAGCGGTTGATTGGAGCCGCTGATAGAAGTTGCTCCCCGGATAGAAAAGGAGATACCACCACCGGGAGCGCCTGTATTAGAAGTGATCTGCACTCCTGATGCGCGCCCCTGAAGCAATTGTTCAACTGAGGTTGCCGGTTTATCTGTTGCATCATCTAACGTTACCTTGGAAACTGAACCGGTAAGATCGCTCTTGCGCACAGTGCCATACCCCACTGCGATCACTTCATTCAGCCCAACAGTTTCAGGCTTCATTTTCAGATTGATTTTTGTTTTTCCATCAACAGCCAGTTTCTGGGTTTTCATTCCAATAAATGAAAAAACCAACACAGTACCTTTTGAAGCATCCGCCACCAAAATAGAAAAGTTACCATCCCGGTCTGTATAAACACCCTTTGACATGCCCTCCTGTACAATATTGACACCGGAAAGCGGCTCGCCGTTTTCATCGAACACAGTTCCTATTACGGTAAATGGCGGGGTGATCGCAGCTGTATTATCATCTTTAGTATGCATTATCCGCCCTTTCACTACAATACTTTTATCGGATATCGTATAGGTTAGCGGTTGATCATTAAAAACCATATTGAGCACGCTGGTTAATCCAG
Organism: Chitinophaga sp. MM2321; assembly: GCF_964033635.1. Taxonomy (NCBI): domain Bacteria; kingdom Pseudomonadati; phylum Bacteroidota; class Chitinophagia; order Chitinophagales; family Chitinophagaceae; genus Chitinophaga; species Chitinophaga sp. MM2321. The sequence goes on from NZ_OZ035533.1 coordinate 3,129,458, forward strand.
CGTTTGTGACCTTCAGGTCTATGGGCTTCATTTTGCTGAGTTCTTCCCTGGCATAAATGAATCCGAACCCTGTTTGTTTTTCAATTTGACGGAAGACTTCCTCTGCGGATGCATGGTGCAGGGACAGGGTAATGCTCTGACTGTAGCCGCGTGCATGCGACTGCAACATACCGACAAATAAAAAAAATAGAAAGAATCTCATATTTAAAAAAATCTTAAGAAGTAAGGCTTTTCGTTTTTGAGAAAATCCAGCAAAATAAAATTTTTGCATACCTTTAATTGTTTTAGTTAATTAATAATCAGAGCGTGACACGCTTGTACAAAAGGTTAATTAAACGTCCGCCGCACCGTCTGATACACGGTGCGGCTTTGTTTTAAAAACCCATTAAAACTATTTGCTTACGATAACTACATTACCGTCGATTTTGAAATGGACCAGGTTTGTTAGTTCAAGTTTTTCTAAAAACTGAGATAAGTTTACATCCCGGGATATTTTGGCTACAAATTTATATGGTACGTTGTCTTTATACTGAACCTCAACGTTATAATATCTTTCCACCTGGTGCATGATCGTTTTTATATCAGTACCGCTAAAATAAAACTGGTCATTTTTCCAGGCCATCACTTCAGCTAAATCCACCGATTGGATCAACTGAATATCCTTCTCTGATAAGCTGGCCTGCTGTCCTGGCTTTAGCTCTTCATTTCTGGCGCCCTGTGATACGGCTACCCGTCCTTCCAGTAAGGTTACTTTTACATTTTGTTCATCGCTGTAAGTATTTACGTTGAAATGGGTACCTAATACTTTTACCATCATATCGCCATGAGCAACATAAAATGGCATGGCAGGATTTTTCGCCACCTCAAAATAAGCCTCACCGGTAATGGTAACCTTTCTTTTATCGCCCATAAAACCAGTAGGATAGGTTATAGAAGAGGCCGCGTTTAGCCAGACAATGCTTCTATCAGAAAGCACCAGCCGAATGGGTTTGCTGCCTTTAGGCAATGACAATGTATTATATGTTATGGTATTGGCAGCAGCACCTGTATACACAATTTCGCCGTTATCCTTTTTAATCACATGGACCTGATCCTGGACGGCTAATGTACCGCTGCCTGCACTATCTAAATAAATGGTTGATCCATTTGCCAATGTTAATACGGCTTTGTTACCCCCTGGTGGCGCAATATCAGGTTTCAGGTTAACTGGCTTTTGATTTGCAACAGGATGGGTACCGGTTGGATTATCCGACCATAAAAAATAAATACCGAAGACAATTGCAGCGATTACTGCAGCTGCTGCCATAAAGTGTTTGGCTTTATGCCGTACATAAAGCAGCCTGGGATTTGGTGCAGGAATATCCCGAAAAGATCCTGCTATCAGCTCTTTATGCTGAATTTCCTGCTGAATGGATGCCCATATCATTTCTATATCCGGATTGTCCTGATGGCTATTTAAATCAAGGGCGCATATAAAGTCCCAATGCTCCCGCATCCATTCTTTTACTATTAAATCATTCTCAGGGTTTAATAACCACCGGATAACAGATTTTCTTTCTGCATCGGAACATTGATTCGTAAAAAATCTTTCTAAGCTGGATTTATCCATGATAAACAATCTTACTCCTTTCTATTACGGGAGAATTAAGGTTACCCCCTATTCTAAAAGAAAAAAAATAAGAAAATAGCGATTGTTATATCCAGCTCTGAATTTAAAAGGGATTCTTTTAAAGATGAAAGCGCAGCGGTCATTTGGTTCTCCACCGTTTTTATGGAAATCCCTAATTTCTCCGCAATCTGCTTATTTGTCAACCCATTATGGCGACTTAAGAGAAAGATTTCTTTTCTTTTTGGAGGAAGGGTTTGTAAAGATTTGTTGTAAAGCGATTCCAGCTGATGTAGGTGTAATAAATCGTCTGAGCATACAGAAGAGGCAATCTGAGGATCTATCATATCCCTCGTATTGAAATAGGGTTTTGCTGCATTTTGTCTGAACCGGTCAATTATTGCCCGGTAAGCGATCGTGAAAACAAAACCCTCAAAAGACTTTTCTGTATTAATAACGTTTCTTTTTTCCCAGATCTTTATGAACACATTTTGCGTGATGTCGTCGGCTTCGCTTTTTTCCTTGACATAGTGGCGGACAAAATGATAGACCTTCTTTATATATAGATCATAGATTTTCCTGAAGGATTGGGCATCTCCTTTTATCAGCTCAGCAATCAAATCTTTTTCATGAATCATAGACGTGGGCATTTTTGACGCCTGTAAAAAGCAACCGGAAAATTTTGCATAACAAAATAAGAAAAAACTGAAAACATAACGTTTTACGGGTGTAACGCGGATTGCATTTTTTTAAGTGATATTGGTTATTTAGTAATTTAAAGATGTACGGATGTTAAAGTTAAAAGAAGCGATAATGTCAGCATTCTCTGAAAAGGCATAGGCTTTCCTATTTATAATAAAAGACGCATTGCCCTTTTTTTCAGGAATGAAAAAGATTTTGGTAAAACTGCTTTATAAAACTACTTAAAGCCATAAGGTACATTATTTTATCCAAAAATACTATAGGGGCAAAAGTGGTATATTCTCCCCTTTCCCATCTTCAAACGGATATAATGCGCCTTTAATTGACTACTCAACCGCTAACGGAGGCCCTACTATTTTCATTTCATTTGCTTCAAAAAGTGCCGCCATTTCTTCTTTTGATGGATCAGTGGTTCTCGCTGCGAGTGCCACAAAGAAATCTTCCAATTTGCCGGCCGGTTGCAGGGTAACCGTCATTTTCCCGCTTGCGCTAACCTGGGTCCATGCATGGGGAATATTTCTGGGAAGAAAGATGCTATCGCCTTTCTTTAACTCGTATTTTTCTTCTCCAACCTGGAAGTAATACTCCCCTTCCAGTACAAAAAATATTTCATCCTGCGCATAATGCAAATGAAGTGGGGTGCCTTTTTTCTGAGAAAGACTGGTCTGCTCAAAGATGGCGAGATCACCATTGGTATCCTTTCCGGAAACCTTTACATCCAGGATATTTGCATTAACCCCTTTGAGTTGAATATGGCCGTGGTACCGCCCTTCACCGGCGTTGATCTTAAACCCTTTGCTTGTACCAGTAAATAATTTTTGAACCCGTGCAAATGAAACCAATGGAAAAACAGCGAGCATGGAAAACAGGAAGTTATTTCGTTTCATCTCTGTAATTATTATGGGGTAAAGAGAAAGAAAAATACGGTTGCTTACTTGTAAGTGGTGCCCATCCCGACTAAAAAAGACATTTGAACCGGATAGATTTTATTATAATGCCCAAAGATTTAATTTTGCCCGACAAGTAGTCAATAAAGCTATGGAAAATAATAGAATAATCGTTGTGCCTTATTCGGATCACTGGGCCACTGTTTTCAACCAGTTGAAAGCTGTATTTTCGGATCGGTTAAAAGACCTTTTCATAAGTATTGAGCATGTTGGAAGTACCGCTGTTCCTGGCCTTTCAGCCAAACCTATTATTGATACAGACATTATTATCAAAGATAAAAGCAGGTTTGAAGAGATTGTTGAGATCCTGGACAAACTGGGCTATACCCACCAGGGCGATATGGGTATCCCCGGAAGGGCTGCTTTCAAGAGGCGTTCGGAGCTGACTCCGGAGGATGGTTCCGGCAGGACCTGGCCGCAACATCATTTGTATGTATGTCTGCAGGATAGCGTCAGCTTGAAAAACCATTTATCTTTCCGTGATTTCCTGCGTGCTAATCCCCGAAAGGCAAAGGAATATGGTGCCCTTAAACTACAGCTGGCAAAGGAATATCCATTGGATATAGATAGCTATATTGAAGGTAAAACAAAGTTCATTACCGCTATGCTGGAAAGTACAGGTTTCAGCCAGGAAGCACTTAGTGATATTACTGCTCAGAATAAGGCGCCTAAATAAAAGTCAGCTATTTTTCTTCACTTTCGTGAAACTGATAGATCTGCGATAAGTGAATCCCATGTGCTCATAAAGGCGGATAGCCCGCTCATTCAACAAGGATACATGCAGGAAGGAAGCAATACCAGCGGCGACATGGCGGCGGCAAAGCTGTGTGATGAGCCGTTGTGCATAACCCTTACCCGTATACGCAGGATCGGTACAAATGGCGCTCAGTTCGCAGAACCCTGTCATCCGCATCCGCTCACCGGCCATGGCCACCAGTTTGCCTTGCTGCCGGATACCGTAATAGGTCCCCAGCAATCGGGTGTCCGGATTATAATAGCCGGGTTGCACACTGTTTATCAGTTCATACATGGCGGTAGCATCGGCATCACCCAGCAGGGAGATGGTAACGTCATCTTCTTCCGGTAATGGAAGCGACCAGCCGGGTGTCAGCAACATCTGTGCGCATGGCAGCTCACTTTCCACTTTCCAGTCCTTTGGCAATACAGGCAGCTCACCGATGATATAAAACGATTCTCCTGCGCTGATCCACGGATTAATGTCTTCCATGCTGTCTTCACCGGCATCACGACAGGCGACAAAGGGAACGATACTATTGCGGTATCTTTTCACCCGGTCAGTTCCTTCTGCAAAATGCTTATGCTCACTGATCAATGATCCCCAGGCGGGGTTATCTAATATGGTCTCTTTCATTTGTTCAAATTTATGCATTTTCAATAATTCGCAGCAACTCCTGGAATCAGAAAGTATTAAACAGATAAAAGGGCTGGTATTTTGCCGGGAAAATTCCGCACATGATAGTCGAAAACAGCCTGATCATCTATTAGTCGTGATCAACCGGCAATAGATATAAATGTTATCCGTTTCTTTATGGTTAAAGTATTCAACTATGAAAAAACGTTTACTATCAGCGGTGGCCATGGTGCTTTTTATTATTTCGGCTGCCAGGGCGCAGGAGCTTCATTATGGTATAAAAGCGGACCTGAACCTGTTTAAAATTGATGGGGAAGGCATACAATCAAACTACAACCCGGGTGTGCGGCTGGGCGTTTTTGCCACGTACGATTTTACAAAGGCGTGGGGACTACAACCAGAACTCCTGTTCACACAGGCGAATGATAAAAAATCAGATGTGTTCAATGCCCGGTATGTCAACACCAGTAACCACGATGCAAACAGCAAGATTAAACTGAGTTATATCACGATCCCACTGTTGATACGTTATAATATCAACAAGCTGATTACCGTGAATGCGGGCCCGCAATACAGCTTCCTTTTCTTCTCCAATGAAAACCTGTTGATCAATAACCGGGATGCTTTCAAAAGAAATGATTTCGGATTGGTAGGTGGTCTAACGGTCTCTCTTCATGCAGTACATTTCTATGGCAGGTATGTGGTGGGAATCACGGATCTGAATAATATTGATGATCGTTATAAATGGAAAACGCAACAGGCGCAGATTGGGGTAGGTATTAATATTAAATAATGACAGATCAGCTGCTTCTTTTTTAAAAAGAAGTAGCTGCTATTCTTCTTTCAACTGTTTTCGGAGCACATGCAGGGCTTTTACGATATGTTTTTCCACTGTGCTGACGGAGATGCTCATTTTTGTAGCAATCATCTGGTGTGAGAGGTATTGCATCCTGCTCAGGATAAATGCCTCTTTACATTTTTCCGGCAGGCTGTTAATGATGTACTGTATCTTTTCTTCCAGCTTTTTACCATCAATTTGCTGATCAGCTGTATCGCTGGTATGTGTTTGCACCTGTTCCTTGAGGGCAGCATATTGTTTCTGTTGCACCATACGCTGGCGGAAACGATCTATCATGCCATGTTTCAGGAGTGTTTGCAGGTAAGCAAACAGGTAATTGTTATTTTCAATGAGTGCACGCTTTGTGTACAACCGCACAAATACATCCTGCACTATTTCCAGCGCGTCTTCCCTGTTCTCCATCCGCTTATAGGAGATATTAAGCAAGCGGATAAAATAACGGTCATAAATAGCCTCAAATGCTGCTATATCACCTTCCTTCAATAATTGGAAGAGGTCACTGTCGGTCGCGCTTGTATATAAAGGCTTCATCTTATGATTCAAAAAAACTAAAAAAAAATTACAAAAGCAAATAGCGGTATGATCTTTTTTGCTCGTTTATAGATGTGATAAGAAAGATGGAGACCGGTATCTCATGATGGACGACAATATAGATATAAAAATATTGGAAAAGTACCTGGAAGGTACTGCTTCTGCGGAAGAACAAGAGATGATTGAAGCATGGCTGGCGGAGCGGGAAGCCCATCCCGCCTTGTTTGAGGAGGAAGAATCGGAGGAAGCACTTCAATATAAAGCAACGGCGAAAATAGCTGTGATGGACGAGCTATATGCAACCGGGGCAGTGGACCGTCCTTACCGTAAACGACGTATTTTCCTGCTGCGGCTGGCTGCCGCCGCCTCCGTGCTGTCGGCCATTGTAGTGGCGGCCAGCTGGTTCTGGGGAAATATAACGAAAAAGCATATACGAAACCAGGTAGCATCCAAGGAAGCCAGGCCTCCATTGTCCCGTAACAGGGCCATCCTGGAGCTTTCGGGTGGACGGACCGTTACTTTGGAGTCCATACAAGCCGGACAAACCCTGCAGGAAGGACAGGTAACCATCATAAAAACAGCCGGCAATGAAATTCAATATCAGCCGGCAGAGATGACATCCCAACAGCCGGTTGTCATGAACAAATTAAGTGTACCAAAATCATCACAGTACATAGTTGTATTACCAGACGGCACTAAAGTATGGCTGAATGCCGGATCAACCATCAGCTTCCCGGCAGCATTTACCGGCAAGAGCAGAGATGTGGCCGTTACGGGAGAAGCCTATTTTGAAGTCGCCAAAAAAGTAACTGATCATGGAGGAAACTATCAACCATTCCGTGTAACAACGAAAAAAATGACGGTATTAGTGTTAGGCACACACTTTAATATCAATGCCTATGAAGATGAACCCGCTGTCAGCACCACTTTACTGGAAGGCAGTGTGCAGGTAAAAGTGAACAAACAGAAAATACAGATCAGGCCCGGAGAGCAGGCGCAGTTGAACAATGCCGGCAACCTGTCCGTAACACAACCAAATATCAAAGAAGTAGTAGCCTGGCAAAAAGGCTATCTGCAATTCCACAACACACCGCTGCAAGAGGTATTCAGGCAAATCGGGCGTTGGTACGATGTGGAAGTTGTTTTTAAAGGGATAGCTCAGCAAGGGTCATTTCATGGAAAAATTTATCCCGGGATGAAACTGCCGGAAGTACTCCGCAGCCTGGAAATAAATGGGGCCATGTTTACATATGACGGGACCAAAATTATTGTAGAATAAATGCTCAACCAAACGATCTTTTGAAAACTATTTACTGCCTCCAAAATTAATTACTAAACATCAGATTATGAAACAACCCGTTACGCGATTCCTTTCGGGAAGGGCATCTTCCCGTAGAATACTGTTGCTGCTAACCTGCATGCTGACTATCCTCTGGGGCAGCACCATGGCCGAAAAGCAATCCAACAGAATCACATTGAATGTTACCGATCAACCACTTGAACAGATCTTTAAAAAGATTGAAGCAAAAACAGATTATGTATTCTGGTACAAAATGGATGTGCTGAAGAAAGCGCAACCTGTAACCATAAAAGTGAACGATCAGGATATTTTGCAGGTACTGGAAAGCATCTTTAAAAACCAGGACCTCACTTACACCATTGAAAAAAACATCATTGCTATCAGGGAAAAACAACCAGAGGGCATCACCGGTATCAATCCGCTGATAGCCCCGCTGGCGGTGATTAAAGGGAAAGTACTCAACGATGACGGAGAGCCTTTACCCGGTGTTACCATTAAAACCAAAAGCAACAAAGTATTTGCCACCACTGATGAACACGGCCTTTTTACCATTAAAGTTGACCCCGGAGAAACACTTATCTTTTCTTACATCGGTTATGAGGCTTCTGAAGTAATCATAAAATCGGAAGAAGCCCTGACCATCACCATGAAACCCTCTTCCGATAAATTATCAGAAGTAGTGGTAGTTGGATATGGTACACAAAAGCGCGCTAATTTAACCGGCGCCGTAGCGACCATCAATTACGACAAAGCCCTGGAAAACAGGCCCATCACCAATCCCAGCCAGGCTTTGGCTGGTAAAGTAGCCGGTGTATTCGTGAGCCAGAACTCCGGATCACCGGGCAGCGATGGCGCCACCTTGCGTATCCGTGGTTTTGGTACGCTGAATAATACCGATCCCCTCATCCTCATAGATGGTATTGAAGGCAAACTTGCAGAAGTAAATCCTTCGGATATCGCCAGCATTACCATCCTGAAAGATGCAGCATCCGCCGCTATTTATGGTTCCCGTGCTGCAAATGGTATTGTGCTGGTAACCACAAAAAGAGGTAGCTATAATTCAGAACCTGTCATCTCCTACAATGGCTACTATGGCTTACAGCAACTGGGTAAAAAATATGACCGCATTAATAACAGTGAACAATTTATGAAAATGTGGAACACGGCTGTGGTAAACAGTGGCGGAGATCCCCTGTTTCCACAGAATGTGATTGATGATTTCAGTAAAAATAAAGATCCGTATCTCTACCCGAATACTGATTTTTATAAAGAAATATTCCGCACTGCTCCTATTACCGAACATAATATCTCTGTAAGAGGTGGTTCTGCGAAACAGAATTTCTTCCTGTCTGCCAATTATCTTTCACAGGACGGGATTATTCGTCAGACTGACAGTAAACGTTATGGGGTAAATTTTTCCATCAACAACAAAGTAAAAGACTGGCTGGAAATAGGTGGCCGTGTACAGATCACCCGCAAGATTACCAACAGCCCGGTGGATGGTATTAACCGTGTTTACTACATCATGTCAAACGGTGCTTATCCTTTTATAGCACCTTATACAGCAGACGGCCGTTTCGGCGCCACACAGGCATTACGTCCGGATGGCTCTCCTATCGTGGATTCCCGCAACCCGTTGGCCGACTTATATAATGGCAACAGCCAGTATGCCAATAATTTCTTCAGGGCCAATCTGAATGCTACCGCAAACATCACAAAGGACCTGACTTTCAAAACGATGTTTACCGGTCAGTCCAACAACAACCGCCAGGATAAATACAACCAGCTCAATTATGTATATACCGCTGGTGGCGTACAGGGCAAGGTGCTGGATTATCCTTCGCAGATTTCTCCATACCGGGCTAATAATGAAGAGTTTTACTGGGTATATTATAACACCCTCAACTATACGAAATCATTTAACAACACGCATAACTTCTCTGCTATCGTGGGTATGCAGGCAGAGTCTTACCAGTTGAAGAATATGTTTGCACAGAAATCTGATCCGCCTAAATCCGGATTGAATGAAGTAGATGCCGGTACCAGTAATGTACAGGCTTCTGGCAACACTACAGAATGGAGTATGCTGGGTTATTTCGGAAGGGTAAACTACAACTACAAGGAAAAATACCTGCTGGAAGGTAACATCCGCGCAGATGCGTCTTCCCGTTTCAGGGAAGGAAACCGCTGGGGATATTTCCCGTCAGTATCCGCAGGATGGGCCATGGAAAAGGAAGAATTCATTAAAAACATTCCGGCTATTTCACAATTGAAATTACGCGCATCCTGGGGACAACTTGGTAATCAGAACATCAGCAATAACTATCCTTATATCGGGTCTGTTACACAAACTAACGGTACCAGCTATACGGCGGGTGGACAATTTGCACCGGGTGCAGCTATCACTGCACTGGTGGATCCGAATATCAGCTGGGAAACCACTACCAGTACGGATATTGGCCTGGATGTCGGTTTGTTTAATAATGCACTGTCTTTTGAACTGGATTATTTTAACAAGAATACAGATCAGATCCTGGTGCAACTGCCTATTTCTACAGTATTAGGACAAGTAAGCGCACCTATCCAGAATATCGGGAAGATGAATAACAAAGGATTTGAAATATCAGCCAATTATCATTCTCCTGAATATAGCTCCGGCTTCAGTTATTCCATCGGAGCGAATTTCACCTATATCAAAAATGTGGTGACCAAGTTCCGGGAAGATGCACCGGATCAGCTGTGGCTGATCAGAGAAGGGCTTCCCTACAAAATGCTGTATGGTTTTAAATCAATCGGTGTATTTCAATCTGATAAGGAAGCCAGTGATTACATGAGTAACAACGGGTACGTTCCCGTGGCTGGTGATCTGAAATATGAAGATGTGAATGGTGATGGTAAACTGGATTTTAACGATAAACAATCGTTGGGGAATACTTTACCTAAATACACTTATGGTGCTACATTCAATGCCAACTATAAAAACTGGAGCCTGAATATTGTTACGCAGGGACTGGCAGGTATCAGTGGTTACAATCAGAGTGCATGGACTACCCCACTGGGTATTTCCGGTGGTACCCTGCTCACCAGGTGGGAAAACGCCTGGACACCTGAAAACCATAGCAATACTTTACCCCGTATAGTCGTAAACGATACCTGGAACAGGTATGAGTCTTCTTTCTGGATACAGAACATGAGTTACTTTAAGATCAAGAATGTACAGTTGTCGTACCAGCTGCCTGCATCTTTACTGCAAAGGATTCATTTCAAAGGCGGCAGCATCTATGCCAATGTGCAGAACCTGCCATCTTTTACCAGTAAAGGATACTTCGGCTTTGATCCGGAGCAGAACACATTCGAAAACGGTAGCGGTGTTTATCCGACACCTGTTATCACTTCTTTTGGTATTAATCTGCAACTTTAAACTGAACTGACTATGAGATATATATTCTTAATGACGATAGCCGCGGCATTCATGGTAAGTGGTTGCTCGAAATCTTTCCTGGATAAAAAGCCGGATGACCGTATCACTACAGATAATTTCTGGGCAGACGAATCTGATGCCAACCTGGCCTTGTATGGTGTATATAATGTTTTGCATCAGGACTTTGTATATGGTTATGGCGGCGGATTTGACGCCTGTACACCCAATGCCTACCAGTGGGCTCACTGGGAAGGTATGGAACAACAGGTAGGCAACGGCAGCATTTCAGCCAACGATGCCGGCATTGTAAGTGGCCGCTGGCAGAAGTGTTATACCGGTATTAACCGGGCCAATACTTTTATCGAAAACATCGACAAAGTACCGATGGATGATCAGCTGAAAGAGCAGATGAAAGGTGAAATCTTTTTTTTAAGAGGCGTCTTTTATGCCTTGCTCGCAAATAGTTATGGTGGCGTACCGGTATTTACCAAAACGATCAGCGCCGACGAAGCCCGCACCCTGAAACGTAATACAGAAGAAGAAACATGGACGCAGGTACATGCTGATTATGATGAAGCGATCAAAAGACTGGGCACCACCGCACCTATAACAGGCAGGGCTACACTGGGCGCTGCACTGGCCATGAAAATGCGCGCTTACCTGTACAAAGGCAACTGGGATAAAGTACTGGAGTATACCGCTAAAATTGATGCATTAAACAAGTATAGCCTGTTCCCCAGCTATCACGGCTTATTTCAGCTGGCGAATGAAAATAATGCTGAAGTAATCTTCGACGTGGAATATATGGATGGCCCCTTCACCCAGGGAAGTTTATTTGACCGCCACTGGCAGCCGCAGAATATGAAATATGGTATCGATGGTTCCAATTCCGTTGCACCTATTCAGAATTTAGTGGATGCCTATGAAACCATCGACGGCACACCGGTAAATCCCGCAACCCCTTATGTAAACAGGGATCCACGGCTGGACTTTACCATTCTGCGCCCCGGTGCTTATTTCCAGGGACAGCTGTATCCTGTTGAAATTAAAAATCATACCGGGCAGAAAGTTGGTTTCAGCATCAGGAAATATACCATAGAAACCCAGCAGGTAGTAGCCGGACAAGAGCCTTTGAATTTTATTGTTTTCCGTTACGCAGATGTAATACTCTCCAAAGCGGAAGCATTAATAGAAAAAGGAACAGATGTACCAGCGGCTATTAAACTGATTAACCAAATCCGTACTTCCCGTACAGATGTAAAAATCAAGCCATTACCCACCGACCTTTCCCAGACAGACGCCCGTATAAAGCTGCGTCATGAAAGAAGAATAGAGTTTGCGCTGGAAGGTGTTTATTGGGATGATATCAGACGTTGGGGCATTGGTAAGGACATCTACCCCGTTCAGGTGCGCGGCGCTGATGGCGGACTGATTGAAACAAAATTTGGTAATGGATATGTACAGAGTAAATCCATGTACCTGCCGATTTCCAATAATGAAATTTCTTTAAATCAGAACCTGACACAAAATCCAGGGTATTAAAATTGTTTTGCGTTTTTAAAGCATCCCTTGCTTTATTAACCCAGTGAAAGGCCGCATAGATCTTAAGATTTATGCGGCCTTTATCATTTGCCCGACATCTTCACAAAATGATCACTGGAACTAACTATTCCCAAATACTTTTTAAAGGCGTTAGTTGTAATGATTTCATGCTAAAATGAGCCGGTGACTGGATCCGGATATTAGAGAATACCTGGTCGGGGAAAAATATATCCGTCATTACAGAAAGACCTTTATCCGCGAAAAGTTCTACAGATGCATTGTCCAATACAATGGTCATATCCAGTTCAGGACTATTTGAAAACCGGGGAGCAGTATGCTTTGCAGCAAAACCATCCTGGAAATCAGCTTTGCCGGATTGGGTTCTGTCTATATAAAACTGATTATTTTCTTTGTCATAACCCATTACTACTTTCTGAGCAGAGTCATTTGAAATTGTAATAGCGAAACTTTCTATTTTGTCCGCAGTGAGGTGCAGTTTTACAGGACCCGACACCTTTCCGGCTTTACCGGTAAGGTCATAGTCTGTTACATCCACATTTATTGCTCTGACTGTTTTTCCTTCGAGTACATCCAGCTCTGTAACCGGTTGGGCAGTGAGCAACCATTTATCCCCTGCTTTCGTGATCCCTAACTCCCTGGGGATAGTATTGGCGCTTCGCCATTGCTGTGTAGGCACCAGAGTAGCATAATGCCAGTTGCTCATCCATCCGAGGAATATTTTGCGTTTGCCGGTGTTCGACCAGGTGATACCCGCATAGTTATCAGGTCCGTAATCCACCCATTTAATTTCCTTATCTGAGGCAGTAAATTTATTACCATCAAACTGTCCGGTAAAATATTGTGTGGCAGATCCTCCACCAGGACCTCCGGAGCTGACGCTTACCAGCAATACCCATACCTGTTCTCCATTGTAATCCAGGGAGAACAGATCAGGACATTCCCAAACACCTTCGTGAGATCCTTCCTGCTGGCCAAATTCACTTTCCTTAGTCCAGTTCTTCAGATCAGGTGAGCCATAAAAAGTAATCCGGTCTTTGGTAGCCAGCGTCATCACCCATTTTTTGCCTGCTTCAAACCACATCACTTTAGGATCCCGGAAATCCCTTATTCCCGGGTTTCTCAACACAGGATTATTTTCATATTTGGTCCATGTTTTTCCATCATCCAGGCTATAGGCAAGACTTTGTTTTTCATAATCATCCCTGCCTGCGTTCTGGATAAGGGTATCATGGTGGGTAAAGATGGCCACCAGGGGAATTTTCCCATCTTTGCCGAAACCACTTGTATTATTACTATCCACCACTTCGCTTCCGGAATAAATATAGCCCAGGCTGTCGGGGTACAAAGCGATGGGCTGTTGCTCCCAGTGGATAAGGTCTTTGCTGGTAGCATGGCCCCAATGCATAGGCCCCCAGACATTACTGTCCGGATAATGCTGAAAAAACAGGTGATACTGGTTATTGAAATAAACCATTCCGTTAGGATCATTCATCCAGTTTGCTTTGGGGCTAAAATGGATTTGAGGCCGGTGTTTTTCGTGATAAGTTGTACCCTCCTTCCCTTGCTTAATTGCATTGCTGCAAGCAGTTAGCACCGCAAACAGCAGGAGGTATTTTAATTTTGTCATCATTTATCTTTTTTGAAAAATTTGATAATCCATTTAATTATTGAATGCTAGTAGGTGGCCCTGCCACCGGAAATATCATAGATAAATCCTGTAGAAAAACTATTTTCATCAGACACTATAAAACAAGACATAGCTGCTACTTCTGCAACCGTACCTAATCGTTCCATCGGTATTTTCGCTGTCATATAGGCCAGTTGTTCCGCAGAGGTACCATCATTCATCGGTGTTCTGATCACAGCAGGTGCCAGTCCGTTAACCGTAATCTGTGTGGTTGCATATTCCTTCGCCACCCCTTTAACAAGCCCTATAACACCAGCTTTGGTAGTGGAATAACCCACCATTCCGGGGTTGCCTTCTTTGCCGGCAATAGAGGCAATCAATAATATCCTGCCCTGCTGTCGCTTCTCCATTATTTGTAAGGTATATTTTGTGATCAGAAAAGTACCTTTCAGATTAACATCATATATCTGATCAAAATCGGCTGTTGTGTACGCAGTAATGCTGGTAGCGGTAGGACCAACAATGCCGGCGGCATGCACCAGGATATCGATCTGCTGCCACTTCTTCTCCACCGCCAAAAGGCTTGCTGACACCTGTGTTTCATCACTGATATCGGTTAAATATCCTTCTGCGTGTATCCCTTCCTGTTGGAACGCTTCCACCGTACTTTTTAAAGCGGAAGCGTCTCTATCAAAAAGTGCGACTACGGCTCCCTCCTTTCCCAGCCGGTGTGCTACAGCCATCCCGATACCGGTTGCACCGCCCGTGATGACTGCTATTTTATGATTAAACCGATCCATTCTTTTGTAAATTTAAAAGGGAATAAATTCCATATTCTGCCTGATACGGGTGGATTTGTATTTTCATATCCTGCATTAATAAACTATCGTAACGTGTACCTTTTTATTTGTTTGGGGAATAGTAATAGCTTCCCGTTTGGCATCCCACTCCTGCCACACTTTCCCATTAATGGTAACAGCACGGATTGGTTGCTTAAATGGAGCACGTACAAAAAGTAATACTTTTTCGCATTTTTTTTCCGGGAGTGTTATATCTGCTTCAATGGTGCCGGGTAACTGTCCGCTTTGCAGGGTATAGCTCATTTTCCCATATTCCGTGTGTGCATTATTCAGCATTATTTTATTTCCCGGTTCGAGCCAACGTTGCGGCGTACCATTTGCCAGCCAGAGTTCTTCGCCGCTTTCCATCACGAGTAAGTCACAGATCTGACCTACAAACCGCGCTTCATCGGGGGCTTTGTAAAAAGGTCCGCTGCCATGCTTCCACATGCGGTATTCTTCACTGAATACATTTACATCCGGATAAAAACAGGATACAAAATCATTGTACAGATTACGAAGGGCAGCAGGAATCTCCTGTCTTTGCAGGTACGCGCCTACCGGATTCTGGAGGTTAGCCTGGAATACCATGCCACCGCGGCTAAACCAGTACTCATCATCCACCCAGCCATGTGTGTTCAGGTTAAGAGAAGTAGAAAGGGTGATATTATCTTCCCAGTCATTCAGGATCCAGTCGCCCATAGATTCGGCAGGTTCTACCACGCCTGTTTTAAGTAAAACAACAGGGCCGTACAATGCCTCACGGGTAGCGGTTAAACGTAGTGTGGGGTACATGCCTTTATTATAACGATCATAGTACTTCGCTTTCTTAGGGCCGAAATACCGGAAACGCTGGTACGGCCGGGTAGGCACATAAGGCACATAGGTACCGTTTCTAAGCCTTACCACAGGACTTAGCTCTGTAGCCCTGTCCAGGCTTCTTCTGATATCTTTGTAATAGGCAGCGGCCTCTTTACGATAATAAGCAGCTTCGGGCAGGCCGGCACTTTCAAATGCTTTGGCCATTGTTTCCAGTCCGAGGTAAGAATAGGCATTCGTGGCATACCAGAAACGCCAATCGCTCACATCTTCCAAAGAACCCGCAGGCATCAAACCATAATGGGTCGCCGTATCTCCATGCTCATCCAGTTGTTTTGTATTATTACGTTGTTCAATAATCCAGTTGGCCGCTCTGGCCATGTGGGGCGCCGCTTTTTTCAACCACGCTTTATCCTGTGCATATAAATAATGATGCGCCAGGCCCCATAGTACGGTGCCATGGTGCATGTTGTAGCCTATTCCTGTGAGATCATATCCTTCCGCCACCTTAACACCATACAGCACATCCTTCTGATCTCCGGTAAAATCGCCGGGAAGTTTGCGGCTACCCTGCAACGCCATAAATGTGTTCAGGTAGTTACCGGCCGTGGAGAAATCGCCCAGGCGGTTTAACAGGTTTGTCTGAAACACGGATTCATTCGGAAAAACCATATACCTGATAGCAGCAGCAGGCACCATGTACAAGCCGCTTTTAGGATCTTTGGTGGTACCCATCCGGATATGCGGCACTACTGCCCTGCTCATATCATTAAACTTCGGTTCCGGTACGTTATAGACCACATTCTTTGCTACAATATCCCTCCAGTAGGAAACGACCCTTTCCTTTTCATTTTCATAATTAAGCGCAGCCAGCTTCGCTTCATCATTTACAGTCAGATCGCCCACAAACGGGAAATAATAGTACAGCACTTTTGATGAGTTGGGTGCTAATGCTATTTCCCGGCGGATAGATCTGTTGGCGCCTTTGTCGTCCTTTTCCAATGTGGTGTTTGCCACATTCTCCGGACCGGAAGGCATGTAAGCCCTGATAAATTTGCCGCCCTTCACCTCATCCATGATAAAACCATTGGTGGCAGTAAGGCCATTTACAGCCTCATTCGCCGACAACCATACCGTTGCATTCCGGGGTTTGAGCGCGGGGTTTGATACCGTTACTTTCACCAGCAGGATAGCCGGTGTTTGTTCACTTCTGGCAGGATCATCGGGAGACAGCGGCCCATGCAGCAGTGTCGTAAATACTTCTTCATCATATATCAAACTATCTTGTCTCCATTTAGTATTTACTACCGGTATATATCCTTCCAGCATGGACGTTTTGGAATTCTCCCTGGTCCGCAGGTAATCCGGTTTTGCGCCGCTACCAATGTTCCATTTGAGATCCAGCCCTTCCCAGTTACAGCGGAGCAATTCTTTTCCCTGCGCTCTCACTTCTTTTTTGTCCATGATAATATTTCCACCCCAGGACAACATAAATTTCTGCCAGTTGGCATCCGTTGCTAATGGAATATAGATCCGCTCATCATCCTGTGTTTGAAATGGGTCTAAAGGCGGAATCTCTGCCAGGGCGCGCTCATAGGACTGTTCGGGTTCTTCCAGGATCTTCTCCCGTATAGTTTTACCCTGTACAGGATTTGCTTTTGCAAAAGAAACCGGATCCGCAGACCGGGTGATGTAGGCATTATAGTGAGGAATATATATAGGGCCTTTTTCCAGGTCATCCGGAGAAAAAGAAAAAGTACCCAGATTGGACCGTACAGTAACTACTGTTTCCGTATTGGATCCCGGCAGGGTTTCTTCTGCAGTAAAAATATCCGCTACAATTCCTTTCTCTTTCCTGTTCAAGTTCATTTTCCAGGAGCTCATACCGGTCTTTTTATCCTGGCGGTCCCAGTTCCAGGCAGCAACATTTTTTATATACCCATTGAAGATTTCAAGGCTACCTTCCAGTGGTGTGCTTTTATTATTTCCGCAGCCCATTTGAATGCGGATAGACTTGCTCCTGGCTTTGGCCGTGGACAGCACATTGATAGCCGCTATACTTTTAGCCGGCTGCGGGAATAATACACGCACCTTCAATGTTCTGCGATAGGTAACACCCGGCAGGTTATCAGCATCATTGTTTTCCTGCGCATTCAGCGGCTTAAAGGTATAGATCACGCGTTTACCCTTCACCGTTACATTTGTTTGTGCTGTCACCCAGTGGCCACGCCAGGGATCATCTTCATGATCATCCATGGAGGGCATGTGCGGAGGTGGGTCAGGCCAGCCATACTTCCAGTACTGCAACTGTGCTGACTGCACCACATCCTCAACAGCACTTTCCTGATAGATAACTTCAACGGCTGTGATATCCCGTGCATCCCACCAGAAAACGCCAATATTGGCGCCAGCTGATTGTGCGCGCGTTGCAAACTCCGTAAAGCTCACCGGCTTACCCAGCGTATCTGTATTTTTATACCAGGAACGAATAGATCCAAAGGGGGTTATATTCAGGTTGGCACTCTCCACCGGCTGCACCACTTTTCCTGTATTGCTACTGCTTTGTGCAACAGCTACCAGGGAAAGATGCAGCCCCAACAACAACAGGCATATCTTTAAATTACTAAGAGAACGATGTATCATATTTACTCGATTGGAAACACAAATGACATTACAGGTAATACCGGATGGCATTACCTATAGCATCATTCAGATAAATTAATCAGGCTGTTCTAATTATATCCAGGGTTTTGTGTAAGGGAGGTAGTTCTTTGCAATTCGTACAAAGGAATAGGCAACAAATAATTCTGCGGCGCGTGAAATACGCGGTTTTCCAAATCCTGGTAAACGAACTTACGGGAACCATCCGGCAGCCTGGTGATTATTACCTGTCTAACCGGTTTGTTTTCCGTTATCTCTGCAATTTTCCAGCGGCGTACATCATAATAACGATGGCCTTCCAGGCACAGTTCCACCTGTCTTTCATTATAGATTCTTTTCAACAATTCAGCATCTTTAGTTGCAACCGGTATGGTGGTCACTCCTGCGCGTGCGCGCACCAGATTGATATACTCACGTGTCACATCCTGATGTCCCAGGTGATATTCAGCTTCCGCATAATTCAAATAAATTTCCGCTAATCTTGAAATGATCCACGGTTGATTACTTTGGTTAATGGCAGCCATATTAAAGGTGGTATCACAATATTTACGGAATGTATAACGGGTAAGGCTATTGTTCCATTCTTCAAGACCTGCATCACTATCCAGTCCTCCTTCAAAAAATTCGGCAACATTCCCGCTGGCGCCACGATACTCCAGGTCCCCGGATCTTCTGTATCCCCTGCCATCATAAACGATATCCGCATAAAAACGCGGGTCCCTGCCGGCATAAGGGTCCTGTGGATTATATCCGGAGCCTGCCTCATCAATCATCTTGCCATTGGCCATGTTGAATGCATCCACCAGGTTCTGGGTAGGCACATGAACGGCCCAACCATGATAGCTGTTAGGAGAAAGCCAGGTATCGAAAATATGATAACCATAATCCTGGTTATTGGCACGCGAGAAAATTATTTCCGCATTAAAATTGGTGGAAAATATCTGTGGATAAGGGCTTTCATTACTTTGTATCAAATGGTAACCTGGCAGATCAATGACTGCTTTGGCCGCTTTTGAAGCCTTTTCCCATTTAGCTAAATCGTTGGTGGGATTCCATAAAGGGCTGGCAGCATACAAAAGAATCCTGGATTTTAATGCCAGCGCAGCGGCGGCGGTGATCCTGCCTTTATCCTCTTCGGCAGTGTATCCGGCAGACAACAAGGTGGCCGCTTCATCCAGTTCAGCGATCATGAAATCAAGGCATTCTTCAAAAGAAGCTCTGGGGATATCAAAATTATCATCGAGTTTAACCTGTTTGGTGATTAATGGTACGCCGCCATAGTCGCGGGTGAGCGTAAAGTAACTATAAGCTCTCAGGTAATGCACCTGCCCTTTTAACAAATTAATATCGGTTGCATCACCGGGTACCTCACCGATCCTTCCGATAAAGATATTTTGTTTTTGTATCTGTGAATAGGTATTCTTCCATACATCAAAAGAACCGATATTGTCTGGGGTTAAGGCGCCTGCATTAATGATACTTCTCACCCCATTATAATCAAACTTATTGAACCCTTCATCACATGCAGGAGATAGCAGCAGCGCCCTTACGCCTCCTCCATCGGGTAGTACGGTGTAAAGATCATTTACATATGCCTTCACGAGGTTTATATCCCCCCACACAGTAGCGTCAGAATAAGAAGTGAGAGGCTCCCTGTCTAAAAAGCCTTTATTACAAGACAGGATGGAAAGAGACAGTAAAACGATATATATGCTAGTTGATAATTTCTTCATGGCAATTTGCTTAGTTGGTCTACAAATGATTAAAAATCGAGGTTTACGCCAAACTTATAGATCCTTGTTTGCGGATAGTTATTTCCTGTAACGTTATTTGTTTCAGGATCCAGATCATACTTCTTCAGGTTATCAAAAGAAAGTAAATTAAATCCGCTGACATAAAACCTGGCGCCTGCGCAACCAACTTTAGAAAGGAGTGATTTTGGCAAATTATAGGAGATCTCCATTGATTTTAAACGGAGGAAAGATGCATCTACGAGCCAGAAATCGGCATCTATATTATTACGGAAATCTGCGTTGTTGAAGGCTCTTGGATATTTAGCATCCGTATTGTTTGCAGTATACCTGTCTTCGTACAACCAGATGGGAGGCGCGCCCACAGAGCTTTGTCTTTGTGGCAGGATCAGTTGTTTGGCCTTTGCCTGGCCACTCAACAGCATATTAAATTCGAAGTTCTTATAACTTGCACCTAACGTAATACCATATACGAGTTTTGGTGTGGCAGATTCCGGAACACGGATTTTGTCTTCACTGCTGATACTACCATCCCCATTGCGATCCCTGATCCAGATATCGCCGGGTGCAGCGCCATTCAGATGAGCTGATTTATCTACTTCTTCCTGTGTGCGGTAAATGCCATTTGTTTCATAAATCAGCCAGGCATCAATGGGTTGCCCTTCTGACTTCTGCCATTCCGGTACTTCTTTAGGTTCATCCCTGAAGAGGATTTTACTTTTGGCATAGGTAATATTACCGCCAATTTTATAGTTAAAATCTCTTGCTTTACTGCTATAGGTGGCAGATAAATCGAAGCCCCTGTTTAATGACCTGCCAATGTTTTCATCGGGCAAACTCAAACCGGTATAGGTAGGAATGGAAGCATTACGATGTGCCAGGATATCCCTGCGCAGATACCTGAAGTAATCGGCTGTAACGGAGAACTTTCCATCCAGGAAAATCGCATCCAGGCCCACGTTCCTGGTATCCTGTTTTTCCCAGGTAATAATTGGGTTTTCCGTAGCAGATAAATATACCTGTTGTACCGGATCGATATCAGGCCCGAAGAAAACGCCGCCGGAACCCATTGCATATGAATTGAAAAACTGGTATTGTGCTACATCATCATTACCCATTAAGGCCCATGAAGCACGTATTTTCAGCTGTTCAAATGCGGAGGTCCAGTTTTTGAAAAAATCTTCTTCAGATATTCTCCAGCTTAATGAAAGCGCCGGGAAATAACCCCAACGGTGCTGGGGAGCAAAATTGAAGGAACCATTATAGCGTAAAGAGAAGTCGGCGAGATACTTATTGTTGTAATCATAGCCTATTCTTCCAAATACGCTCTGCCTGGCGGTTTGTGCACCCATTCCACCATTCTGCTGGCCTACCGCGGAAGCAGCAAACAATTGATCCAGCTTGTCAGAAACCAGGTCGTACCTGAAAGCATTTAACGAGCGATATTTATCTTCGTTCTGTTCGTAGGCTATAAATGCATTTACATTGTGTACGCCAAATTTCTTCTCATAATTCAGTTTCAGAAAATAATTCTCTACAAAAGAAGTAGACTCACTACGTCCGATCCTGGACCGGTCTGTCATATTTCTGTTGTTTATAAATTCTCCGGTAGCCTGATTATACAGGTAGTTATCCCATTTTTTATTCAGGGTGGTTCCACTGTAAGTAGAAACATCAAACGCACCATAACCACTCAGGGTTAAGCCATCCAACAAAAAGGAAGGTTGCCATTCAAAGCCGATTTTTGACATAAAGTTCTTATCCTCTTTCTTCTCATATCCGGGTGCACCGCCTACGAGGATAGCAGGGTTTAAACCATGATCAATACCCGGTCCAGGCAAGCCATTAGGCCAGTAATCCGGTAAAGAAGGATAGGCAGATATTACCTCATGCAGGATGCCACCCAGGTCGTGTGAAGGGTAGTCCCTGTTTTCCTTTCTGGCGGTGAGGTCAAGATTAACTTTTAATTGCTTGCTGATCCTGGCGTCGATATTTGAGCGGACGTTATACTGCTTGTATTTGATGATGCTATTCTTGAAGTTACTGCCCTGATCCAGCATCTGACCGGAGATATAATATTTTACCTGGTCGGTACCACCTGAAACGGAAATGGTATGATCCGTTTGTGGCGCATTCTTTTTGAACACTGCTTTATACCAATCCACACTGGGATAATTCAGTGGATCGTTGCCCGCATAATATTTATCTATTTCAGATTGCGGGGTATTCAGTGTACCTACTTCATTATAATAAGTGTAATAATCGCCTGAACCTACCAGCTTGCGCATGCGCGTCAGCTGTTGCAAACCATAACTACCGTTGTAACTGACAACGGGTTTTCCGATTTTACCTCTTTTAGTGGTTACTAAAATTACGCCGTTGGCTGCACGCACCCCATAAATTGCTGCGGATGCATCTTTCAGGAAAGTAATACTTTCTATATCTTCCGCAGCAATCCTGTCCAGTCCTCTATCTGCTACACCATCTACTACCACCAGCGGGCCCTGACCGCCACCGAAGGTATTAAATCCCCTGATGGATAAGCTGGAGCCATCGTCGCCGGGAAGACCGGAGCGGTTGTTGGCAATAACACCGGCCACGCGTCCGGCTATTGCATTGGATATGTTTGGAGAGGCCGTTCGTTTTAATTCGCTTCCTTCAATCTGCACAACTGCCCCTGTAAGATTTGCTTTCTGCTGTGTACCATAACCCACTACCACAATTTGATTTAACAAAGTGGGAATAGCCTTCAGGGAGATAGCGATAACGGATCTTCCGTTTACCGCTACTTCTGTTTTATCATACCCAATAAAATTCACTATTAGTACGGCATCATTAGGTACCGATAAATTAAACCGTCCGCTTTCGTCTGTTATCGTTCCGGTGCTACCACCTTTCACCTGTATGGTTACACCGATTAATGGCTTACCGTTTTCCGCATCGGTTACAGTGCCCTGCACAGCAATAGCCGCAGCTACATTGGCATTGACTTTCTCCGGGTGCCTGGATCTTTCCAGTACCACAATCGTTTTATCAAGGATGGTATAGGTGAGTGGCTGATCTTTGAAAATTTCATCCAACACTTTGATAAGTGGTGTCTTTCCAAAATTCATGTCCTGACTTTTGGCTTTGCTGATCATCGTATAATTGTACAGGAACTCATACCCTGTTTGCGCTCTGATAGCGTTAAAAACATCTTCCAGCGAAGCGTGTTGTTTAGAATAAGAGATGCTTTGTGCATCTGCCATTGCGCTTACCTGCAAGCATGCTGTGAGTAACAATATGGTGGTAAGTTTCATAATCAACAGAACATAACAGTGAGCCGCCTTTCCTCTTGGAAAGGGCAGTTTTTTAAGGTTTAATTTCATACCTTTGAAAAGTTTGGTTTAGGTTTAATCGTCTAAATAAATTCCTTAATCTGTCTACAACAGATGGTATTTCCCAAACTACCGTATTACACGGGACCGGGAGCACTGGTAATGCTTCCGGTTTTTTTATTGGGAAAACCCTTGATACTGGTTTAAATAAAAATTAAAAAAGATAAGATTGCTCTCCTGCCCCGCTCCCATAGCTGCATACGTGGGGATGCGCCATGACAGGCACTATAAATTGCTAGTCCATTACAATAATTTTCCCGTCTTTCATTTTGAAGTGTACGGTTCCTGTTAGTTCTAATCTTTTCAGCAATGCGGTAGCCTCACTATAACGTGACATGACACCGCTAAAATTTTTGCTATCGAGATTCTTGGTTGCATATACTATTTCTACATTATACCATCTTCCTACTTCCTGCATGATGGATACAATATTGGTGTTGTTAAAATGGAACAACCCGTTTTTCCATGCCAGGGCTTCTTCTACATTTACCTGTTTTACTTTTATATCTCTTGTTTGCTGATCTGAAATTGCCTGCTGTCCAGGTTTTAACACGAGACTCTTATCCATTCCCGATACACGGACGGCGCCTTCTGCGAGTGTGGTGCTAATCCTGTTTTCGTGGTAGGTATTGATATTAAAATGAGTGCCCAATACCTGTATCTCTGCATGGCCGGCATCTACAACAAAAGTTTTTCCCATTTGCGGGGCTACTTCAAAATAAGCTTCCCCACTCAGGGTTACGCGCCGTTCGCTGTTATTGAAAGTAACAGGATAGTGCAATATACTACCGGCGTTGAGCCATACTTTAGTTCCATCTGCCAACACTACCTTATACTCACCACCCCGTGGTATAGTGATGGTATGATAACCTATATCCTGCCCGCCGTTATACGGTTCGTCCTGATAAATTAATTCCCCGTTATCCTGCTTTCTGATATGTGCGTCGCCGTTATGCGCTAATGAACCGATCGAAATAGTGTCCAATGAAATTTTGCGACCGTTGGATAAGGTTAGTATGGCCTTGTTGCCACCGGGTCGTATATCATCGTTGATGTGTTGCTGTAGCTCTTGCCCAACCGGTCCCTTATGGTCTGTTGTACGGTGACTCATGATATACACCAGGCTACCTGCTGCCAGTAAAACAAGGATGGCCGCTGCTATCCGTACAGGTTGCAGGATGCGCTTTCTTATGCTGAAAGTTTTATGTTCACTGTCCTGTTGCTTTACTTTATCCCATACTCCATTCAGGATATCATCTTTCAACTGATCACTTTCTGCTGTGCTCAGCCCTGGATGAGGGTCCGGCTCCATTTCAAAAAGATCATAATAAGACTCAATGAACCTGCGTTCTTCGGCTGTTGCAGTACCCTGCCGGTATTTCCGCAGGAGATGAAAAAACGCTTTCTTATTCATTGATGATTATTTTCTGCTTGCTTTATATAACAATGACAGTTCAAAAGGGAAAAGTCCCAAGCATCCTGAAAAAAAATATTGATTGTTTGTAAAGCAGGAAGGAATCAGTAGGGAGATATTGTTGCATTCCTGCCACTGTGGCGCGTATATACTATTTGATCAGTATATAAAGAACCAGTAGTTGGGAGAGATTGGTTCGCAGGTAGGACACCGCCCTGCCCAGTTGATTTTGCACTGTTTTCCTTGATAAGGAGAGCTTCTGCGCTATTTCATCTGTAGAAAGTCCCTCTTCAAAATAATACCGGAAGATCTTCTTCCGCTGGACTGGCAATGTATCTACAAGCGTGTGATAAGCCTGGAGAAAATCGTTTCTCAAAGCAACAGCATCAGCACTATCACCGTGCAGCTGTATATTATCATGGATTAATTGTTCAAAGGGGATGTAGCGCCGTTCTCTTTCAAAGAGGTTTAATACCCGGTTACGAACGGAAACATGGAGATATGCCGGCAGATTTGCTATTTGCAGTTCGGCTTTCTTCAGCCATAAGTTGGCAAAAATATCTTGTGTAATATCCTGTGCCTGGTCATGATTCCTCAATCGTTTCAGCGCACTTTTATAAACTGTTTCCCAATATCTCTCATATAAAATATGAAAAGATTTAATGCTGCCTTCCCGGACATCCTGCCACAATAAATAATCCTGATCCTGGTGAATAGATGTCATAATTGCCTAGTTTACAATAACTTAACTATATTACTCCTGGCTTTACAATTTTTATCTGCTGTACTTTATGAGATCACAAAACCTGCATTTACTCTTTAACGAAATCTGAAAATGCCAGCTCCTCAAATACGATCCCTTCATAGGGTCCTTTGTGACCGGCCTCATATAAGCAGCCCAGATTTCCATTCGGTAGTACTACTAAATTTGAATAGGCAACGGGCCCTGCATGTAATAACTTTTTAAGCGGCCACGTTTTTCCATTATCATAACTGATCCTGACGGTCATGGATATACGATCTTCTGTGCTGGCCGGATTAGAAAAGGCAAGGAATGATTTCCGTTTAGGAAACTCATACCGGAGGAGGCTTCCCTGGCAAACCGGTTCTATTAAGGTACTGTCGCCATATACGTTTGACCAGCTGGCGCCTCCATCCTTGCTGGTGGCTACCTGCCGGATGCGGTTCTCACTGTTATTACGCATATTCAGCATCAGCGTTCCATTGGATAACTCTGCTACCGTGCATTCATTTACCTGGTCTTTAGGAACGATCCCACCCAGTTTCCAGTTATTACCACCGTCATCAGAATAGATCGCATGAGAAAAGTATCTCATCGTTTCATTATCAATATGGTCACATGGGACTACTAACCTTCCTTTGTACTTACCTTTCTTTATCTGGATGCCATTCACAGGTCCGGTAGCGTACCAGTTCCAGTTATTCTTTTTTACATCGCTGGTAATTTCCCGTGGTGCAGACCAGGAGGCGCCATCATCTGAGGATGAAAGTACATATACCCGGCGTGTATCTTTGCTTACCTGGTGAATAATAGCATCTTCCTTATCAGCGCCTAAATTCCAGGTAGCCAGCAAGATAATTTTACCAGTCCGCTGATCTACAACGGGCGCCGGATTACCACAGGTATTGTCTGCATCATTCCATACCATCTCTATTCCGGTCCAGGTTTTACCACCGTCAAAGGATCGTTTTACTACCAGGTCTATATCTCCTGCATCACTGCAATCATGCATACGGGCTTCTGCAAAAGCGAGTAAGGTACCTTTAGTGGTAGTGACTATTGAAGGAATGCGGAAACAAATGTATCCTCCCTCTCCACTCTTATATATATTATTTAATGACTGGGCGGAAGCCGTTTTATTTCCTGCCAGCAACAACCAACATATGCAAAATAAACTAACTATATATGAAATGGAATTTATCCGTACTTGTGAAGCTTTGATCATAACTTATTTCTTACTACCAGGGGAGGCCGTGGAATATTTTTTTCATTTGTTCTTGTAAAGTGTAACACCAGTGCATGTTACAAACGCGCGGAATAAACATACAATTATTTTCGAGGTTGTTATAATTAAATTCATATTTATAAAACTTATGCGCATGATCTTTCCATAAACCTTCGTTGAATCTTTATGGACCAGGTTCGGTTTTTTTGTTAATTTTACTAACAATAAAAACAAACCATATGTCTAAATTTGTTATCACCAAAAGTTCTAATGGAGAGTATCGGTTTAAATTGAAAGCAGGTAATGGAGAAGTAATCCTTGTTAGTGAAGGTTACAATTCAAAGACCGGTTGTCAAAACGGTATTGATTCTGTTAAGAACAATGCTTCTCATGATGAACGTTATGAGAAAAAGACATCTTCCAATGCCAAACATTACTTTAACCTGAAAGCTACAAACGGGCAGGTAATTGGCACCAGTGAAATGTACGAATCAGCAGCAGGACGCGATAATGGTATCGCCTCCGTAAAATCCAACGCAGCCGGCGCCCTGGTTGATGATCAGACAGCCTAATTTTAAAAGATAACGGCTGCCTGGATCTACTTCCAAAAGAAGCATCCGGGCAGTCGTTAAAACAGTATAAGCATTTATTTCTTTTGACCTCTCCTATGTTATTTCATCCAGCCGCTTTGTTGCATCCAATAAATACAACGTCCAAACCACTCTTCAAATGAAGGCGTTTTCAAAAAGCCATGTCCTCCTTTGTTATAAATATGCATCGTTGCCGGTACTTTATTCGTTTTCAGCTGCAAATAAAAATTGACGCTATTCTCAACCGGTACCACGATATCATCAGTGGCATGCACCAGGAAGGTAGGCGGCGTCTGGCTGTTTACATGCAGCTCATTAGAGAAGAAGTTGATTTGCGCAGGCGTTGGCGTAGTCGTCGCTAACAGGTTGTTACGGGAACCGATGTGTCCGATTCCTTTCGAAAAACTGATAACAGGATACACCAGGATCATGAAGTCCGGACGTAGACTGATATTTTCTTTGTTGCTGATGAGGGCTTTGTCAAAATGTGTACCCGCAGTTGACGCCAGGTGACCACCTGCAGAAAAGCCCATGATACCGATCTTCCCGGTATCTACCTGCCACTTGCCGGCATTTTGTCTTACCGTCTTAATGGCCTGCTGTGCATCCTGTAATGGTCCTATGGAAGGATCTTCCTGGAACTGTTTATCCGGCAACCGGTATTTGAGTACAAATGCTGTAATACCCTGTTTATTAAAAGCCTTCGCTACATCAGCCCCTTCCCGGTTCATCAGCAATACGCCGTAACCGCCACCAGGACAAATAATCACGGCCATACCGTTGGCCTGACCCGCTGGCGGCTGGAATACTGTCAGCGTAGGACGGGATACTTTGTAAGCCAGCATGCCTACTTCCCCATTATTCTTGCTGGTTTCTGCGTTCTTTGCGTTGGTGGAATTAGGAATAGCGCCGGGATACAAAGGTAATTCCTCCTGTGCGATAGCGGGCAATATCCATAAACAACAAAACAGTGATACGGTAATCTTTCTGAACATATTTTTTATCTTATTTTAAAGCATGTAGTTAGCGGATAGTAAAATATAATATTTATATCACAATATATAATGCCCCCTCCCAGCCTCCCCCGAAGGGGGAGGAGAAAGGAAATGAGGGCTTATTTTCGCCGTTATGGTGGCTATCTAATGTAGGTAGATAATATTATGTCATCTGGTCACATAAGGTACTCCCGTATTATCTGTAAAATGGTTATAATCAAAGGTCAGAATAAGCCCTCGTTTCCTTTCTCCTCCCCCTTCGGGGGAGGCTGGGAGGGGGCAATTAAAATTTTATCCAGATGCTGACGATATAATTTCATATCGTGCACTACATCAGCATTCTTTTCCACGTCATGAAAATGGATGCCTTCCAAAGGTTCCATGCCGGTAAAAGCATTCATGCGATGAAAACCAAACATGGGTCCATCATCCACACTACGTTCATTAAAAAACTCACCGGGTAATGTAAAAGCGGTAGCAGGCGCATTCCAGGAAGTAGTGACCATATACTTTCTTCCATGAAGGGTTCCACCGGTACCGTAATTAATAGCAGGGTTTGCAGAAGAACGTCCATCACTCCGGTAAATACCTTTCTGATGGCCTTCTGTAAATATCTCATCAATATACTTCTTCATACCATAAGGTAACTGGAACCACCAGATCGGTGTATGATAAATAACCACATCTGCCCATACATAATTTGCTACTTCCTGACTGACGTCATATGTTTCGTTGATATCCGTTGATCTTACTTCAAATCCGGGTTGGTTGCTAAAAAAGTCCAGCGTGGTATCAAAGATTGTTTTATTGAAACGGCCGCCGGAGTGTCCGAAAACCTGACCACCATTGATTACAAATATTTTTCTCGTTTCCATTTCTGTGTTCTTTTTAATTGTTGAACACAAAATTAGGTTGTCGCACACTATTATTAAAATAATACGAATAATGGCTTTATATCATAATTATAATAGTATTACTATGGAAGATGTGTTAAAAGGTGGGCTGATTTTATTGTCAAGGCACAATATCGTACAGGGTTTGTTCATTATTACCAAATACTTCCATCATTATATTTTGTCCGATTGAAGCCGTTTGAGCAGCATTGCTTTCTGTGATTATGCGCAGCACCGGTGCGGGTTCGGATGAATGATAGGCTGGTTGATTTCCATATGTCGTCATCCATGTTTTATAATGATGCTGTTGCGCAAAAGTCTTTAATTTATCTATCCACAGTTTTTGTTCTTCCGTCATCACTTCAAATTCAATCGCATATAAATTGCCTTCCTGCACAAAATAAATACAGTCGGTTCCATTTGATGTAATTCCAAAAAAATCAGCATCAAGGTCGCCGTTTTCAAATTTATTCAGCAGTTCTGGTAGGGCTGTTATTTTAATCTGTTTAGCCATAGGCATATTTGTTACATTTTGCTGAGAGTCTTTGACATTACTCACCTGTCCACACGATGCGACAAGGCAGCATAGACCGATTGAATAAGCGAGTATAATTGCTTTTTTTCTCATTATTAAATGCTTGCATAAAAATAGGTCATATAGTTAAGATTCCTGTTATCCTTCCATCCTTTCCCGGACACCCACCTTCTCTTGTCAGAAAAAATGTTTGCATAAAGTAACTTTTATCATGCATGTCCGTTTGACAATAAACTTCTTCCCTATGTATCTGTACTTTTACCGCATCATGCAGGCTACCCTGCTCCTAACCCTGATGATAGCAGCTGGTGGCTGTATGAAAGATTCCTGTAACCGGCGTGTCCCTTCCAGAATCTATACCCCCGTCTATAAAAGCCTGGCTGACATCAGAAGTGCGGTCAAAGAAGAAGCGCCGCGGGCCATGGAACAACCCGGAAAAATTTATATCTATGGCCGTTATATCTTCCTGAATGAGCTAGGTGAAGGCATTCACGTTATAGATAACTCTTCTCCCAATGCACCTAAAAACATCGCATTTGTCAATATTCCGGGAAATGTGGATATCGCTGTTAAAGACAATATCCTTTATGCCGACAGCTACCTGGACCTCGTTGCGCTTGATATCAGCGACCCACTGCATATTCAGGAGGTAAACAGGATTCAATCCGCGTTTGCTTCCCCGGGTTATCAATATGGTATTTACACAGATACGACCAAGGGTATTATCATATCCTTTAACATCCGCGACACCGTACTGCATTACTCCTGTAAAAACGATAGATGGGACGGGGAATACATGTATGATAAGGCACTAAACTCCGTGACGATAGCCAGCAATACCAATATGACTGGTCCTTCTGCAACCGGGAAAGCCGGTTCCACCGCCAAATTCGGGCTGGCAACCAACTATCTCTACACCGTTAACAATAATAATATCCAGACCTTTAATGTACAACAAGCTGCGAAGCCACAAAAGAAAAGCTCCGTACGACTAAACCTTGCAGCGGAAACGATCTTTCCTTATAACAAACATCTTTTTTTAGGCACTACCACCGGTATGGCTATCTATGATATTAATGATCCCGAAACACCGGTATTCAAAAGCATGTACCAGCACATTACAGGCTGTGACCCTGTTATTGTTCAGGATAACCTGGCCTATGTAACGCTGCGTGGTGGCGTTTCCTGCAATATCGCCGCAGCAAATACACTGGATGTAATTGATATTAAAAATCCACAACTGCCGTCACTCCTGAAAAGTTATCCTATGTTAAGTCCCTATGGCCTCGGACTGGATAACAATAAACTTTTTGTATGCGAAGGCCCCAACGGTTTAACATGCCTGGATGCAACAGATCCTTTGGCAATAACCACCATCCAATCTATCAAGGAAATAAAACCGTTTGATATAATACCGGAAGGTAATGACATTGTGTTGGTAACGGCTGAAGACGGGCTTTATCAGTATAACCTGAAGAACCCGGCCACGCCTGTATTACTGAGTAAATTAAGTGTTGCTTCCAAAAACTAATCTACATGTACCGTATATTCCGATCCGGCAGCTTGCTGTTGCTATTATACTTTTGCGCCTGGCTACCGGCGATGTCACAATCACACAACAATGCTGACACCGCGAAATCAGTAATCATTCCGGATACCCTGAGCCGGCACGGCTTCTATAACATCAATGAAGTAGGTGTTACCATCTCCGATGACGCCGGTGTGCTGGCAAAATTCATACTGGGATATCGCTTTGCCTACAAATGGCAGGTAGGCCTAGGGATAGGACTGGATGCATACAGGCTGCGGTCTGCACCGCTGTTTACTGATCTGCGCTATGACTTCAGTACAAAAAAAACGACCTTCTTTTTATATGGGGGCGCCGGAGTGGCCATTCCATGGCTTACCGAGAAGCAGTGGTCGCAACCCTATCGCGGAAAACCGGATAGAACAGACGCGGGATTGTATAGTCAGGCAGGGGTCGGTTATAAATTCAGGTGGGATAACCGTAACAGCATACACGTTGCTGTGGGTTTCTCCCACACTGCTATGAAGCAGCAATACTCGTTATCATTTTACGAACCAGCAGGACCGCCCAAACTGGACTATGAAGTATATGACTACAAATTTACCCGGTTAAACATTTCTTTCGGCCTCACCTTATAGTGAATACAAGAAAAATCCGGCAGCAGGTTTTCATCGCTACCTGCTGCCGGATTTTTGTTTTATGACACGTCCTAACGGTAGCCTCCTTCACATTTAGCAAAATACGGGTTGGTCATTGTTGAATTAACCGGTTATTTTGTATTGGAAACTGAAAGAGGCAGGTTATAAAACGTATTGGTATGAATAGTGTAAACATATTACCCGCAGATGGTGAAGCATATTTTTATCCTGATTTTTTTTCTGTAGAAGAAAGCGACCGGCTATGGATGTCACTCCGCGAAAACATCCAATGGAAACAGGAGCCTGTCATCATTATGGGAAAGGAGATCATGCAGCCAAGACTTACCGCCTGGTACGGGGATAAAGGAAAATCCTATAGCTATACAGGCATCTCTATGGACCCTCTTCCCTGGACGGAGGAGCTGATGATGATAAAAGAACGGATAACAGCAGCTTCCGGACACGCATTCAACAGCGCCTTGCTGAATTATTACCGCGATGGTAACGACAGTGTAGGCTGGCACCGGGATAATGAAAAATCACTCGGCATAAACCCCACGATTGGCTCCGTGAGCTTCGGCACACCGCGAACGTTTCATTTCAGGCATTATCGGGACAAGCAACTAAAGACGAAGATCCTGCTCACACATGGCAGTTTCTTACTAATGACAGGAGCAACCCAACACAACTGGTTACACAGTATTCAAAAAGAGCCGAAAATTACCGGTGGCCGTATCAACATCACATTCCGGACGATAACCCGATAATACAACTTCGCAAGAAACGGGTTTTAATTCCCTCATACAGTTCTTAATTTTGAATAAATTCAGGATCATGGAAACACAACAGGAATTGGATTATAAAAGGATAGCAGAAGCCATCAGTTTTATCAGGGAAAATTTCAAGGAACAACCCGGACTGGATGAAACAGCGGAACATGTTCACATGAGTCCTTTTCATTTTCAGCGGATGTTCCGGGAATGGGCAGGTGTAACACCCAAGCAGTTTTTGCAATACCTGAGTGTAGAACATGCAAAAGCCATCCTGAAAACCACCGGCGCCAGCCTGTTTGATACTGCTATAGAGAGCGGGCTTTCCGGCACGGGAAGGTTGCATGATCTGTTCATCAAAGTAGAAGGGATGACACCCGGTGAATATAAAAATGGCGGGGCCTCCCTGCAGATCAATTATTCTTTTGCTGATAGTCCGTTTGGTAAAATCATTGTTGCTTCCACTAATAAAGGCATCTGTCATATGGCGTTTGCCGACGAAGGGGAAGAAAAGGCATTTGCCGGGTTAACAGCGATCTTCCCCAATGCGCATTACAGCAGGATCGTGGATATGATCCAACAAAATGCGTTGTTCGTATTCACCCAGGACTGGAGCAAACTGGATGAAATCAAGCTGCACCTGAAAGGAACGGATTTTCAGATAAAAGTATGGGAAACCCTGTTGCAGGTGCCTTCCGGCGGTCTGACCACTTATGCGAACCTCGCGAAAAAAGCGGGCTATGAAGGTGCATCACGTGCCGTAGGTACTGCTATAGGCAACAATCCGGTGGCTTTCCTGATACCTTGTCACCGGGTGATCAAATCTACCGGGGAAATAGGCCAGTACCACTGGGGAGCCATCCGCAAGAATGCAATAATAGGCTGGGAAGCATCTCACCAGAACCGGTAAAATATATAAATACCACTGAAGAAAATAACACATGAAAAATATACAGGAACGGTTGGAGAATTATAACTGGAAAGATATAACAAGCGATCTTCACGACAACGGTTTTACCATCGTAAAAAATGTATTGCACAAAGCCGAATGTGATAACCTGGTAGCTGAATATAATGCAGATGATACCTACCGGAAGACCATCAATATGGAGCGTTACCGTTTCGGTAGCGGCGAATATAAATATTTCCGGTATCCGCTGCCGGATATCATTACAACCCTCAGAGAAAACGTATACGCCTATATCGCGCCCGTTGCCAATACCTGGATGGAAGAACTGGGGCTGGAAAAGCGTTTCCCTTCAACACATGCCGCCATGAAAAAGCTGTGTCATGATAACGGGCAGACCAAACCAACTGCATTGATCCTGCAATATGGCAAAGGAGGTTTTAATACCCTCCACCAGGATCTCTACGGTGAGATATATTTCCCCCTGCAAATCGTATTTATGTTGGATCAGACCGATGAGGACTACACAGGAGGAGAATTTGTTATAACAGAGCAGATCCCCAGGGCTCAGTCCAAAGCCAATGTGCTGAAACCCAATCGCGGTGACATGTTAATCCTTACTACCAACTTCCGTCCCGTAAAAGGCAGTAAAGGCTATTACCGGGTAAACATGAAACACGGTGTAAGCCCTTTACACAGTGGCAACCGGCATAGCCTGGGCATTATTTTTCATGATGGACTATAACGGATGCCAACTGTGTTACAACTATAATTATTGCTATTCTGCTGTTAT
Organism: Chitinophaga sp. MM2321; assembly: GCF_964033635.1. NCBI lineage: Bacteria > Pseudomonadati > Bacteroidota > Chitinophagia > Chitinophagales > Chitinophagaceae > Chitinophaga > Chitinophaga sp. MM2321. The sequence continues at coordinate 3,163,863 of NZ_OZ035533.1, forward strand.
TAAATAACTTCCTGTAGCCAGGTCAAATGCACAGGTACCATCCGCATGTACTTCCGGTGAAAAAGCGGTATTCGTGTTCACTTTCTTTACAGAAATTTTCCGGGGATTTTTAGTGGGTAATTGAAAGGTCGCCACACTTCCTGCGGGTACTGTCACCGTGAAAATGCTTTCTGTTCCCTTTTTATCCCAGTTGGCTACAATGGTCCCCTGTGGCGACTCATAGGAACATTTCACCTGTGAAAGATGCGCCGGTAATACAGGCGCGATCACAAATTTTTTGAACCCTGGTGTCACGGGTCTGATACCTGCCAGCCATTTGTAAAACCAACCTGACACGGAGCCAAACATAGGATGACAATTGGAAAAAATGTTATCACTTTCTTTCCAGGTTTCCCATTGCGTGGTAGCGCCATTTTTGATCATAAATCCCCAGCCCGGAAACTCCGTGCTGTTCACGATATCAAATACTTTATCTGCATGTCCGTATTCCGACAATACTTCCAGGATATATTTTGTTCCGAAAATGCCCGTGGTTAGATGTCCGGCTGGTGCTTCATCAATCGCTTTTAACAGCAGCTCTACCGCCGCTGGCTGGTCTTTCTCCGGGATAACGCCACAGTACAACAGCAATGTATAAAGTGTTTGTTTATTCAATGCGCCTTTGGTATTCAGTTTCGTGATGGCGGCTGCTTGCTCTTTCTCCGGCAGGGTATTGATATATGCCATAGACGCTTCCCTTGATTGCTGATCTGCCATCTTTCCGGAGGTATCCCCTCTCCAGTACATATCCCTTAAACTATTTCTGATCTTTTCTTCCAGCGCCGCGAAGCGTTTTTCGTTTTCCGGGTTGTTCAGCACCGCAGAAAACTCCTTCATGATTTGCGCAGTTTTAAGATAGGCGGCCGTGCCCAGTAGCAGAACAGGTACATCCACCAGGGATTCATGATCGCCCAAACCCTTACCTACTATACCTGATGGGTGGATACGGGCGGCCTTGTCCATCCATTTCAGGTCAAAATCGTATAGCTCCCGGATAAGGGCGGTATCGCCATAATATTGAAACAGGTTCTGCTGCAAATCAAAAATGGCAGATTCATAATTCAGTCCGCAGTACTTTAATCCAACATAAGGAGCTGCATCAATAAATACGGTATCCTGGTAGGCATCTACCCAATCATACAATACTTTTTTATAAAAAGAATGCATATTGAAATTGTAAACAAATGCATCGCTGGTCGCTTTTATATCTCCTCCATAAGGGAATTTCTCGCGGCCCGGACAATCTGATTGTATGCTCATCAGGTTACTCAGGAAAGTACGGCTTATCATCTGTTGAATGGAGTTGATAAGATCGTTTGAAGAAGAAAAACTATTTTTTCTGTCCACATTGGCGCTGAGTGCAATGCCTTCCATATCGCTTTTGAGTGGTGGATGGCGGAGCCCTGAAATTTCCATGTAGCGGTACACCCTGTAAGAGAAAAGAGGGCTGTATTCTACTTCTCCGCTCTTACCAAAAATATACATCCCTTCCTGATCTGCCAGTGCAGGGGCTCCCGGTCCGCCTCCTCCCTTCTTTTTAATCTGGCCGGCAACGGCTGTCATAGGATTTAAGGTGTTGTTGTCATAGATCCTTTCACCAAAACGGAATCTTATTGTATCACCAGCTCTCCCGTACAACTTAATTTTAAACGTTCCGGTAAAGTTGACGCCCATGTCCGCTACATATACACCCTTAGGCGCTTCTACTATTTTTACCGGTTTTTTTACATCGATCACCTGGATATGCGGGAAGAATGTTTTTTGCAGTTGGCCGCCTGGTCCCGCTTTCTCCACAGCCACTTTCCACTGCGTGTCATTAAAGCCGGGCAGGGTGTTTCCCTTGATTTCTTTACGGGCATCGTATACTTCGCCGAGGTAAACATTATTCCGGATAACCGGCCCATAAGCATACTTCCAGCTTTTATTGGTCACAATTTCTGCTGTCTTTCCGTTGGTATATACTACTTTAATCTTTGCTAGTAGCATAGGCCGCCCGGTTACCAAGGCATCCCGCAGGTTGTATACGCCCCAGAAACGCAACGGTAAAGGATTGTAAAAACCGTTACCCAGTGTTACACTGATACAGTTCTTTCCTTTCAGCAGGTTATCTTTAATATCATATTCAGCATAATAAATTCTTTCGCTGAAATCCGTCCATGCAGGGTCGCAATAATTCTTCTCTAAAATTTTGCCGTTCACTGTGGCGCTGTAGTAGCCCGCTGCCGTAATAAAAAGTGTGGCAGATTGAATTGTTTTGTCTGCTATAAATTCTTTACGGAATATAGGCGCCGGGTCGTCTTCATACATCAGCGAGTCCAGAACAGGTTGTACACGCGCATCTCCGATCCATATTGCGTTTTCCAGGTCAGTCGCTGTCTGCGCGCCTGCCATCATGCTCCCCAACAGGAAGATGCCTGTAACAGGTAGAAAAAGTATTCTTTTTACTTTACTTAAATGAGTCATTAAACCGATTTTGGAATCATATAAAGGCGGTGTCACCGGGTACTATCCGTTTAAGCATCTTCCGGAACCAATACTGAATACATGATCCCCAAAGAGAAAAACGGCACGGCAAAATAAACTTTTCTTTAAGAAGTTGTCAGGAAAATAAAACGGGGAGAGCGGACGTAAGGGGGATAAATACTGTTATTCCCTGTTAATGTTATCGGTAATGAATTGTTGGCAGTATGTTTTTATTTGCTGGCGCACATCCCGGAATGCCTGCGCCACTTCTTCCAGTGTACCGGTTACTTTTGCAGGATCGGGGAAGTTTTCATGAAATTTTATGGCGTTTGTCGGAAAGAAAGGGCAACGTTCTTTGGCGTGGTCGCATACCGTAATCACATAATCGAAATCAATGTCCCGATATTCATTTACATGATTCGAAGTGTGACCTGAAATATCAATACCGTCTTCTGTCATGGTTGCTATCGCCTTTGGATTTACCCCATGCGTTTCTATGCCGGCGCTATAAACTTTTGCTTTATCTCCTGCAAAATATTGCAGGTAGCCTTCTGCTATCTGGCTGCGGCAGCTGTTACCGGTACACAGTACCAAAATATTCTTCATCATTTCTTCATTAGATTTACTGATTATTTATTTTATTTCCTGCAACACTGCTGTGTGATGATAGTATTTCTTTTTCAGCCAGAACGCTACATTTACCAATGCGATGAGTGCCGGTACTTCTACCAATGGCCCGATTACGCCAACAAATGCCTGACCACTATTGATACCGAATACACCGATGGCTACCGCAATGGCGAGTTCAAAATTGTTGCCTGCCGCCGTAAAAGCAATAGCGGCATTCCTGGAATAATCAGCACCCATTACTTTCCCTAAGAAGAAACTGACCAGGAACATGATTACAAAATAGATCACAAGCGGGATGGCTATACGTACCACATCAAAAGGAATCTGAATCATCAATTCACCTTTAAGACTGAACATCACTACAATAGTAAAAAGCAGGGCGATTAAAGTGATGGGAGAAATAAAGGGGAGGTACTTTTCCCCGAACCACTGCTCTCCTTTCCAGGCAATCAGTGTATACCTGCTGATCACGCCCGCTGCGAAGGGGATACCAAGATAAATACCCACGCTTTTAGCGATGTCTCCAATGGAAACAGCTACCGTCATACCTTTCAATCCAAAAACGGTTGGCAGCCAGGTAATGAACACATACGCATACACGCTATACAGTAATACCTGGAAGATACTGTTCACTGCTACCAACCCGGCAGCATACTCCCGGTTACCATCTGCCAGTTCATTCCAGACCATTACCATGGCAATGCACCTGGCTAATCCGATCAGGATAAGGCCAGTCATATATTCAGGGTATCCGTGCAGGAAAAGGACGGCCAAACCAAACATTAATACGGGGCCTATCACCCAGTTCAGCACCAATGATACCGTCAATACTTTTGTGTTGCGGAATACTTCCCCCAAATGCTCATACTTCACTTTGGCTAAAGGCGGGTACATCATCAGGATCAACCCTATAGCCAATGGGATATTGGTAGTGCCGCTGGAAAAAGAATGAATGAATGTGGAAGAAGAAGGAAAGAAATAGCCAATACCTACACCGATGGCCATTGCCAGGAAGATCCATAATGTCAGGTAGCGATCTAAAAACCCTAGTTCTTTACGTTGAGCCGGATTACAATTTTGCATAATTAATTTTATAACGAAGTGCTACACGCCAATCACGGTACTTCTTCTTTCCAACAACAGGGTATCCCGCCAACGATTACCCATTTTGCCTATCTTTTCACGGCGACCGATAATACGGAAGCCGCAGTTTTCATGAATTTTTACACTGCCGGTATTCTCCGGGAAGATGCCAGCCTGCAGGGTCCAGAAATTGTTTTGTTCACTTTCCTTTACCAGTTCGGCCAACAGCCTTTTACCGATACCTTTACCTTGCGCAGCTGCAGCCACGTACACACTTACTTCCGCCACGCCTGCATACACACAACGCCCGGAAACGGCCGTCAATGCAGCCCATCCCAATACCGTATCATGCTCAACAGCTACCAGGCGGCAACTGCTGATATGTGACTGATCCCATTCCGCCCACTGCGGGGCGGTTGTTTGAAAAGTGGCATTGCCGGTAGCAATACCAGCTTCATAAATAGATAATACCTCTTTTGCGTGTGCCGCTGTCATTGGCAGAATAACCATAAAGCATACTTTAATGATAATAAGATCGGCTTCCTAGCAGCATCCCGGAGGGCAACAGGCAGCATCGGCGGGTTTCTCCGCAAATACGGTGATGCTGTAGATACCTGTTTCTCCTGCGCGGAAGGCCGCTATTTCGGCTTTGCTCAGGTAATTGGAAAGAATGTCATCCGGTATGGTGATCGTTTTTTCGCGCTGAATAGTAATATTCTTAAAGCCATTCGTTTCAATCAATTCCAGGTAAGTTTGTTTTTGTATGGCGCCGGATACGCAACCGGCATACATTTCAGCAGCTTCCTGGATACTGGCAGGTAATGCACCCTGCAATACAATATCTGAAATGCTAAAATGACCGCCTGGTTTCAGTACACGAAATATTTCCTTAATCACCCCGTCTTTGTTTGGCACCAGGTTCAATACGCAATTGCTTACTACTACATCCGCAACATTGGCGGTAACAGGCATCTGTTCAATATCTCCCTGGCGGAATTCCACGTTGTGAAATTGTAGCTTCTCTGCATTGATCCGGGCCTTTTCAATCATAGCCGGGGTGAAGTCTATACCAATCACTTTTCCCGTTTCTCCCGTTTCCTGGCGGGCAATAAAACAGTCGTTGCCGGCGCCGGCACCCAGGTCTATAACGACATCACCTTTTTTAATTTTTGCAAATTGTGTAGGCAGTCCGCATCCCAGGCCCAGGTCGGCATCGGGATTGTAACCTTCGAGTTGGGTATAGTCATCACTCATGATGTTATACACTTCTGTAGAGCAGCAGCCGGAGCCACAACAGGAGGATTCATTGGTCGTTTTATCCTGTAGTGCGATCTCGCTATATTTCTGCTTTACCAATTCTTTTATTTGTTCGTCTGTAGACATAATTTTATTTATTTTGTTATTTACTTATTTTCTATTGTAATATTGCGATTGATTTCAGCAAAAAATTTTAACAGCAGGATTTTAACAGATCTACATCCTGGAAGAACCCGGAAAATAATTGCTGGTATTGTTTCCAGACCTTTGGATCAATGCAATAACATACGCTGGCCCCTTCAATGGTTCCTTGTATGAGCCCCGCTGTTTTGAGTTCTTTCAGGTGTTGGGAAGTTGTTGCCTGTGCCAAACCTAATTCCTCCACCAGATCACCGCAAACGCAGGCGTTCTTTTTAACCAGGTATTGCAGGATGGCAATCCGGGCCGGATGACCTAATGCCTTGGCCATATTGGCCATATCATTCTGTTCTTTTGTAAATAAGTCTGTTTTTGTAGCACCCATATTTTAATTCGTTATCACATCGCAATATTACGATTATAGATTTAAACCACAAATTTTTTTATTAACAAGAGATGAAATCCTTCTTCAGGAATAAAACATTTGCTGTAAAGCAAGCGGCTGCCGCTTAATTCAGGCGATAAGACACAAAAGCAACCTGCTTCCCATCCGGCGACCAGGAAGGCACATTAATCGTTCCCTGCCCGCCAAAGAAAACAGGGGTCAGATCGCTGATAGCCTGCGTAGCCACATCAAGGATACGGAGTTGTACATTTTTGCCGAAAGGATGATCTTCTCCCTGGTCATCTATAAAACTCAGGAATACGACCTGTTTTCCATCGGGTGACGGATGAGGAAACCAATTGGCATACTGGTCGTTTGTAAGCTGCACCGGATGTTGGCCGTCGGCATCCATGCGCCATATTTGCATCCGCCCTGTACGGTAAGAATTGAAATAAATATATTTCCCATCCGGTGAATAATCAGGTCCATCATCCAGCCCTTTGGCACTGGTGAGTTGTTTTTCATCTCCCCCGGTCACCGGGATCGTATAAATATCGAAATCGCCATTACGCTTTCCCACAAAAGCCAACGTATGACCATCAGGGCTCCAGCCATGCCAGTAAGAAGGTGACTGCTGCGTAAGCCGTTTTAACTCTCCTCCGTTAACCGAAGCGGTATAAATAACGGATGAACCGGTATGCCGCAACGGATCATCTGCTTCCACCACCCCACTGCTGATAGCCAGCATATGGCCGTCCGGCGAAATGCCATGATCATTATTGGCAGCTAATCCGGGTGGAAAAGGCATCTCTTCCATCCGTCCATTATGTAGCCATACCTTATGTAACTTTCCCTTTTTATTAATGAGCAGGTATTTTCCATCTTTCGACCAGTTGGGCGCTTCAAAATGCGTACTGTCGCTGTATACGACCGTTCTTTCCCCCGTGATTACATGGATGGTTTCTAAAAAGCTGCTGATTTTATGCGGTGCCTGGGCGTAAGTGGACATGGACAGAATTCCGGTACATATGCTTACAGACAGTGTGAGGAGGCTGTTCATTGTAATTCAATTCAGGTATAAACAAAATTACTTGCCGGGAGAGTTGTTGTGAATCAAGGTAACTGTTTCACCGTAAATCCATTCAAATCGAATATAACAAAAAAAACCTAATTTTAATTATCACTGACAAGGGCATCTTACATTTCAACCTCCTATTCTGTATTTAATTTTAATTATAAGGTTATCACATTGAGCCAATACTGGCGTTGTGTTCAGTGCTATTGCTATTTACACTAAACAAACCTGAATTATGAAAATACCCATCCATTCACTCATAGACCTGATGACAGCATTAGGTAATAATACGCCAGCAAATTTAGTACTGCAAACCTCTATACTTTGTCCGTATTCAATTGTGTTGCCGGTAGGATTTAGTATAACGGGGCTGGACAAAGAACGTTGCATCATCAGTTTTAATAACAGCGATGGTATCGGACTGACTGCCAACAATGAAATTGCGGATCTTACTATTCAGACGAATCCCAACAACAGGGCTATCTATACTTTAAGTAATCACGCGGATCTGGGAATTTTATCTTTAAAGAACCTTGTCATAACGGGGCAGGTTCAAATATTGACCAGGGCAGGCACTTCCAAAACAACACTGCTGGCAGACAACATTGATATTGTGGCTTGTGATGCCCGCAGGTATTCCGAACAACCACAGAAATATGGGGTGAACGTTTACCAGGGCGCTTTTACCGTTTATAATTTTAACAGCACACCGGATAGTGTTATCAACGCCACCTTAACCAATATCAGCTTAGGGCGCAAAGGCGCGCCGGTAATTGGTTCTGGATTGTTCATCTGCGGATTTGGCGACAATGGAGGTTGGGTAATTGCAGACACCATTACAACAGGTGATATTTATTCCAATGGCATGCTACCTTATGGACAACCGGATATGATTACAGCAGCAGTTTTTATTGTAAACGGAACTAAAATAAAAAACATCACACATAAGGGTGCGGTGACTACCTATGGTGTAAACGATATGGTATTAGACACCTGGGGAGAAGTAGAAAAATGGATAGCAGAAAAACCAATCACCTCTTATGGGCCAAGTGGTATCGGCTTTGTGAATTTTGGTATCGTTGATGAATTTGAAGCCAAAGATAAAATTGAAACGTTTGGTTTAGGTGCAAGAGGTTTCAATCAATATGATGGCACTGTTACAAAAGCAACTTTTCACAGTATTACCACCCACGGCGACGGTTCCATTGGTATGCAGTTTAGCAAAGCAGTTGGCAGTATTGAAGTAAAAAACGGCGTAGTAACCAATGGTGCGAAGGGACAAACACTTGTAAAAGGAGTGCTGATGAGCCTTCCCGCAGATGCTATCAGTATCAAGCCCGGTGGAGAAATCCGGCAATTAAATATTTCAGGTGGCATCACTACTCATGGCGACAACGTGCATTCTTTTAATGTAGAAGGCGGCGTTGTGCATGCATTAAAGATCAAAGGAGATGTGACAGCCAATGGTAATAATTCAATTGCGGTGGCTGTTACCAATGGTGGACAAACACCCCTGACCAATATTGCTGCCATATCAAAGAAAGGAATAGCTGTGCAGATTGATAAGGGAAAAGTTAGTGACCGTGCGGGGCTGACTGCTAAAGGAGCAAAAGGAAATATTGTTGAGCATTAAGTATCGTTTTACATTACTGCAAAAGCATACCGGAACGGGCAAAGTCTATCGGTTTATTATCCGGTATTTCCAGGAAAAAATCCAACTGCCACTGCTGCGTTTTTTGCGCCTGCCGGCTGGTGGTTTCATCCCATGGCGGGTATACACGTATTCCCCGTTTACCTCCTTTACCATTACCTGCTACAATATCATGCGCACACAAAACAGTTTTGGGGAAGATAAATTGTCCAAAATGATTGTCTTTCCGCGTACTGATAATAAACAGATCTACGGGGTCTGAAAGATCATATGGCTGAATGGGGCCTTTTTGATTCCGCTTCCATATTGTAACGAATTGGCCGGTCTTTGTTGGCGTGATCTTAGCCACGCGGAACCTGACAGCGCGGCCATTCAGTTCAAAAGTACAGGCACCGTATTCAGCACTTTCTGCTTCCATTAACGGCTCCGTATATTTATAATGGCACTTATCATACACCAGCTTCCTGGCTGCAATAAGATCAGCAGGGATTGTCAGGGAATGCGGAATGATGCTATGATTATCTGAAGATTTTTTATGCTCCATCCTGTTGTATTTTTAGCAGGGACATCAACGGTATCCCGTTACATCCGCAGGTTTACCGGCATCCTGTACTTCCGTGATGTAACGCCAGCAATCTGGCCGTGAGCCGTCGAGGTCATTGAAATGATAGATTTGGGCCAATTGGCCACTGGAAAGGGATTGGCCGCTCCAGCGTTGCTTGTCCTCATCGGCGGCCAATGCTGCTATGGCACGACCAACAAAATGCGGTGATTCTGAAATGGCGAAATGGGGTTCTTTTTTAACAGCGTCCTGCCAGTTTTCCTCTCCTACCTCAAATACCTCCAGCATTATTTCAGAGCGCATCCATCCGGGCGTTACAGCTACCGCCGTACAATTGTATGGCGCCAGGTCTTTGGCATGTGCCCAGGCCATCCTGATGACTGCGGTCTTTGCCAGATCGTAAAATACGGACAGGCGGTAATGATCGGCATTGTATTCGGCAGTGCCGTCTGTCACCTCCACCAATAAGCCGCCTGGCTGTTTGATCAGTAGCGGTAATGCATAGTGTGCCGTAATGAGGTGGGTATTAACGCCCAGGTCCAGCAGGCGGAGACCATTTTTCAGTGAGTGCTCCCATACCGGTTTGTTCCATTCCATCAGCTTCTCTCCTCCCCAGATATCATTCACGAGGATATCCAGTCTGCCCTGTTCTTTTTCGATCCGTTGCACCAGTTGCGCTACTTCTTCGTGTACCAGGTGATCCACCCTTACAGGAATGCCATGTCCGCCGGCGGCATTTACCAGCTCTGCTGTTTCTTCAATCGTTTCCGGGCGGTCGTATTCGGATCTTTGTTCACGTGTAGTCCTGCCTGTTACATATACGGTTGCGCCGGCTGCACCCAGTTCCACCGCAATTCCCCGGCCACCGCCACGTGTTCCACCGGCTACCAGGGCTACTTTCCCTTTAAGGGCTGTATGGTTAAATGATGTATCCATCTTACCTGTTTTTCAAAATTAAAAAAGGGTAAAGGTCTGCAATTTTATGTAATGGTTATTTATTATTCGCCGGATATCCGTCTCCGTTAGGAAAATGTTTTTACCTGTAGATAATTCCGTTTATAATTAACTGGTGTAAGGCCGGTTACCTTTTTAAATTGTCGGTAAAAATTGGAGATATTAAGAAATCCGCACTGACTGGAAATATGAGGAATGGACAATTTATCTTCTATCAAATGCTGGCATACATGGCTGATACGTACTTCCGTCAGGAAATCGTAATAGGTTTTATGCGTCATCAACTTGAAATAACGGCAAAAAGAGGTAACGGTAAGATTGCTGATAGCCGCTATTTCTTCCAGTGTAATGGCCTGTTTGAAATTTGATAATGTATAATTGTACACGGCGTTTAATCTATCCTTTTCCTGCTTGTCCGGCGGATGAAAAGAATAGGTGGCGCTGATAAAAGTATAATCTTCTGTTTCGGAGAGCAGGTTGAGAATGGAAAGCAGCATCACCACCTTTTCCAGTCTTTCCGCATTTACCATCTGGAACAGCAAACCGGAAAGCTTCTTATGTGTATCGCCATGAATAACCATTCCCTTCTTCGCTTTTTCAAAGAGCTTTAACAACAGGTGTGCTTCAGGCAGGAACAGGAAATCGCTTCCCATACAGTTTGGCAGAAACTGTAATACGATGGCCTCTACGCGCTTGTTGGACCCCTCCTCGAAATATTCTTCCTTACAATGCCAGGTATGTGGCATATTTTCACCCAGCAGGATCATCTCCCCTGCTGAAAAGTTGCTGATCTTATCTCCGGTAAAACGAACACCTTCTCCCCGGATAATATAATGTAACTCCAGTTCAGGATGATAATGCCATATAGTACCAAAGTTAGGTTCTACATCATGCCGTATGCTGAAAGAAGTCTGAATCGACTGTGGGACTTTATGAAAATGCGGTTTCATGGCTTGTGGGCAATAATATAGTTTTACTAAAAATAAGGTAAAAAAAATGATTCATCACCCTTCTGTGGGCAGAATAATATTCAGGAATAGTTTAGGAATCCAATTGATAATATAGTACAGAATAAAGCCAATGAAGGGCAATAATCACGTTCCTTTTTACTATATTTTAGCGTGCTTTTTTGAATGAAGCTTTAGCAGTTGTATTGTTGGAGCCATCATATATTTTAAAAACCGAATCAAGCGTATGCAGATTTTAAGAGGACTTTATCAAGTTGGCGGCGACATAAATGGTATTACTTTCGATGAGCCGGGAGCGTTATGGAACGATGCAAATTCTTATATACTGGAAACGCCGCAAGGCTTAATCATGTTTGATTCTGGCTGTGGCGATACCATGGAACAGATATTTGAAAACATGAAATATTGGGGATTGCAGCCCGGGCAAATCAAATATTGCATCCTTACCCATCCTCATTTAGACCATGCCGGCGGCGCACATATCCTGAAAAAAATGGGCGTTAAATTGCTGGCCATAGAAGAAACGGCCAATTCGGTCGCTTCCGGTGATGAGCGTTGTTGCGGCTATTTATACCATAAAATTTTTACGCCTGTAACCGTAGATGAAATACTGACTGACGGCCAAACCCTGCATTTACTGGGCGTGGAAATCGGGGTGATGCATCTGCCAGGTCATAGCATGGGCTGCACCGCCTATAATTTTATCCTGGACAATAAAAAGGTGGTGATCAGTGGCGACGTAATCGGTACTTTACTGGCAGGCGATTTTGGATGGGGCGGCTCCATTGATTTCAACAAAAAAATCTATATCGAATCGCTGCGGAAATTTGCGCGCGTTGATATGGATATAATGGTTCCCGGACACGGTATGATCTCTTTTCATAAACCACGGCGACGTGTAGAGGAAGTACTGAATGCAGCACTCATGCAATGGAGATAAACTACCCACAGCTATGCTTATTAAAAAACACAAATACCTGCTTTGTCCTCTGCTGCTGCTTATATGCAGCTGCGGCGGACAAACAACCAACCAGGAAACAACTGCCGACACGGCCACCTATTATACCACCGCTGATTATGCAGCTGTAAGGAAAATAGATGCACATGTGCATATCCGTACTACCGATACCACTTTAGTACATATAGCCAGGGAAGATAATTTCCGGCTGTTAACGATTGTAGTGGATGAAGAACCCGGAATGGAAGCGCAGGAACAATTTGCCATACAGCAAAAGACACAATTTCCTCAGTATGTATCGTTTGCCACTACTTTTTCTGTAGATGGCTGGAATAACCGTGACTGGAGCAGTAAAACCATTGACAAGCTGAAAATGTCCATAGACAAAGGAGCTATCGCCGTTAAGATCTACAAGAATATCGGTATGGACCTGAAGGATACGAAAGGACATTTTGTGATGATAGACAATCCCCGGTTTGATGAAGTGCTGGACTTTCTCACCAAAGCAGAAATCCCTGTAATCGGCCACCTGGGCGAGCCTAAAGATTGCTGGCTGCCACTTGATCAGATGCAGATGAATTCCAACAGGAAATATTATACCCGGCACCCGGAATATCATATGTTCGCTCATCCCGACCATCCATCTTATGAAGAACAGATGGCGGCGAGAGATCATATGCTGGAGAAACACCCCGGACTACGGTTTGTAGGCGCCCATTTGGGCAGCCTGGAGTGGAACACCGATACATTGGCTATGCACCTGGACAAGCTGCCTAATATGGCCGTAGATATGGCGGCAAGAATATCGGACCTGCAATTTCTTGCCATGAAGGATTGGCAGAAAGTACATGATTTCTTTATCCGCTACCAGGACCGGCTGCTATATGGCACCGACCGGATTACAGACGACAGCAAACCTTCAGCCGAAGCAGGCAAATTCATACACGAAGCCTGGCTGCGGGACTGGGCTTTTCTGGCTACCGGCGACACCCTGCATTCATCTTCATTTGAAGGAAAATTTACGGGGCTGAAACTACCCAAATCGGTCATAGACAAAATATACCGCAAGAATGCAGAAGCGTGGTTCAAGGGTTTGAACATACAGTAGTTTTATAGCCACGGTGACTGCTTTCATGGCAGCACACCATTCCACAATAGCGATATGAAAACGGTATGGCACAACACTTGCTACCTGTTTCATTAAATTATCTACTATGAAAATATTAGCTATTGTTCTGATTATTGCAGGTATTACCATGGTCATTATCCGTGGCTTTTCTGTTCAAACCCAGAAGAAAGTACTTGATGTTGGTCCGTTGGAAGTGAACAAAACAGAAAATAAATGGGTAGGCTGGCCTACATATGCAGGCGGCATAGTAGCTATAGTAGGCGTGGTGCTGCTCCTGGGCGCCAATAAAAAACGCTGAGATATACTCCTGATCAAAACAACATATACGTAGTTGTAAAACCTGTGCCGTGTACAGGTTTTACAACTGCGTAATTATTAAGTGCATTAATTTCATCACTCCTGTTTATTTACTGCTTTCTCCCCGTTCATTTCCACCGGTTGAACGTTTTCTGAATTCACGGAAAACTTTGATGGCAACCGGTAGTGTTACTGCAAACACAATCCCGATAACAACATATTTGAGATAAGGCTTTAAGAAGGGCATACTCCCTATCAGGTACCCCGCCATTGTAAAACTTACCACCCAAAACAGTGAGCCAATAAAAACATACAGCAAAAAGTGCCCGAATCTAAGTCTGAGGATACCGCCAACGATAGGACCAAATGTGCGGATAAGGGGAAGAAACAATCCAATAGACAAAGCTATACCTCCATACTTTTTATAAAATCCTTCCGCAGCCAACAGGTATTGTTTCTTAAAAAACCTTGAATCTTCCCGCCGGTACAGCAACGGGCCCGCTTTCCGACCGATCCAGTAACCAGTTAGATTACCCAGTACTGCTGCTAAAGTAGCTAAGCCGCAAACCGTAACCAACCCATCATCCAATAGTCCCGTAGCTACCAATACCCCTCCCATAAAAAGAAACCCTCCGCTGGGTAAGAAAAAGCAAAAGAACAATCCTGTTTGTCCATATACTACCAGAAATATAAGCAGTGATCCTCCCAGTTTGATCAACGATGCCGTATCGAACATGTACATGATTTTAAATTTATCCCGTCCGGGAAATAATCTAATGGTATGTCAAAAGTACTTTTTTTAAGTATTTCTTCCTCTGAGCCTGCTTCAGCCAACCGCTTTCAGACATGCAACAAATGTCGCATTTACCCCCTTTTCTTGTCGTTTTACCACCCTTGTAGTTGGGTATAGAACAAATACTTTTGTGACAGGCAGGCGTAAAATCTTATTCACTTCATACCTTTTTTATCATAAAATAAATCAATAACAATGGCGCAATTAAATCCTTATCTAAATTTTGATAACAATTGCCGCGAAGCAATGAATTTTTACCAGGCATGTTTAGGTGGGCAACTTGATCTACAAACCGTTGGCGAAATGCCGGCAATGGCGAAACAAATGCCCCCTGAAATGAAAGACCATATATTGCATTCATATTTAAAATCTGGTGATATCGTAATAATGGCTTCTGACCTGAGCAGAGAAAAAAGAATAGAAGGTAATACTGTACACCTTTGTATTAATTGTGAAGATGAAGATCAGATAAATTCCTTCTTTACAAAATTATCTGCTGGCGGTAAAATAACAGAACCATTAACAGATATGCCCTGGGGCGCAAAGTATGGGGCACTCACCGATAAATATGGCAAGCATTGGGTATTTAACTATCGGAAAGAAGAAGGGAAAGTGTAGGTGTTATTCAGGGCAACAATATGATAATTTGCGGGGAGGGTTTATGTGCTTTGATATGGCGAAAGTCCGACCCTATGGGTCGGACTACTGCTACTGTCGATGATAGCCATCTATGGAACTTCCGGTGTAATACCTTCCAGACGTTCTGCCAACGGGGCTAATGCAGGCAGGTTACTTTCCGGTTTGTCGAGATAGAAATATGCGGTGGAAGAATAATTATCCAGCCGGTAAAAATTTACCCATCCATCAGGGAATTTTTCATCTGAGAGATTTGGAAAAGAGGGTTGTTCCAGTATTTTCACCAACGCGGCAGGTGTTGATACCGTAACAGGTTTCAGGCGAGCGCCCTTGCCCACCACTTCTCTTACCTGGTCTCTTGCGCCGCCGCCAATCTGTTGTATAGTTACCCGGCAACCACTGTGAAAATAAACTGGGTCGGGAATATGATAACGATAAAAAGCATAGGCTCTCGTTGGTCCGTCTGCAATCAGGCAGCCCTGGTATAAATGGGCAAAGGTGCCCTGGCTCCAGCCTGTACCGATGTAGTCTTCTGTTCCCGTACCAGCCAGCGTAGGATATTGCGTATCACCATCCAGGTACATTTTTACCTCTCCTTCGCCAAACCAGGTATTGCCATACGTTTTATCTGCTATTACTCCCATATTGCTGCCGAGGTAACGGCCTTTACCAGTAACAGCCGGCAGCATTTCAAAATCATCTCCCAGCTTTGTATGTTTGTTACTGTTCCAGTAAGCGTGGAAATATAGTAAGTCCTTTTGTGGCTTTTTCTGTGCCGTAAGATTTATCTCATAAAACAACGATGCTGTTTTTGAGGATTCATTTACCAATACAATCCGTGCCTTCTTATTAAAAGGCATAGGAATGTTGCAGTTAAATGATCTGCCTTCCGGATCGGAAAACAAGGCACATTGAAAGGGTGTTTTTAGTCCTAATCCAATACCAAAGAAATCGCCCAAAGGTGCAGATACCGCGGGCTTTGTAGCACCTTCCCAATACATATCAATACGAATGGACCTTAAAACTTCCGGCTTTCTTTCCGAGATAGTTAACCAGATCCTGTTAATGACCCCGGCACCCTGGTAGTCCATCAGCGTTACACTGGCTCCTGCTTTCAAGGTATCGCAGGGATGACCCTTTGCACCTTTGTTTTCTATACCCGCTATACCTTTGCCACCGGAACTGTTTTCAAAGGTGATCCAGCGGGTATCAGCATCCGCAGGGAACTTGTACAACTCCTGCGCCATCAAACCAACAGGCAGGAGGATCAGGATCATCAGTATTCTTTTCATGTGATAAACATTATTACCAGCTGGCTTCAATACCATCTGGGATTGGGGAAATAGTGTCTTTCTGACAATATATATAATTAGCAGCAAATTATCATAGGGTGGGGATATATTTCAGGACCAAATGCGGATGCTTTACTGGCATAATAACAATAGCCGGGGTTTTAACCCAGGCTATTGCGCTGGAAGCTCGTTAATTATTATACCAGTAAAGCATCTGAATTTCTTGGTCGGCTCCTATCATGCAGGAAGCCCGTTAATTATTATAGTAGTAAAGCATTTGGGGTCGGTCCACTGTATAGCTACCTATTGCGATGTTATACGCCTGTTTTTACTACTCATTACTTTTTTGCATATCTTCTACGAACTGTTTTGATTCTGAACAGTACATTGATCATATATAAAACTATTTCAAAAAAGTTCAACATAATTATCAATTTATGAACATCTATTCTGAATGGGATTTTAAAAAGTCTGATAAATCAACAATGATCACTTATATAGCCTGATTTACATCATCAAAGTTTTATTGTTTTAAGAACATTTTTCTTTTCCTTCTTCCTTAAATCACTACTTGTATTTATATAATAGGCTCTCTCTTTTTCCGCCAGCATGAACCAGTTTAATGCTGGTATAGTATTTCTGGAATGCAATTCCAGCCTAATAAACAACTCATCATTGGGGGATTCCTTTCTATGAATGATACGGCTTAAACGAGTTTCATCAAGACTTATTTCCTGTGCAAATTCCTTTTGTTTTTTGCGAATTATTTGAATATAAGAGGAAAGAAAGTAACCAAAATGCAGCTCTTCCTGGTATAGTAAAGCACCAGTTACACTTTCCATTTGATATTTCAGCTGTAATAGCTGATCTCTTAATTGTTCCTGCGTACTCCTCTTATTCCATCTTTCTATACGTAGCGCCAACAATTCTTTATCTGCTGCTGCCTTTTCTTCTTCAGAAAGACCATGAGGAAATATATTTGCCTCCGCAAGCTCCTTATCGGTATGTTTTATCGTTTTCATTTACTATCGTTTTCAAGGTATTCAGTAATAAGTGTAAATGAAGCATCGCCGTCAATTGCAAGATGCTTTCCTTGCGGGAAGAAGTTATACTTTGCAATATAATGCGCTATTAATTCCGTTTTAGGTACCAGTGAAACGAATCCACCAAATCCCCTCTTAAAAGCCAGCTTACAAGCAAAAGCAATCAAGCAGCCAGCAATTCTATCATATACTTTAGCACTACCTATATTTTCCCTGGCAGATTCCAACAATCTAATCTCGAGCCGAAGTTCGGGTGCTATAGTTAGTAAAGACATTAATCCTTGAATACTATTATCTCCGGTAACCGTAATCTTATAAACTTCATACTGTTCCTCCTTTTCCCAATCAAAATCGAACCTTTTCTTTAAGGTACCTGTCCATTCACCTTTCTGAAGGAGAGAAACGCTGGCTTCCTGGTATTTACCAGCAGCTATATGTAATACTCTCATAAATAAAGTTACCGAAATTTATGTAAAAAATCAATTAATTTATGAATTTAATCAATTTAATACATAACACCTCCCCTACACCACCACCCTTTGCCGGTTAAAAGTCCCCTTAAACTCTTTTGGCGTGCATCCTTTCCTTCTTTTAAAAAGCTTATTAAAGTTCGCCATGTTATTGAACCCACACTTATACGCAATTTCTGCAATAGACTGCTGCGTGGATATCAGCATCCGGGTAACATGACCAAACCGGATTTCCGTAAGATTTTCCGTAAACGTATAGCCGGTATGCGTTTTAATAAACCGACTAAAAGCTGCTTCCGACATATTGGCGATGCGGGCAATTTCTGTAAGGGTAATGGGTGAACCATATTTACGGTTCATATAATCAAACGCCTTTTCCAACCGCCCGCTGTCATAGCTGATGATCTCTTTGCAAAAAGAGGGGTCTGACAGGTACCGGGTGTTCCGGGCAATAGACAGGTCATGTAATAAAGATAACAGCTGTAGAAAAGAGTCGAAACCATTTTTCTTTTCCAGTGCAATGATAGCTGGCGCGATGGCCTTTATGGTTTCCTCATCGAAGAGGATGCCCCGTTTGGCGTTATCGAACAGTTTCCGGATAGGTAATAACTGGTTTTTATCCAGGAAGCCCTGGGAAAACAGTTCCCGGTTAAACTGGATGGTTACTTCCAGGATCTCTTTATCCGCCAGGCCCTGTGTAAACCAGCCATGCGGCAAATTAGACCCAACCAGGACCAGCTCCGCATCTGTAATGTCGCCCATGTGATCACCGATGATCCGCTGCGTGCCCGCGCCACCCAGGATCAGGTTCAGTTCCATTTCTTCATGGCTATGCAAAGGAAAAGTAAACTCTTTCTTCCTGCGGGAGAAAATAGAAAAACAATCATTGGCTGTCAGCGGAGTAATTTCCCGCATCACTTTCTTGAACAGGTAGCTTTCGTTTAACATGGAATTTCTGTTTTAAACAATAACATGGAAATAATACGGCCGTTTCCAATATTATGATTACCCCTCATTTCCAACTTGCTCCACAGTCCCGTTTTCTTGAAAACCAGCCAATAAACCTTGTTGTACAGTGCAGAATTCTTGAACTATGGTTCAGAGAAAAATCATGGACCAATAGATATTTACATCTCAATAAAATACATATAACATATATAATAAATACTAAATCACAGATGATCACAACAGGATATTTAAATACATTTGATCAGATCATTAAAAAATTCAGGCCGTCATTCCATCATGTTATTTAAAACTCTCCGGACAATTGTACTGGTGTTAATGGTGTCTGCTGCCAGCGCACAAACCACGAATTATAATTTTTACAACCATTCCACGGATAATGGTCTGCTGACAAACGACTATCAGAAGATTATTCACGACTCTTACGGTTTCATCTGGCTGGCATCCTTCGACGGACTATTCCGCTGGGACGGATATTCTATTAAAAAATACGGACACCAGGAAAAGGATAGTCTCAGTTTAAATAATAACATCGTTTATTCCATTTTTGAAGACAGCCACCGGCGGTTATGGGTAGGCACCATCGATGGACTGAACCTGTACGACCGCTCACGGGATGTTTTTGAAAGAATGCCCATCAACGGACAAAAGAATAAAACACCCATCAATGCCATCATAGAAGATGCGCAGCAACAACTCTGGCTCGGCACCTCCAATGGCCTTTGCCGCTACGATGCCGCGAAAAGGAAGGGCGACTGGTTCCTGGCGCAGGGCGATGAAAACGTTATCTTCTGCATGGCTGCGGGCCCCGATAACAATATATGGGCAGGCACCTTCAATAAAGGAGTGCTTAAATTCAATACCCGCACCCACTCCTTTCGTTCTTTCCGGAATTCACCTGATAATCCTAACGCCCTCCCCAGTAATAAAATTCAGAGCATCCTGCTCGATAAAGCACAACGCGTATGGATAGGTACAGAAGATAAAGGTGTTGGCGTACTCGATAGCCTGGGAAACCTGCTCGGCGCCTTCGACAACCTTTCCCATAGTCCCCGCTTCACACACAGCAATATCCGCTGCATCTACCAGGATGCCGATGAAAATATATGGATAGGCGTTGGCCGGGAAGACCTCTGCCTGGTAAATAAAGGCACGTTTACACCCATGCCCGTATCCAGTCAGGCGCAAAACAACGGGCATGACCGGGTGAATTCCATTACATCTATCACCGAAGACCAGTTTGGAAATATATGGTTTGCCTCCGCAGGCTATGGCATTTTTACTACCAACAGTAAAAAAAATGTATTCAGTAATTACCTGACCAGCAACAATGACATCCCCGGTTTACGTACCACCGTTGTGACTTCTTTTTATGAAGATATACAACACCGTTTGTGGATAGGTACCGCCGGCAGCGGTGTTGTACTATATGACCCTGCAAAACCCAATCATGCTTTGCAGGCCGGCCCCCTCTTCGGTTCCATGGCCGTAAATGATGTAAAAGGTGACCGCGCCGGCCACATCTGGGTAGCCACCTGGGCAGAAGGGCTGAAAGAATATGATCCGGCTACCGGTCAAACACACAGCTACCTGCACGATCCCCTCAATGCCAATTCCCTCATCAATAACGATGTAAAAACCATCCTGCCGGACGACAGCGTTCTATGGATCGGCACGCACGGCGAAGGACTCGTAGCCTACCAACTGAACAACCGGCAGTTTATCCATTATAAAAATAATACGGTCTATCCTTTTAATATGCAGGAACCTGCCTGGGTAAACCATCTTTTTAAAGACAGCCGGAAAAGAATATGGATCAGCACTTACAGCGGACTATTTATCTATAATGGTAAAACCCTGCAACACTATGAACATAGCGACAACCCCGCCAGTATTAACGGCAATTCCGTGAATATGGTGGCGGAAGATCAGCAGGGCCGCATATGGGTAGTCACCGAACAGGGGCTGGACAGGTTTGACGAAACTTCACAGTCGTTCACCCACCTGAACAAACAACTCCCCCTGCCAGAGTCCATGAAATCAATCATCTGCGATGCAGAAAATAAATTATGGATCAGCACCAACGAAGGACTGATATCACTGGACCCTGCCACCCTGCAAACACACCGCTATGATAAAAACGATGGACTCTACGAAAAAACATTCTTCCAGAAGGCAGCTTTAAAAGGTGATGACGGTACCTTGTACTTTGGCGGCCCCAAAGGATTCAGCGGGTTTAACCCCGCACGCATTACTCCTGTCAACACGCCGGTATATTTCTACTTCACCGACCTGTATATCTTTGGGGAACTGCAACAACCGGGTGCGCCGAAGTCGCCGCTACAAAAAATACTGGGACTCACCGATACACTAACACTCACGCAGAAACAGTCCTACTTTTCTATCGGGTTTGCGGCTATTAACCTCTACGCCCCTCCGAAAATAAAATACAGCTACCGGCTGGAAGGTTATTATGATGAGTGGATAGATGTGATCGATGAGCGCAAAATATCTTTCGCACACCTGCAACCCGGCACCTACCGGCTACAGGTACGCTATACCGATACCTACGGCGCCTGGCAACCTCCAGGCAGGGCCCTTACCATCATTATCCAGCCATACTGGTGGCAAACCTGGTGGTTTAAAACCGGGCTGGCCATGATCATCATCCTGGGCATAACCACCATCTTCTATCAACGGATTGCTACCGTAAAAAAACGCAACCAGCAACTGAAAGAAGAAGTGCGGCGACAAACCGCCCGGTTGCAGGAAACCAATAATTCCCTCGTGGAGCAGAATGATGAGATCACCATGCAAAAAGAAAAACTGGAAGTCTCCTATTCTGAAATAGTGCGGCAAACAGATAAAATTCTTGTCCAACAACAACAGATCTCCAACCAGAACCAGGAACTGGAAAAAGCCGTGGAAGAACTGGAAAAAGTAAATAAATCAAAAGATTATTTTTTCTCTGTACTGGCGCATGACCTGAAAAACCCGGTGGTGGCCTTAAAAGAGCTCTCCGGGTTTATGGAAGCGCAGCTGGGCAAAACAGATACCCGCACCCTGCAACAGTACGTAGCCAATATGCACGCGTCCTCATCGGCCGTGTTTGACCTGCTGGTAAACCTGTTAAGCTGGTCCATGTCGCAATCCCAACGCATGGACTACGCCCCCGTTGACGCCAACGTGGCGGCGATTGTTCAGAATAACCTGAAGCTGTTATCCCCGCAGATCACGAATAAAAATATTGCGGTTACCCAGCAGCTGGATGAACAGCACTGGATCTATGCTGACCAGCAGATGGTGGATGTAGTGATCCGCAACATCCTTTCCAATAGCGTAAAATTTACCGGCTACAATGGCGCAATCACGATCACGTCAACGACTACACCGGAAAATATTATGCTTCGTATATCCGATACCGGTATCGGTATGACACAGGAACAGCTGGATGAATTATTTCACATTAATAAATCATCCGTACAAACCGGTACTGCCGGTGAGAAAGGAACAGGACTGGGTTTACTGATCGTAAAGGATTTCCTGGAAGTAAATCATGCATCCATTACCGTTAGTAGTGAACCCGGAAAGGGTTCCATCTTCACCCTCACGTTTCCTATTTCCAATAACCCGCCCGTTGCTTTACCGGTAGCCGAAGAAAGTGGTAGCAATGCGCTTACAGCAGAGTTCTGGCAGGCGTTGCCTACCGAAACCTACCTGAAAATTAAAGGTAAAAAAATACTGATTGTAGAAGACAGTAAGGAAATGCGCGACTATCTGCGCCTGTTATTATCTGATGTATTTGAAATATTTGAAGCAGAAAACGGGGAGCAAGGGCTTTCACTGGCATTGGAAGAATTACCTGCGATCATCGTCACCGATCTGCTCATGCCCGGCATGAACGGATTACAGTTCTGTAAATCCATAAAATCACAAACCGTTACCAGTCATATCCCGGTCATTATCCTCACCAGCCAATGGGAAACAGGTATGCAGGCAAGCGGCTACGAAGCGGGCGCAGAAGCCTATCTCACCAAACCCATTAAAAAAGAAGTGCTCCTGCAAGTACTACTCAATTTCCTGCAAAAACAGGACACCATTTACCAACGCGTGAGGGATCAGATCTTCAATGATACACCGCTGCCGGCAGACAGCCACATGATCAGTGATATGGATCAGCAGTTCCTGCATGACCTCATTCATTTTATAGAAGCCAATATGTCCAATGCAGAACTGGATGCAAAGCTGATCAGCAAAGCATTGTGCGTGAGCCGCACCGTGTTGTACAATAAAGTAAAATCACTCGCCGGTCAAACCGTTCATGAATTCATCAAAGCTATTCGTCTGCGCAAAGGCGTGCAACTGCTGCTGGAAGGTAATCTTACGATTAACCAGGTAGCTTTTGAAGTAGGATTTAACAGCCACTCCTATTTCGATAAATGCTTTATCAAACAATATGGCGTAGGCCCCAAAGAATTTATTGCACGAAAAAAAGCAGTACGGTAATCACTTCCGGATAACATTAACATTCATCAAAAAAGCATCGAAAGCCCCTTCGATGCTTTTCTACATTTGTCTTATTCAACAATCAACGACAAATGAAACTTACCGCAAGGTTATTGCTGCTTTGTTCCCTGCTGGCTGTTTACAGCCATTCATGGGCTGACCCGGTTATTCACTCCGTTAAAAAGCTAAACAATACCATTACACAATTTGAAAGATCAGCCTGGGAGATTACCCTTACAGCCGCTTACACGAATCCCTACAATCAAAAACAGGTAAGCCTGGATATGCTGCTGGTATCCCCCACCGGAAAACCACTGCTCCTGCCCTGTTACTTCGATAACGGCACCTGGAAAGCCCGCTTCACTCCGCAGGAAGCCGGTATCTATCAATATACTTTTCGTTTAACCGACAGCAGTGCAGTGACCACTACAGTAAATACCCGATTCACCGTGCAACCCGGTACCGGCAAAGGTTTCCTGCATAAAAATGATCTGTGGACTTTTCGTTTTGATAATGGTGAATTATTCCGCGGCATCGGTGAAAATGTAGCGTGGGAGTCCCGCAGCTTTGAAGATGATAAATGGACTTACGACTACCTGCTGCCATCACTGGCCCGCAACGGTGCCAATTTCTTCCGCACCTGGATGTGCTACTGGAACCTGCCGCTGGAATGGAAAAAGCCACATGGTACCAAACGTTATCAATCTTCCGACGCCTACTTCAATCCCGGCGCTATCAAAAGAATGGATGAACTGGTGGATATGTGCGATTCCCTCGGATTATATTTTATGCTTTCCATCGACTGGCACGGTCATCTCATGCAGGGCGGTGGCTGGAACAACAGCAACTACAACCAGAAAAATGGCGGCCCCGCAAAAGATCCGGCAGACTTCTTCACCATGCAGGCCGCACAGGAGCAGTATAAAAACAAGCTTCGCTACATCGTAGCCAGGTGGGGTTACAGTCCCAGCATTGCAGTGTGGGAATTTTTTAATGAAGTAGATAATGCCGCCTTCACACCACAGGACAGCATCATCATTCCACTGGGCACCATTGCGCAATGGCATCTTGAAATGAGCCGCTACCTGAAAGATATTGATCCCTATCAGCACCTGGTCAGCACCAGCGTTTCACACCGGGATATCATCGGTTTAAACAGCATTCCATACATCGATTTCAATCAGAAACATATCTATAAACACACGGAAAAAATACCGGGCATCTACCCCGATTATATACAGACCTATAACAAACCATACGTAGTTGGCGAGTTCGGTTTCCGTTGGGAAGACCAGGACGTGAAATACGCCAAAGAAGCAAACTACGACTATAAAAGAGGTTTGTGGTACGGGATGTTCAGCCCTACACCCATACTACCTATGTCGTGGTGGTGGGAGATGTTTGACAATGAAAAAATGACGCCCTACTTCAGAAGTGTAAGAATGATCAGCGACCGCATGCTGCGCGATGGGCAGGGCAATTTCGAAAAAATAACCGTGAGCGCCGGTACACTCGAAGCTTATGCGCTGAAATGCGGTGACAGTTATTATGTGTACCTGCTCAATCATAACGACAGTACACAAACAAGCAGTATCCGCTTGTCGCTACCCGCCAACTACCGGTTGCAGCAGTTTTCCCCGGCAACCCATTCCATGGAAAACAAAACTTTTGCTGTTGCTGATAATGATATCAGGATACCGGGATTTGCATTGGCAGGAAAACAGGAAACCATTTTAATTTTTTCAAAAGATAAATAAGTCAATATGTCCTTTACTGAAAGACTGACAGCATTACAACAGGCACATGAACGATTGCTTAACCGTCCTAACCGGAAAGAAGAAACCGGCAACGGTATTTTCTCTCGCTATGAATACCCGGTACTCACCGCAGAGCATACACCCCTGTGCTGGCGCTACGACCTGGACCCCGCCACCAATCCGTTCCTGATGGTACGTTTTGGTATCAATGCCGTTTTCAATGCCGGTGCTGTGAAGTTCAATGATAAATATGTACTGGTAGCCAGGGTGGAAGGCTGGGACAGGAAATCATTTTTTGCCATCGCAGAAAGTGACAACGGTACCAGTGGGTTTGCTTTCCGTCCGTTCCCGCTGCATATCGGCGAAACCACCCAGCCGGATACCAATGTGTATGATATGCGGATCACCGCGCATGAAGACGGATGGCTATACGGACTTTTCTGTACCGAACGCCGGGACCCCGCTGCCACAGCGGGTGACCAGACTGCTGCCATTGCGCAATGTGGTATTGTGCGTACCCGCAACCTGGAGCAGTGGGAACGTCTTCCCGACCTGAAAACTACGGCCGCGCAACAACGAAATGTAGTATTGCATCCCGAATATG
This sequence comes from Chitinophaga sp. MM2321, assembly GCF_964033635.1. Classification (NCBI taxonomy): domain Bacteria; kingdom Pseudomonadati; phylum Bacteroidota; class Chitinophagia; order Chitinophagales; family Chitinophagaceae; genus Chitinophaga; species Chitinophaga sp. MM2321. The sequence continues at coordinate 3,189,519 of NZ_OZ035533.1, forward strand.
TACAAGGAAAATATATGCTCTACACCAGGCCACAGGATAGTTTTATTGAAGCAGGGAAAGGTGGTGGTATCGGCGTGGGCTTTTGCAGTAGTATGGAAAATGCCGTAATAGACCAGGAGCAGGTGATTGACAACAAAGTATATCACACCATTGCAGAAGCCAAAAATGGCCAGGGACCTGCGCCCATCAAAACTCCGCAGGGCTGGCTGCACCTGGCGCATGGCGTTCGCAATACTGCTGCCGGTTTGCGTTATACCCTTTATTTATTCATGACAGACCTGCAAGATCCAGCCAAAGTGATTTACAAACCAGCCGGTTATTTTATGGCGCCGGAAGGCAGCGAAAGAGTGGGCGACGTATCCAATGTAGTATTCGCCAATGGCTGGATTGCTGACGACAACGGACAGGTATTTATTTATTATGCTTCCAGTGATACCCGCGTACATGTAGCTACTTCCAGTATTGATCAGCTGGTAGACTATTGCATACACACTGCCGCAGACGGTTACCGCTCTGCTGCTTCCGTTGAAACATTATCTAAACTGATCCAAAAAAACCAGGCTTTCTCTTTGTCTGAAACCGTGAAGTAACGCGTAGTGCACAAAGCCTTTTCATATCGTTTTTTATTACACCCTCAATAAATATGTTATGAAAACACGCACAATTGCTTCCGCCTGTGCCCTGCTGATCTTCGTGGGCACCGGTTGTAAAAAAGATGTTGCTTCCAACGGAGAAGCAACCAACACTATTGCACGCGCTGCAGTACCTCAAAGCGCCTTTAGTCTATGGGGTACCTGCAACGGTGTTCCTTACAACATTTCCGGCTCCAATGGAATCTGCGTACCGGTAGGCAACTGCAGCACGGACATTGATGCTGCGCAGCAAAACGGCGGACAAACCGCCACCGGGTTACAGTTTTATGGTTGTTTTAAAGGTGGCAGCAATGCCTACAGCAGCGCCAGCGAGCAGGCAGTATTCCTGGCCGACAATGTATCACAGTGGAATGGCAATGAAATGGGATTTGTAAAAACGCTGAACGATAATGTCCTGAAAGGATATCTCCAGGGAGGCGGGCAATACAAGTATCAAACCATTTCCGTAAACGACAACGGCTACCACACTTTTAAATGCCAGGCGAAAAGCAGTAACACGCACCAGGTAGATTTCTACGTGGATGGCAACTACCAATTTACCCTTACCAACAACAGCGGCAGCTACTACAACAACTGGTTTTATTTTGTAGGTACCAACCACTGGTATGGTGGCTCCAGCCCTACTGGTCAGCAGATTGAAATGTACAGCATGACGACTTTCTAGTGCCCCTTCCTTTGTAGAAATCTTGCAGTGAAGCCAATGCTGAGCTGCAAGATTTTTTGTTCCGCTCCGTTGAACTGTGTTTCTTTTATTGCTCCCGTATTCAAATATAATTTTTCCACACCCCTTCCCGTAGTTCGGTAAGTATATGCGCAGGAAACGTACAAAGCTCTATAACCCAGTTGCAGGGAAGGTTCCAGCGTATAGCCATTTGCGTTGTGTGCAAAGCTTAATGGGTGGTTAAATTGTGGGATTAAGTTCCAGTTGGCCGTAGCCAGATATTTTAACTGGTAATAGCGAATACCGGGCTTAACAAAAAGATTTGACGTAATATATTTTTTTAGGGAGATGCCTGTCATGATTCCTTTCCAGGTAACGGTATAGGTAGAACGAAGATCAGCCGGCGCAAACGCATCTGCCGGCAGGAGATACAACGTTTCCCTGCTAAAGGTGTACCCCGGATAAAACGTGAGACTGCTATTCCCGCCCAGCGGAAGCGTGTAGCCTGCACTGACTGCCAGCAGCGTATGATTACCCTTGTTACTGTTAAATGTGCCGTGATAGGCGATGTTATGCCTGTTATCTTCCTTATAATCTGTATCAGTGGCTTCTCCTGCGATCGTATAATTTTCAGCAAGCTGGATGCTCACATCGAAGCGTTTCATAAAATGCCAACTGGCGGTAATGCCAAGGCCTGCACGCTGTATATTGTTCCAGCGCAATTCGGAGTATACATTGGGGTTAGTGCCTGCGTTGTTGCCGGCAATGGACCATTGAAAGTTACTGGTACTGAAAGTCGGTGCAACACTCACGGATAAACGATGCTGCGCCTGCACAGGAAGTAAATATCCCCATACAAGCGCAGCACTCATCATTCTTTTAAAATTTATTTCCATCCAGGCATCTTATCCAGTGTAATGATATTATCTGCTGAATATAGATTATTGATTTCTGCGGTTGAATTTTTGGAGAAGGTCAGTTCAGACCATCCCATAAAAAACACCCAGCGTGACTGATTCCTCAATTCCGCTGCGGTAGGCAACCGCTGGCACTCCCCTATGGCCATAGGTTTGCCGGCAGCGGCTTTTACCATTGCTTCATATTTAGATTGGGAATAACCGCTTCCGTCATCATAAATGTCCAGTGCTACCATATCAAAATATGCTGCACCCGGATTATAGCCGCTTACATCGTTGGCCAGTGAAGGGAAGTCCTGGATATCCCATACCCAGATCAGGTTGGAGAGTCCTTTTGTTTTGGTCATGTAGTCGCGCATGAGCTGCCATAATTTACGGGTGCCATCAGGACCGGAGCGGCCGCCCCACCAGAATACGCCCTGGTTCATTTCATGGAGCGGGCGCCAAAGCACTTCCACGCCTTTATCTTCCAGCTGTTGCAGGTACACGCATACTTCATCCATCATCACTTTCCATTTGCCGTTGAGGACAGTGCCGTCTGTACACAGTTCTGTCCACTGCTCATTGGTAAGACGGCTTTGTACACCTTTGCCATCATCCCAGCCACAGGGTTGTGTATTGGCCGGGTTGCAGGCATGCCACATCAGGTTGATCACGGCGCCTTTGTTCCACTGCCGTACGGCTTCATCTATCATGATCTGCCGGTTGTTGATGTTATCTGCCTGGAACAGGAAGTCACCGCTCCACAAGGCCGGGTATTTGCCGGTCGTATTTTTTATTTCTTCCGTCCACCGGGCGGGAGTAGCATTGGGTTCCCGGTTATGGATACCGGACAACGTTTTTTTGCCCGAAATACTATACAGGTAATCCAGTGTTTTGAACCCGGTATTGATGACAGTATCTTTTTTCTCCGGCGGCGTTGTAGTGGTGTTATTACTTTTACTACACGCCGCCATACTGAGTACAGCGGAAAATAATAAGGTATAAAAACTCATCTGCTTCATATTAATTTTAAATTACGGGTTCTTTTTTACTTCAATCCAGTATCTCCGGGGATTTTTGACGAACTTGTCATAATCTGAATAAATATTTCCCCAGTCATCTACCCCGCTTAAAGTAAAGTCGAAAGCGTTATCGGTAATTGTTTTTGATTGACCATTTCCCAGGTCAATGGTTTTTGCACCGGTAAAAATGGCACTGCTCCTTTTACCTTCGGGGCTGATAAATGTTACGGTATTATTGGCGTAATCCCTTTCCCAGGTGCTCACTCCTTTGGGGATAGTTCTGTAAAAACCATTTACATCGGTGAGCGGGTTGTTAAAGATAAAATTCGCGTAGGCCCCATCCGCTCCGGCTTTGTTATCTACCGTACCGGTAGTTTTTCCATCGGGTGTGATACCGGTATATTCAAAGGTAAGTGTGTTATCCAGTTCCTTTTCCGGACCATCGTTGGCGGGCCATACCCAGGGTTTGTCGGTGAGCTTCATCACAGCGCCTCCGCCATATTCCGGACCCGTACCGCCATATAACGATAACGCCTGTACGGAGTAAGTGCCCAGCAGGGTTTCGGTAAAGGGAATAATCTCTACAGTCCATTCGCGGGTATCGCCTGCTTCGGAAGTGATGGTATATTTGTATTGGTTGTTGCTTGCGGTAAAATCCAGTGGCTGATCACTACCGGGGCTTACCCCGGCTTTGTAGGAAGTCTGGATCTCTGCCACCACCTTACTCAGGTCTGTATTGGGTTGTACCAGCACCTTCACGGATGCTTTTGCGGCGGCCCTGTCAATAGCAGCCGGACCTACCTGTATGAGTCCACCACCTAGTGTAATAGCCTCTATAGCCCGCTCATGGCTTTGTATGCCTTCAAAAGGATCTTTGGTGCATCCGCTGAAAACCAAAGTGGCGGCAACAGCTATAAAAGAAAGTATATATCTCATGTAAAATCTTATTTATTGCATTAAGGGATTGGTATCTATTTCGCGTTGCGGAATCGGGAAAAAATAAGCACCGCTGGTAATGGTTTTACCATATTGCTGCACCAGCACTTTTTCTATGCTGTTGGTTCTCCGCAGATCAAACAAACGATCGCCTTCAAAGGCCATTTCCAGGCAGCGTTCTTTGATCACGGCATCGCGGAAAGCCTGCACACCCAATGAGGGATTCAGGTCACCGATACCGGCCCTGTTGCGCACCTTATTCACAGCGGCATAACCATCCGTTGTCGGGCCGCTGGCTTCAGCCAGCACCAGCAGGATATCGGAATACCGGATGATCGGTGAATTGGCGCTGGACGCATCACCGATGCGGGCAGGATCAATAAACTTACGCGAAAAAGGACGGGAGCTGCTGTTGATGTCCAGCTGATAAGTATTGCCACCATTGGTATACTGCGATACGATGAGCTGCGATTTGCGTTTATCGGCATTGGCAAAGTTGGCATAAAATCCGGCTTCGGTGCGGAAGTGTCCCCAACCCTGACCTATATTGGTAGGCGCACTGGCGGGGTCCAGGGCATCATACAAAATAGTCATAGGCCGGTCTGCCGGCAGGAACATATTCGGCAATTTGGAGAAGCTGCCTTCGCGGTCGCCGCTACGATCTACTGCGGCATCAAAGATGTGTTCTGTAACAGCCGCTTTCTTGTAGATATCAATGTTATAAATATCCGGAAGACTGTTTGTAAAATTAAACGTGGTTTGTTCGTTGATCACTTTACCGGCGTACAATTTCGCCTGTGTATACATTTCATCTGCATTGGCAACAAATTCATAACCGGGTGCGCCGGATACTTTCGCTGAAGCCAGGTATAGGTATACCTTTGCCAGCAAACCCTGTACAGCAGGCTTGTTAGCACGACCTTCGCTGATCCGTTCTTTGGTAATAAGTCCTTCCGCTGCTTTCAGGTCGCTGATAACCTGGTCATACACATCACTGATGGAAGACAATGCTATAGGTATCTGCGAAGCGTTTTCAATGGTGGTAGTCCGCAGTGGTACTTTACCAAACATACGTACCAGGTTGAAGAAATGCAGGGCCCTTAAAAAATGGGCTTCACCGGTGATCTGATTGCGTTCCGTTTCGTCCATACCGGGAATGCCAGGCACATTGCTGATAACGGCATTTGCACGGGCTACACCGCGGTACATATAGGTCCAGATATTATCCAGGTCTGAGTTGGTGGAAGTAGTTCTCCATTCATCCAGTTCCAGGTTACCTACGCCCGCATCGCCTTTCTGAGAAAGGATTTCAGTAGGCAGTTCTGTAACGATGTAATATCCTCTTGAATAATATCCTACTTCCGGTAATATAGCGTAAGCATAGATAATAGCCGACCGGGCATCATCTGCTGTTTTATAAAAAGTTTTGGAGTTGATCATACCGTATGGCTGTTCCTCCATTTTAGAACAACCACTGCACAGGGCTATACTGATCAGTGCTGTTAATGTATATTTTCTGAATATCATGACTGTTTTTTTGGCGGATTAAAAAATAACGTTTAAACCGAGAGACACTGCGCGGGGCCGTGGATAAGCACCGTTATTAATACCGCTTTCCCCCACTTCCGGATCAAAGCCTTTATTGAATCCGGTGAATGTGTACAGGTTGTTGGCCGACAAATAGAGGCGCAGGCTTTTGATATATTTTATTGTTTCCGGGCTCAGGTTGTAACCAATGGTTACATTCTGAATGCGCAGGAAAGAGCCGTCTGTCATGTAAAAATCAGAAGCACGGTAACCGCGGGTAGCATTGGCCCGTGGATATTCGTTACTGGGGTTATCAGGTGTCCAGCGTTGCAGTTGCCGGCTGGGCGTCATTTTCTGAAAATCCCATACATCACCACCCTGTACACCATATAGCTGGAGTGACAAATCAAATTGTTTGTATTTCAGGTTTGTATTAAAACTGTAGAAGAAATCAGGATTTGGATTACCGATGATGGTACGGTCGTATGAATCGATGATACCATCGGGCTCACCAGCCGGCCCTGAAATATCGAGGTATTTAATTTCGCCGGGTTGTGCATCTACGCCAGTCAGCCCTGTTTTAATACCTTCATCCAGTGTTTGTATGATACCATCTGTTTTATAACCATAGAATGCAAACATAGGCTGATCAACAGTATAGGTACTGATCTGTTGTCTTACAGATTCATATAAAGTACCTATCATCACCTGGTTACTTTCACCCATCGACAGTACTTTGTTGCGGTTCTTGGTGAAGAGTCCACCTACGCTCCAGTTCAGATCGCGGGAGTTGATGATATTGGCATTCAGTCCCAGTTCTATCCCGCGGTTTTCAATCTCTCCATCGTTGATCCACTGGCGGTCGTAACCGGCACTTGGCGCAATGGTTTTCAGGCGTAGCAGGTTATTGGTGTGTTTGATATAATAATCTGCCGTAAAAGTAAGCCGTTGGTTAAAGAAGCCTATATCCACACCCACGTCGAGGGATTTGGTGGTTTCCCATTTCAGTGCATTGTTACCCAAGCCAGCTACAATGGTTCTGCCCTGTTCATCATTGGCGCCTGCCAAACCAGGACCAAAACCGGTTTCAAAAACAGACCCCGTATAGTATTTATTGGAACCATAGCGATCCAGTGTCTGATATGGACTGATACCCTGGTTACCGGTATAACCATAGCTACCACGGAATTTCAGTTCAGAAAATAATCCGAGGTTGCGGATAAAATCTTCTTCACCTGCTTTCCAGGCCAATGCACCGGAGGGGAAGAATGCCCATTTATTATCCGATCCAAACTTGGTGGAACCATCTGCACGTGCAGTGATAGTAAGGAGGTAACGGTCTTTGTAGGCGTAGTTACCACGGCCATACCAGGAGGATAAATTAAACCGTTGCAGATCGTTTGAGATGAGCATGGTACCTGCAGTAGCGAGGTTTTCATTGGTAAGCACATCGTTCACAAAATTCTGACCGGTCAGGTTACTGAAGCGGTTTTCAGATTTCTGAAAAGAATAACCGGCTACCAGTGAAGCGCGGTGATCTTTGCCAAAATCTTTGGTGGCTGTGAAATAATTTTCTGTAAGCAGGTCCGTATAATTTGCATTGGCGATAGCACCGTAGCTGCCTTTATTATCCAGGGCGCGCTGCGTGCTGTTTTTCGGATCATACAGGTCCTGTACACTGTTACCGAATTTAGAATTCAGCTGGGTATGAAATTGCAGCCAGGGCAGGATTTTTATATTGAGATAAATATTACCGAGGATATCTGTTGTTTTGGATTTATTCAGCAGCTGGTTGGCCAATGCCACCGGATTTCCAAAATCGGTGTTGCTGGTCCGGAAGAAGCTGCCGGTAGAATCATATACCGGGAAGATCCGGGAGCGGCCTACGCCGAGCTGTTGTCCCTGGTTGTTCGTATAGGCCAGTATTACATTGGTACCGGCAGTAATGGCCTTACTTAATTGTTGTTCCAGGTTAAGCCGGGAAGTATATTTTTTATACCCGTTTTTTATCACCATTCCTTGTTCATCATAATAATTTCCGGAGATCGCATACCTGGTTTTTTCATTACCGCCATCGGCAGTCAGCGTATAATTTTGCGACAGCGGGTTGCGGTAAACTTCGTTTACCCAATCGGTATTAAACGGCCACTTAGGTTTGTTGGGGTCCAGTCCGCGTAATTCTGCAATAGAAGGAAAATACACCATTCCGTTGCCTACCGGGCGGGAGATGCCGATATAAGGTACATCGGTGGCGATAGCGCCGCCGGTGATGGCAGCTTCATTCGCATAGGTAGCATCTTCTACCGGATCGCGCCAGATATCGGGTTTGTTGGCCCGGAAAGAAACGGTTTGCAGGGTACTGAAAGTGATCCTGGCCTGCCCTTTTTTTCCTTTGCGGGTAGTGATCACAATTACGCCGTTGGCGCCGCGGGAGCCATAAATGGCAGCAGAGGAAGCATCTTTCAACACTTCAATAGATTCAATATCATCCGGGTTGATTTGTTTCAGGTTACCGGCATCTCCCCAGGGATAGCCATCTACTACGAGCAACGGATCTTTGGAGCCGTTGAGAGAGCTGGCACCGCGGATGCGGATGGTGGCGCCTGCGCCGGGTTGTCCGCCGGAAGTGGTTACCTGTACCCCGGCAATTTTGCCTTGCAGCAACTGATCTACTGAAGAAGCAGTGGTCCTGTTCAGGTCACTGCCTTTGATAGTAGCCACAGAACCGGTCAGGTCACTTTTCTTCACCGTACCATATCCTATCACCACCACATTATTCAGGTTACCCGGAGATGGTTGTAAATTGATAGAGAAGGAAGTCTGGCTACCAAGAGCTATTTCTTTCTTCAACATTCCAAGATAAGTGATAACGAGCGTATGGGCTTCTGGTGGCGCATTCAGGGTAAACTTACCATTTGCATCACTAATAGTGGCAACTTTTGTATCCTTCAGCGCAACAGAAGCGCCGGCAAGGGGGTTTGCCTGATCATCGTACACGCTTCCTGTAATCTTTTTCTGTTGCGCATTGGCAACGAAGGCATGGAGGAATAAAGTAAGGAGCATAATACAGCATGCAATGAAATTTTTCATACAGCATTTTGGTTTTTAAAAACGTAGAATAATATAGACAAATGTAACTTACAAGGTAAGGCGGTTTTGGTGCTATTTTATTCGTTTATAATGCTGAGATGATGAGGCGCTATGCGGTATGGGTAAGTGGATTGGGGCTACAAGAAAAGAAGAGGAAAATGTATGAGTGGGAATGATGTTATGATGTTATACAGATTATTGCCAGGATGCACAATGGCTGGAGATTCTTTCAGGACGAGACACGCGAAATATCAACATCCTGCCCGGGAAAATTCCCGGGCAGGAAAATTATACGGCTATACCACTCGTCCCATAGCCGGGTCTGTAAAGCTGTCGCGACCTGTTTCCACATGCCCTCCAAATCGCCGCTCAAAATGGGTGAAGCCATCTATCAGAATACTGAAATCGTACCATCCGTGATTTTTGCCAAGATCCAGTACAATACTGGACGATTGGTTCCCGGAAAGCACTTTCCGGATAGTTTTATGCTGATATGCGTTATCTTTTATTTCCACTGTATAATTGCCCGTATGATGGCTGCTGAGTGTTAATGTCAGGTTACCTGTCAGCTTTTTTCCCAGGCTCCTGGCCCGTTCGTACTCGCAGGCAATGGTAACTACCGGATCTGCTGTATTGCCTTTCACTTCACGGAAGAAGCCATTGGGGCCATATGTGCGCAGGTGATAAATACCGTTTTCAAAGGAGGCTACCGGCCACGCATCGCTGATATTATCGCCTGCCCGCACTGCGTAGGAGCGGCTTCCGGCAGCTTCAAAAGCTTCTTCGCCGCTTCCGGATTTTTGCAGGTATTTGCCAGGGAAATGTACATTAAAGGGCGCCCCTGCGGCCTGCGCTCCGAAAATTTCATTGCCTGCCCGGAACACCAGTGCAATACTTTTTTTATCTGCACTGAGTTTGCTGTCGACATACAACTGATAGGGTGACGGACAAGCAGGCCGGATACCGGATTCCTGCCGGGGCATAGCCTTTGAAGAAGCCGGAGCATGATTGATCTCTGCTATTTCCTCCCGGGTCAGAGATTTAAAATCATCCGGATCTTTCTTGAATTTTGCGCTATTGATTTTTTCAATAAAAGGATCTTTTTTCAGAAAGGGAAGTGTGTCAATCTTCGCCCCGTTATACGGCTTGAACACAGCCGTCAGATCACCGGTTATTGTCCGGCGCCATGTGCTGATATTTTCTTCACGTATATCTTTGCCAAATTTTTTGTTCAGGAATTTTTCCAGGAACTGTAAGGTGGAGGTATGATCATATACTTCGGAACATACATTGCCCCCTCTCGTCCATGGTGAGGCCACAATGAGCGGCACACGGAAGCCTAATCCTATGGGACCACCGCGGGCTTCCCTTTTTGGTATTTCTTCCGCCAGTTCCTGTTCCAGTGTAATGTATTCCACGGTAGTATCTATCCCATCCGAACATTTTCCGGAGTCCGCGTTAAGGGGATCAGGCGCTACAAACGGTGGCACATGATCGAAATAACCATCATTCTCATCGTAGGTGAGGATAACGATTGTTTTTTTCCATACTTCCGGATTTTTGGTAAGAATATCCAATACTTCCGATACATACAACTGGCCATACCAGGGCGCACTGGGATGATCCGAAAAATTCTGTGCCCCTGCCAACCATGATACCGTAGGTAGTTTGCCGTTATCTACATCCTCCCGGAACTGATGCAACACGTCTCCTTTAGGAACAAAAGTCTGCCGTTTAGTATCGCCATCTGTATAATCAAGCGTAGTGATCTCATGAAAATGCGGGTCGCCGGCGTTTGTTGTAAATGCATTATTGTACAGGTCTTTTTCTGCCTGTGATAATTTTTCAAAATTCTCCGGTGTAAATGTAACCAGGTCTTTTTGCGCGGTGGCCAGTACTTCCTGTTTTTTTGCGATGGCCGTCTTCGTCTTTTGATAAGCATCGCTTCCCTGCGACAGAGAAGCAAGCTTTGCTTCCAGCTCTTTGATCTCACCGGGAAGTGTTGCTGTTTGTTTTTGCAATGCCTGGATATAACGGGGAGAAAACTTTACTGCGTAGCTGGCAAACCATTCCAAAGGATTACAGCCGAAGTTGGCCAGCCAGGCTCTTTCTTCACCAGTAAATCCGCCGCCTGTGTCGATATCGTTTTGATAAAATTTCCAGGAGATGTTATTTTTTGCAAGACGTTCGGGAAATGTATCGTATGTCAGATTGGCTATCCGCCAGTTCCCCAGGTTCCGGATAAAAGTTCTTCCCCCCTGATCCGGCTTTTCCCTGATGGTACCGGTCCAGAAAAATAACCGGTTGGGATTAGTGCTGGTCATAGCAGAGCAGAAGTTTTGGTCGCATATGGTAAATGCATCTGCCAGCGCATAATTGAAAGGAATATCTTCGCGGGTATAATGTCCGAGGGTCATCGGAATATTCGCATATTTTTTATCATAAGGCTGTTTGGCTATCAGCCACTGGTCGTATTTACCCAGATTAAAAGCATCTACCTGGCTTGACCGGGAATGAGGCGTAGATCCCATCCAGGTAGCTTTGGTATCCTTCATATCAAATCTGAAGGGGGTATATGTTTCGCCGGCAGCATTGGTTTGCAGCCATACCAGGTTTTTATTGGGTAAGGTAATGGCCCGTGGATCGTTGAATCCACGTACGCCCTGCAACGTGCCGAAGCAGTGATCAAAAGAACGGTTTTCCTGCATGAGGACCACTACATGCTCCGCATCCATGAAAGTGCTGCCCGGTTGTGGGTTAATGGCCAGCGCCCGTTGGATAGAAGCCGGTAATATACCGGAGATACCCGCTGCACCCGACAGCAGCATACTCTTTTTTAGAAAATCTCTTCTTGAATCCATAATTCTTAAGTTAATGTTTATTTCTTCAGGAAATAATTAAACCACCTTGTTGCTTTCCGTTCATCCTGACAAAAGCCTCTCCTGCTTTTACACCTAATTCCTGTCCTCTGAATATTTCCATAGCAGCATGCCCGCGGCTATATATTTTATCAGGATGCTGACTGGTGTGACAGTACACTGCTTTTCTTTTTTGTTCCTGCGTGTCGCTGATATCCACATAGTCGGTAGGATGAAAAATCATTGTCTGATCGCCGGTCAGCACTTCGAAAAAATAGAGCGAGAATTTTTGCTGCATCTTCCTCCATGCCTGTATTGTCAACAGGCTGGCCGCCTGGTGATCCGGATGTGTATCCACAGGCCAATGCGCGAATACGATATCCGGCTGCTCCGCTTCGAGCAATGCCTGTATTTTATTTATCCATTCGTTATTGACGATTGTTTCCCCATCTGTTTGTCCTGCAAACACCGGCCTGGCTTTCAGCACACGACATGCATTGATAGCTTCCTGTTTCCTCACAGCAGCAGCTTCGGCATGTGAACTGCCGCGGATACCACCTTCTCCCTGTGTTAAATAAATGATTGTTATGTCATGACCAGCATTGGCAAGTCTTGCCAGGGTACCGCCACAACCGGTTTCAGGGTCATCCGGATGCCCGCCTACGCAAACAATTTTCCGTTGATTTATTTTCGCACCGGCTTGTGCCTGCAACAGGGATGGAAGGGATAAAAAGCCTGCACCCGCTATTGTATTTTTTATAAATGTGCGACGATTGTTTGCTGACATACTTTAGTCTGATTTTTTAAATGAATATATTCATCACGATCTTTTCAATGCTTTCTTGGATCATACAATTGCGGCATCCATACCTGGAAAGTAGCAGGCACCTTCCCATTTCCTGCGGAGGCATAATCACATAACGTAATCTGCGCAGGCTTGGGTGCTTCCGTAGCATCCTTATAAAATTCCGGGAAAAAGGCTGCCTGGTATTGCAGCCAAATATTATCCGTAGATGCTGATGCCGGTGTAAGCGTAATGTATCCTTCTTTATCCTTTGCCGGCGTGTTCGTAGTGCCAAGGTCCGGGCCCGGCAGCCGCGTATCGCGGGCCAGCACAACAGGGCCTCTCAGTATGGCCGCATATTGATGATCGGTGCCTTGTGTAATTACCCGGCCACGCATGTCGAGTTGGAGAGAAATAACATCTTTCGCCGTCCATACTTTTTTCAATGTTGCATATTCTCCGGGTGTAACCGGGATAGTTTCGTCATTTATCTTCAGCGTCGTTTGCCTGCTCCATGCAGGAATCCTGATGCGTATCATCATTTCTTCCGGTGCATCCATGGCCATGCTGAGATTGATCTTTCCTGAAACAGGATAATCTGTTTGCTGCAACAGGGTTACTTTTTTCCCTGAAGGCGTTTTCAACACGTAAGATCCTTCCACAAAAAAGTTGACCGACAATCCTTCTTTCATCGACATGACAGTGGTGAGTGGCAGCGTAAACTGACCGCGCGGACCACTTGCAACGCAGCAATTCAGCTCCATGCCGCATTGCCCGCTTCCCGGCAGCCGCTCACCGTTCAATGGTGTGTATTTCGCCCAATCCGAGCCATCAGCATTCAACGCGCCCATTAAGGCATTGTAATAGGCTTCCTCGATGGCGTGCGCATATTTTACGTTGCCGGTAAGGCGTAACAATTGCTGACTGAATTTTATCCAGGTCACCGTAACACAGGTTTCCTGGTAATGAACCACGGGAGAGGTTTGTAGTTTTTTCCCGCCGAACCACATTTCATAAGAAGCACCTGAACCGGCGATATTGATCTCGGTATCGCGGATATTGTTCCAGGTATCTTCTGCTGCTTTCAGATGTTCTTTCTTTCCGGTAACCCGGTATAATTCGATCAGCCCTTCGTAACACGACATCATCTCGTATGCTTTCTGTCCCTGATCCCAGCTATACCAGGATTCCGGTTTGGGAAAACGTTCGCTTACATTTACACCCGCTTTGCTGATCAGCATCGGACCGCCAGGTGTTTCCCATTGCGCCACGATCTTTTCTGCAAATGCGAGATATTTTTTATCCCCGGTAAGACTATACAAGCGCACAATGCCCTCCAGGATGGAGGATGCTGCCATGCCCCGGTAGTTTCCTTTATTCACGATAATACCGTCTTTCTCATTGATCTCCCGGATCAGGTGATCGGTCAATTTGCGAGCGGCCCGGAGACTATTGGTATCACCGGTAAGATCGTGATAGTCCAGCAGGCCAAGCAGGCAATATTTCCGGCCCCATATATCCCATTGTTCCAGGCGGTTTTCCGGCTTATAATTCCCGATGTAGCCATCTGGTGTTTGCGTAGCTATCAGGTCTTTCACGGCAGTTTGCAATACCTTTTTCAGGGCAGGCTCCGGGCGGTACTTATAAGCCAGCACGGCCGAAGTGAACCATTTCCCCCAGAATTCTGTTTGCCATAAACGTGTTTCTGTCCGATGTCTGAAAGGTGTTACCAGGGTATTTACATCCTGGGCGAGGATCCTGTTCTGATAAGACAGGTCCAGCTTTCTGCCAATAAATCCTTTCATGACAGCACTTTCCGATGGCTGCAAATAATCCCGCATGCCGCTGCCTGTATCAGAAGAAAGAAAAGAAGCGCCTCCCAGCGCCTGGCGGGATGCAAACAGTAAGCCGGCGGCAACCACGCCGCTGTTCCGGATAAAGCTTCTTCTTGAAAGTTCACTGCATTGACTTGTTCGATTAACACTCATGGTACAATAAGGTAAAATATTTTTTTATTTTTTTATAATCGCTTTTCTTATTCCCTGTAAAAGACTATCTCCCAGGATCTTTGAAGGCGTGAGCCACCCCCCTTCCCCATTTTCATTCCAGGCATACAATAAGGCGATGCGTTCTTTTGGTGTTTGCCCGGGATGCTGTGCTATCCATTCCTGCAGCGCAGTGATATCATTGTAAACGGACTGCTGTGAGTAGCCGGTGAAGCGTTGCACCACTTCATCTGTTTTTCTCCAGGGGCGCGGGTCCCAGTTTAAAGTGGCCACGGGGATATAGGGTAAGGAGGTAGTACCACTGATCTTTTCCCATATGCTACGATCGCCGGCGAGCATTTGTTGAATGGGATTTTCTGCCTGACCCGGCGTAAAGCCTACTACATGATAATTGTAACCGGTGAGTATATCAAACCCGCAGGCTTCTGCGTCACGTACTTCTGAGGGCCCTACGCAAACCGCCATCGTTCCCCCTTTCAGCCCTTCCGCTACTGCAACATGCCTGAGCGAATCCAGCGCCTTGTGCACTGCCGCCGCATCACCAAATTCCGTTACGAGCGAAGAAACACTGAAGAAGATCAGCAAGGGTTTTTCATTCACTTTCAGATAGGTAGGGTCCTTGAAAAGTTTGATCCATTGTCCTGTAAGGGTTTTCCAGCTTTGAGGTGTGGTTAGATAAGGTTTATGATTGGCTACCATCAGGCAAAACTTTAGCCGCTGCTTGTTTGGCGCGTCCAGATATAAGCTCAGGGCATTGTTCAGGGGTATATTACTTAACCCTTCCCTGTAATACCAATCGAAGCTGAAGAATTGAATGCCTGCATCTGCAGCGGCATCAATCTGTTTTTTCATAATATCGGGTGTGCTGGTTACCCAGCCCCATATGGGTTCCCGCTCGGGGAACCCATTCTTCAGCAATGGTGTGATATGATGTGACCCTTCGGTCCAACCGTCAAAATAATAGGCGCCGAGGTTTATAGCCGGCCCCTTCATATGATTAACGGATTTACCCTGAGCGAGATCCTTTTTACAACTCAACAGTATCAAGGCCCCCAGGAGAAAATATCTGATCATCGTAATAGATTTAAATACATACTGAAGCAGCAAAACCGTTCAGCTATGCAGTGATAGTTTGCAATGCCCGGATAGGGCATTGCTTTGATCATTCATTTTAAAGGCCCTGGTAGCCCGGGTTTTCAACAAGGTTTGGATCTATTCCTATCCGGCCGGGCGTTATCGGGAAATAATAGTTGGCATCATAAAAACGTGGATCACTGGTAGACCCATCCATTTTAGGAATGACGGTTATTTTGTACTTGCCGGTATTAGCATCGTGGATATATCGCAGACCTGTACGGTTAACAGTAAGTACAGACTTTGCCACCCTCCATCTCCGGAGATCCCAGTAACGGTGACCTTCGAAGGCGAGTTCCACCTGTCTTTCATGCCGGATCTTGTCGCGGTCTATCGCATCCAGCTTTTTTATTCCTGCTCTCAGCCTCACCTGATTTACCGCATCCAACGCATCATTCGACTTTCCAAGATTGAATGCCGCCTCTGCGTAGTTGAGCAGTACTTCTCCATAACGGAATATGATCCAGTCCTGTTGAGAAGTGGTGAAATCACCGAGGTTGTTATGTTTCTCGTCAAGATATTTCAGCACGCCAAAGCCGGTCTTCATCGTAGAAGGTCCTTTACCCAGCACGCCGTTATAGGAATCAGTAGTGATGCTTCCGTCCGGCTTTACGATGCCGTTATGGCAATCCAGGATGATGCCTTGCCAGGCAGTATTCAAAGTATATATGCTTGCATAAAAGCGGGGATCTTTGTTGGCCCACAGCTCATCTGTTGTCCATAGTTTGCTTTGAAGCAAAGTGCGGTCCAGTGTACCCGGCGTGCCATCTGCTTTCTCGAATGCTTCGGCTGTTTCCAGGTAAGGGCCGTCGTTGTTTCCCTGTGCCCATGCATTGGGAGTAGGACATTGCATAAAGTCGTATGTCCAGCCGCCGCCGCCCTGATCGCAACTGATCTGATCATGTGGTCTTACAAAGATCCTTTCCGGGTTATCATTTTCATCCAGGAAAACGTCTTTGAAGTTGGCTATCTTATCCGGGTTTTTATCGTACAGTTTGAATAGTCCGCTCTTGATGATCTTGTCTGCAGCATCGTAAGCAAGCTGGTAATATGCATTCGTTTTACCTGCATCAATACCCACTACGCCTTCTATCTGTACGGTTCCGAATTTTGCAATGCTGGCAGCATAGAGGGCAGCCCTGCTTTTCAATGCCCATACCGCAAACTGGGAAGGTCTTCCCACTTCCGTAGCAGGACGGGAAGGCGGCAGGTCGGCCTGGATAGCATCACATTCAGACAGGATGAAGTCATAAATCTCCTGCTCTTTTGCGCGCTTCGGATACAGGCTTTCATGAGGATCAGTGATCTGTTGAGGTACCAGGATGAGCGGAACACCGCCGTAACGTTTTACCATCGCGAAATAGGCAAATGCCCTGAGAAACCGGGCTTCCGCCACCCTGCCTTTTTTGAACGCATCATCTACCGGTGATTCAGGCACGCGCTGTATAAATTCATTCAACACACGTATGGTGGAATAGGCAGACTCCCACCATTCCAGCATACCACCGGAACTTCTTATGCCGCCCTGTTTGAATGCATTGGCATTACCCGCCCACGTATGATTGGAGATGCATTCATCGCTTACGCAATTTAACATCAGCATCGTAAAGTGGTTGCCCGAACTGGAAATGTGGTGATCGTTATCATTATCAAAAACGAACATCCCCATATAAGCGTTCGTAAGATATGCTTCTATCAGCGCCTGGTCATTCCATACCACTTTATCTGTAATGATGTCCAGCGGGGCTTTGTCCAATACTTCCCTGGTACAGGATGTAGCAGCCACCAGCGTGATTATAAGGATTGAGATTATCTTTCTCATGAATATTCTTTTATCGTTGAAATAATTTAGAATGAAACATTAGCACCAATACTGATGGTCCGCTGTTGCGGGTAATAGAAAGTGCCGTTCATCCCCGATGGTGCTTCCGGATCAAGTCCGTATTTTTTCAGCTTATCGAAAGTCACCAGGTTGGTGCCTGCCACATACAACCGGGCCTGGACCAGTTTTACTGCCTGCGCCCATCTTTGCGGAAGGTTATAGCCCAGGGACAAAGTTTTCAGCCGCAGGTATCCCGCTTTTTTATAGCGGTAATCTGAAAAGCCGGCTCCTTTACCCCCCAGTCTGGGTACTAATGCATTCCCATTATTATTCTCTTCTGTCCATCTTTCATTATATAAAACAGTTGTGTACACGCTACCAAGAGACACATTAACGTCTTTATAGTAACCAAATGCTCCCTGGAAGAGGGCGGAAAGATCGAAGTCCTTATATTTTAAATTTGTACTAAAGCCAAACATCCAGTGAGGCGTAGCGCCTTTACCGATCAGCCACTGGTCCTGCCAGTTAAGTATTGAATCGGGGACCATATCTTTATACCGGAGATCGCCGGGGCGCAGGGATGAATTTGGAGCGGCCGTATTACCATCCTGGTTGAATCCCAGGTCGTCGATCTCCTTCTGACTGGTGAACAGGCCATCAGACAGATAACCGAATACTTCATCGGTCCAGCGACCGGATTTCTGATTGATTCTTTTCTGTTGCGGGTCATTATTATAATCAGGTTCTTCGTAGTGCATCCACTTCGACCTTGACCATGAAATATTGCCGCTTACATTCCATACCAGGTCGTTAAGACGGCCGGTGGTACCCAGTTCCAGTTCAAAGCCCCTGTTGTTTAAACTATTGAGATTTTGTGGAGGCAATGTAGCCCCGAAGCTGGCTGGCAGGGTGGTGATAGCAGTAGCCGGAATCCCGGTTTCTTCGCGATAAAACACATCTCCTGTTCCATACAGTTTGCCTTTCCAGAGAGAAAATTCAAAACCGGCATTGTATATCTTGATCTTTTCCCAGGTGAGGTTTGGATTAGCCAGCCCCTTTGATATTAAAGCCGGTACAGACCCGCTGTTACCAAACAGGTAAGACAATCCGGTTACACCATTAGAGGCTATCTGATAGCCTGTCAGGTACTGGAAATTACCTACGCCGTCATCGCCGGAGGTTCCGTAACTGGCCCGCAGTTTCAGCTCATCAAGATTTCTGAGGCGCTTCATAAAGTTTTCTTCCGTTAGCCGCCAGCCAAGGGAAATGCTGGGGAAATATCCCCATCTTTCGCTAGCAGGAAACTTGGCAGAAGCATCTGCCCTGATAGAAGATTCCAGCAGATATTTATCTTTATAAGAATAATTCAGTCGTCCTACATAACTGGCCCTTCCCATTTCGGAAGCGGAACCGTTGTTGCTCATGCCGCTCAAACTTCCGGCATACAACTGATCGATAGCGTCGGTCATGAAATCCTGCCGCCTTGCAGACAGATAATCGTTGTAATAATCGATCACTTCATAAAGCGCCAGCACACGCAGATGGTGGTCAGTTGCAATTGTTTTATCATAGTTCAGCGACATCTGACCGGTAATGGTTCTGCTCTTTGTATCCGTAACCGTCATGTTTGCACGCGCATTATAGGAACCCGCCTGCGTATAAGTTTGTGTACTGTAATCGTAGGTAAAGTATTTATATGGCTTCTCGAAAACTGTTCCAGTGGTATAATTCTGGGCATAGTTCATAAATATTTTTGCAGAGAGCCCTTCAACAGCGTGCGACTGGTATGTGAGGGCCATGGTGCCCCTGAGGTCCTGTGATACAGATTTAGCATATCCTGCAATATCCATGTTGGTGGTCATTTGAGCACCACCGGTTCCACCGCCGTCGGCAAAGGAGTTTTTGTCCGGATCAGGCAATGCAGCGGGATAAGTAGGTAAAGTACGCCAGAAGTCTTCCCAGGCGGCCGTTTTTGTTGCGCTTGTACTGGCCAGGCGCGGGGGATATTTCCGTTTTCCAACAGACGAATACAGGTCAAGTTGTAAAGAGAAATTATCCGAAATTTTTGCATCAACATTCGACATCAGGTTATAGCGATTGTAATTGCTACCGCTTTTTTTCCAAAGCGTTCCCTGGTCTTCATAACCAAAAAATCCATAGTATTTTATCTTTTCAGAACCTCCCCTTACAGCAATATTATGCTGCCACATCGGCGCCCAATCGCGGATCAGTTCATCATACCAGTTGGTATTGGGGTATTGCGGATCTGTTCCTGCATAATACTTTTGTATCTGTTCGGGCGTATAAGGAGCATTGGCTTCGGGTTGCCCGGACTGGATATAGGCTTCCCTGGCCAGTTCCGCCTGCTGGCCGGCATTCACAGGCTTGGGCATCATGGTAATGCCCTGCATGCTGTAGGAGCTGTTCAGCGTGATGACAGGCTTGCCGAGCTGGCCTCTTTTTGTCGTGATTAATATTACACCGTTGCCTGCACGCGAGCCATAGATGGATGCTGCGCCGTCTTTCAGAATAGAAATAGATGCAATCTGGTTAGGATCAAGGGTATTAAAATCGGCTTCCACACCGTCAACAATTATAAGTGCATCTCCAAAGCCACGGATACTCAGCTTGGCCGCATCAAAGCCTGGTTGTCCGCTTGACTGCAATGATACCAGCCCTGGCAGGCGGCCCGCGAGACTGTTCGCCACACTAGCTACCGGCGCTACACTCAGTTGTTCCCCTTTCACGGAAGCGATGGATCCTGTAATACTTTCTCTTTTCTGCGTACCATAACCTACAACCACTACTTCATCCAGCCCTGAAGAGGAAGCTGTTAACCGGATGAGGAGACTGGCCTGGTTGCCCGGGGATATTTCCTGGGTTTGGTAGCCGATAAAAGAAACAGTCAGTACAGCGTTTTCGGGAATCAACAGGGTAAATTTACCGTCGGCATCTGTGGTGATACCCTGCGCGGTACCTTTCACCTGAACGGTTACACCGGGTAGCGGCGTTCCTTTCTCATCCAGCACCGTGCCCTGTATCTTATGCTGACTGGAAAGGTCGTCACGGGGTGAAATCACCACCATGTTACTGTCTACAATCCTGTAGTAGAGGGAACTTCCCAGCACATTATCCAGGACTTGCTCCAGGGTAGCCTGTTTTACACTGATACTTACAGGAGCAAGATGCTTCAGGTTTTTTTCATTGTAAAAGAAACGATAACTGCTCTGACGCTGTATTTTGGTGAGTACCTGGTCTACCCCCACTTTATCCATTTTTAGCGTGAAAGTTTCCTGTGGATATACTTTGGCGGAAATCTGAAGGCAGCATAGAAGGACGAGCGGGAAGGTTAGCTTCATACATCGTACAAGTTTACGGACCAATCCATCGCCCTGTGAGAGGGATGACTGTAATTTTTTTTTCATATTTTTGCTTTGAGATTGAATATTTGGAGCAGGCATGCTGTCAACGTCCCATGCTCCTTTATACATTTCAGACTAAGGGGAAAGCTGCACGCTTTTCCCTTTTTTATTTTACGTTACCCGGGTAGCGGGTGTGGCAAATGGAATGGCCTATGTATTCTTGTAAAAGAACATACACCCTTCAACGTGGAAGTATTCATGTCGGTATTGGTTTGGTTGATATACGCTAATTTTATTTATCAATAAATTACTGGCTAAGGAAAACAGTGTCGTGCTGTATCCGGTAATGGAAAGGCGTTGCCATCTGTAGCACATTTAAGGCCTTCCCTATATTTTCGTTTTCAAATGTGCCATTCAGGCTTTCATTTTTTAGTAGTGTATCTGTAAATTGGATGGTGACCCCATAACGTCTTTCCATTCTTTTGGCTAAAGCGTCGAATGGTTCGTTGAGGAAAGTCAGCTTATCATCCAGCCAGGCAACTTCCCTGATTTGCGCATCCTTCCGCGGCGACACATCCTGAACCTGGAAACTCAGTGCTTCCTGTCCTTCGGGCGCCTTTGGCCTGACGAAAACTTTATTAATAACAGTCAGCTTTTCATTAGGTGTCAGTGTAATTTCGTGATCCGGCTTTCCGTCAATCTGTACCTGTACTTTTCCTTTTATCAGGGTTGTTTCTATGCGGCCTTCGTGGGGATAGGCCTGCACATTAAATTCCGTACCCAGTACCTTGATCACAACGTTGCCTACATGCACCAGGAAAGGATGGGCTTCATCATGTTTCACATCAAAATAGGCTTCCCCGTCGAGGAATACTTCACGTTTGTTGAGGATAAAATTGCTGGCATAACGGATGGAACTTCCGGCATTGAGCCACACTGTTGAGCCGTCTGGCAATATTGTTTTTTCAGGTGCGCCATGTGGCAGGCTTACCTGCTTCAGGACGGCAACAGCAGTTCCCGCTGCATGTTGCTTTGCTGCGTAGTTCCACCATAAAAAGGAACCGCCGGCTATCGCTGCTATACCAGTCCAGATGGCAGCATAACGAAGCCATTGTACCCGTGATTGCCGGATGTGTTTTATACGCTCCCCGCCTGCTGTTGCTTCAGCGGTCGTTTGCATTCCAACCAACTCATGCTGAAGTTTTGACCAATTCTCCTGTATTAGCTTTTCCTTATCTGCTGCGGATTCCTCCGCTGGTCTTACCGCTTCAATGTTATGCAACATTTCTATGAAGGATTGCTGTTCGGGGTGCCGTAACAACAATTCCTTTAATTCGGCCATTTCACTGTCCGACATAGCTTTCCCCATTGCTTTTGCAAGTAAGCGGAGTGTTTTTTCTGCTTCCATAATCGTGACTTAACCTAAGCTGTTCTATATAGGAAACATTTTTTGGTAAAACTCCTTAAGGCTGGAACAACTTTTTTTTGGGGAGGGATGAACCAGCAGAAGATTTAGAAGGTGGTGTGGGTTTGGCGGTGTAATCCTGCCATACCGAATGGAGGGCAAAGGAGAGCTTTTTCAGGGCCAGGTAAAGCTGTGTATCTACTGTTTTTACAGATATATCAAGGATGGCAGCGACTTCCTTGTAGCTCAGGCCATCTTCCTTAATGAGCTTAAAGACCAGCTTGCATCGCGTTGGCAGTTGCGCTACCGCTTCCCGGATGCGGGCCTGTAATTCCCGGTTAATCAGCACTGATTCAGGGTTTATGGAAAGCTGCAATTGCTGTTGTGGTAGTTCGTCGATAGGAATCAGCAATCCTGTTTTCTTTTTTCGCAAAGAATTACAGGCAGCATTTCTGACGGACACATAGAGATATACACTGATGTTCTCAATTGTTTCCAGCGTTTCCCGCTGTTGCCAGAGTCTTAAAAAAACGTCATGGACTACTTCTTCTGCAATTTCCTTTGATTGCACATAACTATAGGCAAACTGGTACAACTGATAAAAAAATGACTCGTATAGTTGCTGGAATGCTGTTTGGTCGTCACGCTGTATTCTTTGCAAAAGATCAATCATCGGCAAAAAAATCTGATCCCAATATAGGGATAAATATTTTAGAAAGATCCAAATTATTTCCCGGACAACCGCCTTAGCAGAGAAAGCACATTCATTAAGATAAAAGTATAATGGTATTCCGTACGCTGCTAATATTTCGAAAGTAACACATTGGTTTCATCCATAGAAAGGATTTCAGTTTGGACACCACTATCTTCTCTTCATATATTATTTACATAAATATAAATGTCAATTATCCTGCTTAATTCAAAATTGTTTATTTTCAGTGAAACATCGACTGTAAGCTATGCAACACCCCCTTCCATTTAAACCTATCTTATTATTATTTTTGGCTGTTACCTGCTATTTTACGTCATCCGGTCAAGCTGACAAAAAGCATGATGTTGTAATAAAGCTAAATGGCGACCAACTCAACGGTGATGTCATTGAAATTAACGATAGCACCATCCGCTTTACTTATACCGGGGAAAAACTGGTTTATAACATAAAGAAGTCAGAAATTCAGAAAATAACTTTTGCCAGCGGCAGGATTGAGACCATTAATGTACCACCAACTGTACAGAACGCTCCTGCAAATACCACGGTGACTGTTCAGCAGAACGCTGAAGAACGCCGTAACAAGGTGGCTATTCTGCCATTTTCATTTGTAAAGGACGGTCAAAATGCAGCGCAGGAAGTGAGCGACGAAATACAAAATGAATTATATGCCCTGTTAAGCAAACATTCAGGCGTATATACTGTTGTTAGCCCCCGGGGCACCAATGTTCTGCTCAGTAAAGCAGGGATTACCAAAGCGAATATACTCAACTATACAATGGCGGAAATATGTGAACTCCTGGGGGTTGAATATATCGTGGATGGAATGATTACCCAAAACCGCACCACGCAGACCAATTACGGAAATACCACCTATAGTGATAAAACCAAGCAAAAGGATAATTCTGATGATAAAAAAAGCAGTGGTTCCGGAAGTACTACTTCCACCAGTATTCAAAACTATGAAACAACGATGGACATGAAAATATATAATGACAAAAGTGAGATTATATATAACCAAAATAGAAAAGCCTTTTGGAAAACCGGGGACGCTTATAAGAATACCATGGAATACCTGATAAAACGTTCCCCTCTTTATACTAAATAGCCCATACGCTTAAAAAACAGGTTATGCGAACACTTCACTTACGCTCACCGGGCATTACACTTTTGAATTTTAATCTCGATAGCGAATGAGAAACTTATTGCTTGCATTCATCCTGGTATGGCCTTCTATATTGATTGCGCAATCGGATACTACACCTCCTCAGAAGCCAGACATGGTGAAAGCCTTAAAGCAAATTGGTGTCAATGCTTCTGTGGAAAGTACAAAAAAACTGGCGGAGGAGCGAATCACCAACAGGCAACGGGTTACCCTCGAAAATATACGCAGTGTTAACCAACAAGCAAAAATATTATTAAAAAGAGGTATAGACACCATCTCTTTTAATAAATTCCTGACAGCTGCAAAACATTCCCTAGAAACGGCGAAGGATGGTATTCTGCACAATAAAGGTACGAGTCAGACACAGCGAAACCTGGATGTATCAGCTGCTATCCTCAATGAACTCTATGCACGAATTTCGGACAAAAAGCATCTGCTCCAGAATTATTCTGCAAAAGTAACATCGCTGAACTTCCAGATTGACTCCCTTATAAGCGATCCATCCCTTTATACCTTTCCTGATGATTCCGCGGACGTTGTACATCATGCCAAGCGCATGTTAGTTACAGCCATGGAAATGAGTCCTATTGACAGTGCTCTCAATAAAGCGACTACACTCATTGAAGAACAGCAATTAAAAACGGACCTCCTGCTGTTTGACATTAATTCTACCAGGGAAGATATAGATATTTATAGCAGTCACCTGGCCAGTCAATCCTTTAGCAATGAATTCCCCTTTTTATGGCAGGACCCAATATTTTCAAGACCGTTAAAAGACATTATCAGATTCTCTATTGCAAAGGAAACTATACTGCTACGGTTTTACATGGAAGATCACCTTATCAGGATACTCTTTATGTTTCTTTTACTGACCGGCTCCTGGTACTTTTTTAAATCACTCAGAAAACAACTGCAGGCAGCAGCGCAGCAGCAATACCCTAATGCCGGCCTTGTAACCGTGCATCCTCTGGCGGTCTCCGTAGTCATTACCTTTTCTATTTTCCAGTTTTTATTTGCAAATCCTCCCTTCATTTTCAATTTCGTTCTATGGCTGGCTACCGTCATTAGTTTGGCTATTATCTTCAGGAACTATATCAGTGTTTACTGGCAAAGATTCTGGATATTTATTACCCTCCTTTTTATTTTAGCCGGTATTGACAATATGATCTTACAGGCATCCCGCCCGGAGCGGTACTTCACACTACTGATATCCATTACCGGAAGCATTTATATAACTACGTTGCTGATAAGTAAAAAGAAGGCTGAACTTAAAGAAAAAAAGATCCTATACTTTATTACGATATTCCTGTTGTTTGAAATTAGTTCGTCCCTGCTGAATCTGTTTGGACGGTTCAATATAGCAAAGGCGCTCATGATCAGCGGGTATGTGAGTTTGATAATGGGGATCGTTTTTCTATGGGTGATCCGCCTCATCGATGAAGGATTAGTGCTGGCTTCCAGTATATACAGACAGCCCAGTCGCCAATTGTTCTATCTGAATTTTGAGAGGGTTGGACAGCGAACGCCCCCCATCTTCTATATCATATTAGCTGTTGGCTGGCTGCTCATAGTTGCCAGAAACTTCTATCACCTGAGAATCTATTCGGCATCGGTCAATAATTTTGTGACGATGGAACGAACCATAGGTGACTATAAATATTCCATCGCCGGCATTTTTATTTTTATTTTTGTACTATTCTGCTCGCTGTTTCTATCGCGCCTGGTGTCTTACTTTGCCTCAGAGCAAGATACTTCGGGTGTCAGCAACAAGCGTGGAAAAACCTTTTCGTTGGGAAGCTGGATTTTAGTAATCAGGATCATTATTATTACAACGGGGTTAATCCTTGCATTTGCCGCAGCAGGTATACCGATCGATAAATTTGCCATTATTATCGGTGCACTTAGCGTAGGCGTGGGCCTCGGTTTGCAGGGATTAGTAAATAACCTGGTAAGCGGGTTGATTATCTCCTTTGAAAGACCTGTAAATGTGGGTGATGTCATTGAAATCAATGGCAATTTTGCTACTATAAAATCAATCGGGTTTAGAAGCAGTATAGCGAGAAGCATAGATGGTGCAAACCTGATTATACCCAATGGAGATTTACTGAGTCAACAATTGACTAACTGGACTATGCACAACCATTTGAGGCGATGTCATTTAACTGTTGGTGTGGCGTATAATACGGAGATTGATCAAGCGAAACTTTTATTAATTGAGATACTAAAGGCGGATGAAAGGATACTCACCACTCCTGCACCAGATGTGTTTTTTAAAGAATTTGGCAGCAGTTCCATAGAAGTGGAATTGATTTACTGGATCAGGGATTTAAAGGAATATCTTCCGGTAAGAAGTGACACTATATCAAAGGTATTCAACGCATTCAGAAAGGAAAACATAACTATTCCCTTTCCACAGCAGGACATCCACATCAAAAATAATCCCGGCAGTAAAAATGAAGAAATGGCCGAAGGCAATGAGGGGTAAAAAAATTCCCCTTATAACCGAACGGCCATTTCCTGTTTTATGGTGCTCAATCTATTTACCTCATTCTTACAAGCCCTCAAAAGTATACTGCTCTCCTGGCTTTGTATCAACATCGTATAGGTAGCTTTCTTTCAGTGTCGTTTTTTCCAGATGTGCCTGATCGGCTATTAACGGCGCCTTAATGTCGGGCACTTCATAAAATGGGTTAGGGTTCTTTCCCTGTGCTGTTTTGAGTCCTTTCAGCTTATTGTATACCCGGATCCTGCAATTTCCACCCAGAGCTGAATAGATCGTCAGGTTGCTGATCTTCCCATCACGCCAGGTTGCATCTACTTTAAATCCGCCCCTTGCCAATAGTCCTTTCACGCTGCCATTTACCCACCGATCGGGCAACGCGGGCAACATAAATATAAAACCATCATGGCTTTGTAACAGCATTTCCGCCACACCCGCCGTATAACCAAAATTACCGTCTATCTGGAATGGTGGATGTGCATCAAACATATTCGGGTAGGTACCTCC
This sequence comes from Chitinophaga sp. MM2321, assembly GCF_964033635.1. NCBI lineage: Bacteria > Pseudomonadati > Bacteroidota > Chitinophagia > Chitinophagales > Chitinophagaceae > Chitinophaga > Chitinophaga sp. MM2321. Next base: position 3,216,559 of record NZ_OZ035533.1, read on the forward strand.
ACGTCGTTTCCCATTCTCGTCGATAGTGGGTTTTAACTGGTCGCCGATAAGCTTCAATACATGGTTACCATCTAACAGCCGTGCCCAAAGATTTATTTTCCATGCCATAGACCAGCCGGTAGATTCATCGCCCCGGTATAACAGGGAATTTTTTGCCGCTTCAAATAGCGCCGGTGTTCTGAAGGGAGATATCTGATCACTTGGATATAATCCATACAAGTGTGAAACATGCCGGTGATGATCAGTGGAATCATCCCAATCTTTTATCCATTCCTGTAACTGGCCATATTGCCCGATCTGCATAGGCGGTAACCTGTCCCGCATTTGTTGTAAGGTATCGGCAAACAACTTATCCCTGCCCAAAATACGGGAGGCTTTGATCACTTCTGAAAAGAGGTCAAATATAAGCTGGTTATCCATCGTTGCACCAGCCGCAACAGAAACCCCTTTCTGATAGGCATGTTCGGGGGAATTTGAGGGAGTTACTACCAACCAATGATGTTCAGGGTCTTCCTGAAGTTCGTCCACAAAATAAGTAGCGGCTTCTTTTATAAAAGGATATATTTTTTGCAGATATTTTTCATTACCGGTAAAAAGATAATGTTGCCAAAGTGGCTGACATAGCCACGCTCCTCCTGAAGGCCACATACCAGAGAAGGCGCCATCCACAGGGCCCGTGATCCGCCAAAGATCTGTATTATGATGTAACATCCATCCTCTTGCGCCATACATTTTCTGAGCACTTTCCCGGCCGGTAACAGACAGGTCCTGTACCATATGTGTGAGTGGTTCTATCAGTTCTGAAAGATTGGCCACTTCTACTGGCCAATAGTTCATTTCTGTATTAATGTTGATGGTATACTTACTATCCCATGGCGGACGTACCTTATCATTCCATATTCCCTGTAAAGTAGGCGGCTGTCCGCCCGGCTGCGAACTGCATATCAGCAAGTACCGGCCAAACTGGAAATATAAAGCGGCCAGTTGCGGATCATCACCCTTTTTAAAGTCACTGATCCTGGTATCTATCGGATTCTTCACGGAGTCTGTTACACCAAGATCAAGATGCACACGGTCATAATATTGCTGATAAGCTGCGATGTGGTCATTGAGCAGGTGGTCATACTTTTTATTCCAGGCTCCATTTAAATATTTCGCCGCCTGCTTCGTTTCGTTACCTGTCAGATCCTTATAACTTTTGAAGTTAGTGGCTATGGATACATAGATCGTTGCAGTATCCGCCCCTTTTATAACAATGCTGCTATCCGTTACGGTACTTTTACCTCCCGATGTTTTAACCCTGACCTGTGCACTGAATTTTACTTTTCCGGACTGCCCTTCAAGATCGCCGGAAATACCTGAAAGCCTCAATTCATTATTCGTTATGGTATTAACCTGGTGTTTTTGAGGGCTGCTCATCCTGAGTTGACAGGTGATCATACCTGGTTTGTCGGCAGTAAGGCGCATAACAATCACCTGGTCCGGGAAAGAAGAAAATATTTCTCTTTTGAAACCAACATCTCCTACCTTATACCTTACCGAAGCTACCGCTTTGGAAATATCCAGTGTTCTTGCATAATCATGAAAATTTTCATGACCGGGAAAATTGACCAAAAGATCTCCCACCGGCTGGTAAGCCATGCCATTGTTGGGTTTCTCTTGCATCATCTTATTGGCCAGCTCCTGTGCTTCCTGGTATTTCTTTTCGAAAAGCAATTTACGGATAACGGGTATGATGTTCCGCATGTCGGGCTTTATGTTATTATTCGGGCCACCTGACCAAACAGTTTCTTCGTTTAACTGGATATTTGCTTCGCCGGGATGACCAAAAATCATCGCTCCCAAACGCCCGTTACCGATGGGCAGTGCTTCATTCCAGTTTTCAGCAGGCTGACGATACCAAAGCGTGTTGTTATTATACGCTGGTACTGCTTTCTGTTGTGACCAACTGCTAAGAGGTAAAAGAAACAGCACCGCTAAAAACAGCATATTTATTTTCATCCGTACATAATTGTGTTGAAAAAATAAGTTTATCGTAACCGGGATTATCCTGGTATATTATTCAAACCATTTCATGATTTCGTTGGCAATAACCTCATGTCCTTTCTCATTGGGATGGTTATACTGCGCCATGTAACTTTGCAGATCTTTACCGGATTTCGCAAGGTTTACGAATGCGGCATAGCTGTTTGCCAACCCAATATGATATTTCTCTGCCAGAGCAATCAACTGGCTGGTATATTGCTCCAATATATTGCCGGACGCAGTGATATCTACCTTCAAATCCGGAGAGGGCGTGATTAATATTACTTTGATATGTTTTCTCAATGCCATTCTTATCATCTTTTCAGTCGCCTCTTTTGTTTTTTCCAGGCCGATTCTTCTGTCATTCAATGCATAATCAATAAAAAGCACGTCAGGTTTATGTGGTAAGACCTCTTTCTTAAAACGCTTTTCCCCTTGTGCTGAATTTTCTCCACCAATAGCGGTGGTGATAGTATTGGCAACCGAATAAGGATAATGTTTTTGCAATTTATTTAACGTAAGGAACGGATATGATTGTGGCCTGTGTACATATGGCGTGTTGGCATATCCTGCCGGAACAGAGTGGCCATGAAACACTAAATTGACCGTGCGGTTGTCGGGCCATTTCTTATTCAGCTCCGATTTTATATCAGCCAGATAAGTATCGGGATCAGCTTGTGCCATCCCCCTCTCTCCAATTAAACAGAGGAAGAAAAGAGGAAGAATGGAAAGGAACATTTTTCTCATTATTGATTTTTTAAACAGTTACAATTTTTTATTCCATCTATCTCCCGGCATTCACCATATGTGGTTGTATAGCCTTTGCCAAAACCTGATACCCTTCCGCACCGGGATGCAGTCCATCTGCAAAAAATGATTCCTTTATCTTTCCGGAAGTATCCAATAAAAGTTTGCCTGGATTGATATAAGGAATGTTTTCATGAACACATAGCTCGTTGATTTGCTTGTCAAGAGCTGCCACCCTTGCCTCTTTTCCACGTCGTGGTAATATGCCTACCATCAGCATCCTGGCTGAAGGTTGCCTTTCCTTCACCCCTTGTAGCAACAACTTCAGCCCTGCAATGATTTCTTCGTCTGAATTGAAGCCGATATTATTAGTGCCGGCCATGATAACCACTTGTTTTGCATGATAGCCATCCAGCTCACCATGATAAACACGCCATAATATATTTTCAATGCAATCGCCTCCGAATCCAAAATTATGTACACCCAGGGGAGCGAAATATTTTTCCCAGGAATCTTCTCCGCGGTGAACTTTCTTATCCAGCTTTCCACCCCAGTGCTGAACAATAGAATTTCCCAGCAACACGATCTCCGGCGGGTTCTCCCTATTAGCCCGGAGTACAAGTTCGTGACGTTCGTTCCAGTTATAACTCCGATCCCTAAACTGCCTGCATGGCTGCGTAGTTGTATATTGCCCTACCGGTTCATGCAGGATCCGGCGAATCGCTTTTTCGTAAGCTACTCCATACAATTCCATTCCGGATACATCCGGATGTACGCCATCTACGGCCAGGTTTTCCTCTTTTAGTCCAATGGAATCTGCGGATAAATAGAAAATATTTTTTACTCCGGATGCTTTCAGTTGTTCAAAAGTTTCCCGGGATGCGTCATTGGCTTTTTGGTATTGCTCCCGCTGGGCTGTATTTAATGAAACAGCCTGCGCAGCTGCATGATCTACGATCAATACAGGCACTCCTGGTTGTTTCTGTTGTAATATTTTTACGGCGGTGATCAGCCGGGTTTTAATAGCCTCTTCCCGGCCTAATAAGTTAGGAAGACAATCAAGCACGTACATTTTAGCTTCCATTTCCCCCATCAGATTCACCACGGATTCATCCAGTCTTCCACATCCTGCAAATCCAAGATTGATCACCGGTGTTTGAAGTCTGCGCCCGAGGATAGCGGGCCAGGTGAGGCCTGGCCGCGGTGCAGCAGTGCCCTGCGTAATGGAGGTGCCATAAACAACGATTGGCTTATCCTGGCTTACCGGTAAGGGTGTTAGCTGTGCATCCTCCGGCACGCCGATCTCCAGCCATTTTACCTGGTTGTGGTACGGCAGGTACAGGTTATACTCCCGGAAAAAATCATGTTTCAACGAGGAATACTGGTACTCAATGGTATCACCAAAATGATATTTACCAGGACTCCATTCCCATTGTCCACTTCTATTCATGGCATACAAATCCAGGCCACTCATGCCTGTAGCCGGTATATGCGGCTTATTTAGCTCACGCGATGCGGTGTAACGTACACGTATATACGGTGACTTGGAATAAAACCTGATCATTAAACCGGCAGATTCCTGAGATTGATACCAAACAGACGCGTCAACCACTCCTTTTGCCTTCGCGGGCAAGCGATCATAAAATTGCGCCACTTCTTTTGGCCATGCCTGCCCCTCGATCACAGGAAAACTACTCTCCGCCGGATTCCACCATTTATATGGCATGATTTGTCGGCAAAGGGCCACTTGTACTGACAGCATGGTTATCAGCACAAAAAGAAAATATTGTTTCTTCATTTATATTCTATTTGAGCACAGGCAGTTTATAACATTACGGATGTACATTTGTGGCTTCTCCTCCTGTCATCTTTACTGGATACCCCCATCCGGTTTTATCCAGGTCACAAAAATCACCCAATTGTTTCATCGATCCTGACAACAGGGATGTCATGGATTTTACCTTATGTTGATATTGTGGTTCATCTGCCAGGTTATGCGTTTCCCATGGATCTTTATTAAGATCAAAAAGTTGTACCGGATGCTGCCCCTTCACATTATAACATGCCAGTTTAAAACTGTCTTTTACAACAGCGCGTTGCAGATTTGAATAAGCAAAGAATACCTGATCGCGCCCTTTAAAAGATCCTTTATCAAAGGCGGCTTTCAGCGACATGCCTTCTACAGTAGCCGGCACAGGTACCTGTGTCAGCTCACATAAGGTGGGATAAATATCATTTAAATAAACATATGCATTTACTCGCTTGTCCTTTGGTATTCCCGGGCCCGCGAATACCAATGGTACGCGTATGGCTGATTCATACGGATTTTGTTTTCCCAGCAGCCCATGCTGCCCTACAGACAAACCATTGTCGCCCGCAAAAACAATAATCGTATTCTTATCTCTTCCTGTTTGTTTTAATTCGTCCAATATCCTTCCCACCTGATAATCTACTTCACTGATCATGGCATAATATTTTGCGATCTCTCTTTTTACCGCTTCTTTTGTCCTCGGAACGGGTAATAGCATTTCATCTCTTATGTCCAATTCCCCGTTATCGAACGGATGCACGGGTAAGTAATTGGTCGGTAGCGAAACTTCATCGGTACGGTAACTATGGCCATACCAGGTAGGAGCCGTCCGTGGATCATGTGGTGAAGTGAAGGCCACATACATCAGGAAAGGCGCTTGTTGATGCTGCTGGCTTTTCAAAAAATCAATGGCGGCATCTGCAAAATAAACAGAGGAAAAATCATCTCCCCAAAACGGTTTATTATATTCTCCGCTACTATCATAATGATGCAGGTGAGGACGGTATTGCCCGCCGGCATCAGGCGGGTTCATTCCTCCAAAAAAGATATTCCCCCCGGTAGAAAACGATCGTTTAAAAGACGCTTTATCCTGGTGCCATTTTCCTGTTTCAAAAGTAGTATACCCATTCGTACGGAATAATTCAGGGAAGGTGGTATCTGATGCCGGAATATACGCCCCGGCTTTGTGCAGCCGGAACAAGCTTCTGCTGGTGAGGATCATATTCCTGCTGGGGCTGCATATCGCACCAATCAATCCACCCATGATATGCGCCTGGGTAAAGGTGGTTCCTGCTTTTACCAGCTTATCCATGTTAGGGGTAACTATCTCCTTGTTTCCCAAGGCATGAATAGTATTGAATGTCTGGTCATCGGTTAATATGAAAAGAATATTCGGCTTACCGGCAACAGGGGGCTGGGCTTTCAGTACTGTTATGTTACCTGCAACAGCTACCGCAAAAAACATGGTAACGAAAAACGTTTTCTTCATAATGATTCTTTTTGAATGCCTATAAAAACAGTTGATGCCATTACGGAAGCACATTTGTAACTTCCTTCAATGTCATCTTTACTGGATACCCCCACCCGGTTTTATCCAGGTCACAAAAATCACCCAATTGTTTCATCGATCCTGACAACAGGGATGTCATGGATTTTACCTTATTTTGATATTGTGGTTCATCTGCCAGGTTATGCATTTCCCATGGATCTTTATTAAGATCAAAAAGTTGTACCGGATGCTGCCCCTTCACATTATAACATGCCAGTTTAAAACTGTCTTTCACAACAGCGCGTTGCAGATTTGAATAAGCAAAGAATACCTGATCGCGCCCTTTAAAAGATCCTTTATCAAAGGCGGCTTTCAGCGATATTCCTTCTACAGTAGCCGGCACAGGTACCTGTGTCAGCTCACATAAGGTGGGATAAATATCATTTAAATAAACATATGCATTTACCTGTTTGTCCTTTGGTATTCCCGGGCCAGCGAATACCAATGGTACGCGAATGGCTGATTCATATGGATTTTGTTTTGTGAGCAGCCCATGCTGCCCTACAGACAACCCATTATCTCCCGCAAAAACAATAATCGTATTCTTATCTCTTCCTGTTTGCTTTAATTCATCTAATATTCTGCCTATCTGATAATCCACTTCACTGATCATGGCATAATATTTTGCGATCTCTCTTTTTACCGCTTCTTTTGTCCTCGGAAAGGGTAACAGCATTTCGCCCCTTATGTCCAATTCCCCGTTGTCGAACGGATGCCTGGGTAAATAATTGGGTGGTAATGAAACTTCATCGGCACGGTAACTATGGCCATACCAGGAAGGAGCCGTCCGTGGATCATGCGGTGAAGTGAAAGCCACATACATGAGAAAAGGCTGTTGTTGATGCTGCTCGCTTTTCAAAAAATCAATGGCAGCATCCGCAAAATAAACGGAGGAAAAATCATCTCCCCAAAACGGTTTATTATATCGGCCGCTACTATCGTAATGATGCAAGCGAGGACGGTAATGCCCGCCCGTATTGGGTGAACTCATTCCCCCGAAAAGGATATTCCTGCCGGTGGAAAAAGACCGTTTAAAAGACGCTTTATCCTGGTGCCATTTCCCTGTTTCAAAAGTAATATAGCCATTAGCACGGAATAATTCAGGGAAGGTAGTATCCGATGCCGGAATATACGACCCGGCTTTATGCAGGCGGAACAAACTTCTGCTGGAGAGGATCATATTCCTGCTGGGGCAGCATATTGCACCCATTAACCCGCCCATGATATGCGCCTGGGTAAAGGTGGTTCCTTCTTTTACCAGCTTGTCCATGTTAGGAGTAACTATCTCCTTGTTCCCCAGGGCATGAATAGTATTAAAAGTCTGATCATCGGTTAATATGAAAAGAATATTCGGTTTACCGGCAACAGAGGTCTGCGCTTTCAGTGCTGTTATATTACCTGCAACAGCTACCACAAAAAACATGGCAATGAAAAACGTTTTCTTCATAATGATTCTTTTTGAATGCCTATCTGTTATAGCTTTCCGGCGGGCCGTCTGTTTTTCCCCGGCCTGTTGGTAAGATCGTCTCCCAAATCTTCACGCGCCTGTTCTAACAGTTGCTGTAATTGTTTTACGACATCGGGGTTTTGTTCTTTTACATCATATCTTTCTCCCGGATCGCGGCGAAGATCATACAATGCGAGGCCTGTGGAATCCGCATGTGCTTTTCCCGGCCAAGCATCCTTCCCCGGCACTCCGCCTACAAAAGATGGGTAGCGATGTGGCAATACTAATTTCCAGGGGCCTTGTCTTACCGCTTGCAGGCTGTTCTTATTGATATAATAGTATAAATGATCACGCGGGTTTGCATTTTCATCTCCCTTTAATAAGGATAAAAAATTAATACCGTCAATTTTACGGGAGGGCAGCGGAGCACCGGTAATGGTAGCCAACGTAGGGAGGATATCTATATTGGCAGCCAGTTTATTACAAACGGTACCAGCAGGGATAACACCCGGCCAGCTCATAATAGCAGGCTCTTTTTGTCCACCATCCCAGGTAGTACCCTTACCTTCCCTCAAACCGCCTGCAGAACCGGCATGGTTACCAAATACCAGCCAGGGGCCGTTATCAGCGGTAAAAATGAATAAGGTGTTTTTTGCCAGCCCATTCTCTTTCAATGCTTTCATTACCTCTCCTACCGACCAGTCTATTTCCATCATGACATCACCAAACAATCCCTGTTTACTTTTTCCTTTGAACTTATCAGATACCGCGAGCGGCACATGCACCATAGAATGTGCCAGGTAAAGAAAGAAAGGTTGATTCTTATGCTGACTTATAAAACTGACAGCCTTTTGCGTGTACCAGGTGGTAAGCATGCCCTGGTCTTGCATAGTATGGACGTAGCGGATTGGATTGTTTCCTTCTATCACGGGAAGCGGTGGGAAACGCCCTCTCCACTTGGTAGTATCATTAAAAGGTTTCCCATCATAATCTACCGGCCACATATCATTAGAATAGGGTAATCCGAAATAATAATCAAACCCATGTTGCAAGGGCAGGAATTTTTGTGCATCTCCCAGGTGCCATTTGCCGATGATCCCTGTGAAATATCCTCTTTTCTTCAACATGCCGGCAATGGTTTCTTCCTGATCACTCAGCCCGATATCTGAATTAGGGAATAAGGCATCGTGAATGCCTATACGATTGGGATAGCACCCTGTCAGGATAGCTGCCCTGGAGGCGCTGCATATGGGTTGTGCCGAATAGAAATTGGTAAAGCGCATTCCCTGCGCTGCCAGCTTATCTATGTTGGGAGTGATATAATCAATCCCACCGTAAGCAGCTACATCGCCATAGCCCATATCGTCCATATAAATAATGACGATATTGGGTCGTGATGTATTTTGTTGGGCAACACAATGCGTAGTAGCCCCGGCAAGGACAAGGGCCGTCAATTTGCTAAATAAAAATGATCTTCTCATAACAGCATTTTTTTAGTCGCTTATTTATCGTATCCGCCGATCTATTTCTTTTTGATAATCAGACAAGCACCTCCGCCGGGAGCAAGCGTGACGGGAATGCCATCTGATGACTTTACTATCTTTTTATTCACTTTATATGTTGTCCGGTTTGTCTGGTAATGCGCATCATCGCCATCCTGTATAATTGTTGCTTCGTACTTACCTTTTCCCAGGAAACTTAAAGGAATATCTAATTCGCGCAATGATTCATTGTTTGCAACACCCACCAACCAGGTGTCGTCAGCAGCCTGCCTGGCCATTACTATATACTGACCAATTTCACCCATCAGTGTTTCACTTTGTTTCCAGGGCATCTTTTCTGCCGCGACAAATGAAAACAGTTCCGGGAATTTATCATAATTCTCAGGTATATCGGGTATAACTGTTATCCCCGAGAAAGTGATCAATGTACGGGCAGCTTCAGCCGTCACTGTTGAAGGTACGTCTCCTTTATATACATGGTTATACATATTCTGGTCTTCTTTTTTCACATTGGTCGGCCTGCTCCGCATAAGATCAAATACCCCGTTGGTCATATCAAGCGGCCCTGCCAGCATATTTACAAAAACTGTTGTAACGAATGTTTTAGGCTGAAAATATGTAAGGGCATCCAGTTGGGCCTGGCAGTATTCACGGGTAACCGCATTCGGCCAGGTGCGCATTTGCCCGTAGGGAGGAACCGGTCCGTCATGAAAATTGCAAAGCAGTTGGTATTTTGCGCACAGCTCTGTTATCATCCGTGTGCGTATATTTTTTTCTGCCATGGCTCCTCTCATAAACCCGTATTTGATGCCGGCAGCACCCCATTCGTTATATTGTTTTAATGTTTGTTCAAGCGAGTAATCCCTTCCGCCGATATCATTCATATAAAGCAAGATTCGTACGCCTTTTGTTTTTGCATAGGCGATCAGTTTCTTTACATCATCCGCAGCACCGCCCTTCACGGGGTCAGAACTTTTACTAAACTGGTCTCCATACCAACCGGAGTCCAGAAGTAGATATGGAATACTATTTTTTGCCGCATAGTCCACCAGCCTGACCCAGCTGGCATATGCCTGCACATGGTATGTAAAGTCATCTATCTTCACGCCTTCCACACGGCGATTCCATAAGGCTACCCCTGGTTTTACCCATGAAAAATCTGTACCCTTGTCCGGAGCCGGATTTAATAACGCTATCACATGGGAATCAACCAGTGAACCGGGAGTTTTACCATACAGGATTACGCGCCAGGAAGATAAATAACCAGGTTTAATAATCCCCGGAGAAGAAACTACGGAGAAAACCTTTTCTCCCTTCCCGCTGTGAAGCACCACCGGGCTACCGCTTCGCAGGTCAGCCTCCAGGATTGCCAGGTAGGCATCGTCTGCTGCCTGAATGGTCATTACAGGATTGCGGTTACCTTGCACTTCTGTCAGCTTATCGGGCCCAAGATTCGCATGTTCTCCATTATAAAACCAGGTAGTATAATCTCCTTCAAAATTAAAAGAAGTCAGCTCTCTTTCGCAGGTATCTTCCCTGCCGCTTGCATCATCAGGAACCTCGTAACGAAACGCGATACCATCATTGTAGGCCCGGATTACTATATTAAGTTTATCGAAAGGAATAGCAGGCCCCTGCAATTGAATAGCTGTTTCATTGTATTGATCACGCACTACAGCACGCTTACCCCATACCGGTTTCCAGGTATTATTGATACGGCGTTTCACCACCTCACTCACTTTCCAGCCAGTGGATGGAAATTTTCCGGATGGCCCGAAATCCAATCCCATGGATGAGGAATAGATAAGCCTGGTTCCATGCGCAGAAAAAGCGTAGCGAATGACGCCATTGGCAATAGCGGTAGTGATAATGAGATGACCGTCCGGGCTTTTAACCTGGTAAACACCAGCCGACTTATCCGTTGTTGATGCCTCTATTGGTTTCGCTATTTTAGAGGTCATCCCTTGTCCTTCAGCAAAAAACAGCAGTCCTATCACCACGAGGGCTATCACACGAATGGACGTTTGTTTCGCATTTGTTTTTATCTGCTTCATATCTTTTAATTTATCTTATCCTTATACTGAATTCAGCAATGCCCAATCCTGCTATTTCCGCCTGATCTTCTTTCTGGAAAATAAAGTAGACATCGTGCCTGGTGCTATCTGCCGGCTGGCTTAACGACAAGGCGGCATACGCAACTTTCAGCGGTTTTATAGCTGCACCAAGAACCGTGGTTCCTAATAACGGGCCTTGCGGGCTATCCAGCCGCAACGCTATTTTCCATCCTTTTTTTGACGGAAGATCCACCGCATATTTTAGCTGTACATCTTTTACATTCTCCAGACTGATACCTGAAAATTTGAACCAGCCTCTTTTTTTGATATGCACAACGGCCATTTCTCCCAATTTGCTATTGCCAACCTCTCCGGCCGAAGCATCAGCTGACCTGGCTGGCAGTATCGGATCGCGCAATACAAGCATGGCATTACCGGTGAGTGGTGAAATCCCTTTGGCGCCCTTATCTGTGTAAGATGCTGATAAGGCAATTGCGCCCCGGGGTGTTAGTTGGAATTGTGTAGATGGCAGGAAGCTGCCTTTCCATGGCATGGCATTTTTACTACTATCTGCCAGCGATAATATCCAGGTAACAATTTTTTGTGCATCGGAAATGGCTAAGTCTGGATGGGCTGCCATAGCTGTCTGTCCCCAGTTACCGCTACCACCGCTAATGATTTTTTCCGGAAGGAAGTTCCTGGTTCTTTTATCCTCTTTATAACGTAACGCTATCTGCTTAAAAGTGGGTCCTACGGATGTTGCATCTACCTGGTGACAGGATTTACAATCCAGCGATTCCATCAGGCTTTTACCCGATGATTCCGTGATCCCTTTTGATTCGCCGTTTTCAGCCAGCAGGGCCTTGTCGGGCTTGTTGATATAATCAGCATGCACCAACACTTTTGACCCATCAAAATCCGGTTGGCCTGAATGACCGTCTTCCGCATCATCTACCTGTACCTGGTAGGTTATAGGGCGATCAGGAAAATAGAAAGATTTATTTCCTGCCATCAATATTTTTACCTGGGGGATAGCATTACCTGCGTATACTTGTATAACGGGGCTTTTTGTTTTGCCCCCTTTGCCGTCCTTTACTTCTACTGAAACAGGATAAACCCCTGCCGCCGAAAAAGTGTGACGAACATCGGGGACAGCTGTTTGTTCTATCTCCCCTTTTCCAAAATCCCAGGTATAAGTAAGTTTATCTCCATCAGGATCAACCGTACCTTTTGCGGAGAAGTTGACCGTAAGCGGGATGGCACCGGCTGATGTGTCGGCCTTTAGTTTTACCGCCGGTGCGAGGTTCCCGCTGTTAAAGGTGATTACAGACAACCCGGCGTCCGCATTTTTATGCCGCCATTGCCCGCCATATTCTACGATGTATAGCAGGCCATCGGGCCCCACTTCCATGTCGCTGATATTGTGGAATTTGGTTTGCGGCATGAATTTTTCTATGGTCTGGAGGTCGCCGGTTTTTGTCATCGTTACTGCCATGATCCAATTCCGCATCCAGTCATAGATAAACAACTTTCCATCGTAATAACCGGGATAGCGTGTTTCTTTCCGATAATCTTTTGCATAATATACAGGTCCTGCCATAGCAGTTCTTCCTCCTGTGCCCAGGATTGGAAATTCGGGAGATACGGCATAGGGATACCAGATAAACGCCGGTTGGGCAGGCGGCAGCTCTTTTATTCCCGTATTATTCCTGGAATTATTAATGGGCCGTTCGGCGTTAAACACCGGACCCGATACTCCTGTGGTATAATTGTATTCATGATAGGCATAATTATTTCCGACAAAATAAGGCCAGCCGAAATTACCTGCTTTCCGGGCCTGGTTGATCTCATCATAGCCCCTGGGACCACGGGTAGACAAGCTGTCATTACCTGCATCCGGACCTACCTCGCCCCAATATAAATAACCGGTATGTTTATCCACTGAGATGCGATAGGGGTTGCGGTCGCCCATTACATAGATCTCAGGCCGGGTGTTTGGGGTTCCTTTCGGAAAAAGATTACCATCCGGAATTCCGTAAGTGCCATCTTCGTTTACACGTATCCGTAGGATCTTTCCACGCAGGTCATTAGTATTGCCTGCCGCGCGGCGGTCATCGTAATACTCAAACCCGGGACGATCGTCCAAAGGAGCAAACCCGTATAAATTGACGGCGTAAGCTTTTTTAGTCTTTGGATCAACTTCATTAAAAGGGGTGGTATTATCTCCTACGGAAAGATACAAGTTGTTATTAGCATCAAAGGCCAGGGAGCCACCGGTGTGGCAGCATATCTCCCGGTCGGTATTTACCTCCAGGATCACTTGTTCCGATTGCCGGTTGAACTCATTATTTTCAAACTTAAAACGAGACAGACGATCTACCGGTTTGTTGCCGGTAGGCGAATAAAAGACATATACCCAGTGATTTTTTTCATAGTGCGGATCTGCCTGGAGACCTAATAAGCCGCCTTCTGTTCCACCTCCCGGTGTGAGCCCCTGGTGATACACATCCAACTGCGCTACTTCCTTTATCGTATGATCTGCCTGGTTATAAAATTTAATAGCACCCCTGCGCTCTGCTATTAGTATATCCAGGTTGGGCAGTATGGTTAATTCGGTTGGCTCAAATAATCCACCAGCGAGGAATTTCTTAGAGAAGCGGGCTTCCTCCGGCATACGCAAGGTAGTAGCCTTACCATAATCCAATATTTTATTTTCGCCAATCGCATAATGGATACCTGAAGATAATAGTTTTAAGAACTCAGGCTCGGTGTAGGACTCGGCGGTATGTCCCAGTTCCATGTAAAAAGCCCTGCCGCCATCGTAGTCGTGATACCACACCATGGGATGAGGGATGCCGTTCGTACCACCTTCATAACTCCCTTCATCAATGCTGACCAGCACATTCACGTCTTTAGGGATTTCCCGGAAATTATACCATTCATCGGTCCTGATCCAGGGATCAGGCAGGGAATCGGTAACAGGGAAATTATTATCATGGTGCATATTAAGCCTGGCTTTCTGCGGACGCGGATGCCCTTTAAAATAAGCGCCTACCAGTTTGCCGTACCAGGGCCATTGATATTCACAATCGCTGGCCGCATGAACGCCAAGATAGCCACCGCCTGCCTGGATGTAACGTTCAAAGTCTGCCTGCTGCGCGGCATCCAACACATCGCCGGTGGTGTTCAGGAAAATGACGGCTGCATATTGTTTCAGCGTATCTTCCGTAAACCTGTCGGAATTGGAAGTAGTATCTACAATAAAATGATGTTTGGCACCTAATGCCTGAATAGCTTTTACCCCGTCTGGAATAGCAGCATGATGAAAACCCGCTGTTTTGGTAAATACCAATACATGTGGTTCACCGGTACGTTTATCAGTGCAGCCGGTCCATAAAATACCTAAAAGGACACTGTATGTCAGCAGTAAAATGATGCGTGTTTTCATAATAAAAATGGTCTGTTATACCTTATTGTTTTTTTCAGTGCTCCATCTGGATCTGCCTACTTCCCGGAGTGTTTTTACATCTTCGGGTGACAGGCTGCCGTCAGGCAATGGGCCGGTGTTGAGTAACAGGTTCATATTCCTGCTTTTTGCATCCTGCAATAAATCAAGTACCTGTGCTGTATTCTTATGCTTCCCATCTTCCGCTTTCTTATAACCCCATGTCCGTGATTGTAAGGTGTTACAGGTTTCATTGTGTTTGTCTTTATTCCCCTCCCATGCTTTCGCAGCCACCAACCCTGACTTCTCACCAAATGATTTTCCCACACCATCTGAAAACGAGCCGGCTCCCCGTTCTGGCGCCGCGAAATCTTCCGTACCTGTGGCACCCTGTTTAAAAGAAATTAAGGTATAGGGACAATGTGATCGTATCTCCGCATAAATCTGTTCCATAGGGAATAAATCCGGACGTGCGTAAAAACCCATGATAGGATCAAACCAGATACCTGCGGGCCGGTATTGCGTCACTAACTCGTGGAGCTGTGCCCTGGCGTAAAGAAGGTATTTTTGAAAATCCGCTTCCCGTTTATAAGCATAGGCTGACTGGGGATCGGAATAGGCAGGACGATAACTACCCCATCCTGCTTCCCTTGATGAGAAATAAGGATGATGCCAGTCTGCAGCAATGGAATAATATAAAAATAAGCCCAGCCCTTTTTTATCACAGGCTTTTTTCAATTCGCCTACCAGATCCCGCTTCGCCGGGGAGTGAAGACTATTGTAACGGGTTTGATTTGTTTTGAAAAGGCAAAAGCCATCATGATGTTTTGCCGTGAAGGTCACATATTTCATACCTGCCGCTATGGCCACATCCGTGATAAAATCAGGATCAAAATTATGGGCTGTAAATTTCATTTTTAACTGCTCATATTCCGCTACCGGTATTTTTTCCTCCAGCTGAACCCATTCACCGCGTCCTAACAGACTATATAAACCATAATGCATAAACAGGCCAGAGCCGGCCTCGCTGAACCAGGACAAGGCGGCATGGTGCGGGTCCTCTATAAACATATCGGCATGGTCCCATAAATAGGAAGGTATCGTCTTTTGATTCCCGATGGGAGGCATACCCAGCCAGGACGATAAGGCAAACATCGTAGTCCCTGCTACTGCCACCTGTTTTAAAAAGTCTCGTCTGTCAGTCATATTTATTATTTGACTTTACCAATGAATCACGCACAACACTTGCATCGTTATTTGTCTAATGAATGAATCCATACCGCAATTTTTTGCAGATCGGATGCTGGTATGTCTGGCATCGGTGGCATGGGCGTCGCATAGTCAGGCCAGTTCCCTGGTTCAGGGTTATGAATTAACCGTTTCAATTTATCGATGGAGTATCTGCGTTTAGCGACTTCCGCATAGGGAGGGCCAACATGGCGTTTTACCGGATCATGGCATGACAGGCAGGTATATTGTATTAGTAACGGCTTTACTTCATCATAGTTAGGAATCCTATTAATGGCGGAAGGAGATGATGATGCTTTTGATGAAGAGCTCTTTACAGGAACTTTCTTTACCGTTGGTTTTTTAACAATTTTTACCCTGTTTTCGGCGGTGATTGTCAGCTTTGGTCCGTCCGGCACCCTGTTCAGCGTATAATACCCCATGTTATGCAGTAATCCCTGGTGCCCTGTTGACCTTACTCCCGCAGCAGTTATCTCATGAATATATCCTTCTCTTGTACTATCTAAAACCAACCGGACTTTCATGCCATCCGGTGATATGCTGATTGCTTTCAGGGGGCAGTCTGCCTCATTGATGATGGGGCTGCCATACTGGCGATGATATTTGTACGTAAAACTTCTTACGTGATAAGCGGCGGCTTCTCTTGCCGTTTTTTTATCTACCGGCTGCGTAAATTCCAGCTCGAAGCCATCGGGTTGGGCATGTATTGATTTAATTTCAAAGGGCATCTTCCCGTTCCAGACCAGCCGCTGTAATCCAAAAGACTCTCCGCCGCTGGACCCCCATCCTCTGGCTGTCATGCCCACGAACATGCTGCCATCTGATCCCCAGCACAATCTTAAAACGCCTGAAGAAAATCCTTTTCTAAAGGGAAATACAGCGCCCTGGTACACGCCTTTTATTTTTTCCAGGTATACACGGTTGATCAGGCTTTGTCCCAGGTCACCTACAAAAAACTGTCCTTCAAACGGTCCCATCTGCCCTTGACCGGCTATTAACATCCCGGAGGTAGAAACGCCCAGGATCGCATGTGGTATCCAGACAGAGGGCGTTTTCAGACCGGCAATCTGTTTGGCCACTTCAAATTCAGGCTTACCGCTGTCTGGTATATCCTCCACTTTTAACTTTACAGACGACCCTGGCAGATCGGACCACGCCAGTGAGGTAGGCTGTCCCAGAAAATCTCCTTTTCTCACTTCCGTCATATGACCGGATCCTACCCATTCTCCCTGGTTTTCCGTATAGAAAACATGATCATCTTTATCTATCGTAAGTGCTGCCGGAGAACGTAAACCTGCAGCAAATGGCGTCATCTTTCCTTCCGGCGAAATCTTCAGCATCCATCCCCGCCATTTTACCCTGCTTTCCATATAGCCGCCTTTCACGTCCCTGAACCATCCCAGATTCAGCGTTACGAACATATTACCTTCTTTGTCAAATACAGGCCCATAGGCATATTCGTGGTAGTTACCCGTTATCTCGAAGCTGTATACGGTTTTATATTCGTCCGCCACACCATCATTGTTTTTATCTCTCAGGCGGGTGAGTTGAGGGCGTTGCGCCACGTACAGATCTCCTTTGTAATAAGCCACTCCCAATGGCTCATGTAACCCCTGGGCGAATAACTGATACTGAGAAGGACGACCATCTTTCATGTATGGATTTGATATGATCCAGACTTCACCCCGCCGTGTACAAACTGCCAGTTTATCATTGGGTAAAAAAGCCATTCCACCTACTTCGAGTTGGATACCCTCGGGTATCAGCACCGTTTGAATCTGATAAAAATCCTCCTCTTTGGGGATGATAATGCTATCCTTTTTTACCTGGGCATTTGCCGATGCAATAGCGGCCATCATCATTATACTACTACATAATAAATGCTTCAGGCTGAAAAGTATGGTATTGCGTATAGTCATGTTCGATAGTATTCTATGATTACCAGATAATGGAATAGGTTAAGGGTATTTTTGGATCTGCAAGTGATACCAGCATTTCCGTACCCTCCTTCGTTTGCCTGATCTGCGGCCTATAACGCTTGTCAAGGCGGATGTAGCAGGAGCCATTCACCCGGTACAATTCTTTGCTTAACTGCTCTATAGTACCCGCAGATATTATTCTGCCATACAGGTTGGCAGCAGGATTTATGATTGTTATTGTTCTTACAAATCCTGTCTGGTCAGGATCGGGTGCTATTCTATCTTTTACAGCTGTTCCTTTTATAACATAACTGAATGTTGGTATCCTCTCTTTATCCAACTCATATCCTTCATCCTGCAACTCATCAAAGGTTACCGAATCGGGCCACGGTTCGTTTTTATCTGATAAAGCGGCTATGGAAGGGGCGCCGGAAAATGGTACAATGCTGCCCAGCGGCACGGCAAACTGTCCCTGTCCCCTGCTATGCCACATATCGGTGGCATCTAAAAAACGGCCCCGCCATACCTGGAAAAGCGATCCTTCTTTCAGGTCATATGAATAATTTAACCCCAACTGATCACCCATTGAAATCACGTTCGTTAATTTTTTACCGCCGAATTCCATAAAGCTCCTGAGCAGGTAAGGATGTTGGTTTGGTGTAATGATAATGGGGGCTTTATTTGGAAGCTTTACCGAGATTATATTCAACGGGCGGTAACGGATATTGCGGAAAGCCACCTTCCCGTGATCGCCTTGTAATAACAGTGGACCCTGGGCATTTTCTTTATCTGATAATGAAGGGGAGCGTGTAGGACCTGTCACTTCCACCTGGCTTTGTACTAAAACGCCGTTGAGATAAACTTCTTCAAAACGGGCGTTAGCTATTTTATTTCCTTGTGCATTAAAGCGCGGCGCCCTGAACTTTATAACAAGCTGCTGCCATAATCCCGGCGCCCTGCACGCATTCTGAAGAGGTGCTATTCCTTCGTATCCTTTGTATCCAGCCGGACGGGAATGATCCCAACGTTGGTATATGCCACCACAGTCACCGGCCGTAGGAACTGGTTTGGTCCAACTGTCCAATAACTGCACTTCATATTTCCCCTGGAGATATACACCCGAATTAGATCCTTTCGCCATCATAAAATCCAATGCAATTTCAATATCTCCAAATTGCTGTTTCGTGGTAAGTTGGGTACGGTTCTTTTCAGAAGGATGGTTTATTACAACCCCTTTGCCTTCTTTTATTTTCTCCAGCTCTCCTTTCTGGGTATAGTTGCCCCAGGCATCCGCAGCAACGATCCAATTCTTCCCGGGATTTTCAAAAGCATTTAAATCATCTAATGAAATAGTCATCCAACCCGGATTATTTTCAGGATTACTTTGGCCATAAACCGGTATGGCTACAGAAAATAATAATGACATGCTTAAGGTTATGCTAACCATTCTCATATTCATAATTTTCAGGTATACTTTAATTTATGTTAACCATCATTTGTCAGCAGGTTTAATACTTATTGCTGTTTTGACTTTTGCTGCATTTCCCGCTTTATTTTTTTATCCAGTTTTTGCTTCAGAAGGCTCAGCGGACAATTGATCTGTTGACCAACAGGTTGCTGCCCCCGGTAAGTGATCACCCGGATTTCCGAAGCTCCTTTTGGAATATCAAGCGGTGTGCCTGTATAACGCGGATAAAAATTATCGGGGTTAGTGCCGTCAAAAGTGTAATAAACATCTACCCCCGGAATTTCGCTGGCCAGTGTTACTTGTAAAGAATCATCGCGGCCCCTGGCTACGTCAATGATAGGATCATACATACTACGTGCGTATTTCACCTGCGCGGCATCCATATATTTAAATTGCTGCTCTACACGACGAATAAAATCCGGCCAGTTACGCTTAGGCTTCGGTGACCATAACACTTCTGCCAGTGCCATGGCACGCGGCCAGGTCATATATTCCGCGTGACGTCCGTTAGCAACAAACTCTGTCCATAAAGAGCCTTGTCCTCCTATAATATTTTTCGGTTCCACACTATCAGGCACCGGATCAAACTGGTAACAGGTATGCAACCGAAGATTGCCGGGAGCAACAGGTTCAACAAACGGGTCACCCTGTTGCCGGCTGAGATAAGTATCCCATATGGGAGTCATGATCACCTGGTGTCCCATCCGGGCCGCCTGAATGCCCTTGTTTATCCCGCGCCAGCACATTACAACAGTGCCGGGAGCCAGTCCGCCTTCCATAATTTCATCCCAACCGATCATCTTCTTTCCTTTGGCATGAATGAGCTTTGCCAACCTTTTCTCAAAATAGCTTTGTAGTTGTTCCGGGGTATTTAATCCCTCCCGCTTCATCAATGCCAGGTCTTCCTGATCATTCATCCAGTATTTTTTATTCGCCTCATCACCACCTGTATGAATGAATGCACCGGGAAACAGGTCAGCTACCTGTGTAAATATCTTATCCAGTATCAACCAGGTGGAATCATTGGCAACGCAAAGCACGTTAGCTTCTCCCTGGGGTTTACTGCCGGGGTTTACAGCGTACTGCTGTTTGGTGCAGGATAAACCCGGATAGGAAGCAATAAGCGCCAGGCTATGCGCCGGCACATCTATTTCAGGTACGATGGTAACAAACCGCTGCTGCGCATAAGCTACTACTTCACGAATATCTTCCTGCGTATAATAACCGCCGTCAGTAGCTTTTTCTCCAGGTTCGGGAGGCCCGTAGCTTCTCCATGCTCCTGTACGGGGAACCCGCCAGGCACCAACTTTTGTAAGCTCTGGCAAACCTTTTATTTCAATCCGCCAACCCTGATCATCGGTAAGGTGCCAGTGAAATACATTCAATTTATATTTAGACATCTCATCGATATACTGCTTTATAAATGCTTTCGAAAAAAAGTGCCTGCTTACGTCCAGCATCAGTCCACGCCAGGCGAAGCGGGGGTAATCCGTTATATTGACACAAGGCATTTTCCAGGGCGTGTCTTTTATCACTGTATGATTTCCAATGGTGGGTGGCAATAACTGCATCAGGGTTTGTATACCATAAAAAAGCCCCTGCGGCTTATTAGCCCCAATCATCACCTGCCGCGGCAATACCTGCAACGTGTAACCTTCTTCACCTAACGTAGCATCCGGAACCGGGTTAATACGAAGCACAATAGCATTCATGGCATGTTTCTCTGCGCTTTGCTTCACGGTAAGATGATAACCAGTGGGCGCATTCAACATTTGCGCCAGCAAGGATGCCACTCCGAAAACGTCTGCTCCTGAAACAACGATGCGGGTATCTGGTTTCAGTAAAAAATATCCTTCCTGCATGGTCGCTGATACCGGCTCAGGCAGGAGGTGCAATGACTGCTTTTGCCCTGCCGACTGCGTAGTCGTAAGCATGCAGATCATTATTAACGCGGTAAATAAAAAAACAAATCGCTTCATGTCTGAAGAATATGATGTCTTCTGATAGGGATCGTTCACCCTATCGGTATCTGAAAAAATAAATTACCATCCGGTGTTTTAATGTTATTGCTGTTTTGACTTCTGCTGCATTTCCCGCTTTATTTTTTTATCCAGTTTTTGCTTCAGCAAACTCAGCGGACAATTGATCTGTTGACCAACAGGCTGCTGCCCCCGGTAAGTGATTACACGGATTTCCGAAGCTCCTTTTGGAATATCGAGCGGCGTACCTGTATATCGCGGATAAAAATTGTCGGGGTTAGTGCCATCAAAAGTGTAATAAACATCTACCCCCGGAATTTCGCTGGCCAGTGTCACTAGTAAAGAATCATCGCGACCCCTGGCTACATCAATGATAGGATCATACATACTACGCGCGTATTTCACCTGCGCGGCATCCATATATTTAAATTGCTGCTCCACACGACGAATAAAATCCGGCCAGTTATTTTTGTTTGCAGGCGACCAAAAGACTTCAGACAATGCCAATGAACGTGGCCAGGTCATGTATGCAACCTGGCGTTCATTCGGAACTGCTTCTGTCCACAGGTTACCTTGTCCGCCAAGAATATATTTCGGGTCCACGCTGTCGGGAAGCGGGTTGAAATCATAACATGACTTCAAGCGTAGCATCCCATAAGTATTAGGTTCAATTAACGGGTCGCCCTGGTATAGATCCAGGTATGCCTGACCCCACGGTGACATCACTACCGGATGCTTTGCTTTAGCCGCATTTATGCCGGGGTTCATGCCGCGCCAGGACATCACAGCAATATCAGTTGGTAATCCATCATGCAATATCTCATCCCAGCCCATCATCTTTTTGCCTTTGGACACAATGAGTTGATGCATCTTTTTTTCAAAATAAGGCTGTAAACCTCCCTGGATCGTTACACCGAGCTTTTTAGCCAATACGAGATCTTTCGGGCAGGTTTCCCAAAAACTTTTATGTGCTTCATCACCACCTACATGAATATATTCTCCCGGAAACAATGCGGCTACCTCTGTAAATATTTTATCCAGTATCAGCCAGGTGGAATCGTTCGCCACACACAGTACGTTATTGATTTCCTTTTTCAGGAACCTGCTGCCGGGGTTTACATCATACTGGTGTTTCGTACAAGACAATTCAGGGTAGGAAGCAATCAAAGCCAGACAGTGGGCCGGCACATCTATCTCCGGCACAATGGTCACAAAACGTTCTTTCGCATAGGCCACTACTTCCCGGATATCTTCCTGTGTATAATAGCCTCCTGCTGTAGCTTTCTCCCCCGGTTGCGGTGGGTCAAAAGACCACCATTTCCCGCTGCGGGGCACGCGCCAGGCGCCTGTTTGAGTAAGCTCAGGCAATCCCTTTATTTCAATACGCCAACCCTGGTCATCCGAAAGGTGCCAATGAAATACATTGAATTTATATCTCGCTATCTCGTCGATATACTGTTTTACAAATGCTTTGGAAAAGAAGTGCCTGCTCACATCCAGCATCAGTCCGCGCCAGCCAAAACGTGGATAATCCGTTATATTGACACAAGGCATTTCCCATGGTGTGTTGTTTACAACGGTATGGCTTCCAATGGCGGGTGGCAACAACTGCATCAGGGTTTGTATGCCATAAAAAAGCCCCTGCGGCTTATTAGCTGCAACAATCACTTGTTTTGGTAATACCTGCAACGTATAGCCTTCATCTCCTAACGAAGCATCGCGGCTTGCATTAATGCGAAGTACAATAGCATTTCCTTCCTGATTTCCTTTACTTACTGCTGTCGCAAGATGATAACCCGTAGGCGCATTCAACATTTGCGCCAGCAAGGATGCCACTCCGGAAACTTCAGCACCTGAAACAACGATGCGGGTGTTTGGCTTCAGCAAAAAATATCCTTCCTGTACGGTGGCTGATACCGGCTCTGGTATAATGTGTAATGGCAGTTTTTGTTTTTCCGGCTGGGCTACAGCACAGTGCCACATCACCATCCATGAAAAAAGCAAAAAAGTAAGTTTTCTCATTTTTTAATATGTTTTATGTATCCTGTCTTCCAGATATCTACTTTCACATTATTTTGTAAGGATTTACCCGGCGTACTCCTTCCGTTCGCAACATACTGTTCCATCAAACCGGTCAGCTGTTTTACCACATCCGGATGTTGTGCTGCTACATTTAATTTTTCGGAAACATCTGATTGCATGTTGTACAATTGAACAAGCGGCAAGCCTTCCTGGTATGCTTTATCATTTTTCGGAGATGCCCATCCGCCTGAACCCGGGCAAAACTCCAGTTTCCATTTACCCTGCTGAATAGAAAAGTTACCGTCAATTGAAGCATACACAATCGCCGGCCGAACCGGCTTCTTTGTTTTGCCTACCAGGTCAGGCAAGATGCTGTAACTGTCTTCTGCAGCATCTTCCGGCAATTTTACCTGTAAGATATCGGCACTGGTTGCCATAAGATCTGTGAGAGATACCAGGTCATTGCTTACCGTTCCTGCCTTGATTTTTCCGGGCCAACGAACAACCAGCGGAATGCGATGGCCTCCCTCCCAGATATCGGCTTTATGCCCACGGAAGATATAGCTCGGGTAATGCCCCAGCTTCTCTACGTTATATTTGTTTAAGACATAAGGAGCAAAGCCATTATCGCTGGTGAAGAATATGATTGTGTTGCCTGCTATCCCCAACGAATCCAGTGTTTTCATTACCTGACCTACTGCCCAATCGGTTTCCATCACATAATCACCATAATCTGTTACGCCACTTTTCCCTTTAAAATTTTCTCCGGGAACAACAGGTGTGTGTGGAGAAGGCAATGCGAAGTATAAAAAGAAAGGTTGTTTCTTCCCGGCCCGTGTAGTAATAATATCCTGCGCTTTACGGGTAATAGAAGGGAGTACATTTACCGCTTCGAAATCTTTTTCTGCCGGGCCACCGCGGCCATATTTCTTTGTAACCGTGGGCACTCCGATGGTTTTGTTGTTTTCAATAAAAACATACGGAGGCATATCCAGGGAAGCACTGATGCCATAAAAATAATCGAACCCCCTTGTATTGGGCCCTTGTGCTATGGGCTTACTGTAATCTATTTCCCAGCCTGTCTTTATTTCAGTATAACCCTGTTTTACAGGCCAGTCCATACCCAGGTGCCATTTACCGACACAGGCCGTATAATAGTTTTGCTGTTTAAAAAGATCCGCTACCGTCAGGCGTGCGGATTCAATCAAAGGAGGAGAATAGCCGTATAATACGCCCGATTGTAAATCAGAACGCCAGGGATATCTTCCTGTAAGAATACTATACCTTGAAGGCGTACACACAGCAGATGCCGAATGCGCATCTGTAAATTTCATTCCTTCTGATGCCAGCTGGTCAATATTCGGAGTGGGTATTTTGCCTTCAGGATTAAAACATTTTACATCTCCGTATCCTAAATCATCTGCCAGGATATAAACCACATTCACATTATCCGTCTGGTGATTTTTTTCTTCCACACTTTTCGGCGTATGACATGACACCACGAACAAGCTGAAAATAAAATACCCAAAAGAGGATTTAAATATTCGCTTTAAAATAATGAGCTGTGCATCCAGGCTACTTTTCATTTCAATCCATTTACGTATTTTCAAAATATATTGCCGGTAGCGTTCTTCGTTACCGTATCATTATAATCATCTCTCTGTACCACCAGGTAAAAGGGATAAACAGGCGCACCACCCTTTTTACTGTACCAGCATTCTACCCGGTAATCACCCTTAGGTATAAACATCTTGTCAACAGTAATACTATGAGTGGTTGTATCGGTATTATCCACTGTTACCTGGTGAGGGGCGAAGCGGATTACCATAGTACCCGCGGCTTTGAAGCCGGATAGAAAATCAGCTTTAATATGATAATAGCCTGATTGTGCCACCTGTACATCCCAGTATCCATATATGTTTTCCTGTAGCCACATAGGAGGAAATCCTTTAGCATCATTCCTGTTTAGTATCACCAGTGGTTGTTTATCAGACCCCAGTATCGGGCGTTGTATACCAAGATGCGGGCTCTCCAACGCATTCGAAAGCCATTTGTCAAAAGCATTTTTCAGATCAGCAGCTACTTGTGTGTGCCCGGACAGGATATTTTTTGTTTCCAGGGAATCGTTCCTGATATCATATACTTCCAATGCACTCAATGGGGAAGATGCAGCGGTATGCCCTACCAGTTTATAATCACCTTTCCGTACAGCAATATTTCTATAAGCTTCAGGATATCCTCTTTGCCAATAGAAGAATAAGTACCTGTTTTTAAATATATCCATGACGTTACCGGGGTTTCTTCCTTCCAACAAGGGCAGAAAGCTGATACCGTCTATTTGCTGCTCACCTTTTTTTGCAGGTATATCAAGCATATCCAACAGGGTGGGCAATACATCAATACCCGCAAGCGTTTCAGGGATCTTACCAGCCTTAAAGCCTTTATAATAAAAGAAACAAGGAACTTTTATCCCGCCTTCATATACACTTGCTTTTTGCCCTCTTAGTCCCAGTTTGAATCTTGGTTGAGCCGGGCCATTATCCGACATAAAAATGACCAGGGTATTATCCAGCAATCCCTCCTGCCGTAGTGAAGCCATTATTCTCCCGACATTATCATCAATATTCGTGACCATACCATATACCCGCTTAGCCGCTTCTATATTCTGTGCATTCATCTCAGGCAGCATTAACTCCCTGCCTGCTTGCTTCATGTCTTTGTCCAGGTTCCTGTATAAGTCGTAATATTTCTGTGGCACCTGCAATGGGGCATGAGGAGCATTGAAAGCCAGGTAAACGAAAAAGGGTTGTTTTTTATGCTGTTGAATAAAAGAGATGGCTCCATCCGTAAATCCATCTGAACAATATTGATTTGTTTTTACCGGAATATTATTGCTGTATAATACAGGTCCGAAGTAAGCACTGTCTTTGCGGGAGAAATTAGCTACATCTCCCGGCTGGGCTAATCCTCCGCCATCGAAAACCAGGGATTCATCAAATCCCTGGTCAACGGGGCGGAAGGGATAATTATCTCCTAAATGCCATTTACCGAAAATCGCTGTTGTATATTTTTTCTCTTTCAGATATTCTGCTATTGTCACTTCCCGGCTATCCATGATAGCACCTCCATTATAAGTATCATGCATCCCTGTTTTTATGGAATACCTACCGGTCATCAGGGTAGCGCGTGTAGGCGCACAAACGGGGCACACGTAAAAATTACTGAGTTGTGTGCTGTGCATAGCCAGGGAATCAATATGCGGCGTTTTAATAAAAGGATTATGCAGGTATCCGATATCTCCTATGCCCTGGTCATCCGTAAGAATGAGAATAATATTCGGTTTCGGTGTTACAGCGGAATGCCTGCCCTGTGCTATCGCAACAGCACTTCCGGACAATAAGAGCATGAAGAGCATCCATTGAGAAGCATATCTGCATTTTATCTTCTCTTTTTTTCTGAAGAAAAACATAATTCTACCGGTTCAAAAAGTCAGTTTCTATCATTTATCCGGATACCCGGAGGATCAACAATTATATTACGCCATATCAGGGCATTATATTCCAGTCCCGTCTGACAGGCAGACAGGTTAATGATCAATCAATATGATGTAATCAGGTAAGAGAAGAAATCCTTTGAAGAATATCAACAAGAAATGATCAAGAAATAACGGGTATTTCTATATTATCATTCCTTGTTGACGATTCACTTCTAACTTAAACAAACACTAAAAACTTTTTCCAATCGTTTCCTTTACCATCACCTTACCATCCCGGATTCTTTGTCAGGCTGGGATTCATTACAATTTCATTCATCGGGAACGGCATCAGATAGTTTTTGTCAGGATTAAACTGATACCCGGAAGGCAACTGCGTTTTAAAAGGTTGAATATAATTTTCGTCATCTTTGGTAACCGTTTTTCCTGAGCCGTTATTCATAATGGGTTCGAAATAGGCACCCCGGAAATTCTGACCGATGATCAACTTCGCTGCTGCCCATCTTCTGATATCATCGAATCGAAAATCTTCACCTAATAATTCTACACGGCGTTCTCTTCTGATTTCCTGTATCTGGGGTAAAAGCGTATAACCATAATCCGGCCAGTCAGGATCTGTAGTGATCGCGCTCACCGTGAGTGGCGGCATGTTTACGCTGGTCCTTGACCGCAGCTTGTTTATCGTAATATTGGCTACTGCCTGGTCAAATTCTCCCAGTTCTGCCTTCGCTTCTGCATAGTTCAGCAACACTTCACCGTAGCGGAAAAAGACGGTAACCATATCCCATGTCTTTGCATTTTGTGTCGGGCTTTCGAGATCATATGTATAAAACTTCTGGCTGGTATAACCGGTAGGTTGGTACTGCCCTGCTGCATCTACTGTGGTAAATGGATTCACGAACAGGGTTGTATCACCTTTTGCTGAAATTCTGTAGATCTCTCCTGGCGTGAATACGGACATATCCAACCGTGGGTCCCTGTTTTTTCCGATGTCAGCCAAAGATTGCTCCCCCTGATAAAGTGGGCTCACACTGATAGGCAGACCATCTGTGCAGAGGAAGCTTCTGATGGCTGACCGTGTATAGCCTACTTTATGCGGCCATTGGTTGATATCAGGGTTACCAAATATTTCTCTTCCTCCTCCACCAAACTTCAGGTTACTGAACTGACGCGCAAAGATGACTTCTTTGACAGGAATCTGCGCACCAGCAATAGTATGGTCATTATGTACCTTTTGGAAATCATCGTCCAACGTATAGCCGTAGTTATCGATTAACAATTTAGCTGCATCGGCGGCCACACGCAGAAACCGGGTATAATCACCGCCTTGCACGCCAAACGGTGTACCATTATGGTATTTCTCCCATGTTCCCTCAAAAAGTGCGATCCTTGATTTGAATGCCAGGGCGGCGTCTTTGTTGATACGTTGATATTCATTACTCAGCTTGAGCTGATCTTTTGTCTTTAACAGGCCAATGGCTTTATCCAGGTCTGAAAGAATAAAGTCAGCCACTGAATCACGCCGCGACCTGAGTACGTACAACTGTTCATCAGTGCTCTTTAGCGGTTCTTTAACCAGTTGGGCATCTCCTACTCTTTTCAGTACATCAAAATAGTGCCATGCCCTTATAAAATAAGCTTCTCCCTTGTATTGATTGCCGTCAGCCTCTGTCACCTTATCCATATTGGCAATCATAATGTTGACGTTCCTGATGTTGGTGTAATACGATCCGATGGCATCCGCTGTTGGCTGGGTAAGCCCGTTCATCCAGGTAGAGGCCCCGTCGGTTGACAACGCATTATCAGAACCGTCGTCCATTGTATACTGGTTCTTCCATGAGTTGAGGTATAAGTTGTTCACATAGAGTTGCAGGTCATTGGCAGTCTTCCAGAATTCAGGTTCTGAGATCGTGTCCTGCGGCGCACGATCCAGGAAATCTTTACTACAACCTGCAACAAATGTTACTAAAACAAAGAACGATATTATAGATTTTAACTTTTTCATGTTTTGACGTTTTTGCTTAATTCTTCCATTAAAAAGTAACATTACAACCAAAGGAAAATACCTTCTGTAGCGGGTAATTACCATAGTTGCTTAGTTCCGGGTCGAAAAACATAAACTTCGTGCTGGTAAAAAGATTTTCACCGGAGAAGTAGAAACGAAGCTGGCTGGCTTTGATTTTACTGATCAGCGAAGCAGGAAGGCTGTAACCGAGTTGTAAAGATTTCAGCCGCAAATAGGCTTTGTTTTGCAAATAACGATCAGTGGTAGCTTTGTTCATAGTAGTACGCGCTGTTGTTGCGCCACCGAAATAGGGTTTCGGGAAATAGGCATTGGGGTTATCGGGCCGCCAGTAGTCTTCCTGCCCTTGTAATATCACAACGCCTCCTTCACCCTGGCTTGGGCCCCAGAATGCATTCTGCACGCCGCCACCGGGCCATATAGCCTGTTTGCCTACACCCTGTATCATAAAGCTCAGATCGATCCCCTTGTAGTTGGCTCCTGCATATATACCGTATTTATACCGGGCTTGACTGTTACCGATGACAGTAAGATCACCATGATCATCTGCCGTTTTCTTCCCGTCGTTAATCACGTTATCTCCATTCATGTCGCGGTATTTTACGTCGCCTGGTGTCCAGTTACCGCTAAAAATATAGGATTGATTTACGCCCCGTTTCGTCACCTCTTCCTCAGACTGATAAAGTCCGTCTGTTTTATATCCCCAGATCTCACCAATAACCTGGCCTTTATAAAAAGTACTCAACAGGTTCAGTGGATTGTTGTAACTGGTTACCACAGAACGGTGGTCAGACATGTTAACATTGATAAAATAGCTGAAGCCTTTGCTCAGGGATTGTTTCCAGTTGACCTGTACTTCCCATCCCCTTGTTCTTAAAGAGCCATCATTATTTCTCGGTACTGTTCCACCATATATCTGTGGCGTTGCCATTCCGGGTCCAACCAGGTTATTGATGTCTGACTGGTACCAATCGGCTGCGATATATAACCTGTTATCGAACATATACATATCCAGCCCGACATCTTTCGTATTTACCTTTTCCCAGGTAAGATTCGTGGTGGTTTCATTCGGAGGCAGTACAAGGAAAGATCTTTCTGCTCCCAGCAGGTAATTCCCTATCGAGTTTGTCATGAGCGGTACATACAGGTAATTAGCCACGTTCTGATTCCCGATAGAACCCCATGATCCGCGGAACTTCATCATGCTGATGTGTTCTTTGAGGGGGAAGAAATTTTCTTTGGCGATATTATAACCAACAGAAACAGAAGGGAACGTTCCCCAGCGACTGTCGGGTGCAAACCTGGAAGAACCGTCTCTGCGTACGTTTGCTTCAAACAGGTATTTCTCATTAAAATTATAATTGAGTCTGCCGAAATAGCTCTGCGTTGCCCAATGTCCTTTATCATCAGCCGGTGTTTTCACCCCAACCGAAGTACTTAAGGAGGGCACATTATCGGTCAGCAAATAAGTAGCATTACCACTAATGCCGAAGATCGTCTGCAATTCCTGCTGGTACCCTACCAATCCGCCGATGTAATGCCCACCAATTTGCCGGTAATAGGTGCTCGTAATATTGGGGGAAGTATAGGTGGATGTACGGGTGGTGGCTATGTATTTGGTCTGGGTCTGGTTTAACCCATAAAGTTTGGTGGAATCAGGTTGCATCTGATAGAATGTATTCGCAATATTTGTTTGCGTATAATTTGTATAGGTATAATTATACTGCAGCGTGGTTACCCAGTTTTTAACAGGCTCCAGGTGTACATTCGGCGACAAAACCCATTGGGCGGTTTTCCGCTGTTCTTTTTCATTCAACCCGGAGTTGATACCGGATGCATTTAAAAACCCTCCTGCCGGGTTGTGTAAAGGCAGTGTAGGGGCATTCCGGGCTACCCGGTTCATAAAGAAATCACGGCCATCTGCACTAATATCCCAGGGGTAGCTGTCCTCAGAACCTACATACTTGGTGATCAGGCCCACTCTCAGCCAACTGAGTGGTGTTGATTCAATCCTTCCGCTCAATGTTTTCCTGGTATATTGTTCGGAAGCATATCTTGAAATACCGTCTTCATGGAAGAAGCCACCGGATAAAGCATAGCTGATGTTTTTACCGGATCCTGAAATACTGATGTTATGCGTTTGTCTGATGGCATTTTTCTTAAATAATACATCATACCAATCGGTATTCGCGTTCGCGCCTAAACCCGAACCGGTAAAATTCCATCCGGTTCCGGTGGTATTTGGAACGGCTCCGGGTGTATTCTCCGGATCCTGCATATATTGCCTGATCCTATCGATAGCCTCCTGGGTATAGGGCTGGGCTATGCCAGTATTTACTGCCGCGGAATCCAGTATTAATGCAAAACTAAGAGCATCCACCTGCCGGGGGAAGGTAGTTGGTTGTGCGAGGGCATAGTTATAGGAATAAGAGACCTTCATACCGCCACCTTCCGTTCCGGTTTTTGTGGTGATCAGGATAACCCCATATGCAGCCCTGGCGCCGTAGATAGCGGTAGAAGCAGCATCTTTTAATATTGAAATAGATTTAACATTGTTTGGGTCCACATCGTTCAGATCCATCGGAACACCATCTACCAGTACAAATGGCTGTCCTAATGTAAAAGACGCTCCGCCCGCGGAATTTGACAATGAGCCCAGGCCACGGATATTGACAGAATTGCCTACTCCCGGTTGTCCTGAAGACGTAGTTGCCTGGATATTTAACCCGGGCACTGCGCCCTGCAACACCTGTTCCAGGTTAGACGCCGGCCTGTCCGCCAGTTGTTCACCGCTGATCTGGGTGATCGCTCCTGTGAGGTTTTCTTTCTTCTGAACACCATATCCAACAGTGACCAATTCATTCAAAACGGATACACTTTTCACCAGGACCACATCAATACCTGAGCGGCCGTTTACGGCCTTTTCCAGCCTGGTGTAGCCGATGAAAGAGAATACCAGCGTACCGCTGCCATTCTCCAGGGTAAGGGAATAGTGCCCGTTTGCATCGGTAGCAGTGCCTTTGGATTGGCCCTTCAGTCCCACACTTACGCCCGACAAGGGATCGCCCGACTCATCGGTGACCCTGCCTTTGACCACAAATGGAGGAACAGCAACTATTCCCCGTAATGCCATGTTTACGGGTAACGCCACTTCCGGCAGTACTACCACCGTCTTGTTTTCAATACGATAGTTCAGCGGATAATTCTTAAAACAGATAGCGAGGATTTGCGGGACAGTAGCATCCTGCACAGATACGCTTACAGACGGCGCATTCTTTACATCTTCGTCGTTGTACAGAAACTGGTAATCCGTTTCCTGCTGGATGACACTGAGTACCTCGGACAGTTTCACGTCCTTGAGGTTCAAGGTAAGTTTCGTCTCCTGCGAATAACCTGTTGCATATAAATTTACTACACATGCCAGGGTCAAAAATACAGTAATACGCATGGCGCGGAGAATTAATGCCGTCATGCCACGCCCGGCAAACCGGCCTTGGATAAATAGATTTTTCTGCATACTTTCGTACGATTAAGGGTAGATAATACCTGTTCACTCTCGCTTGCCTAAGCGTTAGCCTAGGCAGGTTTCAACCGGAATGAACAGATTATTTCGACTTTGATCCGGGAATGTAGCCGCATTCCCGGTTTTTTTTGGTTGATATTTACGTGTTATTTCTTTACATGCAATTCATTGTCTTTAAATGTAAACCCTACTTTCCCTGTTAGTTCTATTAAATGTAAAATACCGGTTATCTCCTCGTATCGCCGGATACGCCCGGTGAAGTGGAACAAGGTATCTACGCCGTCATCATACTTCACTTCTATATTATACCATCGCGATAATTTCCGCATCAGGCTTCCCAAAGATTCACTATCAAAAATAAACATGCCGTTTTTCCATGCTAATGCGGCTTCTATATTGACCTTATTTACCTGGATCTTACGATCGTTTTTCGTGATCACCGCTTCATAACCTGGTTTTAATATTACCCCGTTACTTTTTTCTGCAGACTGACCAACACCATTAATTAAAACTGATCCTTCCGCTAAAGCTGTTTTCTGGATGGGATCATCCGGATAGGAGCTCACATTAAACTTTGTTCCCAACACGGTAATATCCATCTTGTCTGCATTTACCATAAAAGGGTGTGCTGCATCTTTTGCTACTTCAAAATATGCCTCCCCACTCAAATATACTTTCCGTTCTTTCCCGTTGAACTGTGTCGGATAACGTAATGATGATGCAGCATTCAGCCATACTTTTGTGCCGTCCGACAACTCTATCCGGTATTCACCGCCACGGGGTGTTACCAGCGTGTTATACAACGTTTCCGTGTGAAGATCCCCGGAACCGGATACATAACTCAGCGCACTTGAATGGTTGCGTACTTTTGTACCATCTTTTTCCGTGATGGCTTCCTGAAGACTATCGGTCAGGTTGATTTTTTTGCCATTTGCCAAAGTCAGTTGCGCTACTTTTCCCTGCGGCAAAATATGCACATTGGCTAAAGCCTTTGTTTCTTTCTGTCCCTGCCCGCTGAAGAAATACCATCCTGCTCCGCAAATTAAAATAAACGGCAAGAGTATAGCAGCATACCGCAGTGCCTTGTGAACGACCATCCGCCCCGGCAGTTGTTTCCCGGTAATCTTTGCTGATAGCCGTTTCCAGTATATTCTTTTATCCTTATTACTCTCCCAGTATTGTACCTGCTCTTCCAGGTAAAGCGGATTTGTCAGGCGCTCCCAAAGCTTTTTATTTTCATCGCTCTCTGCTACCCACGCTTCCAGTTGCGCTGCTTCCTCTGAAGACAATTCAGCCCTCAGAAACTTACCAATCAATCCGGCTATTTCATAATATCGTTCGTTCTGTATCATATGCGTGATTATAATAGAAACAACCTCAAATGAAAAAGGGGTGAAAAGGAAAAAAAATATTTTTACATCCCGGTAAAAGGGCTCAATTCACCTTGCTTTTCTTCACCTCTTTCATGATCAGCACTTTCCTGGAATTTGTCTTATCAGTCTGTAATCTGTCCACTACCAAATTGTCAACATCAACCGCAATAACGGCCGGTCTTGGATCCGGTTGTTCACTTTTCAGTGTACAGTTAATGATATCAATATCTTTAACATGCCTGACAAATAATCCGTAACAAGGTAAGTTACCCCATACCGTGGGCTGAGGATAACCATTTTCAGATTCTTTTACTTTCTCCATGTCTGGAATATACTCCCCTGGCTTCAAATCCCCCTGATTAAATATCCTGATATTGCTTAAATAAATATTTTCAATCCTGGCATCCGGAACGCCTGTTATAGACGAAGAATAATTGCCGGTATTATAGGCAAGGATATTTGATAGCTGTACATTCCTCATTTGGCCATTAGCCGGATCTGGCGCGTCAGGAGCATGTTTGCGGTTCCTGGTTCCTAATCTTACATAGAGTGCGCAATCGGTTCCCTGGATCAACATATTATTTATACTAACGCCATTCATGATGCCACCGTCCACCATTTCCAGCGAGATGCCTGTGATGCCATGCCGGGGAGTTTTGAATGCCGGCTTTGAAGTGGACCTGGAGGGTTTAATCACACAATTGGAAATATTGATATTTTGAAATCCACCGGTTGATTCCGTACCGCATTTGATGGCATTGGCGAAGCTGCTGACGATACAGTTGGTAACAGTAATGTCCTCACTGGCACCGGTACCGCTGCTTTTTATCACGACCCCGTCATCATCGGAGTCTATAATACTGTTACTGAGTACAAATCTCCTGCAACCATCAATATCAAGACCATCATTGTTTTTGCTCCCGTGATTAAATACCTTGATATTATTTACCATGACATCCTCACAATCGTAATAATGCTGGTTCCAGAACCCTGCATGGGTGAGCGATACACCCTCAACGGTCACGTTTTTGCAGGAAATAAAAAGAAGGTTTCGTGGTCTTCCATCCCTGACTCCCTTGGGAAATGTTTTAGCATCACGATGTTGACGGTTGCCATTTCCATCAATAATGCCGAAACCCGTAATGGATATATTACTGGCTCCCTCTGCGAAGATCAGAGAGAACCATCCGTATAGATCCTGGTATGAGTTGTAAAATGTTTTTACCGGACCAGGAAAATCTTTGCTGTCCACACTCGCATACAAAGTAGCCCCCTGTTCAAAATGGAGGTCAACATTGCTTTTCAAATAGATAGTCCCTGATTTATAGATACCAGCGGGGACAATAACCCTTCCTCCTCCCATTTTATTACAAGCGTCAATTGCCTTGTTAAAAGCATTTGTGCTTAATATATTGGTATCATTTTTTGCGCCGTAATCCAGGATATTAAACGTTTGCGCATGAAGCGTAAGCACCACAAAGGATAACCCTATGGCAAATAAAATCTTTCTGAGCATAATCAGGTTTGATGACTATAATAGAAACAACCCCGGAGGAGAAATGGGTGAAAAGAGGAGTGGATTTTTTTTATTTTCCTGAGAAGTAAATTACAGCGGTAAGCTGTATTATTACAAATAATGACTCAGGAATAAGGTGAGAGAGGAACCTTTCAGCAATCTTTTCAGGAGGTGAAGTCCCCTCGTCTTCTGGGTTTTTACGGTATTGACCGACACCTGTAAATGGTTGGCTATATCCTTATGCTTCATTCCTTCAAAATAACTGAGATGCAGTACATTACGGCAACCTGCGGGCAGTTTTTCCAGCGCCTGGAATACATTTTCCAATACTTCCGATTCAATGATACGGATCATAGCATCGCTTTCCCATCCTTCTTCTAATGAGCCCTCATATTTACGCACTACTTTACCATGCTTATAAATGTTCAGGCAACGGTTCTTAACGGTGATATACAGGAAAGCCTTTATCGAATTCAAATCCGGGAAATCCGCACGTTTCTGCCAAAGTTTTACAAAGGCTTCCTGCACCACATCTTCCGCATCCTGGTCTGTAGCCAGGAATGTGGAAGCAAAGTAGCATAATCGTGTATGATATTTTTCAAATATCTCACGAAAAACCTGTTCATTCCCCTGAAGTAAACCTGTTATGTAAAATTCTTCATTCATTATGAAGTCTTCCCCAAATTAGTATTAGTAGCAGTTAAAAGTAGTAATAAAACCCTATCCTTTTTATTTTGTACTAACTTTAAAAATTTCATTAACGTGTGGTAAGGGTACGCTTAAAGTTAAAGTATATATTATTATAACTAAGCCAAGAATTGTAAAGATACGTTTTGATTTGATACCTATCCATACAACTTATATTGGAGTTATATTTGTCAAGATCAATAATCACGGTTACTTAAATGGGGTACTTACAAAGCGATACCATCATTACTGTTATCAATCCAAAATCCGCATCCTATACGCATTCATGGCCGTGACGCCGAGCTTCGTGATCAGCCGGTAATTCGCCACTACGCCTACAACTGCACCTACTACAGGGAGCAACTGGCCGATCTTAACCAGGTCTATATGATCGCGGTACTCAATCTGGAAACTTTGCCAATCGAAACCGTGAATGTCATCCGGTAACTGGTTACTTTTTTCTTTCCAGTCCACCATATTCTCAAACACATTTCGGCGATGTTCCTGGCTGCTGAAGGCCAACTGGAAAATGTAGAGAATGTATAATCTCTCTTTATAATCTTTTACATCAAAACCATAAAAGGTGGCGATATCAAAAAGCAGTTTCAGTTTCATGCCAAGCAGTATCGGAAAATCAGCAAGGCCCAGCAAGATGCCTCCGGCGCCGGTAATACCACCCTCGGCAGCAGCAGCCTTCCTGTAATAATCTACCCGGCGAAGCACAGCTTCTTCCAGATCATACAACGAAGCGAAATCAGCACCCTTGGGCACGGTGTATATAGCGCCGAACAGCACCCCCCGTACCATTTGTTTGATAGTAACTGTGATGGCATCATGTACCTTCTGCGGAATAATACGGTTAATGCGGGATTGCACCGATTTAGACAGCCGGTCCACCAGGGAAGACCGGGCCTGCATTTTATGTTGCCAGGTCTCTAATTCTACTTTCATTCGCTGCTCATATAACATACCCGGAAATTACGTAAAAATGCCGCCTTGTATCATAGTAATAATAATAAAAACCGACATTGAGATAATGTCGGTTTAATTATTTTACGAATAGCGCATAAAGTCAAAATCATTTGTTTGATCATGCTCATTAAAAAGCGCCGTCATGTGCTTCATCTGTCACACATCCTTCAGCCGCGCTTTTTACGGATTGAGCATACTTGAATAGTACGCCATTTCGGGCATTCGCGGGAGGTTTCACCCATTTGCTGCGTCGTTCTTCGATCACCTCGTCAGATACATTTAAGTTAAGCGTATTATTCATTGCATCGATCTCTATCTGATCGTCATCTTCCACGAATGCGATCAACCCGCCTTCGAAAGCTTCCGGCGTGATATGTCCCACCACGAAACCATGTGTTCCGCCACTGAACCGGCCATCCGTAATCAACGCTACGGTCTTGCCCAGCCCTGCGCCGATAATAGCCCCGGTAGGCTTCAGCATCTCCGGCATGCCTGGCGCGCCTTTTGGCCCGATATAACGGATAACGATCACATCTCCGGCCCTTACCTTGCCTGCCTGAATACCCTTGCTGAAAGTCTCTTCGTTATCAAAAACACGTGCCGGTCCCACAAACCGCTCCCCTTCTTTACCACTTATCTTGGCAACGCTGCCTTTCTCTGCCAGGTTACCATACAATATCTGCAAATGCCCACTAAGTTTAAGTGGGGTTTCTAAAGGCATAACGATCTTTTGGGTATTGAAGTCGAGATCAGGAACACCTTCCAAATTTTCAGCAATAGTTTTACCCGTAACTGTTAAGCAATCACCGTGCAGCATTTTTTTGCCCAATAAATATTTCATGACCGCTGGAACGCCGCCATGCTTATGTAAATCTTCCATAAGATATTTACCGCTCGGTTTGAAATCTGCCAGCAACGGCACACGGTTGCTGATCTCCTGAAAGTCATCCAGGGTGAGTGGTACCTGAACGCTTTTGGCTATCGCGATCAAATGCAGCACAGCATTTGTACTGCCGCCTAGTGCCATAATTAGTGTAATCGCATTTTCAAAAGCTTTGCGGGTCATGATATCCCGGGGTTTAATATCTTTCTCCAACAGCAGTTTGATGGCCTTTCCAATGGTGATGCATTCTTCTTTTTTATGCTGGCTGACGGCCGGATTAGAAGAAGAATAAGGCAGGCTCATACCCAAAGCTTCTATGGCACTCGCCATCGTATTAGCGGTATACATACCACCACAAGCGCCGGCACCCGGACAGGCATGACGGATGATACCTTTGAAATCTTCCTCACTGATATTTCCGGCAACCTTTTGACCCCAGGCCTCGAAAGTACTGACCAGATTGATATCTTCACCATGATAGTGCCCAGGAGCGATCGCGCCGCCGTATAGCATAATGCCGGGGCGGTTAAGTCTTCCCATTGCGATGATCGAACCCGGCAGATTTTTATCGCAACCAGGTATGGTAATGATCGCATCGTAATATTGCGCACCGGCATTTGTTTCAATACTGTCGGCAATAAGGTCACGGCTAACCAAACTATAACGCATTCCGGGCGTGCCCATGCTGATCCCGTCACTAACGCCGGTTACATAGAAACGCAGACCAAGCAGACCGTCGATCTGATTAATATGATCCCGCACATTTGTGGCCAGGTCGTTCAGATGCATATTACAAGGGTTGCCGTCCCAGCCCATGCTGGCGATACCTACCTGTGCTTTGTTAAAATCCGTTTCTTTAAACCCGATAGCGTAGTACATTGCCTTTGCGCCAGGCAGCGTTTCATCCTGCGTTAATACACGCGAATATTTATTAAGCATTGTTGACATTATTTTGATTAAATGTGGATCGTGAATTACTATATGTGGGATTTCAGCCTGCTAAGCGTTTCAGGTGAAATATTCAGATAGGCTGCGAGATTTGCGTTAGATAATCTTTGTATGAGTTCAGGGTTATTTTTAAGCAGGCTGCGGTATCGTTCGGTGGCATTCTGCGTTAGCAGGCTGCTGAGTTTGGATGTGATGACCGTTAATCCATATTCAAGAATATAGATATACATTTTATCCCATGCCGGTATCGTCTCCCTTAGATGAAAAAAATCATAATGAGAGATAACCAGTAATTCCGAAGTTTCTACTGCTTGTATATACTCAGGTGAAGGCTCTCTCGAAATAAAACTGACAATTGACGTTAAGAAAGTATGCTCAAATGCCATGAACCTGGTCGATATGCTATGATCCTCGTTACTGTAGTATAGCCGAAGGCAACCTTTATTGATGAAGTATAATCGATCAGCTACTGCATTTTCCTCCAGTAACAACTTATTCTTTGTAGCTGTAAACGGTTTGAAACAGGAAAGTACAACGGCGAGCTCCTCTTCGTTGAGTCCCGTTTTCTTTTGTATCAGGTCTGCAAGCATTGTTATCATGGAATCTATTACTGTTCTTAGATCTCAAAGTTACAGCAGATAAATTTTAAAAAGATTGACTTCAGTCAAAATCGAAAAAACTCCTCCTGCTTATAGGATTTCTACATACCCTTCTGTTCCATGCACGCGGATTCGCTGCCCATCTTTTATTAATTTGGTAGCATTTTCTACTCCGACAACTGCCGGCAAGCCATATTCGCGTGCGATAACTGCTCCATGGGTCATCAGTCCACCCACTTCGGTGACGAGGCCTTTTATGGATACAAACAATGGTGTCCAGCTAGGGTCAGTAAAGGAGGTGACTAATATATCTCCATCTTCCAGATCAGCATCTTCCATGTTTAAGATAACACGTGCCCGTCCCTCTATAACGCCGGAAGAAACAGCCAGACCTGCAATAGCTTCGGCAGGGAGATTTTCGCGTTTGTACTTACCTGTAACAATTTCACCGTCAGACGTGATAACACGCGGGAGCGTTAGCTTTTTATATAATTGGTATTCGTCTTTTCGTTTGCTGATGATCTGGTAATCCAGTTTATTTGTGCGTACAACTTCGTGAAGTTCTTCGAAACTCAGATAGTATATATCTGCTTTTTCATGAATAACGTTGGCCGCTACAAGATGTTCGGCTTCTTTCAGTAACGCCTGCTTATAAACGAAGTAGCGATTAACGATGTCATATTTTGGATATTCACGGTAACCGCTCAAATTGCGGACCAGCCCGATCATTCGTTTTGTCTCCCTGGCTTTTTGTTCACCATCCGGTAATGGTTTCAACCGGTTTAATAACGATTGTTTTTTTTTCAAGGCTTCCTGTTGTCCCTGTTTAAATTTCCGGTTGCCGGCATTAGGCTCAAAGTTTTTAATATTACTGAGAATCAGGGGAACAAGTGTAGTTGGTTTTTCGCTCCAACGGGCTTTTGTAATATCGATCTCACCGGCACATCGCATTCCGTATTTGTTGAGATAAGCATAGATAGCGTCCCTGGTTTCCTGTCCGCCATCAAACTTAGCCAGTTCGTCCAGAAAGTTATCGTCTTTTGCCTGTTGTAAATACGCAATCACCTGCGGATAAGGGCGGATTACATCTGCGACATCCAATAGCGCCAGGCCCATTTCCGAAGTTATATTGTTTGGCACAGATTGAGAAACCGTGTCCGCTACATTTTTCTCACCTAACCACTCCTTCATTTTTTCATTGATCCATGACGAAGCGTTCATGGCTGTCATAATCACACCAAAACTTTGAGGGTCTGACATGCGCTTCTTTAATTGCTGGATATCCTGTAAAATAAAATCGAATAGATCCGATCCGGATTTTGTCCGGATATCTCGTTTTAACTTGTCTATCTCTGTTTGACTACTCTTTATGAAATCAGCGACAATTGCTGGGTCGTAGTCTTTTAGTGTTTGAAAATCCCGAAGTGCGTTGCCTTTATTACTTTCACCTGTGCCCGATTTTGTTTTTTCATCTGGTAAGGCTTTTATAAAATCTTCCCGTTCTATGATCGTCATGAGCGCGTCTTTCATGAGCGGATCGTGGCCTCCCATTACGTTTAATAAGCTTCTCCTGCTGTCAGGTAAGGCAAGCATTTGTGTAACATCAACAAACAACCTTCCTCCAGCTTTACGCATGAGTGCCTTCGTTGTTAACAGGAAAAAAGACAATCCCAATGGTTTCATAGGGTCCGTCATCATTTGCTGATGGCCCACAGATAGGTAAACGTGATTTTCGTGGTCATCTGTTTCAGGGATCGGGTACAAAGTAGTAATTGGCCGGCTCTGGACAATATAAAATGTATCCTCCACCAAACACCATTCGATGTCCTGGGGGCTGCCGAAATGTGCTTCGATCTTTCTGCCCACGCGCTCAAGCTGCAAAATCTGCTCATCCGTCAGCGATTGCCTGTTCTGTTGCTCCGGCTCAATGGTTTGTTCTTTTGTACCGCCATCTCTTAAGGCATAAATAGCCAGTTTCTTGGTAGATATCCGCTTATCGATCACCAGGCCGTTACGTACTTTATAGACGTCAGCATTCACCAATCCGGAAACCAATGCCTCGCCAAGTCCGAAGCTGGCATCAATGGATAAAACCCTTCTATTTGAGGTAATCGGGTCGGCTGTAAACATAATCCCTGCTACATCCGGAAAAATCATTTTCTGAATAACAACAGACAAATAAACCTTTCTATGGTCAAATCCATTTTGCAAACGGTAGGTTACAGCTCTGTCTGTAAACAGCGATGCCCAGCACTTGCTGATATATCTCAGGATAGTTTTTTTGCCGATGATGTTCAGATATGTGTCTTGTTGCCCTGCAAAGGAGGCTATTGGAAGATCCTCTGCTGTGGCGCTGGAACGCACGGCATACGCATTTCTTTCACCAAGTTGTTCCAGATGCCGGGTAATTTCATGATCGATGCCTTCAGGAATCGCTATTCCTTCGATCAGTTTCCGAATTTTTGCGCTGGTTTCACTAATCCCTTTCCTATCATCTGCTTTTAGCATGACCAGCTGATCCAGCAATGAATTAAACGCTGCGCTATTCCCGATGATTTCTTTATATACTTCCGTAGTAACGCAAAAGCCCCCTGGTACTTGTATATCCTCAATCCTGGATAGTTCCCCCAGGTTGGCGCCTTTGCCCCCAACCATGGCAAGCTTTGTTTTATCGATTTCATGAAAACCAAGTATGCTGGCACTCATATTTTTCATTTTTACGATTATTTGTTACTGAGTTTATTTATTGTTTCATTCATTATTTCGGTCGCTTTCAAAAAGTAGGTTTCAATGATTTTGATTTCCTTGTTTGAAAATGAAGCAATAAGTTCTTCTGACTTGTTACGGAATTCTTTATAAAGAGGTACCAAAAGTGCCATTATATTTTTAGTGTTTGGTTCAATGATAACCTTCCGTCTGTCGTCTTCAGCAAATTTTCTTTTTACCAGCTTCTTCTTTTCAAATCTGTCTATTAAACCTGTAACAGCACCTGTGGTCAGGCCTGTTAAGTTTGAAAGCTCCCCTGCAGTCATTTGCCCTTTTTGCATTAAAAACCCTAAATATTTATGGTCAGTTCCAGAAAGTC
Source organism: Chitinophaga sp. MM2321 (assembly GCF_964033635.1). Taxonomy (NCBI): domain Bacteria; kingdom Pseudomonadati; phylum Bacteroidota; class Chitinophagia; order Chitinophagales; family Chitinophagaceae; genus Chitinophaga; species Chitinophaga sp. MM2321. The sequence continues at coordinate 3,258,876 of NZ_OZ035533.1, forward strand.
CAGCTTTTCGGGCAATGGCTTCGTGCATCTGAATAGAAGTGTATGCATATTGTTGGTTCAGTTTTCTAATTCGTTTGATTACTTCAGCATCCATTTTATATCTTATTAAGTAAACATCTTAGTTACTAAGATAATATTAATTTTGCAAGATGTACAAATAATTTTGATGAAAAATCAGAAGAATTATCTAATCTCCATTTAGCCGAGGGTTGGAATCTTTATTGTTTAATTTTTGAAAATCGCTTAATTTGATCACTTACTAAACGGAGAATATGATCAACGAACCCGAAGAACCAGAATTCTGGGAATCAGCTTTTACTGAAAAACAGGAGATGTGGGGCTTCGAACCAGCAAAGTCCGCCGTATTGACGAAGGATCTTTTTGTCCAAAAGTCCGTGTGCCATGTCCTTATTCCTGGAATTGGCTACGGACGGAATGCAAAAATCTTCAAAGATAGCGGGATAACCGTAACGGGGATTGAAATATCGAAAACTGCTATTGAAATAGCCAGAAAGCACTATGGTACTGATATGCCCATTCATCATGGCTCTGTAACGGATATGCCATTTGACAACAACCGATATGACGGGATATTTTGCTATGCACTAATACACCTCCTGGACAGTAGTGAAAGGGAAAAACTAATCCGTGATTGCTACAATCAACTGTCTGAGAATGGCTATATGGTATTTACCGTTATTTCAAAGGAGGCTCACACCTATGGTCAAGGCAAATTTATAAGCGAAGACCGCTATGAAATGTTCGGCGGAGTGAAGATGTTTTTTTATGACAGGGAATCCATTCATGCAGCATTTGATCAGGCTGGATTATTTGAAATCACTGAAGTGACCGAGAACTACCCTTTCTTTCTCATTAAATGCAGGAAAGGTGGTTAAGAAAGTGTTTCTTACTGTAATTGTTTAATGCTTCGGCGTGCCCATCGGGGGGCATTTTCCGTCAATCTCCATACTTTCAACCAAAGTAGTAGTTCCGCTTGTAGTTCCCAAAAACCGGACTAAATTGTACTATATAAATTTCTATTGATGCTAGAAAGCTTTCCTTATTATCTGAGTTTGATTGTTGCCATTGTATTACTGATCATGCTGGCAAACAAAATAAAGGTAGCCTATCCCGTACTCCTGGTAATAGCTGGATTACTCATCAGCTTTATTCCCGGGATACCGACCATGCATATTGACCCTGAACTTATTTTCTTAATCTTCTTACCCCCTCTGCTATATGAAGCGGCATGGGGTATTTCCTGGAAAGAACTGTGGCGTTGGCGCCGCATCATTACCAGTTTTGCTTTTGTCGTGGTATTTCTTACAGCCATGTCGGTCGCATTTGTGGCTAACCATTTTATCCCTGGCTTTTCATTGGTACTGGGTTTCTTATTGGGCGGAATCGTGTCACCACCAGATGCGGTAAGTGCAGGTGCAATATTAAAATTTGTAAAAGTACCCAAAAGAATGTCATCGATATTAGAAGGAGAAAGCTTATTGAATGATTCCTCTTCACTGATTATTTTCCGTTTCGCTTTGATAGCGGTGGCAACTGGTCAGTTTGTTTGGTATGAAGCTGCGCTGAGCTTTAGCTGGATGCTCATTGGTGGTGTTGGTATTGGTTTGGTGATCGGCTGGATCTTCATGAAAGTTCATCAATATCTGCCTACTGATACCAATATGGATATAGTATTGACTATGGTAACGCCGTATATCATGTACCTCTCTGCTGAAGAATTACACAGTTCTGGTGTATTAGCCGTGGTAAGTGGCGGATTATTTTTATCCAACAAAAGACATCTCTTTCTGAGCAGTACTTCGCGATTACGTGGTGTAAATGTCTGGGAAAGCCTTTGCTTTATATTGAATGGATTGGTATTTATGCTTATCGGCTTAGATTTACCTGAAATCACAGCAGGACTGGAAGGTGTGAGCATATCATCTGCAATCGGTTACGGGGTATTAATTACTGTCGTATTGATTGTAGGCCGGATACTATCGGCTTACGGGGCAGTAATGATTACACTTATTGCACGTAACTTTATTACTGTAGCCGACACAAGAAACCCCGGCTACAAAGTCCCTTTTATACTTGGATGGACGGGTATGCGCGGGGTTGTATCACTTGCAGCCGCTTTATCTATTCCGCTACATCTGCCAGATGGCGCTGCATTTCCACAGCGGAATCTTATTCTTTTTATTACGTTTATTGTTATCCTTTTGACCTTATTAATTCAAGGACTAACCTTACCTTATCTGATCAGAAAAATACAAATCCCGAACCTTGACGAGACCTTATCTGAAGAGGAAGTTTATCATACCATCCGGATACAATTGGCTGAAAACGCTTTAATACATTTAAAAACCCATTACAGTGAACAATTAAGTAATCAACCGGTATTGCAACAAATGGCCCGAAAATGGGAACAAAATATGGCTATAGCTGATAATGAACTTATGGCAGAAGAATGCAAACTCGTTTATCTCGATATTCTAAATCAACAAAGGCAATGGCTGATTCAAAAAAACAATGATGAAAAAACACTTGATGAAGAAATCATTCGAAAACATTTGAGATACCTGGATATGGAGGAGGAAAAACTAAGTTTTCTGTAACCTGGTTACGCTGATGATGTTATAGCCTTTGTCATGGCTTGCCATGGTATTCTTCATCAGTTACCGTTTCCAGCCAAGCCGTTTCACCTTTTTCTCTTCCTGTTATTGCTATCTGAACAAATTTTGTATCCTCACTTGCGCCATGCCAGTGAGGAATATTTGCCGGACATTTTACGACATCGCCCTTTTTAACAATGATTTTTGGACTTCCTTTTTCCTGATAGTACCCTACCCCATCCAGCGCCAGTATAATTTGTCCTGCCGGATGTGCATGCCATTTTGTTCTTGTCCCTGGCTCAAAGGTCACACTGCCTACGGCATTCTGATTGATACTATCTGCCTGAACTAAACTGTTCAGCCAGGCAGTGCCAGTAAAATTATCGTTGGTTATTTTTTCTCCTTTTGCAAAAATCATATTATCTGATTCCGCCGTGGCAGCATTTTCAGTTTTCGCTTTATTATCGCAAGCCATGAACATAAAAACAAAAGCTAACGGTATGTACTCTACTAATTTTTTCATATTACACTTCTTTTATTTTAAATGTACAGTTACAGTTTTCTATTTCAGGTACTGCTTATAAAACTCATTCAGTTTTTTCAAAGAGTATTTCATGTATTGGGGTTGGTCATACAGATCAACATGATTCGCTCCAGGAACCACGTACAATTCTTTAGGCTCTTTTGCTTTTGAATAGGCATCTTCACTAAAATATTTCGATACTGCTTTTTCTCCTGCAATAAATAACAGTGGTCGTGGCGAAATGGTTTCAATCTGTGCAAAAGGAAAGAAATTCATCATCGGTGCAAGGCTGGTGTAAGAATACCAGGCGGTTGAGTTAGGATGATTTCCTCTTGGTGTATCGTAGTAATCCAAAAACTCACGGGCAAATTCAGGTGTAGTGGAATCTACTTTTTCGGGTAATGCACGGATATCTTTTCGCTGCGCTCCGGCAAATTCTCTGGTGCGTTGTTCACCGATTTCATCCAAGGTTTTCATTCTTTGCTCAAATGGAATGATATCACCGACCCCTTGTCTGCGGGCACGCCCCATATCATACATACTCACTGTTGCAAGTGCCTTTATACGATGGTCTATCGCAGTTGCAGCCACAGAATAGCCACCGCTGGCACATACGCCCAATACGCCAATGCGGTTTTTATCTACCAACACATGATTGCTCAGAAAATCGATAGCTGCACTAAAATCCTCAACTTTCATTTCCGGAGATTCGATATGACGGGGATATCCACCACTTTCTCCAATAAACACGGGATCGTAAGCTAAGGTTACATAACCCAGTTCCGCTAATTTTTGGGCATGCAGACCTGAAGTCTGTTCCTTTACACCACCAAAAGGAGGACCTACAACGATGGCCGCGTACTTCTTATTGACATCATAATTTGGTGGCAGAAATAAATTAGCCACTATATTGATCTGAAACCGGTTCTGGTAAGCAACTTTTTGAATTTTCACACCGTTTTCAGCATCCCTTAAAGGATAAATTTTTGTATTCAAAAATTCGGCAGGATTCTTATTTTCCACTGGAATCTGCGCATTTACATGTTGAATAATTACTGTTGATATAATTAATGCGATTAATAATGTTGTCTTTTTCATACTATTCTTAAAATTTTACTTCTTACTTTTCAGGACTTCGTCCAACACTTTTTGCGCTACTTTTGCTTCTTTTTTACCAATAGTTGATTGAATGATCCCTACAAATTGTTGCAACTGTTCCGGCTTTAAACCAACATTCAGACAAATATTCAAATGGGAGCGCAACATGGGTTCCACGCCACCAATACTGCTGAGGACCGATACGGTTACTAATTCTCTATCTGAATACGTCAGTACATCCCGTTCAAAAATATCGGCAAACAGGTGCTCTTTGAGAAATACTTCTATTACCGGAGCAAATGCTGCATACCCGGTTTTCGGCCCCGTCTCCTGCACACCGGTTAATTCTTCCAATATCGCCTTACCCCGATCGTACTTGCTGCGTTCAGCATTAATTGGAGAGGCTTCAGCACCTATCACATCATTGATACCTTTGGCCTTGCGCTCATCCAATACGGTCATAAAAGTCTGCAATCCCCGAATGCTACGGGGAAATCCGGCGTAAGCATAGAGATGAACAATGACTTCCTTGATCTGGTTAACCGTCAATCCTGCTTCAAGGCCGGCATTCAATGCTGTTTTTAGCTTTGCCAGATCACCTTTTGCCGTAACTGCCGCAATACCAATAATGCTTTGTTGTTTGGCGCTTAATGTCATATTTTCACCCAGATTGCTTTGCGCTTTCAGCATAAAGGAAACAGCACTTAATATGATAACTAATCCGATAAAGATCTTTCTCATTTTTGATAAGTTTCTAATGATTGTTATTGGTGGAAGGCGTCAGTAGCCTGGTAAACGATAACGAGCCTAATTTCCAGGTTCCGTTTTGTTTGATATAGACTTCCGTCACCATAAATGGGTTGGTCACTTCGTTTCCACCAACAACGGCTAACAAATCAATTCTATTTAAAAGGATGGCAGTATTATCAATTACATGCACAGATACTTCATGGATGTCTGCTTTCTTGTACCAGATACCTCCGCTTTTGATTACACTGAGTTCCTGTTCTTTTCCCCAGGAGCCACCCATGTGGACGAACACGGATTTCTCGTGAAAGAGACTATCCAGCGTAGCTGTATTTTTATCCGCCATCCACTGCCACTTTTCTTTGGAAAGATGAATGATTTCCTGGTCCGTGGAAGAACTTTGTGCAAAGGACCATTGTACACTCATAAGGATTAAAAAGAGTCCGAGCATTAATGCTTTCATACAGATAGTTATTTATAAATTTTACGGATCAGATTACGGAAATGACTACCAATATTACTTATCCAAACGTTTTTCCTTTAACCATTTCGACAGTTCGTCCGCTACCTGCATATTGTTCAGGTCTGAAAAGGGAAAGTGTGTATTGCCTTTGATACCAATTTCCGGCAAGTGTACTACCGTTGCATCGCCTCCATGTTTATTGATGGTGGCAGCCCAGATTTTCGCCATTTCAAGCCCCGAACGCCAATGGTCTTTATTCCATACGTCAGTAGGCTCCTTAGCGATATTATCGCCATAGTAAATAACAATCGGTATTTTGGTTAGCTTAAGAAAATCGGATAAGGGTATTTCCACGCCTTTCAGTTCGCCAAAAAGACCCGCTGATTTTATCGGTTGCGGCGCCTCTCCTTCGGGGAACAGGAAACTGCTGTACGGTTCGTAGGCTACAACCGCTTTTACCTTATCATTTTTGATGGCTGTAAACCAGCCCGGACCACCTCCCTGTGAATGGGTGACCAGGATACCTTCTCCGATCTTATTGAATAACCCGGAAACCGCATCCGAGATAACGTTGCCGTCAAAATTTCCTGTATTGGGGGTCATTTGCCTGAAAAACTGTTCAAGAGAAGCTGTGTCTTTCGGGAATTGAACACCTGGGAAGTAATCGGGATAATTACCGATCCTGAATTGTGTGAACCAGAACTGTTCGTCAGGAGTTGGGATTATAGTTGCCGAAACGGTACTCTTCCCGGCATCGCCACGTCTGGGTTGGTCGAGCAGATAAACGCCAAAACCCCGCCTCAGAAAAATAGTCTGAAACCCTTCTCTTCCGTCAGGGGTGGATTCCCATGTTTTTTTGGACTGTCCGGCCCCATGCAAAAAAACCAGGGGATATTTACGGGCTTTTACCGGTATTTGATAAAAAGCATAGGCATGGTCCCCGTGAAAGGTTTGTCCCTGTGGCTTCAAGGCATTATTCACATCGAAGGTTCCGGGTGCTGTAATCGTTGTTCCTCCGACGGCAAAGCTGCCTTGGCTGGCAATGACTAACGGGGCTTGCTTATTTTGAGCATTAAGCGATATTGATGAAGCCAATAATGTTAATGCACCCAGATATCTCTTTAATTTCTTATTCATCTGTTAATTTTTATGTCTTTATCTGTCGGATGAAGCCTATGATCCATTTTTGTAACTTTTAGCGTTAGATGGCTAATTTCCGTTCGCTCAACCACTTTACCATTGTAGGGTCTCTATGGTCGAAGAACAAGCTTGAACTGGTATCTAAAGCAGCGATGGCTTGTAAGTCCTCCGCTGAAAGTTCAAAATCAAAAATGTTGAAATTTTCAGCCATCCTTTCTTTACGAACGGATTTAGGAATAGCCACAATACCTCTTTGGGTTAACCAACGGAGAATTACCTGCGCTACCGATTTATTATATTTTTCACCGATAACCGATAATACCTCATTGTGGAATATGTTGTTTTTGCCTTCTGCAAATGGTCCCCAAGACTGTATTTGTACATTGGCTTCCTGTAAAAACTTTTGATTGTCAATCTGTTGGTGAAACGGATGGGTTTCAATCTGATTAACAGCAGGTGTAAAACCACTGTTTATAATTAAATCCATCATACGATCGGGGTGAAAATTGGCTACGCCGATGGCTTTTATTTTTCCTTCATGATATAATTCCTGCATGGCTCTCCACGAACCAAAAATATCGCCATAAGGCTGATGGATCAAATACAGGTCCAGATAATCCAATTGCAATCTTTCTAAAGACCTTTGAAACGCGGCCTTTGTTTTTTCGTAACCTGTATCCTGTACCCAAAGTTTGGTCGTAATAAACAATTCGTCCCTGGCTATCCCACTATTTTTAATAGCATTACCTACAGCAGCCTCATTCAGGTAGGAAGCCGCAGTATCAATCAGCCGGTAGCCCGTTTCAATTGCGTTTATAACAGCTCTTTCACATTCAGCGGCTTCGGGTATCTGGAAAACGCCAAATCCCAGGATTGGCATTACTACTCCGTTGTTTAACTTAACTGTTTCCATTTCTCAATTATTTAACTGTTCTTTATACAGCACTTCTGATATTGCAAAGTTCCGGTTTGCTATTGAGTGTATTAGTATACCGATTACGGATTTTACTACCAATATTACTGATTACAATGTTCCTGCTGTTTTTGTTATAGCAGAATGTTTAATTTTGTATCAGCATAAAAAGTAATAGCTATGGAGCAGGCATATAATTTTGATACAGTAAGCCAATACAATGCTTTTAATAACCATGAAACTTTACATCCATTAGTCAGTATCGTTGATTTCTCAAAAGCGAAGAAAAGAACAGGTTCCCGCATGACTTTTGGACTTTACTGCATTTTCCTCAAGGAAGTACACTGTGGAGATTTAAAGTATGGCTGTAATTATTACGACTATGAAGAAGGCACATTAGTATTCATTTCTCCCGGACAGGTACTCGATGTAGAAAACAAGGTTGATTATTACCAGCCAAAGGGACATGGCTTGGTTTTTCATCCGGACCTGATAAAAGGTACCTCTCTTGCCAAAAGTCTGAATGAGTATAGCTTTTTCAATTATAACACCAATGAGGCATTGCATTTGTCTGATAAAGAAAGGAAAATTGTTTTTGATTGCTTTTCTAAGATTGAATATGAATTAAGCCAATCCGTTGATAAGCATAGCAAAAAGTTGATTGCTTCCAATATTGAACTGTTCCTGAATTACTGTGAGCGGTTTTATGACCGTCAGTTTATTACCAGGGAGAACATCAATAAGGGAATACTGGAAAACTTTGAAGAATTACTGAATAGTTATTTCACATCCGAAAAGCCCTATAGTATTGGGCTGCCTTCTGTAGCTTACTTTGCTGATGAGCTTCATTTATCAGCCAATTATTTTGGTGATCTAATCAAAAAAGAAACAGGCAAATCTCCACAGGAGTACATCCAGAATAAGATAATTGATATAGCTAAGAATAAGATTTTTGATACCAATAAGACAATCAACGAGATTGCATATGAATTGGGATTTAAGTATCCACAACATTTTAGCCGGTTATTCAAAAGCCGTGTGGGTTATACGCCTAATGAGTACAGGAGTTTGAATTAATAACTCCCAGCGATCGGATTAAGTAAAATTCATAGCTATTATTCAATGTTAGCTATTTTTGGTACTTTAGTCCGCTTCAAAAACAACTTTTATAGTTCCCGAACCAAGCGCAGTTGCCAGACCAGCTGTATCTTCCACACTCCCAATTTTTGTATAGCTGTATGAGGTTGAAAACGCTTTATAAAACAATACTAACGTCCTTGAGCCATAAAGCATAATATCTCCATTTTTTATTATTCCTGGGTTAGAAGAATTTATAGGGAGATTTTTTGACAAGTCGAAAAATTTTTCATTTCCGTTCAGTTCAACCATTTCAATGGTCATTGGCAACATCTCTATGAGGGCTTTCGCTGAATTATTGTCCAACAATGTTGCTGTAAAGGTTTTCGAATTAATGCTGATCTTTATTTTTCGATTCATAGTATCCTTGTTATCATTATTGCTTTCTGTTTTTTTGCTTCCGGAAGCAGGGCCACCGCTTCTATCGCAGGATGACGCACTGTTTATAACAGTTGATATAGCCAAAAGGAAGATTAACAATGAATGTTTCATTCTGATTTCTTTTGTTTTATATGCTATTTAAAATGTTGTTGCATCAATCACATATCTGTAACGGGCTTCTTTATTCACTACTTTATGCCAGGCATCATTTATTTCTTCGCTTTTAATAATTTGTATCTGTGGATAGATTTTGTTTTCAGCACAATAATCCATTACTTCCTGTGTTTCAGGAATACCGCCGATAAGCGAACCGTTAAAGTTTACACGATTAAAAATCATATTGAAGTTGTTGATAGTCAATTCTCCATTAATCGGTTGCCCAACCTGTGTGAAATATCCGTAAGGTTTTACGCAAGAAATGTAATTGGACATATCGTAAGCATAAGGAACTGTAGAAATCATATAATCCATTTTGCCAAACCAGGGTTTCAATTTGTCAGGTGTATCAACAATGATCACTTCTTTAGCACCGAACCCTTTAATGTCATTTACTTTTGATGGGGAAGTAGTAAACGCATACACTTCTGCACCTTTTGAAACTGCCAGTTTAATTGCCATATGTCCTAAACCACCAATGCCAACTACACCAATTTTATCACCTTTTTTAATTTTCATTTTCATCATTGGTGAATAAGTGGTTATTCCGGCACAAAGCAATGGTGCTGCATATTTCAACTCAATACTTTCAGGAATTTTAATAGCGAAATGTTCTGTTATTACAATATTATTAGCATATCCACCCTGTGTAATACCCGTTGGTGATGATTTTTCAGATGCACCGTAAGTACCTACCATTCCGGTAGTTTCGCAATGGTGCTCTTCGCCGTTTTTACAGCTTTCGCACTGCATACAACTGTTTACCATGCAACCTACACCTGCTTTATCACCTACTTTGAATTTTGTTACATTTTTGCCGATCGCTGTAACAAGGCCTGCAATTTCGTGACCTGGAACTTGTGGATACAGTTGTTTTCCCCAATGCCCTTTGATGGTGTGGATATCAGAATGGCAAATACCGGAATATTTGATTTCAATTAAAATATCCTCATCGCCAACTGGCCTGCGCTCAAAACTCCAAAGCCCCAATTTCCCCTGTTCGTCCTTTCCTGCATAGCCTCTTGATTTTATATTCATATTCACTGCTGTTGATTTATTGGTTTGTGAAAAAATCTGCAAAGGGTTTGCAAGCATTATGCCTGCACCCGCCAATGTAGTTTGCTGAATAAATTTTCTTCTGGATGGTTGTTTTTTATTTTCTTCCATTTTTATCCTATATGTTTAATCTCTTTCGCCGGAACACCTCCGACAACGGTATTAGCTGGAACATCTTTGGATACTACTGCCCCAGCTGCAACAACCGCATTTTCGCCGATGGTCACTCCAGGCAAAATGGTTGCGCCAGCTCCAATCCATGCTTTTCGCCTGACGATAATGGGCTTCGTAATCAATGCGCTTCTGTCATTGGGATCTAGGGGATGATTTTCGGTAATGAGGTTTACCTTCGGACCAATCAAAACTTCATCCTCTATGGTAATTCCTCCCATATCGAGAAAGGAACAGGCATGGTTGATAAAAACATTTTTGCCTATTTGAATAAACCTACCGAAGTTGGTATAAAAGGGCGAAAATATGATGGTAGTCTCATCTATGGTCATACCAATGATCTCGCTCAAGTATTTACGGATCTGATCGGTATCTGTAGCCGTATTGAGCTGCTGGGAAAGCCTTATAGTATGGTTAACAACCTCATTGATTTTAGAATATCCGGGGTCGTTTAGTCGGATAGGTCCGCCGGCTTTAAGTCTATCAAAAATATCTTTTCCGTGCATCATTGTATACATTTATATTTGGATGTTCATTCCGATTAATTTCTATTGCAAATTTCATGATTATCAATCATATCCGCTTTATACAGAATACTGTTTTATTTACCAGTTTTACTGATTTTACTATAGTGTATATGTAGTACAAAGGTATGTTTGCTAAATTTGCATAGTAAAAGTTTAAACTATGGAACAAGTAGAAAGGATAAATACCGTAGGGGAATATAACCATTATGCCGGTGTAGATACGTTGCATCCGCTGGTAAGCGTCATCAATTTTAACGAAGTGCCCACTATACAGCACTTTAGGCGATATATGGGCATATATGCTGTATTTCTGAAGAATATAAAATGCGGTGATATTACCTACGGCTGTCAACCTTACGATTATGAAGACGGGACATTGGTTTTTATATCTCCTGGGCAGGTTTATGGTATCGATAGCAAAGGTGCTGCTATAAAACCTTCCGGCTATGCCCTCCTTTTTCATCCCGACCTTATTGCAGGCACACCGTTAGGGAAAAACATGAAAGATTATTCCTTCTTTTCATATGAAGTGAATGAAGCGTTACATCTTTCAAAAAAAGAAAGGAAGACTATCATTGACTGTCTGGAAAAAATTGCTGCTGAAATTGAGCAAAATATTGATAAGCATAGCAAAACACTGATTGTGTCAAATATTGAATTGTTTCTTAACTACTGTATGCGTTTTTATGACCGCCAGTTCATTACCCGCAGCAAGATAAATAGAGATATTTTGGTGCGTTTTGAAAATCTATTGAATGACTATTTCAAATCCGGCAGCGCACAAACATTGGGTTTACCAAGTGTAAGCTATTGTGCGGAGGAGTTGCATCTTTCACCTAATTACTTTGGCGACCTTATTAAAAAGGAAACCGGCAATACTGCGTTAGACTACATTCAGTCTAAGCTGATCAATGAAGCAAAAGAAAGGATATTTGACGCTTCTAAGTCTCTCAATGATATTGCAAATGAATTAGGGTTTAAGTATCAACAACACTTTACCCGGCTTTTTAAACAAAAAACAGGTATAACGCCTAATGAGTACAGGAATTTGAATTAAATTTCATCTACTTCATCTTTTGTGCGGCCTTTTTTCTCCGCTTTTTGAATGTAATGTGGATAAACACTTGCAAAAGACATTTTATATGAGACCTTATTCCCCACAAATTATATTGTTATGATAACTGTCAAGAAAACACCTGATGACCGTCATTGTAATACGATTAGCAAAGCAGGAGCTTTGAACCTGTTTACCAACACCTAAATACGTTACTATGCTATTAGTTGTCAATGGTGGCTCGTCCAGCATCAAATTTGCCATTTTCAAACAAACGGAACAACCAGAAAAGGTTTTTTCCGGGCAAATTGATCACATTGGCAAAACGACTATTAGTTTCAAGACCCTAAAAGCTGACAGCCAGTTAGCAGAGACTATTCAGCTTGATACTGCTAATGATTATCCTTCAATTATTAATTACCTGGCAAAATGGTTGGAACGCCAAATGGATGTTGAAAAAATAACCGCCATTGCTCATAGGATCGTTCATGGCATGCAACACACTGCTCCTACTGTTATTACCGAAGCTCTTCTGGCATCGTTAAAACAGATTATTCCTTATGATCCGGATCATCTTCCAAATGAAATCAACCTGATTGAAGTTTTCCAGCAATATTTTCCGGGCACAGTTCAGGTTGCCTGTTTTGATACTGCTTTTCACCAAACAATGCCCCGTGTGGCCAGGTTGTTACCCATACCACGGCGTTTTGAAAGCCAAGGAATCAGCCGGTACGGCTTTCATGGCTTATCCTATCAGTACCTGATTCAGGCATTAGAAAAAACAGCCGGTAAGGATGTTGCCAATGGCCGTGTAATATTGGCGCACCTGGGCAATGGGGCCAGTTTAGCCGCTGTTCATCACGGGCAAAGTATGGATACCAGTATGGCTTTTACCCCAGCCGCCGGTATCCCAATGAGCAGTAGAAGTGGTGACCTTGACCCAGGCGTGGCGTGGTATATCATGAAATCCGGAAATCTGTCTCCTGATCAATTCAACCAACTTATTAACCATGAATCAGGGTTACTGGGAATTGCAGAAACCAGTGGCGATATGGCAGATTTACTTGTACGGGAAAGCACCGATTTCAGAGCCAAAGAAGCTGTGGACCTGTTTTGTTATGAGGTCAAAAAAAAGATCGGCGCCTATGCAGCGGCGCTGGGCGGCATTGATACATTGATATTTTCCGGTGGTATCGGGGAAAACGCTCCCGGCATCAGACAACGGATTTGTGAAAATTTAGACTTCCTGGGAATTAAACTGGATGCCCGAAGCAATCAGGAGAACAATAAGATTATATCTGTTGATACCGGAAAAGTTACTATCAGGATCATATCAACGGATGAAGCATGGATGATGGCACAAATAGTTAATAAAATGATCCGTGATGGAATAATATCGTTATCAGGAAAAACTTATCAAAATGAATAATGTAACCGAAACAGCCATCAGCAAAGATGCGCCTTTGTCACCAGCCCTACTGGATAAGATGCATGCCTATTGGCGTGCTGCTAACTATATATCAGTAGGCCAACTATATCTCCGGGATAATCCGTTATTAAGAGAGCCATTGCGGATGGAACACATAAAAAAAATGCAATTAGGTCATTGGGGAACAACACCGGGTCAAAATTTCATTTATACACATCTCAACAGGATCATCTGCAAACATGACCTTAGTATGCTCTATATATCCGGCCCCGGGCATGGCGGTCCCGCTGTGGTTGCCGGTACTTACCTGGAAGGAACCTATAGTGAAGTATACCCCGCCATTACGCAGGATGAGGATGGCCTCAGGAAACTGTTTACACAGTTTTCCTACCCCGGTGGTATTTCCAGTCATGCTTCTCCGCAAACACCAGGTTCCATTCACGAAGGAGGTGAGCTGGGTTACTCCCTTAGTCATTCATTTGGAGCCGTGTTAGACAACCCCTCCCTTATTGTAGCCTGTGTAGTAGGCGATGGAGAAGCTGAAACAGGCCCGTTGGCCACATCCTGGCATTCCAACAAATTCCTGAATCCTGCTACAGATGGAGTTGTATTACCCATCCTGCATCTAAATGGATATAAGATTTCCAACCCAACAGTATTGGCCAGGATCTCACATACAGAGTTGGAGCAACTGTTTTCAGGTTATGGTTGGGCGCCACTATTTGTGGAAGGTTCGGAGCCCTCCGAAATGCATCAGGCGATGGCAGCAGCACTGGATAGCGCGATCAGTCAGATAAAGCGCATAAAACAGCAGGCTGCAGATCATCTAAAGGTTGACCGTCCCCGTTGGCCAATGATCATTCTTAGATCTCCTAAAGGCTGGACAGGCCCCAGGATGGTGGATGGATACAAAATAGAAGGTAATTTCCGCTCTCATCAGATCCCTTTGACTGTTGCTGCCAACGGACCAGCAGATCATCTTCCTATGCTGGAAGCCTGGATGAAAAGCTATAAACCGGCAGAACTCTTTGACGAAAATGGACGGCTTAACAAAGATATTGCAGCCTTGGCTCCTAAAGGTGAAAAACGCATGGGAGCAAATCTTCACGCTAATGGTGGCTTACTGACGAAAACGCTCAAAATGCCTGATTTTCGTAACTACGCGATTAATTACCCTGCACGGGGGAAAATGGGCGAAGGAGATGTTCATGTTAGCGGACGCTTTTTACGGGATATTATTCACCAGAATGAAGACAATAACAACTTCCGCATCTTTGGACCTGATGAAACCGTATCCAATCGCCTGGAAGCCGTATTTGAAATTACCAACCGTCAATGGAACGCTGACACCGAAGAAAATGATGAATTCCTCGCCTCATCAGGAAAAGTTATGGAGATGCTAAGCGAACACCAATGTGAAGGCTGGCTGGAAGGCTACCTGCTGACAGGCAGGTATGGAATATTCAACTGTTATGAAGCATTCATTCATATAGTCGACTCCATGTTTAACCAACATGCCAAATGGCTAAAAATGACCCGGGAAATTCCCTGGCGCAGAAAGATCCCTTCATTAAACATACTACTGACTTCCACCGTATGGCGGCAGGACCATAATGGATTTACTCATCAGGACCCTGGTTTTATTGATCATGTTATTAATAAGAAAGCAGAAATCGTGCGGGTATACCTTCCTCCTGATTCAAACTGTCTGTTATCTGTAATGGATCACTGCCTCCGTAGTATGCACTATGTCAATGTAATCATTGCAGGAAAACACCCATCCCCCCAATGGCTTAGTATGGAAGAGGCCATTCAACATTGTACCCGTGGATTAAGTATCTGGAGCTGGGCCAGTAATGACCAGGAATGCGAACCTGATGTGGTGATGGCCTGTAGCGGCGATGTACCCACATTGGAAACACTTGCCGCGGTATCTATCCTCAGAGAACATCTGCCGGAACTAAAGATCAGGGTCATCAATATTGTTGATCTCCTAAAGCTGGAAAGACAAACAGAACATCCACACGGATTAAGTGACAATGATTTTAATTCCCTCTTTACTACTTCCAAACCAGTTATTTTTGCTTTTCATGGGTATCCATGGCTCATTCACCGGTTAACTTACAGCAGAATCAATAATAGTAATATCCATGTAAGAGGGTATAAAGAAGAAGGTACTGTTACCACTGCCTTTGATATGACTGTACTGAATGAAATGGACCGCTTTCATCTGGCGATGGATGTGATAGACCGCTTACCTCAAACCGGTAGTAAAGGCGTATATCTTAAGCAACAACTACAGGATAAACTGGTTGAACATAAACAATACATACAGGCTAACGGCGAAGATATGCCGGAAGTAAGAAACTGGGAATGGAGCTACTAACATATAAATAAGCGGATGTACAGGTAAAGCTTTATTCTCAGTTAAATACGCCAGCAGTTCATCCCGCAATATGGTATGATATCCATTGTCTGCAAGCACTTTCAGCTGACTATTTAATTGTTCGTAACTGATGTGTAGTAAATCATTACTGATATTGAATATATACAGGCTGAGGATACAACGCCAATACTTCTGTTGGTTGCATCAAATGTCCTCCTGTTATGATATCATTTTTATAAAATAATTTGAACCCTGTAAATTGTACGGGTTCTCCAGAGATCCAGCACTTATAGGTATCTATCTTTTTGGCTATATCACCAAAACCATCCATATTCATTACGAGTTGTACTTCTGGTTGTATACGGATGTTTTTATAATTCGTTAACATTCCTTGTGTGAAGCGGTGCACAACAAGGATCTTAGGTGGCAGATTATGTTGCCGTACCAACGCCGCCAGCCAGGAGATTGCATAATTAATATCCGCTGCATCAAAAGTACCTATGGAGGCACAGGGGATCTGCCCGTTTTTCATGGAATATTCCGGGTCAATACCCAGGTGCACATCCGGGCGTATCAGGTATTTTTCCAATAGAGGAAGCTCTTCCTGAAGCGAACTTAATCCCGGCTGAACATCCAGGAAAACAATTGCATGTGCATTTTCAGCCAGACTGAATACTTTATCAATTTCACGCTGCGGCATATGTAGTCTGTACTTCCGGTCTTTTCCAGGTTCTCTCTGGGCAGTAACGGCAATGTAATGCAAAGCAGGAACCACCGGTATACAGGTATCTGCCTGCTGCCATTTATCTACTTCCTCAGCCAACTGCTTTATCATGTCATCACCCGGTAATTCGCCCAGTATACCCATCCTGCTGGAATACAGATTGCCATAAAAGGCAACAATCCTATTGTAGGGCAATAGTGCTCCCGGCAATGGATAGCCTGCATTTACAGGCCATTTAACGGATGGCTGGTTATGTACCAGGTGAAGCAGTAGTTTATTATACAGGACTGTATCTGTAATGGCATGATGATCGATTTCAACACCCGTAACAGCTTCGGGCGAGGATATAACTGCCCTGTGCGGATGTCCTACCAGCTTCATATCTTCCCATTGCCGGAAAGACAACAAATCAATAGTTGTAAAAACATATAATACTAAAGCTCCCATCCATAAAAGAACAGTAGTAATAAATATCCCGTTTATAAACTTCAGTACCATTTTCATACTTACCAAATTATATGATCTCATAGCTGTAAAGAATGATATAGCTCATTGGAGTTATTGATTATCATCAGGGTTTCAAGGCCTTTACATTAATACATGACGACAATCACTAAAAAGGTTAATTAACATCAGATAACGGATATCCGTATAAGCATAAATTAGCAATAGAAACACTTTGGATTATGGAATCAAAGCAACCATCGATATTCGTGACAAAGGCCAGTGGAACCACTGTGCCATTTTCATCTGAAAAGATCAAACGGTCGCTAAAGCGATCAGGAGCTTCACCTGAATTAATAGAAAAAATACTCAGTGAGCTGTATAAACAGGTGTACCCAAACATGCCTACCCGCATGATCTATAAGGCTGCGTATGATTTACTAAAGAAGTCATCCCGGCAAGTAGCAGGGCGGTACCGACTTAAACAAGCCATATTTGAACTGGGGCCTTCCGGATTCCCATTTGAACAGTACGTTGCTGAACTTTTCAGACAAGCAGGTTATGCTGCCACCACCAATGAGATGATGACAGGTCATTGTATCACACATGAAGTAGATATCCATGCTGAGAAAAACAAGCGAACTTATATTATTGAATGCAAGTATCATCAGCTTCAGGGAACACACTGCGATGTAAAAATTCCACTGTATGTGCAATCGCGTTTTAAGGATATCGAATGGAAGATGAAAGAGATAGACAATAAAAACCAACAGGAATACCAGGGATGGCTGATAACCAATACACGGATCACACAGGACGCCACTCAATATGCGGCATGTATGGGATTAAACCTATTATCATGGGATTATCCCGCTGGCAAAGGACTAAAAGATATTATTGATAAAGCTGGTCTCTATCCTGTAACCTGTCTTTCTACATTGAGCCGTCATGAGAAATGTATGCTATTGGAAAAAGGCGTGGTGTTATGCCGTACACTGATTGAAAATCCTCATTTTCTGACAGACACAAACATTACTGGCCCCAGATATAACATAGCCATTACAGAAGTACGACATCTATGTGAAAATATAGCAAAACTGGAATGGGTCTGATTACTAAATGTATAATAAAATCCAAGTATTATGAAACCACGTTCAAACACCAAAATAATCCCTTCTACACTGGTGGAACTCATGGATATCAGGGGTATTACTGCCAACAAAGTGAACCTCATCTGTAAAAAACTCGGAATAAAAAATCTGCATGAGCTAACCGCTGCCGTGGCGAAGGAACAACTCGATGGCATCCGGGAATTAACAGCGGAAAATAAAAAAAATATCAGGCGGAGCTTAAAACTTCACAAAGATACAGAGAGTCGTATTCAATTGTGGGACGCTATGTTGCAAGGGGAAGAGGTATTACAAACCATCCGGCAGTTTCCTGAAGTAAAAAGGGCTTCATTAGCTGGTAGTATCAGAAGAGGTAAAGATACCATTGGAGATATCGATATAATAGTACAAGTAAATGGACCCGACAGAAAAAAGTTATTGTACAAGGTAGCTCGCATGGGATTAACAGAGCGCATTATTGCTGCCGGTAAAAACAGAATATGTATCGTATTACACAATCAATTGTTAGTATATTTCTACCTGACTGATGAAAAACATTACGGAGCGGCGCTGTTATACTATACTGGCTCTAAAAGCTACAACGTCTTTATGGAAAATATGGCGACTAATAAAGGATACCGGCTTACCCCTGATGGCTTGTACGACGTTAAAAATAATCAGTACATAGCCACCGATAAAGAGGAAGAAATCTTTCAGTATATGTTACTGGATTATGTAACACCTGAACTGAGAGAAGAACAAGCTATTCCCAATATTACCGTTCAGCATAAATTACCTTCCCTGCCTACCTTTGACCAATTAAAGGGTGATATGCAGATACACAGCGACTGGAGTGACGGAGAAGAAAGCATCGCACATATTGCCCGCTATATGTTTGATGTCTTCCCCCACTATCAATACATAGTTATCACAGATCATGCATCCAATGAAAGGGTCGGTCACGTGTTGAAAACAAGCGACATTTCACTTCAGGCTGCTGAAATAAAAAGTGTTAACGACCAGTTGGGATATGACTATGTGAAAAAAGGAGTAGAAGTTGACATCCTGGAAAACGGACAGCTATCGTTACCTGATGAAATACTGAAACAGTTCGATTGGGTAATTGCTTCTATCCACAGCCACTTTACAAAAGATAATACTTCCAGGTTAATGAAAGCCTGTGAAAATCCTTATGTTCATTGTATTGGCCATCCCAGCGGCAGACTTATCGGGAGCAGGAATCCCTACCCTGTCAACTGGGATCAGTTATTCGACAAAGCTGCTGCCACCGGAACGGCCATGGAGATAAACGCCCGTCCTAACAGACTGGACTTGAATGATACACTGGTAAGAAAGGCAGTCGCCAAAGGCGTAAAACTGGTTATTGACACTGACGCACACGGGTTAACACAATTTGATTTTATGCAACTGGGAATCCGGGTAGCCAGAAGAGGCGGTTGTAGCAAGACAGACATTCTTAATACCCGCAACTGGGAAGGAATTGAAAAATTTAAGACGGACAAGGTGGCTGCCATCAACAAGGTAGCCTGATCTGCCTGGAAGGGAAGACAGCGAATTTACCTTACTGCATATTATACTTCTTTTGAAGCCAGTTCTTGACAACTTGTGTTAGTGCAACATAACCGACCAAAATACCTGCGAGCCATCCCCAGAAAGCAGCTGGTAAACGGACAAATCCTAACGTAGTTGCTAATGGGGAAATGGTCAGCCAAACGCCCACTAATACAATGATCAGTGATGTTAACGTTAGTGGCCAGCTTGCCCTGCTTTCGATAAACGGAATCTTATTGGTACGAATAATATGAATGATCAGGGTTTGGGAAAAAAGGGATTCAATAAACCATCCGGTATGAAAAAGAGCCGGATTGTGCTGTGCATCAAAAAAATGCCATAGAACAAAAAATGTTGCATAATCGAAAATGGAACTCACAGGACCGATTACCAGGATAAAGCGACGTAGCTCACTTATTGTCCATTTCCGGGGTTTTACCAGCCAATCGGCATCTACATTATCAGTGGGAATAGCAGTCTGTGAAAAATCATATAGCAGGTTGTTGGTAAGCACCTGGATGGGAAGCATCGGAAGATAAGGTAAAAAAGCACTTGCACCCACTACACTGAACATATTACCAAAATTGGAACTAGCTGCCATCCTGATGTATTTAACAATATTGCCAAACACCCGGCGGCCTTCAGATACCCCCTGTTCCAATACCTGCAAACTGTTTTCCAGGAGAATGATATCAGACGATTCCTTTGCAATATCCACCGCACTATTTACGGAGATGCCAACATCGGCCACTTTTAGTGCAGGCGCATCATTTATACCATCACCCATAAAGCCAGTGACATGTCCATTACGCTGAAATGCCCGGATGATACGTTGCTTATGTATGGGTGCCAACCTTGCAAATACCCGGTAATCCATTACAACGGCTGTCAGTTCCTCATCATTCATTAATTCAATCTGTGGCCCTAATAAAAAGCGATCAGCAGGTACACCTACTTTCCCACAAATACAAGCCGTAATGATTTCGTTATCTCCTGTTAATATCCTGACATCTACCTTCAAAGATGCCAGCTTTGCCAGTGCCGCTGTAGCTGATTCTTTGGGAGGGTCCAGAAATGATAAAAAACCTAGTAACACCAATGCCGATTCATCTTTTACAGTATAAACAGGATCATCAGTAGCACCAGGCATTTTTCTATATGCCAGCGCCACAACCCTAAAGCCCTGACCATTTAGTGCCGCTACTAACTCCCTGCAATGTTGCCGTTGCTCAGGAAGTATGGCTTGAATTTCTCCATTTACCTCAGCAAAACTGCATAGTTCCATCACCCCTTCCACCGCTCCTTTGCAGATCAGGATATTTAACCCTGACAGCTCTTCAACAACTACAGACATCCGTTTTCTGATAAAGTCAAACGGGATTTCGTCAATTTTACGAAACTGCTCCCTGATATTTAATGATGCAGGAAGCTCTTCATGTTTCAGGATTGCCTCATCCATTAAATTTTTGAGACCAGTATGATAATAACTGTTCAAATAAGCATAATCCAATACTTTCAGGCTTGAATGGCCATCAGGATCCAGGTATTGTTCCAATACGATCCGCCCTTCAGTAAGTGTACCTGTTTTATCTGTACACAATACATCCATGGCCCCAAAGTTCTGTATGGCATTCAGCCTTTTTACAATCACTTTTTTCCTGGACATCACAAGTGCGCCTTTTGATAGGTTTACGGTAACTATCATGGGAAGCATTTCGGGCGTAAGCCCTACTGCTACTGCTAATGCAAACAGAAACGCTTCCAGCCAGTTATGCCTGGCAAGTCCATTGATAATAAAAACAGCCGGCACCATCACCAGGATGAATCGGATCATTAACCAGGTAAAGCCGTTGATGCCTTTATCAAAACTTGTAGAAATCTCCTGGCCGGTGATATGGGAGGCCAGCGATCCAAAACTGGTTTTATCTCCGGTACAAACAACCATCGCGGTAGCTGTCCCGCTTTCCACGTTGGTACCCAGGAAACAGACATTAGGGGCATCCAGTGGGTTATCATTAGCACCGGAAACGGCAGCTGCGGTTTTCTCAATGGGCATGGACTCTCCTGTAAGTGATGCCTGGTTCAAAAAAAGATCTTTGGCAACCAATAAACGCACATCTGCAGGAACCATGTCTCCCGCTCCCAAACGTATCAGGTCACCTGGCACCAGCATTTTCAGCGGAACTTCTATATCTTTTCCATCTCTGCAAACAGTGGCATGTGTACTTACCATTGCTTTCAGTTTTTTCTGCAGCTTTGTCTGCCCGCATTTCCTGTACATAACGTAATACAATACCAAGAATCACCATCATAAAGATGACCAGCGTGGACCGGATATCTCCTGTAAGAAATGAAATAAGCCCAAGTATACTCAGCAATATGACCAGCGGATTTTTCAGGTTTTTCCATAAGCGTAACCAGGGTGACAAAGGTTTTTCCCTGGCTATTTCATTAAACCCATATTCATTTAATCTCTTTAAGGCCTCTTCTGTAGAAAGACCACCAGGTATATAATCCACCCTTTGCTGCATTTCTTCCAGAGATTGGTTAGTAAGCATACCCTGGGTTTTCGTGTTCTTTAATAGCTGTACCTGCATCATATAAATATTACAAGCAATAACATAAAGAGCATATTTTTCAAGTGACAGGCACCCTACTCAATTTTGTGACCATATTTATTATTTCGCTGAGGTGCTCTTTCTTCACATCATTGTAATCTTTAGTAACAATGCTTTCATCACCTCCTTTCGCCAGCCTGGAACCAATAGAAAGCAGGATTTTATCAGGCAATGAAAGCTTTTTGAATTCAAGCTTTCCCGGCAGAAAAAAGAGGTTACACCGCGTTCTAATCTCGGCGCTTATATTGGTGGTAATGTATTCCTGTAACTTCTCTTTTTCTGAAGCGGGAGTACCTGCTACCAGGTAAAGGAACAATTGCTTTTTTATCAGCAGATCCTGATGACGCCTTATCCATTTTCGTAATTGTAACTTCCCAATGTATATACTGCTACCAAGAATGATGTAATCATATTGGTTCAATTGATCTGCTGTTTCACTGCCTGCTATAACAGCTGGTATATTCAATATTGTACCCAACCATAGGGCGTATTGACGGGTAGCGCCATATTTTCCTTTATAAATAATAATACCTTTCATAAATGATCTGTTTTAAGGATGTGTAATGAACACTGGAATATTTGTAGTCCGCAGCACACTTTCAGCATCACTGGGGTGAAAGAAACGGGAAACACTGCTACGGCCATATGCCCCATAGGTAATAATGCAATCATTTCTACGTATTAACATGGCCAGAAATTCTGTAGCAGGTTCTCCATTGACAATAACAAATTTTACTGTTTCATAATGCATGTCCAGATAATCTCTCAGCTTTTGCTCAAATGGTATTTCCTGCTGACTCTCTTCAGCTACATACACTACTTTAACAGGTATATCCGAGAAGTTAGGGAAAAGCTGTGTAAACTGGCGAATCGCAAACATAGATGAGAAGGTGCCATTATAAGAAAATACAACTTCTTTAATGGGTGATATTACATCCGGCAATACCATAACCGGGCACTCCGCTTCCTCTAACACATCTTTTACAAATCTGGGCGGATTACCATCAGACAACGCGGTAAAAGATGTGCTGTTACTAATCATTAACAGATCCACAAAACGGCTGTCTGCAACCACTTCTTCTACAGGAGAACTGACTGCTTCCCTGACTTCAATGCTGATATTATCAATATCACAAATCTCTTGCAGTTGTTTAATGTTTTTATTCCGCTGCCATTGAAGCGCAACCCTACCTTCAGGACTGATTTGTTCATATCTGACAGGATAAGTTTCAGGAAACATCCTTGCCATGGGAACAACACCGGTATTGAGATTATCAAGACAAACTACGGTAAGCTTACTATTGGCCTCCTTCGCAAAATACTTGAAGCCTTCTAACTGGTCATCAGAAAAGTTTAAGGCATCAATTGCAGCTATTATCTTTTTCATAAAATAAATTATTTCTTATACTTAATAATGTGATATAAAAATGGACTGGGTTACAATTTTCAAAATGGAAGCGGCAGGATTAGGAACAACAACATTTGATAATAAATTCCTGCCAAAAGCGCCCATTACGATGAATACCTTTTCCCTTCCAAACAAGTATTCCATTAGCCGCTTCCGCACATTAGTATCTTCAAGCAGCAGGATTTCAGCATTTTCATAATGCGCTTTCAACCATTCTTCCAGTCTTTCCCGATCTCCTCTTATATGTTTCCCGGTATCAATAATACTCAGCACCGTAACTTTACAATGGCTTAATGCCGGGAATAAATGAGCAAATTGCTTAATGGCGAACATAGATGAACTGCTCCCATTATAGGTAAAGATTAATTCATCAATCCCATCAAAATTTGCAGGTGCTATCACAACGGGACATTCGGATTTCTCCAATACCTCCTTTACAAAAGCGGTAGGGCTGCTTTCCGGCTTCCAGGTGAATGAAGTGGCGATGTCTACTACGAGCAGGTCAGCATACCTGCTTTCCTTCAACACTTCTGCAACAGGCATACCAGCATCCTTATGTACCATACACTTTACCCCGTTCGATTCACAGATGCCCGTAAACAAGGCGATATTCTCATCTCTGTATAATTCCTTTTGCACGTCAGGTGATATCCCCCGAACCGGTGCACAAACAGCCATTTCCTGAATGGCTTCGCTTGATCTCAGTTCCAGTTCCTGATTTTGCAGAAATACGCCAGTGATTGATGAATGTGTCAGGCTAGCCAGAAAACAGGCAAAATCGAGAGATTCCCTGCGGAAGGTAACCGCGTCAGTTATAAATAATATCTTTTCCATAAAAAATGTTGCTTTATAAAGGTCTTGCCGACAGAGCCGGCAGGGCTCCTGGTAATTTTATAAAAAGTCATCAAAATATGATGGCATCAATGCATGCTGTTTACTTACTGTTAAAGATGTCATAATTACCCCTTGCTTTTCGGTTAATAATTTTGATACTAAACTACCTTTTCTCTTATGCTGAAAAAATGATTCCTCTCACAGCATCGGCTGATTAAAATCATATAAATGATAAAGTAGCTAAAATCATGTCTGGGTATGACTATGGTCATGTTTTAGTCATTGTAGATGAGGTATCTTTAAACAAAAAAAATGGAAAAGCTATTGCACCCTCTTTTATCGCACGCACCCGGAAAACCTATCGATATAAGCGTTGTGACTGATTTAATTTCATGGGGAACTGGTATAATGCTGATTTTTGCAGCATATCCTCTTTTAATGCAAGGCTTAAAAAATTTGCTGGTCCTTTTATATAAATTTTTTATTCAGTACCAGTTTTAATGGTATTTCTTTCGATTTCAAATATCTGTTGCGACAAAAAACATATACTATGTTAGGTAAATTAAGTTTAGATGAAATAGATCAGGTGTTAACCAACAACCATACAGGCCGGATAGGATGTACCGATGGCGAAAAAGTATATATTGTACCCGTTAGTTATGCATTCAACAAAACCTACCTGGTAGCGCACTCCAAGGAAGGAATGAAAATTGACATGATGAGAAAACGACCTCAGATCTGCTTCCAGGTTGATGAAATTGCAGATATGGCAAACTGGCGCAGTGTTGTTGTATGGGGTAATTATGAAGAAGTGATTGATCCCAAAGAAAGATATTATGCTATGAAATTCCTGGTGAGCCGCCTCTCTCATATGCCTGCAAGCGAAACCGCCGGTGTAGCAGAAATGCACAGGGAAATGGAAGAACCGGTTGTTTACAATAATATTATCAGACCTGTTGTATACAGGATCAGGATTACCGAAAAAACCGGCAGGTTTGAAAAAAACTGATTACCTATTCATCATCCCGTTCATCTGGTAAATGAAACGTTTGTTGCTTAGCTGGTCTGCCGGCATTATTCAGCTCTTCTAATGTCCAGCTATCTGTGGCGGTAGTTTCCAGCCACAGCGTTCCTGCTTTGCGGAATATTTGGGCACTTAATCCGAAGATGTAAGCGAAATCGTGTTCCACAGCTGCTGCGGTCCGGTAATAGCTGATATCTAACCAGCCAAAGCTATGCAGCATTCTTATTTTCTCGATAGGAGTATCAGGAGATACCTTTTCTTCCTCCGGAGAAGGTTCCCCTTTCGTATGTGGCTTTCTGAAAAACGCCAGTTTCAGGTATGGATACATAGTTTGGAATTTTTCCTGTATATCGGCAACCACTGCTTCTTCGCTAATATATATTTTCATAAAAGTTGTTTTAAGTTACTACAAGTATACAGCTGCCAGTCTTATCATAAAATGAGATCAATCAAGCTATCATATGATAGTCGTCATATACACTAAGAAAAGAAAGCAGGAAATTGATCTTTCAATATTTTCATTATGCCACTCATGCAAGCCAATCCGCTACCCGTTGCCAGTAAAGAGCTACCGGGCCATGAAGAAAAATATTTCCTGGAAGGTCCAAGGTCAAGAGCAAAGGAATTTTTCTTTTCAGTGAAAATTTTGCTGGAGTTTATCCGGGGATTCAGGGTATTGCACTTTGTTGGACCTTGTATTGCGGTATTCGGTTCAGCGAGGGTTCAACCGGAATCTGACTATTACGAGTTAGGACGGGAAGCGGGAGCTGGCATTGCGAAACTAGGTTTCGCCGTAATGACCGGTGGCGGACCCGGTATTATGGAAGCAGCAAACCGGGGAGCAAAAGAAGCCGGCGGTAAATCAATAGGATGTAATATTAGTCTTCCGAAGGAACAATTCTGTAATAAATATCTTGACCAAAAATTCAACTGCAAATATTTCTTCGTTCGTAAAGTATTGATGTTCAAATACTCATACGGATTTCTGATTTTACCAGGGGGAATAGGAACATTAGATGAATTCGCAGAAGCACTTACCTTGATACAGACTCATAAAATCCTTAACTTTCCGTTAGTGCTGATGAATCGTGGCTATTGGGAACCGCTGATGCCCCTGTTTCATAAAATGATTGAAAGTTACATGATAGGACAGGAAGATCTGCAGTATATCTTACTAACAGATTCTATAGATGAGGCCATGGAGCATTTTCAAAAATATGCCTTGACGCAGTACCGCATAAAGCGCAGAAAAGAATTCCGGCGTTTTGCATTATTGCGGGAATAACCTTCTTTTAATATTTTAAGACCACTGACTAATACTATGAGTTTATCTATTAGTGACCTGGATGTTCCCTTCCAGTTGAGTATTTTTGCCGCTATACTGGAACGTGTACCCGGACTTGTAGCAGTGAGAGCGTTAAAAAGCGGCAGGTTGATGTATATTAATGACACAGGAATAAAAATGTTGGGAACTGAAGATTATCCATCCCTGGAATTGTTAATGGAACAAAATCAGCTTGGATGCGACAATGCTGACCGCAGCACCTCAGATGGTCAGCCAGTGCAGGAACGGCAATGGAAAAATTTGAAGGGAGAAACATTTATCGGTGTATATGATGAAACAATGTTAAAGCATGATAATAAGGACTATTGCTTTTTCAGGATCACCGATATTTTGTCTGACCGACGTTTTAAACAACAGCTTAGCCGGGAGCTTCAGCGTTTTGGTGCGCTGTTTGACTATGCTAGTATAGGAATACTGGTTACAAACAGGCAGGGGGAGATCGTATTGATCAATGATTTTGCGTTGGGACAATTTGGTTATAAACGGGAAGAATTACTGGGGAAAAAGATAGAAATCCTGATACCACAACGCGTACATCACCAGCATGTGGGACACCGGGCACGATACAATGCCAATCCCCAGAGCAGACCAATGGGTATTGGCCTTGATCTTTTTGCGGTTCGGCAGGATCAAACAGAGTTCCCCGTAGAAATCAGCCTGAGTCATTACACAAACGAAGAAGGCAATTTTGTCATTGCCTATATCAGCAATATTACAGAAAGAAAAAAAGCGGAAGAAAAACTGGAAAAACTATATAATGAACTGGAGGAAATGGTCGAAGATCGTACCATGCAACTTCGTAAGGCACTGGAAGAACTGGAGGCATCAAAAGAAGTGCTTACAATTGCATTGAGTAAAGAAAAGGAACTGGGAGACCTGAAATCCCGTTTTGTCTCAATGGCTTCCCATGAGTTCCGCACGCCTCTCAGTACCATTCTTTCGTCTGCGTTTCTTGTAAAACATTATGAGGCAGAACAAGATCAACCTACACGCAACAAACACATACAACGAATCATTAATAATGTTAGTCTTCTTACGGATACCCTGAATGACTTCCTTTCCGTAGGGAAAATTGAAGAAGGAAAAATACAGATCAGAAATGTAGCATTTGAAATAGAAGAGCATTTCAATACCATTATCCAGGAAATGCAGGGTATTGCGAAAGATAACCAGCTTATTGAATACCAACATGACGGCGACAATCGGGTATTCCTTGACCCCTCTCTTCTGAAGCACATTGTCATGAACCTTTTGGGAAATGCCATTAAATTTTCAACACCTGGTAGTCACATACAAATTCAAACCAGCAAAACAGGTCATGAATTTACACTCCAGGTGAAAGATAATGGGATAGGTATGTCTGAAGAAGATCAGCAACATCTGTTTGAACGTTTTTACCGGGGAAGTAACGTAAGCAACATCCAGGGTACGGGTTTAGGCTTACATATTGTTCACAGGTACAGTGAAATGATGAATGGCAATATCTTATGTGATAGTGAGTTAAACAAAGGCACTACCTTTACTATAACGTTCCCGATTGAAGAAACAAACGCCCCTTATTAATATGAAAAGGATACTCCTAATTGAAGATAATGAAGAACTTCGTGAAAACACAACGGATATCTTGTCTATTGCCGGTTACAGTGTAATAACAGCTGATAATGGCAAAACGGGTATGGCGATGATTCTGGAACATAAACCAGACCTGGTGATATGCGACATTATGATGCCGGTACTCGATGGCTTTGGTGTACTACATCTCATGCAGCAGCATGAAGAAGTAAAAGATACCCCGTTCATTTTCCTGACAGCAAAAACAGAAAGAGCTGATTTCCGGAAAGGTATGAGCATGGGCGCTGATGATTATATTACCAAACCATTTAGTGGAACAGAACTGTGGGATGCCATAGAAAGCAGGTTAAAAAAAGCCGCTATAAAAAACCAGCAGTTTCCACCAAATCTGCAAGGATTAAACAAACTGATGTATGAAGTAACTGGCAAAGAATCTCTCAAAGCATTGGCAGAAGGAAGAAATATTGATAAATACAAAAAAAAGCAACCAATTTATCTGGAAGGTAATCATCCATCCAGATTATTTTTCGTACAAAAAGGGAAAGTAAAAACCTGTAAAAGTAATGATCTCGGTAAAGAATTGGTGATCGACGTTTTTAGCGAAGGAGACTTCCTTGGCTACACCGCCTTATTGGAGGGTTCTGTTTATAAAGACAGCGCAGTAGCCATAGAAGAAAGTGAAATTGCAGTCATCCCACTAAAAGACTTTGAGGAATTGCTGCATAACAACCATGAGGTTGCATTGCAATTTATCCGGATGTTGGCCAAAAATGTTGCTACCAGGGAGCAACAGCTACTCGGATTAGCTTATAACTCGCTGCGAAAAAAGGTGGCTGAGGCAATATTAAATCTGCACAAAAAATATAATTCTGAGAGTCAGCCTCCGTTTTCAGTAAAAATCAGCAGGGAAAACCTGGCTAATATTGCAGGTACAGCTACAGAGTCGCTTATTCGTACGTTAAGTGACTTCCGTGACGAAAAACTGATAGATATAAAAGAAGGGGTAGTTATTATTCTGGATGAAAAAAAACTGGCTAATATGCTATATTAGATACCCGGAAAGGATTGGTGTAGATACATTTTAAAATCAGCAGACAGTATATCAAAGGTGTCTTTTATAATATCAATCTTTGCCTCCAGCATTCTCCGGAACTCCTTAACACTTTCCGGTTCTAAGGTCGTTTTATCCACCTGTTTCAGCGCCTCTTGCAGCTCCCCCGCTTCATGCCTGAGCAACCCTATCTGTTCATCCATTTTCAGGAACCGGTGTTGAAACACTTCCAGCTGCTCTAAATGGCTCCGTTCAAAATCATTGGAGAGGATGCGTGTCAGTTTAATTTTAAAATAAATTGTTTCATCTTCTAAAACTGCTAATGCATACTTCAAGGATTCATTCTGTGCCAGCCGCCCATCAAAATTATCTTGTACCATTTTACCCTTTAATATTAACTACTCACAAATTATGATCAAACGCTGCTGTAAAATATGATTATGATTAGTGCAATAACTGATCATGATCATGTTTTTTTTATTTATTATGGGCTATAAACAACGGTGCCGATAATCTTTCCATCAGCACATCTGCCATACTTTCACGAAACCAGCGGGAAACCATACTACGCCGGTAAGCTCCCAATACTATAAGTGCGCCCTGGGCTTGTTCCAGCAGATAATTTACAATTTCTTCTTCCGGTACCCCTTCCATTACTTTATATCCTGCATGGGGGAAATGCCTTTTGATAAAATCCATTACCAGCTGCTTATTCGCCAGATGATTCCCCATTGGATTCACTGATAACACCGTAGTTGGCAATTTCTGAAGGAAAGGTAGTAAGTAACCATACATTTTTATGGCATAAACAGAAGATGGCTCCCCATCATACAGAAACACGATGTTGCTGATATCACTAAAAACCGCAGGTGCCAAAATCTGGGGTGGAACAATCAATACAGGGCATTGAATATCTGTCAGAAGATCTCTGATAAAGCGGGTGGGCGGCTTCATCTCATCGTGCACGAATGTTTCCTGTGCATCCACGATCAAAAGATCTGCATAAATGCTTTCTTCCAAAGCTTCCAGCAGGGATATATTCCGGTTATGATGCACGCTGTAAGCGATCCCGGCCCGCTGACACGCTGCTTCAAAAATACCAGCAGCTGCTTCGCGCCTTCCTTTATCTACGGCCTCAAGCTGGCCGATAGTGGCCTGGTCCGTTCCTACCTTCAGTAACTGGTATAAATTGAAGCTGTTGTATGTAAAATCATCAGGAAAAACACCCGTCAGGTGCGCCTGCTGTTCCTTCGCAATTAAAATAGCATAATGTAATGTACTTTCTGATAATCTCAAGCCGTCAAATATGGCAACTATCTTTTGCATGATATTTCTTTTGCTCAAAAATAACCCCGCAACGGAAAAGGAACTATGATATATATTAGGACAAAACCTGATTATCGTCAGTCTTAAAAGGCTGATGTATATCAAGCATTATTATGATCAGTATCATCCATTAGCAGCAATCCGAATGCTAATTTTAATATCGAAACGATGATACCACTACTTCATCTATGGATACTAAAAACTAATACAATGCATGCAAATATTTTCTCCAATACTTACCTCGTAGCTAATGTCATTAGCCTGATAATACTGCTTTTAGCCATTTTCAGGCCCAATATTGCGCGGGGTGCATTAGCCGCAGTTTTTATCGGCGCAGCTTTCTTTAATGCCGTCATGGCCATTCGCCATCCCGAATTGTTTATGGCTTATGGGGCTATGACCGTTTCGCCTGTTTACGAACAATTTATTTATGGGGCATTCCGTAATAACATCACTGCTATTGTCGTGTCTATTTCAATATGTCAGTTGGCAACAGGAATTTTCATTACTGCCAGGGAGGCACTCCTGAAACTGGGATTAACCGCTGCTACGATTTTTTTGGTGGCAATAGCCCCACTGGGTGCAGGCGCCGCTTTCCCCTCAACGCTAATACTAGCGGCAGCTGCCGTGATATTACTTTTTAAGGAAAGGTATCTTTCTGCTCACCCCATATTGTTTAAAGCCCATTGTAGATAATAACAACCATTATATGGCACGGCTACAGAAAAGCAGAGACCAGAATTGGAAAAAACAAGCCTATTTTACTTCCTTAAAATCTTATCCATTACCTTTCCTTTTGCCAACTCATCAACAAGTTTATCCAGGTAACGTATCTTTTGCATTAGTTCATCTTCGATTTCTTCCACACGGTAACCGCAGATTACGCCGGTAATTTTTGAAACATTGGGATTTAATTGTGGCGCCTGCGCAAAAAAGGTTTCAAAATCGGTTTTCTCATCGATCTGTTGTTGCAATGTTTGTTTATCATATCCTGTCAGCCAAAATATGATTTCATCTACCTCATCTTTTGTGCGGCCTTTTTTCTCCGCTTTTTTAATGTAATATGGATAAACGCTTGCAAAAGACATTTTATATACTCTGGTATTATTCATTTTACCCGTTTTTAATTGTCAAAGTTATTCGTTTTGAGTGAGGGATAGAAACGGCATCTACCCTGGTAGACTTACGTCCTTAACTTTTACAACGCGGTTGATTTTGAATCACGGGATTTTATTTCAGCATTTATCTGACTTAATTTGATTATACCGGGCAACATAGTCAGGAGGATACATGGGATAACTGCTATCAACGCAAAATTCTGACTTTTACTAATCAGGTACAAAAGTACAGTACATAGTATAAGCATTACAATACCCGTTCCCAATAAAATTCTATTTAATGAACTTTTCTGTTTATTAAGTTCATTTATTGTTAAATCAGAAAATTTATTTGTTTTCATAAAGACGCTGTTAAATACTTTTGTGTTATAAAAAAACAATGGTAAGACTACAGGAAATAATTACTACTAATATAGTATTTTTCCCTTCATCTAAGCACGCTATAAAGATTCTGCAACCGGACCCATGTACACCTTATAAAACAACTACGTGTGTAAAATCGCGCAATTTACAGATGACTAGCCCATCAGCGCCCTGCGAACCTTACATTCAAATTATGATGATGGATGAATTATAAAATTACATTTGGTATGTAGGCAACAATGGAAGAAGCGTCCCATTGTACCGTACGTACAATTTTCCCTGCGCGGTGCCAGTAATCCCAGTCCACCCGCACCGGCACTCCTGCTATGTCAGGTAACAGGAACCCGCCATCATGCCATTCCGGCTTGACGGCAAAATATTTTTCAAGGCCACCCATGATAGCATACAGGTACTCTACCTGGCACTCCGGTCCTGCGGTTGTCATGAGGCTTGCTGTGTACAATGAGTAGCCACCGGAAGAAAAGTCTATCCCGGCCGCTTGGGCTATGTTCCTCACATCCATCCATTCCCTTACCCCACCAATCTGTGTTGGAACAGGCTGAAAGTGTCTGACGCCGGCGTTCAACAGGGTTGGAAACAGTTTGGATGTACGCTCTGATTCGCCGAAAGATACCTTAACAGGTGTGGCTGCACACAGGGTCGCTATCTGATCAAACATTGCTGAGTGAACCGGTTCTTCGATCCAGTCGATCTCCAGGTTGGATGTAAGATCCAGGAACCGCATGGCTTGTTCACAGTTCCATACCTGGTTGACATCTACGGCCAGCCTGACACCCGGACCCAGGATGCTGCGAACGAACTTCACCCGCTCCACATCTTCCGGCAGGTTAGTACCAAAATCCTTTCCTATTTTCATCTTATAACAATCCAGCCCTTTGTCCAGGAAATACCCGATTTCCATTTCGAGTTGCCTGAGCGTGTAGTTGGTACCCCCACCGCTACCATATACCTTCACATGATCACGGCTGGCTCCCAGGAAGCGGTGTAATGGCAGATTTGCGCGACGTGCTGCCAGGTCATGCAGCGCAAAGTCTATTTGCCCCAGTAAGGCTCCCGCCGCACCGCGGAATCCTTCGTTGCGGATAGACCAGTAGAGCTTACTATACATTTCTTCATATGGTACGCCATGGCTGTGCAGGAGTATGGGCAGGAAACAGGATTCCAGGACATTGGTATAGCTGCTGAATACGGGAGCTTCTCCCTGGTAGCCATTTTCATCTTCCAGGATGATCACAGCCAAACCGAAGGCAAGGAATGGCCCCATCGTAGCATCCTGAAAAGGGGTAACCGTTGGTGTGGGTTCAAGCACGTTGATCCGGACGCGGACAATATTAAATATTTGATTGTAGCAATCGTTTCTCATACATATATTTCAGTACTGTGAAGCAAATTTTTCCCATATAAATCCACCAGAACCGGACCTTTGAATACCAATCGGTTAAAATCCATAACTGAATATTATTAAATACACTTTGCTAATTCAGTATTCCAAAGTAACCCAGTCCTGAACAAACTACCAGTTTCATTTTGACCATTAATTATGTTTTTTTGATGCCGTTTTTTTTCAGTCAGACTTTTTCTCCAATAAAAAAAGAGGATATACCGATACACGATACATCCTCTTTTAACGTTCAAATTATTGTAACGGAAGGCTATTGTAATGGATCGAAATCGCCATCCCAATTTTTATTCTGTTTGAACAATGGATTCAAATCCATGATGTTTTTAGGGATACCATAAATATAATATTGGTCTTTAATGGCGATATCCACCGCATCTGTTGCAATAACGGTTGATGTAAATCTGTTCCAGATCGTGTTAATATCTGACATGGGAGTAACTTCCGGTTGGGCTGGTTTTAGCAGTACTGCAATTCCATGTCTTTGTTTCAGGGCTCTCAGGTAATCAAACATTTTCCAGCGGCGTAAATCGTTCAGGCGTTTACCTTCAAAACAAAACTCAACAAAGCGTTCCGTTTGATATGCCTTCCTGATATCGGGCTGCAAAAGTGAGGTAATACCATAGTTACCATCCACACCAGGCAGTATACCTGCGCGCTGCCTGATTTGTTTTAATACATCCAATGCTACAGCGGTATTACCCGTTTCGTTAGCGCATTCTCCATAATTCATCAACACCTCTGCATATCGGATCTCAATCCAATCTACCCCGGCATTATAAACGTTGCCCTTATCAATGGTTTTGTCTATTGCCTTTATGCGATAAAAACTTGA
Organism: Chitinophaga sp. MM2321; assembly: GCF_964033635.1. Classification (NCBI taxonomy): domain Bacteria; kingdom Pseudomonadati; phylum Bacteroidota; class Chitinophagia; order Chitinophagales; family Chitinophagaceae; genus Chitinophaga; species Chitinophaga sp. MM2321. The sequence goes on from NZ_OZ035533.1 coordinate 3,293,435, forward strand.
GTTGGACCATAAAGGGTCCAGCGTTATCTGGTTATGCACCCCTTCAAGTCCGGTAGCCCCACTAAAATTGGTGATACTGGTAAAATAAGTCCACAAATAAGTTTTAGCATCCCGCATTCCTTTCAGATATTGGTTGGGGGCGCCATTGTAATAAATATCAGCATAAAATCGTTCATCCCGGCCAAAGAACAAGGTATCGTAGTTTCTTGTTTTTGATTCCCAGCTGGAGCCATCCTTCATGGGGAAGGCATTGACCAGGTCCAATGATGGCCGGTCGTAGCCTACATCATCCTGTGACCAATCCAATGGGATTAAACCACCCTGGAAATAAGTGGACTGCGGATAGTTAAACCTGCGTACCATGACCACTTCCTTATTTAACTCATCATCCCATATTTTGCTATAAGGGCTATACAATCCTTTGCCGCGTGTATCCAGAAAATCTTTTGCTGCTTTTGTGGCAGTATATGCTTTTTCCCAGGAGGCAATTCCCCCTAATCCGTTAAACAACGGGCTGGCATAAAATAACAGTACCCTACCTTTAAAAGCCAACGCCACTCCTTTATCAATTCTACCCAAATCGTTGTCAGTAAATGCATCAGGCAGTAGCGCCACTGCATCATCTATATCTTTCAAAATCTGCGTAACGCATTCAGATGTTTTATTACGTGGTTTCTGCAACGTTGTTAAATCCGAAGTGGGTTGCTGTGCTTCCAGGATCAATGGTACTCCACCATAATCGCTTACAAGCGCATGATAAGCCCAGGCTCTCCAGAACAACGCCTGCCCTTTTATTTTATCTTTGTCTTCCTGACTAAAAGTAGCTTTATCGATATTGTCCAGCAAAATATTGATGGTGCGTATGTTGCTATACATGTTAAAGCTATTGCGCGAGTCGATGGTGGCCGTTCCCCTGAACCAATCATTTGTTTGTTTCTGATAAGCTACCCCTTCGTCTGTATTGTTACCGGACCCGTATGTGTTTCCTGGCATCAGCTGAGAATAGATCTGATTTAAATACGCGGTAGCAATATTTACGTCGGACCATACCTGGTCGGGGCCAACTGCAGAAAGATTGGCTTTATCAAGCACCTTGTTACAGCCTCCCGATAAGAATGCTATGGAAATGATGAGTATTGCTATATTTAACTTATGCTTCATGTTCGTGTTTTTTAATTTAAAAACGCTTTTTACAGTCTTATGCTCACGCCAACAGTATAAGTTTTCATGATAGGGTAACTCATAAATTGAGATACTTCAGGATCATACAACTTAAACTTGCTCAGATTAAACAGGTTTGTTCCTGCCAGAAAAATCGTTGCGTCTTTAATGAACAGTTTATTTAATAATGCCACCGGAAGCCTGTAATTCAGGTTCAGGTATTTCATCCGCAAAAATCCACCGTCATACACATTAAATGTAGAGGTCCAGGTATAACCCGCAGTGTGGGGATCTCCCCATGGGTAGATTTTAGGTGTAGCACCATCGGGGTTTTCAGTTGTCCAGGAATCAGCATGGTACATAGGCACCTTTCCTCCTCCACCAAAGTTTCTGCCCCAGGCATCATTGTAACTGATTTTATATCCTGTGAGTCCCGAGAGTAATGTTTCTATTGTAAAACCTTTATATGAGAGGGAGATATTCAGTCCGTAAGATATAGGGGCGTTTTCCGCTCCAAAATAGTTACCTAACACGATCTGGTCATAACCATCTACTTTATTGTCTGGCTTGCCATTCGGGCCGCTAAAGTCTGCAAATAACATATCTCCTACAGCAGGTGCTGTTCCACCGATAGTATAACCGGCAGGTAGTTTATTCAAATCCTCCTGGGTGCGTAAAATACCTATTGCCTGGTAGCCATACCCGTAAGACGTTGTTTTGCCGTTAGGGTTAGCATAATCCTGTGCATTGGCAGCTACATCTTTCCTGATCACTTTATTTCTGGCATAGGTGAATATACCTTTCACGTTGTAGCTGAAATCTTTGCCAATAATATTATTATATCCCAGTTCTATTTCAACTCCGTTTGACTTCACCTTTCCATAATTCTCAGGTGGTAAAGCAGCTCCAAACTCAACAGGAATAGCAAGTATCCTGGAGCCTAATATATCATAGGTATTACGTTTCCAGTAGTCGAAGGAGAAACGGATATTTTTAAACATAGTTGCGTCCACTCCTACACCCGCAGAGTTCGACTTTTCCCAGGTCAGATTGCTGTTGGGCAAACCACCATAGGTGAGGCGTGGGGCTGTAATACCACTGGCACCCATATAGTAACTACCACCCTGAATAATGTATTGTTCCAACCATCTCCATCTGCTATTCGGATCATCTTTATCCAGTATATCATTACCGGTGGTGGCATAGGACCCTCTTATTTTCAGGAATTCAATGGCATTGCCAATTTTTGAATGCTGGAAAAAGTCCTCCCTGGAAATCACCCAACCCGCGGATACAGATGGAAACCAACCCCAACGTTTATCCGGAGCGAAGTTGGTAGAGCCATCTCTTCTAACAGAAGCACTGATAATATATTTGCTGTCATAATCATAATTGAGTCTGCCAATGTAAGACATCCTTCCAATCTGGTTTTCGTTACCATTCACTCTCCAGTCGGCACTGTTGCCACTTGTATATAAAAACTGATCCACGGCCACTAAAGGAAAATTGTTTCTGTAGCCATTAAAATAATTACCATACTGTTCAAATTGTTCATAAACAGCGAGCGCCCCGATGGTGTGTTTTTTAAAAGTCCGGTCGTAGCTGATTTGTCCGTTTAGCTGATATCCATCTGTTTTAGTGTATTCATTACCCATATATTCAACACCGGGATCTCCACTTTTCACCATACCGGTTTCCTCGTCTGTATAAATGAGCCCATTGGGGCCTGTTTTCTTGAAATTATACAGGTCCTGCTTCTTTGCAAAAGTTTTTACATAGCTGTTATTAAAGTTTTTGCTATAGGAACCTTTGATTTTTAAACCCTCTACTGCGGCTATTTTGTATTCTGCTGTAAGCAAGGCATCTACTTGCTGGTTGTTATTACGCCAGTATCCCCCATTTTTCATCATTTCTACAGGGTTGCCCAACCAACCGGGGTTATTGGGTTTTCCATTGATATAGACAGGTGAAAATACATCCCAGTATAATAACTTACCCCAAAGGTTGTTCAGATCATCGGAACCATAATCATAAGTAAAGTTAAACCGGTTGCGGGTGCCGTAACTGGTGCTCATATTCAGACCAAGTGTAAGATTTTTTACCAGATTGGCTTCCAGGTTACCCCGCAGATTGTATTTACTGTACGACACCTGTGGTAAGAAGCCATCTTCCTTCACATAGGAACCTCCAATGTAAGCCTTCACCTTGTCGCTACCACCGGAAACGCTGAGTGCATAACGTTTACTGGAGGGATTGGAATAAGCTGCGTTGTAATAGTTTTCGCCCTTGGGATTATTCTTCAACACCCAATCAATTTCTTCATCGCTCATACCACCGTTTACGGATTGAGATAGTTTCAAACCATCCGCAACAGGCATGTACTCTGGCAATGCACCTGTACGCAATGTATTATAGGTAGCATTAAAATCAATTACTGCCTTTCCACTCTTTCCGGTTTTCGTTGTGATCAAAATGGCGCCGTTGGAGGAGCGGGAACCATAAATGGCTGCCGAAGCCGCATCTTTTAAAACGGTAATATCTGCCACTTCATTAGGATCGAGCGCATCAAAACTCACTCTATCCCTTACTACCCCATCGATCACATAAATAGGTTCCACCGCACTGTTACTGAAAGAAGAGCTAACGCGTACTTTAACAGCAGATCCAATACCAGGTGTACCTGTTGACGACCGTACGAAAGTACCGGACAAACGGCCTGCCAATACATTTGATAAATTGGTAGCAGGTATAAGCTCTATATCCTTACCACTGATAGAGGAAACGGCTGAAGTCATTTTAGCGCGTTTCTGCGTACCATATCCCACTACCACTACTTCATTTTCCATTGCCATTTTGCTCTTCATCGAAATAACCACAGCTTCCCCCTGTCGGGCCCTGTATTCCTGCGTTTCGTACCCTACGTGGCTAAACACGAGTATACCGGGAGATTTGTCCGGTACGGATAATGTAAACTTCCCGACATTATCGGTAATAGCGCCAACAGTTGTCCCTCTAACGGCAACAGAAACACCGGGCAATGGGTTGCCTCCTTCATCTTGTACGCTACCGGTAACAGTAAACGGTGGTGATAATTTTTTCATCCCGGGCAGATGGTTGCTTTCTGCGGGGAGTGTACTGCCTGGCAAGGCAACTGCTTTGGAATTTGCCCTGGCAGAGGGCTGCAGCACCAGTAATGTCAACACAATGCATACCAGCTTCATTGCACTGAAAAATTGCGGGATATCACCACTAAGCATTTGCCATTCGTAAAAGAACAGCTTCCTTGTTCGATATTCACCCGGCACCGGCTGAATGTGTGTAGGATTTTTCGCGTAGCAATGATTGTAAATCTGCTTCATACTTTTGCTGTGTTTGAGATAAATAATAGAATCTACTTGCCTCCTGGACATTTTTTTCTTATTTGTAGGTGTAAAAAGGCCACTCTGCGCATGTGATGCAACAGTTAAAATGCGCGCAGCGAGCCGCTGCGAATGGCGCAGGGCATAATCTGCCCTATGGAATTGATTACAATACCTTTAAGTCAATTTGCTTTGCTGGCTTTTCTTTTGAGAATAAAATCGCTTATATCAGGAAACGATATTTAAGCGCGCGTATACTTAAAACAATTTAGATTTGGTTCGTAAATAAGCTCGTGTTAGTACCAATGCTGTTATTCTACACTTAACATCATGATTGCGCCATAAAATTCCCATAATAATCCAAAGAATACCACCATTTTTTTTACTATTACAGATGCTTTTTTTGCAGGCAGATAATTATAGGCATCATATCCCTGATCAGGATCGTGTAATAAATGTCTTGCAATACGCCACAGCGTGCAACCATTTTCATAACTCAATAATATCCACTGCAGGCGTGCGGCCCTCAATCAATCCTAACCATTGCACACCCTCTTTGCAAGCTTATATCCATTGCAACTTTCTTTGCCGGCTTTACATCAGCTACCAATTCCCATTCTGTGCTGCCAGGATGCAACACGCTTACGCGCCACTTATTCCTGGCAAGGTAGCGGTCAGGCAATGAGAGCAAAATCCTGACCTTTTCATTATCGCCGCCATTAATCAATGGAACAAGGACCTTACTACCGCTTACTTCAAAAACGTTGGCTTTTACTTTACTGCCAGTTATTGTAACCACATTTGGTTGAAGCAACCATTTCCTCCCCTTTAGCGCCAGCAGCATTTGCCCATAATCGAGATAATATTCTTCAATGGCAGCATCCGGCTTGATGGTATGATCATTTCCCTGAACAGGAGCAGTAAGGAAGACACCCATATACAAGTGCGCCTGGAAATAGACATCGGGATTGGGTTTAAAATCAGCAGGGGATGCTGTCCAGGCAATCATCGGCCGATGGGTTGCCAGTTGACTGCATAAATTCAAACTTTGCCAGTGTTGCCCGAATTCATCATAAATACCATCGATCTCTTCCATCAAATCAATGCGCCGTAGTAAAGGGTTGCAGAAAATGACCTTGTGTGACCGGTGCATTAATGGTCCCAGTTTTTTCATAAGTCCCTTCCACGAACTCAACATAGACGACACTTCTTTTCCTTCGGTAAAACTTATTCCGTCATCACGAAAAGTATTATAAAAACGTAACCAATCCAGGCGATCAATGCATATACCCGACGACGCCGGTATTTTCTCGATATGCCGCTTCGCCTGATCCAGCAAATGTTGCTGGAATTTTGGTTCTCCCGGGTCCATTACAGTACACCAATCCCATGAAACGATCGGAAATTTATGATCAGGGGGAACCAAAATGGCATCCCGCATTTGATAGTACACAAAATCGTTGGCATCTTTCCATAAGTCATCAAACATCACCGCTTTACGTGGCGGCATATTTTTCTGAACATGACTTCCCGCCTCGGTGACATTAAAATAGCTCAGCGTGTAAAATCCCTTTTTAAAAAACCTTTCGGAATAGTCACTCAGTTGTTTGATGGAGGTCAGGCCATCTCCAATGGTTACGCCTTCCTGCTTCATTTTCATCCATTTTTCTTCATCGGTTTTCGTAGGCGGCAAAAACATGGACATATAGGGAAAATCGAGGGAGGCCTTCCAGTTGATGCTATAGGCCATTTTTTTATATTTCCCCTCGTCAAGGTCGCCTTCGTAAGATGAGTAAGATGCACAACCGGCCATTACATCGGCCATGGGTTCTTTGACTGTAAAATACTCCTTATAGTTTTTATAGAACCAGGCCAGTCCACCGCGCCAATCGGGCTCATGAGCAATTAGATGCATCGAAAAGCGCACTTTGTTACCAGCATTTATACGATGATTCGTATGCCTATAGGTAATTGTCCCGTCAGTATTTGTCAGCAAATCCATATCCAGCATATTGTCGCGTGGTGATTCCATAAAACTGACTGCGTAGCTTTTATTTTTGAAAAAACAAGTTGCCACCGGTATAACAAATGCCTTTCTACTCAAATGGTCGGCACCACCATATTTCAGTTCCAGGTTATTCAATGGAGCTGTCAGAAACGGATCTTGCCACAATTCAGCTTTTTCCGCTGTCTGGTTGTCACTCCATGTTGTCCAGAAATCGATACCTGTTGAATCAAGCCACTGTACGGAAGTCAGCACAGGGCGGCTCCAACTTTTATCGTCCCCCGTTATTTCAATGGTCCAGTTTACCCCATCCGGTGTTACTGAAACGGTTTCCAAAGTGTGGCCCGTACGATCTTCCCATCTTATTTTTTTTATTATTTCGAACGAATCCCGGCTCTTTTTCAGAATGTTTATTGACAACACTTCCGCACTATCAATGCTATTCTGTAGCATACACTCCTGTATCCCTGCTTTCGTTTTAAGTTTTACAAGAACCTGGTTATTCCTTATGGATAAAGAAGATGTTATCTGCGACAGCGATAACTGTGGGAGAAGGGATATGCAGAATACGGCTATCAAAAATTTATACCTGTTCATAGAGGCAGCTATCGGTATGATTCACATATTACAATTCCCGTTAACAAAATGACGGGGAACCGTTACAAAACTAATATCACACACCAATACAAGACTACCCCCATTTTGATATATTCAAATGCTATTTTGATTATTGACGAGGATTATGCCATGCAGAGCCGTATCAACATCCAGCGACGGATAAATTCACAAGCTATACTTCGTTGATTAATTCAAAAACCAAAATGAAGTGCCCCAAAAAGGTTATAATTCTTTCAAACACTTCCGGATCTTATCCAGTGCCCGGGCCATATGTGTTTTTACGGTGAGGGGGGAAATATTCAGGCGTAACGCAATTTCATTATATGACAATCCTTCCTCTTTGGTAAAATGGAGAATTTGTTTCTGTTGTTGTGGCAATCCATTGATGATGCTATTAAAATTTCTTTCAAACTCTGCATTGAGTAGTTTGCTTTCACCATCAGTAGATTTATTGATGGGGACATCTGCATTATACGCGCTTTTTCTGTTCCATTCCCGCGTTAATTTCTTGAATTGGTTGATCAGTTTATTTTTGGCTACAGTGATCAGCCATGCTTCCACCGGTTTGTCGGTGATCATATTTTTGCGCTCAAACCATAATTTAAGAAATACATCCTGTACTATTTCCTGTGCCAGTACAGGGGATTTCAGGTATCGGATTGCGAGTTTATAGATCCGATTGCTATATCGATCATACAACAATCTAAAAGCATACTCGCTATCTTTAGCGAGTAGGGACATCAGTATTGATTCTTCCTGCTTTCTTTCGGTTGACATGATTCAAAAGTAACTATTAAACAATATAACAATAAAGAATGAATGTTATTAATCCGTTACTTAAAAAAAGTGCTAAAATCTGAAAATTTTTAGCAAATAACCCCGGCCGGGAAATCCAGCCGGGGTTTCTTGCCTGGGGAAACGCCCTTTACGCACCAATATTGGTATTTATGATGGCTTACAAGTTTGACTAAAGAATTTTTTTATCGTCGGTCATAAATACGCGGGTACTCTCTGTATATTCTCCGCCATTGGCATCCTTATACTTTAAGTTCACGTAAAAAGCACGGTAACCACTAGCCGGAAAAGCTTCCAGTACATTTACCCTGGATTTGTTTTTTATACCCAGACTTCTTGATTCCCACTTGTCATTACGGAAATCCATATCCTTTGAATCTGCCGACCAGACAATTACATCTGTCAGCTTATCTGAAGTAGCCTTAATAGCTACTTTCAAGCCTTTCTTACTTTCCTTGGTTTTCCAGGTACATACAGGATAATCGCTCTTGGTTAAAGTCAATCCGAAGAAAGAACTCAAACTCATCATCGCCTCTTTCTTGTCACCCATACTATGTCCCACATTAGGAATATAATGAATCAGGTTCTGACCAGGAATACTATCATAATAGTTCTTGATATTATCAATTGGCCAGTACTCATCATTAGTCCCCATAAAGATCATCTTGGGCATGGTCAGTTTGCTCTTGTAAGAATAAGGATCTATCATGGTGGTTAATGCCTTACCATCACCGGAACCAATATCCTGTACAATACCCAGTTTCACATAATCTTCTATCTGAATACTGTAATCGTTCCAGACTTTTATCTGATACCCCATGCTCACCGGCATGTTCAGCATATCTATCACCATAGGTGCAATAGCCGCTACACGGTTGTCATTAGCACCAGTAAGCCAGGTAGTCCAGCCTCTTTTGGAAGCGCCGGATACTACAAAACGGGTAACATCCTGGTGTAATTCCTGCTTGGAAAACTCCTGGATCGCATCCATCGCACGCTTGGCACTTTTTACCATCGGGAACAATAACGGCCAGCTATAATCACCATCTTTTTTAAAGTTGTGCAAGGTAAATGAGATCAATGCATCTTCTGTCAGACCATCATACAACGGCTGATTAGGCGTTTGTTTTACTACCGCCACAATTGCATTGTTCTGCCTGGCTACCATACCCAATGAAGCAATCAGGTCATCGCCTTTACCACTCCAGTTAGGCAGCCCTTCTTTGTTAATACTGCCACCGGTGATAAACAATAAAGCCCCATCGTACTTCACCTGCGCCGGTACACAAATGGACAACTGATGTGTCCACGTATGCTCCCGCCATTGCTGAGAAGTGAGCAACAAACTATATACTTTCACATCGCCCAGGTCAAAGGTTTCTTTTAGCTCCCACTTATAGGCCTTGTCTCCATTATTTAAATAATGGTTTAATGCAGTAGCAGGTGTAATATCCGTTTGTGCGTACGCACTGAAAACAGGAAATGCGGCAACCAAAAATAACAGCACTATCCTATATGAAAATCTACTCATCATGTTTTATTACTTTTTTTACAAAGATTATTGTAGCAACCACATTTTAGAAAACTCAGTATCCCCATTATCCAAACGGCCTATGGCTATTTGATAATTGGCAGCGTTATTCTTGAACTCCGTTTCAGGATAACGGAAACGCAATGGAAAGACATTTACAGCAGGATTCAATTCACCATTATGCTCCATATATGGTACTCTGGTTCTCCTGTAATCCACATAAGACTCTACTCCCATCATAAATAAGCCCAACCATTTCTGTAAGCCAATAATGCCCAACTGGTTGGCTTTTCCAACAGGAAATGCAGCTACCGGATTAGCGAAGTAATTGGCAGGCAAAGCCTCTCCCCAACGGTTTAATGCCAGCTCCACCCCTTTCTTATACAGTGATGCGGCATCGCCCGTAGTGAATCCCTTCACAGCGGCTTCGGCCAGTAAAAACTGTACTTCATCGGCCTGCATAATCGTTGCTTTCAACAAAGGATGTGCATTCTCATTAAATAATTTGGAGAAGCAGGATATCTTGTAGTTATACTTGGTATCCGGAAAGTCATAACTTCCATTTGCATTCAGTGATGAAGCCACCGCACCAGCAGGATAACCTGCATAAACGGTCATAGAATCATAGATAAATGGCACCACTGTTTTGATCTTGGCATTGGTGATATCTATATACTCCCACTGATAATTGTAAGTAAAGCCTTTTTGGGTAATGGTACGTTTACCACCGTTCAGGGCTACAGAATCGGGATTCCAGGTCCACGGTCTTTCATTCGGTGCTACCCATACTTTCAGCCGCTCATCATTCAACGCCTTTAAAGTATCTATCAGCGTTTTACTGGGCCGGTAAATCAGGAAGTTCCCGGTAGGATCCAGGTTAGCTTTACCCATAGGGGAAGCCATCGACTTGTCGCCATCAACATAAGGGATAGCTGCATTATCGCTCACATCACTCAGTAAAGGCAAAGCTGCTACTGCTGCTATGTCCGCAGCATTAGCTATTTTATTACTCACGCGCAACAGCAAACGCAAACGCAATGAATTGGCCAGCTTGATCCACTTATCTTTATTCCCGGCGTACATCACATCATACGCCTTATCCAATGGTTCCTTACCATCTGCTATCAGTTGCGCAGCTTCCTTCAAATTTTCGATCAATGCAGGATAAATATCCTTCTGCTCATCAAATTTGGGAAACAGAATACCATCCTGACCACGTAGTCCTTCTGTATAAAAAATATCCCCATACAGATCTGTTGTAGTAGCCCATAACAAAGATTGAAAAATCCGGAATACCCCTTCATGTGTTTTCAACTCTTTCTTGTGAACATCCGTTACGGCGGCATTGATCATCTTGATAATCATTGTATACTCATACAAATCATTAATGCTCGCCAATTTGAAATTCAAATAAATATTATCATCACTTTGCCGGTTGCCCTGCATGTATTGCACCGTAGTAGCCAGCATCTGGGCACCCATACCTCCCTTATTCTGATATAGATAGGCCGATTTCTGTATGATGGATGATAAGAGCAGTTTAGGCTCCGCTGTTTCCAATGCATCCCGCTTCCTCAATAATTCGTCTTCTCTGAAAGAAGATTTCTGACAGGAAACCTGAAAGAATGCCAGACTGATTAATATAATTAAAAACTTTTTCATGTTGTTGTCAGATTAAGATGAACCTAAAAGTTAACCGATGCTTTAAATCCATAAGTTGCAATAGCAGGCAATGCCTTGCCAATGATTCCCTGGCTCACACCAATTCCTTCGAAGGCTGCTTCCGGATCCCCTTTCTCTCCGCTTTTATTCCATTGGAATATATTTCTTCCTACAAAACCAAAGGTCAGGTTCTCCACACGGTAACGTTTCAGGAGTTTACCCGGAACAGTATATTCCAATACCACTTCTTTAATCTTAAGGTTAGTAGCATCCTGGATCAGCGTCTGCGGGAATATCCAATACTGTTGTCCCAATACCTGTGCTGCTAATCCGTAGAAAGTAGCCAATGGATCTTCCCCATTCACTACATAATCTTCATCATTGTCTGGATCACCACCCGGCTTTAACCATACCCCTTTAAAGTAAGAAGCATCCTGTGCATACGCACCATAATTAGCATAAGTCTTTACCTGTGCAGCCATCTGCGGATATTTCATATCCTTATAGTCAGGCCATGCTAAACCGCCACTGGCAGCATCACGACCACCCACAGTATAATCATTCGGACCATTTACCAGATCACCGGTAGTCAGTAAAGAGTGACCATTGGTTTGAGAACGCCTGGTAACAGCGGAAACATACTGTCCACCTACACGCAAACTGGCCACTGCTGATAATTTCCAGTTTTTGTAACGTACAGATGTATTAAATCCAAGTATATAATCCGGGTTGTAGTTACCAATAGATTGTCTGTCTTTTTCTTCGCTCGACTTCGTCCACTGACCCGTATTATCCAGAATAAACATACCAGCATACTTGCTTGTGGAAGGCATCCGCCTGAATACACTACTTTCCCATAAGGTGCCAATCCTGTCACCTTCCGCCATCCTGATACTGATACCAGGACCGTTATTATAGAAAGTATACCCATTAGGAATATAAGTCTTGGACAACTTGGTGATATATGCATCCGTTTTGGTATAAAATGCTGATACATCCCAGGTCACATTTTTCGTTCTTACCGGTACAAAAGTTAAACCCAGCTCTATACCTTTGGCTTCCACTGTTCCAATGTTAGACAACATACCTCCATAACCCGTTCCCAGGGAAGTAGGTATAAAATCCTGCTGGTTTTCATGGATCTTTTTGAACAATGTAAAATCAACAGTGATCCGTCTGTCAAGCAACATCAGGTCCAATCCTCCTTCATAAGAATTTGTCACCTCTGGTTTAATATTAGGATCTACCAGTGTACCACCTATATTCAGGATCTTTACGGCACCGTAATCAACCGGGTTAAAGCCGAAAATATTGTTACTCCGCGGACGACCAATACCATGACCTACCTGCGCAATACCACCTCTTAATTTCAACAGGTTAATGAATGACGGCAGTTTCACCATCTCTGACGGTAACCAGCTAAGGGATACAGAAGGATAAAAATGATGGTTCTTATCTTCTTCCAGGATACCACTCTCGTCATAACGACCCGCCAGATCCAGGTATACCATATTATCATAGCCTACCTGTGTAGTGATATAGCCGCTTTGCGTTTTGCCAATGCCCCAGTCACTACTGGTAGATAAAGTACCTGCTACCGCATTACTCAAACTGAAATCGTTGGCACGTACCAGTCTGTCTGCATTCGCTGAATAACCATAAGAATTACCATACACATAGTTATAACCAGCAGTGGCACTTGTAGAGATCTTCTTAAAGTCTTTATTCCAGATCAACATCACATCAGAATTCACAGAAAAGGAATTCCCCGTCTGCACAGTATACCGGCCATCTGCGTTCTTGGAATCAGCAAACCCTTTGGATAACTTGTACTCATAGTTGTCGCCATTATAGTCCATACCAGACCTTAACAACAATTTGAGCGGAGAGGCCAGTTGCCATTCCAGTTCTGCTTTTCCAAAGAAATTATCCTTACGGTAAGTATTGATTTCTGCATAAGTATACATATATGGATTATCCCCGTAAGGATCTCCATTGGGTTTATATTGTGGTGCATTCTGTTTAATACCCTCAAAACCATTCAGCCAGATGTTCTTCATATCTTTGATGGGCTGAAAATGTGCCAGGAATACAGAAGTCAGCTGGTTTACTACTTCATTGTTGGAAGATGATTTGTTAGGAGAGTATTGGGATACATAGTTACTGCTAACAGAGATCTTTACCTTTTTGGAAATGTTATAGGCCGCATTCAGATTTACGGTCATACGGTCGGTATAGTTATTAGGCATCACCCCTTTGTTGTGCATCTTACCTAATGAAAACCGGAACGACCCTTTCTCTGAATTACCAGTAATAGCTGCGTTATAGTTATTAGTGGCTCCATTCTCCATGTACTCCTTCAAACGGTTTTCCTGTGTAGCCAGAAATGGTACAGAATCATATGCCTGTTTCACCATATCCCAACGCTTAATATTGAAAGAACCATCCATTTTAGGACCCCAATCATAGCCACCACCTTCAATATAAAAGGTAGTTCTTGCACCTGAACCATACATCGTCTGGGTTTCAAAGAAGTTATAAGGATGATCTATCGCCATAGAAGTATTAAACGATACGCCTAAACCCTTCTTTGCTCCCTTACCGGATTTGGTAGTGATCATGATTACCCCGTTACCAGCTTGTGAGCCATACAACGCACCTGCACTTGCACCTTTCAGCACGGAGATACTTTCAATATCATCCGGATTCAACTGGGAAAGCAGGTTCCCGAAATCCACCCCGCTCTTATTGGTAATGTCTGTAGTCCCTAAAGGAATACCATCTATAATATAGAGCGGCTGACTTTTAGCGGTAGAATTAGGCAAATTTAAACTGGTTGCCCCACGAATGGTAATAAATACAGAACCTGCCGGATCTGTACTCGCCTGTGTAAAGTTAACCCCGCTCATCCGGCCATCCAGTGATTTCACCACATTGGAACTAGCACCATTAGACAGGTCTGCACCTTTTACACTTGCCATGGCATAACCCAATGAACGCTTTTCGCGGGTAATACCCAACGCGGTTACCACCACATCACTCAAATTGGTAGCGGTAGACTTCAGTACTACATTTATATGCTTATTGCCGTTTACCGGAATCCGTTGTGGTATAAATCCTATATAACTGAACTCCAGGGTAGCATGCAGGTTAGGTACTACAATACGGTAAATACCCTGTTCACCGGTAACAGTAGTCATTCCTCCTTCAGCTACTCTTACTGATACCCCCAGCAGTACTTGCCCGGTTTCATCTTTTACCAAACCGGTAATAGTGGTATCTGCAACCATCGCATTATCCGGCTGCTCATTGATCAACTGAGCGTCGCCCTTTTTTGATGGTACCTTGTCATTGTTATTAAAGAAGAGCACAATCTGCCCATCGACCTCCCTATATCCGATAGATATAGGTGGTAAGATCTCATCCAACAAGGCTTTCAGCTTCTTGTTCTCTGTCTTATACGTAACTTTCTGATCTACATCAATTGAGTTCGGACTGTAGCTAAATCTGGCATTGGTTTGTTTCTCAATAATGTGAAATACCTTATACAGCTCCACATTACTGATCTTTAAACGAATCGACTTATCTAAAACCGATTGAGCTTCAATTTTATTTGCAAATAAACAGGAAGAAAATACGATAGCTACTAGGAACTGGACAATCGTAAACTTCATGACAATAAAGATTGAGGCAACGAAGAGTTGCTTTTTTTTCATAAATTTGGAAAGTTTTGATCGTTTAAATAGTCTTTTACGGGCAAAATGAGAATTCCGGAAGGAGTTCGAATAACCGATGATGTTACGAGCATTATCGGTTTTTTCTTTTTTAACGTGGATTATGTCATGGTATCAATTTTTAATACATCCTTAAATCTTGGTTAGTTGCATCCTTTACCCGTCACCAGAATCGTAGTGCCATTCACTTCATATGTAGCCCCTATTGTCAGGCAAACAATATGTAATTTCTCCAGCATCTCCTGTTTTGAAATATCTCCGGTAAATACACAGTCATAAATATTGTCATTGTCAACTATAATGGCGATGCCATAAACAGTTTCCAATTGTAGGAAGATCTCTTTCAGACTAGTTGCCTTTTGAAAGAAGAAGGCGGGCAAGGATTGCCCACCTTGAACAACATTTAAGGTATTAGGGACATTAAGTAAGGGATAAATAGAATCAGCCAGTGACGTCGCAAACTCACGACGCTTAATATCATACATTGCTTTTTGGTTAGGGACCAATATAACACTCTTTAATTCTTCCTGTTCCTTGTTATGATTACTACTATAAGTATTTTCAATTACCTGCACCTTTCCGGTTCTTACAGACACTTCCACATCCTTGGTAATACTGTTGGTCTTAATATTAAAAGAAGTACCCAATACCCTGGTTACCACATTATTATAATATACCAGGAAAGGTTGATCGTTCTTTTTGGCAATTGTAAAGAAAGCCTCACCGGTCAGATACACCTCTCTTTTGTCCCCGGTAAAATGTTCCGGGAAGCTCAACGTGGAATGCGGTGCCAGTTTTACAACACTGTTATCAGCCAATACAATCTCCATAGGTACGGACGTATTATTCACCTTTCGTTGATTCCCCACGGGGATAGATGCTTCAAATGGCTGCTCAGCAAGAGTATTTGAACTGCTATAATAATAAAACACCCCACCTAATACAATAATGGCAACTACTGCTGCAATAGAGAATGCATTCATCAGCAGTTTACGACTATGACGGATGATTAATAACTTGTTGGCATTTTCTTCAGAAGCGACTATTTTTTTCAAAATCCCTTCCGATACTTCTACCGGCAAATCCGGTCCCTCCAATGGATGCGTAAGAAAATCATGCTCCATCATTTCGGCCAACGGCTGCTCTATATTTTCACTAACCGTCATTTCGAAAAGTGCTATACGCTCTTTATCGTCAATAGTGCCATCCAAATATTTCTTTAATAATTCAATATATCTCGTTCTGTCAAGCATAACATATATCCCGTTATTTTTCCTGATTCCGGGGAGCAAGCCTTCTGCTATCTATATATACAACCATTTTACCGGCTCGGAGTACACGGTAAGAAAATATTTTTTCAGAAAGACGATATATCACACAAAACAGCCACAAAGATGGAATATCTATAATATAATTCACCGCTGGTAAGCATTGATATACGTAGGTACCAGGTCGGTCTTGATCCAGTCAGGCTAATGCGTTTCCAGGAAATAAATATCCGGATTCAACGCAGTTACCAGCGATGCACCATCCAATCCCTGGAACTCCCGCAGCAAAGAGATCCCTCAGCCACTTCGGAGGGAGAGCGATAAAATCAGGGTGTGATACAATCCGACATCTTGAAATCTCAGCGAAGCGGAAAATTGGATTATAGCGTAAGAAACAAAACGGATGGCATCAGTAGGGCGATTGCTACAGAATGTACAATGAAACACCTCGCTTGTGCCTAAATAATGCATTCAAACAAATATTTACGCCTAAGAGCCGAAAAATATT
Source organism: Chitinophaga sp. MM2321 (assembly GCF_964033635.1). NCBI lineage: Bacteria > Pseudomonadati > Bacteroidota > Chitinophagia > Chitinophagales > Chitinophagaceae > Chitinophaga > Chitinophaga sp. MM2321. The sequence goes on from NZ_OZ035533.1 coordinate 3,310,076, forward strand.
GTCACCCTTATATCCATAAGATTATTGCATATCTTTAGGGCTTATAAGCCCTCTAATGAAGACAACCTTGTACACGTTGACAGTCTTGCTTTTTCTGACAAGTTGTGACTTCAAACCAAAGTCATTTGACCAGATGATGAAGGATGTTCGGGAGGACCTCGCGAAAGAAGCAGAAATAAGTAACGCCAAGACTTTAGCCTGGGAAAGTCTTGTGGACAATCTTTATAGAATGGCAGATACAAATCAAGCTGTTGCTTTCCGAAAAATCAACAATTTAATTTCTAGCGACACTTCACTTGACCAATATAAAATTTCAGTTTTACATTTCATCAAAGGCGACATCTATTACCACATTGACAGTTTGCAAAAATCAGTAACCGAATTTACAGCGGCCGGACGCACCTATAATATGGGAGCACCCAAAGACCTTGCTGCAAGGGCTGGAGCATACCTTAAATTAGAACAATACAATAATGCCTTTGCTGATCTAAATAAAGCAGCGGAAATTAATTACGGCTACCTTTGGAATGTTGGAAACTACTATGAAATAATTGGTAACATAGACTCTGCGATTTCAAATTACACAAGACTTTATAATCGAGATACGACATTTTATAAGTTTTGCCAAGACAGAGCTGCTGAACTAAAGAAGTCGAATACAAAGTTACTAACAGAGCTTGTTTATCGTGATAGAAAAAGAGCCGTTATTCTTTTAAAAGGAGTGGAATAAAATTGTTCATAATAGAGGATTTGCGTTGGGGCTGGCTGGTAAATAGAGATAGAAAAATATTTATCCCGGCAAAATTTTCTTCAGAAAAAAAGCATCGCTTATAACCAGCTACCACAGCACCTTAGCGGCGAACAAATTTCACGGACTATGCTTCATTAATTAATTCATAATGCTGTACAACAGGGAAGGGATTATAAAACTCATGCAATAATTTTTTCCATTCCTGGTATACAGCAGATTGCCGGAAGCCGGTTGTATGACTTTCCAGTGTATCCCAGTTGACCAGCAGAATATAACGGTTAGGCTGTTCCAGGCATCGTTGTAATTGCAGATCGGCAAAGCCTTCTATGGAGCTGATCAGTTTTTTTGCCATATTGAAATTGATCTCAAATTGTGGTGTTCTTCCGGCAATAACATCTAATACGGCGACTTCTAAAATCATAACTGGCGGGTTAATGTAGTAAAATGATAGCACCACAATATACTACAGTAAAACGGCAAAGTGCAGGTGCCACTCCATTTCAAGCAGATATTTTGCATCCGTAACAGCCACTCCCTCCCCTGCCTCAAAAAAAATACCGCCACAATTATGATAATTAAACCAAAGTGCGTAAGTTTACCCTATCAATTCAGTAGACTAATAAAAAAGACCAACTGTACTGCTGGAATTCTTCACAGGATGCTTCGCGTTGCTACCCACCACATGCAACTGTAGCGCCCTTATCATTTATGCATATATAATATGAACAGAACAGTAAAAAACTGCTACCTGCTGGTAGCAGCTACCCTTGCTATGCAAACAGGTTTTGCCGCTAGCCCGGTATTGCGCACCATGGTGGTACAAGCACAAAACACCGGCGTAATCAGCGGCATCGTCACAGCTGCCGACAACGGCGAACCCCTTCCCGGCGTAACCGTACGCATCAAAGGCAGCGCAAAAGGCGTATTAACTAATGCCTCCGGACACTTTACCATCACCGTATCCGGCAACAACACCCTGCTTATATTCAGCTATACAGGTTTTGATCAGCAGGAGATTGCAGTACAAGGAAACATACCGCTGCAAATATCATTGAAACCCGCTTCCGGCAAACTGGATGAAGTGGTAGTGGTAGGTTACGGTCAACAGAAAAAAGTGAACCTCACCGGCGCCATCGCCTCCCTGGATCAGAAAGCATTGGCTAACCGTCCCATCACCAATGCCACACAGGCATTGCAGGGACTTCCCGGCGTATATGTCAATCAATCCAAAGGCCGCCCCGGCGCCGACGGCGCCAGTATCCGCATCCGTGGTGTAGGCACTCTCAACAACAACGACCCGCTTGTATTAGTGGATGGCATTGAGTTTCCCCTCAGCGACATCAACCCCAACGACATCGAAAGCGTTACTGTATTGAAAGATGCCGCCTCCGCAGCCATCTACGGAAATCGTGCAGCCAATGGCGTTATACTGGTGAAAACCAGGACAGGTAAAGCAGGTAAGTTCCAGGTAGACTACAACGGCTACGCAGGCTTTCAGCGTGCATCACAGCTGCCCACCGTTGTGACGGATGCGCTTACTTACATGGAAGGTAAAAACCGTGCCCTGGCCAACGAAGGCAAGCCTGCGGAGTATAGCCAGGCATTGCTCGATGAATACCGCAACGGCAAAGATCCTTACATCTACCCCAACACCAACTGGTTTGATGTGATGTTCCAGGATGCACCGATACAGGAACATAACCTGCGCTTCTCCGGCGGTAACGAAAAAACAGTGTTCGGCATATCCCTCGGATACCTTGACCAGCAAGGTATTCTCGTCAATACCGGCGCTAAAAAATATTCTATCAGCAGTAATATTACTTCTACGATTAACAGCAAACTGAAGATAGGCGCCAACCTGCTGGGCACTTACTGGCAAAGCCGCGAAGGCGCTTACACCTCCGATGAAGGAAATGGAGAAGGTGGCATCATGGGACTGATATACCGTGGCCTCCCCATGCAGATCCCCGTTGCACAGGATGGCAGCTATGCAGATCAGTGGGTGCGCGTACCCGGACATAATTTCTTCCGTAATCCCTATGCACTGAGCTACGAAGGATTCCGGAAAAATAATTCCCTTCGCTCGCTGGCCAATGTATTTGCTGAATACCAGCTACCCTTCGGAATCAGCTACAGGGTTACATTAGCGGTCAACATGCAGTTTACCCGCGAGAAATATGCCTACCCGCAGATCCTGCTCACCAACCCCAAAACAGGTGTACAAACTGCCATGGGCAACATCCCTGCGAGAGGCATTACACAGTCCAGTAAGGACAGCATCAACATCACTAATTATCATACGCTCAACTACGATAAACAATTAGGCAAACATCACCTGGGCGGCCTGCTCGGTTTTAGTGTGGAATCATTCAGCGGCAGCGATTTCACAGCATCCAACCAGGGATACCTCGGCAACGAAATCACGGAACTCAATGGTGGCAGCACCTCGCCACAGGTGAATGGAAAATCTGCACAATCAAAACTAGTATCCTATTTCGGCAGGTTCAATTACGACTATGCCGGGAAATACCTTGCGGAAGCCAGCTTCCGGTATGATGGCTCCTCCCGCTTTGCGCAAGGCCACCGCTGGGGCTTCTTCCCTTCCCTCTCCGCCGGTTGGCGCATCAGTGAAGAAAATTTTCTGAAACAACATCCTGTCATCTCCAATCTTAAGCTGCGTGGGTCCTGGGGGCGTTTAGGAAACCAGGGTATTCCGCTTTTTAGTTATGTAGATGGCGTGACCACCGGCAGGAACTACAACTTCACCGGCACCGTTGTGAGCGGCGCCGCTGTAACACAACTAAGCGATCCTAACGTTACCTGGGAAACCACCACCATGACTGACCTGGGGCTGGATGCAGGATTCTTCCGGGATAAACTGACCCTGGAATTTGATGTGTATAATAAAGCTACCAGCAACATATTACGGCAGGTAAGCGTGCCCTCACAGGTGGGGAACCTCGCAGGTCCATTCCGCAACATCGGCAGCGTAAACAACAAAGGATATGAACTCACCGCAAATTACCGCGATCATATAGGACCCGTAGGCTATAATGTTGGCGCCAACATCGCATTCCTGAAGAATGAAGTCACGGACCTTCGTGGAGCCGTGTACTATGATGGCACCACCATCATCCGCGAAGGCTCTCCTATCAATGCTTTCTACGGATTACAAGCCATCGGCTTGTTTCAGTCGGATGATGAAATCAAAGCATCGCCCACCCAGAATACAGTAACCAAACCCGGTGATATCAAATACAAAGACATTGATAACAACGGTATCATCGATAACAACGACCGGGTAGTAATCGGCAACAGCATCCCAAAATACACGTACAGCTTTGTGTTGGGCCTCACCTACAAAGGTGTGGAGCTCACTGCTTTTTTCCAGGGTGTAAAGGATGCAGATACCTATGTAAACGGAAACCTCGCACAACCTTACCGCAACGGCGCAGGCGTTACACCGGAATGGCTTACAGATTCCTGGACACCTGAAAATCCTCAGGCAAGCCTTCCAAGACTCACTACCGCCAACGGCTATCCGCAGAATTTTCAGACCAGCAGCTTCTGGATTCAGGATGCTTCCTATCTCCGGTTAAAGAACATCCAATTGAGCTACAGCCTCCCGAAAAGATGGTTACAACGCGTTCATATCAGTGCGGTGAAAGTATTTGCAAACGGGCAAAACTGGCTCACCTTCAGCAAATTCAAACTGGGTGATCCTGAGCGGAACCTCACCAGGGGCGGACTGATAGACTATCCTATTGCGAAAACAGCTACTGCCGGCATCAATGTTTCGTTTTAATTCACCCCGATCTTTTCTACAAAAAAATGAATCTCATCATGCAACGATATTATAACTTACTTTTTCTGATTGTGGTGATCACCAGCTCCTGCGGAGACAGGTTCCTGGATGTAACACCCACTGATCGTTTTACAACAGATACCTACTGGAAAACACGCGAACATGCAGAAGCTGCACTGAATGCCACTTATGCAGCACTCCTGCAAACCGGTCTCTATGGCGGCAATACACCCGTGATGCTGGAAACCATCACCCCCAATGCGTACAGCTATAGCAGCGATTATAATAAAATTGCAGAAGGTATTCACGACGCTGCCAACGCTTCTATTGTCAACACCACCTGGAAATCCGCCTACACGGGCATTGGCCGCGCCAACAACCTGCTGGCTCATATCGATGCCATCAGTATGGACAGCACTCTCAAACAACAGTACAAAGCGGAAGCAAAGTTTTTGCGGGCGGTCTTTTATTTTCCGCTGTGGAATCTTTTTGGCGGTGCTCCGCTCATCCTGGACCCACCGGATTTTGCTACGCAGTCCACCCTCCCGCGTAACGATACCACTGCCCTGCTCACACAAATACTGAAAGACCTGGACGAATCCCTGGCAGCACTTCCGGCTGCACCTTCCGGCAACGACAAAGGGCATGCTACCAAAGGTGCTGCCCTGGCCTTTAAAGCAAAAGTGCTGTTATACGCAGGCCGCTACCAGGAAGCTGCCGATGCTGCCAGAACCGTGATCAACAGCAAAGTTTTCAGCCTGTATCCTGATTACAGGGCGTTGTTCTACCTTGAAAATGAAGGCAACACAGAAGTGATCTTTGATGCACAGTTTAAATCCCCGGAGTTTACGCATGGCATGGATATAGCACTGGATGAATACAACAGCGTAGCGCCATTACCCGATGTCATCAATGACTATTATGCTATTGATGGAAAACCTATCAGCATGTCTGCAAAATATGATGCGGCCCATCCTTATGAAAACCGGGACCCACGGCTGCAACAGACGTATACGGTTATTGGCAGTCAATACAAAGGCGCCATCGTAAAAGAAGGACAATATCCCCGTACCGGCTACGGACAGAAAAAATATACGGTGTACAAAGACAATGTAAAACCACCGGCTACTATTGCAGACGGGCAGTCGGAGTTAAACTATATCATCCTCCGTTATGCAGATGTATTACTGATGTATGCCGAAGCACAGAATGAAGCCACCGGACCTGACGCTTCTATATACAGCGCATTACACGAGATCCGTTTTCGTGCAGGCATGCCCGATATCAGCACTGGGCTGAGTAAGGAACTGCTCCGCACGGAAATACGCCATGAACGCCGTATTGAGCTGGCTGGCGAAGGATTGTATTACTTTGATATCCGGCGATGGAAAACTGCTGCTGCGCTGATGACCACCGATATTTATAATTATAAAGGTGAACGACTCGACACAAGAACATTCAACCCGCTACGTGATTACCTTTGGCCGGTACCATCCATAGCCATACAGGAAAATCCACAGCTCACACAGAATAATAATTACGGTAAATAATATATAACAATGATGAATACACGAAATTTAACGGTACTCCTGTTCCTGCTGCTATCAGAACTTCCGGCGCTTGCGCAGCAAAAGCAACAGCCCAATATCATTTTTGTGGTGGCTGATGATCTTGGTTATGGCAATCTTACCAGTTTCAATCCGGCCAGCAAAATACCAACCCCTAATATTGACAGGCTCGCTGCTGAAGGCACGAAGTTCACCCGTTTTTATTCAGGCAATACAGTGTGTGCGCCCAGCCGCTGTGCATTGATGACCGGTAAGCATATGGGCCATGCCTATATCCGGGGCAATACCCGCGAACCCCTGCGTCCACAGGATACCACCCTTGCGCAGCTATTACAGGCTGGCGGTTATACCACCGGTATGTTTGGTAAATGGGGACTGGGAGCAGAAGATACAGAAGGCGCCCCGGAAAATAAAGGATGGAATGCCTTCTATGGTTATCTCGATCAGGGTCATGCACACAGCTATTACACCGATCATCTCTTTGAATTACAAAACGGGCATACGGTAAGGGTAAATAAAGATACCAGTCTTTACTCCGATGAGCTGATCATACAGAAAGCATTGGGCTTTATCAAAGAAAATAAAAGCAAGCCCTTCTTTCTTTATCTTCCCCTCACCATTCCGCATGCGGAACTGCATGTTCCGGCTACCTATGTACAGCGGTTTCAAAATGCCGACGGCAGCAGTAAACTGGGGCCGGAAACACCTTTCATACAGCCAAAGGGATCACGATACCGCTCACAAAGTCAGCCCCATGCCGCCTTTGCAGGGATGGTTACCCGGCTGGATGAAGACGTAAGCCGTGTACTGGCACTGGTAAAAGACCTCGGACTGGATGACAACACCTACATCTTCTTCACGAGTGATAACGGCCCACATAAAGAAGGCGGCGCCGATCCCGTATTCTTCAACAGCAGCGGACCTTTACGTGGGATCAAACGTGATCTCTACGAAGGTGGTATTCGTGTGCCCCTGCTCGTTAGAGCGCCGGGTAAAGTACCTGCCGGTGTTGTACGGGATGACATCTGGGCTTTCTGGGATGTGCTGCCCACCCTCTGCGGACTTGCAGGCGCGCCTGCGCCGGGCAATATAGACGGGATCTCCTTTACGCCTGCCATTGCCGGCAAAAAGCAGGTAAAACAACATCCTTATCTATACTGGCAATTCAATGAAAAAACACTGAAAGAAGCGGTGATACAAGGCGACTGGAAACTCGTGCGGCTCAAAAACAAAGGAATTCCGGAAGTGGTTGAGCTCTACAATCTGCGGACAGATATTGGCGAAAAAAACAACCTCGCAGCCTCACAGCCAGCCAGGGTAAAACAACTTTATGCCTTAACCAAACAAGCTAAAACACCAGCAGAAAACAAATTATTTGATTGGTCAGATATGGAAGAATAAGGAGAAAACGCCAAACAATTGTGGCGTTGCAGATGTTCTTTGATTGGCCCCGAAATCGGGCTGACACAGTATGGAAACAGCTAACATCACTAAACATCTGCAAGTACCTGTAGCAGCCGGTACCGCTTACACAAAATTTGTGTATGAGATCAACGAATGGTGGCCCAGAGCTTATACCTGGTCACAGGACAAACTGATCAATCTGCGCATTCACCCGGAAGTAAACGGATTGTGTACAGAAGCAGGCCCTTACGATTTTCGTTGCGATTGGGGCCGGGTGATCCATATTAAGGAAGGCGCTAGTATCGCCTTTCTCTGGCAGGTAGGCCCTTCCCGTGTGCCGGAACCCGATCCTGACAAAGCCAGTGAGGTGTTCCTGCATTTCATTCCGGAAGGCGCCAACAAGGCGAAGATTGATTTCGGTCACCGACATTTTGATAACCACGGCGAAGGTGCCGCCGAATACAGGGAGGCACTGAATGCCCCCGAAGGCTGGGATCTGATCCTGGATTGTTATATCAAATATTGCAACGAAAAATAAAGGGGTTACTCACTGCCTGTGCCCGAACAGTCAGCAAGTAACCCCTTAAATATTTAATTATTACTGATTTTGATACGTAGATATTTTGTTTCCATGGAAGATATATCACAGCAACAAAATAGCTACATCCCTAAATTCGTAAATAACTAAATACTGTTAATCTTCGTCCGCGCTGGGCCCGTAACTACCAGGGATCGGAATGTCAAGTAACCGTAGAAATACACCTAGTTGTGCCCGATGGTGTACAATCTGGCAATACGTCATCCGGAGTACTTCCGCTTTACTTCTGATGCTGATGATGTGGTCACCATTACGCATTGTCCAGTTTTCTCCTAACTGTTCTTCCGTGGCTGCTTCCAGGTGTTTTCTACCATCTACCAGCGATGTTTCAAAAAAAGCCATCAGCTCCCCACTGTTCTTTAGTGGAGCCGGTTTATAATCGTATTTGGAGAAATCCAGCTCATCGGTGGTCAATGTCATTGATACCCAGGTTGGCAGTTCAGCTACATGCGTAGCCAACCGTAGCAGGCTCATACTTTTTTCATGCGGCTGCCAGTCGTATTTATCTTCCGGCACACGTTGCAGCATTTTACGGGTAGTAACTGCTTCCTCCTCCATTTCTTTCAGGAGTGATTGAATAGTGTTTGACATGAGGGTAATTTTTTTGTTGTTGATACAAAGTAAAAACAGGCAAGTGACAACCCTATGTCAGCAGGAAGCAGAAAAATTTTTATTTTTTTTAAAAGACAACCAGGAATACCTGTTTTCTTACAGCGCAACCGCAATCCCGCCGAAAAAGCTCCGCCCCGGGGCTGCGTTATAATACCGCTCTCCTACCGCATTCAGGTCATTTCCCAGGCTATACCGCTGGTCCAGCAGGTTGTCTGCCCCCACCTGTATGGTAACGCTGCGCCCTTTTGCACAGGCAATACGCCAGCCGGCCTTGCATTGCAACAGGTGATAAGGTCGCGCATAGGCGCTGTTGGCATCATTTAAAGGAATATTACTGGTAAAATTATGTGTCAGATAAAGATAAGTATGATGTGGAAAATTCATTAACAGGCTGCTTACCACAACGTGCTGCGGCACACCCGTAAGCCTGTTGCCGGAAAAATCCTTGCCTGCGCTGACATAATCACGGAAAGAGAAATCGCTCAGTGTATAGCTTTCCCGCCATTCCATACCACGGATCACGCCATGCTGCCGTACGGGCAGAATGGGAAGCGCGCCCATTATTTCCAGTCCGGTCTGGTTTACACCACCGGCATTCACAAAAAACTCCTCGCCATTATCATGCAGCTTACGTACAATGGCATCCTTCATACGATAATGGAATACGGCTGCATCCAGCATATACCGCTGTGATGCCGGTAGTATCCGGAGCCCTGCTTCATAGTTCCAGCCTGTTTCCGGGCGCAGGGAGGTGTTGATAATATTATCTGACGCCCGTACCTCTGCGGTGGCCGGTGGCGAGTAGCCACGGCTCACGGTAAGACGGCCGGTAGCCTGGTCATTGATAAGATAGGATAACGAAACCCGCGGCATGAACTGGGGAGAAAACGTCATCTTCGTGTGCCCGTTTTCGTTATAGGTGTAATAATAGTAGTTCATACTTCCCGCCGCTTCCAGTGTCCAGTTATGCAGATCTGCATGGAACCTTGAAAAGAAGAAATGCTGACCGGCGGTGAGTTTATCCGCTACCTGCAACGTGTCCTTCTTACCCTGCCGGTTGCCATAATTGGCAATATCAGTGCTGGTTTGCTGCAACTCCATACCGGCATACCATTTCCATTTCAGCGGAGAGGAGCTGGTGGCGCTATTCAGCAGTGCCAGGTAGGTACGGAAGCCGATTGTATTTTCATCCCTTACTTCATAGTTGGTGATAAAGGGATTTTCGAAATGGGTATTGGCGCCGAAAACGGTCAGTACATGTTGCCACCGGCTGCTTAGCTGCGCCTCATGTACCAGTCCGCCTTGCAGGGTGCGGTTGTTAATGCCGGCCTTTTGCGTAACAGCGCCGGGCAGCGTGTTGGTAGCCGGTCTGGCTGCCTTGGGATTGGCTTCAAACTGTGCCAGCGTCAGGCCGCCGGGTGTGCGGTAATCGAGATCGGCATAAAAAGCCAGCATCTTCAATACATACCCGGGCCGGTATTCCCATCGCTGTCCTATCTGTGTATAGGACCGTTTCATGGCGCTGTTTTCCCGGTAACCATCGGATTGCTGGTAGCCGTGGAATACCTGCAACCCATAATTCCCGAATTGTTGCTGATAGGCAGCCGTAGCATGCAACAGCCCATAGCTGCCACCCTGTATCTGCGCCTGGAAGTGTGTACTGTCCGTAGGCGGAGGCATCAGATCCAGCCGGATCACGCCGCCCGAATTAGCGCCAAACAGGCTACCATCCGGGCCTTTCAGGATTTCCGCCTGTCCAACCGCCGCAGGGTCCAGCAGGTTGAAATAGGTATTACCACCTGCATCTGTGAATGGCATTTCATTCATATATATTTTCACGTTGCGGATCCCGAAAGGAGAGCGCAACAGGCTACCGCGAACGGATAAACGATAACTTCCCGGTGAGCGTTCTTCCATTCGTACGCCCGCAATGGTATTAAAAGCGGGCACCAGGGAAGCGCCTTGCTGCAACTGTAGCTGCGCAGGCGACAACACACTCACGGTGGTGGGTAAACGCTGTAACCGTTCAGTAGACAAGTAGGACTTCACAACTACCTCTTCCAACTGATGCAGGGTGTCCTGCTGGGCAGCAAGTGAGGTGGCAAATAGCAAAAATAAAAAAGTAAAAAAATAACGCATAGTGTACAGGATGTAATGATGTGATATGGTGAATAATTTATAACAACAGAATATCTACCCGGTGGGCCTGTACCATTTGTTTGGTGGCAGACCAGGAGAAGATAGTAAAATAGCCATCCTGTGATGCTACCAGCGCGATGGAATCATGCTGATCATGCACAAACTGGGCAGCCGACAGGTGCCGTGTGCCGCCTATACTGGAAGGGTGTACATAGGCAGGATCTCCGCCTATGACCGGTTCTGTAATGATGATTTTTTCTACAGGGGTAGAGCTGTTGGCACGGATGATCTTGGCGCCAAAAGCCAGCAGCTCATGATGATCGTTGACAATAGTGGCCCCGTCCACAGCGGTAAGCCCCGAAACGTTTTCCACCTCCCGCCGTAATGCATTCTGCCAGTATATCTCGCTAACACTGCTGCTATCCTGGCGGATAAGGTCTGCCACCCCGGAAAAAGCAGGAGATACCGGGTATTGTAAAGGATGTACAATCGATTCCTTCCAGGAGCTATTGCCGGCAGGGGTTACCAACAGGATACCACCGCGCTTATGCGCCCGCATGGACACGGCAATCTGGATCAGCACATTTTCCGGGTTGTTCCACAAAACCGAAGAATCCAGTCCCAGCAATGATTTGAGGAGTGCTGGGCTGCAGGAAGAATACCCGCTGCTTTCATCTACAACTTTTACCTGGTCACCTTTCAGCATCGCCACATTGGTAAACTTGCCCAGTCCCTGAATACGACGGTGTTTCACTACCAGCAGTCCCGGTTCGGACACATCCAGCACGAAACAGAAATTTGGTAATTTGATAGTAGTACCCCATATATAAAGTTCATTCCCATCATGCCACACCCCTACATGCACGCCCGGCCTTTCTACGCCAGGCGCCAGTTTGGTGAGCACCATCGGGCTTAGGGGCAATGGCTTTTCAAACAAAAGCGGCTTGCCGGCCTGAACCGGATCTACAAATGCGATGGACATCCGGGTAGAATTACCCTCTTCTCTACGGAGACTTGCCCAGAAGGCTACGTCTATAATTTTTTCTACAATCTTTGCTGATGGCGCAGTTGCCAGGTTTTCTTCCCCCTCTTCCTTCGCAGCGGCAAGATGTTTAATAAAGTGCCCCTCTATAATTCCGGCTACCGCAGTAGCAGCTTGATATGTTGATTCATTTGTTTGTTCCATATGCCCGGTTTCACATTTAATTCGCCGCCGCTAACGGCGGAACGGTATGTTTTCCTACATAAATATATAACCTTTTTTTTGTCGGTTGCCGCCCGATTGATCATTATCGGGTAGCAGCATGGCTTCCTCGCTGCCATTGCTCCTTCTTACCTGAAATAACTGTATATTTATTAATAGTACTGTGTGAGATAGTTTCTTGTTTAACCAACAAAAATTAATATGCCTCAAACGCAACTCTCTACCCCGGGTCAACCAGTAACACACACGTCACTAGAAAATTTCTTTCCGGGCTACTTTGCGCTGGTAATGGCTACCGGTATTGTTTCTATAGGATTGTTCCTGTGGAAATATCCGGGGTTATCAAAGGTGCTGCTTTATTGCAATATCTTCTTCTATCTCATCCTCTGGATCATATTAATTGCAAGAACGGTCAGGTATCCGCTCATCGTGTGGAATGATCTGCATCATGCCGGCAGAGGCGTCACGTTCCTGACGCTGGTAGCAGGTAACAATGTACTGGGAAGCCAGCTTGCGCTGATCAACGGCAGCGTGAACACTGCTTTTGCATTCTGGGTCCTTGGCCTTGTCTTGTGGCTGCTACTACTCTATACTTTTTTCCTGGTGAATATTCTGAAAGAGCCCAAACCATCGCTGGAAAACAGTATCAGTGGCGCGTGGCTGCTGATCGTGGTCTCTACAGAATCAGTAGCGGTACTGGGCGCTATCATCGCTAACAACAGTCCTGCTTCGGGACTGGTGGCCTTCGTTTCATTATGCATGTATATGATTGGCGGGATGTTCTATTTTGTGTTGATAGGATTAATATTATACAGATGGTTATTCCTCAGTATGAAAGCGGAAACTATAACCCCACCTTACTGGATTAATATGGGTGCGGTGGCTATTATCTCCCTGGCGGGCTCCCGGCTGGTGATGTATGCCCGTGGCCATGATGCATTAAATCACTGGGCTAATTTTGTGGAAACATTTACCATGTTCTTCTGGTCTTTTGCCAGCTGGTGGATTCCCTTGTTATTCCTCATGTTTGCCTACCGCCATTTTGTGGCGAAGGTACCGCTGAAGTATGATCCGCAATATTGGTCGATGGTATTTCCATTGGGTATGTACGGCGTGTGTACGTTTACGTATGCCAGTATTACCGGGTTCACTTTTCTTAAACCTATTTCTGCCTTATTTGTTGTTATAGCATTACTTACCTGGATCATTGTATTGATTGGCTTGCTACGGCTTCCATTTATCAAAGAAAAATAGTTCAACCTATAAACCCGTTGCTATGCAGTTTTCTCTCAATAAAAAAGCATTCCTGATTGCTGTATTCGTTACCCTGCTATGCGTGGTTGTCTCATTTTACGGGTCCCGGAAGTTGCAGAATTTTGATCCCGCACTGATCATCTACCTGTTTGGTACCCTGTTTGCCTTATTCGGTGGTGTATACCGTTATTGTGTATGGTTGCAAAGACCGCCTACCCGCATGTATTTCAAGCGTACCTGGCAACTGGTTTTTAATGGCAGGATTTTTCTGCATCTGTATTTTATGCTGAAAGAATCTGTGAAAAATCTGTTATTCCAGCAGTTTATTTACCAGAGAGGAAAAAAAAGATGGATCGCGCATTTTTCGCTGGCTACGGGATGCATGGCGGCATTTGCTATTACCATACCGCTTACACTGGGTTGGATCAACTTCACGCTGGACCCGGCTACTGGTCTTGATCCTGCTGTTACCAATCTTTATAACGCCAATTTCTTCGGGTTTAAAGTCATGAGCTTTAAGCTGGGTTCTTTTCTCGCTTTTATCATCTTCCACGCCTTAACCTGGTGTTCCTGGCTGGTGATTATTGGTTGCGTCATTTTCATGAGCAGGCGGCTCACCAATGCAGGTTTAATAGCTACACAAACTTTTGAGGGAGATCTGTTACCACTGATCTTGCTGATCATTATCTCTGTTACAGGTCTGGGACTCAATTTCAGCTATGCCTTCATGAAAGGGATCGCCTATGATTTTATGTCCGTCACGCATGCTATTTCGGTTATCCTTTTCCTTGTATGGATTCCGTTTGGTAAGTTCTTTCATATCATTCAGCGTCCTGCACAAATTGGTGCGCATATTTATAAACAGGAAGGGATCAAAAGAGGCATGGCTGTTTGTCCGTATACCGGGCAGTCCTTTGCCACGCAGCTGCATATCGATGACTTGAAAACGGTCACCAAAGAATTAGGATTCGATTTTACACTGGAAGACGGTACTTCTCATCTTGATTACAGTCCCGAAGGTAAGCGGTCGTTACTGGCCAAAGCGCACCTGAAAGCAAGAGAAGAAGGCGGCGCTTTTTTTGGATAATTATCTCCCGAAAAATAAATTATAACGTGCATGGCTAAACTACCTGTATCACCGGAAAAGATTATCGAACAGTTTGGACCCCATCTCAACTTCGCTCCCCGCGAAGGCTATGTGGGCAGGGACGAACCCGATGCTACTGTGAAAACACATTGCTGCTTCTGTGGCATGCAGTGTGGTATCCAGTTGTTGGTGAAGAATAATAAAGTGGTGGGCTTTGAGCCATGGATGGAATTCCCTTTTAATGAAGGCAGGCTATGCCCCAAAGGCGTGCAGCGTTATTTACAGGACAATCATCCCGACCGTTTGATGGACCCGCTGGAAAGAGTGGAGGGAGAAGGCTTTAAAAAAGTATCCTGGGATAAAGCGATGGACCGGGTAGTATCAGAGATCAAACGTATCCAGCAACAATACGGCAACGATGCCTTCTCCATTTTGTCGGGCGTTTCCCTTACCAATGAAAAAAGTTATCTCATGGGTAAGTTTGCCCGTGTGGCGGTAAAGACCGCCAACCTCGACTACAACGGGCGGTTGTGCATGGTGAGCGCCGGTGCGGGTAATAAAAAAGCATTCGGATTGGATCGTACCTCCAATACTTATGCAGACCTGGAACATGCAGAAGTGATTATAGTAGCAGGCGCCAATGTGAGTGAAACATTTCCGACGCTTACGCACTGGATCTGGCGCGCCAGGGATAATGGCGCCAAACTGATCGTTATAGATCCCCGTGTGATTCCGCTGGCACGTACGGCCGATCTGCACCTGCCTGTAAAGCCGGGCACCGACTCCGCTCTATATGGCGCTATGCTGAAATACCTGGCCGACAACGACCTGCTGGACCACGACTTTATTGATAACCATACCAGCGGCTTCCAGGAAGCCCTTGATGCCGTGAAAGATTATACACTGGAATGGGCAGCAGGTGTAACTGGTATTGAAGCCGGAAAGATCCGGCAGGCAGCCGAATTATGGGGCAGGGCCAAAACCAGCTTCCTGTTGCATGCGCGGGGAATAGAGCATCATTCCAAGGGCGTTGATAACGTGCTGGGTTGCATCAACCTTGTACTGGCTACCGGCCGCATAGGCCGCCCCTATTGCGGATACGGCACCATCACCGGGCAGGGCAACGGGCAAGGTGGCCGCGAACATGGCCACAAATGCGATCAGCTTCCCGGCAACCGCGATATTACCAACCCCGAACACCGGAAATATATTGCCGGCGTATGGGGCATTCCTGAATCCGAATTACCCGGCAAAGGTCTGACAGCATATGAACTGATTGAAGCCATCCATCGCGGCGAAGTGAAAGGGTTGTTGTCGATCTGTTTCAATCCGCTGGTATCTCTCCCTAATAATAACTACGTGCGGGAAGCTCTCGAAAAACTGGAGTTTTATGTATGTATAGATTTCTTCTTAAATGAAACGGCCCGTCATGCCGACATTGTGCTGGCCGGCTCACTACATGAAGAAGAAGATGGTACCGTTACTACTGCAGAAGGCCGCGTAGTTCGTATACGCAGGGCCGTTACCCCGCCCGGCAACGCCCGTGCAGACACGGCGATCATCCTGGAACTGGCGCATCGTTTAGGCGCTGCCGATAAATTCCAATACGCCGATAACGAAGCCATTTTTAATGAACTACGTGTAGCCTCTAAAGGTGGTACTGCCGATTACTTCGGCATCACTTATAAAAAGGTGGAAGATAATATGGGCATCTTCTGGCCTTGTCCTACAGAAGATCATCCGGGTACGCCCCGTTTATGGGAAGATAAAAAATTTGCGACACCCGATGGCAAAGCCCACTTCAACCCCGTAGCCTACAGGGATCCGGGGGAAGTAACGGATGATGAATATCCCGTGGTACTCACCACCGGCAGGGTGGTTTCCCAATACCTGAGCGGCACACAAACACGCCGTATCGGCAAACTGGTAAACCAGATCCCGGAACCGCTGGTAGAGATCCATCCGGAGCTAGCGAAAAAATATAATATCCACCAGCGGGAACTGGTAAGGGTAAGTACCCGCAGAGGCAGCGGTGAATTTCCCGCAAATATTGTAGAAACCATCCGCAAAGACACCGTGTTTGTGCCTTATCACTGGCCTGGTAAAAAATCGGCGAACCAGTTAACACCTGGCACACTCGACCCGGTATCCAAAATTCCTGAATTCAAAGTATGCGCCTGTAAGCTGGAACCACTGGGTATTATCTCAGATCCGGAGAAGGCCCGTGCGTATGATAGTATCTGATTATAAACGACTGAATCATTTATAATATGGAAGTAACAGAATACAAAACCGACATGGCATTTTTTGTAGACATGCAACGCTGCATCGGCTGTAAAGCCTGTGAAATGGCCTGTGCCGAATGTGAAACAAACGGACAGGAAAGCATGATCCATGTAAACTTTGTGGAACGTGCCGTTACCATTCAAACTACCGTGCAGGTGTGCATGCACTGTGATGATCCGGTGTGTGCAAAAGTATGCCCAGCCGATGCCATCAGCAAAGACGATTTCGGCGTGGTACACAGTGCCAATACCGCCCGTTGTATCGGTTGCTCCAACTGTGTGATGGCCTGTCCTTTCGGGGTGCCCAAGAAAGAGGAAAAGTACGACATGATGATGAAGTGCAACATGTGTTATGACCGCACCAGCGCCGGTAAAAAGCCGATGTGCGCCACCGTTTGCCCCAGCCAGGCACTCTTCTACGGTACTTATGAAGAGATCAGTAAAATGCGGCCCAATAGTTCACCGGTGAATACATTCATCTTCGGGGAACAGGTAGTCACCACCAAAGTAAACATCATGATGCCCAAAGGCAGCACCCACTTAAAAGTTCATTAATTAATACCGGAGATATGTCTGATCAACCAGCAAACGACCAACACTGGAAAGATGATTTCCCGATCCGGCGCACGGAAGCCACGCGTGTAAGCCGCCGGGATTTTGCGCGCTTTTTATGCCTTGTTTCCGGTGGCCTTGCTGCCGGCAGCGCCTATGTAGCCATCAAAGCAAATTTCTTTCCACCGGCAGAAGTACAGGGAGAACATTTTGTATGTAAGGCCAGCACCGTACCCGTAGGTGGCACCCGGTCCTTTGTGATTGCAGGAAGTGAAATACCATATATCCTCATCCGCCTGGAAAACGGCGAGTGGCGGGCATATGAACAGAAGTGCACGCACCTGTCGTGCGCCGTTTTTTATAAACCCGGCAGCGGCAAAATAGAATGCCCCTGTCATAACGGTTTCTTCGACGCCATGACCGGGGAAAACCTGGAAGGACCGCCGCCAAGACCGCTCCCTAAACTAGATGTGGTAGTGAAAGGAGATGATATTTATGTAAAAGCATTCAGCAATGGTATTACCTGAAAATAAACCGTGATGAGTAATTTCAAAGAAGCGCAGAATAAAGCGCATCCTAACAAAACAAACACCCTGACGTCTGCCCTTATCGTGATCCTTATTTTAAATGTAAGCATCCAGATATGGCTGTTATACACCGGGCTCAATAATGCATTGGAAAAGAACAGGGACATTGCCTGGCCGGCATTCTTCGCCTCCTTTGGATTATTCCTGATCGGGTTTTGCTGGCTGTATTTTTTGCCGATGGGCAATAAAAAAGCGGATAAGGACTAACCTTTTAGATCTTCAGATTAATCCTGCTGATACCGGGCGTACTATTCAGTTGTTCGGTTACTGCGAGGATCAGTTTCTGATCAGTACCACTTTCAAAAGTCATTTTTATCTGGTAAGATCCGTCATCATTGCTATGCATGATCATTTCCGTTATTTCAATCCCTTTACTTTTAATGATGGCTTCAATTTCCAGCAGCCCTACCTTTTGCAGGTCCAGGACCAGGTAAATGGCGTTGAGCTTCTCACTTTTAAAAAACTTTTTCTCCAGTGGTTTTACAACCGCCAGTATCAATAAAATGATGACGGTAGTGAATACAGCGGCAAGATACAGGCCACTGCCCACGGCCAGCCCCACAGCGGCCACACTCCATAGTCCAGCGGCGGTTGTGAGTCCCTTCACCACCTGTTGTCTGAGGAAAAGGATCGTTCCGGCGCCGAGAAAACCAATACCACTGATCACCTGTGCGGCTATACGCGAAGGGTCCAGCATCACTGCTCGCTGTCCCAGGATATCTTCAAACCCGTAAGTAGATACGATCATCACCAGCGTAGAACCAACAGATACCAGCATATGCGTTCTGAGGCCGGCAGCACCTTCCTTGCGCTGTCTGTCCCAGCCTACAAGGCTTCCCAGTATAGCAGAAATGACTAGTCTTAAAATAGTTTCCCAGGGTGATAGTACAAAAGGACTCATGGTTTCTTCCGATTAGCTACTACAATTTAAGAAAATTACAACTCCGTCATCCGTAATTTCTTCCGGCTAAAATACATTTGATTTTCCCCCTGTTTTATCGTAATTTAATCACGTGCTTCATACCCCAAAAGTCTTTGAAGCAAGATAGCCGGCTATTTATGGCAACATGTCAAAGGATGCATGCACCTGGGAGCCGGGCTACGCAAAATGTCCTCCCATGACACATCGTATTATCCTGCTCCTGGCGATATTATTTGTGCAGCGGCCTGTGCTGGCACAAAGTAAATGGCATACCTATACGCAGGTCAATTTTGGCTGCAACATTTTCCTGACCTATGGCAAAGCACAACATTTTCCGGGGCTGCGGATTTTTGGCGGCGGCAGTATCAACGGCACACATAAAAGCGGTGTAATGCTCAACTATGGCCCATCGCTGGCCATCTACACAAAAACAACCGGCGCTAACCTGAACCCATTGGTAGGTGACATCCAGCTGGATTTCACCAACTCTTTTTCCGCAGGCTATGCCTGGGGCGGATGGCTGGATTACGTAAAACTATTCAGGACCCTGCACAATGCAGACTACTACAACGTGGGCACCATGGCGCGGAATGCTGCCATGCTCACGTCAAATTTCATACTCAACAATCACGGGCGCAACCAGGTCAACGGCGCTGTCACCGGTACTTTCGGGCTCTTCACCTTCAACTATTACAACGATGGCGCAATTCCTTTTAACGTGATTCCGGTGGCAGACAATTTTGACCGTTACTGGACCGGCGGCGGTGGTATCATCATTCACACCCGGGAAGGGTTTAACAGGGTGGAAGTGAACTTTGACCAGTTTACCGGCTACACGCCCCTGCTGTATGAGCTGTCAAATATACTGGGCATCAACCTCCCTTTGTATGATGAAAGCAAAGACCGCAAAGGCAGGAACCAGCCTTACAATTTCAATACTTCTGCCTACCAGGTGAAAGTGTTTACCAGTCGTAACTTTGCGGTGGATGCGGGCATAATCGGTAACCTGATGGATAAAGCAGGCTGGCATTATGGTATACAGGACATCATACATATGAAATTGGGCATGTCCTTACATCCGAATAATGATAATAATAGATTTTTTTTCGGGGGATCGTATAATAATCTGCAACATGTGGACTTCTAAAAAACATATATGCTTCGCCGTTATAACCCTCCTCTTTTGCCAGTGCAAACCAGCGGCAAATTTGTTTACCTACAAGGGACAGATCAACCTGGCATTCTTTGCGCAACTACCAGCAGGACCGGGTAATAACCTGGCAAAAATTGATTCTGTTAAAGTATACCGCGCCGTATTAAAAGAGAAGCTGGTAGAAAGAGATGAAGTACCGGAATACAAACTACTCAATAGCAAAAGCGCATTTGATACGGTAAATTATAAAGTATCCAAAAGCTATCATTACCTGTATCTTTTCCAGGTATACTCCGCCCGCTATACACTTGATACACCCTGGGTATACCTCGGCACCAGCTACCGGCCGGATAACACCTGCACCAATGTAGGCCCGGCATATTACGGCTACTTATTCATGTACCAATATAATATGAAACGGGAACTGAAGGTGAGCAGGAAAAATCCACAATATCAACTGGTTGATAAGGACACCATAGACCTTAACATCGTCCTGGATCGCGTATTCAAGCCGGAGGATGGTTTCATCCGGGTGAAGCAAATGATCCTGGCAGACAAGAATAAAATAGGCGGCACCAAGCCCGTGATCTTTACGATACCAAAGATCTTTAACGATCCTGACGCACTTTTCTTTTCTTATTACAACACTATTAAGTAATCTTAAAACGCAGTATCATGCCAGCCCCCAGAAGAAAGAAGAAGAAACTGCTGAAAGCCATCGCACCGTTACATCCACCCGTAGCGGCAGCACCGCCCGAAGCCATACTGGTACCGCATCCGGCAGCCAACATGATAGCAGCTTCGAAAGGTATACCAGAGGTGCCACCGCAGCCAGCATTTGCGCCACCACCCGAAGCCCCCGTAGTACCTGTATTCACACACGGACTGGTATGTGAATTTATGGAAGATGATAACTTATGGTATGTGATGCAGGTACATCCCGATGGCAGCAGAACGCAATACCTCGGCCCCTTCGGCTCACAGGATTCCTGTAACAAACATCTTCCGGTATGAAAAAGATGCTACTGCTATCGCTGTTGCTAACTTGTGCCCTGCTATGCCGGGCACAAGTGAAATGCTGCGATGATGCGGCCTGTAAAGTTCAGGCCGCCGCTTATGCAGTAAACCTCTCCTATCTTACCAACATACTGGGGAGCTGCGACCAACAGGACAGCACCAATAAACGGCTGCTCCAGCAAATGAAAAACACGGACCCTGCTTCTTATAACAAGTTTGTTACCCTTTGCAAAGAAGTTGTAACATTTACCAGGGACCCGAAAAACACGCTTTGTTTCCAGGATGCCCTGTCCGATGAAACGGCCAACAATGTAAACAGCTGGCTGATATATATGGATCAGACTATTCAGCGCGACGCGAATTTTCCATCGGTCGCATTTTGCCGGGGTTGGGAGAAACGGGTTGAATTAGCACAGGGCGCCGCAAATATTCTCAGTAACAAGGTAGCTTACCTGGGTAGTGTACGTGGTTATATCACTTACACCTTTGCGCCACCACAGGCCTGTGGCGGGCGTTTCAGGCTGTTGGCCGGCCCTGCTTTCTTTCTGCGCGGCAATACGGTTTATACAACACTCAGCACCCGCGTTGCGATGCGGGCAAAAGATCTCGCCTTAAAAAAGATGTTTGTCGGCCTGGGCAACCTCAATATATACGCCGAATACAATACCAGCTTTGTTCATTTCAACCAGGTGGCACTTGGCGCAGAAATACAGCTGGGCGCCTTTGGCGTGAATGCAGCCGTAAACAACGACCTGCAATCGGCACGTCCCGGATTTAGTATAGGCGTTGTATTATTTCACTCCGCTTTCAAAAATAAAAAATGAATGTACTAATAACCAGCGGTGGCGGTGCAAAGGGAGCCTTCAGCGTAGGCGCCCTCAGACATTTGATGACAACAGGCGGCATCACTGCTTTTGACATCATCAGCGGCACCAGCACCGGTGCGCTGATAGCCGCCATGGTAGCAGGAAATAAAATACCTGACCTGGTAGACATCTATCTCAATAACTCAAATGCAGATGTGCTCAATCCACAAAACGCCATTGATAACCTGTTGAATAAAAAGCCTTACCTGTATGATACGGCTCCCCTGGAAAATCAGATCAGGCAACAGATAGACGCCGCTACGTACAACAACATTATGCAGTCCTCCACGCTGCTATGTCTCAACACGATCAGTTTGCAGACTGCCCGGCTGAACATCTTTTCCAACAAAACGGTGCAACCAGATCAGCACTATGATACCAATATTATCGACAGCCGGGAAACGATGATAAACGCCTTGTTGGGCAGCACCAACCAGGCCGTTTTCATGCCGCCTGTAATGATCAACGGCAACCAGTTTGTAGATGGTGGCAACAAGGAAGTGATTCCTACCCGTGTGGTGATCAGCAATCTGTCCGGCGCTGCGGACCACCAGGTATACATCCTCAGTAACAATCCTGACAAGCAGCTACAGCTGACTCAGACCTTCACCGGCCTGCTGGACGTGCTGATGCGCGCTATCACCATATTCATACAGGAAGTGCGGGAAAACGATCTCGAAGTACTCAGAAATTATAAAAAGATTGCACCTGTAAAAATAAAAGTGTTCTATATCTGCCCCGATAAAGAGCTGGACCCGGTATTCCCCACCGGTCTGCGGTTCGATAACCTGCTCATGCAAGCCTGGATGAAACAGGGACAACTAAAGGCAAAAGAGATCCTGAAAAAGTTCCCTGATGGCAACCTGTAGGACATATGCCAATAAAAACATTGATAAATAATACCGGTAGAAGTTATATCTTGTTCCCTCATTGCCGGAAAGTGCCCCCGGCTGTATTGCTATCTTTCGCCATCTCCTTTCATGAAAAAAATACGATGCCTGGCTGCTTGCCTGCTATGCCTGTATGGAGTGGTTCATGCACAGCTGCAACAGCCCTACATACTTAATGGCAGCGCCACACAGCGCACCTGCAATTGCTACGTTCTCACAGAAGACGTGCCGGGAGTGAGTGGAACTGTATGGAATAAAAACAAGATAGATCTCCGGCAATCCTTCAATTATGTATTTGATATCAACCTCGGCTGCAAAGATGCAGATGGTGCAGATGGTGTTGGATTCATATTACAGACAAAAGGCACTAACCTGGGCGCTACCGGCCAGGGACTAGGCTTTAAAGGCATCTCACCTTCCGTTGGTATACTCATTGACACCTGGCAGAACTTTGATGAAAATGATCCTGATTATGATCACCTCACTATTCAGATGAATGGCTTATCGGATCATAACAGCAGCGGTAACCTGGCAGGTCCTGTGCAATTGCTGGATGGGGTGGATAATATTGAAGACTGTCAGTGGCACCTGCTCAGGATCAGGTGGGATGCCGTATCACAACAGCTGGAAGTTAGTGTGGACGGGCAATTAAGGCTGCTTATACAGAAAGACCTCGTGAGTGATATCTTCAGCGGCGACCCGGAAGTGTACTGGGGTTTTGCCGGATCAACCGGTGGCAGTTCCAACAAACAACAGTTCTGCGCCGCCCTGCGACCGGATTTTGATTTTGTAGCACAACAGCAAATTTTCTGTGACGGCACCGCCGTACCCTATACCGACAACTCCAGTTCATTCGGCACTATCACCCGCTGGTGGTGGGATCTGGGAGATGGTACCATTTCAACGATATCGCAACCGTCGCCACACCTATATCCTACCGCAGGCTATTATAATGTGAAACTGGTGATAGAAGATAACAGCGGCTGTATTTCGGATACGCTGAATACGCCGGTCATCATTGGCTCCTACCCGGTGGCAGATTTCAGCACTGCCACGCTTTGCCTGGGAACACCCCTCACCATTGAAGATGCCAGCACCGTCAAGGTAGGTACCCTACAGGATTGGGCCTGGGATTTTGGAAATGGACAGACTGCTGCCACACAAAATCCTTCTTTCCCTTATACCACCGCTGGTAAATACCCGGTACAGTTAAAAGTAACCAGCGCAGAAGGTTGCAGCACCACCACCGAAAAAGAATTGCAAGTGGCGTCCTCACCCGCTGTGATGGCAACAGGCAATAATGTTTGCTTCGGCGAGTTCTCCGTATTTCAAAGCAACAACCTCACACCAAATATCAATATCAAAGAATGGCACTGGGATCTGGGCAACGGCGACCTTGATAACAACCCCGATGTCTCCTACCGGTACCCGTTGGGCGGTGAATATACCGTACAACTGTATGCCGTGAGCGATGACGACTGCACCAGCAATACCGTTTCTCTACCGACAAAAATAGTGCGTGTAAAAGCTGATGCCGGTCGCGACACCATCATATCGGCCAATCAACCCTTGCAACTCCAGGCACTTGAAGCAAACGATCTGCAATATACCTGGTCACCGGCCAGGGGCCTTAGCAACCGGTTCATAGCGGCGCCGGTGGCCGTTCTCCAGCAAGACCAGACCTACGAACTCAGGGTTACCTCGCCGGAAGGATGCAGCGATGCAGACCTGGTGCATGTTAAAGTGTATGAGGGGCCGGCCTTTTATGTGCCGAATGCATTCACACCCAATAACGATGGCCGCAACGATGTATTCCGTGTTATTGCACCGGGTGTACCGAAACTTGATTTCTTCCGGATATGGGACCGGTGGGGACAGGAAATCTTTCAAAGTAACAGTCTCTCCGCAGCCTGGGATGGCACCGTGCGCGGACAACCAGCTGCCGCAGCTACGTACGTATGGATGGTACAGGGGGTGGATTATACCGGAAGACGTTTTAGCAGGCAAGGCACGGTAACGCTTATACGATAAGAAGATATTATCCGCATAAAAAAAGAGGGATGACAGCATAAGCCGTCATCCCTTTTTACAATTATTATGCTTCATTATTTCCTGTAACCAAGGGACCGGTCTTCTACCCATCGGCCATCACCATTCAGTTTCACCGGCACAAACACGCACATCCAGTTTTGTCTTTTGTAGCTGCGTGGTACCCGCATCATGATTTTGTTCCAGCCCTTTTTGAGCTGAAGTGCAGCTGGTGGGCGAGACCAATAAAATTCTTCATCCGTGTATGGTACTTCTTCGGCAGGTTTTCCCCAGCTATGCATCAAAGAGCGGTTAGCGCCGGGTTGCAGCCATTGCGGTGCGGGCACTGCTTTATTATTGACCAGGATGGTACCGCCATTGGCATCCCATTGACCGGCAGCGGGAATACCCGCACTCATACGATCCGATCTGGCAGCCGTTTCAAACCCTATCCACGCATGAATTTCCCTGGCTGTATTACTGAATACCTCCGTGGTGACATAGATGGTTTCCAGGGCGCTATCTGCCAATGCATATTGTTCGATCAATGATTTCACCATCACAATCCCACCCGGTACTGTGATCGCTTTGCCGGGGTTGCTACCTGCTTTTTCAGGTGCAAATGTAGCACTGTCCGGCTGATCATTTGTGCGTATATAAGGGCCATACAGTTGCCACGTCAGGTCACTAAAGGCGACAAAAGGAAAGGGTTCCTTTTTGAAAAAACGGTCGCGGTGATTCGCCAGCCGCTGCTCAAACTCGTTGAAGTGCTGCCAGGCGATTGTTTTCCTGTCGGGAAGTACATCCAGGTAAGTTTTTACAAACGTTGGCCGGCCACACCATACCGCTTCACTGTAAGTGATAGCGCCGGGCCACACCGGGTTATGCAATAAGATTTTTTCCTTGTCATCTACCCTGACATCCGGCCAGCAACAAAGGATACCGCCCAATGCCATCGAATCACCTTCTTTGCGTCCGCAAGGTTGCTGAAAAAAGTAGCGTTGCACCAGGTTCAGTGCATTGCGGGAATTGAGGTAGCCGGCATAGGAGTCTACCATCGGGTTACCATCGGAAGCCCTGTACTCACCTAGACCAACATCCCACCATAACTGTTCAATACTTCCGGGGGGCGCTTTCAGCCCCGGATTCCATATCATCACTTTACGGCCATGCGCTATTACACGCGCCGACATGCGCCGCATGAATGCTTCCGGATCGGGAATATGTACTTCATCAGAGCCGAGGTGAATGACCGGGCAGTCTGCCGCCGGGATTTCATCACAGAATTCATCCAGCAGTTTTTCCAGTACCGCCATCCCTTGCTCACTACCCATTTTAAAGCCGAAAGTGGGTTCAAAATAAGCACTGTGACCAGGCATATCCAGTTCAGGAATAACAGTGATATAACGTTCACGCGCATACGCAATCAGCTCCCGGATGTCATCAAAGCTGTATGACAGCTCCGGGTCCCTGGTGGGCCGCCTGTTGGCTGCTTCATTGAGCTGCGGGAAAATACGGCTCTGCGGGCGCCAGGCCGGGTTATCTGTCAGGTGCCAGTGAAAAGTGTTGTACTTATAGGTGGAAAGAATATCGATTTGATGTTTCAGCGCGCTTATTTCCTGGAAATTACGCCCGGTGTCATGCATGAGGCCACGGAGACCAAAAGCAGGCCAGTCGAGGATGGTACAGCCCGGAATGGTCCATATATTATTTTGTTGCAGGAGTAACTGTTTCAACGTTCCTACACCATAAAAAAGACCAGCGGCATCTTTCCCCGTGATCACCACACCGGCAGCGGATGCCCGTAAAGCATACCCTTCAGCTTTTGTAGCAAGGTGTTTATCTGTTTGCAGCCTGATAGCACCGACAGGTGTTGGATCGCCGGCTTTCAGTACACGCTGCACGGTTTTAATACCGGCAGCCGACAAGGTTGCTTCCAATACGCGTACTGCATTTTTAACGGTATCTGTAGCCGCATACGCAATAACCACACTCCCTTTGCTTGTCCACGGTTCTTTGTGCCATTCCACCTGTTGCGGAAAAGGGATCAGTGCAACAGGAGCAGCGTGTAACTGCGCCAGTGTATGAGGCCCCCGCCATTGCTCGGCGTTTTGCTGTGCGTTGTTTTGCAGAAACAGCAAGATGCCCAGTAGTGATAAAAAAAATGATCTCATCTAAAAAAATATTTCCGGTAAATGCGAATAAATGTTGGTCTGTAAGTTAATCAGTTCCTTTCATATCCTTACCAACCTTCGCTTTTCGTACACAAGGTGTTCGTCTGTATTTCTTTGGCAGGAATAGGCAGATAATAATTCCGTTTGCTGAAGTTGGCAAAGCGGATCGGGTCCTGCGCTTTCAGTTCCTGCTCCAGCAATCCCCATCTTCTCAGATCATAAAAACGTTCGCCTTCTTTAAAAAATTCTATGGCCCGCTGATGGATCAGTTCCTGCTTTACCGCTACGGCATCTTTTGCACCGGCGTAAGGTAACAGGTTGCCACCGCGGGTCCTGATCTGATCAATGTATCCGATAGCACCGCCGGGATTAGCGGTTTCCAGCTCACATTCTGCCAGCAATAAAATAACATCCGCAAAACGCATGGCACGTTCATCAATAGTAGAAGCTATATCTGCGGCTTCTTCCGTGCGTGTTTTTGAATTTGAATATTTAATGATCCAGTAGTTATTGAGTTCATCTGCATTCAGGGCCTGCTGGATCGGTTTCATGTAATACATGCACCCCGGATAATTCCAGGCTACGGAGGTGGTTACACGATAATCCATACCACCACCTGCGGCTTTCTCCTGCAGGAAGATGTCCATCATCTTTTTTGTAGGCCATGCTTCAAACCAGCCTTTCACACTACCGGCGGCATATTCCACTGCTATCGTAGTAGTTTGTGCGGAGTTAGCGCCTTCGCCGTTGTCCCACTGATCAGTACCCCCTACTCTTTCGTAAAGGATTTCAAAAATGCTCTCGCTGTTATGTTCATGCGCCTCGTCAAAATTCCAGGCATAGTCAGCTACCAGTTGATAGGTATATGGTGCTTTGGTAAGCGGCTCCAGGGTGCCTTTCGCTTCCGGCCACTTTTTCGTGTATACATACAACTTGCCGAGGTAAGCATAGGCGGTACCGCTCGTAGGTTTGCCGATATCATTTTTAAGTGGCAGCAAACCGGCTGCTTCTTTTAAATCGGTGGCTGCCTGCGCATAGATATCCGCCTGTGGCGACTTTGCCATCGGGAAACTGGCAGGGTCCTGCGAGGGGATCAGGCGCAACGGCACATCTCCAAACTCCCGTGCCAGCATAAAGTAATACATCCCACGGATGAATAACGCTTCCGCACGTACGCCGGAGATAAATTCGGCGGGGAATGGCTTGCCTTCTATCTCTTTCAAAATACTATTGGCCCGGTAGATGGCATTATAAAACTGGTAGAAAATATTCTGTGCCACCGCGTTATTGGGATCGTTGGTAAAACGGTGCATGCTATAGATCTCATTGATATCATTTCTGAATTCAATGTCGTCTGCACGGCTGATGCGTGTCATCAGGCCACGTGTTCCATAGTAGCCGCCGTTCCAGTTTTTCAGTGGCGTATAACAGGCAGTAATGGCCTGTTTAAAATCACTCTCGTTGCGCCAGAAGGTTTCACTGGTGAGCTTATTGGGATTGGTAAGATCCAGTTTGTCCGAACAGCTGCTGAAAACAATTACGGCAAAATATATCAGTGTCCATTTATACTTGTTCATAGTTGTGTGCTTTTAGAATCCAAGATTTAGCCCGATCATAAATACCCTGTTTACCGGGAATACGAAGTTGTCGAAACCGCGGGAAGTAGCGTCGCCACTATTAATATCAGGCGTGTATCCGCTATATTTAGTGATGGTGAACAGGTTCTCCACATTGGCATAAACCCTGACCTTTTGTATTTTATCTTTAAAGAGATGTGATGGAATCGTATACCCCACCTGGATATTTCTTACGCGGAAAAAGGAACCATCTTCCAGGTAACGATCTGATTGCGGACGGCTGTTCTGATTCGGATCATCCCATACCAGGCGCGGATGTGAGGCGCCTTTATTATCTTCCCGCCAGTAGTCCAGCGTAGAGGCGAGGAAGTTACTGCCCTTGTTGACCCCTTCCAGTTCAAGGCGGGTGGCATTATAGATCTTGTTACCGAATACGCCTTGCAGTCCCAGCAAGATATCCAGTCCTTTGTAGGCGAAGTTGGCATTCAGTCCCATGGTTAAAGTAGGGAAAGGACTACCGCAGTATTCACGGTCGTCATCCGTAATTTTTCCATCGTTATTGGCATCTTTAAATTTAATATCGCCGGGTTTTGCATTGGGCTGTACCAGGTTACCGTCTTTATTGCGGTAAGCATCTACTTCTCCCTGGCTCTGGAACAAGCCCTGGGTATGGATCAACCAGAATCCACCAATCGGATAGGCCGCCAGTGTTTTGGTAGTGGCTACGTTAGTACGGTTGGCGCCACCATTGATTACCTGGTTGGCATCTCCCATTGCTATTACTTCATTCTTCATCGCATTACCGGTAAGGGTAACACCGTAGCTGATATCTTTTGATGCTGCTACCTCATTCCATCCCAGTGTAACTTCTACGCCTGTATTTTTAATCTTACCCGCATTACGTACAGGATCATTGGCGCCGCCTGTTGATACCGGAATGGGCACTGTCAGCAAAATATCTTTTGTATTCTTGTTGTACCAGTCTGCTGTAAAAGAAATTTTATTTTTAAGGAATGATAAGTCAACGCCCACATTCGTCATGGCAGTTTCTTCCCATTTGATGAACGGGTTTGCAAAATCTTTCGGGAAAGCACCGTTAATGATACCACCGGCTCCATTCGGATAATTGATATTGGTGGTCACCACGCTGCTGTACATATAGTTGGCAATCTCCTGGTTACCCAATACGCCGTAGCCGCCCCTGATCTTGAACTGATCCAGCCAGGAAACGCCTTTCATAAATTGTTCTTCTGCCACATTCCAACCCACAGAAACCGATGGGAAGTTGCCATAACGATTGTTCCGTGCAAACTTGGAAGAACCATCACGACGATAAGTTAAGGTAATCAGGTAACGGTAATCGTAAGAATAAAATAAACGGGAGATAACAGATGTCAAGGCGCTTTCTTCTGACCAGGCATTGTTTAGCCGGTCCTGTGTAGCTGCGCCTACTTCCTGGATACCATCCGGCATACCTTTACCGGAAGCCATAATATAGCGGGTACGATAGTTCTGATAAGAGTATCCCAGCAAGGCGCTTACTTTATGCTTGCCAAGGGTTTTATCGTAGGAGAGCAGGTTTTCCAGTAACAGGTTGGTATTGGTGGTACGGTCATCACTGAGACTGGAAATATTTTTGGAAGTAAGGCCGAAATCATATGCATTCTGATAATCCGTTGCACGGCTCATACCGAAATCGGGTGTAGCATTGAAACGGTATTTCAACCCGAAGGGCAGTTTCATTTCTGCATACAGGTTGATGAAGGCACTGTAATTATTCCAGGTTCTTTTTGTGAGTCCTTCATCCAATATGCCAAGCGGGTTAGGAAGATCCACTGCATCGCCGTATACCTTACCATAGCCGCCACCTTCATTCGTAGCATCGTAGCGGGCCAGCGAAGGAATAGACTGTAGAATGATCCCCAGGTAACCGCCGCGTGCAAAACTAAACAACGGATTATTTTGCTGTGTACTCAATACCACATTGTTACCTAAAGTAAACCAGCCACGTTTATATTCCAGCTTGATCTGTGCATTGTAACGTTTGTAGTTGGTGCCTTTTACAACACCATCCTGTCCTAAATATCCCAGGCCGGTATAGTAAGTAAAGTATTTGCTACCACCTCGGATGGTGAGGTTATAGTTCTGCATGGCGGCAGATCCCATCATCATCCGCTGCCAGTCGTTATTTTCTTTTTGGTCTATGTTCTGCGCCATTTCCAGTACCGGTTTATTGATAGCTGCTCTGGAAATGGTGGTGAGATCGGCCCACTGGGTAGCATTCAGCATGTCCAGGTATTTTGCAGGTGTTTGTATGCCGTAGTTGGCGCCTGCTTCAATAATAGGTTGCCCGTCTGTATTTGAACCTGATTTTGTGGTGACAATAATAACACCGTTGGCCGCGCGCGAGCCGTAGATGGCTGCGGAAGAGGCATCTTTCAGTACATCGATGCTTTGAATGTCATTAGGGTTGATCTGATCAATGCTACCCATGTACATGCCATCTACAATGTACAATGGACTCGCATTATTAAGCGTACCGATACCACGGATCATGATACGGCTGCCAGCGCCGGGTGCGCCGCCTTGTGATACGATGTCCACACCGGCTATTTTTCCCTGCAATGCCTGCCCGATATTGGCGTTGCTTTGTGTTGTCAGTTTATCCGCGCTGATATTGGCAACCGCGCCGGTGAGATCGGCCTTGCGTTGTACACCATAACCGATGGCTACTACTCCTTCCAGTCCTATCGCTTCATTTTCCAGGGTTACATTAATGCGCGCCTGATTGGCAACAGCTACTTCTTTTGTTTTCATGCCTACAAATGAAAACACCAGTACACCACCGGCAGGTACACCGGGTAATATATAAGTGCCATCAGTATTGGTGGTGCCACCATTCGTTGTTCCTTTCACCATCACAGTTACTCCGGGTACAGCTTCTCCCGTAGTGGTGATTACTTTACCGGTTACGCCTATTTTATGAATAGCCGTATCCACTGTTATTTCGTCCGTAGAAGCTGGACTGCTCTTCGCTCTTGTCCGGATCCGGATGGTGTTTTTTTCAATCACATAATATACCGGTTGGCCCTTCATACACTTGTCCAGCACCTGTTGCAACGGCACATCCTTTACATCAATGGTAACGGCTGAAGTTTCCTGGAGGATGGTTTCATCGTATACGATATTGACATCCGTTTGCATCACTATGGCAGCAAACACTTTTTTCAGCGGTGCATTTTTTAATGACAGGGTGATTTTCTGAGCATACCCTACTGCACTCGCCTGTAAGAAAGTAACGAGGAATAAAAAGGTGGTTAGTTTCATAACAAGGCTCATTTTGTTTAAAACGGAATGCCTTTCAGCGTTTTCAGTGAAACCGCGCATGGCAATGCGATGCCGCCAGCGCGGCAAGGGAATTCTTCCAATAAAATCAAGATACATAAACGTGTGAAATTTGGCTGATTATTATAATAACGTGTTGCTAAAAAACTTTCATTGTTCGATCACTGTGTCAGGGCATTACGATAATGCGGCGGCCCTCTAAATCAAAATGATTATTATTATTTTCTTCTAACAGTTGCAATACTACGGATAGTGGCAGGTTGCGGCTCAAACCACCGCTATACTTTTCTTTGCCGGGTATTTTCTTATATACTATCTCCACATCGTACCAGCGTGATATTTCGCGGAGAATTGTTTCGAGATCGAGGTCATTAAATATAAAGCGGTCATTTTTCCAGGCAATCACCCTGTTTACATCGGTAGTCTGAACAGCGATATCAGCAGTATGCGTGGCTGCAATGGCCTGTTCACCGGGTTTCAGTACTTTACCTGTTATTCCTTTCACTACTTTCACGCCGCCTTCCAGTAAGGTTGTGTTGATGGTATTTTCATCTTCATAAGCCATAATATCGAAGTGTGTGCCCAGCACCTGTACTTCCATATCGTTTACTTTTACCTTAAACGGATGTTGTGCATCGGCGGCTATTTCAAAATAGCCCTGACCCTGTAATTCCACGACCCTTTCCTTTCCATTAAAAGCAGCGGGGTATTTAAGGCTGCTGGCAGAGTTGAGCCATACCTTAGAACCATCCGGCAGTACAAGCTGAAACTTGCCACCGCGGGGCGTTGTAAGCGTATTATAAGCGATTGTGGCAGTGGTGGTGTTACCGGTATACTGTAATTGGCCGTTGTGTTGTTGAATATTGATGCCGCCCTGAGCAATCACCTGGTTACCGGTGCTATCCAGTTGTACGATATCGCCGTTGGCCAGCGTGAGTACCGCTTTGTTGCTACCCGGAAGGATATCAGGATTTTTATGATGACTATATTGCGCCGGTGAAGCGGCTTCTTGATGTATAACAAAATAACTGCCGATGGCGATCAGGAACAACAGGGAAGCGGCAGCAGCGAAGTACGGCCATAGCACCCTTCTGCGGGGCAGCGGCAACATAGCGGTGGTGCGGATATGTTGCCACATATTATTGCTGTCGGTTTCATCGAGCAAAGATGCTTCCGGCTGAAACTCATGCCAGGCATTGGTGAGCAGTTGTTGTAACTGCGCTTCATTTTCCGTTTGTTCTACTAATGAAAGAAATTCCTCCCGCTCTGCTACTGTGTCCATCTGGGTACGGTAGCGGTTAAATAGCCAGGCAAGCCTTGTATTGTCCATGCGCATCAAAAATTAACCCGTTTACCTGTAAAGACAACCGACTTGTTAAAAAGGAGGTATTGAGGAGGAAAATATTTTAAAGAAAGTTTTTTAGCGGTTCAGCAGCATTAATAATACAACCGCGTGTGACTTCACAAATCCTGCAATAGCCTTTAAGGCAATTTGCATATATTTTTTTACAGTTGTTGGGGAGATGCCCATTTTTTCTGCAATCTCTGCGTATTTAAGCCCATCTACGCGGCTTAACAGGTATACCTGTTGTTGTTGTGGGGGTAGTTGTGCAACGGCCCGGTCAATTAAGGAGAGGTAATCCGGGCGGAGTTCTGCTGCCGTTACAGGGTCTGAAGAAGTAAATACGAATTGCTCGTATTGCTGCGCTTTCTTCCGGTCGCGCGCCATTTTTTTCAGGCAATTCAGGGTATAGTTGCGGGTAAGTATAAACAACCACGGGGTAAAATGATGTACTTCTTTCAGTTCATGGCGGTTCACCCATACTTTCACGTATACATCCTGGACAATCTCTATGGCCATTTCCTTCGACTGTATAATACTGTGTACGTAGGCAGTTAGCTGATGATGATAGGCATCAAAAAGTCCTGCAAAGGCTTTTTCATCTCCTTTTATCAATTGCGCCACCAGTACGGCTTCGTTATGAACAGTTTGTATCGGCAATGTCTTATGAGGTCAGGTTTGGCGTTAAAAGTAAGTATTTTTTTATTGATGGGGGAATCAGGAGCACCCGGTTCCTTCCTCTATTTAGTAAAAAATAATTATATTCGTTAAAATAATAATTCAATGACCACCATTAGCCATGAGAAATTGATTGAATTCGGTTTTTCTTACCAGGAAGCAAAAAAATCTTACCGGATTGAAACCGGGACTTCAAGTTTTGGAATTGTACACAACGGCAATGGCTGGTTATGTTCTCCCCTGCCGATGGAACATGTGTCTTTAATGAATGTGGCTACGATGGAAGAACTGAAAGAGATTGTTTATAAATAAGCAGCCACGCTGATTTCCCAGCGTGGCTGCCGCTTATGAAAGCACCCTTCGGGTTAAACTTTCAAAAAGACTTTCTTCTTATACATAAAATACAAAAACAGCCATTTGATAAATACAAAGGTAATGCTCAGGGCTACTGCGTTGAAAGGATCTCCTATTAACTGCCCTAACCATTGAAAGAATGCGTTGTTGGTATAGGTCCAGTTAATGAAGTGACCGGAAATATAGATCAGGATGGAGTTCATACCAATCACCCGGAAGAAAAACGCCCAACGTTTATAACCTGCTATATCAATTATATAATAGAAAAGCGACAGCAGCAATAAGCTCCAACCACCTACCTGCAATACAAAAGAGCTGGTCCAAAGATTTTTGTTGATAGGGAAGTCGAGGTTCCAGATCTGCGCCAGTATCAGGAAAATCACCCCGACAATTGCCATCAGTCCTGCTTTCTTTTTAGGGAGCATCTTACCATTCTTTAACAGGTTGCCTGCCAGAATACCTAACAGTGCGGTGCTGATAGCCGGTATGGTAGATATCAGTCCTTCGGGGTCATGAATACCCAGGTATAATTTTCCGGGGAGAATAGAACGATCCAGGTAAGAAGCAAAGTTCCCTTCCATGGTCATATCACCAGGCTGGAAGCCGGGAGCCGCATTGAACTTCAGCAACAGCCAGTATCCAATGATGATGCCGGCAAACCATATTATTTGCGCCCGTTGTGTCTTGAAAAATAAATAGATGATATTGGCAAACATATAGGCCAGCCCGATTCTGCCCAATACGCTACCGAAACGGATTTCGGAGATGGGTTGCAATTCCAGGCCATTGTTATAGACAATCCCTATCAATACCAGGATCAGTCCTCTTTTTATTACACGCAACAAAAGCTGCTGCCTGCTTTTACCTTTCTCCAGTTCACGCCCTACGGAATAGGGTGTAGAAACGCCTGCCATGAACAGGAAAAGCGGGAAAATGAGGTCATAAAAATGAAAGCCGTGCCAGGCTGGATGTTCCAGCTGTACCGCAATGGCGCCTAAGAAAGAAGACCCCGTTGCTTCTGCAAGATGGCGGACAATTCCCTCTGCCCCCATGATCCAGAACATATCAAATCCACGAAGGGCGTCTAATGAATAAAGTCGTTCCGGCTTTACGGATTCACTGTTGTTGGTCGGGGATACTTGTTCCGACTGCACCGGAGATGCTGCTAATGTGCTCATTAATATTGGGTTGTAAATGCGATCAGATGACTGGTTGTTATAGCACGCTTTGTGCGGCGACTAAACTAATAAAACTAACTGTATTTTTTTTAAAAATAATGGTGAAGACCTGTTACCCCCTCAGCAGGGTATCCAGTTGTTTCTGATAATCATATTGCAGGTCTTCATGTTGCGCGGCAATTGCTTTACCGATTTTTTTCAGTTGTTGTTCATATAGGTTATTCAGGGTGGTACTATTTTGTTTAAGCAGCCCGGCTTTTTGTATTTTTGTGCAGAAGTACAGCAGTAATTCCGTTTCTGCCTGCCTGGAGCCGGTATATTTAATATGCTTGGTGGTATACCGGAGTATTTTACGCAGCTTCTTTTTGGTGATGTATAATGTATCACCGGACATCTCCAAAAAACCTTCATCTATCTCCGCCTTCACACTTTCAATATAGTTTTGCTCATCATGTGCCTCGAAGAGCAAATAAGCCAGCAGCTCCTTATTATCCTTTTTATATTTTGCTAAACGTAAGCACAACGCAGCCAGCTGTGCGGGAGGAATAGCACTCAATTCTTTCTTAAGTTCAGTGATAGTAGCAGTTTTCATGTAGATAACATCCTCTTGTTTGCAGGCGCAGCGAAGTTACGATCTATCATGGAATTATGAGAAGGGTTCGGTGGCTGTACCTAATCGCACACCCCCTGTATCAAAACCGAACACATATAAAAATACATCTATCTATATATTATTTATAAATAACATCTCCATAAACTGGTATTTTATTAGCAATCAGCAGACGTTGCTTTTAACGTGATTTAAAAGCACCGCATTTACAAAACCTATAGCAAACCAATATGCTAAAAAACTATTGCAAGATTGCATGGCATAACCTGCTGAAAGACCGTCAATTTACCTTTCTTAACCTGGTAGGACTCTCTACCGGACTGGCCTGTGCTCTATTGATCTATTTGTGGGTGCATGATGAACTGCGGTTTGATAAGTTTCACAAAAATGACAGCCGGTTATTCCAGGTAATGGAAAACCGGCCCAATGCCGCCGGCATTCAAACATCCCCGGAAACGCCGGCTCTTTTAGGAGAAACCCTGACAGGCATGATGCCTGAAATTGAATATGCCGTTGTTAGTACACCGCCATCCTGGTTTACCAGTGTAGCCGTTTCCGTTGGAGATGACAACATTAAATCAGCAGGGATCTTTGCAGGCAAAGATTATTTCAACGTATTTTCTTACCAGCTTATACAAGGCAACAGTAACCAGGTATTGGCAGATAAAAATTCTATCGTTATCTCTGAAAAACTGGCAAAATCATTATTTCATACAACAGATAACATCATCGGCAAACCTATCCGCTGGCAAATAGATCACTTTGAAAAGTATGGTGTGGTAGCAGGTGTTTTTAAAGAGACGCCCGCCAATTCCTCCGTTCAATTTGATTTTGTATTATCGTTTGATGCCTTTAAAGAAATGATGAGCATGGGTGGAAACATGGCTCCCCAGGGCCCCTTTTACACTTACCTGGTTTTAAAGAAGGATGCAAACGTAGCGCATTTTAATACGAAGCTCAGCACCTTTATGAGCAGCTATTTCAAAGGCCCATCCCGTGACCTGTTCCTGAAACCCTATGCTGATAATTATCTCTATGGTAAATATGAAAACGGTGTACAGGCAGGTGGCAGGATATGGTATGTGCAACTGTTTTCCCTGATCGCTATCTTCATCCTAATTATTGCCTGCATCAACTTTATGAACCTGTACACCGCAAAAGCTGCCGGCAGGATGAAGGAAATGGGTATACGAAAATCAATAGGCGCCAGCAGGAAAGCCCTCATTTTTCAATACCTGGGAGAAGCCATGCTGATGACATTCCTGGCGCTGATCATTGCACTGGTGTTGGTGGTATTATTTCTTCCTACATTTAATAACATCACTGGAAAACACCTGACCACTCCTTTCAACATTAACCTGTTAACCGCTTTCTTCATTATTACTTTCATCACCGGACTTATTGGCGGCAGTTATCCCGCCTTCTATCTTTCCGGTTTCAATCCGGTTGCGGTGTTGAAAGGAAAAATAACACGCAGCGCCGGCGAACTATGGACAAGAAAAGGATTAGTGGTATTTCAATTCACGATGTCGGCCATGTTTATTGTGGCGGTGTTGGTCGTATACCGGCAGATCGCCTATGTGCAAAGCAGGAACCTGGGCTACGATAAAGACCATGTTATTTACTTTGAATCAGAAGGAAAGGTGCCTGAAAACATGACTACCTTCCTTGCTGAGATCAGGAAGCTGCCGGGCGTGGTAAATGCCTCCAGCATGGTGGGCAACGTACTGGGCGCTCCTTCCGTAGGGATTCCCTGGCAACATGACGGACAAGATGAAACCATCCTTTTCAGACCCTTCCAGATCAACTATGGTATGATAGAAACACTGGGCATTCAAATGGCCGCAGGGCGCACTTTCTCCGGCGACTTTGGTACAGACAGTTCAAAGATCATTTTTAATGAAACTGCTATTAAAACCATGGGCATCAAAGATCCCGTGGGGAAAATTATCCGCCTGGGAGGCGTGAGCCGGCAGATTATAGGCGTGGCAAAAGATTTTCATTTCCAATCTCTCCACGAAGAAGTAAAACCGTTGTTCTTCAGGATAGACCAGCTGAACAGCACTGTTATGGTGAGCATTAAAGGCGCCATGCAACAGCAAGCGATTGATAGACTGCGGGCATTTTATAAAACATATAATCCCGGCTTTTCTTTTGACTACAAATTCCTGGATGAAGATTACCAGGCGCAATACCAGTCAGAAAAACAGGTGGCCGTGTTATCAAAATATTTTGCCGGACTGGCAGTGCTGATATCCTGCCTGGGCTTATTTGGATTAGCAGCTTTCACAGCTGAAAGAAGGCGTAAAGAAATTGGCATCCGCAAAGTATTGGGCGCTACTGTCAGTCATGTAGTGATCATGCTGTCAAAAGAGTTCCTGCAATCCGTGCTGATAGCCATACTCATAGCTACTCCGCTGGCCTGGTGGATCATGACCGGCTGGCTGCAACATTATGCTTATCATATCCCGATGGGCGCCGATATATTCCTGCTAACCGGTGGCGCCATGATCCTGCTTACTTTAGTGACCATCAGCTTCCAGGCTATAAAAGCAGCGATGGCTAACCCGGTGAAGAGTTTGAGTAATGAGTAAATATAGATGTGCGCTATTTATAATGATTTTATTTTAATGTTCCTGAATGCCACCGCATCACCATGTTCCTGTAACAGTATAGGCGTTTCCGTTACTTCAGAAAAACCTTTGATATCTTTATACTTGCTCACGGCTACCAATGCCTTGAAGGCGGCACTGCCCCGCTCAAATTCCACTACTTTATTGCCATTCAGCCAATGCTCCACATGCGTACCTTTAGAAATAATGCGCACCTGGTTCCATTCTCCCACCGGCTTATTTTTCTTGGCTGCAGCTGCAGGGATAAGATCATACAATGCGGCCTGCTTGCGGTTGCCCTGCATACCATGCGCGGCATCCGGATGGTTTATATCGTCAATAATCTGGTATTCCAATCCCAGCGAGGAATTTGGCAGTACATAATACTTGATGCCACTATTGGCGCCTTTGGCGATGCGGAATTCCAGCGACAATTCAAAATCTTTGAACGCCTGCGTGGTAACGATGTCTCCACCATGCCCGGAAGCCGGGTTTGATTGCAGCACACCATCTTTTATCTCCCAGCCCTTTTCAGGGAAAGGCTTACCGTTGGCGCTTTTCCAACCATCCGCAGTTTTACCGTCAAACAATAACTGCCAGCCTTCCTTTTTTTCTTTTTTGGTGAGTGTTGGCTGCTGTGCAAAGACAATACCCGTATTGAACGCGCATATGGTAACGAGGAATAATAATCTTTTCATCCTGTATAATTTAATATTTATTTTTTCTGAAGATCTTTTCAAAGGCAAGTTGCTTGTCTTCCTTTAAATATAAAACGGGTGTACCGTCTTCCATAACAATATGCAACAACACTGATTTACACGAACGTTTACGTGCAGTTTAAGCATCCACAAACAAGATACAACGCCCGTTTGAATGTTGTATTATTTTTTTATAAAGCTGGCGCAGCTGCACTTACGCCCACAAAAAAGCCCGCACCAGGTGCAGGCTCTAATAATTTCAGGAAATCTCCGTAATTAAATTACTTTTTTGGGAGGCAAGGCAAAGGCAACAGCTTCATGTTCAAAATGACCTTTATGCGATCCGTCACAAAAAGGTTTATTGGCGGAACGCCCGCAACGGCAAACAGAAACAACATCACGTCCTGCCAGATCGTATGCATTACCATTCTTGTCAACGATTTCAAAATCCCCTTCGATTTTGAGTGATCCGTTGTTGTTTACAGTGATTTTAGTAGTAGCCATATACATTCTTAATTGACGGGCGAAAATAGACAATCTATCTCATTTTTAACGCATAACAAATTATGCACATAACTACGACGCATATTTAGTTCAAAAAATGCCGGTGTTAATATGCTGTGTAATTCTTCAAATATGATTTATTTAACAAAAAAAATCCGTATCTTTTTAATGCTTTAAAAATACATGAATTCTTTTTTTATTCCTGCGTTCCCGCGAATCGTCTCCACTTACCAGTTTAACATTGAATTTATTGCATTTTTATTCCGGTCCGGTTTACCCTGAACAGTATTAACAATGCAATTATGAATCATTCAAACAAACAGGAAAGACCGATTGTAAGGTTTCCCTCCAGGGGCAATGCCAGCTTCTTTGACGCCGTAAAGGCCGGCGTGGATCAATATTTTAAGAGTAATGATCTTTCTCCCTACGGTAATATTAATATGTGGGTAAAAGCCGCTGTGATGCTGCTGTTATACCTGGGTCCCTATGTCTGCATCATTACCGGTGTGGGGGATTCCCATGTCTGGCTGTTCCTGGGACTCTGGTTCCTGATGGGGCTGGGTATGGTAGGAATAGGCACCGCCATTATGCATGATGCCAACCATGGCGCGCTATCAAAACACAAAAAAGTGAACACCGTTGTAGGCCACCTGATAGAGCTGATAGGCGGTTATAGCGTTACCTGGAAAATACAACATAATATACTTCACCATACCTATACCAATATAGAAGGACTGGATGATGATATCGACAGTAATGCCTTGTTGCGCTTCTCTCCCCACAGACCGCTGTATTGGTTTCACCGTTACCAGTTTATTTATGCCTGGTTCCTGTATACCTTACTTACTTTGTTCTGGATGAGTGCAAAGGATTTCATACAGCTCTATAATTACCGGCGCTACGGGTTGTTGAGAAAACAACGGATCTCTTTTAAAAAAGCCATGCTACAGGCCAGTTTGCTTTGCATCTTTTATCATGCCTACGCATTGGTGCTGCCGCTTATTTTTTCCGGTATGCCCTGGTATACAATATTATCCGGCTACCTGCTCATGCATGTAACGGCCGGCTTTGCATTGTCCTGTATTTTCCAACCTTCTCATATAGTGGAAACTTCCGCTTTTGAACAGCCAGTTGAAGAAAGCGGAGAACCCCATATGAAAAACAGCTGGGCCATTCACCAGGTATTGAATACGGCTGATTATGCTCCCCGCAATCGTTTTATCTCCTGGTTTATCGGCGGTCTCAACTACCAGATAGAGCACCACCTCTTTCCCGGCATCTGCCATGTACATTACCGCAAAATATCTTTGATTGTTAAAAATGCCGCGCGGACATACGGTTTGCCCTATCATGTACACCCTACTTTCCTGAAAGCACTTTTCGCACATGCAAAAATGCTGAAACAGCTGGGACGAAAATAATTTGGGTAGAGGTTTAACAAAAACCTCTCTTCTTTCAGGTAAATTTTGAAAATAAATTTTAAAAGAACGAATATTCGTTTATCTTTGAAATATCAAATAATAACACATTCATCAAATGATCCTTAATCATCTAAACCTCTCCGTAAAAGACGTCGCCACCACCCGATTGTTCTTTGAAACCTATCTGGGTTTCACTTCAGCAGACAGCAAACCCAATGACACCCTGGCGGTACTAACCGGTGCGGATGGTTTCATCCTCGTACTCATGAACCAGCGACTGAATGAAAATGGCAATAACGCCTACCCGGATGCCTTTCATATCGGGTTCTATCTTCCCGGTGAAACGGAAGTGCAGGAAACTTACCAACGCCTGCAACAAGGCGGTATTGCACTTGAACAGGCCCCACAGAAAATCAGGAAAAACTTCGGGTTCTATTTCCATTATGATACGATCATGATAGAGATCACCTGCACCATTCACGCTTAAATACTGCTTACGATGGCTCCCATGAAACCAATAGGCTGGTATCTTAAAGAGGCTGATAGCCTCATCACCAGTACATTTGATGCTTCCTTTGAAAGTCTCGGTATCACCAGGTTCCACTGGCAGGTATTGAAGAACATTAAAGATGACGGACAGCTTAACAAAAAAGACTACTATCCGAAGGTGAGCAGGTTTATCACTGCAACTGAACTGGATGACATCCTCTCCTCGCTCATCAGCCGCGAATGGGTGATGATAGCGCAGGATAATTATTTCATGACCGATATGGGCAAACATGCATTTGCAAAGATGGAAACCCTGCAGCAGGAAGTAAAAGAAAAAATGATGTCAGGCTCAAACCCGGAAGATTATAATACGACCGTTAAATTTTTGAGCCTGATCATCAACAACCTCGGTGGTAAAGCTTAATCAGCCTACCGGAACACTAATGCGCAGTAACAGAAAAAATGAATTTATCTTTTGTTGCCGGCGAGATGGATTTTAAACTAATCCTGTAAATATTATCTCCCCATTTTTGTTTTACGCCCTGATCTTCCATCTGCTCCAAAGGTATTTTCTCTACACTGGCCACCAGCTGCTTCGCCGGGTAATGTACATAGAAATCTTTTGCTGTACCCGTAGCGGTAGCGGCATGGATAACCAGTTTACCGGGTACGGATACATCCACCGGATAACAGGTCATCAGGTGTTGTGTGATAGCATCTCCTCTCGTAAGTTGTACCTGGTCTTCTATCTGTACCTGTTTGTTCCTGTTGAGCCGGATACTGCGGTTCCACTTGCTGATGCCCGCTTCAGCAGGATAGGCAGCGCCGATATTCATCGTCAGCTGGCTGTAGGAAGCGCCCGATTTATAGACTACGGCCTCTGCTTTG
This sequence comes from Chitinophaga sp. MM2321, assembly GCF_964033635.1. Lineage (NCBI taxonomy): Bacteria > Pseudomonadati > Bacteroidota > Chitinophagia > Chitinophagales > Chitinophagaceae > Chitinophaga > Chitinophaga sp. MM2321. The sequence continues at coordinate 3,352,668 of NZ_OZ035533.1, forward strand.
TAACGACTACCGGCCAATTGCGTATAACCATTCACGGTAGGCAGGTTATGATAGTCGGAACGGTTGTTCCATATCTCATATCTTTTATTGCTGAAAGTTTTAGCGGTATAGGTGCCGCGGCCCACATCAATCAGCACCGGTCGTCCATCGTAATACACGACATAGCTTCCGATATCATTATGATTATGGCTTTCATCATTGTTACCGCCTTTTGCGGCCACAAAGAAGCCATCGGTGCTACCCTGCCGGTCGCGCGCTACCATCACCTGCAAATCAGGCCACCACACGTCCACAGGTAAGGCGAGCCCTTTGGTGGCATGCTTAAATTCATCCTGCATAAACAGCGAGAAGAAATTACGGAAGAACATATAATTACCGATAGCCCCTTTACTGCCATCCCGGATATAGTAAGCACCGAACTGCATCATAGCGGTATCTTTGATATCTTTCCCAAAACGGTAGATCATACTACCTGCCATACCCGGCTGTGGGTCTGCATCTGCGAAGTCCAGGAAATAATGTTCGCTGATCTGTGCCTTGTAAATAAACTGCCCCATATTCCGCACCTTCTCATCACTGAATACATAAGTGAAAGCATTGTTGCTGGCAAGATTGAGCAGGGAAATATTATCATAGAGAGATGCAGCTGCCGCCCCCCAGTAGCCGGGTCCTTCATCACAGCCACCATCGGCAGGATACGGATTCAGGAAATTATCCAGTACACCCAGTATTTTATGCACCGCAGATACCCGTTTCGTATCATCTTTTTCAATTAACAATACGGAGTTGAGCCAGTTGGAACAGATCCACGGATTCCAGTTATTCGGCCGCCTGCCGTTGGCATTACTGCTCATCCAGCCATGATGTTTGGTCATCAGCGGTTGAAAGATGCGGTTATTGATTTCGTAATAGATCCTTTTTCTTACCTGCGGCGATACGGCATCCAGTTTTGGTCCGGCGTAATAATCCACCCATGATAACAACGTAGCTGTTTCTGCTGAAAAGAGTTCTACAAAAGGCGCTGATACATCTACCAGTCCAGCCAGCTCCTTATTGCGCGGCAGGTGCGCAGAGGCGCCCCAGAAAGATTCTTCACAGATAGACCATACGCCGTTTATAATATCATCGGTGAAGCGGCCTTTATTTTCATACACTTCTGCCAGCAATAAAGTAGCTAATGCCTGCCGTTTCCTGTTGGCGATATCCTGGTACTCACTGCGGTTGCCGGTACGTACGATCAGCAACGACTTCACCGCCGGTATTCCCGGCCATTCGTAGTTGAGATAGCCTTCCGCTTTGCTGATGAGCGCCTTTCCCGTTTCAGGATCCGCTTTTGCCCATGCTGCCCTGTCGGCCGCCGGGGGAAAGGGTTTCCAGGTGGCCTGCGGTATCAGCAGCTGTGCCAGTTGCGCCTCCGTATACCTGCCGCTCAACAGGTTTTGTTGCGCCATCAAGGTAAGGCCGGCCGCCAGGAATATGCAGGTAAACAACCATCTTTTGATCATATCTGTTGCATTTAATACACTGAATAATTATTATTTCCATTGCGCCAGTGGCCGGGTGAATGCACTACCGGTTTTAACCCCTGCCGGATGAAACACTACCACAATACGTGTGCTTGTAGTGGCAGGCAGGTGTACGGCTAATTTCTGTATCCCTTTATTAGGATTGTTCTGCGCAGGATGCGGAGATCCAGGCAGCGGCGCTGCGGGCATCACGCTGAAAGTGGCGTTGGCAGGCGATACCAGCGTAGCAATAAATTGCCTGCCGTTCTGCTCCAGGGTGGCAGATCTTTTACGGGCATCCAGCTTAATGGCTGCACGACTGTGTGCAAACCAATACACATCCGCGGGTGTAAGGTTGGTGATTTCGTCCTGCACTACCACGCTGTTGCTTTTCTTCAGCAGGGCGATACCGCGTTTTACCGCGCTCGATTGCGCCGCATAGGCAGGTGTAAGATCCATGATAGCGTATGCAGCTGAAGGTTGACTGGTAAAATCCACTACCTGTGTGTTGGCCAGCGGATCCTGATCAGGTGCTGCCCCTGGCGCAATCACCAGGGTATTATGCCCTTCTGCGCGGGTACGGTAGTATGTCCAGCGTTGCCCGTTTTTACTGCTGTTGAAATATCCCGGCATATTATAATCATCTGCCCCCAAATCCACAATCCATCTTTGCCCTAACGCATCCAGGATAAAGCTGCCCAGATCAAGATGACTGTGATTGGCTTTATTGTCGCCGGCTTTGAAGGTTACGAACGTAGCGGTGGAATCATTCCACCGGCTGCGCATGGTAACTACTTCGGCTATACGGAAATAGTGATCGGGTTGCAGTTGCGGGGAAGTCTTCACCAGGCTTGCATCGTACCATAACAATGCAAAGGGATCAGCAGGCTGGAAATGATACAGGTATTGTGCTACTTCGGGTTGCTGAAACTGTTTCGCAAACCAGAAGAGTTGGGCGCCTCTTATAGGACCATCTCCCCCATCTGCATAATTAAAAGACCGGTTAATGGGACTGTTGAGATACAAAGGAAAGAGACCTGTTTTGGAAAACCCATCTATCTCATTCAACCCAAAATCCTTATCCAGTGCGCTCTTCAGCGCGGCTATAATAGCTACATTGTACCTGGTGGCATAGTTCCAATAACCCGGGCCTTCATTCCATGCGCCATCGGGTGCAAAATGTTTCATGGCAGTAGGTAAATGCTGCAATACATTTTTCAATATAGCCGTAGCCAGCTTAGGCTCTTCGTCTGCAATAGCCAAAGCGCCCACACCGATGCCGCCATTACATACCTGGTTCCAGTTGTGGGGCACATTGATCCACCAGCTGTTTTCGCGCACGGCCAGTCCTTCGTAGGCCAGCAATGCACGGGACAGCCCTTTCTCCATCAACGCCGATTTAATGATATGCCGCTGGTCTTTATTCCAATAATCATACAACCAGTCATACCCCAATGCAAAAGCAAAAGTCATCTCCCCTACATCGAGGAAATGTGAAGGGTTCCAATCGGGGAACCGGGATGCGGGCAACAATTCCTGCCAGGCACGCGCCGCAAAGCGTTCTTCACCGGTGGTACGATACAGGAAGCCCAATATAGAAACGCGGTCTACTACCCTTCTGCTGGTGGCTAGCAACCGTTTGCCATCCGGGATTTCATAGATAGAAGGCGCCGCTTTAATAATTTCTTCCCCCTGTTGATATATTTTCTGAAAAGCAGTTTTCACATACGCATCGGTTTCTCTTTCCTGTGCTATCCGTTTGAAATCAGCTGCGGTGGCCAACAAGCGGGGATGTTCCTGACGAAGTCCTGCCAGCAATGAATCTTCCGTACCGGTGGCATTTGCCGGCGTGCAGGTGAACAGTGTGCCGGCCAGCAAAAACAGGCAGGATGCCGATAAAAAAAGATAACGCATAAGCGTAAACGTTTAGGTTTAAAAGATCCAGTTAGTGAGCTCCCACAAATAGTTTCCCTTTGGTGCCTCTCCTTTCCACAAGGATGAAAGATTTACATCAGGGTACTTCTCTTTGGCTACCAAAGCCAGTTGCAGGTATTCCTTATTATTTAAAGGTTTGATCTGTTTATGCTGCCAGGGTTGTGTACCTGCTGCATAAGGCAACAGGAACAGGAAAGCCTTTTTCAGACTTTTCTTTCCGGGCGTTTCATAATGCCACAAATCAATCCCTACATTTTCAGCGAGCATGGCCAGTTCAAAAAAGCCTTTGAGATTCATCCCTGAATAATTCCAGGAGAGCGTGCGCGCCAGCTCCAGTGGCTGGCTGCCGTCGGGCTTCAACTGGCTTTCGATACGTTGTTCTGTTTGTTCTTTCAGCATCTTTGCAGCCAGTTCTTTTTGCCCGGTAAACAATGCAATGGCTACTGTCTGCACATCATACCAGGTGCCGTGGTTATTACGCTGGTCGGCTTCATCCATTCCAACGGGACTGGTGCGCATCCAGTGCAGGAACGCTTTGTACCAGTCCTGAATACCTTTGTAGTCTGCTGCTGTAAATCCGGGAGCGCCTTTCAACAACTGAACGCCATCGATGAGAGAGGTCAGGGCGCGGGTGTCAATCAAACCGATTCCCCTGCCATCGGTGCGACCTGGAATGGCCTGACCGTAATTAAGATTAGGATTCATCCGCGTGGCGGGGTCCAGGAACCAGGCGCGTAGCAGCTTTGTGGCTTGTGTAACATATTTGGTATCGCCGGTATAAAACCAGGCGAGCCCCAACACCTGTGCGTTGTTGCAAATGGCATTATGATAGGTAGCATCCTTGATCGTGAAACGTTCCGGATTTACTTCGCCATCTTTCCGGATGTAAGGCAATCCGTTTGGCTTGCTGGAATCCGGCCACCAGTAAGGGCCTACACTCATGTAGTCATGTTTGTCGCCGCTGGGTGGCACCTTACTTTTAAAAACAACCGAGTATACTTCCTGCTGCAATGTTTTATCGGCAACGGCCAGCAATTCGGTCAACGCCTGTTGCATAGCGGGATCGTGCTGTTTTATTTTTTCCTTTGCATGCAGCAGCGCAGCCGGTTTAATGAGGAAGGTCTGCGGCGGATCACCTGCGTTTGCGAAAACCGGCATGTTTACACCTAAACACAAGATGAAGAAAATGATTTTGTTCATTAATCCTGATTTATGCATGAAGCCCTTGTATTCATTTAGGGTCTCCATTGTAGTGAATGATATTATGACGCGTATCGATGTTTACATTTCCTTTGTACAGGTGTTCCTGCATAATTCCACCCCTGTTGTTTCCTTCCAGAAGGCTTCCTTTTACCGTAATATTTTTACACTCCGCCAGCAGGATGCCGTAGTTGGCATTCCTGGCAATTTCACAATTAACGATGCCGGCCTCCTGGCATGCCGACAGTGCAATACCGCTGCCATAGGGCGATGTATCCATTCTGCTGTCGCTGATCTTAATACCGCGACAATGTGTAAGGAGAAGATTATGTTGTAACCGCGGGCCGGGTACCACGCTGGAACCGTTTTCTGTAAAGTCGCAGCGGGTAATTGTAATATCATCGGCGCCGCTGACCAGCAGCCCATTGAAAGTACAATTTTGTATAGTGAGATGAATAAACCGGAGATTTTTCATTTTCCCTTCCGCATCAGCGCGGAAGATGATACCACCGCGGTTACTACCTCCGCGGAAGGAGCGACTGCCGTTAGGGTCAGAGGCCACTTCCGTTTTGGGGCTGCCTTCGATCAGCAGGTCGCGGATCGTAATATCCTGCATATCGCCGGATGCGTTGACGATAGCCTCCCGTTGCCCGGATTTAGGATCGAGGAACAGCGTAGTGCCGATCCCTTCACCCGCCAACGTAACGCCGGATGGCATTTTAAGCGTAGCAGGCAGCGTATGAATTCCTTTTTTGGCCACTACCCAGCGATGGGTGCCTGTGGCCGTGTTCAGGGCATCCTGGATAGATTCGCCGGGTGCCACAAAGATGGCATCCGCAGGGATCTTTACATCAGAATGTGCGCCTGCCCCGGCAATATAGCCGGTACTACCGGCAACGGGTGCACGTAGCTGCTGTTTTTCTTTCCCGGTGGGTACGCGGGTGGCTGTTAATATACTACGGCTGGCCTTTGGCCTTATGGAATCTGCTGCTTTTTTTGTGTTAGGGAGATAAATACCTTGTGCGGTATAATGCCGGTACACATATTCATAATCATCTCTCAGTGCTTTTGCACGTTCGGATATAACGCCATAGCAATGCGGGGTTTCGCCCAGGATAAATCCTGCGGTGTATTCATAACCCAGTGCGATCCTGTTGTCCGCAATAGAAAACAGGTCTACCCCCTGCGTATAGGCTATCTGTGCGGCGCCGGCAAATTCACCCAGGCCCAGCTGCACATGCCCCTGATCGCGCATGCTTTCCTGGCATTGCCCGCTGGGATAAATATATTTGAAGATGCTGCCGTTTACCGGTCCGAGTAAAAAGTGATCCACCGCATTGCCGAACAAAGTACGGTTGTCTGTAAAAACGGCCATCGCTATCAGCGAATGAATGATAGCGCCGTCCCAGTTACCATTGGCCTGGGGATAGTAGTCACGCATCAGCGGGTAATATACCGTCATCAGCATTTGTGTAAACCGGTCTATCTCCGCCGGTTTCCAGCCGGCATTGGTATGGCGCAGGATTTCAGCTGCATTACAAAATACATGGCCGGTCCATGCCGCCAGCAATTTGGCATCATTATAATCAAAATCCCAAAGTTGACCGGACCATGCATCGATAATCGCTATTGCTTTATCAGCGTATTTTTTATCTCCCGTTATATACCATAACAGGGCACAATCATAAGCCATACCGGCACCTTTCGATAATTCGTTGCCACCGATATTAGGTTTACCATACGGGCCGCGCAGCACATGCGTATATGCCTCCACGTTATAGGCTGTATCTGTGGATGCCTTCAGCCTGTCATAGGCGCCTTTCCACGGTTCTACCCCTTTCAATACCCGGTCTTTCATATAAGCCAGGTCCTTGCCGGTTTGGTTCAGGCCCGGGTGAATAAACGACTGCGCCCATGCATGCATGGGTTTCATCAGGAAAAAAACTGCGATAGCTGCGCAGGTCAGCAGGATAACAAGCTGCCTTTTCATGAACGTGGAATTATGGAATAACAAAAATCCTCAACAAAATAAATAACAGGTGGAACCACTGGTCATACATCAACCAGTGGTTCCATCCATCACTTTTATTTAAGCGTATACCGTTTCATGCTCATAACAGCACTTTTTTTGGCATTATCTACTTTATTCATGTAGATGTAAGCGCGGTATTTACCGTCGGCTGTTTCCACCCAGGCGCCGGCCTCCGATTTCAGATTGATCGCGAAGTCAGGCGCATCCGAGATATTCAGCTTTTCAAAGTCCAGGTCATCGATGTAAATACCGTATTGCAGCCTGGCGAGGTGAAAATCGCGCAGGTTCCACACTTTACTGATTTTCGTATCCCTGTTTACGTTAGGAGGCAATACTACCCCCGGCAGGTATTCAGGATCAGCAGCAGGCGATACCAGCGAATGATTAAAAGTGATATTCGGAATAGAACGGTACAGATATACCAGGTCTATCTGATCGGCATGGGTAGCCGCATCCTGGGCATTATACACCGCCATGTCTGCGATGGAAATATAAAATGCTTTCCCATCAGTGAGGTTGAGGTCCAGCTGCATGTCCATCTTCGCTACCTCATAAGGCCCCATGGCATAGGTGATTGTTTCGCCATTACTGCTTTTGGCGCTGAAGGTGAACGTCACGGATTTACCACGGGCTTCTTCCGGAATTTTATAATAATACCGGAGGGTGGCTGCATTGGTATCTTTTGTAAACGCCACGGTGGTCAGGTTTTCCTTGGTGGTTGACGGGTCACCAATGGGTACACCAACATCGATACCACCTCCGTCTGTGTAGTAAGAATTGTTTTCAAGATAAGTGCCTGCTGCACCGGCGATGGAGGCCTCCACCTGCGCCGAAACAAGTTTTCCTTTAGCCGCGGGAATCGCCATGGCATATGCAAATTCTATATTCAAGCCTATTACATTGGGTCCCAACGACCGCTTGATACAATCATTCTGCAACTCGTTCTTGGGTGTTGGAATGGCGTAGTCCTTGTTCTTTGTACACGCCGCCATCAACAGGAGACCCGACAAAAGTAACGATGTGTATTGAAAATATTTACCTGGCATAATCAATGTTTTAAGATGTAAATCACTTTTGCTGAACGGTAATAAGCACCTTATAGGTCTTTTTTACCTGGCGGTTTCCGGAGATGACCGTGTACTGTTTAGGATTGGCCAGATCAGAAAAGTCGACCTTCCCTACAATTTTCGGATCCAGTTTAGCATCAGATACCAGTGAGAATTGCGGGAAAAGGTTTTTCAGATCGGTACCATAAAAAACCTCCACACCAATGGTGCAGGCCACTGTATCGATCACAGCATTCTGTGTCCTGACTGTCTGGAAATCGGAACCCAGCAACTCAAAGTTGCTCACGTAACATTCGGCGCGGGTAGTGATGAGCAGGCCGTCTTCATCTATAGGCTGATCTTTCTTGCAACTACTCCATACAAGCGCGGTAAACAGTATCATGAAGGTGATGATGGAATACTTTTTCATCTCGTTAATATTTTTAATTAAAAAGTCTTTATAACCACGGGGTGTTTTGTGTCAGGTTAGGATTGCGGTCACGTTCACTTTGCGGTATTTTGAAAATGTAACACTGCTGGTAACTTCTTTCAGAAGTATTCTGAAAATAACGTGTTTGCTGGGCGCCCTGTGTATCTATACGCCACACACCATCGCCGTAGGGAGGATTCCATACTCTTTCAATGGCTCTCCAGCGGCGGAGATCAAAACTACGTTGTCCTTCGCCGTATAATTCTATGATACGTTCCTGTTCTATGGCGCTGAAAAAGGCTGTCTTGTCTGCGGTTTTATCTCCTTTCAAAGGAGGCAGATTACCACGGTGCCTGATCCTGTTCACCAGTTCAATAGCTTTTGCCTGCGGACCATTCACCTCATTGGTTGCTTCCGCATACATCAGGAATACATCTGCAAGACGCATCACAGGATAAGCGTAGTCACCGTCGCTGCGTCCCTGCCCTGCGTAGTTACGGAGGAATTTGCGCAACACATAACCGGAGTTACTGCCGTCTGTGTTATAGCTCATATAGTTAACCCCATCTATTTTTACTGCCTGGTTCCATGTTTTATAAATGAAGGGAAGAAAGCCGGTAGACTTCAGGGATATCATTCCTATGCTCATTTCATAATCCCACATAATGGAAGCCTTCATCCTGTAATCCCTGTCAGCATAGCTTTGCGGATTGAGTGCGGAGTTGGGTTTGGTTCTGGCATCTGCGTCTTTCGGATCTGTCGGGATCAGCTTGGGCGCAAATTCGCCGGTAGTAATGGACTGGTACCTGTCTGCGATTTCATAGCGCGGAGATACCCAGCACTGTGAGCCTTCATGTGATCTCCCGGCTACATCACGCATCAGTTCTTCACCCTGACCGGTACCGGTACCGCCGTGTGTGAAAGACATGATCATTTCACCATCGCCGTTTGCTACCGGGAGGAACAGGTAGTAGTAATTGGGTAATTTAACGGCTTTACCCAGGCTATCACAATCTCCGGGTTCACCATTGCGGAAAAGGGTGAGGCCATAATTATCGATCACCTGTTTAAAATCTGCTGCTGCTGCATTATAAGCCACTGTAGCAGCACCGGGATCAGCTTTGAAGGTAGACAGCTCCGGCCAACCGAATTTATTCCAGCAGGCCCAGTATAATTGCAGTTTACCGCGGAAAGCCAATGCCGCCGGTTTTGAAGCACGGCCTATTTCGTCTGCTTTTACAGGCAGTTTGTCAAAAGCATAGGTGAAGTCAGCCATGATAGAATCTTTCACGATAGCTATCGGTATGCGGGCCAGACTGGCCACTTCTTCGTTATGAAAGATCACGTGATCGATATATGGTACATCGCCCCACATGGAGATCAGGCGGAAATACACCATACCACGCAGTAAACGGGCTTCCCCGATGATCCGCTCCAGTTCAGGCTTTGAAGCCGCGCTGGCATTCGGCAGCATTTTGGTGACGTTCTCAATCACATAGTTTGCACGGTTCACACCACCGTAAAGACGTTCATACATCCTGTCTAATTTGTCGCCATAACCGGAAGGGCTATACGCAGAATTATTGGACGGAAAATAGGCATCTCCTTTTTGCAGGTTACCACTTGTGACACTGGTACCACGAACGCGTAGGTATTCACCTTGTCCGTCCAGGTAGTAATCCCGGTCAAAGAGTGGCCGGATATCCGCATAGGCGCCCATCATGGCTACGGTGGCATCGGCTTCCGTTTTCCAGAAGAAATCCGAATTCAATTCGGTGGTAGATACCTGGTCAAGCAGGTTTTTTGTACAGGAACCGGTGAGTATCGTAACCCCGGTGAGCACCGTTACAAGACGTATAATAGCAGTTAGTTTTTTCATAATTACCTCTTTTAAAGACCCACGTTAATACCCACGGAATAAGCTTTATTCAATGGGTACGCATTACTTTTGTTGCCTGTTAATTCAGGGTCAAGACCACGGAATGAAGTGATGGTAGCTATATTTTCAGCGGAGCCGTAGATGCGGACACTGTTGATACCAGCCCTTTTCAGCCAGTTTATCGGTACCGTATAGCCCAGCTGGATGTTCTTCAAACGCAGATAGGTGAGATCGTCCAGCCAGAAAGTAGTTTCTTCCCGGTTGGCATTACCACCCAAACGCGGCCACGCACCATCGCGGTTCTCAACAGTCCATGGATTTTCCCAGTGTCCCCAGGAGGCGGCATAGCGGGCAGTACTGGGGTTGACATTATTGTAGATGTTCAACCAGTAGTCTTTACGACCGGTAGCGCCCTGGAGTAATACAGCGAGGTCGAATCCTTTCCAGGATACATTGGCGCCCAGTGCGAAGTTGGTTGTGGGCCTGTCGCGTTGAATATTGGGATAGGCTACCTTATCATTTCCATCTATTCTGCCATCACCATTCACATCTTTGCGGAGGATATCGCCGGGAGATGCTCCCTGTGGTGTAGCCTTGTAAATATCTTCCCATGTTTGCGCAATACCGGCATCCTGGTAAGTATACAGGAAGTGATAAGGCATGTCAAGGAAAATCCAGCCGCGGTCGAGGTATTCGTTCCATTCTTCCAGTACGGTAGCATTGTAGGAAGCATTCAGGTTTACGCTGTAATGAAATTGTCCTACCCTGTCTGTCCAGGTGAAATTACCTTCCACACCGCGGTTGCGGAGGTTACCGATGTTTCTGCGGGGAGCCACATAAGCGCCGGTGAGGAGGATAGACATATCAGAAGGACGGTTCATGCCGGATGTTAAACGGTTGTAATAATCGAGTTCCACGTTGAGGCGGCTATCCAGGAAACCGAGATCCAGGCCTACGTTCAGCACGGAAGTTGTTTCCCATGAAAGGGCTGCGTTCACCATCTTCTCATTTACAAGACCTTTGGCGATGGTGTTGCCAAGTATGTAACTGCTGGAACCAAGTGTTGGCTGTTGTTCATATTTGCCAACACCGCTGTTGTTACCTAAACCGCCATAGGAAATCCTGACTTTACCACTGCTCAGGAAGCTGTTGGTGAAGGCATTAATAAAGCCCTCTTCCGTGAAGCGCCATCCCAGTGCCACAGAGGGGAAAAATCCAAAGCGGCTGCCTGGCAGGAACTTGGAAGAACCATCATAACGGAAGTTGGCTTCAAATAAGTACCGGTCATATGCGGTGTAGTTTACACGACCGATATAAGAGCGAAGACCTTCCGTGCTGGAGTTACCGCCGGTGCTCATGATACCCGGCAGGGCGGCATCCACTTCATGCAGTGTGGGGTTGAGGCGGTCGTTACGGGAAGTTCCCTGGTAACGGTCGTACCAATATTCTTCACTATATACACCTAATACATTCAGGTCATGATTTTTGCCGAAGGCTTTGTGGTAATTCAGCCGGCCGCTCAGCATTGTTTTATAACCGGTGTTGGTATAGTTGCCTACGCCGGCGTTTTCGCCAACGTATACGCGGCTGCCGGGAGCATCCGTCTGGAAATTGTATGACCGGTTCGGCATATTGGCACTCCAGCGGAACTGGTTGTAATAATTAAGGGAGTAGTCTACCCGGGCGGTGAGTCCTTTTACCGGTGTCCAGTCCCAGAATATATTGCCATTGGCTTCCTGGCGGTTTTGATGACTCAGGCTATTGATATAAAGTGTATAAGGGTTGTAGGCCTGTGGATCCTCGTTGTAGGCCATTACACCGCCATACTGCCCCGTAACAGGATCGTAGGGGGTGATGCCTGCAATAGCGTATTGCATGTCAAATCCGGCAGTGTTGGTGGATGCATCATCTGTAAAGCCATCTTCGAGTGCATAGGAAAGGTTGGACCAGTTGCCGTAGAACTTCACGCCTGCATTCATATTCTTACGCAGTTTGTAATCGTAGCTGAAGCGGGCGTTATAGCGTTTATAATCGTTATTGATCTGTAGTCCTTCTTCATTCTGAACACCTACAGAGATGAAGAAATTGGATACATCCGTACCACCGGATGCGGAGAGATTGTAATTCTGGTTAGATCCGTTGCGCATGATGATATCCCACCAGTCGGTATTGGGATAACGCAGCGGGTCTATCATGCCCATTGCCATCCACTGATCGATGGTACCATCTTTAAAAAGCCAGTTCTTTTTCAGCGTGTTGACAGCGGCCAGGCGTTGTTCTACCGTGAGTGCGCGGGGATAGTCCGCCATGAAATTGTATGCTTTGGTAGGTACCTGTACGCCGTAGTAGCCGTTGAAATTGATGGCCGTTCTTTTTTGTCCTTTACCGGATTTTGTGGTGATCAGGATAACGCCGTTGGCTGCACGGGAACCGTATACAGAGGCGGACGTAGCATCTTTCAATACAGAGATGCTTTCCACATCATTCATGTTGATACGGTTAATGTCTACATCTGGCATCCCATCTACTACCACGAGGGGGTTGGCATTGTTCACTGTTCCAAGGCCGCGGATCATGAGGCTGGCGGAGTTTCTGCCGGCCATACCGGAAGATTGCGTTACTGCGAGGCCGGGAACGAGTCCTGCCAGCGCGGAGGACGCATTGGGTAATGCGCGGCTGGTAATTTTTTCATCTACTTTGATGGCGGATACTGCACCTACCAGGTTTACTTTCCTTTGTGTGCCATATCCTACCACTACTACTTCACCGAGAGCTTTCTGGTCGGTGGCCAGTTGTATGTTGATGGTTTTCTGCCCATTGAAAACCATTTCTTTTTTTACAAAACCCAGGGAAGAAAATTCCAGGGTACCCGTTGCAGTGGGGATGCGCAGGGAGTATTGTCCGGCGGGACCGGTGACGGTACCGATGGAGCTGCCTTTCAGCGCCACTGTTACCCCGGGAAGGGGTTGTTTGGTATCATCCGTAACGATACCATTTACAACGTGGCTTTGCACCGTATCACGTTGAAAGATGGCATAGGAGCCGGATAACGAAGCGGGTGAGGCTGCAGTGGCTGTATGAAACAGACCCGCAGCCGGTATTAATGCAAACAGCAACCACCTGGCACAGCAGCCGGGTGATGATAAAGAACGAGGTAAATGATTTTGCATAACGTAAATTTTATAAGCAATAAGAAACCCGTACCGGTGCATACCGGTAGATACTATTGGTGCCGAAAGCAGACATTGCAAACGTTTGCATTCAGCTACCTGAAAAAAAGCATTATTTGATTGATACGTGCATACGTGGAAGTTTTTAAGTGATTTTGGAAAAAATGATTCTGGCTACGTGATTTTGGTCTTGGTATAAGTGTACTGTGTACAGTGAATTACTATGTTGTCAAAAATATATAAAACAATCGATTGTAAAGAATATTATTTTCACAACTTTTCAAGGGGATAATCCCAAAACCCTGTTTATATACTACCAACATGCTAAAAATGGGCATATCCCATTCTTTACTCGTCGATCGCCTTTCGTAATTTCATGTTGTTTAACTGCTGCTCCATTACGGCTCTCTGCTGCTGGTTACTCAGGCTCACCGCCTGCCGCTGATATTTAAGGGCCTTTTTTTGCCGGTGGGTTTTATAATATAGTAAGGCCATGGTATTGAATGCGTCAGGGATTTCCTTATTCAGTTCCGCAGCCGTTTTGCCCAAAGTAATGCCTTGCTGGAAATCATCACGGGACGTTCCAAATTCCAGGTATCTCCGGGCTGCATTATCTACTGTTTTTGCCAGATACCGCTGATAATTGCCCTTCCAGGATTCCTTCTCCGCCACGAAATCCTTTATTTTAGTGCTGTCTTCTTTTCCAATAAGATAGGGATAATACCAGTGGTCATAAAAACGCTGGCTATACTGCGACAGGTTCTTCATTTCTGATGGTAAGGTGGTATCCGCAAAAGCATGCAACTGTTTGATCAGCCCCGTTGTATCTTTTGTAGTGACGCTAAACTGCGTACTGAACCCAAAAAAAGAGAGCTGGAATTTTCCTCCGAGATGCTTCACCTGCCGGGCCTTGTCGTGGATCAGCTCAAACAACGCTTTATCCTTTTGTGAAATAGCGGTGACCATGCTTCCCATAATAACATTGTTCATGACTGAACCATACTTCTCTTCTTTTGTTCTACTGATCTTTTCCGGATAAAGCTCGTCTGGTAAGATCCCTGCTACAAAATCATCCTGGTGCGCTATTATAAAATCAACCGTATTGGATGGTATGCTTTTAATATGCTGTAAAAGAAAATTAATATTGAAAGAAGTAAAGGCCGCATCATCTCTTATCAGGCTAAGATATTGATCCAGCGGGGCTTGTACATCCTTATCCATATGCAGTTCTTCCAGTTTCCTGATATAGGTAATCAAAAAATCAGGGTCGTTTTTCTTTTGCGCATACTTCTTTTGCATGCTCTCCACAGTCCAGTTGCGCTTTGCGTTATCAGCGGCCACCTTCGCCAGCCGCAGAAATACCGCAGGGTCAGGATTGTACCCCAATCCTCTGTGCAGCACTTCTCCTTCTTCATTGAGGAATAAATACGTCGGATAGCCGCCAACGTTATACTTCCTGGCTACCACACTGCCTTCCTTATCTTCTGCATTAATTCTGCAGTTAATAAATGATTTATTATACGTGTTACCAACTTCTGCCAATGGAAAAATCTCCTTTTCCATCCGCTTGCAAGGCGGACACCACGTAGTATATACATCAATAAATACCAGTTTACCTGATTCCTTTGCAGCCTTCAATGCTGCTTCATAATTCATGTCTGAAAACCGGATGCCGGCTGTTTCCTGTGCTGACAAAGCGTTAACAACGGATAACAATAAACAAAAGATGAGGACGGTTCCTTTCATAAAATATGCATGCATGGTTTAACAAGCATAAAATACACATTTTTTTAAAAGAGGTTATAAAAAACTTATGAAGAAAATCAGCGTCCGGGAACAACATCATTTTTAATCCCTGCCGTAGCATATGTTTTTAATGTACCCTTATCATCTGCATAGATCAGGTATGCATCCAGGTCATGCCTGCCGGAAAGGAACTGTTTGGTTGCTTCCAGTCCCATTACCAGGAACGCCGTTGCATAAGCATCTGCGGTCATGGCATCATTGGCAAAAACCGTTGCACTCTGCAAGGGGTCCTGTCGGGAATACCCCGTTCTGGGATCAATGATATGACTATAGGTATGCCCGTTCTGTTTATAATAATTACGATAATTACCGGAAGTGGCGGCAGCCTTGTCAACCAGTCTCATTACGGATTGCAGGCCATCAGAATGGAATGGGTTTTCTATACCTATGGTCCAGTAGGCATGATCAGATTTCTTTCCTTTACTACGCAGCTCACCTCCCACTTCCACCATATAGCTGGTGATGCCTTTTGATTCCAGCAACGCTGCCATCACGTCCACCGTATAGCCCTGTGCGATAGCATCAAAATCCAGCCGGACGTTTGTATTCAACTTGCGCACCGAAAATTCATCAAAGGAAATCAGGTGAAAGCCCACATATTGCAACAATGAGTCCACCCGCCGGGGAGAGGTAAGTTTTCCCGTTTTTTTTGCAGCCCGGTAAGCGGCCACCAGCGGCATTACCGTAGGATCAAAAGCACCCTGCGTAGCGACATATACTTCTGCTGATTTTTTCAGTACCGGATAAAAATAAGGCAACTGAAATTCATATTGATCCGATTGATTGAAAAGTGAAATCTCGGAATCCGTGCGATAGGTAGATAAACATTTATCAATATCCATCAACACGGAGTCTACCAGTTGTTTAAAATTCCGTTGCTGCCCGTCCAGGTAGCGGATGTGATAAGTAGTGCCCTGCGTAACCCCTTCCAGGCTTATTACAGGCAAATCACGGGTGGCTGCCACCGCTAACCCGGACGTTGACAATATTGAAAAAAATCCCAGCAGCAAAGTCAATATCTTCATCTTCCCAATGATATATTAATCTTTCAGGATAGCCATTAATTCTTTCAGGTGATCTTTATAAACACCTCTTGGTGTGGTATTGTATTTCTTACCTACAAACGCAGCAAATCCAACAACCTCTCCCATCATGCCACAGGTGCGCATTACACGGGTACTACCAAAAGCTACGTGTGTGGTACTGATATTTCTGCCCGCCATGAACAGGTTGGAAATATTCTGTGAATACAGGCAACGGTATGGAATCGTGTATGGCGCTACTTTAATATGCCTGGTACCCGCAAAAAATTCCTGTCCTTCAAAATACTGGCTGTTCTTAGCATCCGGGAAGTGCAGGTCTATCGTCCAGGTGGCTGTTACGGAACCATCAGGGTATTGTTTCCCTTCCTGGATATCCATCTGGTTTAGCACATGATCGCCTATAATCCTTCTTGACTCCCGCTTTCCACCGATGTAGGCTACCCAGGCGAGTTGCTGTTTAGCATACTTGCCGGACTTATTATGTTTAAGATACGACCAGTTACCATAAATAGCCCGGAGATTATGATCACGGATTTTTTCTGCGTCATAGATGGTATTGAAGTTACCAAAACCCGTTTCCCATTCCCAGTCAGACTTATAAGCGTCGATATGATACTCATCTGAAAACTGTAAAGCCCAAGGCGTTTCAGGGAATGTAGTGGCAGTATCGCGTTCTACAGATGCCCATAAATTGGAAGTGCCCAGCGTAAAGCTATCGGATTTTTCAGCAGCCAGCGACTCGCCTGTTTCATCCTTGCTTTCCCTGCCCATCCGGAAATTTGCGCCCGCGAGATATCCTACGGTGCCATCGCCGGTACAATCAGAAAAATAAGTGCCGGTAAAACGGGTATCTTCATTGGTCGAAATATTTCTCCCTGTCACCGCAATAATCTGGTTATCTTTTTTCTCTACTTTATATACATGTGTGTTGAGGAACAAAGAAATATTTTTCTCTGCGTTTACAATATCATTTTTTCTTTTGTCGCCATATTCTTTCGCATCGGGGTTGCCGTTGCCCGGATCTCCGTTGTCCATTTCCCGCACAATCCTGCCCAGTTTGGGATAATAATTCTTGTCAATATCTCCCATCAGGTGTACCCTTACTTCAGAACTGTTATTTCCTCCCAATACCGGACGATCCTGTATCAGCGCCACTTTCAGCCCCAGCCTGGAAGCAGATATAGCAGCGCAGGTGCCTGCAATACCACCACCTACGACTACGAGGTCGAAGTTGCCGGCCACTGCTGGCTTGCCTGATAAATGCAGCACTTTTTTCCTGAAGGCGTTCAGCTCATCAAGTTTGTTAGGCGGCGTAAAGTTTTTGGCATCCGTAAACAAGATGGCATCGCAACGACCGTTAAAACCTGTGAGGTCTTTCAGTGATAATTTTATTGCTGCTGTATTTATAGTTGTTTCTCCGGCATCGTACCATTTCCATTCATCCGAACCGCTTTCTCCAAAAACGGGGTTGAGTGGCTTATCATCTATCGACACCAGGAATTTTCCCGGGCCTTTCGGAAATGGCGCCCAGTCTTTCGTGCGCACCCAGATATGATACTTTCCTTTTGCCGGAAAATTTACGGTGGTGGTAGCATCTTTCACGGGTCTGCCCATGCCATGCGCCATGATGTACGACGATCCTATGACGGGAAAAGACTGCTGATCAACTACCCAGCCACCCTTATCGTTGAATGATTCCGTTTCAACAAAAACATGATTTTGCGCCGACAAGCCGGCTGTGAATAAGCATAGCACGAGCATGCAAAGCAGTGTTCTCATATTAGTCCGTTGTTTGGTTATTTTTATGTTCATAATCTGATAGCTTCTTTTTAATAGCATGATTAACAGGCCGCTGCTTCAGCACCCGGTATATCTCCCCGGCATATGTTGTATCTCCATTTTCCAGGTAAGCGGCCATCTTTTCCGTTACTTTGGCAGATAATATTTTTTGTGCAGCCAATACTGCCAACAGGAGCCGGAATTGTTCGGGGTTGGCGCCTGATAAATTTGTTGACACCCTCTCCGCCAGTTTATTACTGATGGATATGTTAGCCAGCTTTTTCAATACGGTCAATTGCAGCGGATAGGCAGCATCCCCGTAAGTATGCCATAGCCATTCCTGTGCAGCGTTGTCCTGTAAAAAGCTGTTGTTTACTTTTTGCAGTGCATACCGGGCTATGAAAATGTTTTTTCCGGAGATAATTTTCCGGATGTCTGCTTCAAAACCGGACGTTACATTTCCCTGTTTATCCATCACCCGTTCCATCGCCCAATATTGATAGTGATGGTTATCTCCCGACAGAAAATTATGCAGGAGCTGGTTGTCGTTGTAGGTTTCCGTGATCTTTAGTATTTCATCGGTAACCTGTCCGTATGCCAGGTGCCAAAGGGTGTAGCAGGTATAAACGGCGCCTTCTATCACTTCATTTTTTATGGTTTTAAGTGTGGCGCCTGTTCTCGCATCTACTGAATCCGTCAGGTTTTCCGTACCGGGAACAATGAGATCTTCCATCTTCAGATCCGCCAATATGGAATTGGGCTTTGCGAGGATTTCCTGCAACTTTTCATAGTCAGCCTTTTTAAACTCCCTATGATCCAGTTTCGTAAGCACCTCTTTACCGGGCAGGTCAAATCTTTCATAATTTCCCAGCAGGTCCCAGTAAAAATTAATGTACACCGGTTTGCATTCACCTGTATAGCAAACCGGTGTAAAAATATTTCTGAAATAATAAAGCGGACGCCCGGCATCATCCAATGCCAGGTTAAGGATATAAGTGGTGCTGTCATTTTCACGGATGTTAAACTGCCTGACCTTTGCGGCAGGGGTAACCGTATCGCCGGCAACTGCCGGCAGCCAGGCACAACATACAATGATAGCTGTAAGAATCGTCCGTCTGATCACTTCCTGTTGATTATTTAATTATTCATATTGCAATAACGCGGTGGCTTTACAATTTTTATTGCTGCTGAAACGGATCCAGCGCGCTTCAAATCCTTTAGGGAAAATATAGCTAAATTTTTCCCCCGGTGCAACCGTTACTTCCCTGTACTTCATCCAGGGACCGTTACCAACGGGATCTGCTTCTATGGTAAATGTTACGGGTGTAGCGGCATCATGCGATAACTGCAAACTACGCTTATCATAAAAGCCGATCAGGTAAGGATCAGAAGGTTGCTTTGCCTTGACATCCGTATCTTTCCAGGGGCCACCATGCCCAACAGGCTTACCCATTTTCCAGAGGTCATCAATCACACCTGCCCATACGGCGGCTTTCTTATCTGCTGATACAATGATGTGGTCATTGTCTTTCGCAGCAGGATCGATACCCGTCATGATCAGTAAACCCCGGTAAGAGGCGTAGTCATTGATGCGGAAATTATGAGAAGATACCGGGCGTATTTTTGCATACCCATCGGCATTTTCAGCAGGCAGTTCATAGAATGTACCATGACAGTTAAACAGGTCGCGTTCTGTGGCTACCTCCCTGCAAATACGCAGGGCAGCCTTACCCGTTAATGCGGTATAAGCATCATTGCCTAAGGGCAGCCGCCAGCGGCGTCCTTTACCATCCACTACGAGTACAGAAGATGCTTCTATGTCAACTGCCTGTTGTGGAATAGCAAATTTCTGCTGAATAAAGGCATGTGTTTTTGCATCTTCCTTTTTCTCCAGTTCCATCCTGCTGTTCAACTCATAGTAACCTGCATCCGTAGCTGCTCCTCCGTTATAGTTCAATGCCGCCATACCCAGGGCTCTCCTGTTATCGCCCAGGCCGTACAATAATCCGCCGCTGACTTCGGAAGTAACAACAGTGCTCAACCCATTAAAAATAGGATCGGGCGCTGTATTTCTTGTTTCATTGGCCGCATAGAAAAACTGGGTAGTAGCGTTGGTATTTTTATCTGCTTTAACTCTTATCCATTCTCCCGGTGTATCTTCTGTAAAGCTGAGATCTGCTGCCTGTCCTGCTTCCACGGTGATTGTTTTTGCAGCGGTCCAGTTACCGGAACCGGTTTTATCTGTCTCAAAAGTAAATACCACCGGTTGCTTGCCATTGTTCACCACCCATGCAGCGCGGTTTGGCCAACCAGCAAATAAAAATGGTTCGGAGGCTTCACCTGCCTTTACATTTTCATTAAGCCAAACAGCGCCTTCCGCTGTATTGGGGCCTAGTTTGTCCGGCTGTTCCAACGCGGTAAACCAGAGGTTGGAGTTGGATTGCCCCGGTCCTTCTATGTTTCCTTTAGCAGGACGCTTATTCAAGAATTCTTTTTCGGCGGAGTCATCGCATCCGAATACTAATTGATCATTCCAGCGGGTATAGTCGCCGATCACTTTCAGGTAAGCCGTACGTGGACGGATACCCGCAGTATGCCCCGTTGAAAAGTTACCGGGGAAGCGCCAGAACATGCCGTGCATCGTCATTAGATAATCCGGTTTCTCTGCGGTGCCTACATCGCGGATACGGGGCCACTCTGTATTCCAGCCATGGGCGCCGTCGTAACTATGACTGGCTTTGGGCAACCGGAAGAAGCTCCAGGTACCGTGATCGCGCAAGCCCAGTAATACCGATTTATGATCCCAACCGGTAGTCCAGATAGGATCTGTTGCCGGATTTTTATTTCCATAGATGCCGCCAGGGCCGGTGATCTCCACAAACTGATTCCGGCGTATCACTTTCCAGTCTTTCCCATTCCATTCAGATAAAGAACCTGCTTCTATGTCAAACTGTGTCAATGCTTTCGGACCGGGCTCTCCGTTGTTGGAATACAACATCACACCCTGACCGGAATACAATCCTTTACCATGTGCACCGGGCAACAATGCAGCCGGTTGGTTGGCAGTAGTATCCGCGCCCTTTTTATTTTTCACATTACCATCTTCATATAACAATGTTGGTTGTAAGGTTTTTACATCTACTTCGTAAAAGCCTTCTTCCATGGTGCCGTAATATATTTTTCCGGCGGGATCGGTCAGGTGACGTGCATTACCGGTATGACGGCCCGGCATGGCGGTGTAAGGGATCACGCGTACGTTGCCCTGTTTACCGATGGCGTAGGGGCCGATAAAAAGCTGCTGGCTTTCCGGATGGATCATGCGGTTGGCGGGCGTGCCGCCAATGCTTTCCTCCCGGACCACCTGTTTGAGGTCCGGGGTTATCTCATATAGTTTGTCGGAAGAGCCAAAGG
Source organism: Chitinophaga sp. MM2321 (assembly GCF_964033635.1). Classification (NCBI taxonomy): domain Bacteria; kingdom Pseudomonadati; phylum Bacteroidota; class Chitinophagia; order Chitinophagales; family Chitinophagaceae; genus Chitinophaga; species Chitinophaga sp. MM2321. The sequence goes on from NZ_OZ035533.1 coordinate 3,373,904, forward strand.
GAAGATGCGGTCCGTAGGTGATCACCCACAGGCGACCGGCCCAGGGCACTACCGCGCCGGTACCACATTCTCCTTCATCGTTATACATGGCCAGGTGTGGGTACACTCCGCTAAAAGAACGGGGCGCAACCGACTGTCCGGCGGAATTATCTCCGCAGGCATAACACAGCAGGCTAATACCCAGGCATGCGCTTATAAGACCTTTACTATTTCTCATTATCCTGTATTAATAATTAACTAGTAATTCGGGTTTTGCTCCAGGCCACTTGTCAGCACTTCTGTAGACGGTATTGGCCACAGGTATTGACGGGTAGCATCAAATTTGCGAATCGCTATCTGCTTAATAAGTCCTGCATTATACATCGGTGCAAAATCGGCCACACCATCCGCATCTACCGGTGGTACCTGCGGGAAGAACCACAGTCCCGGTTTCACTACTTTTTCTTTCAGATCGGTGGGTTCGAGCATACCGTAATTCACTTTGTTCAACACTTTTTCCGCAAGGCGCCAGCGGATAATATCCATATAGCGGATACCTTCCAACGCAAACTCCATACGTCTTTCCGTGCGGAGCGTTTTTCTCAGCACACTTTGATCTGTGGCCGTAACGGCAGGGTAAGCAGCTGTATTCGTATAGTCCACACCGTAAGCGCGGGCCCTTACTTTATTAATAGCATCCCTCACCGTCTGATCTGCTTCATTCAGTTCAATTTTTGCTTCTGCGTACATGAGTACCACATCAGCAAAACGGATGATGATATTATCGGGTTCCACGGTCCAGGAGTTGAGGAGCCAGTCTTCGTTAATCCCTTTTTTAAACAACAGGCCGTTGAAAGAGGCATATTGTGCGATGGAGCGGGTATCTTTATTTTCTACATATTTCCCATCCGATATTTTCAATACCGTGAGTGAATCGGGATGCGGCTGGAACATATAACCCAGGTGTGGGGTCTGGAATTCCACGATGGTAGCGGCGCATCTCGGATCACGGTTCTCAAAAGGCTTACGCGGATTGAACATAGGAGATTCATCAATGGGTAGTCCGTCTTTGCAAAGGAAGGCGCAGAACAAATCCCATGAAGGGTCTTTGGCAGCCCAGCCACCGGCATTACGTCCTACATAGTTCTGACAATCACCCAGTACTACTTTTAATGCAATAGAGCGTGGTAATCCGAAAACTGTTTCTACAGAATTTTTTGTTTTAGAGAGAAACAGGTTCCCGAAATCAGGATGCAGTTTATAAATACCAAGGTCCATACAGGCTTTGGCGGCATCCCTTGCGGTTTTCCAGTCCCCCATTTGTATGGCAATGCGTGCCTTCATAGCAAAGGCCGCACCGGCGGTAGCGCGCTTCAATTCAGAAGCGCCGTAAACTGTTTTCAGGCCGGCGCCGGCAGCATCAAAATCTGCATATATTTTTTGCAACACTTCCTGTTTGTCCATCTGTTTCAGGTTCAACGCCTGGGCTATATCGAGGGTTGAATCCGTGTATACGATGTTGCCGTAGTGCGAAAGCAGGCGCGAATACTGACAGGCACGCACAAAGCGGGCTTCTGCAGCATAGCGGCTGATCTGGTCTGCGGTTAATACGGCTGCGGCCCTGTTTACGCTTTGCAGCACTGTATTAGTCCTTGAAATGGCTTTGTAGGTATTGTTCCACCATGTTTTTACGAAGTTCGTTTCCCCGTTGATAGTAGCACCCGTAATCTCTGTGGTGGCATCGCGGTACATCCAGTCGTCGGTCCATTCATCACTGTCTTTCATCCAGAAAGCGTCTTTATATAAACCGTTCAGTGACATTTCAATTTCTTCCGCACTGGAATTCCAGGTTTCGCTGGAGCCATCAGACAGCGGGTTCAGATCCAGGCTGCCGCAGGCCGTCATCGTAAAAAGGGAGATGCAGGCAATGATAATATGTTGCTTCATGATCATTCAGCTTTAAAATTTTACAGATGCACCAAATACAAAAGTGGTGGTGATTGGATACCCCAGGTAGTTCATTTCCGGATCCCATCCTTTGGGGAAGTGGTGCCTGGACCATACATCACTAACGGTGCTGTATATACGTATATCCTGTACCTTGACCTTTCCGGTAATATGCTTCGGCAGATTATATCCCAGGCTGATATTTTTCAGTCTGAAATAACTGCCGTTGATCAGCCAGTAGTCGGACATGGCATAATTATTACCGGCAGAAGTATTGGAATAACGTGGGAAGGTTGCCTTCATGTTCTGTTCATCCGTATTATACTTGCTCCAGGTATTACCATCCAGTATAGCAGGGAAAGTGCCATAGTTTTCACGTAACGGCTGAACGATATCCGGTGTTAACCGGGCATTTTGTTTTCCTACACCCTGCAAAACCACGCCCAGGTCCCAGTTTTTATACCCTACCTGTAAGCTACCGCCATACATATACCGGGGCAATGAACCACCCAGCAGTACACGGTCGTACTCCGGCGATATTTTGCCATCGGGTACGCCATCAGGACCGCTGACATCTTTAAACCGGACATCACCAGGCTTTACATTTGCATTCAGCTTAGCCGATTTATCTACTTCATCCTGGGTCTGATAAATACCATCGGATACGTAGCCATACCATTCGTTAAATTCACTGCCCTCTTTTTTTATCATGTCACCGAGAAATTCAGTTCCACCCAGATATCCCATCTTCGATTTAAAATCCGACAGGTTAACAGATACATTATACGTAAAATCATTCACGCGGTCGTTCCATCCCAACTGCAGATCCCAGCCGTGGGTATACATTTTCCCGGTATTCTGGAAAGGATTATCAAACCCGATAAACTTAGGAATCTCTAATTCCAGCAGGATATCTCTTGTCGTTTTTTTGTAGTAGTCACCGGTAAAACGAAGTCGGTTATCCAGGAAATTAATATCTGCACCTATATCATAGGATTGGGTTGTTTCCCAGGAGATGTCGCGGATCGCATATTGGAACTGTGCAGCGGATTGCGCTGACAATACATTGTTGCCCTGGTAAAACAAGGAATTGTTTTCAAAAGAAAGAATAGACTGGTAAGGATAGTTTCCTTTGATCCTTTCATTACCCAGCGAACCCCAGGAAGCCCTTAATTTCAGGAAAGATAACCAGGAAGCCGTTTTTTTCAGAAACGCTTCTTCAGACACTACCCAACCGGCAGAGAAAGAAGGGAAAGAACCCCACCGGTAGCCTGGTGCGAAACGGGAAGATGCATCATAGCGTATATTTCCCTGCAACAGGTACTTATCTTTATAGTTATACATCACACGGCCAAACCAGGAGCGGTAAGCATTTTCATATGCTTTACCACTGTTGTCACGGTATTCCAGCGGCCCCAGGTTCAGATAAGGATATTTGTTGAGAATATATTGACTGCGCGCAGCCGTAAGCTCTTCATCAAACGCGTGGAAGTATTCGTAGCCTCCCATCAGGTTAATGTTGTGGTTTTTAAACTGTTTGGTATAATTAGCGATGAACTGCGTGGTATACCTGTAGTTATCATTCCTTACCTCATTCAACCGCGTGGCAAATGCACCTTCAATATAGCCGGATACAGAATTGGGATTATTAAAAGAAGTGTAAGGAATCTTTTTATTGAACCATTTCCCTTTATCGAAATTCATGGATGGAGAGATGATACCCGAAATTTTCAACCCTTCGATGGGTGTAAAATCCAGTCCTATCTTTCCGCCTATCTGGTTGTACCAATCATTACTAAATCCGCCGTTTTTCATCAGTGCATAAACATTGGCGCCGTCCTTTCCTGCGCCTATACGGCCATCAGACCACATAGCAGCATACACGGGCGGAATAATGCCCATCTTATACATGGGGTCATAGGTTTTGTTATTCGGATCATGATCGGTATACGGCTGTTTGACTGTCGATCTTTTAAAATTCAGGTCTACACTGGCAGAGAGATATTTGGTAATCGTAATATCATTGTTGACTCTTGCAGTCAGGCGCTCGTAGGTGCGGCCATCATACAGGGCATCTGTTTTATCATAACCCAGTGACACCCTGGAGCGGATAGCCTTTCCGGCGCCGGAGATGCTGAGCATATGACTCTGGCGGGGAGCAGTGTTATTCAGGATCAGTCCTCTCCAATCGGTATCTGGATATTGATCCGGATTGTCGGCATTTAATTGGCGATAGTTATCTACCACATCTTTGGTGTACGTCGGGTATTCGTTGGCGTTATTGCCATTATCATTCCATCTTAATTCATTGGTCAACTGCATGAAGCGCACCACATCTACGTAATCCGGTAATTTGGTAGGCTTTTCCAGTCCGTACTCGAAAGTGTAGTCAAGATTCAGTTGTCCGTTCTTTGCGCGTTTGGTGGTTACCAGGATAACGCCGGCTGCGGCCCTGGACCCATAGATGGAAGCGGAGGCAGCATCCTTCAGAACGGAGATATTATCGATATCATTGGGATTGATCGCGTTGATGTCATCCACCGGCACACCATCCAGGATGATTAATGGATTGGCGCCTGCATCTGTAATAGTAGTGATACCACGAACACGGATCTGTGCTGTGGCGCCGGGTGCGTTATTATTGCGGGTAACCATTACACCGGGCATAGCTCCCTGAAGTGCCTGGGATACCTGGGTTGTTTTACGCGTGGCAATAGCATCTCCTTTGATAGATGATACCGCACCGGTGAGGTCACTTTTCCTGACAGTACCGTAACCAATCACCACCAGTTCATCGAGTGCCTGGTTCGCAGCTCTGCGCAATTTCACCTCGATCCGGTTCTGACCATTGATAATCACTTCTTCTTTCTCGAAGCCGATGTAAGAAAAGATGATCGTGGTTCCCTGGTTTACACTCAGTTTAAACTCACCGGCTTCGTTGGTGATGGCGGCTGTTCTGGTATCCTTCACCAGTACTGTAACACCCGGCAATGGTACGCCTTCAGCATCCGTTACCCGTCCGGTGACAGCTACCGGTGGCGGTAGTGGCTTTTCCAGGCCGAAGAAAGAAAACACGGGCTGTTTCTTAATAGAGATCGTTTTCTCTACGATAATAAAACTAAGCCCCTGCCCTCTCAGGGTAGCTGACAGTAGTTCTTCTACCCCTACATCCTTCAATGATACAGTTACAGGATGTGTTTTTTTAAGGAGGGCATTGTCATAAAACACGACATAACCGGTTTGTTTTTTAATGGCAGAGAAAATAGTTTTCAGCTGCGCATCCTTACCGGAAAAACTAACTGTTTGTGATAACCCCGTAGCATGGACATTGAGCAGTGCTACAGTCAGCAGTAGGAACGTTAACTTCATAGCTAACAGCATTTTGGTTGAGCATAGCCGGCACTCCTTAATGACCATTATTATTGTCCGGAAAGATACGGACCATGGCACAGGAATCGCTTTCCGGCTGGAAAGAGCGTTAAAATTAATTTGCATACATTTGCATTGTTTGGTTGAGTAAATAGGCAGTCTTCGCCGACTTGTTTTATTTTATATCGTCCAAATACCGCCAGAGATGTTCCTAGCATTTCTGGCTTTTTTGGGCAATAGCTTTCCTACGCAGATAATTACTGCGTTTCATACGTGGTATAATTTGTTTTACAGTTTTATTATTTCAATACAGTAATATTTCTTCCCTCAATCCGGAATCTTACATCATTTTCTTCCAGGATACGTAATACTTTTGATAGTGGTAAAGATCGCTGTATCCCGCCACCGAAACTTCTTTTCGGAATATCTCCTTCATAGATCACCTGTACATCGTACCATTTTTCCAGTTTCCCCATCACCTCCTGCATGTCTGCATCTGTAAACTGGAAGTAGCCATTTTTCCAGGCCACGATTTCGTCGGTGTCTACGTTGTCAATTACGGCTAATGTACCTGTAGCGGTTAATTGCGCCTGCTGGCCGGGGCGTAACATACTGGATGTTTTACCGTCGGACACTTTTACGGCGCCTTCCAGCAGCGTAGTACGGATAGCTGCTTCTCCCGTATAGGCGTTTACGTTAAAGCTTGTGCCGAGTACCGCGATATCTACTCCACCGGCATTTACCCTGAAAGGCATATTTTCATTTCCGGTTACTTCAAAATAAGCTTCTCCGGTGATGGTTACACTCCTTTCTTTCCCGGTAAAGGAAGCAGGATAAGTAATGGATGATGCAGCATTGAGCCATACAGCAGTGCCATCCGGCAGGATAAGCCGGTAGGTTCCTCCCCGTGGCGTATGAATAGTATTGTGTAATACTTTCTCACTGGCAGGTCCTTCTGCATCATAGGCCAGCTGGCCATTTGCCAGCTTCATCACTTTAGTATTGCCTTGTTGGGTAAGCAGTCCGTTGGCGGCGCTATCCAGCGCAATGGTAGTACCATCCGCTAATGTAAGCGTAGCCCTGTCGCCACCCGGCGGCACCTCATTTTTGTACCGCTCCCTGATACTGCTTTCAGCCACCTGATGTTGTGACTTCGTTATAAAAAGAAACCAGCTGCTGACACCCAGCAATACAATGCTGGCCGCCGCCAGCCACCATTTATAAGGCAGGTACCTCACCCGTTTCTCCCACGGATGATCCGCGGATTCCTCCTGCTCATCCGCTGCAGCAAATACGGAGGCCATGATGCGGTCTGATACTTCAGCGGGCATGAGGATAGCAGGAACATGCTTTTCCCAGGCTTCACCAAATGCTTCCTTCAGTACCTCATCATCCGGCGTCTCACTGATCCATCCCGCCAGTTCTTTTCGTTCTCCGGTGGTACAGGTATTATTAAAATATTGTGTTATCAGATACTTTATTCTTTCAGGCGGCATAATTATTATTTATGTTTGACGGAGATAACATAGGCGTACTGTCAGGTACGTATGATATTTACCCCTACCTGTATAATAGACAACCGGCAGGAAATAGATACCTAGTCAAAAAGCATATTTTTTCAAATTATTTCTGGAAGGAGGTAATAATGGCTAAAATGCAGCAGGCGCCGGTAGTTGTATGAAGATGACGGCTCAGGTGTTTACGGATAGTCCGGAGGGCTTCTATCATATGATTGTTTACCGTAGAGGGAGAAATATTGAGGTGCCGGGCAATTTCATCGTGTTTAAGCCCATGCTCCCGGCTCAGGGTATATACCAGCTTTTGTTTAGGAGAAAGCTTCTCCAGTGCCGTTTCCAGCTGTTCACGGACTTCGCGGGCCGACAGATTATCTTCCGCAGCTGCATCAACGGATGCTGGTACTTTCAGTTCAGCCAGGATCAGTGTTTCCTTTGCCATCCGCCTGAATGCATTGATTACCCGGTTCTGGGCCATCCTGTAGATATACCCGCCAAACTGCTCAATGTTCACCAGGTTCTCACGGTCCTTCCACAATTTCAGGAAAACATCCTGTATAATGTCTTCCGTCATCTCCGAAGATCCGGTTGAACGCAACAGGAAACTATAAAGTTTATGTTTATAGATACAGAAAAGCCGGGTAAATGACGCTTCACTGCCTTTCGCTGACTGTTGCAGCAACTCTTTTTCAAAGTTTACATCTTCCATGGACACTAAAAGTGGAATGCAATAACATAACGTAGCTCTCTAAAAGTAGAGAATCAATTTTGAATTTAGTAGTTTTTTTTAATTTTCCCCATAGAGATGTTTTACATTTGAAAAGACAGGTATCTTTATACTCCCATAAACAACCAAATATATTTTAACCATTTATGGCAAATGAATAGTATCTTTTTCCAGCAATAACATCGAAAAACCGCTGTAATAACAGTTGTATATGTCACCAGATAAACATAAACGCTCCCTTTTAGAATGGCCGGTTATCATACTGGCTACCATCGCCGTTCTTGCCGCCATCGCATATACAGGATTTTATATCGGAAAACAGCACGAACAGGCTGCATGGCATGCAGAAAAACAGCAGTTACAACAAGCATTTGCCGCACAACGGCAGGAAGAGATCAATAAATTGCAGGAAGCTTCTGCGGCTGCACATTATGATTCGACAGATCAACCGCCGGTTAATACAAAGAGCCTGTCTAATGACTCCTTAGTGACTGTACTGAATAAAACACTACACGAAAAAAAATCCCTGCAAAGCAGTGTTGAAAACCTGAAAGAAGAACTGGCCAAACTAAATAATACCTCCGGCAACTACCGGGAATTTCTCGATACCGCTATCATTTACAAAAAAATTGTTGAACTGATCCAACGCGACTATAAGATCTTTTACAAAGTGGAAAAAAGCGGTGACTCCTACCGCTTCAGTAAAAACACCTCCGCTGTCGATTCCGCCCTTGCATTATTCCCCTATTATAAAGACAGGGTAAGAATGGACCCGGTGAAAAATGCATGGATCATTACCACGGAAAAAAAATAGCACTATTAAACAGGGCGGATAGATAAAGCATGATGGAAGATATTATGCGGGTCCCAACGACGCTTGATTTGTTGTAGCCGACCATAATTCTCTTTGTAATAGAGCGTATGCCATGGAACACCGGAAGTATTCCAGGCGGGATCAGCCAGGTCTGTATCAGGGTGGTTGATCATGGCGCCATCGCATTGTTCCCCGGGCACGGGTACGCCGCCGGTATCCGCGTACAGGTCGCGGTAAAAAGCACGGACCCAGGCCAGCATGCAGGATTCCACCTGCGGGTCCATCCAGCCAACCGTACAGGAGGTAGAGAGCACCGCGTCCCGTTGTGCGGCAGCTGTTGCGTCCTGCGCTACCGTATTCACCATTCCTCCATAGGTTACAAGCCCCAGGCTTCCACCAACAACATCGTGGTCGGTCCTTGTCAGGTAATCATAGGCAACGGCCATCTGATGATCTGTAAAAGGCTTGCGCAGGAAAGCATCTTTAAATTTGAAACGGGCATCTACACCAGGATTGAAAAATTCCGGGAAAGGATTTGTTGCAAAGGCAAGCCAGGAGCACTTCTCCAGGGTGTGCGTGCAAGGCGCCCCAACGTTATCATTCACGGCCGCCAGGTGTGCTTCGAAATGTTGCGTTGCTGCGGCGCCGGCAGTAGACAATCCAAATAGCTCCACTTTACCATACTGCTGCCGCCAGAAAGAAAACATGCTGTGTAAACCGGTGTAAGGAGAATCCGCATCACTATTGCGCTCACACCATATTCCGAAGTTGCGCATCAGGGTAGTGAAGGCGCGCTGGTCAATATCCACCCAGTTCCATGCTACCCTGAAAACCAGTACTGACTCCGGCGCTGCGGGTAGCAACAAACGGGGGTCTGTACCCGGAGCGCCCGGCGTTCTGAGCCAATAACGGGTAACGATGCCAAAGTTTCCACCGCCGGCGCCGGTATGTCCCCACCACAGATCGTGATTCGGGTCAGCGGGATTCCTGGTGGCCACCACGCTCCGCGCAGTTCCGGTTTCAGCCACTACCACTATTTCCACGCCATACAGATAGTCTGCTGCCAGTCCGTATCCCCGGCATATAAAACCGAAGGCGCCACCAAGTATGTGGCCGCCGGCGCCGATATCAGGACTTTCACCAGCGGGGATGGTTACGCCCCAGCCCAGGAATAATTTGCGGTATACTTCGCCCATAGTAGCGCCAGCCTCCACTGCAAAGGCATTCATCGTCGCATCATAATAAACTTCCGACATCAGCGAGGTATCAATCACCACGCGCACTTCCGGATTGGAGACAAAACCTTCCAGGCAGTGCCCGCCGCTACGTACTACCACCCGCAATTTTTCATTGACGGCTTCCTGTACCGCATCCACAACTTCCGCAACACTACCTACCAACCGGATGTATGCCGGCCTGCCAGCAAATCGTTTGTTGAATCCCCTGCCGGCCAGGTCGTTATAGCGCGGATCAGCGGGCGTAATTTTGCCTGTAGTAACCCGTGTATGGTGTGATGAATGTTGCGTTTTCATATAGCTGTTATTAGCATAGATAATATGGCTATAAATGTAGGCCCTTTCATAAATTGGGAAGGGGGTGAATACGACAACATCGGGGGTGGTTCAGGACACCCGGTAACTGCTACCGCGGCCTGGCATATTTTATAAAGATCCGGTCAAGGAATGTTCTTGACAATTTATTCTTATCAATCAGTACATGATTGGAGAGTCTGTATCCTAAAGCATTATTTTCAAAAAGATCTTCATTTGCACCGGATGAAAACTCCTTCAGGCTCCAGTTATCAGGTATTCTTATATCATTGGTAATAGCCAGGCTGATACCGGGTTTCCCGCTTGTATGCGTCTCCTTTTTTATATCATACAGCCATAGATACTGCTCTGCCTGAACATTAGCCGCGATTTTATGCTGGCCGTTCTTGATACACCATACGATAATGTTATCGTCATTGAGCCGGAGTGTGACAGCATCTGCCGGTGAAATCCTTTCCTTATCCGGCAACATCACTTTTTGCTGTGTACCATCTTCCCGCAGAAAAACAATCACGGGCTGATTCAGCTGCGGATCAATGCCAGCATAGATCCGCTTATCCTTTGAAATCTGTAAATTATTCAGCATCGCGCTATCGAGATAAACCGTCACCTTCCGGCTATCCATATCAAACAAGGCAATTTTGTCGGGTACCTTTTTTGATTTAATCACACAAAAAGAATTAATGTAATTACGGATACTGCCAATAGAATCATTGGCCCCACCCATTGAATACAATGTGTTTGTTTCTGGATTGAACACCAATGACTCTTTATTATCGAACGTTAATACCAGTAAGTTGCCCCGTATTAAAGGAACCGATTTACCAATCTTGCAGGGTGCATGAAATCTCGCACTATCATTATTGCTACTGTAGATAATGAAATCATTGTTCACCGTATCTACCAGAATAAATTTATTGATCTTTCCGAAGAAATAAGTTTTAAAACCGGTGTATATTTTATTAATCAGCCTTTTCTTATCTACATCAAATGTTAGTACAAAGTAAGGGTCCGTATCATTCTTTGCATTGGATATATAAACGATCTTCCCTGTATTATCATAAAAGAAAGATACTTTCTGTGCCATTTCAGCAGGTGTAAGACTTTGTTTTCTATTCCGCAGTGAATAGGTATGTATAAACCGCTCACTGGTATACAATATTTCATCATTCTTTTCTGAAATACTGATCTGTGGAACATTTAATCCGGAATCTTCCAACACCAGCTCCCCCTTGTACCAGACACTCACATTATAAAACGGCTTGTGGCTGCTAAACTCCGCTAACAGTGTATCTCCTATAATTTGTCTGATACTCTTCTGTATTATATTGGGCGAGATTCCCCTCGGTGGACTCATCATTGCCATCATATTGCCATCCTGATAAGTGGTGGTATCAATATTATATAAATAAATGCGGTTATTGATGAGAGAATCGACTGTTTTCATGATATCTTCTGGCACCATCATCGCCGGTAAAGCCCGTGCTTTATAAACACTTTCATAGGCGGCCTGGAAATGATTGTCCTTATACTGATAAATCGACTCCTGCAGCAATTTATCTATACTTGTTTTTTGCGACCGGTTCCAGAATACCCCGGCTAAAACCAATGCCGACACCAGCAGTACCACCATCATCCTGGAAATAGTGAGTCTTCTCCTGATATTTTTTGCGGTGGCAGCTTCTTTTATTTTTTTCTTCTCAATCTTGTCTATACAATCCGTAATATAATTTTCAAGGCGTACCTTGTCGCTATCTTTTATTGCCAGCTTATAGCGATACGGCTCAATCATACTCAATTGTCTTTCATTCAGGTCGCCGCCATTCTTTTCAGTTACGTATACCAGCTGCGTAATGTCTACCCTTCTTTTATCTTCTGCTGTTCTGTAATTATTTATTTTAGCGGCCAGCGTATCATGTTTTATCTCATAAGATCCGCCTACCTTGCCGATGATCTGTTTTCCCTCCAGTGCTTCCAGGATTTGCTGAATAATTTCTTTGCTTGTCATGAGAGGATCTTTTGGATTTCATCAATACTTTTTTGCTGCTTGGTCCCCTCATAGCTGACCAATGAATTGAGCACCTGCCAGATAAGATCATCGGTTATTTCCGGGTTGGTAGTATTCAATTCGCTTTCCACCTCTTTTACCGCCTGGTGAACATAATCGCTCAATACATCATTAATAGTACCTATTTCAGGAAGATCGTCTTTACCCAGTTCCAGCAACCCTTCCGGGGGCAACTCCGCTATTTTGTCTGCATTCTTTTTCACCACTTCATACAGGTATACCTGGAGACTGGGCAAATCAATATTATCCACCTGTAAAGAAGAGAGGTCTGTCCGGAATTTATCTTCATGCCGCTTTATAGAGATGTGGCTGATGATCAGGTCGGTTACTTCATCCGTCACCCGGATCTTTTCCTGCGCGGCTATTTCCCGGATGGTGGTTACTACTTTTTTTCTCGACATTCTTTCCAGCTTCATTCTTCCCTGGAATATTTCAGGAATCCTTTCTTCAAATTCATCCAGGTACACAAAATATTCCTGCCGGATCACGAGGATAATTTTGGCATAGGGCGCCTGATCCAGTACGCGCCTGATAAAGTCGATAAACTCCGTTCTCTCAGCACTGTCGCCATACAGGAACAGTTCTTCCAGCTGATCAAAGATCATGTATACGGGTTTGTAATATGCTGTATAGACATCGCCCAGCAAATCAAATAAACTCAGTTCAACGTCTGCTTCCGGGGCAAGTGTATTTCTGAAAGCTGTTGATATGCGCTGGTTATTACCCCTGCGGATAATAAAAGAGCGCCAGTCGTCGGGGTCAAACTCATTACACAAGCCACAGGAAATAAGGGATGTTTTGCCGGTGCCGGACAATCCATACAATAAGGTAAGCTGGTATTGTTTTACTTTTTTGTAGAGATATAAAATCTCCTCTTCCCGGCCATGGTAGCTGTCTTTATCTTCCTGATTGTATGGTTCAAGAAATTTAAGCATAACATCATTTTTGGATTATACCTGCCCCAAAAAACTCTTCCCATTCTTTTTTCTCAGGAAAAGAGGTAAGAGATGAATATTCTACAGTAGGTCCGTTACGTTCTTTAATAAGGGAGATCCGTTTATAATTAAATTGCCTTTCACCAAAATCGTTCACTATTTTCGACAGTACGCAAACATCCGGTAGCGAGGCCGTTTCATTATTGCTGTTACCATCAATCAGGAAAGGCCATAGCGTGATAAAATTGCGCTCTACAATTTCTTTGTCGAGCGGTTTTTTGGGAATCAGGATGATGGCGTTATGCAGCGAGCCAATGTTGGATTCCAGTAAATTCTCAGAGGAGTAAGAGCTGGGGTCCGGACCGTAAAGCTGGCTTACCTGGTGCTTATAGATGACAGTGCCCATAATGCTCTTTTTTATTTCCACAAACCGGACAGTCCATAAGTTATACTCTCTAAAAAAACGCATATCTGACAATAAATAGAACAACAGGTCCCTGAACCGGACGAAGCCTGCATGGTTTACTGACAGGTTGCTGGCGATCAGTTCTTCAATTTTATTGATCCTGTTGAGAAAGGTCATATTGCCTGCCAACTGCTTTGTAAATTCCCCTTGTCCTCTGATACAGGCATAGCGTACTATTTCAATAAACACGCTGTTATCCGCGCCCGGTTCCCGCCATCTGCCTAATATCTTCCGGTCTTCATCAGACAAAAAATGCGTCTGCTCATTTTCCTTATTAACAACGATGATTTTACCGTTTTCCCGGGTGGTGATATGGGTTTGATCATTTTCTTTTATGATGATAAAAGCCAGGAAACGGATAATCTGGTAATAATAGTTGAGCAGAAAATCAACATCTTTCAACAGTGTTTTTTTAACAAACATGTTCCGCAAAAAAACAGCGATGGTAATGGGAAAGCTGTTAAAAACCGTATCATGAAAATTCCGGCCGATAGTGCCGCCTGGCATAAAGATGCTGAAGATACGCCGCATCGCATCTTCAAAATAGCTTTCCACATCGAAATCAGGTTCCTGGTCCACATCATTCGTTGGCTGTGCTACGGGTTGTTTGTAATTATTCACTTCCAGGATAATACTGCCGGTATCGTTTTTCTCTAAACAGGTGGGTACCGGCTGTTCAGCCTTTTCCAGCTCATCCCTGGAAGCATCAAAGATATCCTTAAAAGATAACGCACCGTTTGCCTCTATTATGCCATTTGTGATCCATTTCAGGAAAGTGGTGGTAAATACCGAGCATTCCGCGTCTTCGGGGTATTTGGAGGTTTTGTTATACGCTGAAGAAGCAATGATGTAAAAGTCGCTCCTGGACTGGATATAATCAAAGGTATTTTCACTGAAACAGGCATCAATGATCATGACGACCTTTTTCTTAAAACGGGTTAACAGTTCGCACAGATCTTCCATGTCAATGGCAGTTCCTTTAAGATCAGCCAAACGTGTATGCTTAACCGTTAGGTAGTACTTTTTTTCCCTGAGATCATAATACCCGTGGCCAGCATAATAAAAAAGAACGAGGTCGGGAGAGCTGACCGGACTTCCATTATCCGGTGTGGTAAATATTTTTTCGAGAAAGTTCAGGATATCAGCCCTGAGGGCATTGGCATCTACTGCGCCATCAGTCTTTTTAAAGATCCTGGCATCCGGCACACCCAGTTTTGTTCCGGTGCCATCCACGTCGTACTTACGGGACCGGAGCATCTTATAAAAGCTGTTGGCGTTGTTTTCAGCACTATATAAGGGATGCAGGTTATCAGGGCCATCATAATCCTTTACCCCGATAAGTATTGCTGCCATCTTATCAGAAGATACCTGGTTGTTGGTACTCATAAAACATAGATTATAGGTTCACAACTATGCTGCGGAGTGGTATGCTTATTTTGAATCGTTATTTGCGGATGGGATAATGTTATTCAGTAAAAGCGAAAGGTCCTTGATGCTGTGTGCATTTTCCAGTGTGATGGTAATATCCTTTCCATCCGCGTCTTTGTAGGTAAGATTAAACTTTGCTTTCTTTGCGTCGATAACGCCGGCCCGGGAGCTGATCCACGTTTTCAACGTATCTAAAATCTTGTCAATGAAGTCACTCCCGAAAACTATTTTTACGGCGGCATCCAGTATACTCAGGCCAGCGTCATCCTTTGCCAGCTTTTTTTCGAGTTGCCTGCTGTCGGCTTCGGGGGCATATATCTCAATATTCTCCCGAAGCAATAACGCTTCTTCAACAGCCAGGTCCTGGTCCTCTGATTGAACGGAAATATTAAATTCCATGGGGTAGAAATTAAAGTAAAGAAATACGATGGGGCGTGGGGGTTCAACTAATTCCATATTAAAATTATAGAATAAAATGGAATTCCACCAAAAAAATTAGACCGGCAGGAATTTTATTGCGGAACCGCCAATATTCTATACCTTTATTATAGGTTAATGGTTAATTGATTGTTGCTTGTTCTCCTCTCCAAAATAAAGTAAATACCCCTATCATATTAACAACCTTAATATATGAAAAAAATACTAAAGCAATGTACCCCATTCCTGTTGCTTTTCACCTCCCTTTTCTTCCCTAAAAATTCCAAAGCAGCACCTGTCGATACAAAAAACGATATCACCGCCCGCATCAACAAAGTAAGAGACATGGTCAAAAAACAGGCGCCCGATATGCATACAAAAGAAATGAAAGGAGAAGACCTCTTTGGCGGTGGTGTAGATCCCTGGAACAATTGGGGCAACTGGGGCAATTGGGCTAACTGGAACAACTGGAATAACTGGGCCAAATGGGATAATTGGGCCAACTGGGGTAACTGGGGCAACTATTAATACAAGACTATAAATCAACCAACATATGAAAGGAGTTGACCTGGTTGTTATTCAACCCACTCCATTCTGCAATATTAACTGCTCATACTGTTATCTACCCCAAAGAAATAATACCAAAAGGATAAGTGAAACTGTAGTAAACAGGGTGGTAAGTTCCCTTATAGACAACCGCCTTATTCATGAGCAAATATCTGTAGTATGGCACGCAGGCGAGCCGCTGGTGCTTCCTCCCTCCTTCTATAGTCCTCTTTTTGATATATTCAGTTCCAGGCTGGCACCGCTGGGAATGGCAGTTTCGCATTGCATCCAAACAAACGGTACACTTATTACACAGGAGTGGTGCGACTTCATTCTGCGGCATAATATCAGGATCGGGGTTAGCATAGACGGGCCGGCCGACATCCATAATGCAAACCGGAAAACAAGGAGCGGCAAAGGTACTTTTGATGAAGTGATGAAAGGGATTGCATTACTGCAAGAGAACAAAATACCCTATCATGGTATTGCTGTTATCAGCAAGCATTCGCTGAAGTATGCGCGTCCTATTTTTGATTTCTTTTATGAAAACGGCTTCTATCAGCTGGGACTGAACATTGAAGAAATTGAAGGTATCAATAATAGTTCTACGCTACTGAATGAAGATCTGACACCCGATATTACCGCCTTTTACAAAACAATTTTCGACCTGTATTTAACAAGAGAAAGGCACATGCAGATAAGAGAATTTGACCACGCCTTCAATGCCATCCTCCGTAACCCTGAACAGCCGGACATTTCAAAGCTGGTTGCTGCTTCACATCAAAACACACCGCTATCTATATTGTCCATCGATTATGAAGGTAATTTCTCTTCTTTTTCTCCTGAATTAATCGGGCAACATGCGGAAGCATACAATGACTTCATTTTTGGCAACATCCTGGAAACCGGTTTTACTAACGGAAAAAGGAATGACCTGCTGGAAAAAGTGGCCGCCGAAATTAATAGTGGTATCCATCAATGTAAAGCCACCTGCGAATACTTTCATGTGTGCGGAGGCGGAGCGCCCTCCAACAAATTTTTCGAAAATGGCCGCTTCGATTCCACAGAAACGAAGTATTGTAAATACAATATCAAAGTGCCTGTCAGACTGGTACTGGGCTACCTGGAAGAAAAGCTGTTCATCAGCTGACAGGGCTATATCACCAATCAGGTATTATTTACTTTTCAACGACTCCTGCAATTTTTTTCCCAGCACCTCATAGCCTGCGGCTATCGGATGCAGGCCATCGCTGAACAGGGATTCGATGATCTTCCCTTGTTTATCCAGCAATACCGTACCCGGATTAATAAACGTAATTTTCATCCGGCGGGCCAACAGGGCTATTTGTTTATTGAGCAGTACCACATGCGGCTCCATAGCTCTTCTGGGCAGTATGCCGGCCAACAAAACCCTTGCCTTGGGTTGCCGCACCTGGATGGCTTCCACTAATCCCTGCAAGCCGGTTATGATTTCTGCATCAGTGGCACTACCAAGATTATTGGTCCCGATCATGACCAGGATATTATTGGCAGCATAACCATCCAACTCATCATGATATACACGCCACAATACATTTTCAATCCTGTCCCACCCGAAGGCGAGGTTGCGCATACCGAAAGGCGCCATGTATTTATTCCATGCATCCTCACCACGAACAATCTTTGTTACCGGTTCTCCACCCCAGTAGTGAATAATGGAGTTGGCTAATACGATAGATGACGGCCCGCTGGTTTTATTCAGCGCCAGGATCTCCTGGTGCCTGGCACGCCAGTTATAAGCACCATCACGGCTTTGCGTAACAGGAATGGTTGTACTGATGTTACCTTGTGGCTCCTTCAGGATCCGGCGGATTATTTTTTCATACGCTGCGGCATATTGTAACATGCCTACATCAGTTGGATGAACCCCATCCACTGTGGAGTTGATATCAAAGCCGATGTCGGTAGCTGAAAGTATGTACAGGTCTTTCTTTCCGGCTGCTATCAGTTTTTCGTAGGTGGCCTGCAATACGGTATTTGCTTTTTCGAAATCCTTTAACAAGGCGGTATCCATCAGGCTGCCGGGTACTCCTCCGCTGTGTGCGGCCAGTAATATGGGTACGCCAGGTCTTTTTGTTTGTAAGAGTTGTACGGCATCTGTAACCAGCTGTGCCACCGTTGATGCGCTGAGATTGGGAACACAATCCAATATATATAGTTTTGCATCTTTCTCTGCCATGAGGTCGAGCACCGGTTTCTCCAGCCTGCCACTCCCGGAAAAGCCCAGGTTGATGAGGGGTCTGTCCAGGCTGCGGTTGAGCAAGGCTGTCCAGGCCATACCCGGCCTGCTGGCGCAGCCGCCTTGTGCGATGGAGGTACCATACACCACTACCGGCTTTTCAAGGCTCAGGGGCATAGGAATCAACTTTTTGCTTTGTGCAACGCCCACGGCTAACCAGTTTACAGTATTGTACAAGGGCAGGTACAGGCGGTATTCTACGGGCTTGTTTTTAAAGACGTGGTCAGCTTCCAGGTGGGAAAAACGATATTCGATGGTATCGCCAAAAGCATACTTTCCCCGCGCCCATTGCCAGGCGCCACTATGGTCCAGGGCATACAGATCAACGCCGCTCACACCCGTTGCCGGCATATGTGGCATGCCCAAACTACCCTTGTTTTGTACAACATACCGTACTACTATTTCAGCGGCATCTGATTGAAATTTCAGGTACAGACCTGCACCGTTATGCGAAAGGTACCACACATCCGGTTTCATCGATGGCTTTGCACGTGCAGGAAGACGGTCATATGGCTGTTCTCCTTCCCCGGGCCATCCCTGTCCTTCTATTACCGGAAAGCTATTCGTGGCAGGATTCCACCATTGCAGGCTGTCCACACGCTGCGCATACACCTGCATGGTCAGCAGGCCACACAAGAAAATTAAAACAAGAGAGCTACGCTTCATCATAAGAAAAATTAAATTCCGGCGATTAAACTAGTCAATAAAATCGTAAAACAATAAGGAAAACCATTTCCCGCGATCCTGGATAGGTTTATGAAAGTGATATTTTATTTTTAATCTGCTATAAAAGAAAAACAGATTGGACTATCTTACAAGCAAGATTAACCATTGAACACTAGTCCAGATGTTACCTTTCAAAACACTGATAAAAATTGACCGGAAGTCGAAGTTGCCGGTATACCAGCAAATAGCGAATGGCTTCATCGGGCTTATCCGGGAAGGCGTTTTAAAACCGGGCCTTCCCCTGCCGGGTAGCCGCGTGCTGGCAGACCAGCTACAGCTTCACCGCAACACCGTAGTAGCTGCCTACGCCGAACTCACCAGCCAGGACTGGGTAGTGGCGGTAGCCCGCAAAGGCGTGATGGTGGCCGCCAACTTACCGCTGATAAAACCCCGGTCTTTTAAAACAACCACTTCTTCCTATGCGCAGGGACCAGGATTTCACTTTAATACGATCCCTTTCCCGGCGATGACATCCCTGCAACCCCTCAAAGCAGGTCAGCTGGTTATCAATGACGGCTTCCCCGATGTGCGGCTGGCGCCACTGGACGCCTGGGGTAAAGAGTGCCGGTCTATCATTGAAAATCCCAGACAACATAAACAGCTCATGTATGGTGAAGCGCAGGGCAGCGAAAAATTGCGGCATGAAATGATTAAATACCTCACCAACACCAGGGGGCTGGATATTACAATAGATAATATCATGATCACACGCGGGGCACAGATGGCCATTTATACTGCAGCGGCCATGCTGATACAAAAAGGAGATTATATAATCGTTGGCAGTCCAAACTATATTTTCGCCAACCTGTGTTTTGAACAACTGGGCGCCAGGTTGTTGCATGTACCCGTAGATGGGGATGGTATTGATGTAGCAGCCATCGAACAACTTTGCCGCACCCGGAAGATCCGGATGCTGTATGTTGTGCCGCATCACCACCACCCTACTACGGTTACGCTCAGCTCGGAACGGAGAATGAAGTTACTGGCCGTGATCCGAAAATACCAGCTGGCTGTTATAGAAGATGATTACGATTATGATTTTCATTATAGTTCAGCGCCTATCTTACCCTTAGCCAGCGCCGATCATGGCGGCAACGTTATTTATATTGGCTCTCTTACAAAATCACTGGGCCTTTCTTTGCGTATCGGGTTTATGATTGCACCGGTGTCTTTTATAGCAGAAGCCGGCCGGCGGCGCCGTTTAATGGACCTGAGAGGAGATAATCTGTCGGAAGAAGGACTGGCCGCTATGCTGGCCAACGGCATTATTGAGCGGCACCTGAAAAAATCGAAAAAGATTTACCGGGAAAGACGCGACCTGCTTTGCCATCTGCTGGAAGTAAAGCTGGGCGACCTGGTACAGTTTACACCGCCATCGGGCGGAATGGCGCTCTGGCTGCAATTTACAGGCAACGCCTCTTTGCCTGCCATCGCTGCCAAAGCAGCCACACAGGGCCTGCTTATGAGTAGCGGCAGCAACTATCATTATATAGCCAAACCGCAGCATGCAATGCGGTTTGGCTTTGCGTCGCTCAATGAAAAAGAACTGACCGCTGTTGTTACTATTCTAACAAAAATTATGAAAAGGTAATCATCAGCTGCGCAACTTATCATTCAGTTGATATACTTTACCGGCAACGGTATTAAAGGTGACATTAACATCATTATATTTCACGATGCACTTACCACCGGTTTTCGATAATACCTGCGCCTTCACCAGCTTGCCATCCACCCATTTCATGTCTACTACGAAGCCGCCTCTCGCGCATAACCCTTTTACCTCGCCGGTTTTCCAGGCAGCAGGTAATGCAGGCAACAGCTCAATCATGCCAGCCTGACTTTGCAGCAACATTTCTGCGATGCCAGCGGTAGCGCCGAAATTACCATCTATCTGAAACGGCGGATGCAGGTCAAATAAATTCTCGGCAGATTTATCTGTCAGAATAATATTGAATGTTTTCAGTGCATCATCGCCTCTTCTCAGTCTTGCCCACAGGTTAGTAACCCAGGCAGCACTCCAGCCAGTTTGTCCTCCGCCATGCTGCAAACGGAACTCCAGCGATTTCCTGGCAGCTTCCACATAGTCAGGTGTATGATTGAAATTAAATGCATTGCCGGGATACAAGGCATACAAATGCGACAGGTGCCGATGACCCAGTTCCTTTTCCGGGTAAGGCTGCGCCCATTCCATGATACGACCGTCAGCACCGATCTTCGGCGCCAGCAGGTTTTCTTTAGCGGTAGCTATCTGTTGGATCAGTGCATCCTTTTCATTCAATATGCCGGCTGCTTCCAGCACGTTGCCAAATAGTTCCGCAATGATTTCCTGGTCATGCGATGGTCCCATACTGATGGTGCCATTGCTGCCATCCGGCGCCAGGAAAGCATTTTCAGGAGAAGAGGCCGGACCGGATACCAGCTTGCCCGTTGCCGGATCTTTTACCAGCCAGTCGAGATAAAACCTGGCAGCATTCTTTAAAGTAGGGAACACCCGGCGGAGATACGCCTTGTCTTTTGTAAAAGCATAATGCTCCCACAGGTGCTCACAGATCCAGCCACCCGCGCCGGAAGTAAGCCCCCAGGAAGGATGTTCGCCGGGAGAAGTGAACCCCCATATATTGATGATCGGGTTGATAGACCAACCATGTGCGCCAAATTGTACGGAGGCCGATTTCGTAGCCGGTTGTTCTATATCCTGGATAAAATTGGTCAGTGATAAATGCAGATCGCCCAGGTTGGTATTTTCCGCCAACCAGTAGTTCATCTGCACATTGATATTGGTGTGATAGTCGCCATTCCAGGGTGTTTGTATTTTATTTGCCCAGATACCCTGTAAGTTGGCGGGCAATGTATTTTCCCGGACAGAAGAGATCAGCAGGTAACGGCCATACTGAAAATAGAGTTGGGTGAGATAATTATCATTACCGGTTTCCTTTACCCGCTTTACCCGCACATCTGTAGGCACATCATCTGCTTTGCCGGCATCGGCTACCTGTAAGGCTACGCGGTTAAAATAGTGCTGATAGTCTGCAATATGTTCTTTTTTAAGTTGGCTGTAAGACTGCGCCATGGCCTTTCCCAGGGCAGCGGCTGTCAGCTTTTTATAATCTCTCCCTTTATATACCGGGTAATTGGGTAGATAACTGGTGGAGGCAGATAAATACAAAATCACTTCGTCTGCCTGTTCTACTACCAAACGGTTACCACTATACGATTGTTTACCGCCTGTTACCTTTGCTTTCAGGCGTGTCATATAAGTGATTCCTTCCCCTCCTTTACCGTCGTTCAGTGTACCGGACATTACCAGCTCGCCGTCGGTGGCTGTAGTGGTAAAGCGTTCCGGCCTGTCCAGTGAAGCACTGAAACTGATAGCGCCTTTTTTACCGGCAGAGAATTTTACCGCCAGCACATTGGCCGGTGCGCTGATAAAATATTCCCGATTGAAGGTGGTGCCGTCCTGGTCATAGTGGACCGTAGCAATAGCTTCATTCAGGTTCAGCGCGCGTTGGTAATTTGTGTAGCTGCTTTGTTTACCGAAATCGATACGCAGATCCCCTAACGTCTGGTAGCTACCATAAGGCACATTGGCGCCGTTGCCCTCACCGGTCCCTACGCCTTTACATACCTGGGTTTTATTGGTCAGCTCCGTTGCTTCTTTGAACTTGCCCTCAAACAACAGCTTCCGGATTTCAGGCAAATATTTAGCCGCTTCGGGATTATCACTATCCTGGTTACTACCACTCCACAATGTTTTCTCATTGAGTTGCACCCGTTCTTTATTGACATCTCCGAACACCATGGCACCGATGTTACCATTACCAATCGGCAATGCCCTTAACCATTGTACATCATCGTTCCATCCCCTTGCAACATCCGGCACAGTGGCATCGGCGGGTTGTGTGTACCATAGTTTCAATGACTGTCCCTGTGAGAAGCCATGCACACTGATACCCAGTGTGAGTAAACAAGTAATGAAATATTTCATATCCAAATATAACTGTTAACTGAATTAAATAAATTACCTGGCGGGTAACACCGGCAGGTCCGTTTTCAATGCTTTCGCGGCCATATTATGCAATGATACCGTTGGCCTGAAAGGTGTATTAAAATCGTTTTTTAAAAGCTGTACCCTGCTGCAGGCAGTCAGGTTAAACGATGCCCTGACCGGCCCCTGCGGCTTCATGAAGTTATCCGTCCAGCTGATATGATTACCAGTAAAAACCAGGTTATCCGTACTGCGTGCTGTAAGAACAGGATAGTCATAGATCTTAAAAGTATTATTTTCTATCCGGATATTCCTGTGTACCATATAACCTTTCACCAGTTCATGGTTTTCGGGGGCAATGGCAATCACATAATTCCCAGGCGCCTGGTTATAGCCGCACTCTTCAAAGGTGTTGCCCGTGATCAGCACATCTGCTACCGGGCCTGATTCATACCAGCTGGAAGCATCGTCTGCAATCAGGATGGCATGCATCCCGGTTCTGTAAAAGGTATTATTTTCAATCACTACTTTTTTACGGGTAGTTACCAGCAACCCGCGGGTGTTGACACTTTCAAAACGGCAGTTTCGTATAGCCACAGACGGTGTCCAGGTAATATTTTCGAGGCAATCACCAGCTTTGAGTGCTGCCGGTTTGTCGGTAGTTAACGTCACTTCCATTTCACGTTCAGAAATAAGTGTAGCCGATTTTATCATGCCGTTACCAAACAGCTGCAAGCTGGCAGCATGCAGAAAAGCAATACTATCACCTGCGAAGAAGGCCGCGAAGCCGTATGTCTGCGGATGCATAAACCGCAGCTTCAACACGCGGGGAGATACGACCTCCGTTACTTTCAGTTGTGTACCATGAATGTTGATGGGGTCATCGTGCAGTCCTTTGAAATGGGAATGCTCTACCTTTATTTCTCCTTTGCAGCCGGAGAAGTGCATGCCATCTGCAAAAGAAGCCATTACGCGTCCACTGTTTTCTTTGGGTACCACCTGTACATGATCGTAATACAGGTTCTCCGAAAACTGCGCTACAATGCCCAGACCGTGCATATAATGCATAGTGACGCTATCCAGGTGTATGTTCTTTGAATGCCGGATAAACGCGCCCACTTCATCCCGGATACCATCTCTTACGGTTAATACGTTTCCGGGCGCCGCTTTAAATCTAGAGAAGTCCCCTGTAAATTTCACCATGTAGGGCGCTATCAGCTCCGCGCGGCTATTGTAAAACGGGGTCCAGGAAGAATAGGTATTTACGCCCCTGGCAGTATCGGCCAGTACGGCATGAAAGATCTTCATCCTCCATCCATTGCCATACCATTCCAGCCGGTTTTGCTGGATAGTGAATCGGGAATCAGGCTGGATGGTCGCTATCACATATTGTGGCGTCACTGTTTTTATGGACATCTCCGCCATCGTAGGATGTTCAAAATTCATACTTACATGCCGCAGGGTAATATTCTCACAACTATCAAAAACCCAGGTGATCATCTTCCCATGAAAAACAAATTCAGCACCATTCCCTTCAATGGTCAGGTCTTTATGCGCCTCAAAGAAAAGACCGATGGTTTTCGTATGCTCACTTACTTCTGTTTCGCTGGACGTGTTGGAGATGAAGTATTTCTTCTTCACTGCATGCTCCGGGTAAAAATCATAGCGCCCTGCCGGGAATTCCAGTATGGCGCCGGGTTTGTTCCTGCATGCTTCAATCGCTTTCTGTACAGCGGGTGTGGCATCCACAAACGTATTTGGCTGAATACCGAAATCGCTCACTAGTATTTTCTGCTGTGCCATGACCAGTACAGGCAGCAATAACAGCCATAAGCATATGATTGATTTATTGATCATCCTCATTTTTTTATCTCTATTAAAAACCCTTTACCGGGGATCATTTCAATACTATCTGCAACGGATAAAGTTTGTTGTTCCTGGAAGCGTGCGATGGCCGGGAAGAACATTTGCCGTTCCGCTGTATTCCATCCCAGCTGTTGCCAGTTAATATACAGCTTTACTTTTACTGGTTGTTTATTCCAGCTGGCAACGGCTATCAATAGCTTGTCTTCTTTCACGTATACTGTTGCCAGTACATTGCTGTCTGAAGTGGTCACTATTCTATCCGGCTCCCAGTAGCCATGCATCTGTGCATCCGCGATACCAAAACTGTCCCATACTTTCCAGATCTCGCGCGGATCACAGTTTACACCTTCCGTGTACCAGGGATAGCGTACTGTCATGCCGTACACCATGCCACGCCAGGGGTTTCCGCCTGCATGCAACATATCGCCCATCAATCCGAAAGGGATACCCGATACTTCTACCAGCCAGTTTTCCGGTGACATATTATTATAGTCGAAGCTTTCGCCAAACCAGATCTTATTGATAAAAGGAAAGTATTCTGTGTACTGGTTAGCCGGCCCTTTGGAGAAGCCCGTGTTGGAGTGAAGATCCAGCAGACATCCGGGTTTGATGGCATCCATCACCCGGCGCATCCGCTTCAGCATGCTCCTGTCAAAAGATACATCATCGAGATAGAGGCCATCGATATCTTCGTTTTTAACCAGCCATTTCAGTCCTTCCACATAGTAGTTATACCAGCGTGATTTACCGCTGGTAAGAATAGCGGCATCGGCGCGTTCATAGCCTTTGATGTCGGTAAACCATTGTACATTGTAATGATCCACGAGGTGTTCACGCAACCATGGATAACCGCCACCCTTGCCATCTGCCAGCACTTCCTCTCCCAGGCTGCGCAATGCCCATATTTCCGCCGCCTGGTTGCTTAGTTCGCGGATAGTATAATAAATCTTCACTTTCAGTCCCTGCCGGTGCCAGTAATCTACAAATTTCCTCATGGTATCCACAGCTACAAAAGGATAGTTGATGTAAGGATTCACCCCATTGCCATGGTGCACATTGGTTACTTTTATACCGGAAGATAAATCAGACAATGCAGGAGCGGGTTTACTACCGTTATGATAGTAGCGTGTGGTAAACTGGTCGGCAACGTTTTGCTTTTTCACGGGTGTAAGCAGTAAGGCAAAATCAAAATTGAGTTGTTGTCCTTGCTGCAGGGTACGTTCACCGGAATAAGTGGTAGCTACCGCGCCCTCTGCGCTGGCAGCCAGTTTGAAGCCTCCCTTATTATCATTGTACCAGGAAGGCGGTGGCGCCGGATGATACAAATTGAGTAGCGGCCCGCTATAGGTAGCCCCTAAAAATTCGCAGTGAATGCCCGCGTCATAATTCCCGATCCAATAGCTATCCTGCGGTCCTTTCCACTTCCAGTTGTAGGATGCCGGTAGTGATTGCCCTGGTAACCCCATCCCCATAAAATACCTGGCTGTTTGTTTATCTACCGCTATTTCCAGGCGTACATCTTTCACCACAATATTTTTTGTTGCTTTTACGGTAGTATGATAGGTGAGATGGCCGTCAAATTCCAGGTTGCCTTTGCAGGTGAGCGACAACGCTTCGTTGGTGGCTTGTGCTTCCCATGAGATCACCGCATCTTTTTCTTTTGTATAAATAATTTTACCGGGTGTCAGTTGCGCGATACCGTTGCTGGTTTCTATGATCAGCCGCAGGGGCCGTTGCAAGATATTCTTACCGGCATTTGTATTTACGGCTGCCAGCAGACCGTTGTTGTCCAGCTGTACCAGGTGCATCATGGTGGTAATGCTGTTTCCCTGGCGTTGCAGGGCCGTATAAGGCGCTATCACCTCCTCCTCTTCCCCCAGTGTAGAATTGAGCCAACGCAGCCTGGAATGCCGCCAAGGTTCATTATCACCACGATCTGCCTGCAAGGTATCTGTTAGCTTTATCTTCACCGGTACCACCTGTGCTTTTCCATTCCGGGGTTTTATAGTTATGGTAAATGTATATTCCTTTTGTTGGGGATTTTCGGGGATATCGAGGCCAAACCACAACGCCTGTACTTTCCCTTTTGCCACGTTTACTTTCCTGGTAAATTTTTTCCCGTCGGCATCTACCCCTTCCAGATTAAAACAGGTAAGCCGGTCACTGAAACGGCTATACGAAACGGTCACATCTTCCAGGTCAGTTTTTGCTGCATATACGCCCACCTGGAATGCATAATATTCATTCCTGTTGGCCGTAGCGGAAAAAGACGGCGGTCCTTGCCGTGTAATCCACCGGTAAGGCAGCTCATGATCCATGCGCACGGGGTATTTTCTATCTTCCGGAAAAAGTATAAAATCATGGGTACTACGCCGGATCAGCTGTTGTATTTCTGCGCCTGTAGCACAAACCTCCATGGGGTAAAAACTATCAAAAGCTGTTCTGGACTGAATTTGCAACACCTCCGCCTTTTCCTTTACCGCGCGGTAAGGTAAAGAGAGCTGCTCCCTTGTTACCCATTGAGTATCCGGTTGATCTTCGGGTTTCAGGTAGTCGCCCTGAAAACTGCCGTTATTTTTTTTGCCTTTGTAAGGCATGTAGTAAACATAGTATTTACCTGCGCCGGTTGTTGGCTCAAATACCAGCTCTCCTGCTTCCAGGTTCATGTTGACCCGGAAAATATTTTTCATCACCGTTCCTTTTTCATCTGTGATGATGATACCCATCAGTGCAGGGTCCATTCCCCGGCGGCGCCACGGTATTTTCACATAGGCGGCACCGGTAGCTTTTAATACCTGTATTTCTGCCCGGTGATTACCCAGTGATTCGTCCCAGGGTTTGGCAGCCACGCTATACGGCACGCCTGCGGCCTGCGCAGTGGTATAAAACAACCATATTAAAATGGTACAGCATACCTGTTTGTAACAATTGGCAAAAAACATACCCCAACAATTTAAAAAGTATCTTCCGTGAAAGAAAAAGAAATACGAATCAAACCACTGATTAAATTGCTTCATCAGTGATCTGATTCGTAATATTTCCGCTCCGGTTATTTAATAAAATCAACCACCGTCAGCGTCCATACCTGGCTGCTGCCATCGGCGGCAGTTACCTTGTATTGCTGTGGTTTGGAAAAATCACCAAAGAAGCCCTGTGCGGGCGCATCATTTACCGGTACTACGGAAGCAGCGGTAGACAGATCCATAAAGCACCACAAATGATCCAAGGATACCTTGGCCCGTTGTGCAGCATCAAAAGAGCCGCTAACGGGAGGTACCGTAATACTGATACTGATAGTTGCATGTGCGGAGTCCACTGTTTTTGTTGCATCCAGCGACTTGTAAGCCACTACCGGCGCACCCTGCCATACATTGGCAGTATCCAGGTAACGGTATTCGAAGTAGACGTTGGTGATCTGTGTACCATTCCACAAAGGCAGTGCCGGCAGATCTTTCTTCAGGCAGGAAGAAAACAGTATCATGAAAAAAGCCAGGCCTGTTATAATATGTAGCAAACGCATATAATCATTTTTAATGAAAGAAGATAGATATTACCAATTGGGATTCTGCGGTCCGAAATTGGAATTTTTATCAATGAAACCCTGTGCAATCGGGAACAGGTAACGCTTGTTACGGCTGAACACCCGCACATTATTGGCGGAGAAGAAAGCGCCTTGCACCGTTACAAATGATTTCCGGTCTTTGCTGATATCTGTTACCCTTGGCAGTTCATTGAGATCGGGAATATCACTGTTACCGGGAGCATTTCCATAGTTGGCGCCACCACCATAACGGCCCCATCTCAGCAGGCTCCAGTAGTAATCATTTTCCAGGGTAAGGTCTACCCTTCTTTCCAGTTTGTAGTCTGTCCATGCAGCAGCCAGCGTACTGGCAGTAGAGGGCGGCAACTGACCATGGGTAACACGGGTCTGGTTCAGTGCAGTGACTGCACTACCCGCATCCCCTTTCAGCAGATAGGCTTCCGCCAGGTTGAGGTATACCCTGCCCAGGCGCATCAGTACATAATGATAATTGGTAGGAATACCTACATATACACGCGGCGAAACATTGTAAATACCTTTGCGCCAGTATAAGTTGGAGAGGCTTACATAGTAAGCATTTCCGGTTAGCTTCAGCCAGCGGGTAGCGTTTCCTTTGATACAGGTGGTCACATCTTCACCAAAATATTTTGAAGCGGAATCGCTGACAATAGAAGCATCCCAGCGGGCATCGCGGCCTACATTTGACAGTGACCAGATGGTTTCGGTGCTGCCGGGGCGGATAACGCCCGACTTCACTACGGTTTCACCGGTAGCGTGGGGAATGTCCGCAACACTGGGCGATTTGGATTCATCCACAGCTGCCAGGTACTGCGAAGTTTTGTTCCACGGTAATGCTTTCGTAGGATCTGCTTTATCTACTACCAGGTAAGCATCGGCCATATTTTGTGTAGGGCCGTGTTGTAACCAGGCTTCAAAAACGCGGGTAGCCGCAACGAACAAAGGAGAACCGCCGTAAGTGGCCACCTGGCTATTGCCTACATTTGGGAAAGAGTTCTGCATCGGTGTACCCTCGCAGGTGGTGTTGATACTATTCCGGTAGATCCCGAAGATAATTTCAGGTGATGATGATTTACGATCGCTGAACATGCCCTGGTAATCTGTTTCCATCGTATAGCCGCCACTGATAGCTGTGTTGGCATTGGTGATCACTTTCTGTACCAGCGCCTGTACAGCCGCGTCGCCCATATTTGGTGCAGCAGGATAGTTGGCGTAGGCGATGGCTTCCAGGCATACTTCGCTTAAAAATGCAGCGGCTGCAAATTTGCTGACCCTGCCAGCAAGCGCGGTAGCAGGTAATCCAGCTACGGCATCTTCCAGGTCTTTAATAATATAATTATAAGACGCCGTTGGATTGGCGGTAGTAGGAAGATTAAAATCATCACCCGGTGTCAGCACTTTATCGATCCATACGATCCGGCCCATCTTGCGGGCAACCGCAAAATAAGTCATGGCCCGGAGGAACTTCCCTTCAGCTATCAGGGCTTGTTTATCGGCGTCTGCAAAGCCGGAGGCGCCTACTTTTTCAATGATCATATTGCAGGCCCTGATGTTACTGAAACGATCAAATCCTGCATCATAGGTGTTGTTGATCGTTTCATTAAATACCTTGGCGCTGCCATTATAAATACCATCAAACGGCAACGTATTGGTGGTATAGGCATCTGTTACACTGGTAAGATCCCCGCCGGCAAAATCCTTCATCACATCGGCATAGGTGTTATAAACAAACGTCTGTGCATTAGCAACATTCGTCCACACATCATCCTGGCTCACCCTGTCCAGTGGCTTCGTATCAAATATTTTCTGGCAGGATGAAACAGATAGCAGTACTATAGTAAATATGAATAGCTTCTTCATAAAATTCCTTTTTAAGATTAAAATCCGATGTTAACACCTACTGACCAGGTACGCTGGATGGGATAATCGTAGTTATTGGGCTCACTTTCCGGGTCAATAAAATATTTCATACTCTTAGCCACTGTAAAGACGTTGGTGCCGGAAGCAAATATTTTAAACTGGCTGATCGCATCTACTTTTTTCAGGTATCCGGCTTTCAGGTCGTACCCTATCTGCATATTTTTCAACCGGAAATATTTGGAGTGCAGCAACCAGAAATCGCTCAGTTCAAAATTATTATTGCCATTTACCCCGCTGGAGGTCACTGCGCGCGGGTATTGTGCATTCCTGTTGGAAGGCGTCCAGTAATCCGTCTGAAAATCATATATCAGCGTACCCTGTGGTGAAGAGCCCTGGATCACATCGCCCAGGTAACGGTCACGCGTACCCGAACCCATGAAAACCGCATTCAGGAAAATCCCTTTGTAATCGAGGTCCAGTGTAAAGCCATAGTTAACATGCGGGAAAGTGTTGTTACCTATTCTCCGCATATCATTCTCGTCTATCTTTCCATCGCCATTCACGTCCTGGTACTTTAAATCGCCGGCTACTGTATTGATGGAATTAACGCGGCGCGGACCATTCAGCAATTCGTCGTTGGACTGGATATAACCGAGGTTGTAATAACCGGTAGTATTGTAGGAGTCATCGGTACCGGATTGACGGGCATACGGATTTTTCTGTGAAGCAATATCTTCTCCGGGATATTTCTCCCATAACTGGTTATAGTAGGAATAGTTAACACCCAGCTGATAATGCAAACCACCTATCCTGTCATTCCAGGAAACATTAAACTCCGCTCCTTCCCTGCGGCGGGCGGCATCGGAGTTAATCAATGGCAATGGCTTGCCCAGCGGCGCCGCATAACGGATATCCGGTTGTACATAACCGGTGGTGCGCATGTAGAAATAATCGATACTACCGGTTAATCTTTCATCCAGGGTAGCGAAATCAAGTCCCAGGTTCCGGCTCCTGATAGAATACCAGGAAAAGCTGCTGCTGGGCAGATCTCCTTCCGCAGTACCTTGTTGCGGGATACCATTAATTACCCACGCATTCGGATTTACATTATAACCGGGTACATATACAAACGGAGCAATATTATCGGAGGTACCGGTAACACCATAAGAACCGCGCAGTTTCAGGAAGTCAACAATTTTGTTGTCTGTTAAAAAATGCAGGAAATGTTCTTCAGACAACATCCATCCACCTGAGAAGGCATAGAATGTTCCCCAGCGGCTATCCGGCGGAAACAGGTCGGAGGCATCGTAACGGATACTTCCTTCTAAAAAATATTTTGATGCATAATTATATTTTATCCTGCCTACATAACCCGCTCTTACATTCTTCTTTTCAGAACCACTTGCCAGCTGGTTTACCGTTGGACCGGCAACAAACTGGTCATAGATGATCTGGTAATTCTGACGGGTAGCATTCATATAGGCGGTATCAGCGAGCGACCGTTCATACCCACCCAGGAAATCAAAGTTGTGATTACCGATTGATTTTGCGTAGGACAGAAAGCCCTGTAAGGTGACCATAGCGCCATTACCACCGGATGATGTCAATGAAGGCGGATTACCGGGAACGGGCACCTTGCTGCCCAGGTCATAAGAAGGAGCAGATGCACTCCACCCTTTTCCGTTGGTATTCCACATGCTATAGTTGGCATTACCTTTCAGGTGCAGGCCTTCCACATGCGGTACTTCCAGGTCGAGTCCCAGGATACCATTGAATAAACGGGTGGTGTTCTTGTTGTAACCGGACAAAGGAGACAGTTCTATAGCCGGGTTATCGCTGGCGCCATAAGGCAGCCCGAATTCATTCAGGGGTGCCCTGCCGGGGCCATTGTTCTGAATATGACCGAAAAGGCCATAATAATTGGAGGCAGTAGCGGACAATGGCTGAACATTGTTTTCCACATAGCCGTCTACGTTAGTTTGTAAACGCAGCTTTATCTTTTCAAAATAATTTTCTGCATTAAAACGGTAAGTAACCCGGTCGTTCTTGTTGTTGTCTGTTTTCAGAATCGTGCCTTGGTGAAAATAGGATAATCCCCCGTAATACTTGAGGGTTTTGGTACCGGAAGAAATAGATACATCATGACGTTGCTGCGGTGCAAACTGGTGCATGGAAAATTTCCGCCAGTCGGTATTGGGATACAGAAATGGTTTGGTTTGATCTTTATAATAACCCAGTACGCTATCCGCAGTTGGCGGCATCTTACCTTCATTAACATACACCTGGTTCAGCGCGGAGAAATGATCATAGGAGCTCATTTTCTGCGGC
Source organism: Chitinophaga sp. MM2321 (assembly GCF_964033635.1). Classification (NCBI taxonomy): domain Bacteria; kingdom Pseudomonadati; phylum Bacteroidota; class Chitinophagia; order Chitinophagales; family Chitinophagaceae; genus Chitinophaga; species Chitinophaga sp. MM2321. The sequence goes on from NZ_OZ035533.1 coordinate 3,406,266, forward strand.
CATACGGTTGGCTGGGACCACATCTGGTTAAAGGTATAATTGAGATTTACTTTCCCATCAACACCTTTTTTGGTGGTAATCACTACAATGCCATTACCGCCCTGGGCGCCATAAATAGCCGTAGCTTCTGCATCTTTCAGTACTGAGTAGCTTTCAATATCATTCGGGTTCAGATTTTCGTAATCATTTTGTGAACGGATAAAACCGTCAATTACAAACAAGGGGGTGCCGCCACCACGGATGGAGATTTTGCTTTTCGCACCCGGAGCGCCGGTAGTGGAAGTAACAAAAAGTCCGGGTACCCGGCCTCCCAGTCCATCACTGATAGAAGCCGTAGGAATGGCTGCCACCTTGCTCATGGGCACCGTAGATACCGCATTTGTGAGTAATCTTTTAGTAGTGGAGCCATAGGCTACCACCACCATTTCATTCAGATTACTGACAGTGGCTTTTAAGGTAATAATGATATCATTATCGCCTACGATCTTCCACTCGCGGGATTCGTATCCTACCATAGAAAACAACAGCACTTCCCCTTCACCTGCCGAAAAGGAAAAGTGTCCGGTTTCATCTGTAAAAGCTCCCCTGGTGGTACCTTTCACCTGTACGCTTACATTCACCAGCGGTTGTCCTTTAGCATCCTGCACCATACCTTTCACCGTTTTCATCACTGCTTCAGGCGCCGGAGTAATCACCACCAGGTCATTACTGGTGATATTGTAGGTGTACTTTGTATTCACCAGCAACTGGTTGAGCACCTCTTCCAGGCTGGCATCCTTTGCTGTAATACTTACTTTCCTGTTGGCAAACTGCTCACTGTCTGTATACAAAAAACGATATGCCGATACCTCCTGGATCTTGCTTAACATCGTCTTCAGGGGTAATTGCCGGGCAGATAGGGTAATCTTCTTTTGAGAAAATGCCCAGGAAGACAGATGCAGCGAGATAATAGTCATCGCAATAGCTGCTGTTCTCATAATAAATAACCATTTACGGGAATAGCGCAGCTTCCCGCTGATTAGCGAAGTCTTTTTTAATTTCATACCTTCATATTGACAAATGGAATAATAGGGTAGTCCCTTAAACTACCCGGATTCTTTTTTCGGAGAGGTGTTAGCGCACCTCTCTTTCCTTTTTTTACAGCATTTTTTTGCTTACTTCATAACGGTGCGATGGATTTTATGGTTGATAATAGTCGTTCACTGACCGGATTTTCACCGGTAGATTTAAAAGAGGTTATCTGCTGATAGTTACCTGTCTGTCTACAATCGTATAATTAAATGGAACCAGCATACGTAAGGCTTCCAGTGCCTCTGTGAGGTCTTCTTTTTCGAAAGATCCCGTCAGCGGCATAGATTTCAGTGTGGAATCATTAATGGTAACAGATACATTGTACCATCTTCCCATGCGTTTGGCTACTTCTTCAAAGGGTGTGGCATTAAACAGCATCTTATCTTCTATCCATGCTGTTTCAGCAACGAGGCTGTCTGTTGGCTGATGTTTTATTTTAGTGATCACCATCCGTTCTTCCTGACTTTCTACCAGGTAACCTTTTTTATTGGCGGAGGAGATAGCTTTTTTATTGCCGATGATAATTTTTTCATCGGGTCTTAAAATGATCTTTCTTTCCGGATCTCCATGAGGCATCACCGCGATAGCGCCCTGCAACAGGGAGGCTTCCACTACATCATCCCCGGGATAAGCCCTTACATTGAATATAGTACCGGTTACAATTACATCCACATTGCCCGAATGCACGACCAGCGGCATTTCTGCATTCTTCTGTACATTAAAATAGGCTTCCCCTTCCAGGAATATTTCGCGGGATTTTTTACCAAAATCCTTATTATATCTCAACTTACTTTGTGCATTCACAATAACAAAAGTGCCGTCAGGCAGATTCACCCGGCTCTTTGATCCGCCGGTAGTGGAAATTTCATTGAATGCTGTGCCGGCAGTTCTTTCAGCGGAGTCATCTCCCCTGCCTGATAATAAATAAAAGGCGCCACCTGTAAGCAGTACCAGGAATACAGCCGCAGCAGCCAGCCATCTGCGCATATGCAGGCGTAGTGTGGTTGTTTCAGGTATAGCCACTTCCTCCGGCGCGGTGTCGTCCGTTTCGCCCAGCCTTGCTTTGATGGCAGCCAGGCTTCTCTCCTGTGCAGCCTTGTCACCAACAGGCGCTACACTCAGATCGCGGATACCCGCCAACTGTTCATGCAACCGGAATAGTTCCTGATTTTGTACGATCAGTGTATTTAATTCGGCTGATTCCTCCGGTTCAAGTTCCCCGTTTATTTTTTTTGCCAGCAATTGCCAGATCCTGTCAGCTATCATAACTTAATGTGCTCTTCTGATATATAGGATACCATAAAGCAGTAAATACCACCAAAGGATGTAAAAATTATTTTTTGCGGGCTGCAGCCATATAAAAAGGAATGGCATTACTAATCTTCTTGAGTGCTATTACCAGCTGGTTTTCAACCGTTTTCTCCGACAACTGCAGCACTTCCGCCACCTCCCGGTATTTAAGGTTGTCTTGTTTAGCCAGTAAGAAGATCATTTTGCATTTAGGGGGTAGCTGGTCAATGGTTTTATTGATGTGGAGTAGCATTTCGGAAGAAATTAAAATTTCTTCGGGGTTCCTTTCCAGCTTTAAAGAGAAGTCTGGCAGCTCGTCCAGATCAGTATAGGTAATACGTTTCGATTGCAGGTATTTCAGTGCCGCATTTTTAGCACAGACAAATAAATAAACTTCGGGATTAGTAATATCAGCCAGTTTAGCCCTTCTTTTCCATAGCGTAATAAAAACATCATTCACGATCTCTTCCGATGTTTCTTTGCAACGCACGATGGCATATACAAACCTGAAAAGCGCGTGAAAATAGCCATGGTGAAGTTCTTCCAATGCTTTCTCGGCATCACCGCCTGCCAACCTGGTAAATAAGGAAGAAATCATATAAATATTGAATGATTAAAACTAGGTGTTAGTTATTAATCAGCCTAATACTATTTTATCTGACAAAAACTGTATTTTCGCAACTTCGTTTATTTACGTTGGCAAATTTGAAAAGCATACCCCAGCACTACCACACCAGCACCGGTATTGTTCTTGCCATTTACATCATTCTTCTGAATATTTACAAAACCGTAATTGCCACCGCCTTCAATAAACACACTACTGCGGCCAAACTTATAGGCAAATCCTACATGGCCGTCTACCCCCCAATTAGCTTTGTGCAATTCGTCCTTAATGTCTACCTCTTTGTCAAATGACTGCGGTCCGGTTGGAAGCGCCTGGGTTTGTTGTTCGTCCAGGTAAATAGAGCTGGTGCCACTTGTTACATTTTTTGCACTTACCACGATGCTCACAAAGGGGCCAGCGGCTACATAAAAATCCCAGTTTCCTCCCAGGGGGATATGATATTTTGCCAGCACCGGCAACATCAGGTAATTGATTTTCGCCGTGCTTTTATAGTTGGCATACAGATACTGCGGTACTTGTCCCGGTGGAAAGAGAGGAACCATTTCCGCTGGCACGCTGAATGCCTGCTTCCCGTCTTTTTGTCCGCCTTGTGAAGAGTATTCCAGTTGTGGCTGAATAGAAAACTGATCTGTGAGGTGAAATTCTGCATGGATAGCAAAGTCGGGCCCTAACCTTGAGCTATACCCGCTATTAATAGGATTTGCGGAAGAACCGGATGTTAAGTTCGGGATACTAAGCCCCGCCTTTACACCAAGATCAACCTGTGCCTGTGTATAGAAGGGTACCAGTAAAAAGAGTGTAATAAACGGAGTTAGCAGATGCAATGTAGCTTTCATAATAAATAGAATTGCGTAAGGTGTTGGTAAGCGATCTGTTTCCAGTTGTTGTAAGGGAGGCCAGCGGTTAAAACACAAAACGGTTAGTGCTGTGTACGCCGGCTTCCCTCAGAAACAACTTATGCTTCACCTTCCATCTGTGCTAATTCCTGCATCACTAAAAAAGAAAACGTTTAAAGTCGATGATTACTAATTAGTTTATGCTTAGGAACGGCTGTGTCGTGTATAAGACATAGCCCTGTTTAACTGCAATGAATGTGATCGCAGGGTATTATACACATGATTAAAAATGAAAACAGATCAATGTGAAGTAAATAGCAAAACTTTTGTTGACATAATTACTACAAATAACGACAGTAATTTGTTCAACCAGCATAAAAGTAAAAGGGGTATTAAAACCGGATTATAAATGCAGTATTGCCACCAGCGGGGGTTTTCAACGAAAATTCAAAACCATGGTTCAGCAGGATCTCTTTTACCAGGGTCAATCCTATCCCCTGCCCGTCCTTCTTTGTACTGAAAAAAGGGCTAAAAAGCTGATCAGCTACCGAGGCAGCTATGCCATGACCGGAGTCTGTAATAACCAGCTCTTTGTGCTGCTGGTTGATGGTAAATAAAATGCTGCCATTATGCGTGATCGCTTCCATGCCGTTCCTGATAATATTGATCAGTACCTGCTCCATTTGTTGCTGATCCGCGTAAATAAAGAAGGGCCACTCCGGCACCTCAAATTCAAAATGGATCTCCTTTTCCCCGGCTTTCATTTCCATCAGCTGACCAACATGCAATACCAGCCGCCGGAGATCGATTTCCCTGCGGACAGGCTCGGGTAACCTTACCACATCTGCAAAATTCCGCATGAATGAATTAAGGTTATAATTCCTGTCAATAGCCACCTGTAAAGTATTTTGCAGGAGTTGATCATCATTGCCCGCTACCTGTTCCTGCGATTTTAATACCGCCTGAAGAATGGAATTAACCGGGCCAATGGTATTGTTCACTTCATGCGCCATCATCCGGATCACTTTACCATACGCTTTCTTTTCTGCCGCCAGTATTTCTGCTGTTAACTCCTCGATCATGATAAAATGCCGGGAAAAACCTCTGTCAATAAAATGCGATTTCTGTAACTTATAGGTATTAATACCATTCAGGGTAATGGTGACTGACTCACCGGATTTCAGTTTGATGATCTGTTGCAGTACCGGATGATCCAGGTCACTGATAAGCTGGCCTGTCAACATTTTTTCTTCACCCCCCAACAATTGTAATGCTGTTGGATTTACCTGCCGGATAATATCATCATAATCGAGAATAATAATACCGGTGGGAGATGTATAGATGAGCTTCTCCAGGAACAGGTGCTGTTGTTCCTGTTTGGTCCGTTCTGTTCTCAGTTGATCAATCATCTGGTTATATACATCAATCAGCAGGTCCATTTCATATTTACCGGTAGGTACAAACCGTACGTTGAAGTCGCGCTCTTTAATGGCATCCACTCCCTGTAGCAAAAATTTAAGTGGTTTGATCAGCTCCCGGTACAGGCTCCAGGATACCCACAAAGAAAAGATGACTATCACCTCACTGGCAATAAAAAGGAGCTTGCTTTCTTTGAAGATAAAAAAAGACAACACCAGTGTAACCAAGTGCAACAGGATGACAAATAACAGGTATTTAGTCCGCAGCTTCATCGTAAGGTATGTTGTATTTGTCTAATCGCCGGTACAGGGCACTTCTTGTCAAGCCCAATGATATCGCTGCCCTGGAGATCTTATTCCGGTGAAACTCCATGGCTTTTTTTATCATCAGCACTTCTACTTCTTCCAATGTGAGTGTTCCCACTTCAGGCAGTTGCATGCTGCCCTTTCTGCCGGATGTTGATGCCAGCTGCAACTGAAAATCTGCTACATCCAGGTGATCCCGCTGGCTTACCAGGATCGTACGCTCCACGAGGTTTTTGAACTGCCGGATATTGCCGGGCAAAGGCAACTGCGCCATCCATTTAATCGCTTCGGGGCTTACAGATAAGGAAGGCCGTTTATAGATTTCTTTAAGGTTCTTCACAAAAAAATCAACCAGCAGCGGAATGTCTTTGGGCCGCTCTCTTAATGCCGGGAGCTTTACACTAATGAGATTGATACGATATAAGAGGTCTTCCCGAAAAAGCCCTTTGCTCACCATCTCGTCAAGGTTGCGGTTAGTAGCGCAAATGACGCGTACATCCACCATTTTTGTGCGACTGCTACCCAGTACTTCGTAGGTGCGGTCCTGTAACACCCGCAGCAGTTTTACCTGGCTGCCGGCATCCAGGTCGCCGATTTCGTCTAAAAAGATGGTGCCCTTGTTGGCCATTTCAAAACGCCCGATGCGATCCACGCGCGCATCTGTAAAAGCGCCGCGTACATGCCCGAACATTTCACTTTCAAACAACGAAGTGGAAATACCTCCCAGGTTCACTTTAATAAACGGCTTGTTACTCCGCATACTGTTCTGATGGATTGCTTCCGCAATCAATTCTTTACCGGTACCGCTTTCTCCGGTTATCAATACCGCCGCATCTGTAGGGGCTACACGCCCGATGGTTTCCAGGATTTCCAGCATACCTTTATCCTGCCCGATAATATGCTGAAAATTATAGCGGCTATCGATCTTCTGCCGGTTAAGTTGTTCTGTCTTTTTATCCCGCAGGTTTAAAAGTGTCCGGATAGATTGCAGCAGGTAATCGTTGTTCCATGGCTTGTTAATGAAGTCATTGGCGCCCAGTTTCATCCCCTGTACAGCCAGCTGGATAGTAGCCCAGCCGGTAATAAGAATAACCAGGATACCCGGGTACGTTTTTTTTATTGCTACCAGCAACTGCATTCCTTCCACGCCTGAGGTATCAATGGAAAAATTGAGATCCATGATGATCAGTGAAACAGCTGCCGTTTGTAATACATCCAAAGCGGCTGCAGGTGAGTCCGCAGCCGCAATCGTGTATCCTTCCTTTTCCAGCAGGAATTGCAGGGATGCCCTTACTGCTATATCGTCGTCAATTATTAATATCATAATGTTTAATCTTCATGCAGTGCTACAGCCGGATAAACAGCAGCCGCCTGCTTTCCGGGGTATAATGAACAAAACAGTACTAACAAATATATGAACAATATGGCCAAAATCTGTGCTATTACATACACACTGGCGGGCAAATCAAATACATTCAACAAAGGGAACTGAATGGCAAAGAAAGACCCGATCAACAATGACAGGGTAGCCAGGATAAGCGACTCTGCTACCAGTTGTCCCCATACGGCTTTCCCGGAAGCACCGACCGCCCGGCGCAAACCGATTTCCCCCCTTCTTTTGTTGATATTATACCAGAGCACCCCAAATAATCCCAATGCTACATTAATCACCAGGAAGCAGGCCACTATTAAAAGTATGATCATTGGTATCAGGGCGAAATTATTAATGTCTTTTCTTTTGTTGGTCAAATGTTCAATTTCAATATTTGCATTCTTCATGATACCTGCCATTGTTTTATACAAACGCGCTTCAAATGCAGCATCTGCGCCGGGGATAACCCGTACCAGTATATGTCCCAACTGGGAGATACTGGTACTATCAGCCCTGTAGAAAATAGCGGTACCGGGCGTAACATAATCACCTTTGAACTTGGTATCTGCTACTACGCCGATCACGTGCTTCGTTCCATCATCCAATAGTTTGCCCACCGCCCTGGTGTTACCAAAAAGCGATTCCTTCAAACTTTCATTAATCACAACAGGGGTCGTTTTAAAAAAAACATCCTGCTTACCAAACCATCGCCCTTCCAGCATGGTCATATTCAAGACATCCTTATAACTATCCTGTACAACAAAATAGTTCACACCAGTCACCTGTTTATTATTATAGCCTGCCCCTACCTGCATCGTATTGATCGAAAAAGGAATATTATTAGTGGAAAAGCTGATCTCCTTTACCTCCGGCAAGGCTATCAAGCCCTGTCTTACGAGGTCATAAAACAGGGTCAGAGAGTCTGCCCTATTGCTTTGTGACGGATTATTATAACTAACCGCCCACACATTTTCATATTCAAAACCCCGCAACTTCCTATAATTCTGATAGTAAAATACGAGCATCGTAAATACCGCAAAAATGACCATGAAGGAGACGAGCATCTCAGACATCAATAAAAAGTTTTGCTTTTTTTTGTTCCAGATCAGTTTAAATAAATGCTTGAACATTATTTATTGATTAAATAGTGAATGGATGCTATGATGCCTTTAAAGCGTTGATGACACTCAATCTCGACATACGCCAGGCGGGGTATACGCCGGATAGCAGCCCAAAAAGCAAACACGTTAACAAGCCAATGCCCAATACCGTAAAATTCAATGAAAGATCAAGATTGGCAATCAGGTTGGCACTGTTAAGCGTATGGATAGCAATGAATGATAGCACAAGACTTATCAGTCCACCCAATAAAGTAAGGATGATATTTTCAACGATAAACTGATAAACCAATGTACCGGAAGATGCGCCAAATGCTTTCCGCACACCGATCTCTGAAGACCGTTCCATGATGCGGGTGATGTTGATGTTTACCAGGTTGAGGGTAGGAAGTAACATGATCAACAAAACAAAGCCGCCAACTATTGCCAGTGCGATGGCAAGACCGCCTCCTTCTTCACCCCCCGTTATCATGTAAGCGGAGATAAACGGGGCTGCACGGCTGTATATCCGGTCATACTCCTTACTACTCATGGGTAGCCGGTCTATCATATGCTTATATTCTTCGCGCATCGCCGGCACATCTGCTTTTGAAGCGGCCAACAGGATGCCGGTATAATCGCCCTGATAGGACCTGCTATTGTAATCAGCTTTTGAAACAGTATAAGGCAGATAAATATCGCTGTACAACATATAAGTCGTTACAGGCACATTTTTCACCACCCCACTCACCCGGTATTGTACGTTATCGGCTTCTATATACTTACCAACGACAGTGGGTATATCTCCAAAATATTCTTTTTTGATATCTTCCGATATGACCGTCACATGTTCGCCATTCTCTATCTGCTGTTGGGTAAAAGGCTTACCTTCCAGAAATTCATACTCCAGTACATCCCAATAAGCGGCATTCGTATATTTGAAATTGATCGCTATTTTTTTATTGTTTACATAGGTATTGGTTCCTTGAAACCTGGAGGAGATGGCCACTTTAACTGGGGTCTTTAAACTTCCCGCATAATGGTCTAAAAAATAGAAAGACACCGCACTTCCATTCCTCGCATTCTTACCTCTTTGTTCTATACCACTGATGTATAGTGAGCGGTCCCTTTTCCGGTCGGGATATTTGTCATACAGCACCTTGTCCAGGAATGCGGTCAGCACAATCAATATCGTCAGGGTAAAACTGATCCCGAACAAACTGATGAAGGTGAAGAATTTCCTTCTGCGCAAAACGGCTATGGCTATTTTAAAATAATTTCTAAGCATAGATATTGGTTTATATCCGGTGATTATTGCACCTGTGATCCGTCAAACAATCTTACCAGGCGATGCGTTTTCTTTGCCATGATTTCATCATGTGTAACCATCACGATAGTGGTGCCTTCCGATTTGTTCAGGTGAATAAGGATGTCCATTATTTCGTTGCCCATGGCGCTATCCAGGTTACCGGTCGGTTCATCTGCCAGAATGATTTCGGGTACCCCTACAATAGCCCTCGCAATGGCGACGCGCTGTTTTTGTCCGCCGGATAGCTGTGTAGGGAAATGTTTTACCCGGTTGCTCAATCCTACTTTTTCCAGTGCTGCCAATGCCAGCGCCTTTCTTTCCCTGGCGCTGCCGGGCCGGTAGAGTAAAGGCAATTCCACATTATCCAATACATTCAGGTCATTGATCAGGTGGTAGCTCTGAAAGATGAAACCCAGTTTCTTATTTCTGAAATGCGCCAGCTCTTTATCTTTTAAATGACCTGTTTGCTGATCGTCGATTTTTATTTCTCCTCTCGTAGGAATATCCAGCAATCCCATCATGTTTAACAGCGTGCTTTTGCCACAGCCCGAAGGTCCCATCACAGAAAGGAATTCCCCTTTCTCTACATCCAGGTTAATGCTGTTGAGCGCCAGTGTTTCAACGGTATCGGTACGGTATACTTTTTCGATATTTTGTAAACGTATCATAGTGTGGGTATCATTTAACGGTGAATTTATCTGTAAACAATCCTTTCATTTTTTTCAAAATCATATAGCGACAGGTAACGCAACTGGTAGTAAGCCCCCCAGAAATCGCGCAGGGCAGCGATATAATCCCGCTTGGCCTGATCCTTTTCCTGGAATGCAATACTCAGGTCTGTAATGCTCAGATTCCCCAACACATACCGGTCTTTGGCAATCTGGTATTTCTCTGAGGCGATGCTGTCGGCATCAGCTGTAAGTCCCACCTGGTCGCGCATCATATCAAACAACGTTACTTGCGTTACGATCTGTTGTGCAAAGATCTGTTTGTCCTGTTCCACTGCATACTGTGTAAATTTAAGGTTGGCCCTGGCTGTTTGCGCCCTGGATTTAGACCTGCCCCAATCCAGGATAGGAATGGTAAAGTCCAGCTCTACCAGTTGCTGGTCCTGCGGATGATCATACACTTTTGATAACACTGCCGCACTCTTTGAATATCCCAGCCGTGCAGTTAATGTAGCATTGATGCCATTGTCGCCTTTTGCTTTGGCCACATCCCGCTGCGCTTCGGCAACACGCCGTGCAAAGGCAATGGCGTCAGACCTGTTGGCATAGGCTTCAGCCAGCACTTTATCTGATGCAACTTCCATATGAATAGTAGTGGCGGGCAATTCAAGCAATACTTTGTCTTTGTCTGTCAGTCCTGTATATGAGCGCAGGTTCAGCGTGGCAATCTGCATATCACGCCCGGCTATGCCAACCGCCTTTTTTGCTTTCAGTTGTTCCAGCTGCAATTGGAGGATTTCATTTTTTGATATCTTCCCAAGTTCCAGTTTTTCATTGGCAATGATCAGGATTTTTTCCGTATTAGCAAGATTGGTGGCTGCTATCTGCAGGTTCACCTGCGCCAGCAACAGGTCGAAGAAATAGCCGCTGGCCGTGATGGAAATCTGTTCCATCGATTCAATAAAAGCCTGCTTGCTTTCATTAAATTTCAGTGGCGCTATTTTTTTATCCCACTTCAGTGCATTGAATTGCCATAACGGCTGGCTGTAGCCTATCCCATATGGCACACCATTATACAAGGTATTGTTACGATCAAAATCATCAAACCGTTGCAGCTGTGTAGTTCCGAAAACAGTTCCCCCGGTGGCGGCAATACTCTGACTGAAAGACAGGTCCAGATTGGAATTATTATTATGAATAGGTTGAAATAAAATGGTGCCATCCGGCTGCAATACCTGTGTGAATGTTTTATTGTAGCCCGGCAAAGTGCCGCTCAGCGATAACTGCGGCTGATAATTGGAACGGTAAGTACGCCATTCCCAGTACTTCGTTTCTTTCACAGTAGTGGCCTGTTTGGATGCAATGGATCGCTCCCTGGCCATGGCTACTACCTCCGGCAGGGAGAGCCGCATAGTATCGTTGAGTGGCATGGCAAATATCTCCCCAAAAAACAGGACCATGGAAAAAGTAAAATATAGCGTTTTTGGATTCATCTCTTTATTTATTAATCACGATCTCTTTCACATTCTTATAGGCACTCATGTCTGAAGTAATCACCACATCACCCGGCTTTACGTGATCCATTAACTCTACATAATCAAAATTCGACATGCCGATGTGTACTGTTCTCCGCTCTCCTTTTCCATTATTCAACACAAAAATATCCTGTACGCCGGCGCCTTTAAATGCGGGTCCGTTGGCTACCCGCATTACATTATTATGGGTAGAAGTTACCAGGTATACATCCACTTTCATATTAGGCCGGAGCAATTTATTATTCCGTTCATTTAATTGTATATCGAAGGATACAATACCATTTTGTATGGATGGGTATACCGTTACAACGGTTCCCCGCAGTTGTGTTTCATTGATCCTTACAATCGCCGTGAGTCCACTATGCAACTGATCAATATAGTTATCGGAGATACTTCCTGTTACCTTAAAACTGCCCAGGTCCGCAATATGTACCAGGGGATCGCCCTCCCGGATGGCGGCCCCTATATTTTTATTTACCCAGGTAACCACGCCGCTACGACTGGCTACAATATCTGCCTGTTGCAGCTTACGCTCCAATTCGCGTAAATCATTCTGTTGTATCTGCGCCGCAATTTCCGACTCCCGCATTTCTACCTGCATGGTTTGTTGCTTGCTGGTAATTTCATTTTCCAGTTGCTTCTTTTCCAGCTGCGCCACTTTTAGATCCATGACTGCCCGTTCTATATCTTCCCTGGTACCACCACCAGCCTTATACAACCTTCTGGCATTTTCCACAGCTGCCTCCAGGCTGTTTATACGCAACTGTTTGATGTCGTTATTAGATTGCAGGTCATAAAAGCTTTTATCCAGTTCCAGCTTCAGTTTTTTAATATTATTTCGTTTTGATTCCAGCTGAAATTTCAGGTTTTCATATGCCAGCTGGGTGGCCGCTTTATCCAGCACGATAACAGATACGCCTGTTTTCACTTCGCTTCCTGCGTCCAATAACACTTTTTGAATAGAGGCATTGATCGGACTGGTAATGATTTCTTCGAATTCCGGTAGCACAAGCCCTGTTGCAGTGATCGTATTTTCAACGTTCCCTCTTTCAACAATAGCAGTAGTAATAGCAGATTTTGCGAGAGAAGATTTGAAGAATGAACGAAGTAACCCTATTCCCCCGATGAGTACCACCGCTACTAAAAATGCGGTGAGGTATCTTTTTTTGTTTCGCCGGGCGGTTACTTCTGCTTCAATTGACTTGTCCATGCATTTATTTTAGAACCAGGTTGTTCCAAGACGGATGCCAGTCATAAGTTATTTAAAATCAATTATTTACAAAATTTCGCTATTTAAAAAATGTTCGGTTCCGGACAAAATGTTTGAAACCGGATCTGTGTGCATGATAATGACCATCCTGATTTCAGTTTGAAATTTCATCTGAAAAATTGATTTTTTTTAGAGATCTTAGGTAATGGTTGCCGATACCGGTAACATTTCAGCGTACAACTAATCTATTAAACATATGTCTTCAAGAAGAAACTTCCTGCTCCAGGCCACGCTGGGTATAGCAGCCACCACTATTTCACCATTTGCAGCCAGTGCGGTCAGCAGTAATAATTATAAAGATGAAAAATCACAACTGGCGGTAGGAATAGCGGGATATACCTTTGCCAAGGTGGATTTAGATCAGGCGATCCAAATCATGAACCGGGTAAATATTAAGTATATCTCTGTAAAAGATATGCATCTGCCTTTAAACAGCAGTCCGGAAAAGATCCGCGAGGTATTGGCGAAGTTTTCCGCTGCCGGCATCAAGGTATACACGGTAGGCGTGATTTATATGAAATCAAAACAGGCCGTGGATGAAGCTTTTGAGTACGCTAAAAAAGTAGGCGTTCCTTTAATAATAGGCGTACCCAATCCCGATTTACTGGACTATACAGAAGAAAAAGTAAAGGCTTATAATATACGGCTGGCTATTCATAATCATGGTCCGGAAGATGCCCTTTATCCCGGTGCTAAAAATGCATACGACCACATCAAAAACAGGGATGCAAGAATGGGTATCTGTCTTGATATCGGTCATGCCACCAGGGCCGGTGAAGATCCTGCAAAAGTAGTGTCATCATACAAAAACAGGGTTTTTGATCTCCATATAAAAGATGTTACACTGGCTGCCAAAGATGGTAAAGCAATAGAGATAGGAAGAGGGATCATAAATTTTGCAGCATTGATAAAGGCGTTGGAGAAAATCAAATACCAGGGCGTGTGCAGCATAGAATTTGAAAAAGACATGAATGACCCACTGGCAGGGATTGCAGAATCAACGGGCTATTTCAGGGGTGTAGCCAATACTGTAGGTAAATAATCAGTTTACATTATATCAGCACAAAAACCTGCACTGGATGCAGGTTTTTGTGCTGATATAATGTAAGACAAAAGAGCCGTTGACAGCATAGCCTGCTGTCTACTCCTTCTTATCTTTATAATGATCCAGGAATGGTTTCAGCAAATCAATCGGGATCGGGAAAATAGTCGTAGAATTCTTTTCTGTGGCGATCTCGCGCAGTGTCTGCAGATACCGCAGCGTCAGCGCACTGGGTTCGCTGCTTAAAATCCCGGCGGCATCTGCCAGTCGTTGTGAAGCCTGGAACTCACCTTCAGCAGCAATCACTTTTGAACGGCGTTCCCTTTCAGCTTCGGCCTGCTTGGCCATCGCCCGCTGCATCTCCTGTGGCAGGTCAATCTGTTTTACTTCCACATTAGATACTTTAATTCCCCATGGCTCTGTATTGGAATCAATGATCTGCTGCAATTTATGATTGATCTTATCACGTTGTGACAACAGGTCATCCAGTTCTGATTGTCCCAATACACTCCGCAACGTTGTTTGCGAAAGCTGGGAAGTAGCCACGAGAAAATTCTCCACTTCCACAATAGCCTTCTCCGGCTGAATAACGCGGAAGTAAATAACTGCATTTACTTTAACAGAAACGTTGTCCTGCGTGATCACATCCTGCGGAGGCACGTCCATCACCACCGTACGCAAACTCACTTTCACCAGCTTGTCGATCAGTGGGATAAGGAGAATAAGCCCCGGCCCGCGTACACCATTTGTACCTAATCGTCCCAACCGGAAAACCACGCCCCGTTCATATTCGCGCAGAATCCTGATAGAGTTGGCGAGTATGATCAACACAAAAAAGAAAATAACTAAAGAAAATACCGTGATATTTTGCATGAGCATTAATTTAAAAATCAGTTATACTGGTTCTACTGTCAGTTCAAGATTATTAATTTCTACTACGCGCACCTTTTCACCTATCGCTATCTTACCGGTAGTGGCTACCGCATTCCACGTTTCTCCATGCACCCGCACCCTGCCCACCGGATTCAGTTCATCCAATGATTCGCCTATATCTCCCAACAATCCTTCTATACCTGTAACAGGTTTTGCCCGTTGTGCTTTCAGTCCAAACCCAAGTACAACAAGGAAAAATAAGGTAGATATAAAAACAGAAGAGATGATAACACTGCGGGAAATAGTCACCACATTGAAACCCGGGTCCGCAGGCACCAGCATCATAGAGCCTAATAAGAGGGAAACCGCGCCGCCAATAGCTAACAAGCCATGACTGACAATTTTTATTTCCAGTAAAAACAGGATGATAGCGAATACGATCAGTGCCAGCCCGGCGTAATTGACCGGCAGCGTATGCAAAGAATAAAATGCGAGTACCAGCGAGATGGCACCAACAATACCCGGAAGAATGGCGCCCGGATTATACAGCTCAAATAAAACACCAAAAAAGCCCAGCAACATCAAAGCATAGGCGATATTAGGATCACTGAGTACATCCAGTACTTTTTCTCCCATTCCCATCTCCAGGGATATTATTTTTGACGATTTTGTATGAAGTGTAACTGTTCCCGAAGGCAGTTCAATGGTTTTTCCGTCAATCTGTTGCAGGAGCGACTGCAAATCCGGTGCAACGAGGTCTGTCACCTTCTGCTCAAGGGCTTCATTTTCAGTAATGGAACGACTGTTACGCACCGCTTCTTCTCCCCACTGCCCGTTGCGGTTCCGTTTTTCTGCAATAGCCCTGATAAAGGCTGCGGCATCATTGGTTACTTTCTCCTGCATGGTAGTATCACCTTGTCCTATACCAACCGGATGCGCGGCGCCGATATTGGTGCCTGGCGCCATTGCGGCGATATTTGCAGCCATCGTGATAAAAACACCGGCCGATCCCGCACTTGCCCCCGCAGGCGCTACATATACAACAACAGGCACCGGAGACGTAAGTATATCACTGACAATCACCCGGGTGGATTTTAGTAAGCCACCGGGAGTATTGAGATAAATAACCAGGCATTCCGCCTTTTCTGTAGCAGCCATTGCAATTCCCCTATGAATAAATGATGCGGCAACAGGATTAATATTACCATCAATTTTCATGGTGACAACTGTTTGCGCTGCAAGCAGTATGGGTAAGAAAAAGACAGGAAAAAAGAGAAGATGCTTCATAAACACGGATCTATATTGAATGAAGCGCAGTCCTTGCATGAAAAAGCGTTACTGTAATTTACTACATTTAATGATCAGTTACAAGGATGCAAAAAACTATTCCATTTTCAGGCTCGTTACCGGATTTAGTAAGGCAGCCTTTATACTTTGATAACTGACGGTCAGCAAGGCGATAAAAATGGTTGCTATACCTGCCAGTGCAAACATCCACCATTCAATTTTAATTTTGTAGGCGAAGTGTTGCAGCCATTCATTCATAGCAAGCCAGGCAACAGGAAATGCCACCAGCAGGGCGATAACAATCAGCTTCAGGAAGTCGTTGGATAACATCGCTGCAATATCAGGCACAGATGCGCCGAGTACTTTCCGTACACCAATTTCTTTGGTACGTTGTGCTGCTGTAAATGTGGCCAGGCCAAACAAATCAAGACAGGAAATAAAAATAGCGAGGAATGCAAAGTAATTGGAGAGCTTACTCACTACCTGTTCGCTTTTATACAGCCGTGTATACTCCTGATCAGAAAACTGGTAGGTGAATGGAAATTTTGGATTCAATTTTTTACAGATCTTTTCCAATCCGGCCAGTGCTTCTTTGGTCCTGCCTTTCCGAGTACGAACGAGGATCGTTCCCCATGACCAGCTTTCATCCAGGCGGATAATCAGTGGATCAATGACCTGGTGTATAGAATTGAAATGAAAATCTTTAAGCACGCCGATGATTTGTCCCTGGTGCCTTCCCCATGTTATTGATTGACCGATGGGTTGCTGATAACCCATGCGCTTTACGGCAGTTTCATTCAATAAAAAACCTGTAGAATCCGTACCAAAGGCAGTAGAGAAATCGCGCCCATCGATTAATTGCAGCTTCATGGTTTTTACAAAATCGTATCCTACCACACCATCTGCAAATGATACCACCTGGCTGGCTTCTTTCCCCGGCCAACTAATATCTCCTGTATGATGCTCAATAATCGTAGGGGTATTTCTCATTTTTGAAACGCTGAGAATACTATTCATGGCACCGACTTCTTCTTTAAACAGGTCATACTTTTTTACCAGATCGCCTTCAATCGGAATATATACCAGGTTCTCCCGGTCATAACCAAGATTTTTTGTCTGTATATAATCCATCTGCCGGTAGATCACGATCATGCTTACCATCAGTATGATGGTAAGTGAAAACTGAAAAACAACGAGCCCCTTGCGGAAATAAGTGGCGCCCAAGCCGGATTTCAAACTGCCTTTTAACACCTGTACCGGATTGAGTGAGGAAAGGAACAGCGCAGGATAACTACCGGCTACAAACCCTGTAACCGCCAGCAGTCCAATCAAAGCTGCCCAGAAACCCGGCTGTGTAACGGGTAGGGCTAATTGTTTTCCTGTAAGGTTATTGAAAGCAGGTAAGAGCAACATAGTTAAAACAACCGCGATAATAATAGCGACGAAAGTAAGCAGCATGGCCTCCCCGATAAACTGACCGATCAGCGATGAGCGGGCAGCGCCCACCACCTTACGCAACCCTACTTCTTTAGCGCGTTTCGCCGATTGTGCAGTGGCCAGGTTCATGAAATTGATGCAGGCGATAAGCAGGATAAAAACAGCCACCAGTGTAAACAGGCGTACGTATTCAATACGGCCACCGGCAACCTGGCCATTTTTAAAGATGGCATGCAGGTATTTTTCCGGATAAGGTTGCAAATCCAATTCCGTAACAGCTCCTTCCACTTTTGTTGTATACCTGTAGATGAAATCTTTAATCTTGGCGGCTACTTTCACCGGATCGGCTTCCTTACGTAGTTGTATAAACGTAGCCGGAGATGTGTTTCCCCAGTTGTGTACCCACTTATTTTCTTTTACAAAAGCGGACCAGCTTCTCAGGAAATCAAACTGCTGCGAAGAAGTGGCTGGCAGGTCTTCAAAAACAGCGGTCACCTGCAGGTCGTCTTTGTTGTCATAGCGGATCATTTTCCCGATAGCGGCTTCCGGGCCCCCGAAAAAATAGGTGGCCATTTTCCGGGAAATAGCAATTCCTGATGACAGGTTCAATGCTGTTTCCGCTTTTCCCTGCAACAAAGGATAACTGAACATGCTGAAAAAATCAGCACCTGCAAAGTATCCGTTCATCTTATAGATCTTATCACCAACTTCAAAGGTATTGCTGCCATCGGCTGTTGATGCGTATTCCAGACCACTGGCATATTGCACTTCCGGAATAACCCTTTTCAATTCTTCGGCCAGTAACCCCTGTGTCGGATAACTGGCTTCTATTTTTCCATCGTAATACTGGCGTTCATATACCTGGTATAGATATTTACCATTTACATGAAAGCCATCTATACTACGCTCATGATGCAACCAGAGTATAATCAGCAGACTGCTGGTCATGCCGAGGGCAAGTCCTGCAATATTAATAGCAGAAAATATTTTATTGCGAACCAGGTTCCGCCAGGTGATTTTTAAATAATTGCTGAACATCTTTGTAATCCCTTGATAGCACCTGGTCAATTAATACCATGCCATCATCTAATAATTTATTAATCAATAAATTATATAGACAAAATATGTTTTGCTGTTCGGTTCTGACACAAACATTGTTCAATTATGAACAACCGATTATCCAGGGAGATGAAGAACCGGGGGAGATAATAATGATCAATGTGCCGCCTTGTAATGTTCCAGCAACAGATCGCCGCCGAAGTCATTTTTAAGATCACGTACAACGGTATGAATATGATTGGCGTTGTTTTGCGAGTTATCGTATTCAATAATGATAGTAGGCCCTTGTATGCGGTAGTAATAGGGTTTGCCGAGTACATGTTCCGTAGAACCTGCCCATGTAAACCAAAGGCTGTCGAGACCCGCCTTTTGTATGTCTTTGAGCATACTGCTGGCAAATAGTTTGGTAAAGCGGTTTACATATAGATTGATGAGCCCCAGTAACAATTGCTGGTTAGCCGGACTCATTTCCTGGAAGCGAAGGCCGGAAGGATGATCAATCATGGCTTTTCTGCTGGTGGCAGTAATAATTTCAGCGGGCGCTTTATCAGCGATCACCGCTTTTTGTAATTCCTCCGGCTTTAGCGCATGCAATAATGCAAATCCTTTATCTGTTTCTTCTTTCAATACTTCTTTTCCTTTTTGCGGCCAGTCGAGTACAATAGCGGGATTTGCTCCCAGAAAAGCGGGGGTACCTGCCACCAGTTCATTTTTATCGGCAGAAAAATTAAAAGCTACATGATGACCTTCAAACCGCCAGCCCCAGATATTATTGGCCGCCGGAATACCAAAGAAGGTAATAAAATATTTACCGGGGTCCCGGTAATGATCATCAGCGGGGCGATGCTCCAACTCTTTTAAAACAAGGTCCAGCTGCATAATGTCGTTTACCTTTTTAACCGTTTCCTCACTTAAAGCCATCTTTAACAGGTCTATGAACGCCTTTCGCTGTGCGGTATTCAGCTCATTCATGGAAATCCCTTTCCGGTCGTCCCGGGGTACATAAGAAAAATGATAGCGTTCGCCGGTATCAAAAGGATACAATGTTTTAGCCTGCTGGTCCTTATCCAGGAGGCGGATAAATTTACCGGCCCTGGCAACCATATCCTGTGCCTTGGCAGGAGCAATAACAAAAAGACAGATGATAACGAGTAAAAAAGACCGGCGCATATATGAGCAGTTTGGATAACCAAGATAATAAAAGGCGCTTTAGAAATTTTATAAATAAAACAGGCTCCGGGTACAATGACCCGGAGCCTGCTATAAACTGCCATCAATCGTATGCTACACCTTACCGTGATTCATACGGACCAAACACACTCTTTACCTTATACTGTGCATCATCGGGGTCCAGTACAACCACCTTGTACGTTTTGCCGCCCGGTGCTACCCGCACTACAATATGTCCGTAGGTGGCTTTGCACACCTTTTCAATTAGAAAATCCTGGATCCGGAAATTGGCGTCATGCATGTTTGTCGTAAACACATCCCTTGGTCCCGGATATAAAACGGTAGAAGCTACCCTGTAGAGGACTTCCTCTCCCGGTTGTGAAGCATGCCATACCTGTCCTACCCATACCCTTGGGCGAACTGTTCTCACATAGAACTCATTCTGCGCATCCAGCCATCCGTGGTGATTGAAACAGGCTACATCCACTGGTCCTATCACCGGCGCTACATGCGATTCTACATCGTCCCACGCAGCGGAGTAAGGCCATTTATATCCCGGCAAATCGCCTCCTGTAAAGTAATCAAAGTTGCCATAGCTGATCCTCATCCCATTGCTCAGGTGATTTTCATTCGGAATGGGAGAACCCGCAAAAGAAGAAGGATGAATAATGCTGGTAGTGAGTTCCTTCTCTCCGGTCCAGATCACGCCGTTACCGCAAATGTTACGGATAGAGAAACCGGGATAAGCAGCCGGCTTCTTTTTCAATACCAGCTGATCAGCAACCCCTACCTTAAATTTTTGTGCCTGCATGTGGCCGGCGCCCACCTGGTAACGCACAAATTTGATGTATTCTCCGATGGATTTATCCGCCACCGCCAGGTCATTAGGGAAATTATAATCCGGGTAAGCCCTGTCAATCATGGTACCGAAAGGGATCTTGTCGTACAGTGCTGTTATACCGAACAGGTTGTATTTTCCCTTGGTTGATATATTGGCTGAATCATGGATCTCTCCGAAATGATCGCTATGAAAATGGGTGATCAGCGCATAATCAATCACCGGTTTTTTAGTATCAGGATGGAATTGGCGGACATACTTCTCTACCAGTTCCGGCACTGTCTTTTCGCGGTTGGCCTTAATATGTATGATCTCCTTTGCATCCGGAGCAATCTTCATATCGCCGATATCTACTAGCATGGTGGTGCCATCCGGCATTACCAGGAAACTGGCATTGCCGCCTTCACCAATATTGATAAAATGAATATCCAGGTAACCTTCCTTCCAGGCGGGCAGTGTTGCGCCCTTTTCCTGACCGGCAGCCAGCCTGCAAATGAGCAGGCTGGCGATAAACAAGGTGCCAATCTTCATACAATTGAAAATTTTACAGGTAAATGTCATGAATGTCTTATTCCGGCTTTAACAACCACATACTTTTGTTGATCTCATCTTCTCCGTACTGTGCTTTAATAGCCTCCTGTACATGGGTTGTATTATTATCCAGCTCATTCTGTGAATACATCCACCGGAGCGGAATACGCCCGTTATTCTTGTTGGCAGGCCCTATTACATAAGCAGGATATCCCAACGGCACATTATCGTTTAATGACGGATTAAAACCGGTCACCCTTGTTCTTCTGTGGTTATAATAGGATTCATATTTACTATTCATAAAATAGGCAATGTACCGCTGTGTATTGATTTGCTGCAATGCCTTTGCGGGATCAAATTTCACCGGCAGGCTGCTCACAAAATCGTCTACATCGGAAGCTGGTACGCCATCAGCGGCACAGGACGCTCGTATACCTTTGTAATAATGATCAGCAGGATCTGTAGCAATCCAACCGCGGAAGGCAGCTTCTGCCAGTACCAGTTCTACATCTGCATAAGTAACCATGGCGTAGGGTTCATTCACGGGATTGTTGATATAACGTTTATGGATATGCGAAGTTTGCTGTTCATATTTTTTCATCTCCGTTACCGCTATATTGGCAGGTATACCATCGTATGAATCAAATTCGCCGGCTGGCTTATCTTTCATGGGCTCCGCCAATGTAAACAAACGGGGATCACGGTTGGTCTTCAGCAGATCCGTGAATGTTTTACACATTCTTGTCTCCGTAGTAAGGTAGTTAAACCCATAAGTAGGATAACGGTTGCCGGGCCTGTCAATAAAGGCCAGCGCACCCATTTCCCCATTACTTTCTATGATAGGATATTTCTCCTTATTTGTATAGATACTCCTGAACTGGTCTATCACTTTCAACCGCTGGTTCCCTGTTTTCAGGGAGAGATGCATCAGTACCCGCAACCGGTAGGAGTTGATCAGTTTCTTCCACTTCAGGATATTACCACCATACAGGATATCACCGGTCAGCTCTCCGTTTTGTGCGTTGAGCATTTCATTGGCTTCTTCCAGTTCCTGCAGACAGCCGGCAAAAACAGCTTCCTGCGAATCATACGCCGGTGCAAATATTCCATCGGACGCTTTTCCTGCTTCACTGTATGGAATATCGCCCACTTTCAGGCTCATGGTAATAAAGGAATAGGCCCTGAAAAATCTGGCTAATGCCAGGTAATTTTTAGCCTCGTAGCGGTTGGCCTCCGTGATCAGTTTCTCCGTTTGCCGGATGATATCATACTCTCCCAGCCCGGATCTTCCCCAGTTATACAACTGGTTGTTATCATCCATTAACCATAGCACCATGTACTGCTGTGGATACATGAGCTCATTGGGGCTACCCTGGTAAAAAACATCCTGGATAAGCTTGGGCAGAATAAGCCCGGGCGGCACTACCGAGGGCGTGTTGGGGTTGTTATCATACTTCCCCTCCTCCTTCATACAGCCGCTGACCACTATTGCCATGAAGGCATATAATAATATTATCTTTCTCATGTTACTTGTATTAGAACGTCACATTTAAGTTAAAACCCATGCTCCTGGGAGAAGGATTCTGATTATCTCCCTTAAAGGAATCCGGATCAAGAAAAGGCAGCTCTGTAAAGAAGATCGCCATATTTCTTCCTACTAAAGACACGCTGGCATCTTTTATAAAAGTGCGGCCCAGTACATGTTTCGGCAGGGAATAGGTAAAGGTGACCTCCCGCAGTTTCAGGAAAGTGGCGTCAAAAATATTTGTTTCAAACATGCGGTTATAATAGGCATTCACCCAATCGAAATAATTAATTCCGGTTGTATTGGGTGCAAAGGTGCGGGTATCCGAAATAATTTTGCCTGCTTCATCGCGGGTAACATCACCGCCTGTTACCACTACACCTGCTCCCACGTATGGTTTGGTGCGGATATCACCAACAGCGGTTTCTTTTGCTACACCGCCCACCATCATTTGCTGCGACATCACAGAATATATTTTCCCACCGTACCGGCCATCAAATACAAAACCGAGACTAAAGTTCCTGTACTTGAAATTATTAACGATACCGCCGGTCCACTTCGCATCGTAATAACCAAAGTCCTGCGGATAATTGCTCATCACAGGACGCCCGTTGTTATAGATGATCTGTCCATCGGGAGATTTCTCCCATCCTGTTCCCCTCGCAAGTCCCAGCTGATCGCCGGAGGCATAGATACCCTGGTATTTTTCTTCTCCGGGCGCCAGTTCACCGAGATAGGAACGCATCCTCGACCAGTTGACCTGCACATTCCATTGCAGTGAGTTACTGAGCTTCACCGGCGTGGCATTCAACGTGATTTCCACACCCTTTTTATAAAACTCCATCGCATTGATCTGACGCGATGCATAGCCGGAAGATAAGGCCACGCTTTGCCAGATGATCTGATCGATGTCCAGTATTTTGTAATAGGCTACGTCTATGCCTAAACGATTATTCAGAAAACGCAGATCAGTACCTACTTCATAAGTAGATGAAAACTGTGGCCGGATATTGGAATTGTAGATACCATTACCTACAGTAACACTGGGCGTGGTACCCCAGGTAGTAGCATAACTATAGGTGGGAATATATCCGTATGGGTCCAGATCTCCGCCTACTTTAGCCCACGATCCTCTCAGCTTTGCAAAGGTGACAAATGCCGGCATTTTTATAAACTCCGACAACACACCGCTTAAAGATACCGATGGATAGAAATAGGAATTGTTCTTTGGTGGCAGACTGCTCGACCAGTCTTTTCTACCGGTCAGCGTGAGAAAAAGCGCATTCTTATAATCAATAGTAGCCATTCCATACAGGCTATTTACCCGCTTTTCACTTTTTGAATTCGAAGCCTCTACCTGTGTAGCTTTATTGGCCAGGTTATACAGCCCCGGCACCACAATAGCATCTGTAGATGCATACTGGTTGCGGATAGTAGTACTCCTGCTGTTAGCGCCCGCAGCAGCAGACAAGCCCCATTTATCACTCAGCTTCTTATCGTAAGAAAGCAACACATCACTGTTGATGTCAAAGTAATAGTCGTTATTCACGCGGTACTCTCCGTCAGGCAACTTTCCCCAGTCAATCCAGCCCAGGTTTTCGTTGTAGGTAGAATAGGTGGAGAACCAGTTGGTACCGGTTCTGGCCATCAGTTTAAGATGCTCATTAAAAGTATAATCAGCCTTCACATAGCCATTGATTACATTCTTGTCGTACTCCCGTGTAACCTCATTCAACAGCCAGTAGGGGTTATTGTAATAGAGGTTGTTAAAGCTGTTTTGTACATATCCTTCCTGCCCGGCTTTCCAGTAGTTTTTCATATCGCGGATGTCTACATCAGCCCCCATAAATATCAGCATATTATACAGGAAGTTCTGTGACCCGTATCCCTGCTGTTCGTAGTTATCGGAATACTGTTTATTGTAGTTCACGCTGGCATCTACGGTGAGGCGCTTGCTGAATTTATAACCACCGTTGAAAGCAACCGTATTACCCTTCAGCTTTGTATTGGGCGCCATTCCCTTTTGGTTGAACTGGGTTAAAGAAACCCGGTAATTACCATCCTTATTTTGCCCGGCAATAGAAATATTATTGTTTAAGATGTAACCGGTTTCCAGGAAATTCTTCAGGTTATTTTTCCCTCTTGAAATCCAGGGCATGGGGATCAGTTGACCCGTTTGCGGATCTTTCTGTGAATTAAATTGCGTGGTTTCCCAATAGCCGCTGGAAGAGGAAGGATCTGCCTGATCTAACTCCGGTCCCCATACGTAGCCGGCGCCATCCTGCACGCCGCCGCCTTTACCATCTACAAATGCGTACTGACCTCCGAATCCTGATCCGTAGCGATGCTGCACTTCCGGAAAAACAATAAAGCTGTTCTGAAAAGTACCGGAGGAATTAAAATTAACAGATACCCCTCTTTTATCTTTTGTTCCTCTTTTTGTTGTGATCATCACTACGCCATTCTTACCACGGGAGCCATAAAGCGCCGACCCGGTAGCCCCTTTGATCACGTTGATATTTTCAATATCGTTGGCATTTACATCCCAGAAGTCTGAATTAACCGGTACACCATCCACCACTACCAGCGGTGTGGCGCCACGCAGCAAAAAATCAGGCGTTTCATACAGGCCGGTCTTATTTGAGATCACCAACCCTGCTACACGACCGGATAAACTGCTCAGTACATTCGGTTCTTTTACCTTTTCAAAAGCATCGGCCGCCTTCACTTCCTGAACGGAATAACCCAGCGATTTCACTTCCTTTTTTATACCCAGGGCTGTTACCACTACTTCTCCCAGGTCTTTCCGGTTATCCTGCAACACAACATCTATGGTTGCTTTTCCATCTACCACGATCTCGGTTTTTTCGAATCCCAGTAAGCCGAATACCAGTACATCCTGTTCATCTGCTACGATAGAATACGTACCGTCTTCTTTTGTTACCGTGCCTGTGCTGCTGTTTTTAATGGTCACCACCACACCAGGCAGTACCTCTCCTTTCGGATTACGTACTGTTCCCCGTACTGTGATCTTTTTCGAAATATCCGCAGTGATGACAACGTTCACCGGTGCTGTTGTTCTCTTTTTAATAACCACCAGGTCTTTCAGAATCTCATAGGTAAGTGGCTGATCTTTTAAACAAAGATCCAATGCTTCGCGAATGGTGGCGTTTTTAATTTCCATGCTAACAGGGTGAGCATGTTTCAGCAATTGCTGATCCAACAGGAAAGACATACCCGCCTGCCGCTTTATTTCCCGGAACACCTTTTCAAGTGGCATGTTGTGGGAAGAAAGGGTAATCTTTTGTGATAGCCCTGTGGCGGATATGTGTAACGCACTGAATAATAGTAATACAGCCGATAGCCTCATAATTCTCCATATTTGCGTGGATAGGGATGCTGTACCGCCCTTGTTTTGGTACCAAGCAGTAAAAATCATAACTTCGATTTTGGGTGATTAAAAATTCGTTTACCTGACGTTATTTTTGTGCCCTGCACACCGGCGATGCGTCAACATTGCCGGTTTTTTTATGGGCAGCCATGTGTGGTTTACCTCAAATGAATTATTTTAAAGTGTGAACAATATTATCCTGAAAGACTTACGGTTATGGTGTTACAATGATCTCTCTTCCTTCCATGCGGCAATGCACATTATTGATTTCTAATGCTTTTAAAATGGCGGATAAATTAACCTGCCGGCTGATAGCACCTATAAAGCGCCGTTCGGGTACAGGTCCTTCATAACGTATATCCACATTATACCAGCGGGCTATCTGCCGCATTACTGCCGGTACATCGGCGTCTTCCAATGACAGCAGCCCGTTTTTCCAGGCCATTACCTGTTCTATATCAGCGGGTTTTACCGTAAAGCCGGCAGCTGTAGCCGGTAAGCCAGCCTGTTGTCCTGGCAGCAACTGCGCAGATGAATGGCCATGCGTTACTTTCACAGCACCTGAGAGCAGGGTTGTTTTTATGATCCCTTCATCGGCATAAGCCATCACATTAAAGTGAGTGCCCAATACAGCTACCTCCATCCCTTGTACCTGTACGTAAAAAGGGCGGGCGGGATCTTTTGTCACTTCAAAATATCCTTCGCCTGTTAGCTCTACCCGGCGCTCTCCTCCCGCAAAGGAGGTAGGATACCGGAGAGAGCTGGCAGCGTTGAGCCATACCAGTGTGCCATCGGGGAGCGTTACTACAAACTGTCCGCCTTTGGGCGTAGCTAAAGTGTTATACTGTAATGCGGCGCCGGATTGCGCCTGTTGCGCGCCCTGATAGGTAAGACGGCCTCCTTTGAGCTGCAATACTTTCATATTACCCTGTTGCGCCAGTGTGCCTTGCTGTGTACTATCCAGTTCCACCTGCGTGCCGTCTGCCAGCGTCAGTACTGCTTTATTACCACCAGGCGCCACATCTTTCACCGGTACCACCTCGTGTACCAGTACAGGTGGGGCGACTGCTTTTTTATGCAACAAGAAATAAGTACCACTGGCCATGAGTATGATGATAGCCGCTGCTGCACGCCATTTGCCGGATAACAAAAAGCCCAGGCGCTGTTTGGGTTTATCAGTGCATTCCACTGCCGTTGTTGGTGTTTGGGAGAAAACAGCCTGTAATATTTCTTCCCACTGTTGTGGTGCTGATACAGGTTCAGCTGCATCATTTGCAGCCAATGGCTCCAGCAGGTCTTCCCAGTAACCAGGGTTCGTGTGGCGCGTAATGGCTTCCATGAGCCATTGGGTTTCTGCTGTGGTAGCAGTACCTTCCATATAGCGATGCAGCAATTGCTGCATGTGTAAGCGTTCACCGTTTTTCAAACTGTATATTTCTACTTTGTTCCCTTATAAGACAATCTGAGGGACAGCTTGTACCGTTCCGGATAATAAAATTTTTCCGGTAAGCAATATCAGGGGGAGATAAGGAACACCTTTTGCGATGAGATAACGACGAATAAATTTTAAGGAGATAACCAACTGGTTTTTGACCGTATTTTCCGAGATCCCAAGCCTGATGGCGATCTCGCGGCGGTCGCAGCCCTCTTCCCGGCTCAGTTCATAAATACGGCGGCGTTGTGCGGGTAACAGGGTGACAGCCTTCCCGATGAGCGATTGTACTTCACGTACCAGCAATTCTTTTTCTGCATTGTTCTCTCCGTCGGCACCTCCTACCTGCTGCTCTTCCAGCCAACGGGCTTCTATTTGCTTACGGCGCAGGTGATTGATGGAAAGATTGGAAGCAATACGTAAAAGCCAGGAAACAGGCTTATTTATCTCCGGAAGACGGGTGCGGTTTAACCAGGCTTTGATAAATACTTCCTGTAACAGATCCCTGGCAACATCTTCCTGCTTAACCATTTTTAAAATAAATGCATAGACGCCGGGTGCATGCCGGTAAAAAAAGTTGCTGAAAGCCGCCTCATTGCCGGCAGCAATCTGTTTCAGCCATTCATTTTCATTGTATAAATGTTCCGTCATGCCCGTTAAGTCGCCCCTTATGATGGTTTTATTGAAAACATTAACGCTAAAAATAGCTAAAAATCCGGAATGTTCTGTGCGGGGCTTTTCCGGCATGCTCATAAAATGGACAACTGACTAACTGTGAAGACCCGGAAGAGGTGGCTCAACCATATGAAGATCGGGGTCCGGCAATCCTTTCTTCAATCATCACCCGGTTGATGGTCATACCTGTATCCGCCTGCTACTCCTTTCGGGGAAAGCACGATCTGCCATAACTGGCTGTTTCGGGCACGGAAGGAACCGGCGCAGGATAACAGGTAATATTTCCACATCCTGAAAAAAGTCTGATCATATTTCGTTTTGAGCTTATCCCAATTCAAAGAAATATTTTCGTACCAGGCCATCAATGTTTTGTCATAATTAATACTAAAATTCTGCCAGTGCTCCATCACAAATAAACCTTCTATAAATTGTCCTATCCGGCTGATAGAAGGAATCATGGCATTGGGGAAAATATATTTATTGAGCCATTGGTCCGTAAAGGTAGATGGCTTGTTTCCGCCGATGGTATGCAATAAAAACAAGCCGTCCTCTTTGAGGCAATGATGCACTACCTTCATGTAGGTGCCGTAGTTTTTATATCCAACGTGTTCAAACATTCCCAGGGATGCAATCGCATCAAATTTTTCATCCAGCAGGCGGTAATCCATCAACCTGATATCAATAGGCAAGCCTTTACAAAGCTCCCTGGCCAGTTTAGCCTGCTCACTGGAAACGGTGATACCGGTTACCTGAACACCATATTTCTCCGCTGCAAATTTTGCAAAACTGCCCCAGCCGCAACCTATATCCAGTACGTGCATACCCGCTTTCAGATTCAGTTTTCGGCAGGTAAGGTCCAGTTTATGTTCCTGTGCCTCATCAAGGGTATGCGCATTTTTCCAGAAAGCACAGGTATAGGTCAAACGTCTGTCCAACATCTGCTTAAAAAAATCATTGCCTATATCATAATGTCTGCTGCTATTATGATGCGCTTTGGAAAGACTTTGATAATTGAAGATCCTGGCAAGTAAAATTTCCAGTTTAAAAGGTAGGTTGTGCTGAATGCTGGTATCAAGATTTGCACGAAGGACCCTTAAAAAGAAGTCATCCAGTTTCGTGCAATCCCAGTAGTTCTCCATATAGGACTCTCCCATCCCCAATGAACCCGATACAAGCACTTTCTGATAGAATTTTTCATCGTATACCTGAATATCCCATGGATTGTTCCCGTTAACCGTAATACCAGCAGCAGATAAAAGCCGGGTAACGATGATCTTTGGTTGCTCCGTTTTCATAATAGTTTAACAAACGGAGGCCCCTGCTTGTTGAAAGCGGAATATACTTTTAGCGAAAAGTATATTCCGGTGTGTTTCCGGTAACAGCCAGCTTCCGCCAGGAGTTTTCGCCGTAAACACCTGCTGCCTCATAGACAAACGGTATAAAGCCAATGCGTGACATAAGGGATTTGTTAGTAATATGGAAATCATCGTGGGAAAGGTCTGCGAAGCCAGGATCAGCGATCACAGAATGAACATCTTTCCCGGTGGATTGCTGCCAGGTGGCAAAGCTTTTTGGTCCAAACCGGATGTCCTGTGTACCCGGATTCCAGTAAGCGTTACTATCCGACCGGAAATGTACCCGCTCCCATCCTGGTTTATCTGTCAGGCTGTTACCTTTATCAAAATAAATAATGTTATTAGTAAAGGAAAAAGAGAGATGATCCTCTACTCTTGAAGCTTCCAGCTGGGCTTTTACCTGCGAAACAAAAATATTGTTCCGGATGATATTATCCTTGCCGTAATGCTGATGAAAGCCGGCGCTTTTACACCTGTATACGAGGTTATTTTCCATGATGATACCTGTGGAACCTTCATCCGTGTAAAGGCCCCATCCGCCATATCCAAGAGAAGATATATCATGGATAACATTATTCGCTACAACGGTGCCAGGTGATATCCCTAACGTATATACGCCGCCCATATCGCTTAAACGGTTCTGTCCGAGATTGTAGATGTGGTTGTAGATAATTTTATTTCCCCGGGATGGGTTGTAGGTGTATCCCCAAACCCAGCCGACAGATACGCCGGTATAATAGAAATCTGAAATATCGTTGTGTGACACTTTATTATCACGGGCATTAAAGATGAGCACGCCGACACCTGTTGGAAATTCGCGGCCGCCTGCGCGGAGGATATTATTATCTACGGTAATGTTGTGGGTAACGGTTGCATCATTTGTTGGTAGCGTGGTATCACCCATGATAATACCGCCTGCACCGAGGTCATGAAAATAACAATGCACCACTTTACTATCTGCACAGGCAGTTCTGAACCACAGCGTATTGGTGCCGGTATGCGCAATTTCACAATGATCAAATGTGATATTCTCTGCATCATCTATCATGATCACTGCGGAGACCCTGGCGGCAGCCTGTAAAGGGTCGTCGCCGGTTGCAGGCATCAGATAGCGGCTGTATTGAAAAGAAAGGTTTTCAAAGCTGATGTGTGCCGCCTTCCGGCTGCTGGTGCCTTTTATCGTCATAAACTGATCAATAACCGGGATGACTGCGGTGGTACTGCCAATTACTTCTCCCTTCCGCGGAATATACCATATTGTATGTGCTTCATCCTGCCACCATTCCCCTGGTGCATCCAGCATTTTCCTGGAATTCGCCAGGAAAAACATCGAGTTGTTATCCAGTTTACTCGCCTCTTGCATAGGCTCGCCGATAATAGTGATGGTTGAATCCACTGCGGATCTGCCATGAATATATTTCCTGGTAAGATCCCAGCAATGATGCACGGAGATAGTTACTTTGGAAAGGTCTGCATCCGGAATATCTTCCAGGACCTGCCACTGTTCTGTTGTTAAGCGGAACTTCTGCATGGCCAGTTTTGCCGGCGTAGTTGTATCTATAAGTTTTTCCGTTACCCGTTGTGTTTCAAACCAGGTATCCTCGATATTGGGTGTACGCGCCCGGATAGCCCTTTTGCCATTAACAAACAATTGTTGCGTTACTTCTCCCCTTGCATTTGCGGGGACACTTGCTTTCCAGAGATGCGGATTTACCGCTTCAAAAGCAGGGAGCTGCACCCCTCCCGAAATAACCGGCGCCATCTTTCCTTGTCCCTTAAAAATCAGTGGAGACCCGGCGGTGCCAGCATCCTCTTCGGTAAGCGATAACGGGGCTTGCAACGGATAGGTACCTGGCGAAATCCTTATTTCCAGCGGAGTATGCAGCGTATGTGCTTTCCGCAGCGTCCTGCTGCGATCAAGGGCTGCTGCCAATGTAGCCACCGGCCGCGATTTCGTACCCGCGTGGGCGTCATTGCCATCCGGCGATACATAAATAACAGTGGCGGGGGTTTGCTGAGCATGCGTAAACAGGGGGCATAACAGCATGCCACACAGTATAGGGAGCACACTTTTCTGAAAAGTCATTCCTAACATAAAATACAGATATAAGGATTTCGTACAATCTCTTTCGTTATCATAATAATACTTTTATCCGGATATAGAGATTTTTTTATGTAGAGATTTAGTTATTTTGTTTCAGAGGATGATATACCCCTGAAACAAAATAACTAAATCTCTACATAATCATGAAAGCTTATTTATCTGTATTAACAGTTTTGGGTTGGTTTGCATTAATAGCTCAATTCTGTATCACTATCTCCAGCGGGATTGCCCCTCCTGTAGAAATCATTATCCAGTACTTCAGCTATTTTACGATACTTACAAATTTGATGGTAGCAGTTTGTTGTACAACGCTGCTGTTACGACCCCGATCCCGCTGGGGCGATTTTTTTTCACGTCAAACTACCCGGACGGCCATTACGGTTTACATTGTTATTGTAGGTATTATTTATAACCTGATCCTGCGTTTTATATGGGAGCCGCAAGGATTACAGCGGGTGGCAGATGAATTGCTGCATCTCATCATCCCCGTGCTTTTCCTGATTTACTGGTTCCTGTTTGTTCCAAAGAATAAGCTGGGATGGAGTGATTGCTGGCCGTGGCTGATCTACCCAGGTATTTATATCGTATTTACATTTATCCGGGGTTCCTTTTCGGGGTTCTATCCTTATCCATTTCTGGACGTTACCAAAATTGGATTTGAAAAAGCACTGATCAATTCAGCAGGTATTGCTGCTGTATTCTTTGCGGTATCAATGTTGTTTATTGCACTGGGTAAATGGAGCAGTAAAAAAGTGGTATCTAACTAACATTTCCCGTGTCTAGCCGTACCATGCAGCGCATATCCTTTTCTCCCATATACATTTCCAGGCAGAAACCATTGCTGTCGAGTGCGGGGTCGGCTAACAACTGATCGAACGTCCTGCCGACCTGTTGTATGTCATCTGCATAGTTAGCAATATAGGTACTGGTATATGTTCCTTTGGGGATAATAAAAGTGTCCAGTCCCGTTTTTCCAGCCTCTTCTTCATTCAGTACTTCAACGGCTGCTTTATAAACAATTGTCCCGCTTCTATCGGGGCGGGAGATTCCAAAGAAACGCCTTTCTTTCGTTGAAGGGATGAGGGAGTGCAGCTTTTCGTGTGCAGCCATGATGCCTTCAGGAAAAGAGGTGGCGGTTACATACATTGTTTTTATGTCGTGGTCCAGCTGGTAGTTTTCCATCGTGAAATGTTTTAACGAATACAAACTTACCGACAAAATGCAAGGGGAAGGGAGTGCAATTGCGACATTTTAGCGGGCTAATTGTGTCAGGCTGATCGGGGGTGGGTATCTTCAATATACTTGTCTGAAAATTTACCACTACTTTCATAAGTATATGATAAATAATATATTATAAGTTTTTTTGCATGAATTTTAAATGAAGATTCATGCATTTTAACATAAATCAGGCTGCCCTTTGTAATAAAGGGCAGCCTGATTTTGATGAATTGCTTAACCGATTAAAAGATTACATCGAAAAACTATAAATATTATTCAAATACTTCCCATACCACATGTCCTATAGTTCCGCTTGGAACCTGGATATTCAGCAATGCAGACACTGTTGGCGCAATATCTGTCATGCCTGTTGTACGATAAGTCTTACCTGGCTTGATACCCCAGCCCATCCATACAAGCGGAATATGGGCATCATAGGGATACCACAAACCATGTGTGGCACCGGAGCGCCCACCATCTTTCCAGCCGGCATCCAACAACACGATTACATCACCGCCGCGTTGTTTATTATAGCCGTTTATCAACATCGTTTTCAAGGGCTCATGCAATGCTTCTCCACCCAGGTTATGAAGGGATAAAGCATCAGCAACACCGGGAGTGGCCTTCAGTTTCTGGATCACCATTTCTATCACTGGTTCCAATGGAATTTTATTAGCGGCGAAAGCTGCTCTGTCCAGGTACAACTGGTAAGCTGATAGTCCCCGTATACCCTGTGCTACACCAAACTGTTCCAATATACTGGTATTAATCTTCTTCACAACTTCTTCCACATCCAGCAGACCGGTAGGCAACCTGTTTTCTTCCAGGAATCCGGGTGATTGTGAAACACCATGATCGGCAGTAATGAAGTAGAGATAGTTTCCTTTGCCAAATCTTTTATCGAGATATACAAAGAAGTCTTCCAGTTCTTTATCCAGGCGCAGATAAACATCTTCCGCTTCAATTGAATTAGGACCAAACTGATGACCCACTGCATCCGGAGAAGAAAAGCTCACTGCGAGGAAATCCGTTTCTGCTCCGCTACCCAGGCCATAGCCTTCAATGGCGGCTTTTGCAAAAGCAAAGGTCAGCGTATTACCATAAGGTGTGGAACGCACTGCATTCTTTTCCTTTCCTGCAAAAGTATGCGGGAATACAGGTGCTTTTTCATGACTGAATGATTTCTCATAATCTTTGTTATCTGCGTCACTCTGTACATAACTGGCAATGGGATACATTGTTTCCCAGCCCTTGGAAAGATATTTTACAGGAAGCTCCTGTTCATTGAAGCGTTGCACCCAGGCAGGCAATTCTTTCATGTAATAAGTGCTGGAAATAAAGCCGCCGGATTTGGTATCATACCAGAAAGCTGCATTGGCGGTATGACCACCAGGCAGGATCGAGGCCCTGTCTTTCAGCGCAACACCTACTACTTTACTTTTAAAATTCGTTGCCAGCCGTAGTTCATCTGTAACCGTTGATACCAGCAGATTGCGGGGAGACATCTTCCCATTTTTCCCTGCCGTTCCCACTCCTTCCACAGTACTGTCTTCCGTACAATACACTGCCCGTTGCAATTGACGACTATACCAGTCGTTATCCACGATCCCGTGTACAGCAGGTGTAGTTCCCGTATATACAGAAGTATGTCCGCAAGCGGTAACCGTAGGTGCGTAATTGATATAAGTTTGTTCACAACGGAAACCATCGCGCAGCAGGCGTTTAAAACCACCGTTGCCATACCTCGCGGAATACCGGTAGAGATAATCCCAACGCATCTGGTCTACCATCATGCCCACTACAATTTTTGGTTTGGGTGCAGCCCGTTGTTGCGCAACTGTAGTTAAAGTTGTGAGCAACAGTAAACCGGCAACCCAGGTATATTTTATATTTTTCATGCTATCATACTTGCTTGATCAATCATTTATTCCAACACTTTCAGATAACGCGCCATCCAGTATGGCAGCAGGAATTCATCGCCTGCCAGTTCTGATGCCCCATCATCGCCGCCATCAAGATTAAACGCATTGGCATTGTGCCGGTGTAACGGCTGCTCATCCATAGGTAGCAATACCTCCGTTGTTTGATTGCGAAAATTGGCCGGTAGCAGCGTGATATCTTTCCGGTGTGAATTTTTAATGGTCCATCTAACCTGATCCATGGGATAAGTCTGCAACCACCACGTAGTGGCGTCCGCATCATAATTCCCCGCAGTAGCCAGTGTGATCAGGTTCCATGCGGCGTTTTTCTCAGGGCGTTCTGATTCCCAAAGATTAAGGATAGCACTTTTGTACTGCTGCTTCAGTTCATCTGTAAATGCATAGTTTGATAAAACCCAGTAAGTGAGAAATGCCATTTCATCATCAGAGTGGTTCCAGCCGCCCATGCCCAGGTCTACACCTTCGTGAATATAACCCGGCGTTTGTTTAATGGTGCGGGTATCGATAAGTATATTTTTAAGGTACCCGTGTTTTTTCATCAGCTTATATGCTTCTGTTTTATACCTTTCTTTTCCGGTAAGCGCATATGCAACCTGTAAACCTGCAATAATGGTAGTACTTCCCAACCTGCGATCGCCGATAGTAGTAGGATACCAGTTGATATATTCAGGGTTCCAGCGTGCCCACAGGGTAGGTTTCTTATCGATATCAATCATGGTATACTTGTTATCAAGAATATGCGTCATGATCTTATCTATGAAAGTAGCCACCCTTTGCTTTTCTTCCGGTGTTTCCGCTACCATTTCATTCAGTACTGCCGCTACCCAGATATAGGCTACAAATTCATCGCTGCTGGTATGTCCTTTCCATTCCCATTCCGGATCAGGGGATTCGCGCCATCTTTCAGGATCTGAATTTTTATATCCCTTTCTTTCAAAAGTGCGGGAAGGAAATCCTTTCAGCTGGTTAATGGATAATATTCTTTCAAATGCTTCAAATGCTTCCCAGGCGTAGCGTTTGGCGCTCGGCTCCTTCGTAACTGCATATTTAAAAGCCTGGCTGCCGAGATAAAAACTGCTCCACAGACCATCATTATCTGTATCCGCCATTTCAGCAGAACCGACATCTCCGTGAGGATTCAGCTGCAGGTTGGCAATGAAGCCATAACGAATATGGCGTTCACGGATCTTGCGCTCAAAGTAAGCAGCTTTCTGTGCCAGTGTTTGTTTTGTGAATTCAATTTTATTCAGACCGGTAGCGGTTAAAACATATACATCACCATAACTGTCGGCAGCCATTCCTTTTACAGCATCCTGGTCCAGCCAGCGGCGGGAAGCAAAATAGCGGTAAGTGCCCGAATCCGTTTGCATAAAAGCGCCTTGTGCGGTGCCTGCCCAAATATGGCCGTTGACAACCATCACCTGCCCGATAGCCGGAACAGGTACACGTACCTGCAGGGAAAGACTGGTATCACCGGTAGTACGGTTAATGGCATAATAACCATTGTTGGTACTGAGTACAATATCGTTGCCACGGAAAGCCATAGCAGTTACGCCTTGTACGGAATGCACCTTTACAAAACGCTGGCCATCCAGGCGGTAAACGGCTTTATCGCTTAATATAAAAAACGTCCCGCCATTTGCTTCCATGCGTTGTACGCCTTCCGCAATAACCGGTAGCTCCTGTAATTTTCCTTTGTCGCCGATGGCCAGGGCGTTATTCCCTGACAGCAACATGCGACCGGCGGCATCAACAACCACCTGGTTAAATTTTCCGGATGGAAGATTGATGTAGGGTACACCGGCATAACCGTTGGTAAGACATTTATCCGCATATAAATAATACAGATGTCCGCTTCCTTCCTGCGTAGTAACGTCCACCGGTATTTTCTGTGCCAGTGGCCGGAAACGGAGGTCTCTTACCAGGTCGTTTCCGCTAACGCGGTAAAAGCCCTGGGTAGTGAGCACCTGTACATTATCATTATAATCTATAATTACTTTGCGCATCTGCAATCCTGCCGGCACATTGTATTTTATAGAAACAGCCTGTGTAAACGGCAGGTCAGGCGTAGCGTAAGCCGCGCACGAGAGTAGCAGGCCCGCTGCCAGGTAAGTTATTTTCTTCATGCCAATGATTTTATAATTTAATCAACCACACTTCAGAGACCCTTGAATGTTGCCGCCAGTTAAGGTGTTCTTCATCAATGCTGTCCCAGGTGAGCACCAAAGTGCCTGTTTTACTCAATGCAGGAGGTACGGGAAATTCTTTGATCTCTCCTATCCCTTTATTATACAAGGTTGGTTTGAGCCGCTCTCCGTTTGCACGGAGCAGGCTTTCACCGTTACCGGTAACTCTTATGATATAACGTGCTGTTGTGTCGAGATGATCATACCGCATGGCAGAAGGCCAGCGCATACTTACCATCCATGAAAGACGTCTGCGGCTGTAACCACTTTCCCACCAATCGAAACCGGGAGCGTCGCTGCGGAGTATGAGCGGGTCTGTATGCAGGTCTTCCGTCCGCACTACATGCGAAGATTTGGAAACATTCCCGACATTATCGTAAAAGCTTCCTGGTCCGGGGTTTTCCCAGTGGGCGATCGTATCCAGGGCTTTGCGTTGTTCCGTTTTAGAACGGGTACGAATGTCACGGAATTTGTCTTCCAGCCACCAGCGGTTATTCAGCGGCCTGTCCAGAAAGTCCAGCACGGCGCCTCTTTCAGCGCCTGCAGCTTTATATTTAGCCACGCTCGTTTGCAGGGCAACCGATTTATAAAGATCATCACATAAAGCGATGATGCGGTTGCGCCACTGTGGCATGATCACTTTATCGGCCTGTTGCAGTATTTTTTCTGCGCGGCCTATCGCATCGCCGCTTTCCAGCAGGGTGCGGTTAACGGCTGCTTCCAGTCCGGCTTCGCGGATGGCGCGCGCTCTCGTATAGGCGTCGTAGTAAGCTCTCAACAGAAACATCTGCCAGCGCCAGTTACCGGCCAATTCGGGGTGGTCCTGTTCCTGTTTTTGCCACAGACTGAGTGTGGCGGGGATGCCGCCATTGTCTGCGATAGCGCCTTCCCAGTTTTTTTCCAGCGCAAGGATACCATCAGCTGCTTCTTCGCGGAAAGAAGAACCGAAAAAGTAATTGGTGTACTGTATCAATATCTCTCTCACGTCTGCCCCGGTATTCCAACCCAGCATACTCCACACCATTTTATTCAGATCATCATGCGCGCCATCGGAATAGCTGATAAAGCCATCCATGTAGGGAGCGATGTAGCGGTAAATGTTGGCATAATAAACCGGTTGGGGATTCACCGGTTCCCGGCCGAGTGTCAAGGCAAAGGCGGGGTCCCACCATACTACCGGATAATCGCAGCGTACCGTATGCGTGATATCGGGGTAATGACGGATCTTATACATAGCAGGCAATGCTGCCCTTGTATCTTCCAGCGAGGGGCTGGATGGGCCCACCACGATGCCTCCAAGCCAGGTTGGCTTGTTTTGATGGATATAGGAATAAACGAAGGCGCAGTCTTCCGGATCATAGCCTTGCAGCGATAACCAGATCTGCGCCTTCGGATGATATTTCTTTAAAGAAACGGACAGTTCTTCCAACAATGGAAGTACTTCCTGTGGTTTATTATCACCTGGATCTCCGCCGGGAAAAAAGACGGCATCAAGCCGGACTGCCTGCCGAAGAAGGGTATCAAATTGCAGCAGGTAGTTTTTTCTTTTTACGGCATCCTTCAGGTCAAAAGTAGCCGGTGTCCATACGGAGAAGTCCAGGTCATATTTCTTGCAAAACCCGCTGATGCGCAGGTTCATATCCATTGATGGAATCGTAAAATGTGGAGAAGGCGGCATAAAGGGAATGGCCTCAATGCTGTTTGCTCCGAATATAGCCAGGTCGCGGATATATTGTTCATATTGTTCCGGTGTCCATCCATCGTATGAATTGGCGAGATTGCGGTAACCGATCTGATGGCCACGGATGGCTTTTTCAGGAACGACTTCCACGTCCGGTATGTCTGGTAATACCACACCTTGTTTGTTGTATTCCATCACCCGGAGTAAATATCCGGCGCCATACAACAAGCCACGGGTGCCATCTCCTTCCACTCGTGTGATCCGTCTGCCTTTATCTGATGACTGGCGGATCCGGTATGATTCCGGCCGGGATTTCACGGCGGTGAATACAATAACATCTCCGCTTGCCGGCATCTCTGTTGAAATGCTCCACTGCAGGCCGGTGCGTCGTTTCACCTCTTCCTGTAAGACCTGCGCGGCCACCTGATTATCTTTACTAACAATCGTCACCCGCTGTAATATTGTGCCTGCACAAAATAGCGGGATGCATAATAGCATGGTTAGGATTCCTTTCATTTCTTTCTTAAATAATAATTTCATCCTTTAAAACAAAGGATGTGGGGAATAACAGGATGATTAATATATCCTTATCATTTCATTTTATTCTTCAGCAGGTTCTCACCGTTGGCCTGTTTCTCCAGCTCAAAAGCATCAAACAATTCTCCGGTAACCGTGTAGGCGCGGTAAGAAATTGTCTTTGGCTTTACATCTACTATCTGATATAATTGTGTATAGGTACCCGTGCGCGCCATCCATGGCTGTGAACTTATCTCAGTCATTTTTGGACCGCTGACGGATACCACATACACTGGCCCCGTATTGCCGGAGCGCCCGCGGGCATAGGTATGATCATGACCCTGGAGTACCAGGTCCACTTTATATTTATCTAATAACGGTTTAAAATTTTCGCGCAATCTTGTATTGTCGTGCTTCTTGCTTGTTGACAATACCGGATGGTGGAAGGTGATACAGGTCCAGCGGTTAGGATTATTTTTCAATACATCTTCCAACCAGGTTTGCTGTCTTGCCAACAGGGTATCAGATATCCGGATTTCCTCTGAATTCAGGGAAATGAAACGCATACCCTGTACATCCGTATAGTAAACAGTTTCTTCCAGGCCTGCCGGGCCGTTTTCCGGCAGGGTGAACTGTGGCCGCCAAAACACAGAGGGTACATCTTGCCCCGCTGTGTTTTCATAATATTCATGATTCCCGGGCGTCATCATCCCGGGGATGCTGCTATGGAT
The DNA here is from genome assembly GCF_964033635.1 of Chitinophaga sp. MM2321. Taxonomy (NCBI): domain Bacteria; kingdom Pseudomonadati; phylum Bacteroidota; class Chitinophagia; order Chitinophagales; family Chitinophagaceae; genus Chitinophaga; species Chitinophaga sp. MM2321. The sequence continues at coordinate 3,446,054 of NZ_OZ035533.1, forward strand.
GAAGCTACCAGCTTCAAACCATTGCTGCCATTGGTTATTATTATTGCCCTTGTGTACGAGGTCGCCCGCGTGAATGATCAGGCGCGCATCCGGAGCCGATGACCAGGCTTTCCGGATGGCCCTTGACCATAGGGAAAGGATATTTGCCTGTGCATCTCCCAGATAAATAAAGGAGAAGGGTTCGCCGGGAAGTCCGGCAGTACTGAACTGGAACCATTCGCTCCATTCTTCTCCCTGTCCTACCCTATACGCATATACGGTATTGGGTTGCAGACCGGAAAAAGTGAAATGATGATAGCGTACGGGTAAAGAATCTGCAAAAGGGGCGGTCGTTTCCGCTTTATATTGCGTTGCCTGTGCCGTAAAACGCGGATCAGCGGTAGCGGGTGCCAGCTCGGCATAACTTGTTGTAATGGATTGTGCTGTTCTCCAGGTTACAGCCGCAGTCCGGGAAGGGTCTGCCGTAACATTCAATACAATACGGTCGGGTCTTAAGCTTTGTGCATGTACCTCACATTGTAAAAAGCAGGTGGCCAGTAGCCACCCGCTTATTATAAATCTCATCATAGCTTTTACTTCAGGTACCACATGAGTGTGGTTTGTTTATCTGCTCCGAATTGAGCCACTCCTTTCAGGTATTGATCTTCATTTGTATCACGTTCTCCGCTTGGATAAATATACCGTTTAGGTAATTCTTTGGAAGTAGCGAGTGGTCCCAATACAAATTTCGGGAAACCGGTACGGCGGTTGTCAAACCATGCTTCTGCGCCTTTAAGGAAACCTGCGATCCATTTTTGTCCCATCAGTTGTTCCAGGGTACCATTATATTTTACGGAAGCCTGGTTGTAATAATTGGCGTCACTAGCCGCCTGATCAACGCCATAGTATTTCATGCTGGCGGTGATACCGTCGTAGTAAAGACTTTCTGCAGTTTTACCTGCTACAGTTACTTTACCTGACTGTACACATTCCGCAAGAATAAAGCAAACTTCAGCATAGGTGATCATACTGGCTTTCACCATTGGATTACTGTTGCTGTTGAATATGGCAGAAAGACGGGAAATGTGTGGCGTACCACCATTGTAATCATACGGTGCAGGAATAGCATTTGGTACACCTACATATGGATTAGGATCTGAAGTACCACCATTGAGTGAATCCACTTTTGCTATCCATACTTCCAGGCGCGGGTCGTTCCTTTGTAAGAGTGCAGTAACGATTTCTTTGCTTGGTTTACGCTTATCGAATTCTGAGAATGCGTTTGCCTGAGCACCACCGGGCCAGCTGTTAGAAGGAAGTACACCAGGGTATTTTACTTCAGCATTATCGTCACTACTCTCAAAGATCGGATACTTGTTTTTATCATTCAAGATCTCCTGCATTTCTGTAAAAGCAGTTGCATAACTTTTAGAAGCACGTAACAGCATTCTTAGTCTCAGTGAGTTCGCAAACTTGCGCCATTTCAACACTACCCCAGCATACATCACATCCGCCTTTGCATCCACACTTCCTGTAGTGGAAGCTAATTCGTCATTAGCTTCCTTTAAAGTTTGCAGTAATGCCGGGTATATGGTTTGTTGCTGATCATATTTCGGATGCATCAGGGTTTGCTCTTTCAGGAGTAATGCCTCACTATAAGGGATGTCTCCGTAAAGGTCTGTCAGATAGCCAAAATTAAATACTTCCAGCACCTTGCCTACCGCCACATACTGAGGCGTATTCATTTTTTTCGCCAGGTCCATCATTTCCCGGTTGGCGGAAAGTCTGAGATAATTGCCATCCCAGTTTTGAGGACCCCAGTCGAATTTATCATTTCCCTCATTGCGCACCATCGTAATATAGCGCCCGGCAGATGCAGGCATGTCGAAATATGCTGCCTTCTGATATTCATAGGCTGTATTGATCAGCACAGATGATAACAGGAATTCGGGATTGATCACTTCTGATTCATTCGGGTTTACATTGATCTCTTCCAATCCTTTTTTACAGGAAGAAAAAGTGACGCCGAACAATAGTATCAGGTATAAAAGAGGTATGCGTTGCATAACCGTACAATTAAAGGTTTAGAAATTAAATCCAATCTTACAACCATATGAACGGGTGTAAGGTAATCCCCAGCTGGTTACACCAGGTGAGAAACTGCCATTGGATATTGTCATAGCTGTCTCCGGATCATATCCTTGCTCCGCGGCTGTCCATGTAAACAGGTTGCGTGCGATCAGTGATACGGATAAATTGCCCAGTGGTATTCTGCCCAGTGTTTTCTTGGAGAAGTTATAAGTCAATGAAGCTTCTCTGAGTTTCACATAGCTGGCATCGAAAGTAGAACGGCCGTTGAAACTCCAGTAGTATTCACCATAGTAGTTTTCTGGGTCGGTAACATTTGTATTGGGTACATATTTACCGGGACTTTCTTCAATATAGCCATGCAGGATCATACCATCTGTACGATGATTATTATCACTATCTATCCATGTAAGGCCACCGCTCTTTGGATCACGACCATTTACTGTTGTCATGGTACGGCCATCGCTCAACAGGTTTTTGGCAACATAAGAAAAGAAATTTCCGCCCTGGCGCCAGTCCAGCAACAGGTTCAATGTAAATCCTTTATAAGAGAATGTATTGGTAAACCCAATCATAAAATCAGGATTGTAATTACCAATCTTTGAATACTCATTTATCTGTTGGTAAGTACCATCACTGGCAAGCAATGGTTCTCCTTTAAACTCACCATCCGGCACTGTTTCCCAAGCCTGTGCATACATATCACCCATTTCCGCACCTTCCTTTACCTGGAAGCGGATGCCTTCTGCACCGCCTACCTGGTAGTTGGTGAGACCGTCCATGAGTTCTATTATCTTATTCCGGTTGCGGCTGTAGTTCAATTGCAGATCCCAACGGAATGCCCCTGCGACAGGAGTGGCATTCAATCCTATTTCAATCCCTTTATTCCCGATCTTACCGGCATTGGTAACCATGCTGGTATAGCCGGATGCCGAGGTTACCGGAATATTGAGGATCTGGTTACGGTTAATGGTGCTATAGTATGTAAAATCAACCCCGATGCGACCTTTCAGGAAACGAACATCCGCACCGAATTCGTGGGAAGTGGCAATCAGCGGTTTAAGCTTATTGTTCTTCAGCGCATTACTGATATTAGCCAGCTTTACATCGTTCCAGTCCTGTCCGAAGTTAAAGGTGTTATATAAATTGTAAGGATCTGTATCACCTCCTACCTGTGCCCAGCTAGCCCGCAGTTTTGCGAAAGAGAGCGCATCAGATTTAATTCCCAGCATATCAGATACAATGAGACTTAATGCTGCGGAAGGATAGAAATATGAGTTATTGGAAGCGGGCAGTGTACTTGACCAGTCATTACGGGCAGTCAGGTCAAGAAATGCATAGTTACGGAAGCTAACCTGTCCCATACCGTATACACTGTTGATACGTTTGGTAGACTGGCCAGAACCATTTAACACGGTACCTGCTTTTGCATTGGATATATTATATAATCCAGGTATCACGAGACTTTCTGTTTTCTGATTGGTACTCTTTCCTAATTGATTCATGCGGTTTGCGCCGGCAGAAACGGAAAAGGAGAAATCAGTATTCACTTCTTTTTTATAAGTCAACAGGAAGTCTGTATTCTGTTCCCGGAAAAATTCCGTTCCGATGGCATAAGCTCCGGTTGCATTACGTACTGAACCAAAGGGACGTTTACTTTCGCGGGATTCTGAATAAAGGTCCATACCGGTACGCCCCATCAGGGTGAGGTTCTTCGTGAGCTCAATATCTATCTGCACATTACCCATCATCCGATCGCGATCGTACCCATTGATAAATTCGTAGGCCACCAGGTAAGGATTATCAGTAGATCCCGGTACATGAGAGAATTGTTCCAATCCTTCTTTACCAGGTAACCAGTAATTACGCAGTTGCTGTATATCCACATTCGGCGTAGTAGTATATACGATGTTGCTTACGCTACCACGATTGAAAGTAGGGCGGTTACCGCTGCTGTTTTTCGTATAGCCGATATTGGTACTTACTTTTATTTTAGAACTCAGATTATATCCAGCGGCCAGATTAAGCGTATTTCTTTTAAGATCTGTATTAGGAATAATACCTTCATTCTTCAGATTCGTAAAAGAGAGACGGAAGCTTCCATCCTTGTTATTACCTGTAACGGCGATGTTATTCGTAAAGGTGGAGCCGGTACGGAAGAAATCTTTAACCCTATCAGGATAGGAAACCCAATCAGTAGGAATAGGATTGCCATTTGCATCCAGCGGGCTATTCCACTGTACATGTTTGGTACCGATATCCAGTCTGGGTCCCCAGGTAGCATCAGAGATCGTTTCTTCTGAGCCTTCCCTGTCGCCGGAACCAAATTGATTCTGGAATAAGGGAAATAGTGTAGGCTGATCAAATATCGCGCTGGAGTTTACAGAAACACCCAGACCTTTTGTAACGCCCGAACCAGATTTAGTGGTAATCAGGATTACGCCGTTCAGCGCGCGGGAACCGTATAAAGCGGAAGCACTGGCGCCCTTCAGTACAGAGATGCTGGCAATATCATCCGGGTTAATATCGGAAATAGTACTACCATAATCCACCACTACCTGCCCAACAGGCTGGGTAGGTGTACGCACTGCGGGAGCTATAGGTATTCCATCCACTACATACAGTGGCTGGTTATATCCTGTCAAACTACTTTGACCACGGATCGTCACCAATGAAGTGCCGCCTGGATCAGAACTGGTGCTTCTTACGTTTACACCGGTTACTTTACCGGATAATGCGTTGGCAATATTTACTTCTTTCACGGTGCTTACTTCATCACCTCTCAGGGTACCGATAGAATAGCCAAGTGCTTTTTCATCGCGTTTGATACCGAGAGCAGTCACCACTACATCATTCAGGCTATGTATATCCGTAGATAACTGCACCTGCATGCTGCCGCTTCCAACTACCTGTTCTTTTGTGAGATAACCAACAGAGCGGAATACCAGCACCGCATTGTTGCCGGTTACGTTAATGGAAAAATTTCCATTTTCATCTGTGGCTGTACCATTGGTAGTACCTTTTTCGTGTACGCTGACACCAGGCACCGGGGTACCTTTATCATCTATAATATGACCTTTCACTAACTGGTCCACAGCCTTGGCTACTGCTTTTACATCAGCGCCGGAAGCCTTGATGGCATAATCGCGATCGCTGAGTTTTACAGCCTGTAACCCAAGTGGGGTGAGCATTTTGGTCAGGTATGTTTCCATGTTACCGCCGGCCACACGCTCAAATTTGTTATCAACAAATTTGTTTTCGAGCTGTGAAGAGGCATAATTAAAACTAACATTGAAACGTGTTTCCAGTTCCGTCAATATTTGCCGGAGCGGAATTGTGCTGGATTCCCGCGGAGCATTGCTGCTTCGCACCATCATCTGTTGTGCTGAAATATTGGTGGTCAGCAACAACAGTAGCAGCGCCCTCCATGGAGCGTAAAGCTTCGTAAAGCTCTTTGGCATAACTGTAGATTTTAAAACCTTATTCAAAAATGATTACTGAATTGCTTTGTTTCATTTTCAGCTGATGCACGGTAGCTATGGCTTTTAACAGCAGTGCAGGATCATCAGCAGGGCCTGCGCCGGTAAACAGCAGACCTTCCATCTTTTTGTCCTTAAATTCAACGTGGTATCCATATATATCCTCTAATTGCTGTGCAACATTTATGAGTGGTTCATCCCGGTATACTAACCGGTGTTGTTTCCAGGCAGTGAGCTGGGTGGCATCTCCTTTCAGCCATTGATGCTGACCGGTAGAAAACGACATCATGTCGCCGGGTTTCATATTCAGGCTGTCATTCACCACGATCTTTCCTTCTTCCAGGAGCACATTCACCTTGTCATGCCGGCTATATACATTGAATGCGGTTCCTTTTACTTCAATCGTTACCTGCGGCATCAGTACCCGGAATTTCGGATTTAATCCGGCGGGTGATTTTGACACATTAAAGTAAGCTTCTCCGTTAAGTGTCACTGTTCTTGCCAGCTCTTTTTTCCATTTACGTGGATAGGAAATGGAAGAATTGGCATTTAGCTGTACCACAGAACCATCGGGCAATTGCAACATTTTTGTTTCGCCAAAACCCGTCTGAACAAATGTTGTTTCCGGCACATCAGCCTTCCAATAGTACTGCCCTGCGGCAAGCAACAACAAACTGGCAGCCACAGCACCCAGGACATAGTGCAATCTTCTGAGCGGATTTCCGTTATTTTTTTTAACAACGGTATCGTTCAGTAACTGATCTATCCTATGCTTTACGGTTTCCATTTCTTCCACAGTGGCCTCATTGGTCCGGAACCTTAGTACCAGCACCAATGCCCTGGCTTCGTGCAACACTTGCTCCCTATCCGGATGCGCTGCCTGCCAGCCTTCCCAGAAGGTGGCAGCATATGCATTATCATTCAGCACCCATGCCTGGAAAGAGGCATCCGCAGCAAGGTCCGCTGCGTCGTATTCACGATAGTTCATAAAAAAGTTCCTTGTATAATAAGAAGAGTCAAAAGCCGGGGAAATACCCTCAGGAAAATGAAAAAAATTTTAAGTTTTTTTTAACGAAGCATTAAAGCAGATACTTCTGGTGCCAGCAGTTCCTTTAATTCTGCAATGGCCCTATATATTAAGGTACGGGCGTACTTTACTTCTTTCAATACCATTACACCTGCTATTTCTTCATAGGTAAGATTTTCATAAAAACGCAGGTAAATGGCTTCTTTTTGTCTTAGTGTCAGCGAATTCAGTGTTTGCTGTAATCGCCTGGTAGTATGTTCTGTATGTTGACGGTTGATCAGGATACTTTCAGGAGAAAGCTCCAGTGCGAATGCCGAAAAAGTGCTCTCATCCAGGCTGGCAGGCAACTGTGCAGATTTTTGAAGATAGCGGAACAGCTTTCTTCTCGCAGATACCATCAGATAGCTTTTCAGATTTTCAGGAAATGAAAGCCCTGCGCTCTTCTGATATAACTGCGAAAAGAAATCCTGCAACATATCAGTTACCAGTCCACGGTCCACAGTAAACCGGATACAATACCGGAAGAGCAACGGAAAGTATCGCCGGTATACTTCCCCGAAGGCTTCCCGATCTCCTTTAGAGAGCAGGGCCCACAGGTACTGGTCATCGTGCTGCGGATAATGAGTGCTGGTTGTCATTGATTATGTGAATTAGGGATAAGTATCTTTCTCTAAACTACACATTGCCTTCTGCCTTCGTATCAATCTGCAGGGGAAATAACAACAATTTAATGTGATAAAGGAGCTGTTACCACTTCCCTGATCTGTAATCTTTCGCACCAACCTTTGAAAGTACGGTGAAGTTGTTGTAATGCCTGTTTCTGATCTGGCGTGAGTTCCAGCGCATGCGCGCGGCTGATAGTACGTACAGGAACACCACGTAACTGCAGGAAATATTTGGCGCTCATCGGGTAAGCGATGTGGATCAAAGGATCTACCTTCTGCAATTCTGCCTGTATCCAACGTACTTCTTCCTGCTTGTCTGCATCATTTACATGATTACAAAGCCATACCAGTATTTCAGGATAAAAATTTCCAGCGATAGCAGACATACCTACTGCACCCATTTGCATGGAAGCAACTGCATTTGGTGTATGTGCATCATAAAATTCCAACCGGCTACCGGCTGTTACGGCCAGTTTAGCACGTACGCTTTCCACATCACAGGAAGTATCTTTATGATAAATCAAGCGGTTAGTAGCCAGCAGTGTTTTCAGAATGGCCGGTGTTATGACCCTTTTGTAGGGAGCCGGACATTCATACAAACCCAGTGGGATATCTCCCGTAAGGGAAAATAATTGTTCAAATCTTTGCAGGAGAATATCGTCTGACTCGTCTACATTGGCAAAATGCCCTGTGATCATAATCACTGAATCAACGCCGGTATCATAAATTTTTTGTGTAAAGACTGCCTTATCCGCTATTGTCAGACCAAATGATCCGGTAGCTACTACCGGCACACGGCCATTTACATAGCGTACTACATGCTTTGTAAGCTCCAGGCGCTCGTCTTCACTGATGCTGTACATTTCAGAAGACAGGCAGTTAGCGAAAAAGCCTTTTACACCAGCGTCCAGGTAAAAGTCTACCAGCTGCTCCACCACATTAAGATCAATCTGTGCTTTCAGGTTGAAAGGTGTGATCATTACTGGTACAAATTTCTTTTGCATAACAAACAGGTTTAAGATTTAGAGGTTTTCAATTGTTTTATCCGTGTGAGCACCATGCCCACCAGGAATATCGATAAGGTGCCTACAACAATGACCATATGCACATGCATCGGACTGCGGAATTGCTCCCATGTAGCAGGCAGATATTTTGAAAGTGACATCCAGATGATGACTGCCACACCTACCAGGGTGGCCGTTACCGCCGTAGCATTCTTTGTTTTTGACACAAGTCCCAGCAGGAATAATCCCAGCATGCCTCCGGCAAATATGCCGGACAATTCCCACCACATATCCAGGATGCTCTGCACCCCTATCATGGCGATGCCGAATATAATAGCCAGTAAACCGGAAATAGTGGTGGCGATATATAACACCCTCATTTCCTTTTTAGGGCTGGGCGAAGGATTGATATACCGCTGATAAATATCTTTCAGAAAAACGGTAGCAGAACTGTTCATACCGCTGCTCACGGTACTCATAGCAGCAGACAAAATAGCAGCCACGATTAAACCCATCAGGCCTTTTGGTACTTTCTCCACCATAAACCAGGGCAATACTTTATCTCCGTAATCCGCCGGTACCAGGGACTCCACAGATACATGCCGTTCTGTAGCTACCTGTTGTTTTACTGCCAGTATAGCTTCCGGATGCTGCTGTGCATAAGCGTATAAAGCAGTGCCGATAAAAAAGAAAACGATACTTACGGGCACATACCAGTATACACATAACCAGATACTGCGCGACGCTTCTTTCTCAGACCTGGCGGCATGATAGCGTTGCACATAATTCTGATCCATACCGAAATTATTCAGGTTCATAAAAAAGCCATAAAGGAAAACCACCCAAAAAGTAGAGGACCCGAAATCCAGCGGGTTAAAACTCCCCATTGAAAATTTCCCGTCTGCCATTCCAATCCGGAAAATGTCTGACACACCATCTTTCATACCCACGATTACCAGTCCCAGTATAACCAGGGCGCCAACAGTTTTAACAACACCCTGCATTACTTCCGTCCAGATAACAGCTTCCATCCCACCGAGCACGGTATATACAATAATGCAAACCCCGGTAACTGCCATGATGGTACGCATATCCAAACCAGTCAATGCCTGTAACGCCAACGCCACTCCGAAAAAAATAGAGCCCATCCTCGCGAGCTGTGTAAGAATAAAACACACCATGGCGTATGTTCTTGCCCATGGGCCGAAACGGTGCTCCAGATGTGTGTAGGCGCTTACTTCGCCGCTATGCCGATAGAATGGTACAAAATACTTCGCTGCTATAAAAGCAGCCAACGGCATGGATAAACTAAATACAAGCGCATTCCAGTTGCTGCCGAATGATTTTCCCGGCACACCCAGGAATGTATTACTACTTAAAAAGGTTGCGTACAAAGAAAGTCCCAATGCCCAGCCCGGAATGCTTCCGGATGCGGTTGTAAATTGCGCGGCGCTTTTGTTTTTCCGGGAAAACCACAGGCCAACCAAAATCATACAAAGAAGGTAAATAACAATTACAGCCAGATCAATTAAAGGCAAGTGGTGCATATCCGAACGCTATTGGTTGATAATTTTGATTCATTACGTGGAAAAACAAAAAAATACTTCGTCTGTTAATCTTCCGCTAAGGTTGGCATTTTTTATCAATCAAACAATGTTGTATGTTACGGAAAGAATAGCTTAAATTACTATGGCAATGAACCACCAGGCAACCAACACACCATCAACATGGATTTTACCAGGCCACCTGAAACGCAGGCTGGAAAAGCATCCACTGGGGAAAAATCTTTTCATCACCACCATCGGCTTTTATCCGGAGATAGCTGCAAGAGAGTTTAGCGAGCTAAAAGATACCCCTGTTTACACCTTATTATATGCCGCGCATGGCAAAGGATGGTTTGAAATCGATGGGAACAAAACAGTTATTAAAACCAATCAATACCTCATCTTTCCCAAAGAAATGCCTTTCCGTGCCGGACCATCCCCGGATGATCCCTGGAGGATCTATGCCGTACAATTCTCCGGACAGCTGGCGGATGAAATATACAGTTACCTGGGTACTGGTTTGAAGCCACGCACCATACCACCACTCGTTGGCAGGAATGCACAGTTCGATGATATTCTTCATCACCTGGATCTCATGAACAATATTGAAAACCTGTTGTACGCCAATTTCCGTTTCCATAGTTTCCTGGGCACCTTCCGGCTGACCGTTTTCAATTACATGAAAAAAGGAGCGGATAATATCATAGAACAATGTATACAGATCATGAAACAGAAACTGGATCAGAACCTCACGCTGGCAGACCTTTCCAGGCAAATCTGTATATCACCCTCTTATCTGTCTGCGCTTTTCAAAGAGAAAACACGCTACTCCCCTATACAGCTATTCACCTCCCTGCGCATGCAGAAAGCCAGTCAGCTCTTGAAAGAAACCAATTTTACGATAAAAGAAATTGCGCGGGAAATGGGATACCTGGACCAATACAGTTTCTCCAGGTCATTTAAATTAATCATGGGCGTATCTCCCAAAGCGTTCAGGGATAAACGCTGAAGTGCTGCCGGTATGGTGTAAATTATAGCTTATTTTTTATTGGATATTTTGCGGATACATCTTCAACAAAATAAAAACGGACGGCTGTTACGCCGCCCGTTCAACAAATTAAGCGATCTGCTCTGCCTTATATCCGGCTTTTTCTATCGCTGCTTTGATCTGCTGCTCGTTTGCCTGACCGGTAGATACTTTCAGCACTTTATCCGCACTTAACAGATCTACTTCCCAGTTATCTTTTCCTGCCAGTTCATCCAACACCGGAGTTACACTCGCTATACATCCTGAACACTTAATATTGGTTTTAAATTGTACCGTTTCCATCGTATATTTTTTTTGTATGATTAATGATTGTTATTATAATTTCGCGGCTTTTAACCGCAGACTGTTACTGACAACACTCACAGAACTGAGCGCCATGGCGGCTCCTGCAATCATCGGATCCAGCAGGAATCCGTTTATAGGGAATAGCACACCGGCTGCAATGGGAATACCTATAATGTTATAGATAAATGCCCAGAAAAGATTCTGTTTGATCGTGCTCACCGTTTTCCGTGACAGTTTCAATGCTTTGGGGATACTATTCAGGTCGGAAGTGATCAATGTCATTTTGGCTACGTCCATGGCAATATCAGCGCCTTTCCCCATTGCGATGCTCACATCAGCCTGCGCCAGCGCCTGTGAATCATTGATACCATCACCTACCATTGCTACCACTTTACCGGCCTGCTGCAATTCTTTTACAAAGGCAGCCTTGTAAGACGGCAATACTTCCGCCTTATAGGAGCTGATCCCCACTTTCCTGGCTACGGCAGCAGCCGTATGAGCGTTATCGCCCGTCAGCATGTACACTTCTATTCCATCGCGTTGCAACGCTGCAATGGCTTTGGAAGAAGTTGCTTTTATTTTATCCGCAATAGCTATAACAGCCTGTAAAGTGGTGCCAGCGGCAAAATAGATGACCGTTTTGGCTTCTTCCTGTAAGGCAGCTGCCTTCGTATCCAGTTCTTTGTCTGTAACAATGTGGTTTTCATTCATCAGCTTTCTGTTACCAACATAGTAATGCAAGCCTTCATACATACCTTTTATTCCCTGCCCCGTAATACTTTCAAAAACGTCCAGCTTTACCGGGTTCACGGCGCCTTCCTTCAGGTGGGTTACCACTGCTGCTGCAAGCGGATGTTCTGACTGCTGCTCCAGGGAGTACAGAATAGAACTACTGAGCTGAAGTGTTTTGTTATTTGTATGCCAGATGAGGTCTGTTACTACAGGTTTACCTTCCGTAATGGTGCCGGTTTTATCCAGGATGATGGCATTTACTTTATGTGCCAGTTCCAGGCTTTCAGCATCCTTTATCAGGATATTGTTTTCCGCACCTTTACCAACACCCACCATAATTGCCGTAGGAGTAGCCAAACCAAGCGCACAGGGACAAGCAATCACCAATACCGTAACAGCCGTAAGCAAGGCATGCGTGAAGGCGTCATCGCCTCCAAATACCATCCAGGATAAGAAAGTAAGGATAGCAATACCAATGACTACCGGAACAAAGATGCCGGCAATTTTATCTACCAGCTTTTGTACGGGCGCTTTACTGCCCTGCGCTTCCTGTACCATTTTAATGATCTGCGCCAGCATAGTATCTGCTCCTACTTTTTCCGCCCTGAACTGAAAACTGCCTTTCTGATTAATCGTTCCTGTAAAAACCTTGTCGCCGTTTCTCTTGGCAACGGGCACCGGTTCGCCGGTGATCATGCTTTCATCAACATATGATTCTCCGCTAACCACCTTACCGTCTACAGGGATCTTTTCTCCGGGTTTTACCAGCAACAGATCCTGCACTTTCACATCGGCAATAGGAATCTCCTGGGTATGACCGCTGTCATCTACCAGCAGCACGGTTTTCGGCTGTAAGCCAATTAATTTTTTTATGGCAGAAGAGGTATTCGATTTTGCTTTTTCTTCCAATAATTTACCCAGTGAGATAAATGCGATGACCACCGCCGCCGCTTCAAAATACACGTGGGCATGCAGTCCGCGCTGATGCCAGAACTCGGGGTAAATGGTATTAAAAGCACTAAACAACCAGGCAATACCGGTGCTTAATGCTACCAGGGTATCCATGTTTGCTTTCCCGTGCTTTGCCTGTTTCCAGGCATTTACAAAAAAGTTCCTTCCGAAGAAAAAGACAACCGGTGTTGCCAGCACCATCATAATCCAGTTACCATAAGGCATATCCATAAAGAACATCCCGATAATAACAATGGGTGTTGACAGTACTGACGCCCAGATCGTTCTTTGTTTCACCTCCCGGTAATGACGCTGCTGCGCTTCTTCTTTCCGTTCGTCCTGGTTCTCTTTCTCAATGAGCAGATCGTAACCAACAGAGCGGACTGCACTTTGCAGTGCTTCCGGGGTGGTTTTTGTATGATCATATTCCACCCAGGCACTCTGGTTGGCAAAATTTACGCCGGCATCACCTACGCCAGGAAGGGATTTGAGCATGGATTCCACGCTAATAGCACAGGCTGCACATGTCATTTCCAGTACGGGAAATGTTTCCTTTGTAACATCCGTCCTTTTCGTCCTGATGGCCGCAGATCCCTTTTCTACTGATATAGTTGTTGACATAATTGCTGATTTCTCACAAAATTACGCCGTATAAAGGGGGAAGGTGTTACACTATTAATATTGAATTGTATAAAATTTTAAGAAAGCTGGTCACAAGCGGTATAACTAGCAGATGGCGCCGGCCAGTTGTGGATTTCCTATTACCCGCATAAACAGGTCTTCATCCAGCAGGTCTTTCACAGATTTAATAATAAAATCGGGAGAATACCCAAAATGCACCAGGTCATCTTCATGTGTTACGCCGGACAAAGTGAGTACGGTGGTAAAGCCCATTGATCCGGCTCCCAGGATATCCGTACCCATCGTATCTCCTATCATCACTGTTTCATCGGTTGTTAACTGTAATGCTTTCCTGGCCATGCGCATCATAACAGGACTGGGTTTACCAACGCTGAAAGCCTTTATACCACTGGCACATTCCAGCATTGCTACCAGTGCTCCGCATCCTGCGCGATATTTCCCACCACCCATCGGGCAGTTAGGATCGAGGTTGGTAGCAATTAATTTGGCGCCTTTCATAATCATATTAATCGCCTTATCAACAGATTCCAGCATGATTGTTCTGCCTTCTCCTATAATAACATAATCAGGCTGATCATCAACAATAGAATAACCTGCATTATAAAGCTCTGTAAGCAGGCCTCCTTCACCAATAACATAGGCGGTACCATTTTCCTTCTTTGACGCCAGGTACCTGGCTGTTGCCATAGCACAGGTAAAGATATCGGTGTCATTTACCCGGAAACCCATCTTATTCAGCTTATAGCAGACATCCCTGCTGGTACGCTGGCTATTGTTTGTAAGGAACAGAAAAGGAAGTCCTTTATCCCTGAGGCCATTAATAAATTCCACAGCACCCGGAATAGGTTCGCTGCCTTTGTAGATTACTCCATCCATGTCAATAAGAAATCCCTTCTTTTTCATAGCAATTCGATGTTGGTTATTTTATTAATAGATCAATAAATAATGCAAATAAAAAAACCATGGAAAGAATAAAGGCAGGAAGCTGCTTAGATGCAGCAAAGAATATTATACAGATATCATGAAGATGGATATCTCCTCTAAAGATAGTAATAAATTCCAGGATTGGAAATTATTTACAATAACGGCACCATCCTTGCGCACCCAGTTTTCATACAACAAAGTATTAAAGAGAGACGGCTCCCTATTCCCCGAAATAATTTATCTGAATGACTATAAAAACTTCACTCATGAAAAAGAACAGGCTTTCTTCCAGCTTACAAACCGGGCTGAACACACAAATGACCCAGGAGGCACTCGCAGCCCAGATATACTTGTCTTATGCTGCCTGGGCCACATCCGAAGGATTCAGTGGAATTGCCAATTTCCTTTTCCGGCATGCCAATGAAGAACGGAATCACATGATGAAATTCCTGGAATACATCATGGAAAGAGGCGCCAAGGCGGAGATAGAGGCCATACCCAAGCCTCCCAAGGATCCTACCAGTATACAAAATTGTTTTGAACAGATATTCCAGCAGGAAATCGGGAACACCGCAGGCATTTATAAACTGGTAAAGATGAGCTTTGATGAAGGCGACTGGGCTACCTGGCATTTCCTCCAATGGTTTGTAAAAGAACAAACAGAAGAAGAAACCCTTGCATTAAATCTGCTGGATAAGATCAAAGTTGCCGGTGGTGAAAAGGCTACCAGTGAGGCTTTGTACAACCTGGACCGCGACCTGCAAAAAGAACCGGACGAGGCAGCATTGGCCGAAACCAAATCTGCTGCCAATCCGTGAGTATACTGATCATCTGTTGTGGAAGTAATAACAATATCATCCACATTTTGGGTAATAATTGCGCCTGCTGCCTGGTAAGACCCTTTATTTTGCTTTACCGGACAGCTTCAGGTGAATATCTATGTTATGCAGGATACGCTGATCATCCGGCAGCTCAGGTGCAGCAGCGTAATCGATGCCCCATTTGGTGCGATCCACTTTTATAGCTGCTGTTACCGTTATTTTCTTTGCTGCAATGGTAATTTTTGCCGGGAAGCTGATAGGCAAACTTTTGCCCACCATCGTGAGATTACCGGTAATGGTATAATTAGCGCCCGTCAAGTCCTCTTTGGCATCGCTGGTATAAGGCGCAACGGAAGTGATATCGAAAGTTATCTGCGGGTATAATACCATTTTAAAAAAAGCATCAGACTGCAAGTGTTCGATCAATTGCGTTTTTAAATCCTCCGTAGGAAGATTGAAGTTCTTTATAGAGCTTAAAGGCAATACAAAGGAACCACCTTTCACTTTTCCGTTCACAACTCTTAACGCCGTACTTGCCACGCCAATGGAGCCTTCATTAAAGTAGCCTGTCATTAAATATCCTTTCCATTCTGCTACAGACGCAGCTGCATCCAGCTCATAACTGACAATGGGTTTATCATTGTCTTTTTTACAACTTCCTAATAAACCAAGGGTCAACATCATGGTGCACAGGAATTTTCCGTGTAATACTTTCATGGTAAATATTAATTTTTAGCACACAAAAGTAGTGCTGGCGGCGGGTTTTATTCTTAGTGAAAGAGCGGAGATTTTATTTTCAGTATTACTACGTACGTTGATTGGATGATACACTAAATATGGGAAAGATGATAGTGGGTTACCAAAAAATAAAAACCACCCCGAAGGATGGCTTTTATAATTACATATTATACCTCATACTTGAGTTCAGGTTGCTTTCCATTTAAGTTTGGAAACAATTTTGTTGGCTTCTTCCAATTTTTCAGGAAACAGTACCTTTCCTGAAAACTTATCCAGGGATTTATCCCTTCTCACTTTCACCCCCATGGTTGATGCCCCTTTCAATGCTTTCTTTGTTTTCATAATAGTAAAATTAAACAATTTTCCGCTTAATAAGAAACCCGAAAAAAGCTTCCCCCTTAATGAAGGGAGCAACATAATATAGCCCTTTTGTCAAAATGACACCATATATCTCAAAATCACCATTAAGCTCTTCCAGGTTTATTGCTAAAGCCATCCTATAAAGCCGTGTCCGTTCGGGAGTACTGCCAGTAAAAAAAATAAACTTATCGGGATAATGTGCTGTAAATTCGTATACCGTAGCAGCAACAGTAGCTAAGATTTTATTCCTATCCTTGTTGTCATTTTTTATATGGTCATCAACTTCACCATCAGGAGTTAAATCACCAAAAGCCAGGTTATAAATAGTTGCATCCGCTGTCTCAATAAATTGGACTACTTTCTGTATTTCTCCTTTAGGTCCCTCGCTGATAAATTTAAATTCGAGCGCATCCTTTGAAATCAACAGAGGCTCATATTTTTCATATTTCATTCCCTTAACAATAATATATTTTGCAGATTATATTTCAACTACCACTTTCCATAGTCAGTATCTTCGGTTATTCCCGAACTCAATGGGCTGCGACCTTTTTATCAAATAAAATTAATTGCTTAACCTGGCCAGTTTCTTGTTAATTTGTGAAATAGATTGTATTAACAAAAACCGTCTTCAGAAATTCCTCCATAGCACTCCTGTTTCCGTACAACTACCACTCAAAAAGCTTAACTTCCATTAACATTTATACCCCATCGTTCATGGACGCGTTCACCCCAGTTGTAAAAAAGCAGCTTCCTGCTGAAACACTCCAGGTATATGTAGCTGAATATGTATTCAGGGCATTCACGGTGCCGCAAAGTCAGCCTGTTGTTAAGGCCATGCCGCTGCGCGTTAGCAGCTCTATTGATTTCTTTTTGGGCGATCCTTTTGAAACAGTAGATTACCAGTCAAAACAAGTAGCACCATTTACACCCTGCACTATACGCGGGCCCCGTACCCATAAAAAATATACGATCTCTATCAGTGGTCGTTTTGTATCCTTTACCATAAAATTTAAACCCACCGGTTTATACCGGCTGTTAGGTATGCCTGCCAACCTTTTCTGTAACCAGGCCATCGACGGGCAATTATTATATGCCGCTTTTTTCGGAGAAATAACGGAACAACTGATGGCGTGCCGGCATATAAGTGGATGCATCCGTATCATTGAGCCTTACTTATTACGCCTGGCAGCAAGGCAGCATAAAATATATCCCTCAAAGGCAATAGAGCAGATGACAGGGCTGATATTTACCGATAAGGCGCCCGCCAGTATCGCAGATTTCCTGCGGAAAGTATGTTTATCGGAGCGCCAGCTGGAACGGAATTTTGTAAAAGAAATAGGCACTACCCCTAAGCTGTACAGCAATATGGTACGATTTGAAAACCTGTTACGCTATAAAATGGATTTCCCCCGTCAAAACTGGACCAACTTAACCTACGAGTTTAATTACTACGATCAAATGCACCTTATTAAAAGCTTTCAACGCTTTTTAGGCATTAATCCCGGTGACTTTGCACCGGAAGACTTTGCCCTCTAGTCACTCCTCTCCCGTTTTTTTGTAGAAAGATGCCGGTTTTTTACTATGAAGCCGCACCGGTCAGGATTAAATTTGCTACGGTATAATATCTCATTTAACTGATACAAGTGCAAAAAATCAATCTTATCATTATGAAACCATTTTCATTACTACCGGTATTTATCTGTACACTCCTTGCCTGTAATGGTCAACAAAAAAGTAATGCAGAAAAAGTAAAGAATGACATACAAACCACTATGAAAGAGCATACCCCAGGTACCGTTGCTACCTCGGCCAGCGGCTATTATATGAAAGCCAAGATAGATGGGAAAGACTGGGTGGCCGTATCCATGAGACCAATAGAGGGAATAAACAGGGCGCTGGGCTACACAGAAGATGGTGGCTATATTGGCATACCGGGAATAACGAAGAAGTCGCAGGAAGGCCTTAAATTAACTCTTGGCGGAGAATATGGCGCCGACATTTATCTTCCCAACGATAAAACGCTTATAGATAAAGATGGAAACGTCATTCTGCTGGACAAAGAAAGCGGCGCAGTAGCCATTACCAAACGGGATGGAGAATGGATAGAAGGAACATTTCACTTTATTGCAGCCAGTAGTAAGTCTGATAAAAAGGTACAGATAACAGAAGGCTCTTTCCGTATAAAATAGGAAGTTGCTAATGTATTCCGGCAAGCGCCGTTAACATTTTCGACCATGCCCCCTTAGCTGAATCAATAAAATCCGCCCAGTTGGCAGGCATTTCCTGCGTCAGTGTTAGCTCTGAACCCGTTCCTGCCGGGGTGATATTGATGACAACACGCGAGCTATCGGGCAGGTCCTGCCGCACTGCCCAGGTGAAGACCAGGCGATGGGGTCTGTCTATTTCAAGATATTCACCGATGTGATCAATTTCCATTCCCTTGCGGCGCACAATAAAGGAAAATGAGCCTCCAACCCGCGCATCCGTTTTAAGGCTTACAATTTCTTCGTCACGAAGTGCAGGGCCAAACATAAACCGGCTGATCATCCCGGTATCCAGCCAGGCATCAAAAACAGCTTCCGGTGATTGCGTGAAGGTTTGCGTAACAGTGGCTTTAGCAGGAAATTCTGTAGACATATCCATTATTGTATAAGATGAATAAACCGGGTAACGCGACGAAGTTCGGAATTTTCTGTTAAGGGCGGACATTATGCATATAAAAAAAAGACCCGCGCAGTGCGCAGGTCTTCAAAGTTTCGTTGCTACCTATTAATTCATCCAGATAGACGTAATTGCCTTCTGACTGTTTGTATCTTCCACCGGCAAATTGTACATGGCCTCTATGGTATGTAATACACTATAATGATTGATCTTTTCATCATAAGTGCCTGGTTTAACCCCTGCTCCTACAAAAATGGTAGGAATATGATTTACTTCTTTAAAGTCATCTTCATCGAAAGTAAGGATCAGTAAGCTGTTATGTGTTTTAGCCCATTCTACATATGCTTCCAGGTTATTTTTGAGCCAGGTATCGCCACGCTGAATAGCAGCCGTATCGCCTGGTGTTCCGATATTATGCATATCATTGTCCATATCCGGTATCACAAAAGATACGGTGGGCAATTCGTTAAAATCTTTGGGAAAATCGGTCATAGGCCGGCTCACCTCCGCAGGTATACCATTCGCCTGTGTTCCCTGCCAGTTCACCCAGGGGGCGTGTTTACGTGCATATAATTTAGAGCCTGTCAGGGTACTTCTTTGGTTATCACAACCTAAAAACCCTACTGAGGGCATGGTTTCTGCAAATCCTTTAAAAGTAAATCCAGCTCTGATCACTGAGGCAGCAATATTAGGCGTGGTATAAGGGAGTGTGTCCTGCAGACATTCATCCGCCAGAACACCCTGTGTACCGCCGGAAAAAATAGCCAGGTAATTGGGTTGACTGGGGTGCACTACACCATGCGCATCCGTAAAGAGCGCCCCTTCTTTGGCCAGTTGAGTAATATAAGGAGCAATACCGCTTCCGATCACTTCATCATAACTGTGATTTTCTTCCATTACTACAATTACGTGATCATAACGCGGAACAGCCGGCTTTTGCTTACAGGAAGAGATACATCCCATTAATATAATACCGGAGATGACTATACTAGATAATTTCATTTGTTCAATATTTTTGCTTGATGTGTTTAAACCGTGCCACTCATGTGACCCTACAGAGAATTTCCAGGGAAGAATACTATCCTTGCGCCTGGCTATAAAGATGGGAATTGGGGGATCAGATCTGGAATCGCGATAATCGCTTGTAGTAACTATTTTCAGGACATAATTGAAAAACGGTTGTGATACTCCCAATATTATTCCTGTTTGCAAGCAGTGCTAATAAAGATAACATGTGCCCGCAAAGAAATATCAATATCTGCATAGGCAGGCTGATCTTTACTTTGCCGGCCGGTTCTTCTGCTGTCTCTCCTTTTACCAGATACGGGTGCTCATCTTTCTTGGTGACCAATCGTTGTAATAAAGTGCTGATCTTGATAGGATGATCCGACATCCCTTGTTGTTTTACGAGCTGTAACACACTATAGGGGCGCAATGCGAGCATTAGTAGTCCTAAGGAGAAAATAAGAATAGATAATGCTTTTTTGAATCTCATAAAGTAGTGTCGCTTGTTCAAAGGATCTAACGGAACATTGTTGCGTTCAAATATACAGAAAAGGGATTGGAAATTTATTGGCAATTTAGGGTAGCAGGTAAAGAGATTATTGAGGGAGGATAAAGCACCACCCATAAAACCTATCCCTAAGCAAATACGAATACTGTATAGCTATATAGGACCGCAGGATAACTACGGCTTCTTTTCCAATATAATATTAGCACGTTGATTATTTAAATAACTTATTGGCTAGATAAATAACCCCACCAACCAACAGCCCAAATAAAAACATGCCTATATAAACCTTGATAATAATTTCTAAGTTATTATTAATTATGCCATAAATCGCTATTACTATCATCAAGATAATAAAGACTAAATTCCTTGGATTTTTAATCCAGTTTATCAACTTAAAAAAGCCTTTAACACATAAAACGACATAAGCCTGGGGCTTATGTCGTTTTATGTGTCTGTCCATACGTTTTTCATTATTTAATATACTCTCCAATACAATTTAAACATAATCTGGGTTTTAGCTTATATGGTTCCTCATTAGTCCAGACAATTGTGTTTTTAAATTTGACTGACATTCTTTTTGTTGGACTAGCAATGACTATATCCTTTTCAATAACCAATATATAGGTTTGGCCAACTTGTATTTTTTCCCCTTTTCTTATATTAGTGTTACCATTTATGGCAGAAATCAGAACACTTGTATCAGTCATATTACAGGATGAAACCACGCCAATAAGTAAGCACTCCTTTAAATTCTTAATCCATATTACTTTAGCCGAAAGGGTATCGTTTGTCTGACCTTGGGAACTATAAGAAAAATTAAAAATTATATATAGAACTAGAATTATCTTCCTCATTACATTATTTTTTTTCCAAGTTATTGATTGGCTTTTCTTTGCCATTGTATTTGATAAATATTACACGCCCTTTAATTTCTGTGTCAATATCATCTTTTTTTCTAGGGTCTATTTTAACCGCTTCATCATGAGCTTTAGTAAAATTAGCATTTTCCGCATCAGTGTTGGTACTTAAAGCTGCCGGGGAATTAGGGTATTTTTCACCACCAATAAATGCCTCTAACACTTCGTGTAGCATCGAAACCCCAGACTTGGAATTAGTAACCTTATCCACAATAGCCAGCTGAGTGGGATTTACTTGCTGTTGAGCCTCTACTTTTCCATCATCTTTGCCTCCGGCAAAGGTGGTATTTCCTAAAAATGCACCTCCCACTATTGCGACTCCATCTTTAGTAAAATTATCGGAAGAGGCATTAATATTTACTGTAGTATTTTTATCCGAAATAGCTTGTTGAAGCTTTTTATCAGCACCTGTTTTTGCTTTACCTCCCGCAATAGTAACTTTGCCATTATCATCTTGTGACAATTTCAGATTTGTCGAGTTTTGCAATTGTTTAAAAGCCTGTTGCGACTGATTACCACGAATTATAATATCTTCAGGACCCATACCATCCGCATCAATAAACCTTATCGGATTATCAAACGCATAATTATAAGGGGAATATCGGCGCATCTTATCTGCTAAAGGATCTATAACATGCCACCGTCCTATCTGAGCATCATACATCCTCGCTCCATAATCATACAACTCTAAGCCTGAGCCATCCCCGAACTCCTTGCTTTGTAGTTCTTTCCCATTATACTTTATCCTATTTTCTGAGTAATTACTTCCTTTGAGCGCATTTGAAGATATCCCACTCATTGTGAGTCCAAACGGATAATAATGTGTCTCCTCCAACAATGTCCCTGAGACATTCATGACTGTGACATTATCGAAATATACATCCTGGGGACTTTCATTGCTGGTGTAAACATACAAAAAACCATTCCTTTTAATGGCCATTTTATCCTGGGCCAACGTCTGCAATTGATCCGGCTCTCCTTTTACCTGTTTTACACCACTATTCTCATCAACCATATTAAACTGGTCATCAAACAAAACAAAATTAAGATATGCTTTGGGCCTGTCTAACTTTGAATCATCCGGATCTTTCTCTTTCAGACGTTGATAATCGTTATTATAAAAATTACTATTGAATGGTGTTTGCTGATCAAGGGAAGTCACTCCATGATCTCCTCCAGTGGAGGCATTACTGTTAAATGCCTGTGCGAGGTCAGCCAACATGCTTTCCACAGGTACTACTGAAGATGCTTTTTCCTGTGGTCTCACGGATTTATAAAATGCTTTCGCCCGAATTTGTATGGTATCGCCAGCCATTACACGCAAAACAATAGACGGGCCTATTTTTTTGCCTCCACTTATTGCGTTGAGTTTGGAGACCGATTTATTACTGCCCGCACTTTCATCTGTTGGATAGCCAACCGGTTTAACTGCACGGGTATTGTCCACATTACTAAATAAAGTATTTTCCTTTGCAGCAAGTTCCGTTTCCATTGAGGCAACGTACACAGATGTATCAGTTTGTTCTGTCAATACAATACGTACATTACCCAAATGATCTTTCTCAAAATAATCATAAAAGTATTGTATAGCTTGACCTGTCTTGAACAGGGTGCGAACACGACCTTCCTCATGAGAAACATATTGTAGTGAATCATTCTTGTATTCAAACCCTGCAATGTAATCTGTTGTTGTGACCTTAGCAGTGGCAGTGGTATTATCATTTACAATCTTGCGTAATTTCGAACCGGCTGCGTCATAGATGTACTGAATAGAGCCTTTTCCTGCTATTGTTATCAACTCCGGCAGGTTCAGATGATTATAACTGATAGCAGTTATATTCTTGTTCTGATCCTTAATAAGGTTTCCATTACTATCATACCAGTAATCCTGCGATTCATTATTAGTAATTTCCTTAAAATCTCCCAACGTACTCTGTGCATTATTTTTTCTATCTGTTACAAAAGTCAGCTTATTTGTTGGCGCTAGGCTGGTATATCCATACTTAAGATCATCCACCTGCACTGGTAGACCGCCAATCTGGCCCTGTTGTTTCATAAACATTATATTACCGTTCTCATCATAGCTAAGTCCGCTAACAGAAAAATCCACCTTATCCTTTGACCAGGAAGTACTGCCAATATTTTGCTGATTAAAATCAGCAAGGGAGAGACGATTAACATTATCATACGCAAAATCATATTTCCGGCTTATCTTATCTCCCTTACTACGCCAGATGGTTCCTGCTATATTCCCATTGAAAGCGGGCTTTGTATAGTTCGTCCCGGAAATAATAGCTCCTGCCTGGTCATATGCCAGTTCATAACCAAAATAGTTGTAGGAGTTGACTGTTTTTACAAAATTTCTGTTGGCGCCTAACAACCAACCCCGGATGTTATAATCATACACGAGGCTATCCAGGTCATCTCCCAACGTTTTCGTGGTCAACTGTCCAAGCGTATTGTATCTGGAATGCACAATATATTTCGGATTACCGACATCATTTATTTTCTTACTTATCCCTAATACACGACCAGCATGATCATAATCTAGTGTGGTTAAAATCCTGGTTTCAGGTGTAATAGCACTACGGGGATTCCTGTGTCTCACATAAGTACTCAGCACTTTACCAGAAAAATCATACAAACTGGTGGCAACATCCTTTCCTCCATTTATGTTACCAGAAACAACCTGGAAGGGCTGTCCTCTGTCTGTGTAATAAGTGCTGGTGGTAAGCCACTGACTTGTACCCAATACTTTAACCTTGGTTCCTGTTACGAGCCCCCGGGTCATTTTGCTAAATGCATTTACAGTGACAGGTATTGCACCCAATCCTGCCTTCGGGGCCGAAAAGTCCTGTGACTCTGCTCCCAGCACACCACTATAGGTATAGTCATCATAAAAAGTGTATGTAAGCGGGGTTAACAGGTTATTATCTATATTGGGCAATGGATTATTCACGGCAAGCACTTGTGATCCTTCTGTCAACGCAGGATCCACCTGTACAGTTATCTCTGAATTAGTGCCTGAATCAAAGCCGCCCTCCAACGTTATACTTTTACGTGCCTGGTAAATAGGCCTGCCATCATTATTAGCCACCACAAGATCCTCTATACCCGGAAAAGTATATGACACGCTACCAGATGTAGTCGTGCTATTATCCATAGCAGTTTGCAGAGTTTGCCGTGTTTGACCCTGAGCCAGGTAATAAGCGGTCATAGTGGGTCTGTTTTGCACATCATAGAAAGTAACCAGCCAGGTATTCTTTAATGCCAGATTTCCATCACGCATAAATACAGGTCGATCCCTCACGTCATACACTATTTCCGTAACAGCAGCTCCTGGCACTTTCTTTGAAATCATTCTTTCTTTAGCATCATACTCATACACAAAACAAAGCTCACTCACTATGTTGGTCGCTGCCAATGACCAGTTAGACCATATCGCACTTACCGCTTTCGGGGGAATTACATAACGCAAGTTATTGAAATCATCATATACATAGTAAGTGCAAAGCCAGCCAACATGGGCACTACCAGGATTATCAGATAATTGCAATTTCTTAAGTATTACCTTATTTTCCCGGTCTTTGTATTCTATTACCTTTTTACCTTGCTCATCAATGGTAATAGTTTTAAAAAGGTCACCAGCAATATAAGTAGCTGCCGTTGGCAAAGAAGTTCCGCTTATTATCCATTTCTTTACAGAGTCTGCAACAGTGTTAATAGTGTTCATCAGCAGAACACCATGCCCACTGCCTGGTTGCCAGGTTTTCCCTGCTGCCCCTTTCTCCAGTTCTCTGTTCAGGGGGGAGAATTCCAGGAAACTCTGCTCATAAGGATTTGTTTCTCTCACCACATTTTGAACAGTCGTATTTGCCGGGTTATAAAAACCAGCCTGATCTGCATATACATTAGTTCTGATTCCGCCATAAACGGTGCCTGACACATCAGTATAGGGTAAATACTTTTTTACAGATCGTCCAAAGGCATCATATTCTACAGGTGTAATCAAATCCTTCTTATCGACGCTGCCTTGTATCGCAATAGTCTGAAACGGACGTCCCAGACCATCAATATAAGTAACTGTTTTGTTCCTGTTTTCTGCCGTCAATGCATCTGTCTGGGCTTGTGTGGTAATATTTCCAACATTTACATTTGTTTTTATAATATAGTTGCTACTTGTACTGACCTGGGCAGTAACTACCGTCATTCGGGAAAACAGGAACAGGGAAATTGCTGTAATTTTATAAAAGACTTTCATAAAGGCGGATTAATACCTGTTAAATATTTGTGCACTGGGTAGGAGAATACTCCGTATAGTTTTGCGTATGCGTACCATCACTGAAGCTATAGTTATAGGTACACAAATACTTTCCAGCACTGATGTATTGGCTCGACATATAATTTTTAACCCCCGTTTCACATACTCCATCAATCAATTTTTTATCTTCACCTGAGCACCCACAACTACCATATTGATTAGCCGCAGCCTGCCCATTTGTGTTAATGTCATCCTGTGCAAGCTGATCTGCAGCTGCCTGGCTTACCGTGCTTCGCCACTTACGGGCCGGTACATCGTAGATATAAAACTTCCCTACATCTGGCGCACAATCATTTTTAATAAATCTTTTGGAAACACTTACATTATAGAACCAGCATAATCCTACATTATTGGCATACGCCTGCCCATTAGCTGTAATATCTGCCTGCGCCTTTGTATTCGCATCAGCCTGACTGATTGAAGAAACATACTTACCATATGATATAAGATAGGTCTCGACAGTAGGCTCACCTGCGGTACAGTTATTTTTGGTAAATTGCTGAGAGGCAACGTTATTATAAAATAGAGTCTGAGACGCAGGTGTTACAGAGATACCTGGACCATAGTTATATATATAATTCTGGCGAATATTATTGTTTTCATCCCTGATATTAACTAATCTGTTCAAACCATCATACTCATAATAAGTTGTCAGGTTATTAGCATTTGTCTGACTGCTCATACCCACCATAGGGAGATAGGTGTAAGTGGTCATTTGTGCATCTTCCGGATAATAGCGGAGCTCATCCAATACTGCATTACTGCTTCTGATATTAATATTCATTGTACCAACCGGCAGCTTATATTCGTAGTATGTCCATCCCCTTCTTACCGGTTCACTCACTGCAGGAGAAAGCGATGCTCCGTTTCTTAATAATGTAACGGTTCCACTTTGCAACCAGAATGAGGTGATGACAGGTTTATCTGTTGCCGTTAACAATAATTTGTCAATACTGCCGCCAGTAGTTAGATTACAACTACTTTTTCCCGTAAAAGCTACCGTGCTATTAGTGACAATATTGGTGAAACCCCAACCCGTATTAAGTCCACCAGCTTCTTCAAAGCTGGTATATGCTGCTTTAGGTGTACTGCTATTAATAATTTCAGCAATGGGATAGCTGTTATTACCATCCCATATATAGGCTCTGGCAACATCTTTTTCTTTCTGTTGCGCAACAATTACACCATTACTATAACTAAAACCAGCTAATGATTTATACCGCGGATCCATTGTAAGCGCCGTGGATGTTAATGCTGACTCCTGAAAGTTACTTAAAGGAACATTCGTTTCTAATTGATATAACTTCACAGGTTGCAGGTCAGCTCCATAATTGGTAATGGTACCGGTTAACACACGTTTATTCTGACCTGTAGTATCCTGTCGGTACTGGTAAGATTCTATCTCCGCCCCATTTATATTTTTGCTTTTTAATAATCCAATTCCACCATCATTTGTGCTCGATCCACTATAATCTGCTGCATATTTCTTCCGGGTTACCACCTCTTCGGTACCAGATGAATATTGTTCAATTTTTGTTGGATATATATGATCAGGGTTATCGAAAGTATTAAGAATGGTATTCGTAATATAGGAATCAGATTGCTGATCATATTTCCTTTCAATCTGCTTCACCAAAGATTTTTGCTGCGCCCTGAAAGAATAATTGTTAGCATACAAAAAAGTGGGATACTTTCTGCTCGCCAGGCAATTATTCGGCAAACCAGGGTTGGTTGAATAACTCGTATAAGAAATATACCCTTCACTATCCTGTGTTTTGCAATAAAGTGTTTTACTCGACTGGCTCTCAACAGGTTTAACCTGTGTGGCTGTAATTGTATTTAGAATCTTATAACTATATGTATTAGATTGCTCTGATAATAATTTGCCACTATTACTATAAACATACGTTGCTTCCAGATCGCCATTGGCTATATCTTCATCAAATTCATTTAGTGCACCCAGGTGATATTTATATACCGTTTTACCTAAGGGTTGATTATTAGATAAATCAATCTGGGATTCCGTCACCATGGAATATCCGATATGTCCTCCCTGAAATGTCCCTAATCCGAAAACTGAATTTCCCGTTACAGTAAAGCTACCACTACCAGCTATGTAAGTACCCATAAATGGCAGCGGCTCATAATTCCGATAGGTCGAGGCAGTAATATACTTGGGGAATGCTTCATCGCACTTGCCACTGGAAGCTCCATTACCAAGCAAATAATTATATATCTTGGCCATAGCTGATTGTCCACTGGCGGCATAATCTATTATTTTTTTCACCCTGACACCTCCCAGCACACGTCTAGAACCATCATGTTTGGTAGCATCATGTAATTCATATTCGAAGGTTGTATAACCATTAGTTGGATAGGTTATCTTTTTGATCATGCCATAGGAAGATCCGTCGATATCCGGTTCGCGATCAGCACCTCCTCCCATCAGCGCATCATTCGGATCCGGAGCATTAGGTATTGTAACATTAGGTATCACGCTGCTGTTTCCTGCATTATTTAAAAAACCCCAATGGTCAAGGGAAGTAGAAAACTTCTCCGGCATACTTCCTGTCATATAATATTCAAAAAGATAAGGAGGTGGAGAAACCGTTCCGGTCATAGTCGCTTTTTCCTGTAAAGTATCCAGCCTTAGCCTTTTTTTAATAAAGGTGTTATTATTATTACTGTAATACCCATAGCCCAGGTTATACTGCTTTACCAGTTTATTTACCCCACTGGATGCGTCGTAAATATTAATACCCTGCAATAAACGACTACCGGGAAAATCATTGTCAGCACGGTCAGTAGTTGATACAAAATCAATAAATGCAATGATATTGTTATCCCTGCTCAGTGTAATTTTCTTCAGAAATTTCCGCTTCCCCTTTGTGAAAGGTCCCGTTGGTGCAAATAACGATCCATCAACATTAGTGTGGCTATTAGAGCCACCAGAACCATTTATCTCCACAACATTGGTATAGGTTCTTGTAATCGATCTATTGCTATTTTGAGCATCAATAGGATTTTCCGCTGTGTAATAATATTCGAATTGCATCTTTTCATGCCCATCTGCCGAAGTAATACTGCTCAGGTACCAACTGGACATATATGTATAGTGGCGTACAGTCGCCGGATCTAGTTCCGGGTCATCACCAAAGTCCATCTTGGTTTCCTCTGGATCCGCAAATAAGTAGCTGTTCCCTTTATCATCTGTAATGGAAATTCTACTGCTGGTACCACATGAAATACAGATCACACCAATATTCAGCATGTCCATTTCCTTTTTAACAACTTCATTGAAAGGGGTAACAATAAATTTACCACCATAATTACCGAAGTTGTAAAAATAAAGATCCGGCTCCAGCTCCCGTTCTCCTTTTTTAGTGGTACGCAAAAGATCCTGAAAAGCAAACAGATCGCTACTCGAAGGCAAATCGAGTGATTCTCCATAGTAATGATCATCATCAGGATTACCACGTACAGCATGCGATATTACTCCCCCTGCATTTAAGGACCAGTTCTGGCCCACCCAGGTGGGCATTTCCTGAGGTTTAAAACCGGAGGCACTAAAATTAAGCGAAATAGGAATGGAGAGGCTGTTACCTTTAAGTTCATACAAGGGAACGTTAATCTTAGGAGTCCCTGTAAAAAGGCTTACCTGTGTATTACCATACTTTCCCAATTCCGCTGCCTCTGGCGCAGGTGATACCACTTGCCTGGCTTTAAATTCCATTCTTGCCACATCTACACTTATAGGCGCCTGCGCCATCAGACTACTACTCACCCCACTTAAAAATGCTATTATCAAGGATAAAAACAATTTCATATGCTTACGTTTATTACCAATAACCAATTGTTATATTATAGATCATATATCAAACAGTGATGATCATTTCACTTAAAACGACGCTTACTTTACAGGTTACCTGCATGCTCATTTCTTCACTTGTTTTTCATACCATCAATCTCCTCCTGCTGCCACGCACCCTCCTTCTTCAAATCAATAACATACAGTGTCAACTCCTCAATTTTCTGCAACAGCGTTTTATTCATCTCTCCCAGATCCAACCCATCTTTCAAAATCTCTTTTTCTGAAGCTACACCCGGTAAATGCCGGTGTTCCCTGATAAAACGCTCTACATATTGCAAAGAGGGTAATTCATAATCCGGATGAAATACATAATCAGGCCAGCCAGTCTGCGTCACCTTCACTTTTGTTGCTAGTACGTCTCCGTTTACCGCTAACTTAGCCTTGGGAACATTTGTTCCAATCCCTACATTTCCGTCTCCTCATACAAAAAATAAAGCCTTGCCCCCTCCAGTTGCACCTGAACCGTTTGCATTAACATTATTCAAAACTGCAAATGCATGTTGAGCCGCAGTAGTGTTCAATATTCCTACGGTAACTCCATAGAATTCCCCCCATAAATATGCAGCCGAGGTTCCGGAATTGTTGCTGGCAACAGTATGTAAAGTATAGGCAGGTGCCGTTCCTATGCCGATTTTCCCTGCTACAGCCAGGTTCCCTTGTACATCTTCATAGGATAGCTTGTAATATTTATTATTGTCAAAATCACATTTCAACCCATAGTTAATGCTGCTTGCTACAAATCCAACCGGAGCGGTAATGGTCTGACCGTAGGGAGCAGCATTCAACGGTGATTTACCAAAATCTGCGACTGTCCGGTAGTATAAACTTCCCCATTGAAAATTGGACCTTACCCATAGTGCATCATTAAAAACATAGAAGCTTGCTACACCAG
This sequence comes from Chitinophaga sp. MM2321, assembly GCF_964033635.1. Lineage (NCBI taxonomy): Bacteria > Pseudomonadati > Bacteroidota > Chitinophagia > Chitinophagales > Chitinophagaceae > Chitinophaga > Chitinophaga sp. MM2321. Next base: position 3,476,516 of record NZ_OZ035533.1, read on the forward strand.
GGTTACCCGAAATGCATTTTACTTCTAGTCCATCAAACCTGCTTCCTGGGGTATTCTCAAATTTATCCACTCTTATCCTGTAAGTTCCTTGTCTGTCGAAGTAATTGGCATTACCTTGAACACTTAATTCAATAATGGAAGCATATCTATGAGCAGCACCGTTTACCTGTAATAATTTGTAATAGTATAAAGTATATGGAGCTCCTCCTTCCGTAGTACCAAGACCTATCCATCGTCCCGTAGTATCCGCTAACATTGTACCTGCTCTCAAATTGGTGCTTAAGCAAAGGTTAACTATGAGCATGCAGCACAAAACATAGATTGATCGCATATAAATCCAGATTTCAAATTATAAAGCGTTAATAATTATATCCCATCCTCGCCTTTATAGAACCCGTTAGAGACACATGCTGGTTGTACAAAAATCAGACTGCATCCTATTAACTTTTGCCAGGATAATGTAAACGAATAATAGGTATATCTCATTTATTGAGTTTTGAGATAACTTCCTGCTGGGCGTCTACTTTCTTATTAAGTTGTATAATATACAGTGTCAGTTCTTCTACTTTTTTCAACAATAGCCTGTTCATTTCTCCCACATCCATACCATCAGTATCTATCTCTTTTGCAGATGGCATATCAGGAAGATGTTTGTTCTCAGTAACAAATCTTTCTACAAATGATAAAGGCGGAAGTAAATAATCTTGATAAAATACAAAATCCGGCCATGCACCATAAGATTTTACTTTCACCTTAGTGAAAATACCACTACCATTTACCGCCAACATATATCCTTTGGTATCAGTAGTGCCAATGCCAACGCTGCCATCAGCCTTTACCATCACTAAACTCTGACCATAATTATTTATCGACAACACATTACTCTTAGAAAGCCCGGTACCTCCTTTACTTCTGCCATCCAACACAACTGCCGCGAAATTAATATCACCGGGAGGTGGAACCAGATCATCGGCCTCTCCAACTATAGAGATCCCTAAAGGCCTACCTGGCGCATAAGTTCTGCCAATTATTGAGGGAATAAAGCTACCGGGCGAACTGGTTCCATTTACGATTAACAAGAATCCATCACCAGCGTTAACGTTGGATTGCGTAAATTTTGCAAATTGGCTACCCTGCACTCCGGCAACATGTAATTTTGCAGATGGATCACTTGTCCCTATTCCCAGGCTTCCATTATTTGCAATTCTCATTGCCTCAAATAATGTAGAATTCCTTACAAAAAACTTCATGGAAGACATCCTGCCAGTGGGAATAGTTCTTTCAACTTCTATCTTACCTAAGTCAGTTCCAGCCATATTAAATTTTAATGCCCCTACCGGGCCTAAAACATCCCAAGTATGTGTAAGCTGTATATTTGATAAGCCAGCTGAGGATATCTCCAACTTTTCTGCTGGGTGGGTCGTACCTATTCCTACATTACCGGTATCCTTCACAATGTTAGTTGGAGTTTGCGCACTGATGTTAATGGTTGCTAAAACAAACAGGGTAGTCAATAATCTTTTCATAGGTTCATTTTGAGTTCAAGGGTTCATGCTTTCTTATATAAGGAATAATTCTTCACTTCCTGCAATAGTATTGTATTTAACACGCCCTACCTCATGGGAAGAAGGAATATAAATACTTATGTGTTTGGTATTGTTGCTTTACAGTTACTGGAATAGATCACTTACGGGAATTTCTATAAGTGTACATTTCATTGCTATTTCAAAATCCTAACAATTACGTTTTACAAGGGTACTCAAACATTATAGGTATTTTAAACAAACATTGATTAAAGGACGCAATAAAATGTAATAAATACTATACAACTATAGTTGTAATTATCCACAATCATATTCTCTTCAAAACATACAACGCATCCCTAAACAAAACAAGCACAAACCGCCATTTCTTTTCCAATAAGAAAATGGCGGTTTGTGCTTGTCATATAAATAGTGCCGCTATCCTTTTTATAACACCAATGGATTCAACCTGGATGCTGCTGCACTTCCTGCTTCGAGTCCACAGAGCCAACGTTGACAATCCGCTTCCTGGTGTTTATTCTGTGGCGTTGTGATATGCGCTCCATCTGCAATAAAAATGATGGTCATTACTTCTCTGGTAACATCCGGAGAAGTATTGCCTGGTGCGGAATGCAGTGTCCATCCATAATGCCAGGTGGCATCGCCGGCTTTCATGGCAGCGGAGCGGCTTATCGGGAAGTTCTTTTCTTTGATAAATCTTTCGAACTTGCTTTCGGATTCATCTGAGATGGAAAGGTTTTCTACGAAGCCGTGGTGCTGCGATCCGGAGGCGAAGGTGAGCATACCCATTTCTTCTGTAATATCTATCAATGGCATCCACATGGTCACTGTTTTATTGGTATCCAGCGGCCAATAGTACTGATCCTGGTGCCAGGGTGTAAAGCCACCACCCGGCTCTTTGTATAGCGCCTGGTCATGATAGATACGTACATTGTCTACACCCAGCAAATCTGCGGCAATTTTACCAAAACGTTTGGCCAGCGTAAAGGTTCTTACGTCTTCATCTACTTCCCACAAATTCATAATTTGCAGGAAAGCCTTTCCATACGTATCTCTTTCGCTCAGTGCCCTTTGCTCTGTATTAAATTTCCGGGCGGCATTGCTGATTACATCCCGGTAAACGGACACCTCATTCGTTGCCAGTACTTCGGGAATGAGCACATGCCCCTGCTTCCGGAAGCTTTCAATCTGTGTGGCAGTAAGTGCTTTATAACTGCTTAAAGCGGGTAATGGGTATTCTGACATAATAATAGATTAAATTGAATTTCTTTGACAGATGAATCAGGAATATACCTGATATGTCGCCATATAGACAACTCTCACGCACTTAATTTGTTTTTAACACACCCTCTCTTCGTTTTATGAGCTAATAATATCATCGTCTAATCGCCCGGCCTCTATTGCTTTCATGAGGTGACCTACTGTTAATATCTTAATTTCCTTAGGCATAGGCATCATAGACGGTTCCGGATAGAAGTATTTCGTAAAATAAAAGTTCTTAATATCTACACTATACTTTTTGCTAAATTCCACAATGAGATCCTCGCCATCATCTCCCGTTATACCAAGATCATTTTCTATTGAAGTTTCCATCCTAATTGGAAGATCAAAACTGCCTGAGTAGTTATGTATAAAAGTAACTAAATCGATAAAAGTTTCTTCTTTCATCTTTCCTTATTATATATACTTAAAATATCAGTCACTACCTGTTGAGTCGTTGTTCCATCGATATTTTCTTTCAAACTAGTAGTCATGAAGGAACATTAATTTGTTTTCCTGAAGTTGACTATGTTACCGTCCTTATTCCTCATTATTTCCACCAGAACCCAAATACTTAATGGGGCTATTGCCACATAAATATCAGGTATCAAATCCTTTTAAAATTGCTTCCATATTGTTTTGTTGGCCTTCATGCTACCCACTAGCTTTTCTGCAAGTTGTTAATCAACTTTCCCAAAAAACGCCAATTCAATATTATAAACAACATCATTAAAAATAAGCAGTAAGGTTGTATCACTATATCCAACCCTTTATCTTCAATTGTAAATCCGAATCTATACCTTGTAATTATTGGTGTAAATGCCGCCTGACTAAAGGTACCAAGAAGTAAAGCAAAAAAGGTATCCAGCTTATTTATAAGAGGACTGAACCTCAGTGATACCAGGCCTATGAGAATTAAAACAAACCCTATATAGTGTTCATAAGAAAAAATGATACCGCTCGTCCCCACGACATATATACTATACATCATTAATCCAGTTATTATAATGAAAGGGATATAAGGTATTGTTTTCTTCATGTCATTTATTATCTATATGCCAAGAGAAAGATACACTCCGAAATACAATTTTCAAACTTACTGTGGCTGATATGAAACGAATCAATGAAGTGCTCCTGGTATTCAAAGCCGCCACTAAAAATAATCCTGCAGGAAATAGTCAGCGGTATTACAATACAGGGAGGAAAAGATATTAAGTCCGGGTGTATTAGTCTGGAGTTTTCTTTTCATATGCACTACCGGGTGTGTGGTTTTTATATCCAGTAGCTTACCGATATTTTTTCCGGCGGGAACGGCCCATATCTTTTGCTCGCCTTCCCTCACTTCCACCTGGTAGTATTTGTTGAGTATATTAAAAAGCGAACGGTTTTCCAGGCTACGTGAACAGAAATGCGGAAGATTAAAGTTGGTTAAATAGGTTTCTTCATACAAAACGGGAATATTGTTGATATACCTTAAACGGGCGAAAAAAATACAGCCATGCTGCTGGTCTTCTTCGCTTAAAGGAAAGAAAAAATCTTCAGGCCATGCCTGTTTCGTTGGCTTTTGCAGGATGTCGGTAGTGAGTGCCTGTGCGCCGATACCGCCGGTAACCCCACTTAACGAAAGAATGCCGAGGCCCTGACTGGGCTCCGAAACAATGCTTCCTTTACCATGTTTACGTACAATATAACCGAGGTTGGTAAGACCGGTCAATGCCTGCCGTACCGTGCTTCTCGTGGTTGCATAAGTTTTACACAAATCATTTTCTGAGGGAAGGAGGTCACCCTTTTTGTATACACCATTGTCTATCGATGTCTTAAGTTCTCCAATCAACCGCTTATACAAGGGGATATTCGCCGTTACTTTCATCTGCAATGAATATAAGATTATGCGCAAATGTACACAAAATCAGTCCTTCTGACACCTGGCAAAAATAATATTTAGCGCCTCCCCGGACAGCTTCCAGGGTAGCTCTATACCCCCGGCGGGTGCTCGCGGTAGCCGAACTGGCTGGCCAGCTCCAGGCATTGCGCAGCGGGTAGTATGCCATCTGAACAAGTAGCTTTGAACAGGCTGGACGCTGCGGCACAAACGCCCAGTTGCAGGCTTTCCTGTAAGGGCGCATGGGCGTGAACACCCATCAGTACACCCGCAGCAAAAGCATCGCCGGCGCCTACTGCGCCTGCAATTTTTGCAGCAGGCACACGCAGGCATGGCTGGTAAAGCTTTTCACCGGTGGCACTCATGGCTACAACCCCTTCCGGGAAATGCAGGATCACCCACTGCCTTACGCCCATCCCGATAATGCGCGATGTCGCTTCATAGCAGCCTTTGATATGGATCTGACCAGCATCATCTATGGTGGGGATGCCGGTCAGCATAGCGGCTTCAAATTCGTTTACAAACAGGTAGTCGATATATGGCAGTGATGGTGGAATGATACTTGAAAAGCGGTCGCTATGCTCGCTCACAATATCCGCAGAGGTAATGAACCCTTTTTCTGATGCGGCTTTCAATACTTTTGCCGCACCAGTTACACCTTGGGCATCCGGTTGGTCAAGCTGGTCCAGGAGCAGCAGGTACCCCAGGTGAAAGATCTTTGCACCTGAGCGGCTGAAATCAAAATGATCTTCATGCAGCAATGCATTGGCGCCCCGCTGATGAAAGAAGGTGCGCTTGCCGGTAGATTGTACTGACATTACATCCGTATACGAGGTGGCAGTTGCAGTGGTTTTGCGTAACTGGGAGGTATCGATCGATAAGTTATTACATTCTTCTATGATTTGCTGTCCTCTTTCATCATAGCCCAGCAGGCCCACCGCTTCCAGCGGGAAACCGGCGCCCAGCTTGCTGAAACCTTTCAGCAGGTTATAGGCCGAGCCACCATTGCTGCTATATTCTTCCAGTATAGTCACCAGTTTTTCCTGCTCAGGGTAATTGTCAACTATTTTTATCTGATCGATGATCCAGTTACCACCAACTATAATCCCATCCCGCATACATACATTTTTTTAAGCTGATACTTTATTTACAAGGAATTTTGCTGCTGCTTCCGCAGGTGTTGCCCCTTCATGTACAATGGCCATCAATGCCTGTGTCATGCCAGCAGGGTTAGGGTGCTGGATCACATTCCTTCCGTATACAATACCTTTCACGCCTTGTTGCATCAGTCCATAGGTCCTTTTTAGTATTTCCTCATCGCTTGCGCGGCCACCACCACGTACCAGTACCGGTATACGGCCGGCAGTTTCAACTACCTTGTGATAGTCATTCACATCATCCGTTGGATCGGCTTTGATGATATCTGCACCTAATTCTACCGCCTGTCTTACCAGGGGAACAATCTTTTTCACATCCCCGTCTACCATATAACCACCTGCTTCTGCATTCGGGCGAAATACCAGGGGTTCAATCATCAAGGGCATATCGTACAGATCACAAACAGGTTTTATTTGCAGGATGTTCTGGATACACTGGTCGGTCACTTCAGGCTCGCCGGGGATCCTGAACAGGTTTACCACTACGCAGGTAGCATCCAGCCTGATGGCCTGTTCTACCGGGTTAGCGATCATCCTGCTGAATAAAGCACGGGGCAGTTCATTGCCATATACATTGGCTACATCCGTACGCAAAACCAGCGAAGGCTTTTCCTTACCGGGAATGGATTGCAGGTAATGCGCCTGGCCGGTGGTAAGCTGTATGGCATCCGGTGCAGCATTCACCAGGATCTCCACTGCTTTCTGTATATTCTCTATACCATTGAGGAAGGAAAATTCATTAAAGAAACCATGATCAATGGCCACATCAAAACAGTGACCGGATTTACTGTTAAACAGTCTGTTTAGTTTATATGCTTTCATAAAACAAATTTAGTCAGATTAACTTGTATATACAAGTTGAGAATGCCGTTTATTTATCCGGCAGTTGTATTTATTATTCAGCCGCATCTTTCAAATGCAGGAAAGTGTATTCAGATGTATAATCCGGCTTCCCTTTCACGCTTACCTTTACCTTGAATAACTGATCCTTCATGGCAGGCAGTACTACCCTGGCGGTAGGACCGGCTGCATTTTCAAATGCTTTTGTTCCGGGGAAATCCCAATTCAGAATGGTTTGCTCCTTCCCGTCGCAGATGATCGCGACGGTTACCTGCGAAGACGCCAATGCATCATAGGTATCATTCAACACAAATACATCACAGGTAAAAGCCTCTCCCGTTTTCCAGGAGAACTTTGGCGCGCGCACGCTTGCCAACACGGGCCGGCAGGCTTTAGCCACGGCATAATAAGCGGGCTTCACTTCGCTGGGCCAGTTGAGCAGGCTGTTGTTGGCTGCACTGGGCCAGGGTTCCTGGTAACACCAGTTGAGGGCCATACTACAATATGGCTTTTGGCGGCGCGCTTCTTCATACATGAATTGCAGTCCTTCCGATTGTGTAAGCTGACTATACTCCACCAGCTTTTCCAAAGAATGGATCTTGCCAAAATAATGTTCCAGTACCGGCAGGTCGAGCCAGCGGTGATCGCCCCAGGCGCCTACGCCGTGATGAAGCTCCCAGGCCGTATTTGGTGCAGGTGGAAATAGTTCGCCGGATGGAATAAATGATTTTAGCACACTGATATTGGCGGCGCCGGGTACTCCAAACTCTGTGTACGCGGTTTTCCGGTCCTTCGCCATCCACTGGTATAACTCGGTCCCTTTTTCAAGATCAGCAAATACGTAATAACCGTGCCCCATACCGTATTGCGGGGACGTAGCAATAAAAGGTGTGTGTGGGTCCAGCTGATAACAGATGCTGTTCAGCAGGCGCAGGGCCAGCGACTGATCGGTCATGCGGCTCCAGCTGTTGAACAGTTCATTACCACCGCTCCACATAGCAAGACAGGCATGATTCTTCACACGTTTGATGATGGAACGCGCTTCCTGTTCCAGTACATTTAAATAGGATTGATCGTCTGTGTAATTATTGCAGGCTAATGGAAATTCCTGCCACACCAACATCCCATACTGATCGCAGAGATCAAAGAAAGATTGTTTGTTGGTAATACCGCCACCCCATACACGAAAGATGTTCATGTGTGCCTCTTTCGCCAGTTTGATCTGTTTTTCGTAAAGTTCAGCTGTAATTAATCCTACAAAGATCTCCGGATGTACCCAGTTCGTTCCTTTTGCAAAAATGCGCCGGCCGTTTACCTCCAGGCTGGCGGGCGATACACTCCGCGTTACGGGGAAAGTTTGCGGTTCATCCCAGGCGCCTTCGTTCATGATCAGCCTGATTTTACGGAAGTCTACTTTACTGCTTTGCTGATCGATTCTTTTTTTATCATTGTCGTACAATTCCAGTTCACTGGTGTACAATACCGGCTCTCCGTAACCGTTGGGCCACCAGAGTTTAGGCTGGTCCAGTTGTGCGGAAACAGTTTGCTGATCATCCGCAAGGATGCCTGATTTCTCAACAACTATCTTTCCTTTATCATCTTTCAGTAACCATTTAAAAGACGTGTTATGCAGTGATTGACCAGCGATATTCAGTTCAATATTTGCAGCGGATAACGACTCATTTAATTGATAAGTCACCGCTGCATCTGTTAAATGCGACCTGTTACGCAGCGCCAGGTAAGTTTCATCCCAGATACCTCTTGTAACCAGCCGTGGGTGCCAATCCCAGCCATAGCTAACGGCAGGTTTGGCACTCTCGCGCGCATTCTGCCGGTAGGTTTCGGTGCCTTTTACAAACACTTTGGCCGCTTCTATTTTTGGCACGGGCCGTAATATTATTTTCAGTTCATTGTTTTCTTTTAGTTTGCCGGTGAGGTCAAGATCTACGTACGTAAACATCCCTTCCTGCTCCAGCAGTTCTTCCCCGTTCAGGATCACTTTAAAATGATAATCGATCCCTTTTGAATGAAAGTACAATTGCTGACCAGCAGTCAATGCAGGCTTTTTAAACGTTGTTCTGTAAGTAAAAAAATAATCTTCCATCCAGTCGAACTGCAAAACATGATCGCCATACCAGTAGGGCTGTTTGTAATGCTCCGCTTTCATGACATCCAGCTGCACAGCACCGGGTACGGCAGCCGGCATCCATTTCGCAGGAGCATCGGCTACCTGTTTATGGTAGCCGATTTCCCAGTTAAGTAAGGTCCTTTTTTCCTGTCCGGATAAAATAGCACTATTCATGGTCAACAATAATATGATCAGTAATTTCTGCATAACACCAGCTGGTTAACGCGATTCCTTTTGCCAGATCTCCTTGATCGTTTCTTCAATATTCAATCCATCCGGTACAGCAGGTGATGGCGTATTAGCACGGTTTTTAACAACCGGTAATCCCTGACCACGGGTAATAAGCCGCGATACGGGCATTTCCAGGTAACCGGTTTTATCATTCGCATTGATCCAACGCTGGGCATACCAGAGCCATTCCTTTTTATAGGCTTCGGGCTGCAAATAGAACCAGGTAATTTCATCATAACCCCAGGTGTAATGCGAAGTAGTATCGGCAACACCGGGCTTTTCGCTTACACCGAAATTGTCTAACTCAACGAGATAAGGCAAGGCATCGGTAGACCAGCCCGAAGGGGTGATACAGCCTTTGCTCCTTCCAAAAAAAGCATCGAGGTAACCTTTCTCCAGCACGCCTTCCATAGGTTTTTCCGGCACTTCTTTTACGCGCAATGGAAAAGCATTGAAATCGAGCAGACTTTTTCCGTTTACCACCATGCCACCATGCGGTGTGTGTGCGTCTAACAGTATCCAGTTACGGCGCGCATGGTCACCTGCGTATTGCCGTAATTTATCCAGGAATGCGGACCATTGCGTATAATTATTATCCGCCATCCCAATCAGGTCGATTTGTCCGAAGTGAATGGCTTCACATCCGATGCCGATATAAGTGCCTGCCAGGAACATCATCCATAGCTGCGTTTCCGAACGGGTAATATCGGGCACACTGCTACCGGCGCCCCAGTGGTTTACAAATACGCCCTTGCTATTGAGCATGGAATCGTACCGAAAATTCCTGTCCTCCACGGGAAGGTCCAGTGCTTTAAAGGTCCATTCCGGTATTTTGATGGTGTTCACTTTGGTGGTGATGCACTCAAAAACCGCCGCCTCAAAAACCACGTCCTTATCATTTTCATGCACTGCCTTCACCAGCCGCTCCGCATTTTGCAGGAAGCCTGTTTCATTCAGCACATCTTCTTTACCCCAGCGGTAGATGGCCCGTCCAATGAATTTTGCGCCGATATTTTCTATCAGCCGGATATCATCTTCCTTAGCCGGGTAACTGGCATCCACGCAGTACGGGTCTACCGTCAGGAACTCCGCCATCGTAACGGAGCGTTTCAGGTAATTTTCCAACACCTCCTGTGAAATACCTTTGCGGTCTATATGATAAGGATCTTCCTTATGATCGGCGCAGCTTGCGGACATTAGCCAGCAAAGCAATACGAACAGATATGTGTGTAATGATCTCATAATATTTTATTTACTCCATATTTTTTTGATGGTTTCTTCCTGGCTTTTTCCGGATGGGCAGCTGCTGCTTTCTGTGTTAGCCCTGTAGCGGGTAACTTGTCCGCCTCCCAGAGCTATCACGCGGCTGCCGGGCATCTGGATGTATCCATTGGGATCTACCCGTGCGATCCATTTATCAGCGTATTCAAGAAATTCATTTTGTTCTGCCGTAGGCTGACGATAGAACCACCCGATTTCATCATATCCCCATACAAAAATATCTGCGACACTGGGCGTACCGGGTTGATCGCTCATACCAAAATTATCAAACTCCACGAGGTAGGGCGACTGATCGCACTCCCAGCCACTGGGAGTAGTGCCACCTTTCGTTAAACCATAAATGGCGTCCAGGTAAAACTTTTTCAGTTCAGCCTTTTGTGGTTCACCGCCAATTTCTTTTGCCCTCAAAGGAAAAGATACGAAGTCGAACAGCAATTTCCCATCTACTGCAAGACCACCACCTGGTAAATGCGCATCACAAAGCACGGTACCTCGGTGCGCCACTGTTTTGGCGGTATTCCTGATCCGCCCCAGCAGGTCCTTCCAGCCTGCATAGCCGTTGCCCGCATCCGCCATGGCCATCAGTTCAGCCTGTCCGAAATGCAGCGCCTCTATACCGGCTTCCATGAAACGACGCGCCAGGTGATAGAAGTACATCTGCGTTTCTTTCCGCGAAATATCCGGCACGCTGCCCGTACCCCACATACCAACGCCATTGCCTTGCAGGTTGATCATATCATCATACCTGAAGTTCCTGTTTTCTACCGGCATATCATATTCCTGGAATACCCAGGCCGGCACCGGTACATTGTTTACATCAGGCGTAATGATTTCGAAAATAGCGCCCTGGAAAATAACGTCCGCATCAGTTTGATGCACCTGGTCGATCATAGCCTTGGCATTGTCGAGAAAAGCAGGGCCATTAAACCGTGATTCCACTCCCCAGCTATACAGGGCCCTGCCGATAAACTTGGCGCCTATATTGGTAAGCATACGGAAATCGTCGGCCTTATCAGGATAAGGGCCGTCGCTGTAGAAACCATCGGAGTTCAGTATTTCGGCCTGCGTAATGGCGCGCGACAAATAGCTTTCCAGCACATTGCGCTGTATCACGCCATCGGAAAAAGTATAATTTCTTTCCAGTGGCGGACGTTGGATAACCGTCTCCGTGTTGTCTTTTTTACAGGCCGTAAGACCAGCTACTGTTACCAGTAATATAAATAGCTTTTTCATTGTATTCTTAATAAGTTGATCAAATCAATAGTATTAATTACAAGCCGGCAGGGTGTTAATATCGATGAAAGGATCACCTGCTTTCGGACGTAACTGTATCACAGGGTCCGTTTTCTTAAGCACCCCGTTATCGACCCAGTTCCTTACAATACAGAAACCGACCTGTCCACCTGCTGTGGTGATAGGAACAAGTCCGTCAGGGCCGCCATTATCAAGGATGTACACATCGCCTCCGATATATTCCAGCGCCTGTAAACCTCCCAGCCCGTTCACCTTATAGTGATTTTTGTAGATCAGGTTTCCGCCGATATGTTTAATACCACCGCCTACTACGTACCAGGTATCCATATTCCACATATCGCCTTTTGTTTTATCACCGGTAATTTCAAAATCACCACCTACATAACTGAGTGAAGTGAAACCAGCGCCGCCATCGCCCATAGCCGGTACGGGATTGAGACGAAGACTACCTTCTATACGTGTAACACCGGAGAAACTGGCTGCCCCTGTAGGAAAGCCCCAATAAGCAAACTTCGGACAGTTTTCAACGATAAGATCCCCGTTGATGATCCGGTAATCTTTGAAACCCTGCGGGTTCACCAGCTCCGCATTATTCCTTAAAACAATGCTTCCAAGACAGTTGACGGAATTAAAGAACGTTTCTGTTGTAGTGACCGCAGTACCTTCCAGTGTAATCGTACCCTTCACCGCTTTCAACTTTGTTTTGATCGTACCGATCACTACATCGGTGATGTCCATGCCGGTGATCTTCAGGTCCATGGCTGTATCAGAAAGCGGGTTAAACTGCTCTACATCCCCTTTTGATCCCAGTACATAACTGATGATATTTCCTCCGGCCATTTCCCCGATCAATGTAGGATCTGAAACGGAGTTTGGATGGTTGTTTGACAAGGTTACGGTACCATTAATAACGCTGTTGTTCATCAGGTATTTGACCACGCAAAAACCGACCGAATCAAAAGAACAGGGCTGGTTTTCTCCCAATAAAATATTATCTGTAATAGTCAGGTCTCCTTTAAAAATTTTCAGGTGCAGCAAACCATCAATGTTGGTCAGCACCTTATTATTTTTGATCAACAGGTTCCCGCTATGGAACTTGAAATTATCGAGGTGACTGATAGCTGCAAGCTGCTCATTATCCTGGATAGTAAAAGAAACCGTGATCGCACTCAGGTTTACCAGGTTGATATCGGTAAGCCCGGTATTTTCAATGACCAGGTTCTTCACTGATTTGAATTGCAGGGAAGATAAGTCCGTAACATCAGCACCGGTGATGGTGAGGGTACGGATATTATCCTGTACCGAGAATTTATTTACATCGGCCTGCGACGAAAGCGTATAGTCGTTTCCGCTAGTCAGCTCATGTTCCTGTTTCTGGCAACCGACAAAGAGTAAGCATGCTATGATTAGACTGAAAACAGCCCGATTATTGTTGATGAATTTCATAACCATTGGATTGAAGGAATTATTTATTCGGGTTTAGGTCCACTTCACGCTGTGGTACAGGATAGAAATAGGCGTATTCCTGTTTCACCTGTTTATTCGTGATACCTTGCACAACGCGGTTTGTACGGCGCAGTTCAAAAAGACCATGCCCTTCAAAGGCCAGCTCCCAGGTAAGTTCCTGCCATATAGCCTCCCTGAATTCTTTCGGGCTCAGTCCTGTCTGCAGCGGTTGTAATCCTGCCCTTTCTCTCACGTTATTCACCCATTTATACCCTTCTGTTGTTGGACCTGCCGCTTCTGCATACGTAAGTGCCGCTTCTGCAAACCGCATCAGGTAAAGGTTGGCGCTGGTACGGTTGGTAAGTGACTGCGGATCTGTGTATTTACGGCAGAAAGGAAAATAAAATGCACTCACTGTAGCGTTACCGCTATTGATATTTGAAGGCGCATAATTTGCCAGTACGGAACCATTTTCATTGTAAATGGTAGTGACCATCATTTTTTTGCGGATATCATCGTTTGAATAAGTGTTATAAAAATCATTATCAACACGATAATAACTCCAGCAGGAAGTACCATCGATCACCTTCTGCACACCTGCACCACCGGTAAGGGAACTGGCAATAAAGATGGAGGGCAGACCAATGCCAAACATCTGCGGCAACTGGGAGAAATTACCTTCAAACCCTTTACCATCCCTGTACATAGAAGTGATGAAGATATGCTCCATACCGTCTGCCTGGTGGTTTACATCGTATACATTCAGCAGGCTTGGATCAAGACCGTAGGTAGATTGGTTATTCACTACTGCATCGGCATATTCCGCAGCTTTTGTGTAGGTCTGTTCGTAATCACCCACCCATTCATAACCAGGCGCGCCGGTCATTCCGGAAGATGCCATGGTTAAATACACTTTACTCATCAGGAACTGGGCGGCTACTTTATCAGCGCGTCCGGCCTGTTTGGAAATGGTGAGCATGGGAATAGCTGCTTCCAGGTCTTTGATAATGAACTCATACAATTGTTGTATGGTACCATAATCGGCTTTTGTCTGGCTTACGCTTTCCACTACCTTATCGTGCAGCGGTACTTCGCCATAAGTACGTACCAGCATGAAATAATGGAAGGCGCGCAGAAAATGGGCTTCTCCCAAAAACTGGCGTTTGCTGGCAGCTGAAATATTCTCCATCTTTTCTACGTTCTCCAGCACCGAATTGGCGCGGCTAACGCCGAGATAAGCGTATTTAAAGAAGTACAGGAATTCTTCGGTGTTTGGATCCACATCCCAGGTATACAGGTTTGTTTCCAGCCCCTTTCCATAAAACTTGTACTGGTTGGTTGTAATGTCCACCAGGTTGAAAAGGAAGCGGGCCCCGTATTCAATATTGTTGATCGGATCGTAGGCATATAACAGGGCATTCATGGCATCCTGTTCTGTATTATAATAATTGTTGTTGGCAAACACGCCATAGGGCTTTTCTTCCAGCATTTTTTTGCAGGATGAAAGCGAGAGGGCGGCGATAGCTATAATCGTTATGAATGATCTCATGATTACATTTTTTTGACCTGATTAAAACTTGATTTCCAGACCGGCAGTGATAGTGGTGATGCGCGGATAAGCTGCTGCTCCGCGGCCACTCTCTCCTACTTCCGGGTCAAACTCGCTGGTCTTTGACCAGGTAACAGGGTTGGTTACACTTGTGTATATTCTTCCCTGTTTCAGGAACTTGATAGTAGCGGGGAGACGGTATCCCAACACGATATTCTGTATCCTCAGGAAAGATCCGTCTTCCACAAACCAGGAAGAAGCGAGGTACTGTCTGTCGGCACGAAGTTTCGGGCGTTCGTTGTTCGGCTCTTCAGCTGTCCAGCGTTTTTCCTGTAAAGAAGCTGCATCCAGTTTGCGGGTAGCGAAAATGTCGTTACCATACATACCGTACAACAGCACGCTCAGGTCAAGCCCTGAAGCATGTGTCAACTGCAGGTTGAGGCTTCCGGTAAAATCAGGATTGGGATCACCGATGATAGTGCGGGCATTAGGATCTACCGTACCATCTTCTTTCAATCCAACATAATTAAATTCACCCGGCTGGTTCATCTTTGCATTGTTACCGGGTTTGTTTTGTATGATACCATTCACCGCATAACCATAGAAAGCGTTGATGGGATAACCGATAGCGAGTACGTTGAGATAAGCATCGTTCAGTACACCGCTGCCATAAGGTTCGTACCGGATACCGTTTGCATCGGTAATATAGCCGGAACTTTCCTGCGAACCGATGTCGATCACCGTATTCCTGTTCATGTTGAAGATCAGGCCGGCATTGAACTGGAACTTACCTTTATCGATCACGCGGCCGTCTATTGAAAGCTCGAAGCCTTTGTTCACCACTTCACCGTCATTGGTCCATACCCTGTCGAAACCGGTGCTGGGATTGAGGAATTGTCTTCTCAGCAAATCGGTTGTTCTCTTATAATAATAATCTGCGGTGATGGAAATCCTGTTATCAAGTACCGACATGTCTATACCAACATCGAACTGTCCTGTTTTTTCCCAGCGCAGATTTTTGTTAGCCATACCACCCCACTGCACATACCTGTTGCCAATCCCTTCGCGGCCGATCTCTTTACCAACACCATAAATGATATATTCTTTTCCGTTGAGATAGTAATAATCATTTCCGAACTGGGAAATAGACTGGTAAGGCGATATGCCCTGGTTACCTGAAATACCATAGCTGGTGCGCAGTTTCAACTGATCAAATATGTTGAGGTCGCGGATAAAATCTTCTTCTTCCATTTTCCAGCTCAAAGCGCCGGAGGGGAAAAAGCCCCACTTGTTATCGTCTCCGAATTTAGAGCTACCATCCGCCCTGGCGGTAACGGTGAGCAGGTAACGATCGTTATAAGTATAATTCAATCTAGCAAAACCGGAAGCAAGTGTTGTTTCCGTTCTGTTATTGTTGATGATCTGTTTCTCTGCACCTGCGAGGTTCTCTTCTTTCAGGACCACGTTTGAAAACCCTTGTCCTACTACGTTTACGCCCTTGCTTACACTGTTCTCATAGTTAATACCACCCATCAAACTGAACAGGTGTTTTTCCGCGAATGATTTAGTATAAGTAAGATAAGCGTCGCTTGTGAGGTTGAGGTAGTTGGAAGAACCCATACCGCCTTCACCGTTATAGAGGTCGCCGCCCAATGTGTGTACCGGCGGATTGAAGAAATAGCTTTCGCCGGAACCGCCGCGGGCGTTACCGCGAACAATGAACTGGAGGTCTTTCACAATATCCCACTCCATTTGCAGGGTAGCATAAGCATCCATATTGCCTGCATTATTCACCCGCTCATTGGTCATGGTTACGGGATTACCATAATCCAGTTCATTCATTTTATAATAGGTACCATCGCCATTATACACCGGGAATAAAGGATTACGGGAATAGTTCATGCCGTAGTTATACAATCTTTTTCCTTTCCACAAACCCGCTTTACTTCTGATGGTGAGGTTTTCCGCTACTTTATTATCGTAAGAAAGGTCCAGTGAAATTTTGTTGTAGTCATCACCTATCTGCATGCCTTCACCTTTCAGGTAACCGAGACTGATGTAATAGTGGTTGTCTTTGGTGCCACCTTCAACGCCCACATTATAATCGTAGCTAACGGAGGGATCGCGGAATACATAGGGTGTCCAGTCAGTTTTATAAGGCCAGGCGCCACTTTTGATTTCTGCACGCGATGGGTAATAAGTGCCTGAAGGGTCTTTCTTACCGATATAGCGTGGTTCAAGACCGGCGTTTTCCATGGCTTCATCTTCCAGCATCGACATCTTCAATCCATCTTTCCAGTAATCCAGTGGTTTACTGAATGTACCGAAACCTGTTTTCTGATTGAACCATACATTTGCCTTTCCGCTGGCGCCACGTTTTGTTGTGATCATGATAACACCGTTAGCACCTCTTGATCCATAAATAGCGGTGGCAGAAGCATCTTTCAATACTTCTATGGATGCAATGATGTTAGGGTTTACCGCATTCAGGTTACCGGCTTCGCCCAGGGGGATACCATCTACCACCACTAAAGGTGCGTTGGAACCGTTGATGGAGCTCACGCCTCTTACGCGCACAGTGGTACCGCCCTGTGGATTATCGTTGTTGCTGTTGATCACCTGCAAACCGGATACACGGCCTTGTAATAAAGACTCAAAGCTACCTGCGGATGCCTGTGTGATCTTTTCGCCTTTGATGGAGGCCACGCTGCCGGTAAGATCACTTTTCTTCACCGCGCCATAACCCAATACCACTACTTCTCCCAGGTCGCCGGCAGATTCCAGCTCAATCAACAATTCTGTTTGCGCGCCTACTTTTATTTCTTTTGTTTTCTGGCCGGTATAGCTGATCATGAGTACCTGCCCGGTACGCGCGGCCACAGAAAACTTGCCGGCTTCATTGGTATAAGCGCCTGTTGTGGTGCCTTTCACGGCCACTGACGCGCGGAATAGCGGGGCTCCCTGCTGGTCAAGCACCGTTCCTTTGATTGTACGTGCTGTGTCCTGTCTGATCGCAACAGGTGTGTTAACGGGAATATCCGCATGCGCATTATCCGTAAAGAAACAGCAGCATAAACATAAAATGGAGGAGCATAAAACGGGTACCCGCTTACGCTGTAGCAATAGTGCTACAAAAACCTTTGACAGGTAATAACTTTTCATGGTGGAATCATTAAGGTGAGCAATCAGGTGCCTGGGACTGTCAGTCCGCTGTTATTTCGGTAAATCTTCCGATGGCAGTATTGGAAAAGAAATTATCATGGGTATCATCATTGGCAGTAGAAACTTCTCCAATGATACATTCATCTGATACCGGGTAGAAAGCATGCCACAGCAAAGGAGTAATGGTAATCCGTTCTCCGGCGTTCAGCAGTATAGGTTCCCCGGTGCGTACCTCTCTCATTTTTCCGTTGACCTTCACCTGCAATAGTGTGCTTTGCGGCTGATCTGCCGGATCCTGTTCCCACAATTCGATCATCAGTTGACCGGTGCGGCAGATGATGTCTTCTTTTTTCTTTTTATGATAGTGGGCGGGTGTTACCTGTTGACGCGTAGCGTACATCAGTTTTTCACAATACTCCGTTTCTTCCGCCAGGTTGATCAGTAACAGACCGGTGCTTTTAAAATCACCCAACCCGAAGTCTGTGATGTCCCAAACCGGCTCCGGGGGAAGCGTCCAGCCATTCCTGCTAAAAAAGACAGTAGCCGCTGCCTGGGCGTGGTTAATTTCAGCGCGTTTCATAACGTGTATAATTTTACATAATCGTGAAAAGTTGCAATTAATCAGTCAATATAACGGCAGTGCGCATACGAAAAGATTCGAGGGCTGCTGCAAATACCCGGTGACTTTCTACCGCTTCTTCCGGTGTAACACACCCGAACCTGCCATCGAGCTTTCCGGCGCGTTCGGCTACAAATGCTGCTATCATCTGCATAAAACAGTCTGGAAAACCAGCTTCAAAAATGCCGCCTGTAATAACCGGGAAAGGCATCTGGAAGCCAAGGTCCACCCGTTGCCATGCCTGTTCTTTACCGCGGCTGAATGTCCATAATGCCTTGGTATCCTTTGTGCTGTATTTTACGCCGCCTGTTGTTCCCAGCACTTCAATGAACCAGGTATTGGTTTCACCGGGTGCGAGGCGTTTCATTTCAAGCGTCATGGGTACCGGTTCATCCCCTATTGCAACCTGCGTATTAATAGTGGCGTTATTCCAGGTATCGCAGGTGGCCATGCCGCCTTTGCCATCGGGGCGCTCATGAACAATGCGCTGTAGTTGAGCGAATACCAGTTCTGGCTTCCATCCCAGTCGTAACGGCACATGCAGCACATGCATACCGAGGTCGCCCATCACACCGATTTCACCGCAATATTTCGCCTGCCGTTTCCAGTTGATAGGCTTCAAAGGGTCCATATCACTGGCATGCAGGAAGCCTGCTTTTATTTCAATGATCTTACCTAGTCTGCCGGATTGCACTTCCTGTATAACACGCTGCGGACCAGGCAGGAAAGGTATTTCAGAGCTGCACCGCACGAAGCGGCCCAACTTGTTTGCTTCCTCTTTAATGACCAGCGCCGCGGCCAGGTTGATGCCGAACGGCTTTTCCGCCAGCAGATCTTTACCTGCTCTCAGTACTTCGAGGTATACCTCTTCATGGAGGTTATGTGGCAGTGCCACATACACCACATCAATATCTTTATCTCTCAGCAGTTCCTTATAATCAGTCGTAAAAAGTTGAACTGTTTCTACCTTCTTATACCATTCCAATACCTGCTCATTCAGATCGCAAACCGCGGTGAGCGTTACATTTACAGGAAAATCATTTAATACGAACCATCTTCCCAGGGCGCTGGCAGCCTCTTTACCCATCAGCCCTCCGCCGATAATACCCAGCTTAACTTTTTGCATATACTTACAGGTTATTTTATTAATAGTAATGCGCTATTGAAATAACAATGCTTTCAGGTAACAACGTGGATGAACAGGCTTCAGTTGAAGTCCGGCAAAAAACAGTCACTACACTACCTACAGGTAATGACGATATCAATAAAAAAAATGAAATAACGAATACCGGAAAGATGAAAATGTTTTGCCCGGCAATTACCGCTTATTCAACATCCGCATGACCGAAGGCACAGGTACAGGTGTATCCTGACCATGCGGAGGAAAATGTTTCATAAGTGGAAAGCGTATCTCTGTTTATTATACCGGCTGTATATTAAACAGCCGGATGGATCATTCTCTAAATCAAATATAATACTTTTTCTGAAACTTGTATATACAAGTTGAAAAAATTATTTAATGCCCTCCGCCAATCACTTGTTTTCCTGCAAGTGGTTCATTCTTCCGGCAATACCATGCGAAATAAGTAATGTACAGGTAACAGAGAACAGGCAGGAAAAAAGAATATTGAATGCCGATCATATCGGCCATACCGCCTTGTATCAAAGGAATAACGGCGCCACCGAGAATAGCCATTACCAGCAGGGAAGACGCCTGACTGGTATAACTTCCAAGACCTGCGATAGAAAGTGTGAAGATATTAGACCACATAATAGAATTGAACAATCCGATGCCGATCAGCGCCCACACAGCCACCGGGCCAGCATTCAACAACGCCAGCAACAACAATGCAATACTCAGTACAGAAAAAATCAGCAGTGTACGGGCAGGGAAAGATCTACCCAAAAAGAAAGCAGCCAGATTGAGAACAATAAGACCCAGGAAAGGCGCCATCTGCGCGAAACTCAGCGATACCACGCTATAAATAAAAAAGAATACGGCGATGGCAATGCCTGCCATATAATATGGTTTCCTTCTCTCCGAAATAACCGTGCTGAGTGAAACAGCGCCTAAAAATCTGCCTATCATAGCACCGCCCCAATATAAGGCGAGATAGTTTTTACCAATAGACTGCTCCAGTCCCATAATATTATCCTGTGCCAGGAAATTGATCATAAAGCTGCCGATGGCCACTTCAGCACCAACGTAAAAAAAGATGGCCAGGATACCCCTTCTCAACTGCGGAAATTTTAAAGCACCCAGTTCCTTGCCGGGATTTTGCGCTGCTTTGAACGAAGGCAGTTTTACTTTGTAGATCACAACACCGATCAACAAAAAGACAATACCAAAAATCAGGTAAGGTATTCTTGTAGCGATGGGTGCAATTTCTCCATTCTCAGAAAAGAATTCGAAGATCAGGAAACCTCCTGCAATAGGCGCAATGGTGGTACCAGCAGAGTTGAAAGCCTGCGCCAGGTTAAGCCGGCTGGAAGCACCCTTCTCTTCACCCAGCAGGGACACATAAGGGTTGGCAGCAATCTGCAACAGTGTAAAACCCAGTCCCATTACAAAAAGGGCCGCCAGGAATAATGCATATACAGATAAAGTAGCCGCCGGGTAAAACAACGTACACCCTATTGCTGAAATAAGCAGTCCCAGTAAAATACCATTCTTATATCCTATCTTATTAATCGGATCACCATTGTAATATGATATAAGGAAATAAATGAGGGAGCCTGTAAAATAAGCGCCGAAAAAACAGAACTGTACCAACATGGATTGGAGGTAGTTCAGGTTGAATAATTCTTTCAGATGCGGGATCAGGATATCATTCATGCAGGTAATAAATCCCCACATAAAGAAAAGAGAAGTCAGCGTATAAAGCGGCGTGGCATAGTTTTCCTTAGCTTTAACGGCCTGTTGGTCTGTAATCATTTTTAAAAACGATTTGGATGTACATGAATCGATCGGGCAGATCTTCGCATACAGTCCCGCAGTTACTGCCACGTGGAAGGCAGTATTTTCATATCGTAAAATCTCCATCACGGCAGCCAAAAATTGCCGGACGGGTGAATGCCCGAAAGTTGAATCTTTCAAATATAAACAAAAAAACAACTTGTATATACAAGATAAAGTAAATTTTATCTTCCGGCACTGTGTTGGAGCAAAAATAACAGGATGCCAACAAAAAATATTTTTATGTCAGATTGAATTAATGATTCCACTTGTCAGTTCTGAATGGCATCAACGGGAGGCCATTCGTATCAAATACATTGGGCATGGCTGGATTGGTAAAACAATACCGCACCGCTACCGGTGCTTTCACCTGTTTTGAAGTCAGGGAAATATTGCCATTCTTTTCAATACGGGCCTTGGCCGGATAAAATACTTTGTCGTTACCGGCCATTTGAAAGTTGATGATCTCTTTATTATGACTGCTCAGTTTACCGATTGCTGATGTGTAGATGACCGCCGTTTGATGATTGAT
Organism: Chitinophaga sp. MM2321; assembly: GCF_964033635.1. Lineage (NCBI taxonomy): Bacteria > Pseudomonadati > Bacteroidota > Chitinophagia > Chitinophagales > Chitinophagaceae > Chitinophaga > Chitinophaga sp. MM2321. The sequence goes on from NZ_OZ035533.1 coordinate 3,498,357, forward strand.
TTCCAGCTTTGCAAAATGCGGCGAATAAGGTTGCAGCTCCGCTACCTCGTATTGCTCTTTCAGTACCAGGTTTGCCAAACGCCTGCCCACACCTGCTTTCAGCCGGGGGTGGATATCCTTCAGCGAATCCACCAGATCTCCTATCGTTACCATTCCCGTATTGGGCAACACCAACGCAGTTTCCTGCTGTTCCCGCAGGAAGGCTGCGGCATTCTCCGGATATCCATCAAAAGGGGCGATCTGCACGATATAAAAAGGAAGCTCTTTTTTAAAGGCTTTTCGCCAGCTGGTGATCATTCCTCTCAACATGCTCCCGTATACTTTTGCTTCCTGGTCTACACAGGCATTTGTTTCGCCCTGATACCAGATCACACCCGATAACGTATACGGTGCAAGCGGGTGAATCATACCATTATACAAAACACCCACACCTTGCGGCACCCATGCTGTGCCAATCTTTTTGCTCACCCTTGAAAGTTCCGCATCATTTTCTATAACGTACTTAGGTGTCCAGGGTTGAATACGGGTAGCCCCCATATACGAACCGATGAGGCCCACCGGTGCATGCAGCTGCTTTTGTAAAGCAATTCCGAAGAAGTACCCTACTGCGCTGAAATAGGCCATTGTTTCGGGCTGGCATACCACCCATTTACCTTTGCAATCGGATCTGGGCAGTACATCATATACAAATTCCGGCATAAAGAACCGCATTTCATTATTACGCGGCGCCTGGAGCGCATCTCCGGCATCCAGTATACCTGCATTGCAGGATAAGGCCATGTTTGATTGCCCTCCGCAAAGCCACACTTCTCCTATCAGGATATCATGAATGGTGACGATACTGGTGTCATTAATAAACTGAATGGTGTATGGGCCTCCTGCCTTTGGTGTGCGGATACTTGTTTCCCAGGTACATTCATCGGTCACCAGCGTCCTGACAGTATCCTGCGGGGCCCAGCTCCCAACAACTGCTATTTTTCGCGTGGCAGGTCCCCAGCCCCACAACTTCACGTCGCCGGATTGCTGGAGCACTGCATGATCACTGATGATGGAAGGAAGTTTTACCGGCATGTCCTGCGCGTATAAAGTGGTAGAAAATGCCAGTAGTATTACAACGATAATTTTTTTCATTCTGCTGTGATTAAATAATTGCCTGCAGCCAGGTCAAATGCGCAGGTACCGTCCCCTTTCACCTCCGGCGAAAAAGAGGTGCCGGCGTTTACTTTCTTTACGGTAACCTTCCGCGGATGTTTGGTGGGCAATTGAAAAGTAGCCACACTGCCTGCAGGTACGGTGATAGTGAAAATATTTTCTGCGTTCTTTTTATCCCAGTTAGCCACAATGGTGCCCTGTGGCGATTCATAGGAACACTTCACCTGTGAAAGATGTTCCGGTAATACAGGTGCGATCACAAATTTTTTGAATCCCGGCGTCAACGGCCTGATACCGGCCAGCCACTTGTAAAACCATCCTGATACGGAGCCAAACATTGGATGACAGTTGGAGTAAATATTATCGCTTTCTTTCCAGGTTTCCCATTGTGTGGTAGCTCCGTTTTTGATCATAAATCCCCATCCCGGAAACTCCTTGCTGTTTACGATCTTAAATACCTTGTCTGCATGTCCGTACTGCGACAATACTTCCAGGATATATCTTGTTCCAAAAATACCGGTGGTAAAATGTCCGGCCGGTGCATCATCTATTGCTTTTAACAACAGATCCACTGCCGCCTGCTGGTCTTTCTCAGGAATGACGCCACAGTATAACAGCAACGTATAAAGTGTTTGCTTATTAAATGCATCTTTAGTACTATCCAGTGCCGCGATGGCTGCTTTCTTTTCCTGCTCCGGCAGGCTGTTGATATATGTCATCGATGCTTCCCTTGACTGGCGGTCTATCAGATCACCGGAAGTATTGCCTGTCCAATACATCTCCCTTAAACTGTTTCTTATCTTCTCTTCCAGCGCAGCAAAACGTTTTTCGTTTTCTTTATCATGCATCACCACCGCAAACTCCTTCATTATTTCCGCTGTTTTAAGATAAGCGGCTGTGCCCAACAACTGAACCGGTACATTGACCAGTGATTCATGATCGCTCAATCCTTTATCAACGATACCCGACGGGTGAATGCGGGCAGCCTTGTCCATCCATTTCAGGTCAAAATCATATAGCTCCCGCACAAGGGCCGTATCACCATAATACTGGAACAGGTTGTGCTGTACATCAAAAATGGAAGATTCAAAATTCAATCCGCAATATTTTAAACCAACGTAAGGCGCGGCATCAATAAATACGGTATCCTGGTAAGCATCTATCCAATCGTACAATACTTTTTTATAAAAAGAATGCATATTGAAATTGTAAACAAACGCCTCACTGGTGGCTTTCATATCGCCTCCGTAAGGGAATTTCTCCCGTCCGGGGCAATCTGATTGCACGCTCATCAGGTTACTCAGGAAAGTACGGCTTATCATCTGTTGAATGGAGTTGATAAGATCGTTTGAAGAAGAAAAACTGTTTTTTCTGTCCACATTGGAGCTCAGGGCAATACCTTCCATATCGCTCTTGAGCGGTGGATGGCGGAGTCCTGAAATTTCCATGTAGCGGTACACTCTGTAAGAGAAAAGAGGACTGTATTCCGCTTCTCCGTTCTTGCCAAAAATGTACATGCCCTCTTGGTCCGCCAGTGCAGGCGCTCCTGGTCCACCTATCCCCTTCTTTTTAATCTGGCCGGCAACGGCTGTCATGGGATTTAAAGTATTGTTGTCATAGATCCTTTCACCAAAACGAAACCTGATGGTATCACCTTCTTTGCCGTGCAACTTAATTTTAAAAGTTCCGGTAAAGTTGACGCCCATGTCCACTACATAAACACCCTTCGGCGCTTCCATTATTTTAACAGGTTTCTTTATATCGATCACCTGTATATGCGGGAAGAATGTTTTTTGCAGTTTGCCGCCAGGTCCTGTTTTCTCCACAGCAACTTCCCACTGCCTGTCATTAAAGCCGGGCAGGGCATTTCCTTTGATTTCTTTACGGGCGTCATATCTTTCACCGAGGTACACATTATTCCGGATAACTGGGCCATAAGCATACTTCCAGCTTTTATTGGTCACAATTTCTTCCGTTTTGCCGTTGGCGTACACGACTTTAATTTTTGCCAGCAATACCGGGCGCCCGGTTACCAATGCATCCCGCAGGTTGTATACGCCCCAGAAGGTGAGTGGTAACGGATTGTAGAAACCATTACCTAACGTTACGCTGATACAGTTTTTCCCTTTCAGGAGATTATCTTTGATATCATATTCAGCATAGTAGATCCTTTTGCTGAAATCTGTCCACGCCGGGTCGCAATAGTTCTTCTCCAACGTTTTACCATTCACCGTTGCGCTGTAATAGCCCGCAGCCGTAATAAAAAGTGTCGCAGACCTGATGGTTTTGTCTGCTACAAATTCTTTACGAAATATGGGAGCCGGGTCATCTTCATACATCAACGAGTCCAGAACAGGCTGTACGCGGGCATCGCCGATCCATACCGCATTTTCCAAGTCAGTGGCTGTTTGCGCACCGGCCGCCATACTTCCCAACAGGAAGATGCCCGTAACACGCAGAAAAAGTACTTTTTTTATTTTGCTTACAAGAATCATCAAACAGATTTTGGAACCATATAAATTGCAACATCACCAGGTTCAACTTCCATGGTGTTGGTATAAAAGCTGGCAGGTACCATTGTACCATCTTTCAAAACCTTCATCACCTTTTCTTCTCCATAAATGGTGAGTTGCATACTCTTCTTAAAATTGCTGTTCACTACTACCACAAAAGTATGATCGCCGTTCTCTAACGTAGCTACCAGGGCACTTGCGCCATTTGTATCCAGTACTTTTATTCCTTCGGGCAGCTTACCCAAACGCCGGGTACCACTGGGCGTTGACTCCCCTGTATGCCGCACTGAAAGTACCTTTGATCCGTAAAATACACCAGACAGGTTCATTACTTCTTCATTCATTTGTTTTAGCCTGTCGTAGGTAACGGTACGTTTACCATCCAACCCTATGGGTCCTTTATAAAAATCCCAAATGTTATTTTCTTCCGGCGCCGGTGTCCAGTATGTAAAATATTGTACGCCTTGTGCACCATAAGCCAGGATGCTATAGATCTGCAACCGTAATTCAGCCAAGGTAGGAGGAGGAAAATTTACGGGTAAAGAAGATCCGGTTGTGAGGCCGAAAGCCCAGAAATCCTTCCCTGCTTTCCGGCATTCATCTGCCATGATCTCCAGATTTTCATAGTAGTTGGCCCGCAGGCTATCCCCGATAATGCAATAGGCATCATAGCTGATAAACTGCATGGGTACCTCTTTGATATAAGTATTCAGGTATTCACGATAAGTAAGCGAGGAAGCTTTGTCTTGTTCTTTACCTGTTGCAAACTGCCAGTTCTCCGCATAGATAGGCAGTGTATTGACGTAACAAAAATGTTTATCATCTACCGACTGTACCCGCTTTGCCCATTTGGCCAGATCTGCAAATTCGCTCCTGGAGGGTTCATCCCGCAGAAAATAACCTGCAATAGCAGGGTGATTCATAAATTTCCTGACCGTTTTTTCCGGTTCTGTTTTAAGTTCCGGGCAGGACAGTACAATCTTTATCCCAACCTTTTGTGCCATATTCAATGATAATTCAGCATCCGCCATTGTCTGGAAAAAAGAAAAGTTAATGGTAATCCCCGCTTCTTTCAGTTCCTCGTATCGTTGCAGGTTTGTTTCCTTGCCTGGTACACTGTACCAGGCAAGTCTGGGGATAGTACCCTTTGAAGGTATTTTCTCCCCGCGCACATTTTTGTTCACCGGTACGTCACTGCTTGTCATCAGTGATATCAAAGCCACCCATATTAGCGGCAACAATAAAAATATAAAATTCTTCTTCATTATTAATTTATTAAGATAACCAATAGTACTGCACCCGGTATCTTAATGATATCCGGGGTTTTCCACCAGGTTTGTATTTTGCTGGGTCCTGGCATTGGTAATAGGTAAATAATAGTTGTATGGTTCAAAGACAGGCTTCACGTTAGCGCCACCGTCTACATCGGCTAAAATCTGTAATTCCAGTTTGCCGGACGCGAAATCACGGATATACCTTAAACCGGTTTGACGCCTGGTCAGCTCCGTGGTAGCAATCCGCCAGCGCCTTGTATCCCAGTACCGGTGACCTTCAAATGCCAGCTCCACTTTCCGCTCCTTCTGGATTAAACTGAAATTAATGGCGGTACGGGCTTGTACACCAGCCCTTGACCTGATGGCATTCACCGCGTTTAATGCTTCATCCGGTTTATTCAGTTTAAATGCTGCTTCCGCATGATTCAGCAGTACTTCCGCAAACCGGAATACGATCCAGTCCTGGCTGGATGCAAAATCGTACACCATGTTGTTGTGGTTTTCATCCAGGTACTTCAATACGCCAAAGCCCGTAAAAGGCCCTGATTTCTGACCTTGCAATCCCAGATGAGGAACACCCTGGTAGGCGCCGTTTGGATCGGTGAGATACTGCCCATTTACCTTTAAAGCCTTATGCCAATCGATAGGAGATCCCAGCCAGGTGGTACCATTGGTATAGATCGTGGCATAGAAGCGGGGTTCCATGCCTGCCCATAACTCGGTATCATCCCAAAGCTTCCCGGTTAAAGTAGCGGTGCTCAGATCCGGCGGGGTACCATCTGCTTTTTCAAAGGTGGATGCGATAAATGATAAATAAGGCATGTTCTGGTTACCGTTAAACCAGGCATTGGGCATAGGCCCCTGCATGAAGTCGTAATACCAGCCGTTGCCGCCCTGGGAAATCATGTCCTTGTTATTGTGTGCCACTACAAACATGGCTTCCATATTATCTTTCACCAGGAAGAGGTCCCGGAAGTTCTTGGTTTTATTCGCGTCTACATTATACAAGCCATTTACGCCATCGTCGATAATTATCTTTGAGGCATCATAACTTTTCTGATAGTACGATTGCGCTTCTCCGGCAGGAATGCCCAGCAAGCCATTGAGCTGCACCGTGCCGTATTCTGCAATACTGCCGGCATACAGTGCAGCCCGTGATTTCAACGTTAATGCCGCGTATTTGGATACACGGCCGGAAATGGCTTTTGGCGGAAGGTCATTGTAAATGTTATCTATCTCACTGATAACAAAATCGTATAACTCTTTCTCTGTATTCCTTTTGGGGTACAGCTTCTCATATGGTTCATCAATAGTTTGCGCATTGGTAATCAGCGGAACGCCGCCATACCGTTTCACCATTGAGAAATAGTTGAATGCTCTTAAAAACCGGGCTTCTGCCAGCAAGCTCTTTTTTACATCTTCATCAATCGGCGAGGCCGGTACCTTTTCAATAAAGTCGTTGAGCTGACGTATAATGATGTAGGCATTTTCCCACCACTCCAACAAGCCACCATTCACGGTTATGCCACTGTTTCTGAAATTGGCCCAGTTGGGATACATACCCCAGGTACCTTCATCCGCGATATTATTGATCAGCGTCACCCCCACCTGTGCTTCTGTAGTCCAGCCAACGCCGGGTCTTATTCCTATGTATTTATCCGGCGTTTCATTTTCCAATACACTCATCATGCTGTAACTGCCGGCTAAATTTGCCTGAATAGCCTTGATATCACTCCAAACAATATTATCTGCAATTCTATCCAGCGGTTGTTTATTCAATATATCTTTTTGACAGGAAGTAAACAGAAGGACTCCTGATAAGAAAAGGATTTCTATTCTTTTCATGCTCGTGTGATTTTTATAATGAGATATTAGCACCCACCATGATTGTTTTCATCTGCGGGTAATAAGAAGTGGTAGGTTGACCATCCTGGATGGTGAAGGGAGATTCCGGATCAAGGTTGAATTTATTTAACCCGGATATGGTGAACAGATTGCTGCCACCAACATAAAACCTGACACTCTGGAAATTGATTTTTTGCATTAATGCTTTTGGCAAGGTGTATCCGATAGAGAATGTTTTCAATCTCACATAGTCTGCCTTTCTAAAGTTGCGGTCAGACAGCAAGCCGTTTGTACCCGTTCCGCCCAGGCGGGGGATCAATGCATTCGGGTCGTTTGTTTCTGCTGTCCAGCGGTTATCGAAGAAGGTTTGTGTATAGGAAACCAATGAAACATGCTTGTAATAGCCAAATGCGCCCTGGATCAAAGCAGAAAAATCGAAGTTATTATAGTTCAGGTTTATATTCAGACCGCCCATCCATTGGGGGATCTGTCCTTTACCGATTTCTACTTCATCTTTCCAGTCCAGCACCCCATCTTTATTATTATCAACATACCGCACATCTCCCATTTTCAATACCGGGTTACCTGGATAGGTGAAGCCCAGTTTATCTATCTGATCCTGGCTGGTAAACAAGCCGTCTGAGATGTATCCCATTGTGCGGTCGATCCACTGTCCGGATAACTGATAAATTCTTTTGGAATCGGGATCGGTATAGGGCACTTCCTCTACGTGGTCCCATTTGGCCCGTTGCCAGGAAACGTTGGCGCTTACATCCCACTTCCAGTGATTGCTGGATCCCATGGTACCCACTCTCAGTTCAAAGCCCCTGTTATTCTGGCTATTCAGATTTTCCAATGGCAATTCAGCCCCAAAGCTGGACGGCAGGCTCACTGTTTTCTGGGAAGGTATACCATCTCTTTTACGATAAAATACTTCTGCTTCTCCGTATAATTTTCTGTTGAAAAATGAATAATCAACACCCACATTATAAATAGCAATCCGCTCCCACGACAAGGTGGGGTTAGCCATTCCCAGCGGAGCAATACCCATTACCGGCACACCGCCAAACAAGGCCGGCATCAAGGTAGCGCCATAACCTGCGAGGTACTGGAAATTACCGATACCATCATTACCGGAGGCACCATAACTTGCCCGGAGTTTCAGCTCATCCAGGTCAGTAAAACTTTTCATGAAATCCTCCTGACTTAAACGCCAGCCCAGGGAAACACTGGGAAAATATCCCCACCTGGAAGCAGCCGGGAATTTTGCTGATGCATCTGCACGCAAAATCATTCCCAGCAGGTATCTTTCCTTGTATCCGTAATTTAATCTGCCCACATAACTTTTGCGGCTCATTTCACTCGCGGAACCGTTGTTGCTCACGGTATTCAAACTTCCTGCAAATAACTGATCGAGAGTTGGGAAAGTGAAATCTGATCTGCCGGCTGAAATAAAATCGGACGATAACGTATAGATTTCATACAACGCCATGGCATTGATCTGATGTATATCATTGATCGTGCGGTTGTAATTCAGGGAGAACTGGCCTGTTAATGTGGTGGTAACCGATTTTTGTTGTGTCAGCTGCGTGTTTGAATTGTATTGTGATGCCAGTGTATATTCTTTCGTATCTACGTTGTAGGTGTACATATCCACTGGTCTGGCATAAGATTTCTGGTTATCGTTCACCTGCATGTAATTGCCGAACGCCTTTAAGGAAAGGCCTTTAATCGCTTTAACATCATAGGTGAGGGTGGCTGTTTGGCTGGCTGTTTGAAAATGGTCGTCTGAATAACCGCCCAGGTCCCGGTTTGATTGTACCAACGCGCCGCCGGTAGCAGATCCGCTATAGGGGATCTTTGACGGATCGGGCAAACTGGCAGGATACATGGGCTTATTGTTGTACAGGTCCGCAAACAGATAACCACCACCATTCTGTGGCCTGTTGGTGGAATTGATACGATCTATGATGTTGGATACCGTAATGCTCATGGTCAGGTTATCCAGGATATTCGCATCTACATTTGACTGGAAGTTGTATCGTTTATAGTCGCCCCCATTTTTCTTCCAGAATGAGCCCTGGTTCAATGTACCTAAAAAGGCATAGTACCGGATCTTCTGGCTTCCGCCGCGGATCGATACATTATAATTCTGCATGGGCGCCCAATCACGCACGATCAGTTTTTGCCAGTTGGTATTATAATAGCCGGGTTCTGTAGCGGCATAATATTTATCAATCTGTTCCTGTGTATAGGGAACTGCATTGGCCGGTTGGCCTGATTGTAAATAAGATTCAGATACGAGGGTGGTATATTGACCGGAGTTCAGCATTTTCTGGAAATAGGTAGGCCGTTGTAACGTGGTGGTAGCATTTAAGGTAATGACGGGTTTCCCTATATTTCCTCTTTTTGTGGTAATTAAAACAACGCCGTTACCCGCTCTGGAACCATAAATAGAGGCCGCCCCATCTTTAAGAATGGTTACGGTTTCAATCTGGTTGGCATCAATATTTCTAAAGTCGGCTTCCACACCATCTACAATGATCAGGGCACTTCCGAATCCACGGATATTTAAACTGGAGGCATCTGCACCCGGTTGTCCACTGGATTGTATTGCAATCAGACCAGGCAATTTACCCACCAACGCATTGGTAACAGAAGAAACGGGCACCTTTGCCAGGTCCTCTGATTTGATAGTAGAAATGGCGCCGGTATTATCCTTCTTTTTCGCAGACCCATACCCTACCACCACGATATCATTCAGTCCGGAAACCAGTTCCTCGAGTACGATATTAAATTCCCGCTGAGTGCCTGCCTTTACTGTTTGTGTTTTGTATCCTATAAAAGAAAATACCAGCTCCACATCGTCTGCATTGGTCACGGTGAGTTTAAATCTCCCTTCCGCATCTGTGGACGTACTGAGCTGCATACCCTTCACCAATACCGTTGCACCCTGCAAAGGCTTGCCTGTAGCATCGCTGACCGTTCCTGTCAGTGTGGCGGCTACTGCGCTTGTGATATCAGGGAGTGCGGTGGGAACCGGATACTTCTTTTTCCGGATCCTGATGATACCATTCCCGATGGTATATTCCAGGGGATATCCTTTCAGGCACTCATTCAGCACCTGCTCAAGGGGTACCTTGTTTACATCTATACTCACCAATGACGTACTTTTCAGGTCGTTGTCATTGAATAAGATAGAAATATTTGCCTGTTTTGAAATCTTTTTGAAAACACTTTTAAGTGGCTCATTTTTTACGGAGAGCGTGATCCCCTGGGACAATCCTGTAGCACTTACATGCAAACAGGCAATGAGCATGAAAACCGTGGTCATTCTCATAATCCGTCGTATTTTTCTTCGAGTTTCCGATACATCTGCAAAAACGCTTGAGATTAGTTTGGTCGATAAAAGTTCTGCCCGGCATAGAACTTTGCTGGTAAAGACAAATTGCATACATTTATAAGGTTTGGTGATTCTTTAATAATCGATGGATTGATTAATCAGGGACGAGCCAAATTATAGCCAGGGGTGTTACTAGCACTTCTGGTTTTCTTTATTGGCATGCCGTAACGGGTACTACATTTGCATACGCTTTTTAGTTTTGGTTGTGAATGAACAGGTGGAATTTGCATGGAGTCCTCCTTCTGGCCTAGCCTGCCGGACCCGCACATTTTTATTTTATACAATATTTTATTTTGGCAACACGATCACCTTGTTGCCCTCTATTCTGAATTGAACATCATTTCCTTCCAGTGCCTGCAGCACGTCTTTCAGGTGCAGGTTCCTGCTGATACGTCCGCTTAAAACCTCTGATGGTGTATCTGATTTATAAACTATTTCCACGTCGTACCACCGGGAAAGTTGTCTTAGTATGGCGGGCAGATCTGTTCCGTTCAGTTCAAAAAAATCGGTTCTCCATGCTGACACCATGTCAAGGTCGGCCTGTTGCACGGACAGATGATTGGTGGCATGATCCACGATGGCTTGTTGGCCAGGTTTCAGCTGCTGTAGCCGTTCTCCCTGCACAATATTAACTGCTCCTTCCAGCAGGGTGGTATTAATAGTGCCTTCATCAGCATATGCCATGATATCGAAGTGCGTACCCAATACCTGTACTTCCAAACCATTTACTTTAACCTTGAATGGCTGGTCTGCCTGCTGTGCTATTTCAAAATATCCTTGTCCTTCCAGCTCCACCGTTCTTTCTTTTCCAATAAATGCAGTGGGATATCTCAGTCTGGATGCAGCATTCAGCCACACTTTGGAACCATCGGGCAGCACCAGTCTGTATTGTGCACCGCGGGGAACGGTTAGCACGTTATAACTGAGAACGGTTTCATTTCCCTGTAAGGTATATTGTAGTTGTCCGTTATGTTGATGAACGGCCACTTTGCCTTGCTGGATTACCTGGTTGCCGGCGCTATCCAATGTTATGGTGGCGCCATTTGCCAGTGTAAGGGTAGCCTTGTTATTGCCGGGTAGATGATTATGCTGCTGTATGGCAACGGCTCCCTTCCCGGGCATTTTCGGGGGCCAGAAATAAGTAGCGGTACCCAGGATCAATATTGCTGCAACAGCTGCCCGCAACCAATTACGGCGAAGCCGGTATACCTTGCCTCTGCTAACCTGTCCATGTACAGCATCAACACTTATAATTTTTTCGAAACGGGCATCTTCCACAGCAGCATCAATATACATAGGGTTGTTTGATTCCCGCTCAATCAGTTCCGCAATGATTTTTTCCAGCAATTTACTATCCTCATGGACTTTCAATTCCTCCAGCTCCCGGAGTTCGTCCGCCTCCAGCGTTCCTTCCAGTTCCCGTTCTAACAAATAATATATCCGTTGTTCGTCCATATAAAAAACTATTTCAGTATCCGTTTGTAATGTTCAGGATCACCGCTTATAATATGATCCCGCCAGGAGGAAAACGTCACGGTTAAAATGAATTTTTCCCTGAAAAAAATCAATGAAAATAAAAATCAGGGGGAAGGCATCATGGCTACAGGGTAGAGGGATTCGCGGATCTCCTTATTGGCAGCAGACAAATGATTTTTGACGGTTCCCACCGGCATAGAAAGTACCAGGGCTATCTCCGCAGGTTTTCTTCCTTCTTCCCGGTTCATGCGATAGATCATTTTTCTTTGCGGAGACATTCGCTGCAACACGGCTCCAATGGTCCTTTTTATTTCTTCCAGTTGTAAAAAATCGAAAGGCGTGCTCACATTATTATCTCTCATCTCCCCGCCCCGTTCCAGTTTCTTCTGATCGTTCTTTTTCTTTCTGAAATGCTGCAGGCAAATCTTGGCCGTGATGGTATATACCCATGCCTGGATATTGTCGATGGAAGGAATTTTATCTCTTGAAAGCCAAATGCGCATAAAGCTGATCTGCAAAATATCCTCTGTATCCGCTTCTGACCTGGTAGTCCGCCACACGTATGCACGCAGCCTGGGGGCGTATGTTTTGTAAAAAGCATAAAACGCCCTTTCATCTCCTTCCGCAATAAGCATAAGCAACCCTCTTTCCGAAGAAAGCGCATTGTCCATGTTAGCATCGAGCATTTCAACATGCGTTGTTACAGGTAACACGAAGCAGGCATCTGGCATCTTAAAACATTAGTAATTAATATAATTTTATTGACTCCAGTATCTTTTCAACGCTCATTCACTGAGCCATGGGCTTTCCCAAAAATCACCACGGACCTTCCATTCCTTCATTTCCGGATGCATACCTTTTGGGAACCGCCACTGATTATATGATCCCGCAAAGTGGAAAACGTCACAGTTAAAATAAACTTTTCTTTAAAAAATTGTTAAGAAATGATGCTGAACGGGGAAATTTTTGCTTTATTGTCAGCAGGAATCTAATTACCACTGATCATTTTCAAATTCCCCGCCATTCTGATTTTAGCCGAACTTAGTTTATATTTAAGCGTCAAACTATATGTATTTAATATAAGGAATCTTATGAACAAGTATCTGAACACCCATTTTTTGACCGCCATCTGCATCGGAAGCGTATTTGCGCTGGTTTCCTGCGGACAAAATTCAGCCAGTAATAATGCAGCTGCACAGCGGGACAGTATCCTTCCACCGGTAGAAACCAAAAAGGCAAATACCGATTATAAGTCGGCTTTCCCTGGTCAGACAAGGATAGGTGGTGTAAAAACGACCACCCCCTATGCATACAATGTACTGGACAGCAGTCTTAAATCTCCCTGGGGTATCACTTCCCTTCCTGATGGCCGTTTAATCATTACGGAGAAGGGTGGCACCATACGGATCGCTACCTCTGATGGAAAAATAAGCGATTCAATAACAGGCATACCGCCAGTGAATTCCGCTGGTCAGGGTGGCTTGCTGGGTATCCGCGTAGATCCCGACTTCGCGAGTAACAGGATGCTATACTGGGTATTTTCGGACAAAACACCCCAAGGCAACCTTACCGCAGTAGCAAAAGGAAAATTATCCGCTGATGAAAAAAAGATAGAAGGTGGTACCGTTATATATCGCGCTACGCCTGCGTATAAGGGTACGCTTCATTATGGAGGAAGAATTGTTATCGACAAGAGCGGGAACCTGATTATCAGTACCGGAGAACGTTCAGACCTGGTTACAAGACCACAGGCCCAGGATCTTACATCCGGATTAGGAAAAGTTATCCGGATCACGAAAGATGGTAAACCTGCTGCAGGAAATCCGTTTGAAGGCAAAACAGACGCAAGACCAGAGCTTTATTCTTACGGGCATCGTAATGTACAGGGACTTGCTTTAAATCCGGTAACGGGCGATCTCTGGGAAACCGAATTTGGTCCAAAAGGAGGCGATGAACTGAACAGGATCGAACCGGGAAAAAACTATGGCTGGCCTATCATTACTTACGGTCTTGAATATAGCGGACTAAAAGTAGGTGATAGTTTACAGCAGAAAGCAGGACTTGAACAACCTGTTTATTACTGGGATCCGGTGATTTCACCCAGCGGAATTACATTCTACAGTAGCGACAGCATACCTGAATGGAAAAACAACCTGTTTGTTGCTGGCCTGAGCAGCACACATATTGCGCGGCTCATCATTGAAAATAATAAAGTGGTAGGAGAAGAAAGATTGTTGACCGGTGAAGGACAACGTTTCCGCGACATCACGGAAGGAAAAGACGGCGCACTATATGCCATTACCGACATGGGCAGGCTATACAGGATTTCCAAAAAATAATGCTAAATATAAAAACGGAGAACCCTCGTAGCACCTGATGCTACGAGGGTTTCCCGTTTTTATTACTACATATAAAATACATTGAACTTATGACCATCAGGATCAGCAAACACGAAACCGTAATAACCCTCTCCAAACTCTTCTGGTTTGGAAACTATTGTTCCCCCGGCTTGCTGCACTTCTTTTTCCCAACTATTAACCTCTTCCTTAGTATCAGCAGAAAGGGTAAAGATAATTTCATTGCCAGCTTTTGAATCAATTATTTGTCCCTTCATGGCGGGTTCAAGTATATCCCTCAAAAAGAAATGGATGATAAAGTTTTCATCGCCGAAGAAGAAGCTAGTCAGTTGGTCCGACGCTCCGTTTGATTTAAATCCGAGTCCTTTATAGAATTTAGTAGTTCGTTCTAAATCCCGGACACCGAAATTGGCCCAGATTTTTTTTGTCTTCATAAACTAAAGGTTTTCAAAAAATAAAATCAATTCTGCTCAGCCAGCTCTTTTACTTTCGCCTGCGCGAGTGGCCAGGTTTCTTCCATGTAAGCTACAAAATCATCCGGCATATCTAAACTGACCTGCCATACTGTTTTACCATCCAGTGATTTGAGCGTATAGTTCTCCAAAGCATCTCCCCATTCATTTCCCTGATAAGCTGTAGGATCTTCCACCCCATTCCTTACTTCTCCCAGGTGGTGTATGGACAGGAACTCACCGGGAATACTTTCTACGATCTCCGAAACCATGCCACTACCTTTCCCATCCAGGAACAGGGCTTTGCTGCCTTTTTTCCAATCTGTTTCTACACTTGATCCTTCGGCAAATGGCGCTGTCCATTGTCCGTAAGTATCCTGGCCAACAATAATATCCCAAACTTTTTGAGGGGAAGCATTGATTGTAATGCTGAATGCTAACTTTTTCATAATAGGTTGTTTTAATATTATTTTATTGCAGTTAAGTAGCCAGTGCTGATCGGTGAGAGCTACAGCTTCTTGTTACCAGTATGCTATGGTAACAAAATTATTGGTTCTTTGCTTAACTAATGGGGTGGGAAAATGACAAAAAGGGGGGCTTAACAAACAATGATCCGGTCAACGGCTGTTCTTTTAGCTGCTGCTCACTAAGACCGGTTCCCGCAGAAGTAATTTAGGCATACTTGATATAGAAATAGAGTACCAGTGCGGTAATAATTGCCCACCAGATAAATGGATTACGCAATCCACGCTGCTGTCCGCGTTGTTCTACCGGGAGGGATAAACTGTCCTTATTCCAGATCAGTCCTTCCAATTCTGCGGCTGGTTTAGGTTTGGTCAGCAAGCTTACCACTACACACAATGCCATACACGTCCAGAACACGATGCCGGTACGATTAAAAAACGGCATATTGGGAAACATAAACTCTATCGCCAATGATAAAGGGATGGTTAAAATACCAGCGGTTAATGCACCCGCATGTGTAGTACGTTTCCAAAGTATTCCCAATAAGAACATGGTGGCAATACCAGGTGTAAATAAACCATATGCATTCATCAGGTAAATGAATATGGGCTTTTCTGAATACAGTGCCAGCAAACTTGTGCATCCTATGCCAAGCAGGATAATCACTACGCCACTTAATCTTCCAAAACGAACAGACTGTCTTTCTGTAGCCTGCGGTTTAAAGTAAGGCAGGTATACGTCAATCGTCAGGATTGTAGTGCAGGAGTTGATAGCACCAGACAGGTGAGACATCACCGCTGCAATCAGTCCCGCCATCACCAATCCAACCAACCCCGTAGGCAATAAATGCTCTACCAACATTGCAAAAAGAAGATCCGGTTTATCAAGATTGGGAAATAATTTGGGTGCCACCAGCGCAGGAACAATGATCAGTAGCGGAATAAGAAATTTAAGATAGTCTGCAAAGATCACGCCCATCCTGGCATGCCATTCATTCTTTGCAGCCAATGTACGTTGCACAATAAACTGGTTGGTAGCGTTGTAAAATACACTGATACATAACAGTCCGCCCAGGTACATCGTCCAGGGGAAATCGGGATCACTGGCTGGCAGCATCAGTTTCCAATCCTTACTTGTTTCCATTACAGCATCGATTCCTCCCGCTGCATTGATCGTGGTAAAAGATAAAACAACCATCCCCAGCATCAGCACGCCCAGCTGCACCATTTCTGTCCAGATAACCGCCTTTAATCCTCCTGCTATGGTATAGATACTGGTGCTGACAGCCAGTACCAGCACGCTGGTAACGACCGGAATACCTAACAGGGAATGTAGGGAAATAGCACCCAGGTAAAGCACTGCACTGATCTCTACAAAAACATAAGTGAGCAATACCAAAACAGAATAGGTGGTGCGTGCCGCGCCACCAAAACGTTTCTGTAAAAACTCCGGCATTGTATAAAAACCGTTGCGAAGATAAAAAGGCAGGAAGATCCAGAGCAATGCATTAAACCCGATGAGAATAGCTCCCCATTCAATAACTATGGCAACAAAGCCATCAGTAAATGCCACGCCCATCACGCCTACCAGCTGATGGCTGCTGATATTAGCTGCAATAATGCTTCCTCCAATCATCCACCAGGGTAGCTTATCTCCTGCCAGGAAATAATCTCTTTTAGACCGGCTGGCTTTACGGGATGCATAGATACCCAGTGCTACAATTCCAAATATATAGATGCCAAAAACAGCCGCATCCAGGGTTGTTAAGTTTGAGTTCATTTGAAGATAGTGTTATGCATGCTTTTTTGTCATCAATTCTTTCACAATGGCCATGGTTTTCTCCGTCAGCAGTTCCAATGAACCGGCAGCAAAAGGTGTTTGCGAAACGCTATAAATATCGTGGTTGTATAACTCCGCAGGTGCCAGATAGCCGATATGACCGTTTACCACATTCATGACGCCTACCGCCTGTGCAGAAAATTCGCGGCGCAGTTCACGCTGAAATATGGAATAGGTTTCATTGGGCTGGCCTATCAGCAGCGCATCTCCCAAACGCCATACCCAAAGGCCGACGCGGGCTTCCTGTCCGTCGCCCAACGCTTTTCTGATACCACATTTACGCCGGAGCCGTTCTTTTAATACATGATCTTCACATTCCCGCCATTGCTGTTCTATTTCAGCCAATGGTGGTAATGGTTTCAGGTGTAGTTCCACTTCCACCATTTCTACAGCAAGTACGGTTGAAGGCGTATAAACGGAGGGACTCCAAATAGCCAGTGCACCACCGGATTCCACGACACCAGTAAAAGAAAGTTGTGTTTGCGCGGGTAACATCGCTTCCAGTGTAGCTAATACGGCATATCCCAATTGCCGGCCATAGGTTTCGGCCAGGGCCGTATCGCCCACGTATTGTGCTGCCGGCGCCAGTTCTCCGGAAGCCCCTTGCAGAAATAAACAGGAAGCGCCTGTTTGCCCTTCCACTATCTCCCGCATAGCGCCTATGTAGTCAGGAGAGATCAGCCTGTTTTCCCAGGCCAATGTGGTGGGGTGACAGGCATAATTTACAATAGTGCCTAAAATACGTTCATGCGTGTCCGTTATCCTGCCCACCAGTAAGGTATCGTCTGCTTCCTCATCAGGATTAAATCCTACTATATATCGTTGCCTTTCCGGTTGCGCGAGATCCCGGTTAGTGGCCAGGCCGCACTTGCCATAGTGCCACGTCAGTGTGGCGGGCACCGCATTGGACAGTGCCTGCCGGACAGCCTGAATAGCATGCTCTAAAATCGTTTGCAGGTATCCGTCTATCAATTCGCCACCAGGTTGAGTAGCCTCATCCCGGCTTAAAGCAGGCCCGGCATGGGTATGCGATAAGCAAAACATGAGTTGTGATGGCGCCAGGTCCAACGCTTTTAAGAGTTGGCTCCTGAGTGCCCATTCATCTGCTGCACTTTTCCACCAGCCCAGATCAGCCCCTATCAACACCAGTGGTGTTTCCTTTGCAGCAGACTGGAAAGTAGTACAGGTAAGCATTAGCGGTTGGTGTATTCCTTCCGCCACATCATGCAGCGCGGCTCCCCAGTTGCGGGAATAAATACCGGTTGGAGGTGTAATATCTGTTTGCGCCACACCAATGATACCCTGGAATGATGCATTTTTTAATTTGAAATCCTTTATGTCCATAATAACAGCACGGTCTTTAATTTATTCACGAAAGCAGGGAAAGACCACCATCCATCAGCAATGTCATACCTGTCATATGTTCCTGCTGCGGATGGCATAAATAGAGAATCTGGTCCGCTACCGATTTTGCACTCATTATTTTCCTGATGGGTACTCTTGCTATCGCCTCTTCCAGTTTGCCGGGTTGCTCCTCCCATATGCGGCCACTTAAACCGGCGGCTACATATCCTGGTGCTATTTCATTCACCAGGATCTGATGTGGCGCCAGTTCCAGTGCCATACATTTGCACAGCATCCGTACGCCTGCTTTGGCAACAGAATAAGCAGGAATGTGGGCATGCACCGAAGCAGCAGCCCAGCTGCCTACAAATACGACCCGCCCGGGCAATCCTTTCTCCAGCAACCTGGCCGTTGCATACCGGGTTAAATAAAAGGCCCCATTCAGGTTCACCGCCAGCTCCTGCGACCATTGTTCAGGTGTAATCGTATGCATCCCTGCGAGGGTAACAATCGCTGCGTTGGCAATAATAATTCCCGGCGTACCAAGTGCCTGCTCGGTTTCATCTATCCATAGCTGCACCGCTTTGGCCACTGTTACATCTACCTGGCTATACCTGCACTGTATTCCGAAGGCGCTTAATGTGTTCAGCAACTCAGTGGCTGCAGCGGCAGGGTGAATATCACACAATGCCACCGCCGCGCCTTGTTGCGCAAATTCCAATGCCGTGGCCCGTCCGATATCTCCCAGCCCTCCGCTGATGATGACCGTTTGGTTTTCAAATAATTTGTTCATCTCGCCTGTTATTAGAATTACCAATCCCCTACACTGCCGTCTTTATAGAATGCTCTTTGCAATACTTCCTGCTCAAAAGGATGTTTCCGTGCTTCGGTTTCATTGATTTCAATGCCAAGCCCCGGACGCTTATTAGGCCGTACGATCCTTCCTTTCTTTTCTATTGTAAAACCTTCCTTCACTACTTCATCTCTCCAGGGCACATCATTGTGCACACTTTCACAAATAATATACGATGGTGCAGAAAATCCAAATTCAAGAGAAGCAGCGGTGCTTACCGGGCCTTGCGGATTATGTGGCGCCACGGCAACACGGTATGCTTCTGCCAGCACGGCAATACGCCGTACCTCACTCAATCCTCCGCAATGCGTAATATCCGGTTGGATCACGCTTGCGGCCCTTTTTTCCAACAGATCACGGAAGGCATGGATGCCTACCAATCGCTCGCCGGTAGCTATCGGTGTTTTAACCGATCGCTGGATCAATGCAATATCTTCTATTGACTCCGGCCAACAAGGTTCTTCAAAAAAATACAGTCCATATGGCTCCAGTGCTTTCGCAAACTGTAGCCCCATACGCGGACTGGGGCGGGCATGGCAATCCACCATAATATCAATATCATCTCCTACTGCTTCCCGCATAGCTTCTACACAAGCTACTGCATAATGCACAGGTTTTAATCCTTCCAATGGCATTGTTTCCGGCACCGCCATCGACTTAAATGCTGTAAATCCATCCGCTACTGCGCTCGCAGCCAGTTCTCCAAAACGTTTCGCATCATCGGGCTTTGTCTGGTAGAAATCCTCCATCCTGCCACCACCCAGGTGGCAATACAACCGGATATAATCCCGCACCTTGCCTCCCATCAGTTCATGACACGGCACGTTATGGATCTTGCCAGCAATATCCCAAAGGGCAATGTCAATCCCGGATATGGCAGTTCCCCTCACAATGCCGTTGCCATGCCAGAAATGCTGCCGGTACATCATCTGCCAAAGATATTCTATACGCCTGGGATCTTCTCCGATCAGGAGCTGGGATAAGTCTTCAATGGCTCCTACCACCGACCTCGTATGCCACTCGAGTGTAGCTTCCCCCCAACCCCACAGGCCGGGTTGATCTGTTACTACCTTCACGAAAATCCAGTTGCGCATCCGCGCATGGCATACTATCGTTTCTATTGAAGTAATTTTCATATACTGTTTGTAGTATTAAGATTGCTGGAATAAGGCACGTACTACCGCCCGGGTTTTCTCAATGGTTACTTCAATGTCCTGTACACTGTGTGCAAAGGATATACTTCCCTGCTTGATCGGTAAAGGGAAATTAAAGATCCCTTCTTCAATCAGGCCAAGCCGGTATGCCTTATCAAAAGTAAAATCATGGTGGGCAACAATATCATGAAAATCAACGGGTGCATGATCCATAAAATAAACACAAAAAGCAGATCCCTGGCGGGCTACATGGAAAGGACGGTCATACTGCCCGAAGACATCCTTCAATCCCGCTTCCAGCATTTGTCCTAACTGCTCCACGCGGTTATATACATCATGTGTGGGAGAAGCGAGTTTTTGCAGGGTGGCAATCGCTGCGGCGGTTGTTAACGGATGGGCATTAAAGGTACCGGCAATCAATACACGCCGTGACTTATCCGGATCAATAAAATAATCCATGTACTGTTGTTTCCCGCCAATCACGCCCATCGGATAACCGTTGGCTACCGCTTTTCCAAATGTGCTCAGATCAGGTGTTACGCCGCAAATACTTTGATAACCTCCCAACGCATGACGGAAACCTGTTTTCACTTCATCAAATACGAGGAGGAAACCATGTTCATCCGCCAAAGCTCTAAGACCCTGCAAATAACCCTCCAGGGGTTTCACGATACCAATGTTCTGCAACAGTGGTTCTAATAGAATACAAGCCACCGGATACCGCTTTACAATGTATAAAACGGAATCCAGGTCGTTGTAGTTGATTACATGAATTAAAGATTGATGGTTATCGGGAATACCAGCCGATAAAGCATCAAACGGATACTCTCCGGGGCTTACCCGCTCCCCCACATCTGCCAGGCTGCTGATGACATTGCCTGCTACATCATTGTGCCAGCCATTATAACCACCCTGCATAATGATAATGTGATCCCTTCCGGTTGCCGCACGGGCAATACGGATCGCATGATAGGTGGCTTCCGATCCCGTAGTGGTTAATTGTACTTTCTCTACAGTAGGTACGCATTTGCAAAACAGTCTGGCCAGTTGCCCTTCCAGTTCAGTAGGGCCCGCTCCCATCAACACGGTTTCATCATCGATAGACTGACGCACCGCTGCATTTACATCCGGGTCATTATGCCCCAGGAAGGCGGCTGCAAATCCTGCCTGGTAGTCAATATATTCATTTCCTTCCACATCCCACGCGCGGCTCCCGGAGCCCCGTGAAAAACAAATATTCGGGGAAGATTTACGATTCAGTGAAACGACCCCGCCGGGAATAAACACTTCATTCTCTTTTAATAGCTCCAAGGATTTTGGCCACTTATTCATGCGCATTTTATTGTGGGATTAGCCCCCATTAACAATTATTTCTTCCCAAAAACTATTTATCAAAACCGGGGATCTTCATTGATTCTCCACCCTTGAGTGCAGACTGATGTGCTACAATGCCGGGAGCTGTATAAGCAATCGCTTCATATATATTTACTTCCGGTTGACGGTTGTGTACCAGTGCATCAATAAACTCATGTGTGATAAACGTATGTGAACCCTCGTGACCACTATCATGCCGCATGGTTGCAGGCAACAGATCTGTTTTCCACCAGGCCGGCACCTCGTAAGGTGATACCGTATTGGCTGCATGCTGGAAGCCCGCATCGTCATGCCCGATCTCGTCGGCTACTTTAACAATTGTATACTCTTTATTTCCAGCTGTTGGATAATAGAAACTCATTTTGTTTCCTCTCCATTCTCCCCGTTCTGCTTCATGTAATGCGCCCTTCCAGTTTACCTCTACCCGGAATGGATTGCCCTTATTGGTTTTAAAGAAGGCCGTTTCGTTCCAGAACGGATTATTGTAAGGATTTCCTTTCAACATCGGGCTATCATCTCCCCAGCCCATACAACTTACTTCTGTTAACCTTTCACCTGTAAGGCCGACCAGGAATGAGGTACAATGGGTAGGATAGTGCATAGGAGGTAACCCATGACGCCAGGTAGGTTTGCCATTGTC
This sequence comes from Chitinophaga sp. MM2321, assembly GCF_964033635.1. Taxonomy (NCBI): domain Bacteria; kingdom Pseudomonadati; phylum Bacteroidota; class Chitinophagia; order Chitinophagales; family Chitinophagaceae; genus Chitinophaga; species Chitinophaga sp. MM2321. The sequence goes on from NZ_OZ035533.1 coordinate 3,520,498, forward strand.
AAAATATAATACTTCTAATCCCGGGTGATTGTATTCTGCGGCGGCGCTGAATATGTGTCCAAATTTCCCTTCTTTATAAAATTGTTTCGCGGAGAGCATTCCCTGCCTGTACATGGTGGTTTCCGCCATCATATAGGTAAGCCCGGTACGCTGTACCGCGGCTCTCATATCTGCACATTCCTCTAATGTCATCGCGACAGGTACTGCACAAAGCACATGCTTGCCTGCATTCAGTGATGCAATTACATGCCGGGCATGGTCTGGCGCTGGTGTAGCAATAAACACAGCTTCTATCTTAGGATCTTTCAACAGCTTTTCCAGTGATTCATAACTTTTGGAACACTTATATACCTTCATCAAAAGATTACGTCTGTCTGTACGCAGATCACTTACTGCTTCTACAATACAATTGGGATGCTCATGAAAAAAGAACCCTGCTCCAAATCCACCGCCTATAATGCCAATACGGATCTTACGATCATTACCCTGTTGGCCTGCAAATGCAAAACGTGGAGCTACCATCAAAGCGGCAGCACTGATGCCTGCCATACTAATAAACTTACGCCGGTTGAACACCTGATTATTTTTACTCATTATCAATGGGTTTTAGTAGTACCAGATAAATTTTCAATTTCTTTTTAAAATACTATTTGTCTGACTATTTTTCTTATTCCTAATAATTGGGATTTTGTGTCAGTAACGGTTTCCCATTTACTACGCTCAGGTCTATCTGCGCTTGCGGAATCGGATATATTTCATTCTTCCCTTTTGTAAATTTGGCGCCTACCATGTAGGTGAAATTATAGCCGGGAATAGTGGTTTCATGTTTTATGTAAGCATTCAGTAAATCCGCCATATAGCCGGTACCGTTATCATAACGTTGCAGATCAAAGAAACGGTGATTCTCCATCGCCAGTTCCAGCTTACGTTCAAACCTTACTGCCTCGCGCGCAAAATCCTTTCCTTTCTGTGTAAACTCTCCGTTATAAAGTCCAACTTTATAATTGGCAGCAGGTGTATTCGTAAATCCTTTTAAAGGATTGCTGTTATCGATATACGTGTGTACCCAACCAGCCGGATTAGCAGCACGTGCCCTTACCCTGTTCACATAGATTTCCGCCTGATCCAGGCTACCTGCTTCTACTTCCACTTCTGCCGCCCATAATAATACATCTGCAAAACGTATCATGCAATAATTGACAGCTGTACTGTTATTTTCCCTGGCTCCCGGCTCTGACTGTGGGTTGGCATTTTTAATATGCACATAAGGGCCGGCCACACTTTGTTGTCTTACCCATGCCTGTCCCGGCATAATTCCCCAATCCAGTAAGGGAATACCTCTTCTGCCAACAGTCCAGTCCAAACGGGAATCCAGTGTTCCGGTATATGGCGTAAACGGATCAGAAGATGCCAGTCCCTGGTCATTTTTCACATCACTATCATTAAAGGTGCTGATAAGTGGTAGCCCGGTAGCCGGATCAGTTTTGTAAGAATTCACCAGGCTGAAAGAAGGCTGATAAAAACCATAGCTGGGGTAAGGGCCGCCGTATGGTCCCGCATTTCCTTCTCCATTGGAGTTATTACCATTAGCACCACCGGCGCCGTCATTTACAGACATCTGTACAGCAAATACAGATTCCGGACCATTCTTTTTGGAAGGCACAAAGTTGTCGTGGTAGCTTTCCATCAGGTCGTATTTTTTCCCATTGGCAGTAACCCCTTTGGTAATAAGATCCGTTAATAATGGTTTGGCATCGGTAAACTTGTGCTGAAACAGGTACACTTTTGCTAAAAATGCTTTCGCAGCCCAGCTGTTAGCACGTCCCGGCGCAGGTTTTGTATCTGTTAAATTAGCTGCTGCAAATTTAAAATCGTCTTCCAGTTTAGCCCATACCGGACCATCATTTCCCACGATATAATTGTTATTGGCAAAGCTGATGCTTTCATCCACATAAGGAATATTTCTCCACATTAAAGCTGCCTCAAAGTGGTAAACAGCCCGCAGGAATACCGCTTCTGCTTTGATTTGCAGGGCCTGATCATCTGTAATCGCGTCCTTTGGTATTTTAGGTAGTAACCGTAATACATCATTAGATCGCTGAATAGCGGAATAGAAAAAGCGCCATTTATCATTTAATGGATATAACGTAGCATCTTCTGTATAATTTTCAAACGCGGGTACGGGTTGTAATGCGCCTGCCTCTGTGCCGGTATGCGCATCATCGGAAGCTACACCTCCAAAGATCCATTTACCGGAAGGCCATCCACCTCCTACGGTGCCGCCATTATTCAGTAAAGAATAAGCGCCGATCAATACTGCTTCTGCACCTGCTTTTGTAGCTAAAATACTTTCACTGGTAGAGCCTATTGCCTCCCTTTCCAGATAGCTCTTCTTACAGGCATGAAGGAACACCATCGCCATCATACCACCGGCTATCATTAATTTATAGACTAATTTTTTCATGATATGCTATATTAGAAGTGATGAATGTTAAAAGGAAAGATTAATACCTACAAGGACGGTTTTCTGATTGTTTGGATAGTTTCCATAATCAATTCCAAAACTGGCACTGCTACCGCCTAATTCCGGATCTAACCCTGAATATTTTGTAATGGTAAACAGATTAGTGGCCTGGCAATATATTCTCAGCCTTTCCATCCGGATCCGCTGTAACACAGCAGGATTCAAAGTATACCCTAATGACAGTGATCTTAAACGGAGATACGAACCATCTTCCACAAAAAAGGAATTCAATACACCGGAAGTACTGAAGTTATTAGCACTCTCTACTTTGGGAATAGTGGCGCCTGTGTTTTCTGGTGTCCAGGCATCTAACAGGTCCTTGCTTTTACCTCCTACGTAAGTACCGAAGAAATGGGTGTTTACTTTTAATGCATTCACCACCTCATTGCCCTGGGAGCCATAAAAGATAGCAGAAAGATCGAAGCCTTTATAATTAATTCCAAGGTTTACGCCGTAAGTGAAATCAGGATTGGGATTTCCCAGGAAGGTACGGTCTGCCGCATCAATTTTACCATCTCCGTTCACATCACTGTACCTGAAACGACCAGGCGCTGCGCCTGTTTGTGTAGGTGCTTTGTTCACTTCATCATCATCCCGGAAAAGATGCATTACTTCATAACCATAAAAGGCACTTACCGGATGGCCTTCCTGGTTACGAACCATATTGCCTAATTGTTGCTGACTACCCGCATCAAAATAACCAGTGCCCGGAATATCCATTACTGTATTCTGATAAGTAGTGATATTGGCCCTGACAGTGAATTGCAAATCTTTGGTGATAGGTTGTCTGAATCCAACGCTGATATCAAAACCAGTGTTCTGGATATCTCCCACATTTACAGTGGGTGGTGTTGCCCCGCCAACAGTAGCTGGTAAATCCTGGGAGAATAATAATCCCTTGATCGTCTTCTTATAATATTCTACCGAGAAATCCAGTTTATTATTCAGTACCGTTGCATCAAATCCTACGTTGGTAATAATATCCTGCTCCCAGCTGGTGCGCGGGTTGCCAATTCTTGTCTGGAAAAAACCCTGTTGCACACTATTACTGCTACCATTGATATCATAATAGGCATTATTATAACTACCGCCGTACAAACTGTAGGCATTTTCCGGGCTCACACTATTTTCAGATCCCAGGATACCATAACTGGCCCTGATCTTCAGATCATTGATCCAGTCGAGGTGTTTCATGAATCCTTCCTGGCTGAGTCGCCATCCCAGGGAAACGGATGGGAATACGCCATATCTTTTTTCGCTACCAAAACGGGAAGAACCATCTCTGCGCACCGTAACACCCAGCAGGTATTTATCATCAAAGGTATAATCCAACCGGCCAAAGAGGGAGAACAATGTATTAATGTAAGCGTTGCTGTAATTGGTTACGTTGGCAGTACCATTATTCAGGATGAGATAATCAAATTCTGTTGAGAAGAATTTTTGTGCGCCGCCACCTACTCCTCTTCCATAATTCCTGATGGCTTCAGATCCGGCCAATACATTTACCTGATGCTTCTTAAATGTGTTCTTATAGGTCAGGGTATTTGTCCACATAGAAGAGCTGTTGTAACTGGCTCCTTCACTATAGCTATTGGGTGAATTATAACCCTGTTTATCATTGTAAGCAACGAAATTAAAATTCTGTGAATACAGGTTGCTGATTGTTCCGCCAAAGCTGGTTCTCGCGGTGAAATTCTTTAGAAAATCTACTTCAGCATACACATTTCCTACGATATCCCATTCATTTGCCCGGTTATTCTTTTTTCTGTATTGCGTAGCTACCGGATTGGCATCACTCCCTAATTCAGGTCCGGCAAAAGTACCGCCATAATTTCCCCTGATATCATAAACAGGAACAATCGGCATCATTTTGTAAAGGTTAGCCATCGGGCTAAATTCTCCCTGGTTGCTAAATCCGGGGCTTTGTTTATAGAAAACATACGCGTTTTCTCCTATACGGATATTTTCTTTCAGTTTATATGAAGTATTAATCCTGGCAGAATATCTTTTCAGATAAGTTTCAATGACAGAACCCTGCTGATTCAGGTAACCTAATGAAAACAGGTAATTTGATTTATCCGTTCCACCGCTTACTGTCACATTATGGCTGGTTACCGGTGCACGCTTGAACATGGCATGATACCAGTCTGTTCCGGTTTTATTTACCTGCTGGATCAGGTAATTATTTGCACTATTTGCAGGATCAAGATTATATTTTGCAGGATCTACAGCAGGATCTCCGGTCATACCTGTACCGGTGCCTCCGGGGCCACCATAAACAAAATCAGATAATCCATTTGCAAACAATTTAGTACCTGGAAATGCCTGTTTCGTTAATCTCGCGAAATCAGTGGAATTCAACTGGTTTAAAGGATCACCGGAAAAAGGAAACTGTAATCCGAAATAAGAATCATAAGTAAGTACAGGAGCGCCTGTTTTCCCTTTTTTTGTGGTGATAATAATTACTCCGTTAGCACCGCGTACACCATAAATGGCTGCAGCGCCTGCATCCTTTAATACCTGCATCGATTCAATATCGTCTGCACTGACATTGTTCAGGTCAGTTTGCACACCATCCACCAGCACCAGCGGATTTGTACTACCAAAGGTGCTTACGCCACGGATGTTAATTTTACTGGCAGCTCCCGGCACACCGGTACTGACTACGTTCACCCCTGATGCCTGCCCCTGCAATGCCTGCATGGCAGAACCCGCAGGTATTGATTTCAGTGCTTTCATTTCCACAACTGCCACCGACCCCGTAATATCTTTCTTCTTTTGTGCCGAGTACCCCGTTACTACCACTTCATTCAATGCTTTATTATCAGGTAACAGGCCTACATTCACTACACTACGTCCATTTAACAATACTTCTTCCCTGGTAAAACCGATATAGGTAAATACCAATGTCCCCTGCGGATCCGGGCATACAATTGTATATTGCCCCTGTTCATTTGTACCTGCTCCGATAGCAGTTCCTTTTACGCTTACACTTACCCCCTGTAGTGCAATTCCGGCATCGTCCTTCACTGTGCCGGTAACTTTTATTTGTGCGGATACACCAAAAGAAAATGCTGTGATAGCAAGCAAGAGAAGATACCATTGCTTTCCGGGGAAGGACATTTTTATTTTAGGATGCGCAAGGCATCTCGTTTCAGCATTTCTGGTAAAATGACTTTTCATAATCTGCTTACAATTTTTGTTTGAATAAGAACAGTGTTACGGAACAACTAAAAGCGATTTGGTCGATAATTCTTCTGATGTCATGACATCCTCATGTTGTAACAAATGTAGCGGGCTAACACTGGATTCGTTTTATGTAATTTATCCAATACTTAAACTATTTTGTCCATATCGGGTTATATATACTTCCAATAAAAGCTATATACCTTTAAAAAAGTGACCAAATGGGTGGAAACGCAATGGGAAGCTTACGCTGGCAAAGCCAGCTACTAAGCATGATTCATCCCCTGACGGAGCGCCAACAGCTTAATCCGGTATGCAGAAGGCGTTACTTTGGTGAAGTGTCTGAAGGTCTTATTAAAACTTGTAAAATTGTTGAAGCCGGACTGAAAACAAATATGCGAAATATCCAGGTCTTCATTCAGTAATAGCTCGCATGCATATCCTATCCGGATTTCATTGACAAAATAAGTGAAGGTTTTATGGGTTTTACTCTTAAAGTATTTACAGAAAGCGGAAGGGGTCATATGTGCGATGGCCGCCACATCATCGAGGGAGATCTTATCTGTAAAATTCTCCATCACGTATTTATATACCTCATGGATTTTTTTGATATTACTTTCATTATAAGTGTTGGAATATCCCGGGCTGGCCAAACAGGTATAATCATTGGACAGGGCGATCTCATATAACAGCTGAAACAGCAGGATAAAGGATTTCAGGCCATCCGCTTCCTTCATTTTCAACATGTAATTCACGACGGTGGTATGGGTATTCCCGGTAATCCTGATGCCTCTTTTCAGTTGATTCAACAACTCTTTTATAGGCGCAAAATCGCCGGAATTAATATGCTGGTCGGTGATCCAATCCGGTTGAAAATAAACTACCAGCGCATGTACTTTGGTACTGGTTTCTTTTATATGATATTTCTTATCAGAATAGGACGCATGAGGAAGATTGGGAGCCAGTAATGTTAAATCACCATTGGTGAAATTGTCTACGCTGTCGCCTACAATTCTTCTTCCATTTCCTTTCAGGATCAGGGCAATCTCAAACGCATTGTGAAAATGAAACTGATCACTTAAATGCCGGGATTTTATTTCCCTGATATGTATGGAATTCCTTAATAATGATTTTACATCAAAGAGTAAAGGCTTCATCTGAATACATGCTTAATAGGTGATCCTGTGGTTTCCCGTTACGTATATCCCAATCTTCCTCCAACTAATACGTCGCTCGTCGTAAAAGCCGATAGTTAAATACTGTTCTTCATGCTTTTCTTCGTGCACCGCTTCATGATAGCGTCGATACTCACGGTAGCGCCGTTTTTTGTACGGCTTTCCTGTGCAGCTTCCATGAAGGCATAGATCCCGATGGTTTCCGCCGGATCAGCAGGTGACTTGCCTGTTTCGAAGAAATTAATAATTGGTGGCATCAGTGGTGCATAGCCGGTGAAATTACCCAGTGGCATATGGCCTTTTTCTCCAAATGCATGTCCGCCGAAATCCCAGGTACCATTGCGGTTACCACGAAGGGTACCAATGCGGCCGCCTTCCCAGGTACCTACCACCAGGTCGGTATCCGGTGTATAAACACGGGAAACGCTCTTACAATCAGGGCCCAACATCGTAAATAGCATTTCTACCCCATGAATACCATACCAGTACAGGTCAGGATGTGTGGGCTCCATGGGTGCCGGTGTAAAAATATCTACACCTTTTACTTTTCCGATCTTTCCGCCTGCTACTTCCTGCACACTTTCTATATAACGCAATGTAGAGGAGGAAAATACCGGTACATTATAATGTTTTGCGGCACGATAGATTGTCAGCACATCTACCAGTGATGCGGCTACTGGCTTATCTATGAATACCGGCTTTCCTGCTTTGAATACCTGCAAGGCCTGTTGCAGGTGTTCCCGGCCATCATTGGTTTCCAGCATCACCACATCCACTTCTTTCAGCAGTGCTTCAATAGAATCCACGATCTTTACGCCCTGCTTTTTAATAGCTTCCGTATGCCCCGGAATACTGTCCACACTGGATTTGATGCTCCTGCTACCATATGGGTATGCTGCTACCACACGAAGACCGCCGTATTTATCGCCCGCATTGGGGTCATTGAGTATTTTGGCAAAATGAGGACCATGTTCAGTATCCAAACCTATCACGCCTATACGGCCTCCCTTTAAAGAGGAGCTGGCCAATGCTCTGGAGAGCGGGCCTGACAATGCAATGCCGATTCCTGACAATGCTGCTGTTTTGATAAATGCTCTGCGCTGGTATCCTGTTTCTTTCATAAAATGAATTTGATATTTTATAACCTGTCTGTTTATTTGCTTGTTGCATTGAATGTATCCTGGCAAAATACACTACATCAGGTTGTTTTGCAAACTTCTTCCTGCTTTTTCCTGATAGGACAATGGTAATCCGCAGCATGATGATTAAAATCCCCCAAACAGCAAAGCCGCGTATTTAAAGCGTTTTCGCAAGATTTCCCAGCTGTCTTAATTTAGCGTTTAATTCCTCAGACCAAGGTAGGCCAATGCATAGTCTCATACAATTTTCAAATTGATTTTGCAGGGTAAACATCCGTCCCGGCGCAATGCTGATCTTTTGTTTTATGGCCAAATCATATAGTTCCGTAGTATCAATACCTTTGCTGAACTCCACCCAAAGCGCAACCCCACCCTGAGGTCTGCTTGTTTTAGTTCCCTTTGGAAAATATTGGGCGATGGCATGAACATAATTTTGATAATTGTGCTGCAAGGTGCGGCGCAGCTGGCGGAGGTGATTTTCATACCTGCCGGACTTCAGGAAACTGGCAACCGCTTCCTGTATGATAGTAGCAGAAGATATGGAATGAACCAGTTTTAGCTTCAGTAGCCTTTCCTTGTATTTGCCCGGGGCCACCCATCCTACACGATAACCTGGCGCCAGGGTTTTTGAGACAGAGCTGCACCATAGCACATTTCCCTCCTGGTCAAATGATTTGCAACATTTTGGACGTTGCGTACCAAAATAAAGGTCACCATATATATCATCTTCAATGAGCGGAATATTATGTTTGGCCAAAAGCGTGACTATTTCTTTTTTATGTTCATCCGGGATGCAGCTACCAAGCGGGGTATTGAAGTTAGGCACCAGCAAACAAAGATTGATCTTTGGAATAGCTTGTTTTAGGGCGGCTATCTCTACCCCTGTAGTAGGGTGTGTTGGCAGTTCAAGCACTTTCAATCCCAGGCTGATGGCCAGTTGTAAAATCCCGGGATAACAGGGGCTTTCCACGGCAACGGTGTCACCTGGTTTTCCCAGCGCCATCAGGCAAAAAGACAATGCATTCATGCCTCCGCTGGTAGTTACCAGGTCATTTTCATGCAATTTTCCGCCCCAGGCCATAGAGCGGACGGCAATCATTCTCCGCAATTTAACGTTACCCTGTAAGTGATCATATGCTGTACCTCCGTCCTTCAGTTCCCGTGTTGCCTGTACAATTTCCTTTTTCAGTTTTGCCAATGGCAACAGATCTCCGGAAGGAACCCCTATGGAGAAAAGGGTGAGGTGATGGTTTCCCATATTGGCATAGACTTTACTGATCAATTCGTCCGGTTCATTACCGTTGGCAATTGATAAAGGCCGGCTTATTTCAGGAAGCGGAAGTTTCAGGTAGGGTAACCTGCTCACAAAATAACCCGATTGAGGTTTTGAATCAATCAGTGACTGCGCTTCCAGTTCCAGGAACACCCGCTTGGCTGTATTCATGCTGATACCATGTTCCTGGCATAACATTCTGACAGAGGGTAACCGGTCGCCGGATTTTAAAACGCCGTTTCTGATTTGAAAGGCAATTCCGTTCGCTATCTCGTTATATAAAAAATCCCTACTCATTTTATAAATGTAACTGTGTCCATCCAAATATCAAAAATTGAGACTGTATTTATTGCATACTCCGATCTATTTTTGCATAGGAATTTAAAGTCCTCAAATATCATGAATAGTAAATTATCGCTTGACCAACCCATAGAAAATACTGCGGGCGGTTGGATCAATGGCTTCATCGGTGTAGTAATATTCAGTGGTTCATTACCAGCAACAAGGGTGGCGGTCCTGGATTTCAACCCTATATTTTTAACGGCTGCCCGTGCAACGATTGCAGGGTTGCTTGCACTTAGTGTGTTGCTCATTTTTAAAGAAAAACGTCCCACGAGGGCACAGATTTTCCCCTTGGCTATTGTGGCATCAGGAGTTGTAGTAGGGTTTCCGCTGCTGAGTGCATTGGCGCTACAGTATGTAACTTCGGCTCATTCCATCGTCTTTGTAGGTATGTTACCACTTGCAACCGCTGTATTTGGCGTCATACGTGGAGGTGAACGTCCCCGCCCGATATTCTGGTTCTTCTCTGTTCTTGGAAGTCTTTTGGTTATAGGGTATGCCATTGCCCAGGGGTTGTCTGCATCACCCATTGGCGATATACTCATGCTACTTGCCGTTATCTTGTGTGGACTTGGCTATGCAGAAGGTGCTAAACTCTCCAAAACACTGGGTGGATGGCAGGTCATATCATGGGCATTAGTGTTGTCATTACCGGTCATGATACCTTTGCTATTTTTCCTGCTTCCGTCATCATTTGCCGGCGTTAGTGCAGCAGCCTGGGTTGGCCTGGCGTATGTTTCGTTATTCAGTATGTTTATTGGTTTCATATTCTGGTACCAGGGATTAGCGCAGGGAGGTATAGCAGCCGTGGGACAGTTACAACTGTTGCAGCCATTTTTTGGATTAGCCTTAGCCGCTACTTTGCTGCACGAACAGGTAAGCATTGGTATGCTGGGGATTACAGTTGGCGTCATTCTTTGTGTTGCAGGTACAAAGAAATTTGCAAAATAACAAAGCAGCTTTAGTATTTCGTGTTTACCAGATATTCGCTATAAATGTTATGATGATGATCGTGAAGAAAAAATTGTTACTTCCCCTTTACTTTTTATTTTAACTTTGCGAAAGCAAAAAAGCATAGACTTTAGTTCGTCTGATTTTTCGATTTTGTACTGAAGCGATACAGTAGCCTGTGGTAATCTCCCCCTTCAATAAACCAAGCTAAACAAACTCGCAGAATGTAATATTGCTACCTTTTAGCACAAGGTACAGGAAACCTATATGATATGCTATCAAGAAAAATAACGGGAAATAATTAAAAAGATGGAAAAAATCGTGAAGGATATTTTAAGAGTTGGTATTGTTGGTTACGGCAATTTAGGAAAAGGTGCTGAATTAGCCATTCAGCAAAATCCGGATATGGAGTTGATTGCTATTTTTACAAGAAGGGCACCTGCTGAATTGAATACCCATTCAAAAGTGGTGGCTATTTCACAAATAGCAGATTTCAAGGACAAAATTGATGTGATGATTCTCTGTGGAGGATCTGCAAAAGACTTGCCGGAACAGGTTATCATGATTTCAAAATTGTTTAATACAGTGGATAGCTTTGATACGCATGCGAAAATCCCTGCGTATTTTAAACAGGTTGACGAGGCTGCTACATCTACAGGTAAACTGAGTCTTATTTCTACAGGCTGGGATCCAGGGTTGTTTTCCATGGCGAGATTGCTGGGTCAGTGTATTTTACCACAAGGGGACGATTACACTTTCTGGGGCAAGGGTCTGAGTCAGGGTCATTCGGATGCAGTAAGACGTGTTACGGGTGTTAAGAATGCTGTTCAATATACAATTCCTATAGATAGTGCCGTTGAAAAGGTCCGGGATGGTGAAAACCCACAACTTTCAACAGCAGAAAAACATCAAAGGGTTTGTTATGTTGTTGCAAATGAAGATGCTGATTTATCCGAGATTGAAAATAGCATCACTACGATGCCTCATTATTTTGATGAATATGATACTACCGTTCATTTCATTCCTGAAGAGGAATTATTAGAAAACCATTCGAGTATGCCACATGGCGGGATTGTATTTCGTTCAGGCGTTACAGGAAATGGCGCTAAACAAAGAATTGAATTTAGCCTGGCTTTAGAAAGCAACCCGGAATTTACAGCCAGTGTTTTAGTGGCTTATACAAGGGCTATCGGAAAAATGGCAAAAGAAGGTCAGACAGGGGCGCGAACAGTGTTTGATATTCCTTTAGGATATTTATCTCCAAAGTCCGCTGAGGAGCTTCGAAAATCTTTATTATAATATATTAAGTGGTGAAGAAGGGGTAACCCTTCTTCACCACTTTTCCGGATATGTTTTGGGTGCCCGGTCAGGTCCTGATTTCCTTCCGCATGAAAAGATAATACGCCAATGCAAAGCAAGCTGTTGTTGCAGCCACCAGCCCGGTTACCTGCGGCCATACAATCATAAGACTTTCTTTAAATGGTAACGGAGCAGGCACAGCACCCGCCATTTGTTCCATGGTTAAAGGTCCCAGACTTCTTACAGAAGGCATCAGTAACGTTGTTGCAGCATCCGTGTATAACTGGTTTGGTGCAATCCTGAGAAAGGAAAGGATGATGTTATTATAGGCTATAACTGCTTCTGTTTGCAAAGAAGCCGGATCAGGAAGGATAGCAGTTATCACCATGTTTACAATGATCTGGTAGAAAACTGTAAAGAACAACCATATACCAATAGCAGTGAGAGCGGAGGTGGCAGCATGTCTGAATTTAACAGAGAGGCAAATCGCAAGACTGAGCCAAAAGCCGACATATATTATACTCAATACAATAAACGCCAGTATACGAAATAATTCTGTTGTTTCGAGCGGAACCCCGGTAATGATCAGTCCACCGCCTATCATGAGTAATACCAGGCAAAAGAAAAGTACACTAACGACCAACAATGCGCCGTAAAATTTTGCCAGCAACAAGTTATCGCGGTAAACCGGCTGCGCCATCAGGCGGATTAATGTACCATTGTTCTGTTCTGTATTAACCGCATCAAAACCCAAGGCAATACCCAGCAGAGGGCCCAGGAAACTGATAAATATATGAAAGGTAGGCAGTGAGTTATCAGATGTGGTAAGTAATTTCAGATAGACAAAAATGCGGTCAGGATCGTTGATATTAGCCACCACTTTTCTGATGTTTTCCAGCGATACATACATAGCACCCAGGAAAGTAAGCAGGATTAAAAGCAACATTGTAATAAACCGCCAGCTGCGGATATGATCTCCCACCTCTTTACGTACCATCACCCGGAACGGGCTTGCAGCGCCCCTATGCCACCCGTTAACGGGCATATTTTTTTTTGAAAAAAGATTATTGAAGTAGACTTGTGGACTTCCCATTAGAAACTCTCTGTTTAAAATTGCTTTCAAAAAAACGTTGGTAGATTTCATCCAACCCATATTCCTTTTTATGCACGCCCGTTACATTCAACCCCTTTTGTACAAAGAAACGAACGATGTCAGGGGTAATATCTATACGGCACGACAGCTCAATGGTATATTCTCCGGTTACGATATTATTAACCCCTTCCAGTTCCCGCAGCTCCTGTTCAAATCCCGGAGACACCCGCAAAGGCTCTCTGAAGGAAACTAACACCACGTATGATTCTTTCCCAAATAAATCACCTGATAAGGTTTCAATATTTCCTTCTATCAGTAACCTGCCTTCCACAAAAATGCCTACACGATCACAGATTTGTTGCATCTGATGCAGGTGGTGTGACGACAATATCACGGTAAGCCCTTGCTCCCGGCTGAGCTGGCGTATGAGGAAGAGGAACTCTTTTATACCGCTGGGGTCTATGCCCAGGGTAGGCTCATCGAGGATCATTACTTCCGGCTCCCTGATCAATAAATCGGCGAGCCCCAGCCGCTGCTTCATACCGCGTGAGTAAGCCCCTGCTTTTTTATGCATCTCCGCTCCCAGTCCTACCATTTCCATTGTCTTCTGCGCGCGTGATGCTATTTCATGTTCTGCAATTCCATTAAGACGGCCTATGTACATCAGGTTCTCAAGCGCGGTTAGATTATCATAGAACCCTACGTTATCGGGCATATAACCTACTTTCCGCTTCACAGCAATGGGATTGCGGGTGGCATTTATTCCGCAAACAACGGCCTTCCCTCCAGAAGGCTCTGCCAACCCCAACATCATTAATATGGTGGTGGTTTTGCCTGCTCCGTTGGGACCCAGGAGGCCAAATATTTCTCCTTTACTTATTTTCAGGGAAAGGTTATCTACAGCCTTTACAGCACCATAGGACTTTGTTAATCCTTCCAGTTCAATGATCGGATTTTCCATAACAATTTATCTTCTTCCATATTTACGAATCAGGTAATATACTATTCCCAGAGAAAGGAAGATAACCAGTATACCGATCCACCCGGAAAGTAGAGAGGTTTTTACAGTCATACGGAATGCAGCATTGCTATTGACATTATTGTTCTTTACTGTAAAGTTGGTAACATAATCACCGGCAATGGTTTTATCCGGAACATTCAATGTTGCAATAACATCCTGCGTTTGACCGGCATCAATCCTTTCAATTTTTGATGGCGTGAACGTTGCATTCCATTTTACGGGCGTTTGTGCTGACAACTCCAATCCTTCAAGCGGTAGCGTGCCGGTATTCCTGATGGTCAACTCAATCTGCTTGCTTTTGCCTTCTGTGATATCATTACTCAGTCGCCCCGAAGGCGTGGTCAGCTCAATACCATAGTTGCCTTTTACCACTGCTTCCAGTTCAACGCGAAGTGTATCAGCATCGGTGACAGCGATAACCGGTATGTTGTATTTACCCGGTTTTACCAAAGGGGCGGCAGTGATCTCAATGGAAATTTCCTGCGTTTTGCCCGAATCCAGTCTCAGTCCTGCCACCTGGCTACCTTCTGTGCGAAGAACAGTATTCCAGCCCTCAGGAGTAAGCGTTTCCAATTTATATATCTGCGTATGGCCGCTCCCGTTATGCAGAGAAGCATTATACCGGAAGGGGTCTTTCGTTGTTGATTCAATATTCATCAACCGGACTGTAAAAGCAGATTCCACCTTGCTTTTGCTCTTCTGAGCATGGGCGGGTATTGCCAAAGCAAGAATAAAAAAAGGAAGACAAAAAAGCGAAATTAAATAAATCCGTAGATCGTAAAATTGTGCAGACATAGCAAAAAGGATAATAATTAAACTGGCTATAGTTTAAGAAAATAATAAATAAAGGACCGTCTCAATAATTTTGAAACAGCCTCATTAATTCAGCAAATAATTTAAGGGTGAAAAGAGTAACTCATTTCACGCGGTGCCGGCGAACAGCCGAGATTTCTTTAACAACAGGATCAGGGAGCTAAAGGATTGCCGGAATAGCTGGTGTCCTGTGGAGATTTTTCTTTGGCGGTATCGGAGATAATGATGCCACCGGTTGTTCTTTCATCTGTGGAAACGGGTTTTACAAGTACCCTGTCAAGTAGTGTTTTGGTTTTTAAAGTGGTCGTCATGCTAAATGAAATTGAATCGGTTCAAAACAAAATCAAGTAGAAAATAGGTCATCCTTCAGGTAGCTGTTTGATGAAAAATATCCGTTTCCATGTGCATGCCAATCCATATTTCTATATCTAAGCAACACATTTTGACATTTTTCTTTGAAAAATGACAGCCTATACTTTCTTCAAAATCGGAACTTCGACAATCGTAATGGTCGAAAGTTAAAATTTCAATTGTTATAATAATGTTAAAACCATATTATCTATGTACTGCACGCTCTCTAAAATTTTCCCGATCGTGTAAACTTTTCCTTTTTCGTCATCGGAACTTTGTAGAAGTTTTAATCAACCAGTCAATGTAAATGTCCAGATTTTTATTTTTCTTATCTACCCTCCTCTGTTCTGTAACAGTATACGCCCAGAACGGTATCATCAATGGCAGTGTAACAACTAAAGATGGTCATCCGGCCATTAATGTTACCATCAGCGTAGAACGCACCAAGCTTGGTAGTATCAGCAATGAAAACGGAGAATATTCCATCAAAAATATCAAACCCGGCAACTGGACACTGCGCATTACGTCCGTTGGCTCCGTTACCCAGCTAAAAGAAGTAACGGTAGCCTCCGGACAAACGCAGCAAGTGAACTTTACCCTCAACGAAAGCGCCGCCCAGCTGAGCGAAGTAACCGTTTCCTCCCGCAACATGAACCGGGAAAGCAAAACAGTAGCCAAAATGCCACTCAAAAACCTGGAGAATCCCCAGGTTTATAATGCTGTTTCCGCTGAAATCATGAAGCAACAAGGCATTACCTCCTACGACGATGTGATGCGCAACGTTCCTGGTATTGTGCAAACCTGGCAGTCCACCGGCAGAGCCGGCGACGGCGCCTCCTACTTCGCACTCCGCGGTTTCGATGCACAACCGTCTCTCATCAACGGGCTCCCTGGCCTCACCAGCGGCAACCTCGACCCCGCCGATGTAGAAGAAGTGCAGGTAATGAAAGGACCTTCCGGTACCCTCTTCGGCGCCAGCTTCTATAGTTATGGCGGTATCATCAACACCATTACTAAAAAACCTTTCTACGGCTTCGGTGGAGAAGTTGGATACAGCATCGGCAGCTTCGGGCTCAACCGCGTTACTGCTGATGTAAATACCCTCCTCAGCAAAAAACAAAAAATCGCGATGCGGGTAAATGCGACCTATACTTCCGAAAACTCTTTTCAGAACGCAGGCTTCCGGAAAGACTTCTTCATCGCCCCCTCCTTCTCCTACGAAGTAAATAACCGCCTCTCCTTTCATGTGATGGCCGAAATACTCCAGGAAGAAAGGGCCGTACCACCGGTATTCTTCCACTCTGACCGCGTTAGTCCGCTCGACTTCAAAAACATCGATGAGCTTAACCTCAACGTGAAAGAATCATTCACCAGCAACGAACTGACCATTAAGAATCCCCGGATAAACTTCCAGGCACAAATGCTGTACAAGCTCTCCGGCAATTGGACCTCTCAGACTGTTTTCTCCGGTGGCAGGGTAAAATCCGACGGCGTCTATACCTATATCTGGGATCAGGACCCGGGAGATAAATGGTTTGGCCAGGATTTCCACATCGAAAATCAAACGACCAAAACGTTCGATATACAACAAAACTTCAATGGCGATTTCAAAATCGGTAGCCTGCGCAACCGCCTGCTGATCGGGCTCGACTACTTCCACCGCAACGTGGTGGATAACGGTGGCGGCTGGGCAACCGGCAGGAACGTAAGTCCGCAGGGTGACGTTACCGACTATACGGACCCTTCTAACGGAGAAGTACACACGGCGGTACCGCTGACAAAAGATGCGGTATATGCGCTCCTCGCCGGCACCGGTAGTACCAACTCCAATGTTACCAATGGCTTCTACAGCGCCTATGTATCCGATGTACTGAATATTACACCTGCTTTCATCGCCATGGTAAGTCTCAGAGCCGATTACTTCCATTCAAAAGGTGATAAAAATGCGACGGATGACGATGGCTACAACCAATTTGCTTTATCGCCTAAGTTTGGATTGGTTTACCAGATTGTACCTGATAAAGTATCCGTTTTCGGTAGCTATATGAACGCATTCCTGAACGTATCCCCCTCTTCTGTTTACGATACTGATGGAAATTATCAGCGTACGCAATCGTTCAAACCGGAACATGCCAACCAGGTGGAATTTGGTATCAAAACAGACATCTTTGCAGATAAATTATACGCTACGTTATCTGTCTATGATATTAAAGTGGATAACAAAGTAATCCCCGACAGTAAAAACCCGATGAACTCTACCCAGGGTGGTAAATTCGGTAGCAGTGGATTTGAGATAGACCTGAACGCTCACCCAACACAAGCCCTGAACATCATTGCGGGCTACAGCTACAACCATACAAAAGTGCTGGAAGGTAATAAGGATGACTTCTACAGTGAACCAGGCAGAGCGCCGGGTGGACAAGGCCCACAAAACCTCGCCAACATCTGGGCTACCTACAAGTTTGTCAGCGGAACACTGAAAAACTTCGGTATCGGCGCAGGTGGAAACTATGCCAGCAGGTATAAAGTCATTGACAACAGTGTAACAGGTGTTTTCTACCTACCAAGCTATGCACTGATGAATGCCGGTGTATTCTACAATGCCAGAAAATTCAGGGTATCCTTCAACGTGAATAACATCACCAACGAAGTTTATTACACCGGCTACTGGTCTGTAAACCCACAGAAGCCAAGCAACTTTGTGGGAAGTGTTGCGTTTAAATTCTAGTACGAACAGATACAGACAAATAAAAAGGAAGAGGATGTCTCAAAAGGACATCCTCTTTTTGTCTAAAAAAAAGAAATTAGTTTACATAACGATTGAGGTGATTCTACAATGATATATCCCATTGTAATCTAAACCGCCATTGATCGGTGGGTACATCACTTATTTTATCATAATTGAAATAACTTACCTCCGCTGTTACTTTATTCTTATGCCCATTAAAAAACCAGTTGGTAGCTACAGAAGTTTCTCTCTTCTTCGTTTGATCCGCTTCCCTGTTAGGCATATAACCGGCATTGCGGGCCGCTATTTCCAATGGTTCCGGCCACCAGTTAACCAACTGGTGAAAGAAATAACCGGCCTCCACATAATATCCATGAAGATTATCGGTTTTATCATTGTCAAATCTATCGATGATTTGTTTCCAGTGAAATTCTGACTGCCAGCTAAAACCCTTGTACTTAAAAGCCGTTTCAATGTTAGCCTGATTTACGCTGTATTGCCCTGGAAGTCCATTCTCATATCCTTCAAGAGCCCCTCCGCCTGCCTGGGAAAAACGTGTATATGGGCTTCTGTTTGTGACACCGGATACTGCTATTTCCGCAGCAGGATGCAGATGAATTTCCAGGTCACTACCTTCAAAATCCAAATACGGTCCTAAAAAATTCCATTGTACCCTTCCGAAATACATCAGATGGCTGTCATCGTTTTCCCTGCTACCCCGGCCTGTTCCGGTAGCGACAGCCACCCAGTAGTTAAAATCTACCAGCCCCTTACCTTTAATATGGCCATAAATTTCCGCACCCTGCTGCCTGTCAATCGTGAAGGCCCGGTTTATGACTGAACGATCTACCATTTGTTGCTCACCGCTACTTATCCTTCTTTCCCTGGTGTATTCAACTTTCCATTGACCAACCATGAATTTCATCCACTCCCATTTATCTATCGTAATAGTATAATTAAGAAGATTTGATTGACTCAGTTCATACTCCCAGTAATATTTTAGCCAGGGTTTAAATGCATGTCCTCCCACTTTTAAGCGCGCCCGGTTTATACTGAATGAAGCATTCTTTTTACTATCAAAATCATCAAATGTAACGGGGTCCTGGTCTTCCGGCGTGGCAAATCTAAATTGAAGCCGGCTTTGTATTTGCAGCAGGAACTTATTATCCCTGGTCCTAAACTCAAACCCTTTATTACCATATTTTACCGGGGTATATGCAGCAGTATCCATATCGTTCTCCTGTCCGAAACCATCCAGGCTCAGGAAAAATAATATCATCACAATAAAAAAACTATTACCGGTGAAGAAATACATACGCGTCTCTTTTGATCCGGAAAAAAATCATCTATTCGCTCTTTCTTCCAGGAAAAATAGTCTTCCAGTCAATTTTCATATCTGCAACCAGCCATTTATTTTGCATAGCCTCATCCAATCCCTTATCCAATTTACCAATGGAAGATTGACGATCATATGCCCATTCCCTGTCTGCATCGGTATGATGCACATACAGTTCAAGATTGCTGTATTTGTTTGATGCAGTCCACTGCAGCATTTGCAGATCCCCATCAGAATTTCCGCACGCAAAAACAGGCTTACGTCCGATGAATTTCTGGATACCTACAGGTTTTCCTTCATGATCGTCTATAAAATCTAATTCCGGCAGCTTAACAATAACAGGGTTTCCATCAGTATCATCAAATTTTGCTTTGATGCTACTTCCAATAATCTGATCTTTAGGTATACCATAAACTTTTTCGGCCCATACCCGCATAAAATCCACACCTCCACCGGATACAATAAACGTTTTAAACTGGTGACCCTGCAGGAACTTTAACAGTTCCAGCATTGGCTGGTAAACCATCGCGGTATAATGTATTTTTTTTACCGGGTGCAAAGCGGTATCAATCCATTGCCCCACAGATGAATCAAATTCATTGGTATTCATACCCGCATGGGTTACAGCTACGATTTGAAGAATACCCTTTTCTCCCTGCTTCATAACTCCTGCCATATCATTGTTTAATACGGATTTAAAAGGTTCCTGGGTCTTCCATTCAGGGTGACCCGATGACATAGATTTTACTTTATCCAACGCATAAAAAAACTGGAAATATACAGGCTGTTCAGCCCATAGGGTACCATCATTATCAAAGGTGGCAATCCGGTCTGCTATGGGAATAAAATCAGCACCATCCGCATTAGTGACATTATTTACATAATCAATAATAGCTTTCTTAACGTCCCCGTCGTTCCATGACGGCAACGGATCTTTAGCATACAGTGTATCTCTTTTTTCGTCACCATTCCTGTTGGTATTTTCAGTTTTGCTCGTGCATGCAACCAGCACGGACATGGAAACTACGATCATTGTAAATGAAATTATTTTCATACACCCTGATTGATATTAAAAAATAATAAAGTTGAGAAGCCTTACAAGGACAATAAAACCCTGGCGCATCCTGCAGATTCGTATAATGCGCCAGGGGGGAAATTATTATTGCTTATTCAATTCAGCAGGTAATTTTATACCCTTGTTTTCCATCAGTTTCTTAGCCTCCTGGATTGTACGGAATTTATTGATTTCCATGGGACCTGAATAAACTTCACTCTGAAGAGGTCTTGGAGGATACTTGATGTAAGAGTCCATTAGTTCCTGCATTGCTTTATTAAAGATGGGCAATGTCCAGGTTTTTTCGGTAAAGCTATTCATGAAGAGATCATACCTTTCCTGTGGATCTGCCCAGAGGTCATAAACAGCGGGAACCGTAGCCACATAACTTTCCGCACCTCTCCATCCCAGTTGCTGACCAGGCATATCGCTACCAGCAAGCGCACCGTTATCTCCGCGTGTATTAAACACGGCCTTCCAGCGTCCTACCCTTGCTGCACCAGGAGTTAATTCTGATTCAGTAAAATAAAACCACCTATCGCGCAATGGTTTCCCTTCGTCAAAAAGAACATTGGACATATCATAGCTGTCAAAAATAATGGGCTTACCATCCCTGTCATTTTTGGGCAGGTTTATACCAGCCAGGCTGGCAAAGGTTGCCATCAGGTCAAGCCCTCCGACAATATCATGATTATCGCTTCCTGCCTTAATCTGACCCGGCCACCAGGCAATGGCAGGAACGCGGCTGCCTCCTTCCCTGTCAGTGCCTTTCGAGCCTCTGAACGGGGTATAACCAGCATCAGGGTGTACATCCTGCCATGCGCCGTTGTCAACAGTATAGACAACAAAAGTATTTTCACTTATTCCCAGTTTGCGGACTTCATCCATAATGCGACCCACATTATAATCCATTTCTACTACGCAATCAGCATACTTGCTTTTAGCAGATGATTTGCCTGCAAACTGTTTTGATGGTACATTAGGCTGATGGTTTTTAGCAAAATTGATACACATAAAAAACGGACCTGATCCTTTTGCATATTCATCTAACTGCTTAAGTACATTTTCAGTCATTTGCATATCCAGCTCACCAATATTTTCTTCTGTTACCTTTGTAACCTCCCTCGTCTTGCCTCCGGCTTCACCTTCAAGCACACCGGTTGTTACTTTCTTAAAGAAAGCCAGCATCTCCCCGGACATCTCCGGATTCCAGGATGGGAAAGCATAAGTATATGCATTCAGGTGATACAATACCACGTTTTGCATTTTATCAAATCCCTGTGCAATCGGCATTGCATAATCGGCCTCACCCAAATGCCATTTGCCACTGAAATAAGTTTTATAATCCGCCTGTTTGAGTACTGATGCAAGCGTCCATTCAGCAGCCGGCAAACCTCCTCCCTGACCTTGAAATGCCACAGTGGTCATACCACTGCGGTTAGGTATCCGGCCCGTTAACATAGCTGCTCTTCCAGGTGTACAGCTTGGCTGGCCATAGAAATTCCAGAACTGCATTCCTTCTTTTGCCAACCTGTCCAGGTTAGGTGTTGGCATACCGCGACCTACACCACCACCATAGACGCCAAGATCACCCCAACCGGTATCGTCTGAGATGATCATTATAATATTTGGTTTTTTAGGGTGATCTTTTTTTTGTCCAAATACACAACTAATACTGATGGTATTTGTGATTAAAAGAACCCATAACATTAGTCTCCTCATCATAACTTTTATTTTATATTAACAATAGGATATACATTTTTCCTTAGCTGAGGGAAATATGACGGAGATAGATTTGCATCCGGGAATCGTTTCAGCAAACAATAGTCATACTGAACAGGAATGTCTTTTTTTACATTAAAGGAGGAAATAAAGCTTCTTACCAAAAACTGTGTTTGGATATCCATGATAGTATTATTTGATTTTGCTCAAATAGTTTACCCGGCGATTGATAAGAATGCTAAAAGTTGAGTATGCTTAAGCCTGTTAGATGGGTGCTAACGATTGTATATGCTTAAGAATGGAGTAACGACGAGAGAGAGGCAGGTAAAATCCTCTTTATTGAAACATTCATACCTTCCTTTTTGTTTAAAAATTAATTTAATTGTGCTTTGATTTCCCGGTGATCAAATTTATCCGGACTCCCGGAAATATAAATGCTACCCTTATAATAAAGAGTAGCATTTACATGTTATAGGATCAATCCAAATGCGTCTGACTTTTCAGGAACGTTTCACAGCTTTCTCAAAGTTAACTTTGTTTAGTCGTTCAAGGCTAACCGGACAGCTTGCTCTACAGGAGTATAGCCAATATCGGAATCCGTAATAATTAATTCCTTTCGTAGTAACAAAGGAGGTTGCGCCATAAACTTAGGTGTATTGCCGCTGTGTGCCTGGGCTGCATGCACCAAAAAAGGGTGACACAGATAAACAGTTCCTGCTTTACCAATTGCCAACACTTCTTCACGTTTTGGCAATTCATCCAACCTGCCTGCAAGATCCATAAAGGAAAGGCCCTTATCACCTTCCCGATATAAAAGTTTTGCTACATCGATGTGCGACTTCCTGTAGATGACCGTCGGGGCATCTGTTTCAGCCACACCGGAATATAAAATCAACATTAATAAAGCACGTCCTTTGGACTTTATATTAACACGCCATTCAAAATAATTGGAAGGGTCATCGCCAGGAAAACTTGCATCCACGTGCTTACCAGTGTCGTTCGGTTGCTTGTTTGAGGGAAATCTGACTGGAAATGTTCCTACACTACGACACGGCATCCATTTATCTGCA
This sequence comes from Chitinophaga sp. MM2321, assembly GCF_964033635.1. Lineage (NCBI taxonomy): Bacteria > Pseudomonadati > Bacteroidota > Chitinophagia > Chitinophagales > Chitinophagaceae > Chitinophaga > Chitinophaga sp. MM2321. Next base: position 3,543,575 of record NZ_OZ035533.1, read on the forward strand.
CCAATCAATTGATTAAAAGCTGCATGCAACCCCGGTGTGTTAACCGAATCAATAAAAGGCTGCTGCGCGTACATGCCCAGGCGGATTACTGGCTCAGTCCAGGTATTGGGGTTCGTGCGTTCAAAAGGAATATCCTTCCATAAAATATCCAAAGCGGCGGCAGCAACATCTGAAGAAAATGCATTGTCAATCCTAACAAATCCGTCGGTAATAAACTGTTCGATTTCTTGTTTGCTTAATATATCTGGCATAAAATTTACTTTTATGATTACATCCATAGCACAACAATCCTGTTGTAAAAGGATAAATGAAATAACGAGTGGTGAAGTATACGATGAAATTATTCGCACCATGGAGAACATGGTGCATTGCTTAAGTGTTAAGCCAAGGGAAGATTTTATAACATTACGGTCATTCTCATATCCCGAAAATAGAAAAAATTTAACAAGCAACCAAGTTTCGCTAAACTATATGCTCAAAATCCAGGGCATCCCCTGCTTTCAACTATATTCCTAATACATGCTGGAACAAGTTTTGTCCCGTAAGACTTTCTCATCTCGATTCTATAGATATCCAGGGAAATATGGATACCCGATATCGAAAATGAAGGAGATGATGACATTTGAAGAATTACCGCTTAATTATTATATATTATAATTAGCGGCGTATGTGTATTTTTATGTGATAAGCATATGATAATTACCCTATACAGATGAAGAAAATACTGATAGCCAATGAACATTTTGTGATAAGGACCGGACTGGCTCAAATCATATCCGCACTTCCAATAAACACCATCACTGAAGAGGCAGTCACGCTGGATGAAGTGATCATTAAACTACAAAAGCAGCATTATGATCTACTGATATTGGACACAGACCTGCCAGGCGGTACTCATCTCAATACGGTCGCAGCAACAAAGCTCCGGCAGCCAACCCTCAGCGTGTTGATCTTCTCCGATTTATCCGAACAATTGTACGCCCTTAACTACCTGCAAGTCGGCGCAGATGGTTATCTCGATAAAAAGGCGAAAGAGGAAGATATACAGCTGGCGCTTATCAGTACGCTCGAAGGGAAAAAATACATAAGTCATGTCATGAAAGGCGAAATGCAAAAGAAACTCGTAGAGCTAACGGCTGAAAGTACAAACAAAGTTAACAGTTTTTCACCCCGGGAAAAAGAAGTGATGCAGCTGATCTGCAAAGGGTTGCCGGTAAATGAGATTGCCGCCACACTACTGATACATGCCACCACAGTAAGTACTTATAAAGCACGCATCTTTGAAAAAATGCAGGTTACCAATATCATTGATCTCGTAAAGAAAATGGAACTTTTCAACCTGAAAAATTAGGCCGGTCAGTTTACATGTCTTTACTGCCGGCCTTTTATCTACCCCTATGAATGCTACATATTATCGTTGAAGTATGCGTACTTCCGTTCTCCTGTTCTGCTGGTGTTCCTCCTCTGTACAATCCAATCCATCAGCACAGCGGTTCAGCAGGCGGCTTTCCCCATAACCTATTGCTATGATCCGTTCTTCGCTAATGCCCTTGCTGATAAGATAAGCTGCTGCCGAAGCGGCTCTGCGGTTGGACAATATCAAATTGTACTCCGTGCTGGCCCTGCTGTCTGTATGAGCAGCGAGTTCTACACGCATCCCCGGATAACGCTCCATTGTAGCTGCCAGGGAATCCAGTGCCATCACAGCATCGGGACGGATATGATAATCGTCACGATCATAATAAATATTTTGCAAAACAAAAGTATTGCCCACAACAGGTGGCGCTTTCGGTAGCTTTAACTCCAGGCGTAATGTATCTTTACCCTTTGCGGTAAACCTTACTGGCACTGCAAATGCGTGATCCTTTCCCGTAGCAAATATCACGAACCGGTGTTCATCTGTGAGTACCCACCGTAGTTTTCCTTCATGATTTGCCAGGAGTGTCCACATTTCATTCCGGTCCTCATCCTTCAGGCTTACAACGGCATCTTTTACAGGTAAACCGGTTTCACTATCATAAACAAATGCTTCCAGTATTTTTGGCTCAGCAACAGATACAAGCGCCGCCGGCTGCGATAAGGATTCAAAAGCATAAAGGTCATCATCCCCCCGGCCGCCCTCCCGGTTGGAGGCGAATATGCCATGACCGTTTGGCTGTTTTACCAGGCAAAAATCGTCGCCTTCAGAATTAAAACCATTGCGCAGGTTTAGGGGTATGGACCAGGTAGTGGCATAGCCCTGAGCAGAAAAAATGTCAAATCCACCCATACCCGCATGTCCTTTACTGGAAAAGTATAAACGTCCTTCCTCGTTAATAGTGGGAAAAGCTTCTTCCTCTTCTGTATTGATGACGGGACCACAATTCCGGGGGTTGCTCCAACTGCCGTCAGCCTGCTTTTCACAGTACCAGATATCTGTTTTTCCGAAACCACCGGGCATATCACTGGTAAAATAGAGGATATGATTATCGGCCGTTAATGCAGCGTGTCCCAGGGAATAAGCAGCAGGATTATTATAAGCAAATGGTTCAGGCGTCTGCCACTCCCCTTCCTTTTTTATGCTGTAATGCAGTTCCAGGCGCCGGGTATAATATGATTTCCGCCCATGATAGGTGCCTTTGTCCACATTCGTCAGCGTGAGATAGGCAGTATCACCTCCTGCCGAAAAAATCACCGGTCCGATATGGTAACGGTAACTATTCATCTTTGCATCGAAGCCACGGATAATTATCCCGTTGGGATTATTGCCTACGGAATCCACCCGGTATAATTTCGAGTAGTCATTTCCAGTTCTTCCTACCTCCTTCTTTGAAGCAGCAATCATCGTATAGCGTAAACTGTCTGACGTAAAAACCAACTGCTTTCCAAGGTACCAGGTAGCGCCCCATTCAGAAGCGCCGGTATTTAATTCACTCAGATTTCTTGTACTAAACTCCGGGCGTATTGCTTTCCAGTGTATTGCAGAATCACAACCCGCCATCTGTTTTGATGCATCGCTGCCGCCCTGCTGCATGTAGCGGGCATATATTTCTTTTGCCCTGGCGTAGTCGCCTGTACTCTTTAATGCATCCGCATAGTAAAGCAGGTCTTCTGATTGTACACTGTCCAGGGTTATTATTTTGCTGTAACAGGTGGCTGCCTTCAAATAATTATTCGTATTACGGTAACAATCCGCCAGCTTACGGAATATTGCAATGTTGGTGTTTTTCTTTGAAGCTGCTTCCTCGTAAAATACTGCCGCCTGTTTGTATTCATAGCGCAGGTAATGTGCATCCGCCAGTGCTAAAGCCGATTTTTGCTCCTGCGCAAATACCATCGTAAAAACGCCCATTAAACCACCTGTCAGCAATGCCTTATTAAAATGCCTTTTTATGATCATTTATTATTGGTTTAATCGGTGAGATTAAAAATACCTGGGACTAAGCACCCTATCCTGGCGCTTTTTACTAAGAAGTAACAGTCCAATGGATATTTCATGCGAACCAGATTGGTAGCTGGATAGTCCACTTGTTGTGAAGTCATAGGAATAGCCTATTCTTAACCGATCATTTGCAAAAAACTCTACAATAATGCTGGCTGCGTTGGACTTCATCAGTCCGTCCTGAAGACTATGTTTCTTCCAGATATCCGCAGAAGAGCGGTAAGAACCTCCAAGCCAGAGCTTTTCATTCAGCAATAAAAAAGCATTCAGATCGAAACTTGTTGGTCCTTTAAAATCTTCCTTCACCATAATGGAAGGTTTTAATTTTAATTGGTCAGATAAGTCAATCAGAAAGCCGGAAGTGAAATAATAATGTTTCGTTCTTTTGATAACCAGGTACTCGCGGTCACCGCCGGTAATTGCAATCTTTCCTGATAATTCCTGCGAAAACAACTGTAAAACGGAAGCTCCTGCATAAAAAGTCGATGTATTGTAGTAGACTCCAAAGCTGGCATCCGGCTTGAGTGCATTGATTTTACCCGCTGGTGCAGAAGGGTCGTTCACATCTGTGAACTGCAATACGTTGCCTTTTACGCTATACTGCGCCAGGCTTAATCCCATACCGATACTTAGTCTTGAACTCCCGGACTCGTTTAACGGAATGCGGTAGGCGTAAGATCCTCCTAAAGAAAGATATTCCTGTGGTCCCAGTTTATCCCATTGGGCCTGAATCCCCAGTCCTACCCGCTCATCCTGGATCCAGTTGGGAAGCCCATCTAATGATACAACGCCCGTTTGCGGAGCTCCCGGAAAATCCACCCACTGCTTGCGGTAAGTGGTATTCAGGTAAGCATCACCTCTATACCCGGCATAGGCGGGATTTACGGCTAATCCATTAAATGCATACTGACTAAACTGTACTTCCTGCTGGGCACTTACTGAAAGACAGACAACAGTAGAGAATAGCATCAGAAAAAATATTTTTACACGCATCGCTTTTGTTTTATTTCAGTAACTGGATCCAACCTTTATATGCTTTGGCGCCTTCTGGTATTTTTAGTTTCAATACATAGTAGTAAGTACCACCACCCAAGCCGTTACCATCCCAATTGTTATTATAGTTGCCGGAATAATACACTTCATTACCCCAGCGATTAAATATGGATAGCGAGCTACCGGGATATTTGTAGAGATCCGGTATTACAAAACGGTCATTTATACCATCATTATTAGGTGTAATGGCATTTGGTATAAAGAATCCATCCTCAGTAACCGTAATTCTTACGATAGCTTCATTTGAAATATTACCTGCAAGGTCTTTCACCTGATAAGCAAATACATCTACCCCTTTGAATCCAGCATCTGGCATATATATTATCTTACCATCCGCATCTATTCTTAAGGTGCCTCTGGCTGGCCGGGTTGTAATTATTATGTCGGCAAAGCCGGTCAATCCCGTATCATTATCCAGTACACTCACCACGACTTCCCTTCCTGGCAAGGTTTGCGCTGTATCATTCACAGCGCCCGGCAATGGCTTTACTGTAACGGTAACAGTGGCCGGATTTGACACGTCATTGCGAGTATTACGGATGGTATAACTGAAGATATCTGTGCCGATGAAAGCAGTGACAGGCGAATAGGTTACGGTGCCGTTAGCATTTATACTAATTGTGCCTTTAGATGGCTGACTCACGATGATGACAGAGGAGAGGTCAAGCAAACCGCCGGTTTGAACATCGTTGGCAATGAGATTAATCAGCACCGGAATATTTACAAATGTCGTTGCCACATCATTATTAGCCACCGGAGGTTGTTGGTTATTACATTTATTAACGGTAATGTTTATCACCTTGCTGCTGCTACATCCACTCATGTTCGTTACGGTGTAAGTGATTGTTGCATTACCAGCTGTTACACCTGTTACAACTCCAGCAGCATCTACGCTGGCCACAGCCGCATCACTGCTGCTCCATACACCGCCCGTAGTAGTGGAACTCAATGTTGTGGTTCCGTCTACGCAAACAGTACCTGTACCTGTAATGGCTGCCACAACTGGCAGACCGTTTACGGTGATAGTCATGATCTGAGAAGCCTTACAGCCATTCACATTCGTTACCGTATAAGTTATTGTTGCGCTACCTGCTGTTACACCAGTCACAATACCGGAGGCATCTACGCTAGCCACAGCGGCATCACTGCTGCTCCATACACCACCGGTAGTAGTGGAACTCAATGTTGTGGTTCCATCTATACAAACAGTACCTGTACCTGTGATGGCAGCTACAACTGGCAGACCGCTTACAGTGACATTCATGATCTGAGAAGCCTTACAACCGCTCGCATTGGTTACCGTATAAGTTATTGTTGCACTACCAGCTGTTACTCCTGTTACAATACCGGAGGCATCTACGCTGGCAACAGCTGCATCGCTGCTACTCCATACACCACCGGTAGTAGTAGAACTTAATGTAGTGGTTCCATCTATACAAACAGTACCTGTACCTGTAATGGCTGCCACAACGGGCAGACTACTTACAGTGACATTCATGATCTGAGAAGCCTTACAGCCACTCACATTCGTTACCGTATAAGTGATTGTTGCGCTACCAGCTGTTACTCCTGTTACAATACCGGAGGCATCTACGCTGGCCACAGCCCCATCGCTGCTGCTCCATACACCACCGGTAGTAGTGGAACTTAATGTAGTGGTTCCATCTATACAAACAGTACCTGTACCTGTGATGGCAGCCACAACTGGCAGACCATTTACGGTGACATTCATAACCTGCAAAGCCTTACAACCACTCACATTGGTTACGGTATAAGTGATTGTTGCACTACCCACTGTCACACCTGTTACAACACCGGAGGCATCTACGCTGGCAATAGCCGCATCGCTGCTGCTCCATACACCACCGGTAGTAGTGGAACTTAATGTTGTAGTTTCATCGATACAAACATCACCTGTACCAGTAATGGCAGCTACAACTGGCAGACCGCTTACGGTGACATTCATGATCTGAGAAGTCTTACAGCCACTCACATTCGTTACGGTATAAGTTATTGTTGCGCTACCTGCTGTTACTCCTGTTACAATACCGGAGGCATCTACGCTGGCCACAGCCCCATCGCTGCTGCTCCATACACCACCGGTAGTAGTGGAACTTAATGTAGTGGTTCCATCTATACAAACAGTACCTGTACCTGTGATGGCAGCCACAACTGGCAGACCATTTACGGTGACATTCATAACCTGCAAAGCCTTACAACCACTCACATTGGTTACGGTATAAGTGATTGTTGCACTACCCACTGTCACACCTGTTACAACACCGGAGGCATCTACGCTGGCAATAGCCGCATCGCTGCTGCTCCATACACCACCGGTAGTAGTGGAACTTAATGTTGTAGTTTCATCGATACAAACATCACCTGTACCAGTAATGGCAGCTACAACTGGCAGACCGCTTACGGTGACATTCATGATCTGAGAAGTCTTACAGCCACTCACATTCGTTACGGTATAAGTTATTGTTGCGCTACCTGCTGTTACTCCTGTTACAATACCGGAGGCATCTACGCTGGCAACAGCGGCATCGCTGCTACTCCATACACCACCGGTAGTAGTGGAACTTAATGTTGTAGTTTCATCTATACAAACATCACCTGTGCCTGTAATGGCTGCCACAACGGGCAGACTACTTACAGTGACATTCATGATCTGAGAAGCCTTACAGCCACTCACATTCGTTACCGTATAAGTGATTGTTGCGCTACCTGCTGTTACTCCTGTTACAATACCGGAGGCATCTACGCTGGCAACAGCGGCATCGCTGCTACTCCATACACCACCGGTAGTAGTGGAACTTAATGTTGTAGTTTCATCTATACAAACATCACCTGTGCCTGTAATGGCAGCTACAACTGGCAGGCCATTTATAGTGATAGTCATGATCTGAGAAGCCTTACAACCGCTCGCATTCGTTACCGTATAAGTTATTGTTGCGCTACCTGCTGTTACACCTGTTACAATACCGGAGGCATCTACGCTGGCAACAGCGGCATCGCTGCTACTCCATACACCACCGGTAGTAGTGGAACTTAATGTTGTAGTTTCATCTATACAAACATCACCTGTGCCTGTAATGGCAGCTACAACTGGCAGGCCATTTACAGTGACATTCATGATCTGAGAAGCCTTACAACCGCTCGCATTCGTTACGGTATAAGTGATTATTGCGCTACCAGCTGTTATACCTGTCACAACACCAGAGGCATCTACACTGGCCACAGCAGCATCACTGCTGCTCCATACACCACCGGTAGTAGTGGAACTTAATGTTGTGGTTCCATCTATACAAACATCACCTGTACCTGTGATAGCTGCCACAACTGGCAGACCGTTTACGGTGACAGTCATGACCTGCGAAGCCTTACAACCGCTCGCATTCGTTACCGTATAAGTTATTGTTGCGCTACCAGCTGTTACACCTGTTACAACACCGGAGGCATCTACGCTGGCAATAGCCGCATCGCTGCTACTCCATACACCACCCGTAGTAGTGGAACTTAATGTTGTAGTTTCATCTATACAAACATCACCTGTACCAGTAATGGCAGCCACAACGGGCAGGCCATTTACAGTGATATTCATGATCTGAGAAGCCTCACAGCCACTCACATTCGTTACCGTATAAGTTATTGTTGCGCTACCTGCTGTTACACCTGTTACAACACCAGCAACATCTACGCTAGCCACAGCCGCATCGCTGCTACTCCAAACACCACCGGTAGTAGTGGAACTTAATGTTGTAGTTTCATCTATACAAACATCACCTGTACCAGTAATGGCAGCCACAACGGGCAGACCGTTTACAGTGACATTCATGATCTGCGAAGCCTTACAACCGCTCACATTCGTTACCGTATAAGTGATTGTTGCGCTACCCGCTGTTACTCCTGTTACAACACCGGAGGCATCTACGCTGGCAATAGCGGCATTGCTGCTACTCCAAACACCGCCCGTAGTAGTAGAACTTAATGTAGTGGTTCCATCTATACAAACAGTACCTGTTCCTGTAATGGCTGCCACAACTGGCAGACCGTTTACGGTGACATTCATGACCTGCGAAGCCTTACAGCCACTCACATTGGTTACGGTATAAGTTATTGTTGCGCTACCTGCTGTTACTCCTGTTACAATACCAGCAGCATCTACGCTGGCAACAGCCGCATCGCTGCTGCTCCATATACCACCCGTAGTAGTGGAACTTAATGTTGTAGTTTCATCTATACAAACAGTACCTGTACCGGTAATGGCAGCTACAACGGGCAGACTACTTACCGTAACAGTGACGGTCTGACTATTGGAGCATCCTCCTCCATTCGTAATGGTGTAGGTTATCGTAGCAGTACCGGTGGTTACACCAGTCACAACACCAGCAGCATCTATGCTCGCCACAGCCGCATCGCTGCTACTCCATACACCGCCGGTAGTAGTGGAACTTAATGTAGTGGTTCCATCTACGCAAACAGTACCTGTACCTGTAATGGCAGCCACAACTGGCAGACCATTTACAGTGACATTCATGACCTGCGAAGCCTTACAGCCACTCACATTCGTTACGGTATAAGTTATTGTTGCGCTACCGGTTGTTACACCTGTCACAACACCGGAGGCATCTACGCTGGCAACAGCCGCATCGCTGCTACTCCATACACCACCGGTAGTAGTGGAACTCAATGTTGTGGTTCCGTCTACGCAAACAGTACCTGTACCGGTAATGGCTGCCACAACGGGCAGACCGTTTACGGTGACATTCATGACCTGCGAAGCCTCACAACCGCTCGCATTGGTTACCGTATAAGTTATTGTTGCGCTACCTGCTGTTACACCAGTTACAACACCGGAGGCATCTACGCTAGCCACAGCTGCATTGCTGCTACTCCATACACCACCGGTAGTAGTGGAACTTAATGTTGTAGTTTCATCGATACAAACAGTACCTGTACCAGTAATGGCAGCCACAACGGGCAGACCGTTTACAGTGACATTCATGATCTGCGAAGCCTTACAACCGCTCACATTCGTTACGGTATAAGTTATTGTTGCGCTACCCGCTGTTACACCAGTCACAATACCGGAGGCATCTACGCTAGCCACAGCCGCATCGCTGCTGCTCCATACACCACCGGTAGTAGTGGAACTTAATGTTGTGGTTCCATCTATACAAACATCACCTGTACCGGTAATGGCTGCCACAACGGGCAGACTACTTACCGTAACAGTGACGGTCTGACTATTGGAGCATCCTCCTCCATTCGTAATGGTGTAGGTTATCGTAGCAGTACCGATGGTTACACCTGTCACAACACCAGCAGCATCTATGCTCGCCACAGCCGCATCGCTGCTACTCCATACACCGCCGGTAGTAGTAGAACTCAATGTTGTATTGAAGCCAAGACACACTGCCGTAGTTCCTGTGATAGGACTCACCGGCACTACTGTCTGTTTTATATTAATAGTATCGCTAACAGAACAGCCATCAGGGAAGCTGACCCTCACATAATATTTACCCGGACCGTTTGCTATCAGCTTGTCCTTAGTACTGTTGTCATTCCAGAGATATTGGGAAGAAGGTGATCCAAAAAAGCCCTGGGTATTCAATTCGTAAGGGAAAGCAGTGGAACATATTTCAACATCATCTCCTAGTCCCTGAATGGGTGAGGAGCCATTATATGGCACAACTGTCCAGCCAATATTACCTCCCTGATCAGTACTATGTTGTTTGATAGAGAATGACGCACCACCGGTACCTGTTATCCTCTGGAGGCGTATGTAGTCAAACTCTACTGAGCCAGCCGGTTTAGTAATTGTGGCATTCGTAGCATTACTGCTTTTGATTTCGGTAAGACGGCAAGGAGTACCACTACCGAACCATTCATGCCGGATGGTGGTGTTACTACCGCCGGCAAATGTATAAATGTCGCCTGGAAAAAAGATCAATGTATCAATCGTATTACCTGTACCATAAATACCTCCACTACCCTTATACTCCACGTAGCCAATGGTATTATTGGTGCCGTTTATACCAGCTGCCGAGGTGGTCGCGGGGTCTGTAAAAACAAGTGATTTAACGGTTGTATTGGAGATGGTAGCGTTGGCCGCAACCATTCCCGGCACAGTGATGATATTATAGGTAAACCCATTTAAGGTAACGGCACCGGTAATATTCGAATTAGCCGCGTTCAGTGTCCGTTTGGTGGTGGTACCATAGTAGCGGATATCCCCTTTGATGGTACTGCCACTAATATCAAGGGCAATCTGGTTATCGCGGCCAGCATTATCTATACTAGCAATATTCAGCACCTTGCCGGAGGCGGTGAAGTTACCATCTACCAGGAAAAAACGGGTAAGTGTATTGGTATAATCATTCGCGAGTGTAAGGCCACTTCCCGGTTTGTTAATCTCTAAGTCAAAACTACCTTTACACTGTCCCGTCATCACCGTTTGCTCCGTTCCCTTTAGCAACAATGTAGATATATTCAGTGTAGACGCCGGGTTCAGCACAATACTGTTTCCCCAGCATTCCATGGTCCAGGCATTATTTTTTGTAAAGACCGGATCATTGGCCGCACCCGCCCAGCTCACATTATGAAAGTAGGCATTACCGTTATTAATGGTCACCGTTTTAGATGCAGCGGTAAAGCCGCTGTTCGCATCAAAATACACATCATCTGTTACAGTAGGTACACAAGCGCCGCCAACACCATTACTGGTGGTACTCCAGTGACTCGCATCATTCCAGTCGCCACTGCCGTTAATCCAATAACGTGCACTCCCTGTTGACGAGCCGATAGTCCACCCACTGTTTCCTCCCGCATCTGCTCCGCTAAATGCAATAGGAAGTGTTAAGGTGCCTCCACCACCTGTAGCGGCGATATTTACCAAATAAACATTGGCTATATCCACTTTCGCATTCGGACCGAAATTAACTGTACTGATGGCGGTTGTTCCGCTTCTGACTTCTCCTAATCCACTGCAGGAGGGATGGGTAGCTTTGTAATACTTATTAATGGTGGTTGTATTGCCGGTGCCCACGTTGTAAAAGAAGAAATTACGGTTCTCGGCAGTAACCAGTGAATCCATCATGTTACCAGTACCCAGGATCATTCCCTGCCCTTTAAATTCCAACTTCCGTATGATATTCCCGGTATTTATCCTGGCGGCACTTGTAAGCCCGTTGTTGGTAAACGTAAGCTGGCCGAAAGTAGTTGTTGAGACGTCCATATTACCGGCCACCGTCGCGTCACAATCCACCACATTATAGGTAGCGGCGCGTGTAGCTAACAGTAAACGCGCCAACAAGTATGAATTGGTAGCATTGAGCGTAAAGAGGCTACCGGTGTAATTCCAGTTGCTTACCGAGATACGCGCATTACTGATGTCGATTGATCTTGCCAGAGAGCCGGTACTGGTTATTGCATATATGTTCACCGTACGCCCGCTTAAATTCAACGCACCTCTCGCAACTACGAACCCGGAACCGGCGTTAGTCCAGTTATCCAGCAGTGTGAGACCGGCTCCCGGACTGCCTGCATCTTTCCAGACGGTATACTGGCTTACCCCCAGCGTACTGCCGTTTGTCGTAAGCATTGCAGCGGAAGTGCCACGCATGTCCACAAAGGCATTCATCGTTACCGTGGGTTCCAGCACCACAGAGCCATAGATCTGCATTACAAATGCAATGCTTTCATTAAATGTGGGACTACCGGTGACGCCGCTGGCCCAGGTCATGTTATTACAATAGGTATTGGCACTGGTAGTAACCGTATTACTGCCTGTCACAAAACCACTGTTAATGTCAAACACCACATTATCCCTGATAAAAGGGATACAAGCGCCTCCCGGCCCCCCGCTACTGGTACTCCAGTGAGAATTGTCGTTCCAGTCTCCCGCTCCATTCACCCAATACAGGGTAGTGCCTGCGACAGATGGCGAGTTGATAATAAACCCGCTATTCCCTTCACCGTCAATACCATTTAAAGTGATGGGCGCAATGCTGCCGGTGGCCGTCACATTCGTCAACAATACATTATCGATGCTGGCTGTTGCCCCCACTCCAAATGCCAATGTGCCGGTTGAAGTTCCTGTAAGCTCCGTAAAGCCATTGCAAGGGGCCCCACCCGCCCTGAAATGTTTATTGATGGTAGTTGTACCTGCAATAGAGATATTACGGTTAGGCGTGGTCAGCAATGTGTCAAAGGTGTTGCCTCCACTGGCAATACCCAAAGGCCCATTGAGCACTGTCACATATTTAAGATAATTACCGCTTCCTCCTATGGTCGCTGCCCCCTGGCAGCTTATATAATTCACATTATTACTATTGGCCCTTACTGCTCCTGATCCCTTAAATATCAATGTATCAATGGTGTTCCCCGAATTTATACCCACTTCTGAGACGGTCGACGTATTTGTAAAAGTCAGTTTTTTGAAGGTGGTATTAACAATCGTAACATGGGTGAACAGGTTGGCACCTGATTCAACAATATTATATAGTCCGGCGTCGGAATAAAACCTGCCGGTTTTAATCACACTACCTGCTGCATTCAATGTTTTATTTGCACCTTGACAATTATAGCCAAGGTAGATATTCATTTCTGTGTTACTTATATCTATACTTCGTGCAAGTGCACTGCTGGTGGCAAATGTGTAGGCAGATATTTTTCTCCCGGGTGCGTTAAATGTACCGGCAGTCAAAGTGATGGTATTTCCTCCCGAAGCAGGCGCATTATAAATCAGGTCATCTGCCAATGTGAAACTGCCTCCCGGTTTATTGATATCAAAACCTATCGACCCCAGTACAGGGCCATTGGTGGTTAGTGTAGCAGCAGATCCGGTTGTAAACGTAACCATGATTCCTTCACAAGTTACGCTGGGGGCAAGAGAAAGACTTTCGGTAATTGTCAGCGTGGAGCCGCCCTGACGGATGAACAGGGGATTCTTTGGTACATCTGTGGTCCAGATCATATTGGCACAAAACGCATTTGCATCCAGCTTTACCGAGTCGTTATCACCAAAACCACTATCAGGCCCGAAAATAACATTATTCGCAGCAGAGGGTATGATTCCGGGAATACTCCCATTGAAACTGCCTATCCGCCAATGATTCACATCACTCCAGCGTCCTCCGCCACCAACCCAATAATAATCGTCGGCCGCTTTCAACGAAAAGAAAGACAATAACAAGCATACAAGGGTAGTAAATCTCTTCATAGCATATGGTATAAACATAAGAATGTCTGTTTGCCGCCATCCCTATGAGGGGAGCGGCAATTTTACCTGCCCGGTACCGGGGAGTCATTCATCGTAAAAACTGAGGAAAATCTTATTTCATAGGAATATCTGGTTACAAAATACAGTCGTCTGCCTATCTTATAAAATATTCAGGATTTGCCGCTTATCAAAAATATATCTTTGAAGCTTGTACATGCATAGAGACTTTTCTAAATTTAAGCGGCTAATTATTTGATACATAGAAAATTTTCTATCCTAACGAAAGCAGAACCCGGTCATGAAATCAATTTTAATAGCAGAAGATCACAGTGTACTGAGAATGGGAATTAGTCTTATCACTGATGAAGTTTATCCTGGCGTTATCATTAAAGAGGCAGATACCTTTTACGACACCCTGGAGCATTTACGGCATAATACCTTTGACCTCCTGATACTGGACATCCAGTTGCCGGGTGGCGGCAGTCCCCAGATGATAGCAGCGGCAAGAGCCCTGCAGCCTGATTTACGGATTCTGATTTTTTCTTACTTCGAAGAAGATACGCACGCTTTAAGTTATATCAAAGCAGGAGCCAACGGCTACCTTCCCAAGACGGCGCCACCGGATGTAGTAAAAGAAGCTATTAAGTATGTTTTGCAGGGTAATACCTTTGTGAGCGGCATCGTACAAACGCAAATGATCAATACGCTGCAACATTCAAAACAAAAGCCGGATGGGACTATGCCGTTACTATCGCCACGGGAAACACAAGTGATGCAGCTGTTGATCAGGGGCACAGGAAACCAGGATATCAAGTCAGCACTCAATATTCAATCTTCTACCCTAAGTACTTTTAAACTAAAAATCTTTACAAAAATGAAGGTCAACAATGTAGTGGAACTTGCCGCCAAGATCAATGCTATGCATGCCGGCGAAAAGATACAATCGTAAAACTACTGCCTTCACCTTCACTGCTGTCCAGGGTTATTTTCAGTCCCTGTGCAACTGCCAGCTCCTTCACGATGAGCAGTCCTATGCCGGATCCCTTCCTGGGACCGGCCTCGCTCCCCGGCTTGTTAAACCAGTGTTTCACATCTTCGGGTACGCCCGGCCCGGTATCCCTTACACGGAGCAACAGCAGATCATCTTCCATGATCATCTCCATCACGATTACTCCTTTCCTGGTTACCTTTACGGCGTTGTCCACCAGGTTGTATAACATGACTGATAAAAGTTGTTCATCTCCCCACAACATCAGCCAGTCAGGAATATTATTCAGGATCTCTGTGTTCTTTTCTGAAGCGATAGCCAGGAATATTTTTTGTATATCTTCCGCAACAGCCGCAGGCGAATACACACCGCTGACAGGCCCCATCTCCACCTGGCTTTTCAGGTATTTCAGTAAATTAGACACCATGTAGAACAGATAGCTGGTATGTTCGTTCATTGCAGACGCCATTTTTACGGTAGCTCCTCCGTCCTTTTTCGCAGCTGTTAAAATTTTCTCTGAGAGGAATTGCTGATACTGCAGCGGACTTAGTACATTATGACTGACTGACTGTACAATCCTTTGCTGGAACATAGTCCTCTTCTTTAATTCCTTTGTTTTTAAGTCTACCATCATGTCGAGCAGCAAGGCTTTATTTTGCAAATACCGTACACGCAAATGGACAAACAACCAGGATAAGATCAGTAACAACAGGGCACAGGTAACATAGAACCAGCGTGTTTCATGCCAGGCTAACGGCACTGCAAACTGTAACACCTTATCTGAAAAATTGCCATAGCCAAATCCATTCAGTTTTCGTACTACCAGGCTGTAATCTCCTGCCGGCAAGGTGGAGATAGATACTTTGCCTTCTGCGGGTAATGGCAGCCAGGTGGTATCGCCTGCGTTCTTTACCAACGCGTAAGTGACAATGAGGTTTTTACTATTCCCAAAATAGGGGCTGCTATACATTACCTGCAGCAACGAAAACTCACGTGGTAACTTCACCTTATTTTTGACCGGCAATGGCGAATTATCCAATAACAGCTGGTCAATCGTCATCGCAGCCTCCGGCAATATTGGTTTGATGGAATCCGGATTAAAAAATACCATCCCTTTAAGAGAGGGTAGAGAAATGTAACCATTGTTCAGGCTAACAGCACAAGGCTGACATCCGCCGTTGAACTCATTTGTAAAAAATCCGTCTTCCTTGTCATAGTATTGGTAATAAAGCGGAAAGGTTCCGTTTTCCGAATAAGCCAGCAAATCTTTTTTGCTCACCTGAAACAGTCCCCTATTGGTGGTAATCCAGAAAAAACCTTTTCTATCCGGTACCATACAGTGGGCAGTAGTAATATACCCATCCGGATCATAGGGAAAATGTGTCAGTTTGCCTTTATGATAAAGATAAAATCCATGATCATAAGTGGTGGCCCATATTTCTTCTGAACCGGTAACCGTGATGCTGCGTATATACTTTCCTTCCAGGCCCTTTATGGTATCTATGCTGCCATTTAAAGGGTTCAGCAGGAAAAGTCCTTCGTCTGTACCCACACACATCTGCCGGGAATTAAGCTTGGCGAAGTAGGTGATCTCTCCTTTAAATGCATGCAACAATACCGGCACTGCATCCTTCCTGTTGTCATCCAGCACGGCAATTCCTTTACTCTCCTTCAGCCCTATCCAGAGCAAGCCTTTATCATCGCGGTATAACATGCTAACAGAGCTGGGTAGCGTATCCGTTGAAAGTAACCGGAATGTCGACAATTGCAGGTGATACAACCAGATTCCCCTGCTGGTCCAGCTACCACCATTTCCATCGGTGCTGATACTATAAAAGCCGGAGATGTTTTGCCTCCTGAAAGGCGGCAATGGAATAGCGGCTCCTTTGGGTTTCAATATATACCCGTTGGGTATCAGTATACCATCCTGCCCATAGGGCATCTGGCTGTAATAACTTGCAGATCCTTCTCCTCCGTACTTTGCAACAAACTGTTGCAGCGACAATACAAATAAACCGTTTGTAGCACTACCGAGCAACAACCGGCCGTCCTTTGCGCTATAAAAAGCACAGCGTATTTCCTTTCCCGTTATGTCAAAATTGTCTACCAGTTTACGCGTTACCAGTTCATCATTGCTATTCCTTGTTACAAGATAGAAAGTGTGATTAAAATAGACCAGTAGATGGCTCGTATCATATATACTCCAGAAAGGCACTACCTGCCTGCCTGAATGGCGATAAAAAGGGTCCGACAGGATATCGCCTTTTAATGTGGAACGCTTTATCTGTTTACTGAATTCAGTTACTTCTCCATCACTTTCAAGGTGAAAAAAACGTCCATCCAACATAAAGAAGTTCCAGCATTTATCAACAGGGAATGGTAATGTATTGCGGACAACTCCATCCCGGACATAGCTTACTGTATCGTTATGGTATAGATAAAAACTCCTTTCATCCCGGTACAATTTCAGTTCATGAATTCTGGCGCCCCATCTTGTACTTTCATTGGGCAGTGACAGGGCATATGAAGTACCGTGGTGATTTTTCATTCCCGGCTGGTACCATTTCTGGTAATGACGCCGTTCGTTTGAATGAAACCTATATCGCATGGCTACCCCTTCCACTATATGCACCGCCTCATCTTTTTCGTTGAGCGCACCCACATTGCCCAATGTATCCTGGAATATAGTATAAAAGCGATTGGATTTCAACGACAGATTTCTTATATCTGCCACTTTAAATTGATCTCCATCAAACCGCACAATTCCATTTTCGGTAGTCAGCCAGATATAGCCATACTTATCGTGTACAATCGTATTCACACTATTTTGCGGCAACCCATTACTGTTATCGAAATGGCGAAGGGAATAAGTTAAGGAATCGGTTGCCTTACCAGTAAGGCTACACAGGCATAACAACACAATAGTGACAGTAATAAAAGGCGATTTCATCCGGGCGATAAAAATAAGGGTGCAAGGTAGCCAAAAATATATGCTATAAGGAATCGCTTTTATATAAATGTTTTATAACATTACGGTAATTCTCATGCGACGACATCCCCCATCCGCCTCTGATACAATAAGTCTTATGGATTATGGGCCATCTGCTGTGCAGTAATCAATGCTATCCGTTGAGCCGATGATGGGAAAGCAACTTTTCTTAAAGGATGCCCACTGTACAACTCGTAGCCAGGTAAAGCATCCCCATTGAAAACTACCCGTTCTACCCGGATAATTTGATCCGGAATATTGGCACCATACCACAAAGAATCGGATTTTTGTTTCCAGGTAACTTCATAAAGTACCGAGCCAGCGGGGTAAGCATTGCCGCTATTCAGTTTTGCATGTTGCATGGCCTCGTTATTTCCATATAAGGTAGACATACTGCCTTCTTTAGGATTAATAGAAAATGTTATCGGGATGAGCAATAAGGGGTTTTCCGGCAATTCATCTGCTGCCTGAACAGATGCTTTTTCATTTAAGTTGTCCCTATCCGGGGAAGTACAGCTAGCTAAAAACAAGGCTACCGCAACAGCGTATTTAATATATTTCATATTATCATTTTTATCTTGTGGTGGTATCAGATTTATTTATCTCCAGTTGTAAAGGCGCCGTAAAAACATAATCATTATCCTTTACGGGATTATGGCAGCTAATACACTCCTGAACAAAAACGGCGCGCTCTCCATAGGGTTTTAAATGATCCCCTTTCCATCGTGCCCATCCCCAGCCTTTGGTAGCAACATATTTTTTGGCGTCTTTTATCATAAATTCCACCTGGACAAAATCTCCGGCGGCAACAGTGCCATCAGGCTGGACTTGTTGCTTCCAGGCCGTTTTTGCAAAAATGGCTCCATCCGGCCAGGGATTGGTGTGGTGCTCTCTGATGGCTTTTACAGCGATGCTATTACCAAAAATAATACGCATGGTCCCATTGTCAAACCGATCTGTTGTACTGATAGCCTTCCAATCCCGGTAATCAGGTATGTAATTGATACCATTGGCGGTGGGCGCTACCTTCTTAGGATCCAATGCTGTTTTAGTGACAGGTGGATTAGCAGTGGCTTTATCACTGATAGGCAATGGTTCCTTCAAGGCCGTTCTCATGAGAGAAAGAGAAGTGACATAACTTTTCAATGTACTGATAGCCGCTTTATTTAATTTCGCATCCCGATGTATGGCGCTGTAAGCGGGCAGCGGCATCTCACCGGATAAGATCTTATTAAAAGCATAATATAGCAGAGCACTTCGCTGAGGTTGTTTTAGACTATCCCAATTTGAAAAATTAAGAACGCTTCTTCCATCCCTTATGTGTCCACTAACGATAAAGTTGGCAGGTGTTAACTGATCATACCAGCTCAGGTTAGTTTGATTAGAATGGCAGTCAAAACAGGAATTTCTCAAAATATCGCTCACCTCTTTGGGTACATCAGAGAGATCTTTTGCTGGTTCACTTTCAATTTTTTCAGGTCTCCAACATTGTATTAATACAATTCCTATTAACAGGAAAACGACTATTTTAACCCTCTTTTTCATTGGTGATACATTTTTACGTTGTTGTTTGATGAATCGAAAATACCTGCAACTCATTGATTTTTAGACTACTTTCCGGGGAAAGGGAATTTTTTGACCTTGAAGCCGAATATTTTAAACTGAATAATTTGGCTACTTTCGTTTTTATCATAAAAGGAGCAGGACCTTTTCTAAAATGGCAGGGCCCTCCATTTTATTTAATCAAAGAGGTATACAACAAGTGAAAAAAACGCGGCTATATACTTTAACACTCGTAGGGATAAGCATCGTTGTTTTGATGATCAGCCTGGCATCCACCCAATATCTTTACAATGCTGCCAGGGAAAAGTTGTGGAGTACCAAATTAGCATCCGGAGAGCGGGAAGCAAGGGAAATCGCTCACCTGCTGGAGCAGCAACTCAATAGCGGACTAACACAACAACAGGTGATCAATAACCTGCAGAGAAGCATCGAAAATACCGATGTCAAAAGTGATTTCATCTGCATGTATAACCAAAAGGGAATTGAACTGTGCCATCCGAACCCCGCCCTTATCGGTCAAATCATCGGGGAAGAAAACTCAGCGATAAAAGAACTAAAAACCGGGGAAAGCAGCTCTTTCATTGCTGTTTTACAAGCAGGCGTAAAAAGAAATGGGCTGCGCACATTCTCCGGCAATTCTCAGAAAAGCTCCGAAATAGTAACAGTTTATCCGGTACCACAAACGGATTGGATGGTAGCCTCCCACGCTAACTTAACGGTGTTACAGGAGCAGTTGTCTGATTTACACCTGCAGTTCCTGGTTGGTTTGCTGCTGAGTGCTATCGCCATCAGCCTTTGCTGTTATATGCTCATCCGGCTGATTTACAGAAAATACGAAGCTGATATTGACCACGAAATAAAGGAGTTAAATGATAAAGTGGTGGGATTGCAAGCCTTAAATCTGCAATTAAACACCCAGCAGGAAAAGTTACAGCAGCTTCCACATCCGTTGATGGCCCCTGCTGCTGCATCTGATACTGAAATAGTAAAAAAGAGAGTGATCACCTATCATAAAGATGAACTGATAAAATTAGATACCCACGACATTGCCTATGTTTTTCTGGACAACGGACTTCCTTATTTCTACACATTTGAAAATCGTCCCTTCAATAGTAATAATAGCCTGGATGAAATAATGAAATGGCTGGATAATACCAATTTCTATAGAGCAAACAGACAATTTATTATTAATATCCGGGCCATACAGAGCATATTGCTGTATGGAAAAAATCAGCTGAAACTGATTATGAAACCGGCGCCAGATATGGATGTTATCATCAGCAAGAACAAGGTAGCTGAATTTAAACAATGGCTGGATCAGTAAAAGCGCGGGCTCCCGGAATTACTACCAGCTTCCCATAATTTGACAGGATTTTCTACACAGACCAGTACTTCCGATTTATACAATATTCCATTTCTTCGACATTCTACCTTTGTATGTTGAAAGAAGGAAATAAAACAGGAACTGCAGTATTCGTGAATGCCCCGTTAACTAACAAAATAAGTGGTATGCGACTTAAAAAAGTAGAAAAAGGAGATGGTTTTTTTCGTGCCTTATTGATCAGGTTTATCTCAACCGTATCGGGAATGCGCCTGCCTGACGCCGCGCGTATCGTTATGTATCATAGAGATTTTTATGGAAAGCCAATGACAACCTGGACGCAGGCGGCCATGCGAGGCGAAAGCAGTTGGTCTGTTGGTGAGCGGGAACTTTTCGCGGCTATGACGGCAAAATGGAATTCATGCCCGTTTTGCATAGACGCGCACGGTGCTATTGCGTCATTGGCTTTGAATAAAACAATGGTAGCGGCATCACTTGCGGATTTTCGCCAGGCGAACCTACCTTCTAAATTATATGCCATCCTGGAGGTCCTGGAAATACTCACCAAAACACCAGATGAACTGACTAAGGAACAAGTGGCTACGGTACTTCAAAACGGAATATCCGCACGGGAACTGGAAGATGCAATGGCAATTGTCGCCCTGTTCGGCATTACTGTTCGCTGCGCGAATACTTTCAATTTTGAGATGTTGGATAATGCTGAATTATTCCAGGCAGCCAAGCGAATGCTGACACAGGGTTATGTTTTCGGCAAGGGCAAGATGAAAGGTCTCCCGGATCACAGGACCTTGGCCGAAGAACTGCGCAAACGCGTGCTTGAAGGACCTGGATTAACAAATACTGAATTTCGACAGGCATTTGCGAAACGAGCAACTGACGGCCCCGCTCTATCTGATCCAGATTATGACAAGCTGGCGCTACAAATTGGGCAATGTTCTTACAAGGTTACAGATGAACAGGTAGTAAAAGTAGTCCGGAAATCCGGAAGCGAAAAAGCCGCCTTTGAATTGATGACGGCAGCTGCTGTTAATTCGGGGCTTTATCGCTGGCAGCGGGGGCTTAGCTTATTAAAGGAAGTAGAAAAATAAAACTATCTGATAATTAATTATTAATAGAAGATTATATAACCCCTTTTCGCATCAAACAAAACTTCCTTTTTGTAGTTTTTCTTCGAAAAAGCAGCAAACAAATTAATCGCTAAGATCATGGAGAAATTTTGTATCTCTCCGAAGATCCGAAAACGCTTGCTAAATCAGTGCAGATCGGCACAAAATATATTTGGCTATAACTTCGAAGTATATCTGGTTTATATCCTTGCGAAGCGGAAAGGCTTATCAATGGAAATGCTGCGACTCCTGAAAAACGGAAAGCACTCGGTAGTTGCCTTACAGATTAAGATGTAGCTTCTTTTCGCTATTTAGTTTCTGGTAATTTAGCTACCATCTTGCCATGTAACTGCTCGTTAACTAAATAGCCAATAAAGGAGGCAAACGAAGTTATATCCTGTCCTACGCTTGCCTGCTCTAATGCCTGCATGTATTCAGTTCTTCTTTCCACAGGAATAACAGTCCACGGATATCCACCTGAAGCCAACATTGCATTCATTAGAAAACGTCCTATTCTTCCGTTGCCATCCATGTACGGGTGAATAAAAACAAAAATGAAATGACCCAATACCGCTCTAACCGATGCCGCTGGTTCTTCTTCCAATAATTCAAATAGTATGGGCATGGCATCCCTCATAGCATCAACATTCAAAGGAACGTGTTTGGAGTTGCCGATATGTACCTGATGATTGCGATACCCGGCAAGGTCTGCGGCCTTTAATAGTCCGGCAGCAACACTTGGGTCGAAGAGCTGTCTGTACCATTTTGAGTGATCTTTATCCACCTGCTTTCCCGAATTAGCTCCTTTCAATATGGCTGTGATGGTTTCTTTCACCTGCAAAAAGGCTTGGAAGTAGCCTCTTGCCGCCATTGCATCCCTTTGTTTTCGATCTTCTTCGTTTCCTTTGCTATTCCACTTGCCACTACTTACCCTTTCGATCAGTTCAGGTGTCACTCTATATCGCTCAATAGAAAGTGAGTGATAAGCATCAGTTACATAAATATCGTCAACGTCCTTTAAATAGGCTTGTGAATCATCGGGTATGCCGGGCGCTTGGGGAAAGTTGGCAATAATAATCTCACGCATTTGCTGCCACATGAGCCTGATTCGATTTGCATAAGGAGAACGTTCACGGGAGGAAAGGTTCAGGTTCAGTTTGGCTTCAAAAGGATCTTCTTCCCGTATATCATAATCGGCCTGCTTAACAGTATCAACAATCTGGTCAGCTATTTTATCCCTGTTTATATTTCTAAAAGCACCTGCTAATCTGCCGGCAAATGTTGTATGCCCCTTTTCTAAAAGAATAGGCAATACTTCTGAAGCATCTCTTATCAATGCAAGGGCTGTGCGGGCATCTATGGCATTTCTTGTATAAATACCCGGTGAGCTATAAACCAAAGCAGCAGGCAGACTGTATATCCTCATTCCATCCAATACGACGGTTTGATCCGCAGGTGGAATACTGGTCTTTAAATTGAATAAGGAAGTATTATGCGGCAAGGGTGTAGGATTATTATTTCCTTGCGGTGAACGTACCATCAGTTGCTGTGGCACTGTGCTGTTTCCTGCATGGATGAGAAGTGACTGATCTGCCGACAAACACCATTCATTACCAAACTTATAGTTTAGGAACTTCACAACGAAGTCCCAATAGGAACTATACCAAGACGTAGTTTCGCCTTCCTTTTCCGCGGGGTCTGTAGGTATGTACCAACCCTTTGTAACTTCACGGATAAAGCCATTTTTAAGTAATAATTCCCTGTATTTCCGATTGGGAATTTCATCGGTATGAATACCGACAGCTCCTTTATCCTGCAACTCCTGCAGGAATTTCAGGGATTCAACTAATCTTTCCCGGGGTGTCGCCATAATAAAACCTTGCATTTGTATGGCAGGCTATGCCGTCCATTATTTATTAAACATGGGTATGCAGTTACTATTAAATTGTGCCGTCCCCATACTATTAAACAAAGATGCGACAAATTTATTAAATCATGTCGTGCTATTTCTATTGAATACTGATCATATATCCTTTCATTGCCATATAAATACAATGCCGCACTTAATTTTAAAACGCTGCCATCGTCACCAAGTCCCCCTCCTTTTACCATTGGCTTTACGGATTTGCTGCAGCATTTTCCTGACAGTGCGTTCACTCCTACCGGTAATATTCTGGATGTCTTTTGCATAAATCACTATGCGATTAGGTACTAATATGTGCAAATTCGGCATAATCGGAATGGAAATTTTGCAGGGTTAAAATGCCGGCTTAGTTTGGTGTGGTTAAATGCAAATTTACAACATCCTGCGCAGATGTAAGCCTAACGGGCCTGGCTATGTGAAAGCCCTTTTTTATTATCTAAAATTATTTTCCAATGGCAAAACAAAACGGAATAATTCCCTTGGAAGGAACTATTGGCAATATCACTTTTTATAAAACAAAGGACGGTAACCTCGCCCGTGAGAAAGGAGGTGTTGATGCCAACCGCATCGCGACAGATCCGGCGTTTATACGTACCCGTGAAAATGGTGCAGAGTTTGGCCGTGCCGGTAAGGCAGGGAAAGTACTGCGGACAGCCTTCCGGGCAATGCTGTTAAACGTCCGGGATGGTCGCATGACACCACGGCTGGTTCGTGAGATGGTGAAGGTAATCAAGGCGGATGTCACGAATCTGAGAGGGCAACGCAACATTATCGATGGTGAGGCGGAATTGCTGAATGGGTTTGAGTTCAATGGTGATGCACCTTTAGGTGGTTCCCTTTATGCACCTTTCACGGCTACCATTGATCGCGCTGCCGGCATGCTTACGGTAGACATTCCAGCTTTCATTCCTGCTAATATGGTGGCAGCACCGGATGGAGCCACGCATTTTAAAATTGTGGCTGCTGGCGCTGAGATAGATTTCGAAGCGGAAACGTTTATCAATGGTAATGCTGCGACTCCTGAAACGGCTACTAATGCGGCGACCGTCGATGTGGCAAGTCTGGCGATAAATGTCATGGCAAACAGTACAAAACCATTGTTCCTGGCTTTGGGCATCGTGTTTTACCAACAAGTAAACGATGTACTGTATAACATCAAGAACGGCGCTTACAATGCACTGGCGTTGGTTGCTGTTTCAGGCACTGCACCGACGCCATAATACTTCTGTGGCATTCAAAGACGGCAGTAGATAATAACAGCGGTTCATCCGCTACGAAATAGTTCTTCTGGCCACAGGTATGGTTACCTTACGGATTGTTTGGTGTAATGGGTTCCTGCGAATCGCAGGAGCCCATTACTTTTGATACTGAAGTTTCTCTTGAACCAGGATTGAATATCACCAGGATTCATTCTCTGTATTTATAAATGACCATGCAAAGAAAGCATTCTTCTATTAAAAAACATGCAAAGTCCATCCATCCTTCTGGCCTCAAATAAAATTGAAAGGGAAGCATTTAACTACCTGTTATTTTTTTTCCATCAATGGCATAGCCTGGGGCTGAATAATCACAAAACCAACCAACGTATATTCCTGCTTAATGGCTTTTCGTACCCTTTCTATTGCATCAGTAATTCCTTCAGTATCGAGATCTGCTTTAAAATAAACCATAAGCATGAGTACAATTTCATCAGGCGACTCATAAGTTGATAGTATATTGCCTACCTTAATTACTGCCGGATCCCTCTCGGTCAGTTCCTTTATTTTTCGTTGCGTTTCGGGTGCTATGCCTTCACCCATCAGTAAGCTGCGGCTTTCACGCGCCAGTATCAATGAAGCAAAAACCAACAGTAATCCAACTAAAATGGAAGCCACGCCATCCAGAAAAGGCATATTAAAAGCATGGTTAATCAGCATTAAAACGAAAACAGTGATCAATCCAAGTACTGCTGCTCCGTCTTCAAACAATACCAAAAAACTTGAAGGGTCTTTACTATTAATGACCGCTTTCCAAAAACCTGTGCTGCCCCTTGTCTTATTAAATTCCCTGATAGCAATAACGAACGAGCCCCCATCAAAAATAAAAGAAAAGCCAAGGACAATGTAATTCAGCATGGGATCTATCAAAGGCTCCACTTTTTGGATATGTATAATGCCCTGGTAAATTGATAGCCCACCGCCCAATCCAAAAATAAGTATGGAAACAATGAACGACCAGAAATACAATTCTTTACCATAGCCAAAAGGTCTATACTTATCCGGCGGTCTGGCACTTCTCTTTAAACCATATAAAAGCAAAATCTGGTTGATAGTATCCACCAAAGAGTGGATACCTTCGGAAATCATTGATGAGCTATTAGTGCGCGCACCGGCAATAAATTTTACAATTGCTATCAGTACGTCTGCAACCAGGGCGCTGTAAATAGATGCATGATTTTTGGTCATATAGTTGATATCTTCTCAAAGATTATTACGGAAACCACCACCGAAATGGTAACAACGCCAGTAGTTCCGGGAAGTTTTATAAAGCGTTCATTCAGGTAAGAAAATATCGCGCTAATGCAAAAAAGTATGGTGAGGATGGTTAAAAGATCCATGTCAGATTCTTATTTTTGAGATGCCGGCAACATTGCTAATCGAATTCCCAAACACCTTGATTTGAGAGACTTCCATGATTCTTAGTATTAATTTGAACGAAAATTTTATTCCGAATTATTTTTTTGTTGTTTTGAAGATTCTTTAGGAACTGTTATCCATATTGATATTATTGCTACAACAACCATAAAAACATTAAAAAGCAGTCCTAGGCCTGCTGCATATCTTACTGCTATATTATCAGTTCTTCCCATGAAGATATCTGCCATTGGGGAAACTCCTTTCAGAGTGCTTAACCCGTAAAAAATAGCCGCAGAAATGGCAACGCCAAAGGCAGCACCCAGGGATGATGCCATCTTATATATGCCTGATGCTGATCCGGCCATATTTGCAGGAACGTTACTTAGGGCTGCGTCGGTAGAAGGTGTAGCATAAAAACCAAGTCCTACACCAAACAACGTAAACCCAACAAATGCAACAATGATATATTCTTTAGTCAATAGAAAAGTAAAACTTGTAAGCAGGATCCCCATCCCTGTTATGTAACAGCCGAGCAACATCGGTTTTCTTGGCCCCATTTTTTGAAGCAATTTTTCGCCCACCCGTATGGTGCTAAGTATGGCTACTAAATAACCAACAGTTATTAACCCCGACTGCAAAGAAGACAAGCCTGCCTCGGTTTGTACAAGCGCCAATGCAACAAGCAGAGTACCGGCAGCACCGTTTAATAGAAAATTGGATAGCGTAGCTCCTGAAAATGTTTGGTTTTTAAAAAGCGATAAATCAACGAAGCCGTTTTCACTCTTGCTCTCTATCCGGAGAAAAACAATAATGGATATGATAAAAATGACGCCGCAAATTATAATGGCAGGGCTTAACCAGCCAAGGCCCGATCCTTGTCCAATTACAATGTTTATGGCCAGCATGGCGATAATGAATGCGATGAGTCCTGCCCAATCGAAGGCTTTTTTGCCTGTAGTCGTTGATTTGCTTTCCGGTGTTCCCCTGATTAATAAATAACTTATAATAGCGACAAGAATCGATATAACGAAAATCCACCGCCAGCCAATGGTGGAGGCCACCAACCCACCAAATAAGGAACAGAAACCTGAACCGCCCCAGGAACCAATAGACCAAAAACTAAGTGCCCGCTGGCGTGCTTTACCATCATAGTAGGTTTTCATCAACGCCAATGTAGCAGGCATGATACAAGCTGCTGAAAGCCCCTGCAAGATGCGTCCGGCTAATAGAAAAAGAGCGGTACCAGAAGGTGAGATGACGATAAGAAGGGAACCAATAATACTAAGTAGCAAACCAATATAAGTAATTTTCACCCTGCCTATCCGGTCTGCCAGTCCACCGGCTACAACAATAAAAATCCCGGAAAACAATGCCGTAATGCTCACAGCAAGATTGTTCACACTGTGACTAATTTTTAGATCTGCACTCATTGCAGGTGCAATGTTTAATGTGGTTTGGGCAAAAAGCCAAAAGGTGATGACAGCTAAAACAATTCCAAGAATAAGTTTGTCCGTTCCACGGTAGTTTGATGTGACTGTCTTTGTTTGATTAGAAGCAATCATACTAATATTTTTATTTGGTTTGCTATTCCGCCCGCCCCAGCTGTTACTAAACTTACTGTTTAAAAAACTCGTCGTCTGCTTTTATCATTACATCGGTACTGATATCAAATGGATCTGGTGGGCCAACATTAAAATCTGTGCGATTGATAAAACCTGTTACCTGGAAGCCGGCTTTATATTTTTTGTAGGTAGAATCTTATAAAGTTCCCCTCTACCACATATTCATGGTAAGCTGTTTGGTAACCCCATGCATCGTGGGATCTCCCGACTTGTAAAATCCACATTTTGGGTTGTTTCAGGTAATGCAATCATCTGGTAACTTTTCGTTCAGAACAATTTTTTATTGTTGGATTCTATTTACCGATCCCCATCTGATTCATGTACGTTTGGTTATCCCAGAATAGAGATTCTTCTATCATTAATCCATCTTTCCAATGGCCTACAGTACACATTGGTATCTTAAAAGATTTACCGGTGGGTTGAATGAATTTTCCGTTTCCGATGGGCATGGGCTTTGTAAAGGTTCCCTCCATAAAACTTGTAACACAAGTCCATTCTCCGGTTCCGTTTCCAAAGCGGATCGGATGTACTTTTATCCGGGTGTCAGGGGCATATACAAACATAGCTTTCATGTCTTCAATATGCCTGGCAAGCCCATTGGTGTGATGGCCATCAGGCCAGTTTACAACAATATCATCTGAATGGTTTTCGTGGAAGCGAACCCATTCCTGCTGCGTGAATATCACAAAGTCCAGTGTATCAAATTTCACCAGATTTTTATCCAGTGTCGCATTTCCTTCTGCAATTGTTTTCAGAACATTTTGCATGGAATCAACCTTGGCCTTCATTTCGCTTGAATTACCATTGCTATTACTATTACAGCTTGTGAAAACCATGATAATAACCCCAAGAAAAATAGCAGCAGGTAAATCGAATTTTAGATGTCTCATTTTATATTTTTTTAATTGCTATTATAATTAATTGAGTAATGAAAAAGATCCCGCATATCCAATCAAATACTTTAAAAAAATTGAAATTTATTTATCAATAAAAATATTCTTCCATAGTCCATAAATCATAATTTTACTGGCATTAGATTGTTTTGACCACAGAACCAACTTCATTCCAGCCGCCACTGATACGGTTGCGATAAACAGCATCACACTACACGACTTTTGTAGTCCTGAGGAAAAAGCAGCGTGTCTAAGCATGGTAATTTAATGTTATAAATGAAGGGTTTCTAAATGATTCTGTTATTGCCGGGATTGCTTTTAACTTCATTCACTTTTAAAACAAATTTTTCATGATTAGGTTCTATCGAAGTGTTTAATTTTAGTGGCACTATCTATCTTATTGTGCTTAACCTGATCCATTTTCCGAAAAGACAATGGCAGGTGGACTGAAAACAACCATTCCGTATCCTTAACCATATACACAAGTACTTAAAAGAACCTGAAATGCTTAGTCAGCGTTACATTACCGATATAATGAATATCAGTACCAATCGGGTAGGAAGTGAAAAGATTGATGATGTTCGCGATTGCTGGAAGGCGGTATCTGTTCCCTATTAAGGTCTGAATTTTCTTAATATAACTTTAGATTTTAATAGCTGCTTTTTTGCGAAGAAATGTATTTGCCCATGATACAAGGATTATGTTATTCCTGCGCAAACCCATATAGGGCATGTACATTTAAAAGTATCCAACCTTGAACAGGTGCTGAAATTCTACCGTGACCTATTGGGCTTTGAGCTTACCTATATTGGGATCGCCCAAGGGAACAGTGGCCACATCATCCGGATGGCTCATTGGAAATGTATACCCATGTACTGGGCCTAGAAGAGCTATTGAAAGAACGCCATTAACCATGTAGATATCGGGTGCTTTAGCTACTTTGCAGTAGTCGCTAAATAATAAGGAGGTGAAATCGAAGAAAGGCGAAATGCGCAAATAATACTGATACTTATATTGACAAAATTGGGTTAACTTTAGTAACAGAGTATTACACCTAATAAAACTATGGAAAACGCGCAGATTAAAACCTTCAACAAGACCATGGACAGCTTTATTGACAAGCTGCTTCCCGAACTGGAAGAGATATATAAAGATATTCATAGCAACCCCGAGTTATCAATGCAGGAATTCCGGACGGCTAAAATTGCTGCGGATTATTTAACCAAATATCAATATGAGGTTTCCACGGCCATAGGGGTAACCGGTGTGATAGGTTTGATGAAGAATGGAGACGGACCGACCGTAATGCTTCGTGCGGATATGGATGCGCTCCCTGTGACAGAGGCTACAGGACTACCTTATGCCAGCACTAAAGTAGCCCGGGATGAAGAAGGGATAGAGGTTGGTGTGTCGCATGTATGTGGTCATGACTTGCACGTCACCTGGCTCATGGGTGCTGCAAGGTTATTTTCCGAACATCGGGATCAATGGAAGGGAACTTTAATGCTCGTTTTTCAACCGGGAGAAGAAGTTGGCCGTGGTGCACAAGGCATGATCGATGATGGCATGATGGATCGTTTCCCTAAACCGGATATTATTCTCGGGCAGCATGTCATGGTAGGCGAATCGGGCACGGTTGGACATCGCAGCGGTGCGATCCTATCGGCAGGCAATAGTCTCAAGGTTAAGCTTTTCGGGCGTGGCGCACATGGTTCACAGCCACAGACTTCCATAGACCCGGTAATTATGGCGGCAGCTACTACCATGCGCTTACAAACCATTGTTTCCCGAGAGGTCGCACCCATAGAAAACGCCGTGCTGACCATCGGGGCATTGCAGGCCGGTACCAAAGAGAATATTATTCCTGATGATGCCACCCTGAAATTAAATATCCGCACTTTCGATGAGGGTGTGAGAGATCATATACTTTCGGCGGTTAAACGGATTTGTTGTGCAGAATGCGCTGCATCCAATGCACCAAGAGATCCCGAATTCACCACATTAGATAGCTATCCGGTAACTGAAAATGATGCTGTAGCTACCCGCAGAGTGGCTGAAGCCTTTGATGCACAATTTGGCGATAAGTCATATGAAACGCAACCAGCTTCTGCCAGTGAAGATTTCAGTATTTTTGGAAGAAGCTGGAAAGTACCTTACGTTTTTTGGTTCGTTGGCGGAACGGACGCTACAACATACCTGGAGGCTAAAAAGAACAATCAAATCAATTCTATTCCCAGCAACCATTCACCCAAATTTGCACCAGTCATAAACCCAACCTTAAAGACAGGATTGCTCGCCATGATGACAGCCGCTATAGCCTGGTTGGATTAGATTGTACTTCAAATGGATAAACTACATACACTTTACTATTTTCTTGATCTCGCAGGTACTTTTGTTTTTGCGATCAGCGGTGCAACGGCTGCAAAGCAACGGGGGCTGGATCTGTTTGGCATCTGCGTGATCGCATTTATAGTAGCTTGCGGCGGAGGGATTATGCGCGATCTTTGTATCGGCGCTATTCCACCCGCTGGCTTATCAAACTGGCGTTACCTGGTAGTAGCCATGATCGCTACTGGAATGACGTTAGGTTTATATCCTATTGTACAAAAACTGAATCAACCCGTGTTATTTTTCGATGCCCTGGGCTTATCTTTATTCGCGATAACCGGCGCGCAAAAAAGTCTAGCCTATGGTCATAATGGAGAAGTGGCGGTTCTTTTAGGAATCACTACTGCCGTTGGCGGTGGGGTATTACGCGATATTTTGCTCAATCGAATCCCAGTAATTTTAGAAAAAGAGATTTATGCATCGGCAGCCCTCTTAGGTGCTTTGATCGTGGTTTTAGGGAATCACTTAAAATGGATTTCAAGCGACTGGGTTTCCATCTTTGCTTTGATTATTTGTTTCGCAATACGTTTATTAGCGTTACATTATCACTGGAATCTGCCGGTTTATTCGAAAAACAAGCCAGCATAGGAATTATAAAAACAGCTAACGGTAAAGCCAGTTTGATAAATAATATTGCACCGGAATTTTGGAGAACAGATATAGATTAATTGAAAAGCCATTATCCGTTGATCTCCAGTTTTTGCAGCAGTTCATCCGTGACAATTTCACTATAAATTCCAT
Source organism: Chitinophaga sp. MM2321 (assembly GCF_964033635.1). Taxonomy (NCBI): domain Bacteria; kingdom Pseudomonadati; phylum Bacteroidota; class Chitinophagia; order Chitinophagales; family Chitinophagaceae; genus Chitinophaga; species Chitinophaga sp. MM2321. The sequence continues at coordinate 3,575,446 of NZ_OZ035533.1, forward strand.
AACCATTAAAAAAATAGTCACCGGTATCGGGTATCCCCTGCTATTTTTTCTCCGGCCTTTTCATGCCCTTCATCAGCAATGGTAAAAAAACTAATACTGGTGGGGAAAGCGTAACACTCCCGGGTTTTGTTGACTTGCCTTCTATTAGTGGTAATTCATCATTTGGCCCTAATTTTAATTCCCGAAAATGGACATACCACCTTCATCCCCTTTTCTATTGTGCGCAAATACATAAACACCCTGTACTCCATAACCAGCTTCACAAACATCTGTTCCCATTAGTTTTGCCCACAACAGTGCAGCCCAATAATTGGGTTTAGGCAAATTACTTGCTGTTATAGGCGGTTGATTTAAGCTTTGCCATTAACAATGAATTCTAATTACCATTTCTTCTGTGCCTTAAAAGATGAATTATCCCTAAAAATCAGCATTTTTGTTCCAACCTCTTTTTTCCATGTAACTCCAATTTTGATTGGATCATTAATTTAGATAATTTGGGGCCATAACAAACCAGGCGCAATCGCCACATTAAACTTAATCTGACAGGATATACATTAAAATGGATATGAACAAAAGCACCGCGACAATTCTGCAAACAAAACAGCATTTCGACATTCTTGACGGATTAAGGGGCGTTGCGGCATTGGCCGTTGTAATTTTTCATTTTATGGAATGGGTTTATACCGATTCCAGTCAGAACTTTATCGGACATGGTTTTTTAGCGGTCGATTTCTTCTTCTGCCTTTCGGGATTTGTCATCGGATATGCCTATGACGATCGTATAGCAAAAATGGGGCTTCTCGAGTTTTTTAAATCGAGGGTTATCAGGCTGCACCCGCTGGTTATAGCAGGATCAGTGTTAGGCCTGCTGGCATTTTTGTTCGACCCGTTTGGCGGCCAACCCGAATTGTACAGCACCGGTAAGATCATCCTGGCATTCTTGTGCTCCGTACTGCTTATTCCCTTGCCTATAATAGCCGACCGTGGATTTAACCTGTTCAGCTTCAATGCACCGTCGTGGTCATTATTCTGGGAATATGTCGCCAATATCGTTTATGCATTTGTGCTTTGCAGGATCAGCCGCGGCTATCTACTGCTGTTAACCATCATCTCGGCGGTGGCTATTTGCTTCGTAAGTTACCGTTCCGGCAACTTATTGGGCGGCTGGAGCGGCCCAACCTTTTGGGATGGGAGCGCCCGGATATCGTATTCTTTTTTAGCAGGACTACTTATTTACCGTTCCAACTGGATCATCAAAAACAAGCTGGGATTTACCGGCATAGCCGTATTATTGTTCCTGGCCTTTATCATGCCATCCTCACAATGGAATTGGTTATCCGAACCTTTGGTAGTACTGTTTTACTTTCCCTTGCTGATAGCTTTGGGTGCAGGGGCTACATTAACATCCGGCTTAAAAAAGATTTGCATCTTTTCGGGAAAGATCTCTTACCCGTTGTACATGACGCATTATGCCGTGTTATGGATGTTCGGTAATTATTACACCAGTCATAAGCCCGGCACTATGCAACTGGCTTTCATCATCATAACCGGACTAATTCTGCTGGTTGGAGCTGCGTACCTGGTAATGGTACTTTACGATATTCCTGTAAGAAAATATTTAAGCGATAAACGGAAGGAAAGGCTTGCCAAACAAAAAGCCGGCGGTGTTTAAATTTATTTTTCCTAACGTCATACATTGTAATATCCGGGTTTGAAATTTCTGATGGCAACAGCTCCCCTGCCGCCAAAGGGGAGCTACCTCCTGGTACGCCTCAGTATTCTTTCCTGACCTAAAGAATTATCTGCATTCACCGCGTACATCTGCCAGGTATCTTTATCTTTCTGCATCAGGTGGTATCTATGCCCGGGCAATTTCATTTCCTCTTTCAGCTGCGGACTGAATACGCCGGCCTTCCTGGCTTCTTCCCAGGCCCTGAAAGTAGTAAACAGTTCATTTTTATCTGCCCTCTGTTCTATACTTCTCTGACTAATACCTAACATATAGGTAGCATCCCATGCCACTGATTTGGCCTGAAGGTTCTCTATCACCTGTATGTTCCAGTCTTTCTGTATATTCTGAATACCGAAAGTACAAGGGAAGTAGTTACTGTTAAATGAATAACGGATATCCTTTCCCTCAATACCCCACTTATTATGTACCGGGTCAAACATATTATTTCCTCCTCCAACATTACAAACGCTCATGTAATGCCAGTTGCCTTCAAATACGCATGAACCCATCACTCTCAGATACGGTACCCCCATTTCTTTAAGATCGCCGAAAAGAATACGAAGAAATCTTTTGAAGGGATATTGACCATGACCCTGGTAGGTAAAACTTTCAAAGCCATCGAAATCAATAAAATTCATTCCTCCATCGTGCAGCAGCCGGGCGTAGAACCGGGCATATTCATCCCCCAATTGCACATTCGGAATAAAGCCGGAATAACAATTCAGCTGTAGCTTGGCTATTTTCTCTCCGGCCTGATGACCTGACGCATTGGTTTTAAAAGCGCCTCTGCGAACACCGGTCAGGGTATAAGGTTTAGTGGTAGTGACCTCTTCATACTCAATCAACTCTTTATCAATTCTCAACGCGTTCACACTGTTTTGATCCCAGCCACCCCGTTCATTCAGATAGCTGGTATCAGCCACCTCTATAACCGTATCAACCGATGATACTTCGTTTGTTATCTGCGTAGTCAGTACGGTGCATAGTCCCTCATTAGGTACCGGATGCACGTCGCTGCTGTGTGGTTGTACAAATTCAGTAAGGGTATGAAGACCATACGCAATACCATGTTTGTTTGTGAGGTCGGTTAAATCTTTAATAGGACGTTTCTGTTTATTGAGCGTCACATATTTACCGGCCCATCTATCGGCGGGGTTGACATAATACTCACCCATTCCTTCATCCTGTACCGCTTTCAGCCCGAGTTGATTGGCGTAAGACACGAGACTGTCCTGTGGACCGGACCAGGCAAGATCAATTTCATAATTGGCGGGATCTTTTATCCATTTCCCATTCCGGGTTATATACGGCAACCCTTCGTTCTTCACTATCTTTTCTATTACTTTCAAACCCATTGAATCCGGGCAGGCGTATAAGGCTATGGAAGAACCGATATAATCTACATCTACCGGTGTCAGGTCCATATGCCGGGGTGACTTAATACCCGGAAAATCGTTGAACAACGGATAGAAGATGGTCGTCGGTTTCTTACGATCGCGGGCATGCATAACAATGGAGATACCATAGGCAGTATCCAGTTGTGCACCATTTCCGTTCATATACCTGTAGTATTCCTCCGGGTGTGAATAAAATGCCACATCGTTATTTCCATCACCTCCTATGCGAAAACGCTGGCCTTCTTTCAGATGAGCGGGTATAGGATATTTCACCAGATCCGGGGTATGAATGATATAACTCGACTGGGACATATCGCCTTCACAGGGAGGGCCACTTGTTGTATTATCATCCAGTCCCAGCATTCCGATAGCAAAATCGTCATCTCTTGCTACAGAAATAATCTCTCCGATATATTTTTTTATGTTTGTTTTGTAAGGTCCCCATATCACATTATCCACTCCATGAGCAGGGATAAGGGAAAGCAATTCAAAACGGAGATAATCTCCCTTAACGTCCGCCTTTATCGTGGCTACAGATCCATTGGGGTAGGAAAGTTGCACCTGTTTTTCTTTTTTCAGCCACTTCGCACCAGACGGATAAATAGTATGCTTATCCTTCTCCAGTGCAAGCAGTGGAGAGCTAAGGTGTGCGGGGTTATAGTCCCTGTTGGTAACACGGTCTTTAATACTGGTGATGTAACCTTCTTTATTAACCACCAATGCCGCGTATTTTGTAGACAATCTGATATCCTGTGCAATTGTACTCTTTGCCAGTATCAGAGAAGAAAACAGTAATGTTAATGCTACTGACCTTCGTTTTCCGTCGTTATTTTTTTTCATTGCAGTGTTCTAAATAATATAAAGTATAAATATCAAAGCATATAATCCAACAGAGACCGAAAGCGATATCTAATATTCAACTAAAGCTGAAGTTGTAAATTTCCTACTGTTAAAGACAAAAAACAACGCCAAATTTGCTTTCCATTGATGTTATATTGCTCACAATATTATTTTTTAATATAATGGATCAAAAGTACCACCCCTGTTATTATTCTGTTGCCATGTTGCATTTTCAGCAAGTGGGGATTTAGGAATACCGTAAATATTAGTTTTACGGATCTGTTGCATCATTTTCCTGGCGGTACGTTCAATCCTACAGGTAATATTCAGGAATATTGGGGTTTGGTTGTTTCTAGTCATTCCCGATCTCAAGCAAAAATAATTGAGTATTGGATATTGCAACATAACTTGTAATAGTTACTACTTGATCTAGCACCTATCTTAACTACTAAAGAGGAGGCCGGTCCTCGATAATAGCTATAATGTATAGATTTTTTGCTGTTGGTAATTCCAGGCACTTTTTAAGCACGCTATTTCTTTCCTTTTCATATTTCATTTCGTCAAAGAGGTATAGAAAGAAATATGGAATTTCTTCACAACAGGTGTGCGCTGATAAAATATTTAACGTATCCTCTTCAGTAAAAGGATCAAACGTTATGCGATGCCAAAAGTATCTCTCCCAAAAATACAATTCAGCACATTCAGGGAATTTTAATTTTGCATCTGCTAATATCTCGCCACATCTATCAATACCTTTAAGTCTTATTTCATTCGGTATTTTATATGCATCTGCCCATGGAAATTCAGCAGCCGACACCCAATGTAAAAAGGCTAAATTAATAGATAAGTTTACATTAAACGCCTCTTTTTGGAGCGATAACTCGTATTCTGCAATTGCTTCTATATATTTTTTTGATAAATCCAGATTTAATGCAAGGTTGGAATGGTACATGAGAAACTATTTATGTTATTTAGTTTGCATTATTTTGGTGTTAAATTAACTCCTACATTATTTATTCTTCCGTTTCTCACAAAAACCCAAACCTGTCAGTTTCTAAAAGTTTGCGTGTAAACTTGAACACCAGCATTAATACCTCCCTGTGGAATTAATCCCGAAATTAAAGCATCAGTCCTTAAATTTGCAGGATTATTTGCAACTTGTTTCAAACAATTCTATATATCGCCCCTGAGATATCTCCGTTGTAAAGTCATGCCATCCAGATTTTCGAACATATGAAGGTGTGATTACCTTACGGATTGTTTGGTGTAATGGGTTCTTGCGATTTGCGGGAGCAATGATCGCCAATTCATATTATTAAAAAATATTTTACACTTGTAACAAGTTACAAGTGATAAACGATTAACATGAGATAAGGGTATATGTTGCCTTAAAGCTTTTTACGGATAAATTGATTCCCATGAAAAAACTTATTTTAACCCTACTTTTTACATTTATACCAGGCATCGTCTTTCCCCAGGCAAAAAAAGGTCTACTGGAAATTACACCCTACGTCAGATTTGATAAGTACCCACAATTCTCTTATGTAATACAAGAAAGGCCAACTACGGACTACGTGGATATAAAGGGAAGCAGCTTTGGCATAAATGTGATGTATAAAATTCCCATTTCGAAGTCCCTTTTTATAAAGCCAGGAATTGGCTATTACAAATATTCCTTCGATGACATAAAAAAGGAAAATACGTTGTTTGGAAAAAGCGTGGCGAGAGATATAAACTACATCAGCCCTGTTTATATTCTATTCTATACTGATAAATATTGGTATCATTCTATTGCCTTTAATATGGGCATTGAAGAAACTTTGTATCAAAATAAAACATTTGAACTCAACGCAGGGTTGAATCTATGCAATTATTTCACTTTCTCTCAGTACTATCATCTCAGGTACAACCCCGCAGGCGGCCAGGATTTTAAGAAGAAAAGGAGAGATTATTTCGGAACCTCCATTGCGGCAACCATAAATCCTATTAAAAAATTGGGGAAGGTATGTATAGGCCCCTCTTTGATAATCCCTGTATATGACAGTTGGAAGACGGATCAAACCTTTCAGGAAGAATCCAATTCCGGCACCAGAAATAAATGGCTCAATGGAATAGGTGTCGGAATAACAATTCAGTATGCACTACCTTAAAATTATTAACCTGGGAAAAAAATTACACAAGCTTTCTTTGGTATTGCTATGTGCCGCTATGTCTTAATTACAAGTGCACAGGTGAGTACAAAATTTTTCAGGGGTCATCCTGTGTAATGATTTGTGCTGTCATGTTTTGCATTTGTTTAATGTAACAGCAAAACAAAGAGGATTATTTACACACGGTTAGTAGCCATAAGAGTTTACAGGTTTTTTACCGGCATATCCGTCAATTATAATTAAAGTAAGAGAAAGAGCCCATTTTTCCACTGTTAATGCTTTTTAATTATCTTTAGGTAGTAAGCCCCTGTCAGCAATATATAGATGAGCCCTTCACCTATTCGCAACCGGTTGTGTAAGACTTTTAAAAATGTAAAAAAACAAAAGCTTTATGCCCCTGCCTTATTTAAGATTCATTGCTATTACCATCCTTTTTGCATGCAACAACAGCGATGGAAGCAAAGAAAACCAATCAACCAAAAAAGAGTCCCCGATTATTGGCTGCTACGTCCCTCAAACAAGCGATAAAGACTGGTACAGCTCAGGAAAAAAAGCGCCGAAACTGGATGGATTGGAGGGTATTGATTTTAAAATTTCAACATCCAGTAAAGAGGCACAGGAATATTTTGCCCAGGGAATGATGCTGGCTTATGGTTTTAATCATGCTGAAGCCGCAAGGTCGTTTTATGAAGCGATCCGGTTGGACTCCACCTGTGCCATGGCTTACTGGGGTTTTGCGTATGTGCTGGGCCCTAACTACAATGCGGGAATGGAGGAAGATAATTTTCAGCGTGCGTACGAAGCATCTGCTAAAGCAACATTGCTTGCCAAAAACGGTACGCCAAAAGAAGTTGCATTGATTCAAGCATTAACCACCCGATATGCTTCAACACCGCCGGCTGACCGCAGACCATTGGATAGTGCCTATGCCGCATCTATGAAAAAGATTTATACCCGATATCCTACCGATCCTGATATCGGAGCTTTGTATGCTGAGGCGATGATGGATCTGCACCCCTGGGATTTATATGACAAAAAAACAAAAGCACCCAGGCAATGGACACCGCAGTTGCTGACTATACTGGAACATCTTATGAAAATCAATCCCAGGCATCCGGGAGCACATCATTTTTACGTCCATGCACTGGAGGCCTCAGCTACTCCTGAAAAGGCGTTGACAAGCGCAAAACTGCTTGAGACGCTGGTACCTGGTTCGGGGCACCTGGTACACATGCCCTCGCATATTTATATCAACACCGGAGACTATCATCGGGGTTCGCTGGCAAATGTTCAGGCATTGATCGTTGATAGTACTTACACCACAGCATGTCATGCACAAGGTGCCTATCCATTGGCATATTATCCGCACAATTATCATTTCCTGGCTGCAACAGCCACCCTGGAAGGCCATTCAAAATTAGCCTGGGAGGCAGCAATGAATCTACAACGACACACTGCAGCTGATATCATGCGCATGCCCGGCTGGGGAACATTGCAACATTATTATACCATCCCGTATTACATAGCCGCAAAGTTTTCGATGTGGGATACTATTGCTTCGCTCACGCCTCCGGAAAATGACCTCGTGTATCCCCGGGCCATCTGGCATTATGCAAGGGGCATGGCTTATTTAGGAAAGAATGGGCTGGCTAATGCACAAAAAGAACTGGATAGCCTGCGCATATTATCCACCGACACCACACTTCAGCAGCTTAGCATTTGGGGCATTAATACAACTGCCGATCTTGTACAGATTGCTACAAAAGTATTGTCGGCCGGAATAGCATTCAAACAAGGTCAATCGGCTAAATCGGTTTCTTTGCTCGAAGAAGCTGTTGCCATTGAAGACAAACTCAATTATAACGAACCACCCGATTGGTTTTTCTCGGTCAGGCATCATCTGGGAGCGGTTTTGCTCAAGACGGGAAAATATGCTGAAGCAGAGAAAGTTTACAAACAGGATCTACAGACCTGGCGTAAAAACGGCTGGGCATTAATCGGATTATATAACTCTTTGGCATTATTAAACAGAAAGAGTGAGGCCCAAAAAGCTAAGTCTTCTTTTGAAGAATCCTGGAAATATGCTGATTTAAAAATCCTGTCGTCTTCAAGTATTGTGGATTAGAAAAAGATCAGGCGGAAATGCTGGGGTGAGAAATTTCTGTGAGATTTTTAGCAGATACAGAAAATTTCACTATTGTCATTCAGAATTTTTCAAGGTTAACAAACATGGATCAATCTCTTTCATTTTAAATAGTCGTATCCCACTTTACCCTGATAATGTATTCCTTCGAAACCGGGGGATTTTGCATGATTACATATTTACCCAAATAGGGCTTGACCATGCAAGGTGATCATCATCAAGTGTTATACGAACATAATACCATGCTCCGTTCGGGATGGCTTTCTCTTTTGGATTCCAGGACGCTTCTAACTGCCTGGGTTCCAAAAACTGGACTGTCTTACCGTTGCAAATAAGATCAATACGTTGTATAACTAAATTACTTGCCGCCTCAATTTTTATCGTCATTTTTTTATCCACTGTGATCTCTGACCCCATAGGATGATCATTGATTGAAAATTTCAACCAGGTCCGGTTATTAGTGGTTCCGTACACCCGGCGATTCCATAACGCATTAAAAACTGATTCACGGGTCAGATCCTTTGCCCATACTCCCATTAAACCAGGCTTGAGTATATCTTTGTATCCTGGTGTCTTTTGAAGTTCGTGGAGTGCATCTCCCGGCCGGCCATCGTGCGTATCTCCTACGCCTATCATTCCCAATCGATACCCTTTTTTTAAGCCATCCACTACAAAATTCCCATAAGATGGCTTTTTCACCTGGCGACTTGGGAAAGAATTACCAGGCCCCGGAGGAATCTCATACCCCCCTCCGATTGAATAAACCTCTACTAAACGCTCCACTTCGGGGTCATGCCCCTTTTCCCAATCGAAACCCCAGCCAACTTCAGCCGGATGATTTGCAATTACAAGCGCCTTATGATTGCGAGCAATAGCATACAGCTTGGATAGCGTATTTTGATTGGAGTCAGAGCTTCGGATAATTGGCCCATCATTACCCGGATAAATGAAATTATGATGACCGAATTCCTTACTGGTCCACTCTCCACCAACAAATGCCACAAACTTTCCAGCCTCATTGAAAGTATTGGTTACATCCCTGAAATAATTCCATTGTCCATCACTTAACGCTTCTGTATGATCGGTAAGGGCAAATATATCCAGGAATGACTCGTCACGGGCAAAAGCGTAAATTTCTTCCGGGCTACGGACACCATCTCCAAAAATACTATGACAGTGAAGATCTCCCCAGAATAATCGTTCGTTTGGTAATGCCACCGCATCTACATGGATTGGATTACTGATGCCTTCCAAACCGCTAACAGGATCAATTACCCGAATGTATTTTATACCAGGAGTGGAAAAGCTGAATCCTTCCAGCCGTCTGACCGGCCGTTTATCGTTTTCATAAGGTCCGGCGCCTTCTGAAAACGAGTAGGAAGAGGGTCCCTGATAACCGCTAGTGCCGAAAATATTTACAACACCATCCCAGGTTGGCAAAACGTTGTCCATATAATGAGTCCCACGGGGAGACTGGTTAAATGGACCGTCAACAGTAGCTCTTGTCCGATTCCATTGGGGAATCCATTTTGTAAAATATGGTTCTGTTAATATCCTGATGCCTACCCTAAATGTTTCGTTGAGGCCAATAGTGGATGGCACGGAAACCTGTATGGCAGTAGCTTTTTTATCCGCTATAAGGTTCTCTGTCGTTTTATCCTGATCATCTTTATTGTGATTATTTTTACCAAAAGCGGTAAGACTAAATAGTGCTGATCCACCTACAACCAGAGAATTACTTAAAAAATTTCTTCTTTTCATTATTGTTATTCGTTTGGACAGATCAATTAATAATTGGGGTTTTGAATCAATTCTTTATTCTTATCAATGGCTGATTGAGGAATAGGCAAAACATAATTTTTATCTGCATAAAATTTTCTTTGGCCTCCTGCTGCCGGTACTACTGTATATGTCCAATTGCCCCCAACATTATCTATCCGCATACCCAATAACTTTCGATTGAGGTTCACTTCTGCTATTTTCCATCTAACCAGATCCATTAAACGTTTTTGTTCAAAAGCCAATTCTACCCTGCGTTCCTGTCGTATTGCCTTACGCATTTCCTCCTGATCCATACCAGCGCGTAAACCAGGCAAATCAGACCGCTCCCTGACCTCATTGATGGCGTCATATACCGACTCATCAGGCCCTATTGCTTCATTCTGCGCTTCTGCATAATTTAATAATACTTCGGCGTACCGGAAGAATTTCTGACTGGCACTGTTTATCTGGTTATCTCCATGTACAGCATATTTAGGGTCCATTCCTTTTACTAAATCATACCCTGTATTTGTTCCCCCACGGGAATCGCCCGGATCAAATTCATTCAGGCTTCCTGACCCAACCTTATAGACCATAGTAGCACCTAGCCAATGAGCACCATCATAACAAATAGATTGATAAAATCGCTTCTCCCTGTTTTCATAAGGGTGCTGAGGATCATAACCCGAGGCCGGGTCTGTGATCGGCAAACCATTTGCCATAAAATATTCCTGAACGAGATCCTGCGTGGGTCTCACACCACCATATGATTTGGACTCCCCTCCCACATTGTAAGGCGCTGTTAACCCTTCGCGACTTCCCCCCAGGCTTGTTCCCCCAACATATTGCCGGCTAAATATTTCCTCACTATTATTATTATTCTCTTCATAAAACATAGCCTGGTAATCCGGGAAAAGGCTATATACGCCTAAATCCATTACCTGCTTGTTCGTAGCAGCGGACCTGGCCCATTTAGAAAGATCGTTAGCGGGATTCCTAAAGGCGCTGGCTTCAAATAGTTCGCACCACCCTTTTAGTGTAAGTGCGGCTCCCCGGGAAGCCCTGCCCTGATCTGCCACTAAAGGAAGATTCCCTGATATCTCCGCTAATTCATCCGTGATAAATTTAAATGTCTCTTCTGAAGTATTCCGGGCACGATAAATATCATCGCCCTGTGAGCTTTGGTCAAGTACATCTGTAATAATTGGCACTCCACCATAATTAATCCATAATATCTGATAATAAAAGGCTCTTAAAAACCGGGCTTCTGCTAACCTTATATTCTTCCACTCCGCTGATAAATCAGAAGCTGTTACATTTTTAATAAATAAATTACATTTCCGGATTTGGCTGTAATTGCTATTCCAGTAATTTGGTCCATCATTAGATGTATATATGGACAAGGCGAAGGTACTCCTGCTGTACTCGTAACTCAAATCATTCATTGCATCATCCGAATAATTATCCACGGGGTCGGCAGAATTATAATATCTCGGTAATCCCAGATAAATATTATTTAAAAAAAGATCTGCATTCTGTGACGAAGACCACACAGAAGCATCTGTAACCAGACTTTTAGATTCAACTTCCAGGTACTTCTTACAAGAAACAAAACCTGTTACACCTATTATTAATAACAATAGCGCAATTGTACTATTGTAGCTTCTCTTAATACTTTCCATGATTAATTTTAATTACCAGTTATTTAAACGTGATATTAAGTCCTAAAGAAAAGACGCGCTGCTGGGGATAACCCCGTCCCAATCCATCGCTGGTTTCAGGATCAAGGTTGACCCTGGCGAAATCACCACTCCATGTCAACAAATTCTGCCCCGAAACGTATACTCTGGCACTTTGAATTATGTTTAGTTTTTGAACCGGGATAATATAACTCAGCGTTGCGGATTTCAATCTTAAATACGCCGCATTTAGCATATAGAAAGAGGAAGCCTGCATATTATTAGAGGTAGGTGTACTCGTTAAACGAGGATTTTTGGCATTGGGATTTTCCGGTGTCCAAAAATCAAGATGGTTTGTAAACGCAGTCATACCGTTATAAAATATCCAAGCTGCGTTATTGTTCAAATAGAAATCTCTTTTCCCGGTTCCCTGAAATAACAGATCAAGACTAAACCCTTTGTAGTTAATGCTTGTAGTTACTCCATATATGAGTTGTGGAACCTGGGGATCTCCAATCCTGGTAAGATCATCGTTATCGATCTTTCCATCCTTATTTATATCTTCATACCTGATATCACCGGGATGAACGGTTCCCCATGGTTGTACTGCAATACCTGACTTCAAAGCACCGGCTCCGTCAAAATCATCTTCCTGAAAAAAGCCTAATGAGTGATAACCAAACTGTGTACCCAGCGGCTTACCGGTTAATCGACGGTTTGGATTATTATATGTTGCCGATGTCTCAAATATTTGCAGTAAAGTATTTTTTGCATACGTAAAGTTACCTCCCAAGGTTACCTGTAAATCTTTATTAAATTCATACCTGGTTCCAACAGAAAATTCAATACCCTGGTTTTTCATAACTGCGGCATTAACCTGGCTCAGACCTATTCCATATTCAGCAGGAACAATCACATCAGGGTTTACCAACATATTGGATCTTTTCTCAAAGAAATAATCAGCTTCAACATTCAAAATTCCATTCCACAAAGTTGCCTCTATCCCAACATCTGATTTTTTGGCTCTTTCCCAGGTAATATTACGGTTAGGTTCAGAACGCTCACTGATTGCCTGCACAGTTTCACCGCGAAGCGCATAAGCCGGACCAGCAACAGCGTAAGAACTCAGATATTGAAACGCACTGCCGGCAAGAGCTCCCACTTCCCCGTACGACCCTCTTAGTTTAAGATTATTTATCCATCCGATATGCTTCATAAAATTCTCTTCTGACAATCGCCAACCAAGAGAAAATGCAGGAAAAAATCCAAACTGGTTTTCAGGTGCGAAATAATAGCTACCATCGTATCTACCACTTGCTTCGAATAAATATTTGCCGTTATAATCGTAATTCAGACGATAGACCACCCCCACTTGTCTGGCTACAGCAGAAGAGCCGCTATTTGACATATCAGCCTGACTGGAACTACCCATGCTGAGTTCATCAATATCCAGGTTATAATTACGACGAATGGCACCAAGACTCAGCGAGTTATTGTCTTTAGACTCCACTACTGCCAGCGCCATAACATTATTTTTACCAAAGGACCTGCTATAATTTAAGCTGGCTTGAAATGTAAGCTGATACGCCTGCGCATAATTTTCAGTTAACGAAGATTTTGTCTGGCCATAAATACCATCTTTTATCACATAAGGTTGTTTTGTAGTATCAACGGTCGCCAACTGAACTGGCATTAACCAGGTTTTATTCAGGTTAAAGTTCGGATCATAAGCGACAGTTCCTTTAAATTTTAGACCCGGCAGAAAATTAAGATCCTGTTCAAGAGATACCTGCGTATATATATTAGTGGACTTTTCAAAAGCGTATCCTTTATTGAAAATACTTCCCATGATAAACTTTCCATACATACCATTGCTAAAAACCAATGGACCTCCACGCCCAGGATGTGAATACCCTATCAATTCAAAGAGTCGGGCTGTGCCGCGGTCCTGACCCACGGGAGGATACTTATCATTCCTTACAACGCCATTTATATTAAACAGGAATTTTGTAGTTTTAGTAACGGCCGCTTCCAGGTTTAGTGCAACGTTATATTTATCTTCACTTGTAGTTGGCCATAATCCGGCCTGGTATAGATATCCCAAACTGCCATAATATTTTACTTTTTCATTTCCTCCGGAAACTTCAATATTATGATTAGTTAACAGCGTATTTTTTCTCGTCAGTTCCTTCCATACATCATCTACCGGATACACGTCTGGTTCTGTACCATCCTTAAATTTTTGAAGTGCATAATCATTATAGGGAGCAGGAAATCCATCATTAACTGCTGCCTGATTTTTTAACTGTGCAAATTGATACGGGGTTACCTGCTTCTGATGATTAGTAGGATTCTGGAATCCGATATAACCGTTATATGTCAATGAAGGAGCTCCGGTCTTTCCTCTTTTAGTTGTCACCAGGATAACGCCATTGGCACCAGCCACGCCATACGGAGCCACTGCAGCGGCATCCTTTAACACCGTAAAAGACTCAATTGTATTGGGGTCAAGTTTTGAGGAGCTTCTCGGAATACCATCTACGATCACCAGCGGTTCAGTACCACCTATTGATGAAATACCCCTGATATAGATATTGGAGCCATCACGACCAGGTTCACCTGAACTTTGTCTAACGATCACGCCAGGTATTCTACCGGCAAATCCATTGCTTATATTAGCAAGAGGAACAGATGATATCTCCTTTCCGGAAAGCGTGGAAATAGCTGCTGTAAGTGATGTCTTTTTCTGTTTACCATAACCTACTACCACCACCTGATCCAGCGCCGATGGACTTTCTTCCATCATGATATTTACTAACGTCTGTCCATTAACCGGTATATTTCTCGTTGCAAATCCTACATAAGAAAATACCAGTACTCCCTCACCCGGAACATTAATAGAATAATTTCCATTCTCATCGGTAGCGGTACCGGTAGTAGTTCCTTTTACAATAACACTTACCCCTGGCAAAGGCTCGCCCCTTGAACTGGTTACTTTACCATTTACAATATTTGCCAAAGGAATAAATGGCGCTTCCTTTAGAAACATAGGTTGAATCAGCTTTTCTTTTATGACTACCGTACGTTCATAAATTTTATACATTAAAGGCTGATCTGAAAAACAAAGATTTAATGCTTGCTCCAAAGAAGCATCATTCACTTTTAAGGTTACCGGAGAAGCTTTTTCCAATACTTTGTTTTCATAAAGAAAAGTATATCCCGTTTGATGCCCGATCTTCTTAAGTATCTTATCGAGACTGGTTTTATTTTCATTAAGGGTAACTTTTTGAGCAAATCCCTTTGCGCCTGCCTGTAAGCAGGCAAAAAGCATTAAATAAGTTACGAGCTTCATAATCAAGAAAACTTTGATTTGGTAGAGCTTCACCCCTGGCGGGGTTTTGTAATCAGCAATCAATTCCATACCTTTGGTTGGTTTTGGTTAAACAAGTAATAACACTTACAGTTTTGTTAATTTGAATAGCCTGAACATTACACCGGGCACTGACCTCCAATCAGGGCCCGTTTTTGTTAGCTATATCTTATTTTTAATTTTTATCGTGATTAATGTTCGCCTGGCAAACGATCAATCAATTTTCCCATATAATTATCTTTTTATTTTCTATTTTCATATTCACACCGGTATATTCCAACATGCTTATTAACTGGCTCAGGTTAACATTCCGGCTAATTTTCCCGGTTAATTTACGTGCAGGCTTTCTTCCTCTGTAGTCAAGTTCCACATCATACCATCTTGACACCTGCCTCATAATATCCGTAACAGATGCGTTATTGAATTCAAAGTTGCCATCTTTCCAGGCTACAACCTCCGCTACGTTTACTGCGCGATTAATTTTCAGGTTGCCGTCTTTAGCGAGACCTGCTTGTTCTCCGGGTTTTAATACAACATTATTATTTGGATTTGCGGACAACTCATTTTTCACTCTCACAGCACCTTCCAATAAAGTAGTAGCTACTGAACTTTCGTCTTCATAAGCATTCACATTAAAATGTGTCCCCAGTACTTCCACCTGGATATTATTCACGTTAACATGAAAAGGCATAGCTGCATTCTTCGCCACTTCAAAATATGCTTCTCCTGTCAATTGCACTGCCCTTTCTTTGCCCGAAAAAGCTGCCGGGAAACGCAACGATGATGCGGCATTGAGCCAAACTTTGCTTCCATCGGCCAATACTATCTGATACTGTCCACCTTTTGGGGTGGATATCGTATTATATAAAACCTCTCCGGGCTTTTGACCGGATGGATTATAAGCAAGTTGCCCGTTATCAAGTTTAATAACCTTTGTATTTCCCTGTTGTGTTAATGCTCCGTTGGCGGCGCTGTCAAGGACAATCTGTGTACCGTTTGCCAATGTAAGTATCGCTTTATTTCCACCTGGGGCCGCATCATTTTTATGGAGCTGGTGTTGTTCTCCGGTTTCGGCCATTCGCTTTGATGCCGGATTACTGAGAATAAAATAACCTCCCACTGAAAGCAATAAAAGGATACTCGCTGCGGCGGCCATCCTAAACCAGGTACTTTTGTACATCGGGATAACAGGAGCCTGCTGGGGTTCAAACATTTCCTGCCAGGTACCATCCATGAGCGACGAAATAGTCAATTCATCTTCAGGTGTATGCAGTATCTGAAGAAAATGTGCTAATTCTTCTTTAGAAATATCATCCTTCAGATACCGACTGTATAAAGATTGGATCGTTTCTTTTGTAGCCACTGAAAAAGTATTAGGAAGCCTTAGTAATAATTTTAATGATTGGCTTCTTTATATATACTGTTGGCAGGAAAAATAGTACTATACCGGTTACATATTTTTTTTAAACCAGTTGGGCGACATGCATGGCGGCTAATAAAATAAAGGAGATATCGGGATGACCGGTGAGGTATTCACGGATAGATTTCAGTGAGTCAGACATTTGGTTGCGCACAGTATTTTTGGAAACGCCGAGTTTTTGGGCTATCTCTTCATAACTAAGTTCTTCCTGGCGACTTAGCATGAAAACAACTTTCTTTTGCGGTGAGAGCCTGTCAACTGCCTGTTGATAAAGCCTGGTAAGTTCTTTTTCGATCAACTCATCTACTGTAGTATTTTGCAATACCAGCATATTATGATAGATCTTCTGTTGAATTGTTTTATCAAATGCGGCCTTTTTTAACCTATCAAGAATCAGATTTTTAGTAATAGTAAGCATATAAGCATTGAAATTCTTTTCAATCTTAACCTTTTCTCTATTTTCCCAAAGTCTGACAAAAACTTCCTGTACTATTTCCTCTGCCTCTGATTTTGATTTAGTTAACCGCAGCGCGAATAAAAAAACCTTTCCCTGATAGTACTCGTATATTTTCCTGAATGATTCAGCATCTCCTGCAATTAATTGCTGAAGTAATTCCAATTCATCAGAAGGTATTGGGTTCATATCAATGCTGTTTGTTTTAAAAATATAGGGTTGCCGAAGCTAACATGATTCTGGTACCTGGTAACCGCCACCACAATTGTTTCACTGAAATAGATGCAAATAAAAAACAAAATTTGATACTGGTCATATTTGGTCTGTTATTAAATTATAAAGATTATGCCTGATAACCACCGACAGGAAATGAGAGGTATACTGAATGGATGAGCGACTTAAGCTATAGATTTTCACAAGGTTAAAATGTCCGCGAATTAACTCTTTTTATAAAGCAATTACCTTTCTGAGACAACCCTTGTTTTGAGCAGTCCTTCCTTTTACCGGAAGATTTACAGTTATTAAGCGAAATAGTGGTTGCCTGGAAGTTTGATCTGAAGGCAGGATTCAGTTAAAAGACCGCCTGAATTCAAGTGGAGATAATTTGGTTTTGGTTTTAAATAGCTTACTGAAGGACTGCGGATGTTCGAATCCCAGTGCGTAAGCTACTTCACTTACCGATAACTTAGTGGTAGAAAGTTTTTCCTTTGCCTTTTCAATCAGTTTATCATGGATGTGCTGCTGCGCATTCTGGCCAGTAAGTGCGCGCAGCATATCACTTAAGTAACTGGGGGATAAATGCAGGTTTTCGGCAAGATAGTGAACAGTAGGGATACCCGCATGTTCATTGCTGAAGTGACTGTTCAGCAGGTCTTCCAGCCTTTGCAGCAGATCGTGACTAACGACCTTCCGGGTAATGAATTGACGCTTATAAAAGCGGTTCGCATAATGCAGCAACAACTCAATCTGGGATATGATGACATCCTGGCTGAAGTCATCTATCCGGCTGTTCAGTTCCTCTTCCATGATCCTGAAAATAGAAATGATGGTAGCTTTCTCATTTTCGGAAAGGTGAAGCGTTTCATTGGCTGCATAGGAAAAGAAGCCGTACTGACTGATCTTTTTAGCTATGGGATAACCTAAAAAGAAATCCGGATGGATCAGCAATGTATACTCAGCGCATATTGTTCCCTCATTTTCTACGCCACCCATCACCTGGCCGGGCACAGCGAACAGCAAGCCGCCTTCATCAAAATCATAATAGCCCTGACCATATTTTAATTTACCACCAAGTTTTGGCTTGTAAGAAATTTTATAAAATCCCAGTACATGATGGCTGGACGGCTGGTGTAGTTCCGACCAGGAAGGCGCCTCGTTGATCATACTGATCAACGGATGCTTTGGATGAGGCAAGCCAAAGGCCCGGTGGGCATCGGAAAGTGTCTCAAATTTATGCGGGCTGTTCTCGTCCTTTTTCATTTCAAAACAAATATAATCATAACCGGTAACCATTTTGATTACCGGTTATGATCAGTTCTTATTTAGCCATACCCTGGGCAGAACTGGAAACGGTGTCCCATTTTTCCCAAAGAGCCAGGCGTTCTTCATAGGCAGCACGTACCCCTGGCAGATTCTGACTACCCAGATTGAACCGTAGCGGTGGGTTTTCCGCATCTACAATCTGAAACAGTGCTTGTGGAGTGGCATTCGGATCGCCTCTTTCCATATCTTTTAATCTTCCGAAAAATTGCGTTTTAAAATCCGCGTATATTTCCATACCTGCCGCGAATTTCAAAGAATCCTGGCTACCGAATTCCGTAGCATAAGCGCCCGGTTCGATAATGGTCACTTTGATACCAAAGTCCTTAACTTCTATAGCAAGACTTTCATGAATAGCCTCAAATGCCCATTTTGATGAGCTGTAGTAGCCAATCACCGGCAGTGTCACATGGCCAAGGTTACTGGAAGTGCCCAGGATATGTCCGCTACCCTGTTCCCGAAGCAACGGTAAGGCAGCCTGGATAACAGCAAGTGCTCCGAAAATATTGGTTTCATACATCGCCTTAACATCTTCCGCACTCGCTTCCTCAATAGTGCCGACCAGTGAATAACCGGCATTGTTCAGTACAATGTCCAATCTTCCGAAATAGGCATAGGCTTCGGCTATGGCTGTTTTTGCCTGACCAGGTCTGGTCACATCTAATTCAAGTGTCAATACTTTTTTACCATACTTTTTTTTGAGTCCGGCTAAGCTATCAACATTACGTGCGGTGGCTGCGACGCTATCACCGCGCTCAAGGGCGGCCTCCGCCCAAACGTGTCCAAAACCACGCGAAGCACCGGTAATGAACCAAACTTTGCTATTCATTTCATTTTCCATTTTCTTGATCTTTTAATTATTGATGAAGCAAAGATCAGGAGTCCCCGCTGGCCGTATGTAGTCTAATTGAGGATTTTTGTAGTCTGATTGAGGATTTTGTCCAGGGAGTTGAACTATTGTATGTAAAATAAAATCATTTTACATACATTTACGTAATTAATATCGGAAATGAAAGGTACAAACCTCGGAGAATTCGAAGAACTGGTGCTACTCACCGTTGCAGCGTTGATGAACGAAGCATATAGCGTAACGATATGCGACGAACTCTCGAACCATACCGGCCGTTCAGTGAAACTTGGTGTGGTACACGCGGTGCTCAACCGTCTGGAAGAGAAGGGACTTCTGAAAAGTGAGCTGGGGGAAGCAACGAAGGCCCGTGGTGGTAAACGCAAAAGATTCTATCAACTTACGATGCTGGGAAAAACAGCATTGATCACCGCCAAATCGATGCGCGATCAGCTGTGGGCCAGGATACCATCGCTTGCCTGGAAAAATATGTAGCATGAAAGAACAACGGCAACACCATCCGCCCTCCTGGGCACAACGATTTGTAGAATGGTATTGTAAGCCAGGACTTGTAGAGGACCTTACGGGGGATCTCAACGAATGCTTCGAGCGGAATCTACAATCCATTGGGCCACGCCGTGCAAAGCTGATCTACATAATTGATGCCTTCAAGTTCTTCAGGAGTTATACGGTGAGAAGTTCAATATTTGTCAACCTTTTTATGAACCGGATCATGATCGGAAGCTACTTCAAAACATCAGGGCGCAACCTCATGCGCAACAAGCTGTTCTCATTCATCAATATTCTTGGCCTGGCCATTAGTATGTCCGTTGGTTTACTGCTGATCGCGTTTATACTCGACCTGCATTCGTACGACAGATTCCACAAAAATGGCGGGAGAATCTATCGCATTACCAATATTTTGACCTCCAACAGCGAAGAAAACGGCAAGTTTGCGTCCACATCCATAAAAACAGGAAAGCTCATCCGCGAGAAAGTGACCGGCATTGAAGATGTGGCTATTATGCGCAACAACTTTTCAGGCGATGCGAAGGTGGGCGACAATATTCTCCCTATCAAGGGCTTCTGGGCAGAGCCGTCGCTATTCAGGATCTTTACATTTCCGATGGTGGAAGGCAACCCCGAAACGGCGCTAAAAGATCCTTATTCGGTTGTGCTCACGGAGACGGCAGCAAGGAAGCTGTTCGGCCAACAGGCTGCGCTCGGCAAGGCAATCAAGATCGATACACTCGTGTACCAGGTGACCGGTGTCATGAAGGACGTTCCCTTCTTTTCGCATATCAGTTTCGAAGCACTGGTATCGTTGTCCACGGCTGAACAAACCAATAAAGACGATAAAAGTTTTGCAGCATGGACAAACATGTGGTCCAACTCCGTGTACGTCCTCCCCTCAAAAAATGCCGACATGGCTGCAATCCAGTCGCAACTCGACAGACTTGCAAGAACGGATCTCAACGAAGAAAATACCAGGATCCAACTCGAACTGCTTCCTTTATACAACATCGTGGTTGGAGAGAGCCTCCGTCAATCCGAGGGCGGTCCTGGCTTCGTGGGTCCTCACATGTCCCCTATGCTGCTTTGGATACTCAGCGGACTGGCATTTATTGTGATATTGTCTGCATGTTTCAACTATACCAATCTTTCGATAGCGCGTGCTACGCGCCGTATTAAGGAGATAGGTCTTCGCAAAGCTATCGGCGCCGGCAAGCGCCAGGTACAGCTACAGTTCCTGGCCGAGGCGGTCATGATCTCCCTGGCAGCCCTTCTTCTTTCATTCCTATTGTTTCTCGTATTGCGACCGCTACTGATCAACATGGCACCGGAGATGCAGCGCACGGTAACGCTCGATCTTACACCATCCATGATTGCAATCTTCATCGTTTTTTCGGTCGCCGTAGGAGTAATTGCAGGTTTCACACCCGCTATATTCTTTTCGAAAATCAGCCCCATCAATGCTTTCGGAAATGTTTCATCGGTAAAAATGTTCAAACACCTGACACTCAGGCGCGCTTTGGTGGTGATTCAATATACGGTTACACTGATCTTTATTACAACAACTGCCATCGGCTATGTACAGTATAAGAACATACTGGCATTCGACCTGGGATTCAGCACAGCAAACATTCTGAACATTAATATGCTGGATAATAAACCGGACGCACTACTCCAGGAACTCAGTGAGATGCCGGAAGTAACTGCACTGTCCCGGTCACTGATCACCACCGGCGTAGGGAACGCCTGGGGCGGTAATATGAAATATAAAGATTCGCGGGATTCTGTTCTGGTCATGACCAACCATGTTGACGAGAATTATTTACCGCTGCATAGCTATAAACTCCTTGCCGGCGAAAATTTTATTGCCAGACCCACCACAGCCCAGGCTGTCGGCGAGGTGATTGTTAACGAGCAGGTTTTAAAGCGATTCAACATAGGCGCCAACAACCCCCAAAAAGCTATCGGGGAGCAGATCACATTGAATGGACGCAAAATGACCATTGTTGGCGTAATGCAAGACTTTCACTATGGTAAGGTGGAGAACCTCATCGGACCGGTAGCATTCACGTTCTGGACACCCGAAGACAGGGCCATCATCAGCGCCAAAATACAAAGCACCGACATACAGGCCACCTTAGCCAGGATCGGGTCTGTATGGAAGAAGATCGATCGTGTCCATCCGTTTACCGCTGAATTCTATGACGAAGCAATAAAAGATGCATACAGCGAATTTTCCACCATGATCAAGATCATTGGCTTCCTTTCGTTTCTGGCCATTTCCATTGCATCAATGGGATTGTTCGGAATGGTGGTATTCACCACTGAAACAAGACTAAAGGAGATCGGCATCCGAAAAGTGATGGGCGCCAGCGCCGGCAACCTTATATACTTACTGAGCCGAAGTTTTCTATTTCTCCTGTCAGTATCGGCGCTCATTGCCCTACCGGCTACTTACATCTTCTTCCAAACCGTTGTACTCTCTAATTTCCCCTATCATAAACCCGTGCAAATCACCGAGCTGTTCGCTGGCTTACTGGCGGTACTGCTGATCGCATTCATTATGATCGGGTCGCAGACGTTGAAGGCGGCAAGGACCAATCCGGTGGCTGTTCTGAAGAGCGAGTAAGGGTTACATTGTCAATTTCCTATTATCTATTCTCCACAATACAGGTTGAGGAAAAGTTGTTTGTGTATTACCTTTGCGACGGTATAAACAAAAAACATGAGTCAATTTCCGCATATAAACCTGTCGTTAAAGAACAAACTGACATTCACTGCTAACCCGGTAAATGTAGTGCCATTGCCGAATGGAGAGATCCTGATGAACTTTGCGAGTCAGCCGCTGATTACAAAGCTCAATGCCAACCTTGAAATTGTTTGGGAAAAAATCATCCAGGGACAGCATACGAACTATGTTAGCAGCAAGCTTTCTGCCTCTTCTGATGGCCGCCTGATTGCTATTGCGGGCATGACCGATATACGCATTCTCGATGCAGAAGGAACCAAAGTATTACATACTGTGGAACATGACTCCTGGAGCTGGTTCCTGGGTGCTGCCTGTTATTTCGCCAAGGATAATAAAACGATCTGGTATGTATTGCCAGGTAATGAAAATGAAACAGACGAACTGCAGATAATGGATGCTGCTACTTTTGAAGTTATTGCTTCCTACCCGCTGCTGGAAAGCCAACAATACACCTATGCATTTCATACTACGCCAGACAATGGCATTATCCTGCTGGAAGCGGCTGCTGGCCAGGAGAAATCTATCCTGATGCAATTACAGCTGAAAGACGATGTCATCTCCCTGACTGAACTTACCCAATGTGATGATGTGATCATGGGCAACTTTGCGCCATCCGGGAAAGAGTTTGTTATGGCTCCTCATTATGATGGGCCGTTAGCAATCTACTCCTTCCCTGAAATTGCCAAGGTATCGGAGCTGGATCAGGAGACTATTTTCGACGGCAGTAAAGATTTTCCTGCCGCTGAACCGGATAATATCAACTACAGTGTATTCTTTGTAGATAATAATAACATCCTGGTAGTTTCCCAGTTTGGAAGATTATTATTGCTAGACAGAAAAGATTTACGTTGTAAGGCAGCCGTAATGCCGGAGGGTATTGAATTTACGGCATATAACCTGGATGGTAATCCTACTACCAACCCGGATTACATATTTGATTACAGCAGTAATATTATCAATGTAATGATTGTGCATGACAAGCTGTTGATGACGACCGGTGAAGGTCAGTTGCGCAGTTATGACCTGCCTGTATGATAAAAAATATTAAAGGTGTCTCCTGGTTTCGGAGACACCTTTTTTTGTGGGTTATAAACATTTTGAACTGCTGAGAGTAGCAGGTTTGTGCATCCGGCTCTTCATCGCATCGCGTAGTGCAATGTAACGACACCCGAACCAAGCGTTTTCGACTCCAGCAATTTCAAATTGCTCATCTGTGTATTGCTGTCGAACAAACTAATCCCTTCTCCTAATATTACGGGATGCAGGGTCAGTTTATACTCGTCTATCAGCCCGAGATGCATCAGACTTTTGGCGAGACCGGGGCTGCCGAATATCACCAGATCTTTGCCCGGTTGCTGTTTTAGCTTGTTCACTTCTTCCACAATGTTATCTTTGATCAATGTGGTATTATTCCAGTCGGCACTGGTCAATGTTGTTGAGAAAACTATTTTGGGAATTTCCTGCACCCATTTCGCATGTTCCAGTGAATGCCCGCTTGCATTCGGGTCGTTCAATACTCCAGGCCAGTACCCTTCCATTAAATGGTACGTGTTTTTGCCGTACACCGGAGCTCCCACCGTTTTGACCAGTTCCTCCGCGAATTGCTGCAGCTCACCATCATATGACAAAAAGCCAAGGCCGCCATTCTTATCACCGGCAAAACCATCGAGGGAGATGTGCGCAAATAAAACCAGCTTTCTCATTTTAATAGTATTTTCTTGTTTTGAATAATCATTTCAATATACAAAACTATCGCCTGCACAGAAGAATATTGATGGGGGTTAGTGACAATCAAGGGGGGCTATAATGCCATCAAATCGGGCACAGTACGAAACCCGAATCATTTGTTAGCGGGCTTGAAGCTGCTAAGTGAGTGGTCAGCATTGAATGTGGCTTAAAGAATCGGATATTAAGGCAGGTGGATGAAAAAAGTCTTCAAATCTATGACTTGACGACTTTTGTTTCTAAATTTACGCTCATGAATAACTTTTGGGAAAAAGTGACCATGTATCATCCGCTGTCGGCTGAAAGCCGCCAGGCATGGGGGAATATCATTACAAGTCGTACCTACAAACGTCATGAAACGTTGGTGGCGGAAGGCCAGGTGCCGCGGCTGGTGGCCTATGTGGTGAAAGGGCTATTCTCGCAGTACTATACAGCACCGAATGGAGATGTGGTTATCAAACGTTTTTTCCCCGAAACATTTTTTACAGCCTCCATGAGCGCGATGTTGACCCAAAGCCCCAGCCAGTTTACAATCCGTGCACTGGAAAATACCACCGTGTTAGAATATCATTTCGATGAATTTAAAAAGTTGACAATGCTTTGTCCTGATATGGCCGCATTGTATATCCGCTACCTGGAAATACATTGGGTTGTGGAAAAAGAACCACAGGAAATATCACTGCGTTATGACACTGCCAAAAGCCGCTATACTGCTTTCCTCGAACAATTCCCAGCATTAGAACATCGCTTGAAGCAACACGAGGTCGCTTCCTATCTTGGTATTACACCTACCCAACTAAGTCGCATACGTGCCGAGCTATAGTTTTTTTTTGAAATGTCAACATTTGTAAATGTTTTTCAGGTTGGCATGTCGGAATTTTGTCTTCATAAAAATGAAATTTATGAAGAAGATAGACTATATGGAAGACCAGCTCGCCAACAAGGCCACCATACACCATCCGGGCGAAGGAGAGCGGCTGGAAATGGGAGGTGCTTCCTTCGTTTTTAAAGTGACCAGCGAAATGTCGAACAACCATCTGGGTGTATATGAGATCACACTACCGCCACATACTATCGGCGCCAGGTTGCATTATCACCGTTTTATGGATGAAACCTTTATTGTAGGCAAAGGTGTCCTCACTGTATATGCCGGTGAAGATACACATCACCTGCAACCCGGATCAGTAGTGTATGTGCCACGTTTCACTCCACACGGTTTTGCCAATGATACGGATGAACAGGTAGTGCTCACACTCATCTTCAATCCGGCAGAGAAAAGAGAAGGCTTCTTCCGCGGGCTGGTGGATATACTCAGTGAACAACCCATTGATCCAGCCAAATATCTGAAGCTGTATAACAAGTACGACAGTTTTCCAGTGGATGTCAATAATATGTTACCGGTGAAGTGATAAAAACGGGGCATCATCCTGCCCCCACTCTTCAGTCATTAGTGATTGATATTTTAAACCAGCATTCAGGCAATGAATAAGCTTATGTAAATATTAGTAAAACATCATTAGATGATCCATCCATCGGAATAATTATGTGTAGAAGGAAAGACAAAATACCTTTTGAACTTTCCGAAATTATCCATGATAATCTGAAGCTCCAACTATCAACTATTAAAAAGATCGATAGAGAGCTAATTGATGAATAAAGAAAGTGCAGTAACTAAAAGCGTGATACATTCTTTCGAATTGTATCACGCTTTTGTGATCCTTATGGTACAGAAATCGAACTAATTGATCCCGGATATTAAGTTGTTACTGATTTTACTACAAAATGGCAGGCTATATCTTAGAAAACAAATCAGCTAGTTTCCGCCTCTATTATTTTGTCAATCTTTTTAATAATTTTATAGCTATTTTGACAAAACGTTTTAGGGAAATCCTCGTTGGGATCCTACGTCTTTTTACCTTCTTTAAAATATTCTCTCAACGCAATAAGGTTTTCAAGCGTTCTGGCATACAAAATACGTTTGCCAACGGGAATCTGAGAGTAATAGTGTCCATTAGTGAATTCAAAGTGACTGTTAAATCCAGTGAGAACGTATGACTTTTCCATCCAGACCAGGAACAATGTTGATGTTTAAGGCAATTGTCTCGCTATGAAAAACCGCCTTAAGTGCACAATTTGGGCATCTGATTTCTATAGGAGGGAATTGCATATCATTAACTTTTAGAATTAACACTTAAAAAGGAAGTTAGGCAAATTAGTCATAATAAAAAAGCGTGATACATTCCTTCGAATTGCATCACGCTTCCTGATCTTCTTGGGAGTATTTGAGGTCCTCCTATATTTATGGCCAGTCCGAGGTAGAAAAATCTGTGGCCTTGAGGACCTCATCTATTGAAGCACCTAAGCCTATTCACCGTTGCAAAAAACATCTGTTTATAAGGCACCTTACCTATTAATGTACTTCTATTCCTCCAGGCGCCACAACCGCCTTTCTTTGCCAAAAGAATAAAAAGGTAAACAAGACGATCAATATAACCGGAAAAGTGATCATATTTACCAAGGTGGCCTGGCCTGCAGCCAGCTCCAGAGCTCCACCAGTAAGACCCGCTGAGGCTTTTTCTATCCTCGCTGCATCTATCCAACTTCCAATAAATGGTTGAAAAATTGCTGTCGAGAACATCCCTATTCCACCAATAATGGACATTCCTAAAGCACCGCTTCCGGGCACCCGCTGTGCCACCGTACCTACCATCACCGGCCAGAAATAACATACACCCAAGGCGAATATAACAGTAGCCACATAAGCGAGTGGCCCTGTTACTGTACTAAACATATAGATACCAATAGTGGCCAAGATAGCTGATACCAACAGCACGCCCGTTTGGCCTAACATGCCAACTACCGGACCGGCAAAAAATCTTCCCAATGCCATCAACCCAGTGGTGAGGGCAAGGATCAACATAGGACTGGCGCCACTATTACTCATAATAACACTTACCCACTGATTGGGCCCAAACTCTGTAATGGCAGTAAACGCCATACAGATAAACAGGAATATATATAGCGGACTAAGCATAGCTAAGAAATGCTGTGAAAGGGAGATCCTGACCTCTTCTTTTCTTACCACAAAAGTTTTCCCATAAAACAAAACAGCATACAT
This sequence comes from Chitinophaga sp. MM2321, assembly GCF_964033635.1. Lineage (NCBI taxonomy): Bacteria > Pseudomonadati > Bacteroidota > Chitinophagia > Chitinophagales > Chitinophagaceae > Chitinophaga > Chitinophaga sp. MM2321. The sequence continues at coordinate 3,602,883 of NZ_OZ035533.1, forward strand.
AACAGCCGGTATTATCGTCACCCACATCTGCGCCTGCCATCCGAAATGAAGATCTGTCATAAACTTGGAGATCAGTGATCCGATCACAATTCCTCCAGGGAACCACATGTGGAATCTGTTCAACATCTTATTCATATCACGACCAGCATAAGCATCTGCGATCAAAGGATTACAGGCTGCTTCCGTACATCCGTTACCGAACCCGATTAAAAGCGTGGATACCAGGAGGCTGGCATATCCGCCCGAAAATATAGTCATCAAAATTCCAATAGTATGTGTAACAAATGCTACCTGCATAATTCTTTTCGGACCAAAAGAATGATATACCAAACCGCCAATGATCATAGAAATAGGAAAACCTAAAAAGAACATAAGGTTAATAAACCCCAGTTGCTCTCCAGTAAGTTTAAATTGAATACCAAGTTGAGGTAAAATACCTGCCCGGATAGAGAAGGTAAAGGCAGTGGTAATTAAAGCAAAACAACTACCGGTAAACAGCGCACCTTTGTTAATTTTATCGTTGGTCATAGATGTGGATTTTAATTTCAAAACGGGAATATGAAAAAGCTTTATAGAAATAAGCAACTACAGTCCCTAAACATATCTAATCTTTGTTTTAAATAAAAGTACTTGGTTTGCACATTTTCGATACTATATTAGCCCATCAAGGTAAAGATGCCTTGGGAAAGGTGGTTTTGGTAACTTGGACAGCGCAGCTGAACATTTAATCTTTACTGTCTTGTTTGGGTTGTAATAATTGCTGAATGTCATTCCAGAGAAAGAACAGACGAGATTCGATTTTGTAAGCGAATCGCACTTTAATAGACTAACAAATAGACCAAAAATAAAAAACCCGCGCTATGCGCAGGTTTCAAGTTTCTCCAGTGACCCCACTGGTACAAAAGTCGAACTTTTTACTTGAAGACCTTACTCTTTTATGCAATATATTAACGGAAGAATATTAATTTGAGTAACCGCATGAATTTGCCAGTAATTAATTATTTAATCTACCAGAATATGAATCTAAGTTTATCAGATTTTAAACAGGAAAGTCCAGATATTTTAAAGTGCTATGACAGCATATGCACTACTATGGTTTATGTTTGTCAAGCCTTTTCCCATCTCGCTGCGTATAGCGACCCTCGTTTTACTTTAGTAAACTTAAACGGAGTTTTAAAATTTCAAAAAGCTGCGGCTCAATTTTTTTTAGTTGTCCAATTCCTCAAACTTTTCGAGCCTAAAACAGGGCATACAGAAGGCCATTCATCACTATATAAACTAAATAGCTTATTACAAAAGGCCCACATTGAATATAAACCACATTATAAAGAAATCAAAAAGTGCATCCAAAGTATACAAAAGGATGATTTATATAAAAAATTGAATTTATTGAGAAATAAGTGTTACGCCCATTCAGAAAGCCATCCAATTAATCCAATATTTAAATTCGATTTTTTGGATTTAGCGGAACAAAGTAAAATGAAGAATTTTATAGTTGAGGCAGAGAATGTTATTAACATTATCTGTAACTTTTATGATCATACAATGATATTCAGCAATTGGTATAATTCCTTAATGCCAGTTAATTTCATTAATAGAGTTGTATTGACTAAAGTCTATTATAAAATCCCACCAGATAAATTGGAAGCTGAGTAATTACTTCACTTATCATTGGTATAATTCAAATTTGCAACTTTGTTCTGGAATTTATTCCCCTAGGACGGTACTGAAGTTTCAAGGTTCACTTTACTAGGCCGTTTTCTGTAAAACGATGGCTCATAGCTCAGGTAACCATATTCATGTAGCTGTTTCATTACCGTATAATAGGTACCACAAGTAGAGATTTTTGCGATAGGCAATATTTGCACGCTGTATATGTAAAGCAATCCCTTAAAACCTTGAAGTGACCAGAGGTAATATAATGCCATGTAAACCGACATATGCGCCTTATTAATCCGATAATCCTTTTCAACCCTTGAAAAAAAAGACAACAGGTAGTTTTGATTTTCCATATCTCTACATTATCATGAAATCATTTTTCCTTTTCTTGCCACGCGATTAGAGGCTTTCACACCCTTTGAGGCATTAATAGGCACTATTAAGTTGACTGTACGCTGTTTAACTGTTTTGGGATTTGAAGGAATCTCCTGCGAAACACTCTGCCTAACCAATACCTTCCTTTGCTGTTTTTTTTCACGAGGAATCAATTGATTCATAGCCATTGGCCGTCCGTTTTCATCTGATACCAGTATGTTTCGCATATCATGCCCAACTTCTAGGGAAAACTTTTGAATCCTCCTTTGATGCGGAATATCCAGGAAAACCTTATTCCCATTATTTAATCCGCCCAATATCCGATCCTGTTCAACAGGTGATAACTGTTTCCAGAAAGGCTGCTGCTGACAAATATCCTTCGGTACAAGATCGGTAGCAGCAATATACTTCATGAAATAATTACCCTGACTATCCAAAGTATCCAGTTGGCCCCAACGTTGTTTAATGACTCCACCTTCTATGCAATATTCTAATACTGGCCTGCCAGCCAATAAATTGACTGCCTTGGATACCGGGGTGATTTCATCACCCAAAACAAAATTGTGCTGCCGGAATTGGGTAGAATTATTGGTATTCCGGTAGCTCCCCAGGTAGCTCTCAAACTTATGCCCTTGTTCATTATCAAATGAAAACTTCAGCATAAAATGTACCTGTTCATTTTGCTTAACTTCCGTTGGAATAGGGAGCGTGAAGTTTCGCTCTCCCTTTCTTATTTTGTCCAAAACCTGATCGGCATATGCTCCGAAACCAGCTTTGTTCATAACACCCTGAATTTTGATATGCTCCTGCTCCTCCTTTTTGATTGCGGCCTTGCGTTCTAAAATTGAACGCAAAGGCCGCAACAGCCAATAGGCTAAAAATCTGAGACTATTACGCTTTGGAAATGCCACAGCTAAAAGGTGTTTACGCTCGATAGCCAGTAATTTTAGGCTGTCTATTTCCTGTCGAACTGACGTGAATGCTAATGTTGCTGCTATTCCATTTAGCCTGGCCAATCTTAACCTAGCAAAGTCAGCCCCCTTCATCACCTTTTCATTAAATATCCGGGTATTGGCTTCCTCCATTCTATTCCAGTCCATAAGGGCCTCATGTACCCTGTTGATCAACTGTACCATATTTAATGTATTAATCAGGGTTATTTCCTTACCATTCCTGTAGATTTGCGTTTTGCAGATTTCGTAGGCTGGCTTTTATTATTGGACTTGGCCACTGAGGTTCTTCCATTTAGTTTATGCGATTCCTTTTTTTTTAAAATGTTTTCCTCGGCTACTTTATGGCTTTCCCCTTTACCTTCCTCATTTAGATCAGTCTTGGTGGCTTCGATCTGCTGATTTAGCTTAAATTTTTCAGCATTATATAACCTTGGATTTTGTTCGGATACCCTTATGGTTTTAAGTTCTGCATCAATTTCAATATGGCGTTTCAGCTCTGTTTGGCCGCTAGTTAAGGTTACCAAAACTGCATTCCCTTTCCTCAAGCCTCGGAGTATGGCTTCACGTCTTTCAGGGTCAAGCAGTTCTTTAATTGGGTATTTCTGGAGAATCGCTTCCCAATTACTGAATTTAAAACTCATCTTTGGATATACCCCCTTGTCATTCAGTTGCCGGTGATTCGCCTTTTTCCAGGTCTTGAAGGAAAGGACGATCTTTTCCCCGTGCTCATCCAGCTCTATTTCACCAGTAAGTTTATTTTTCTGTTCATAGGATATTTCCTTCTCCACCGAACCATTGAGCTTTTGATTGTAGATTTCTTTGAGTGTAAAGGTGTTTTGGGGAAACTTGCCATCTACATTTACCATTTCCACCATAGAAGCAATTGGGTCCAGAGGACGGGTGATAATACGCGTATCGTACTTATTGAAATGATAATATTCCTTTTTCCCCATTGAAATATGCAAATTTGATTCTGTCACATCAGGGGGAAGGTCGTTATCAAATTTAAATTCCCGGAATACCTTTACGGAGAATTCAGGAATTCCTGACTTGATTTTTTCTAAAATCTCCGCTTCGTTAGTTTCACCAAAGCCAGTCATTTTGGTTTGGTTCGCCAACCAGCTTGCATTTTTTTCCTGTACAGTTTTTTCTTTTACAGTTTTTTCATTTTCCATGATCATTAGTTTTTGGGTTCACATGCGCTGCACAAACCAGAAGTACACCGGTTACCATCGCAATTAATTTAACTATTTCGATTTTGTTAGATTTGATTAGCGTGAATCAGGTGCCTGTTTCTTAGGCGGATCAGCAGGTTTCTTCCTCCGTTTTCTTCCATCATTTCAATGATGAAGACCTTTTGGTCCGGGATGGTAAATTTTGGAATGGCGACGACAACATTTTGCGCAGATCTTGATCCGACGGCTGTCGCATTCCCGGCTAGGTAAAGTGGAGTAATCCGCAATTGTTGCGAAGCGGTTCTTTTGGCCTTATTTAAATCCTGAACGTAAAAACGCAGTTGATCAACTGTATAATTGATATTACTGCCGTTCTTTAATTCCAGCTGACAGTATATCACATCATCCTTAATATAGATACCAAGACAGGAAAGCGAGATTTCATTGCTAGTATTTTTAAGGTGCCGGATCAGCTTCCTTTTATGTGTCAGCTGTGTGGCTAGGTCATTGACCTTTGCTTCATTATTTTCCCCATCTGCAAATAATGCCCATGGCGATTGTGCAACCACTTTTCCTAGACTGAAATTCAGCTGTGCAGGATTTTCAAAATAGTGCAGGATAAATGAATATAGGGTACCGTCAGCACAAACCACGGTAAGATTGGTTTCTTTAAGAGAATCACTAGCAGCCTTCACTTGCAGGATATTCTCAACTCCCTGTGCCTTCTGCACCAATACTTCTGCACTTCCGCGATCAACACTTTTGATGACGTAAGGAAAAATCAAATTCGTTGTTTTATGCCTGGTGATTTCCAGATTCAGTGGAATAACCTTTGCCTTGACTTCTGTAAACAAATTTTGGGCTTTAGCCGTATAGGCCAAAAATAACATGATCACCCACATCATCACTCTTCCACACTTTCTCATGTTCTTCTTTTTAAAATTTACATTGAATGTTTAATTGTTGCTTTCCTGGTTCTCATCTTTCAGCAGCAGCTTATAACCAGTTTTGAGGTTGACTTTAACCTGTTTTACTTTTTTCCTAATCAGGGACTTTGAAAGTTCAATGCCTGCTGATGCTGCCTGAGCTGCGAGGCCGGGATCCATACTACCCATTCCCAGACCCTGAATCATGTCAGAGCCGGATTCTTTCGCTAAATCCCGTGAAATGGTACCGGGTATGTGAATGCCGTACATACCATCCAGATCATAGACTGAAAGGTTAACCGGGTAAATTGAATTGTGATACCTGATGCTTTTGATTTCGATATTCATGCGCTCCCCGGATATACTGGCTTCACCGAAAAGGAAGATGTCTTTGGGGATCAATTCACCCTGAATGTAGATGTCGTTGACCAGACGTAGTTTCACGATTGATCCGGATACAATAGTCTGGTTGTCATGCACCACCGCTGCGATGGTATTATATTCGTCAGCTTCTTCCGAAAGGCTCAGTCCATAAAATCCAGGTGCGGTAAGCTTCCGGCCTTTTACCGGTCCTTCGAATAAAGAGACCACATTATCATTTTGCTTTGTGGTCACCGCATAAACCTGCCCCCGCTTGCGGTCTTTCTCATTTTTAATTTTCTCCTGTGCCCGTTCAGGATGCTGAATATCCATGATTCGCTCCAGCATGGTATTGATCTGCTGCATCTCCGGGTCATCTTTTGCATTGCCGTCCTGCATCATATTCATCATATTTTCCAAGCGGTCCAAATCACTGCTACTAACCCCTGAAGAGCGGTTTAGATCGCCGCCAATTGAGGACTGGTCTGGACTTACTGGTTGATTTAACACCGCATTAAGTTCTCCTAGTTTACTATATATCCTCGCTTCATTTGGGTCACTTAAGGGCTGCGTCCCATATACTGATCTATTGATCCCTGCCACGGAGGTAGGGCTATAACCAAATTCATTGTCCGTACCTGTGGCTATCTGATTGAAATAAGGATCAAGCCGATGTTCCTCATTCCTTTTTGCACTGTCTGCATTTGCCTCCGCGTAAAAACTCATCTTATCACCAGGATTTTTCTTTTGAAAATTTGGATCAGGAAGTGTCGTGTTTATACGTGGCTTTTCAGCCGGTTGCTTGGTGCTTGCAACATTTTCCGAACCTGCGAACGTCCAGAAAAAAAGGGTAAGAAATGGCAATACGAGCAATGGGAGGAAAACTAAAAATTTTCGCTGCTTATCAGTTGTGATTGGGTCACTTGTTTTCATGATTTAATTGTTAGGGTTTACAATTTGGTCGTTGGGATTGACCATCTTTTTTTGGGCCTTATATAGGTATTCAAACAGGTTCAAACTGTCTTTCAATCCAGGTCTGGATAATAGGATCCGGTTATATTCGGGCCGGGTTCTTTTATTTCCTGCAAGACTGTCCAGGTAATTTTTGAATTGCATGATCCGCTGGTACTCCTCATTAGTAATACCTTGATACACCGAATCTGTGCCTGTAACGCCTGGTGAGATTTTGAGGGGGGCCAGAATGGTGGAAATATCAAACTTCTGACGGTGAGGGATATAAAATATCCGGGTCATTAACCATACATTATATGCGCTCAATACTATCATCAGGATAATAAGTAGCACTACTTTTTTCTTCCGGGAATAATGTCTGGTTTTCTTTTGAAGTACATCAGAGAGCCTGTGCATACTTCGTTCTGTCCCGGATTGAACTTTCTGCCCGATCCGATTTTGAATCACCGAAAAATTGCCTTTAGGAGTTTCTGGAGGTTTTCTAAATATGAATTTCATTACAAATGATTAGGGTCTAACAAAATGATCAGGGTTACCGCGGGTTAACGGATAGGTCTTTATTTTCAACAATGTTCCACCGCTCGATCAAAAATCCATGTGAATTATTTTCACTCCTGCTGACTTCACGTAGCTGACCGGCAGTAATCAGGCTTCTGGTTAGTATGCTTGTAGGACGGGTAAGGGTTTGCACCGCATAGCATAGGAAAGCAATCGGACTGGCATTCATATCCAATGCAACACTATCAATTCGAATGGTTTGGCTGATATTTGAGCTGATGATGTTATTGTAATAACTGGCTTCTCTCAGATCATCATACTGCTTTTTTGCAGATTCGTCGCAGAGATACAATGCCCTGGAGATATTGGCTTCGATTGATTTATCATCCGGAGATAAGGTAAAAAACCAGCGATGGAACATGGTAATGTGATCCCTTGCCTCAACCGGAATATTTTCTTTTCGTTCACTGGAATACGCTTCCAGGGCTTTGCCGTTGACCAGCACATATACTTTCTCATGTTTGGACTTTACCAGCTCGAAGCTCCGGTAAATGACAAATAAACTGAGGATAATTGCACCTGCAATCACGACGAGGCTAATTACACGGATATAGCGGAATGCGCTATCTACATTTTGCATTTGTTTAAACATCTCTCTCACTTTTCTCTTTCACAATTCAATTCATTCTATTTATGAATCTGGTATTGGACAATAATGTTCACTATCCTTTTTTGGAACCCATTTCATTTCCTTTCAGCTTATCGGCCATGTATGCCCTGCCAATGGCTCTTCCTAAAGCTCCGGCTACACCATCACCGGATGATTTTCCGCTTCTACCTTCCTCATAGTTTTGTTTCATATTGGCCAGTGTATCCGCTGCACCACCAATCTTCCCACCTGTATTCATGGCCATTCCTGGGGCACTGCTGGTTAAACTGGTCAGTTTCTGGACCATTGCACCGCCACCGCCTGCATTTACCACAAATCCTGCAACCGAAGGAACTGTGAAATAGCCTACAATGCCAATGAGTAGAAATACCAGATACCCGGTATCCGTAGGACTGAAAAAAGTATCACCTGTACGTGCTATCTGACCAATATCCATACGGATTAAGTTCTCCTGGACTTTCCCGATAATTGCAGAGAACAGGTTTGCTACCGGCAGCCACAGGAATACATTGATGTACTTCGCAATCCATGCACCAAGCGTATGTTGCAAGCCATCAAACACGGACAAACCAAACACTAATGGACCTAATATCGTCAGGACGATCATCTGAAAAGTGCGGATGGTGTTGATGCACAATGCCGCGGCCTCGAAAAGAATGCGCAGCACTTCAGACATATATTCTTTAATAGAATTTTGAAGTTTAAAGGTTGCTTTAGCAATGGTGAAACGCAGATCGTTGCCGATACCACTTAAAAAATCTTCACCTGAAGGATCCTCATTATTATGTGTATAGCGATACCACTGATCCCGGTTTCCTTCATTGTCCTGGCCGACATACATTTGATAAAGTGGAGATTTTTTAAGTACGTCTTCTTTTTGTTTCAGCAGCATTTTTACTGTTTGGTTGGAGTTTTCCACGAGCTTACCTGTACCATCTGAAATGGGTTGAAGGATTCCATTTAGAGTACCCATCACCAATATAGGAAACCCAGCTATGCAGAAACCCAAAATAAAAGGACGGAATAAGGGATAAAAATCTATGGCCTCCGCATTCATGATTTGCTTCCATACCCTGGCAGCAATATAGAAGAGGGCTGCGAACCCTGCGATGCCCTGTGCGATGTCAATCATTCCACTGCACAACGGCATCATTTCCTCATACAGATTGGTCAGTACATCCTGCATAGAATGGATGTTATCTGCAACACCCTGACCATAACTGAATATAGGTGTAAGGGTGAGGATCCACAATGATTTCAATACTTTTATAGTTTTCATAAGCTCTATTTTTCTATGCTGTATAGGGTACCTGTACTCCTGACTTGATTTATCTCTTTGCTGCGCTCCAGCGCCAACAATGAACAACTGCCATTAAAAGACCGGATAAAACTGAGTTTATCCTCCATATCCGCATAGAGCTTGTCTATTGCCGCCAAACGTTCATCATCACTCATTCGCAGAGAATTGGCAGTCATCACGTTCAATAGTTCATCCAGATTTTTAAGAGAGCTGGCACCTAAATTTTCATATACGCCCAGCATGTAACTGATTTCACCGGAATTGAAAAGTTCAGGCACATTTAATCTTCTGCCGGCCGATTTACAGGCTTTAACTAGTTGAATCTGATATTCTATGATTCCCGCAACTTTATAATATTTCTTAATGGCAGGACTAACCTGTAACAGGCCGTCCAGAAAAGTCTGGTGTAAACTGAAATTTCCCTGAGTAAGAGATTTCACTGTACCATATCCTTTACTGACTATGGTAAAGCCTTTTTTCAAGGTTGTCAAGATACTTTTTAGCTGAGCAAGCTTTTCAATATTTAGGGCCAGCTGCGCGGCTTCATTCACCTGGGCCTTAGCCCCGATGGGGATTTGAGCTATCATAACCCAAACCAATACGGTTACTACTATTTGTTTCATTTCTGCACATTTTCAATTTCACTAATCCAATCCTTCTAAATTTTAAGATCTGCTATTGATCTAAAGCCAATCCATAAAGCAATTTCAGCTGATCTTGATCTGAATTCTCCTTCTCTTTAAAGCGAGCATATAAGGAGATGTCATTTAAAAAATGTTTTGTAAATGCATAATGCTCTTTGGCTTGTTCATAAAGAGCATCCACCCGCTTGATCCGCTCTGCGTCACTCATTTCCATTTGATTGTCAGCAACTACCGCCATCAGTTCATCAAGTGCATTTGCTAAAATCTCCAGGGTATTGTTTACGACCTGCTGGATATACCTGTTTTCCATCATGTTAAATAACCCTTCATGACCTGATTTGCCAATCTGTTTCAACTGCTTTACACACTGCACATTAAGGGCAATCATTTCGGCAACTTTTCCATATTTTTTAATTCCAGGATTCACAAATTTCAATGCACTAAAAAAGTCCCTGTGCAGGTCAAAATCACCGGTCTTAATTTTGTTGATCAGGTTAAGTCCTTTACTTGCAATGCTGTAGCCTTTCTTCAAGTATGTCTTGTAAATTTGCAGCGCCGCGATCTGCTGCCCTAATAGTTTTCGGTTTTCTTTTTTTTGTGAAAAAAGACTGCCAAGGATCTGTGCATTTCCCGAAAAGGAAAGCAGCATCCCCAGTAGGATGATAATGGCTGTTTTCATGTTTAACAATTTGAATTAAATGCTTCTTTTCTCATGAGTTGTTACTTTCAGTTTCTGCATTCTCTTGAAGCAACATTAATTATAGTTTAGGCCCCTTGCGTTGGTTCTTGCTGGTTAAGGATTGAATATGTCGGTTTAGCTGCAAGAGATCCGGTAACTCATTCATGTCTTTTAATGTGATGGTAGTTTGACCCATGGACTGATCCTTTATTCGGTCCCAACGGTCAACAATCATTTGTTCCAACTTAAAACCAGTTTCTTTTTTATAGCCCACCTCCATCAGGCAAGTGGTATACTTATAACTCATCAAATCCCCTTTGGTGAGGGTCATCATCCAAAATGAGAACCCTCCTGACAAGTCAAGTTCTCTGGACTGGCTCTTCACATTATTCAGCAGTACATCTGCCAACTCCTGATTTTGCAGATCATTGGCAAAGATTTTCCCCGTGTATCCTTTTTCCTTAAGCTGTTGTATAAATTCCTTGATGTGTTGTTCCGTTATATTCATTTTTCAGGGGTTAACGTTAAAAACTATATTGTAATAGCACCTATATCAGTTGAGCAATCCAATTATAGCCTCCTTAACTTTCTTTTTTTGGGGTTTGTCAATTCTCCATTTAAGCTTTTGTTGCCTTGTATTTTAGAAGGGATGTCCCGTCTATGACTCATCTTTCTATGTTGGCTAAATAACAGCCTGTCCTGACCCAGTTTCCACAACTGCAAGTCGATGCTTTTTACATGTACTCCATGCTTTGGGTTGTAATCAATATTCAATACACAACGGCTGTAATAACCCGCATCATCCGGTAATGCGGTAATCATTTCCACTGCTACCGGCAGTAATTCAGCCATAGGATCTCTGAGTGCTGATACCAGTTTGTCTTTAAGAAGAACTGATAGGCTTTCAGGGCTACTTCCATTCAACGTAAAAAGGCTATCATACCCTCTCTTCTGGAGATATGCGGTTAATTCATCTATTGATTTATCGATTTTTTTCATTCAATTATGCGATTGATTTCATCTCGAAGATGCAATGAGCTTTAGTGTTTTAATTTCCTCCTATTTGACCGCTTTTTAATGGTATTTGAATCGGGTAGTTGCCTCTCCCCGGTCGAAGACAAGGGCTTTATCTGAACCTTTCCGGAATTTGAACCCATAGTGTTTTTTGCATTAATATAGTTTAACCCATCAGTTTGTTTCAGGAGGTCTATTAGGGCCAGACGATACAATTTGTAGCGGTTCAGGTACATCTTCCAGGAAGTTGGTTTAAATATTTTTAGACGAAATTCTATTTTATGTGCCATTTTCTTACTCCTTTATGCCGTACATTACTTTCAATTGCTCCAGTTCTACCTTACTTTTTGAACGTGTAAGGGAAAGGATATAATTCTCATTGGTAAACCTTTTTAAATCCGAATAATTCTGATCCACTTTTTCGGCAGCATCTCCTATGATCTCCAACCTTTTGGCATCACTCATACTCGTTGCAAACGAATTCACAACAAGGCTTAACTGCTCTACGTTTTTTAAGGTTTCTTCCAGAATACCGTGGTAAACATTACCGATGTGGTTAATTTCATCCAATGTGAAATTTTTATCCTGTCGTACCAATCTCCACGCACGGTTGTATTCCTCCACTATGCGGATCTGCTGTTGTCCTATCTCTTTGATCCTTTTATAATAGGTTATGATGGTCTTGACTTTATTCAACTCCTCAAAATATCCCCGGTATAAATTGCGCTGCTTCTCTGTCCAGTCGCTGATCTCATCCAGCTTTAGTTTTGCCATCGCGTTTTCCAAGGTTTTCTGTGCATTCTGTAACCATATCACTTTGTTCTGCTGCCGCTGAATCGCCAAATCGGCAGCAAGAATTGCTTTCTTTACTGCTGCCTTAATAACGATCCACCAGATGGCATGGCTCTTTTGGGTAGGTGCAATCACCAGGGTAAAACACAATAAAAGGCTTAACATTATTTTTCTCATCGTAGGTTATAGGTTCGTTTATAAAAATATCCCAAGCTCCCTATGCAGACGCTTCATTGCCATCTGTGCATACTTAGGGTTCAATTCAAAACCAACATAGTTACGGGATAACTTGCGGGCAACTAACGCAGTTGTACCTGCCCCCAGAAATGGATCTAATACGATCCCATGTTCCGGACAACCTGCTTTAATACATATAAATGGAATTTCCTCTGGAAAAGTGGCGAAATGATTTCCTTTATATCCTTTAGTGTGTAGTGTCCATACTGATCTTAGATTAGCCTGTCCTGTTACTGATGCCGGTTTTCTTTTACTTTCTTTAAATGCAGGGTCTTCCCTTTCTATGTATGTCCGTTTACTTTGTTTTACATTATCTCTTGGCAAATAAATGCGTTGAACTGGCTGACCTGGAATACCCTCCCTATACTTGTTCTTTGAGGATACTCCCCGCATCTGTCTTTGTATGGAAGAAATTTTTAAGGTTTGGCTTACGGCGTTTTGGTCATAATAATATTCACGTGACTTGCTCAACAGAAATAGATATTCGTGGCTCTTTGTACACCTATCCTTTACACCTTCTGGCATCGGGCTTGGCTTATGCCAGATAATATCCTGTCGCAGGTAAAGGCCGATATCACGCAAGGCAAAGGCAAGCATCCAGGGGATACCAATAAGGTCTTTGCATTTTAAATTTGAATGAGGCACATCGGTGCTTAGTTCTGCCGGCCTCTTCTTATGACTGAAATAAGAATCTCCGATGTTGATCCAAATCGTCCCTTCCGGTCTCAAAACCCGTTTCACTTCACGGAATATGTCCACAAGTTTTGTTATATACTCTTCAGGCCACTGTTCCTGTCCGATCTGCCCGTTGACCTGATAATCCCTCAACCTGAAATATGGAGGAGAGGTAACACAACAGTGAAAGAACTTATCGGGGTATAACTTTAATCCTTTAAGGCAATCCTGGTTCAGGATTATATTGGTGGGCACTTGCAGGTTACTTGTCTGTTTTATGTTCTTCATAATCAGTGCTATTTATTTTGTTGTTCTCTGGCCAGGATTTCAATCCCTTTTTGTATGCTTCCGAAACGTTCTGCATATTCCATCACCTTTACTTTCTCCAATTGCTCTGTGGTATAGGCGAGATATTCTTCAGGTGAGACTTCCGTTCGATACACTTTGGAATGAACCCCGCCCAATGAAATAAACACTTCCTTGTACTTCAGCGACGGATCATTGGATTTATTGATTGATAAAGCCAGCGCCTTTTCTTTTTCAGTAAGCCCCAACAAATCCTGGATGAGGTCAAACTTGTTCGCATATTTGGATTGATCCAGCAGAATCTTGCAATCACTATTGTTGATGATGGCTTGCTTGACTACGGGACTGGAAATAATATCTTCAACCTCCTGGGTAACGACAATGGCTTCGCCAAAAAACTTCCGGACCGTCTTGAAAAGATATTTAATGTACTCGGCGAAACCCTCCTTCATTAAGGCTTTCCAGGCTTCTTCAATCAAAATCATCTTCCTTACGCCTTTAAGTTTCCGCATCTTATTCAAGAAGACCTGCATCACGATGATCGTGGCGACTGGGAAAAGAATAGCATGATTTTTAATTTCGTCCAGCTCAAATATGATCAGCCGCTCCTGTAGCAGATCAAGGTTTTCTGTAGCATTCAGTAAAAAGTCAAATTCCCCGCCCAGGTAATATGGACGTGTAACAAACAAAAAATTGTTAATGTCAAAATCCTGTTCCTTTACGTTATCTGTTTTAAGCAGGTTGACAAAATCTTCTTTCAGGTACTCATAAAAGCTATTGAAACAGGGAAATATTTCAGGGTGCCGCTCCATCTTGTCGAAAAAGCCAGTTATTGCATTGCTCAGCGCCACATATTCCGAACGTTTATAAACCTCTGTGTCTGATTTCCACAAAGCGAGCAATAGCGTCTTGATACTTTCCTTTGTTTCCGTGTCCAGGTTGTCCCCTTCGCCGATGAAAAACGGGTTAAACTTTATGGGATTATTCTCTGAGTAGGTAAAATAGTACCCATTGACCATATCGCACAGACCACGGTAACTATGCCCCACATCGACAATTACGATATGACATCCCTGCTCGTAATAACTCCGGCACAGGTGATTCGTAAAAAAACTTTTTCCAGATCCAGCTTGGAGGGTTACCGGGCCATTTAATTAAAAATGGCCCGGTAACCCCCGCTTGGCCCTAAAATGAACCGGTTCCTTGCCGTTATCCAACCTTTGAGCATCGGGTAATCCGATAGGTCTACATGTACAGGCTTCCCGGTCACCCGGTCACCCAGCCGGATACCAAATGGACTAATGGAATCCTGATAACTGGTCTCCAGATTCAGAAAACAAGCAGATTGCTCCAAAAACGTATCGAAAGTATCGTTCATGGGAAAACCCGCACTGTTACCCGGGATACCGGCCCAAAAGATTTGCGGCGCACCGGAAGTTTCCATCTTTGCCACCGCATCCATTTGAGCAAGTCCAGAACTGACCAGGTTTTTCAGGTCCTTTAATTCTTCTTTATCACTGGTCCACACCATCACATTGAAATGTGCCTTGACCGGAACACGACCTTCCGAAATTGCTTCATTTAGAAAATCATTCGTAGCATCCCGGCTGATCATATTTTCCCTGCTATAGGCAGATAGGGATTGCAGGCGAAGCCGCTTGGTTTCCAGCTTTTGAATGGTCTTTGCCGAATCTTCTATAAAAATGTACTGATTGTAAATGTGGCTGCATGGCAGTAATTGCCCGAGCGTGGAAGAGAAACCAACACTGAATTTTGTCCTGTCTGTTGAATAACGGTCATAGTTGATCCTGGTACCACACAAAGCTGGAAGATCAGCCGCATCCCCAAGCGTATAAATCTGCATATGCTGATCACCAACCTGAATCCCGTCAGAAAATGAAATGTCCTTAACGATTAGTTCATCTTCCTTGTTTGAAAGGGAACAATAACGTTCGATCAACCCCATCTCCCTGCTGTGACTGACCAGTTGCTGAGCATCCAGCCTGCTGAGTGTTACAAACCCGCTATCCTCCATGATACGTTTGAACTGACCGCAACTGTCCAGGAAATCCTGAAGCATTCCTGCTTTTACTGTTTGCTCAGGGACAATCGAGGGGCGGATCAGGTTGGAGAAAATAGAAGAACTTAATTTGCGGCCCGCTGGTTTTTTAGTGAGATAAATGTAACAGCGGTGGTCCAGAAAAGGACGCTCATTAAAAAACCTGTTACTCGCCTGACTGAGAAAGCTCGTTGCATTACTTGCACCGCTCTTTTCGAATTCAGGGTCAAATTTGCTGTCAATAAACCAGTCCTGTTTATGGAAACAGGAAAATTTTGGCAGCATTTTTATCGCATGAACCCAGGTCTGATGAAAGGATTCATAATCATGATCACTTAAGGTAAAAATCTCTGGCAATTCGACCTGGTAGACCAGGGTAATGTCCCCTTGTTTTGATAAAATACAATCCTGCTCTATGCCCATTATCGGGAAAATATCATTCAACCACTTTTCCATATCTCACATTTTCTTTCGCACTGTGTCTGGCAATATTGCCCCGTTCATTTCATTAATATTTTTGGCGTTTATATGGTTGCCAGTACCATTAAAGGTTTCATATCCAATTGAAGGATTATACTTTTCATGGTATTTTCAACCCTTCTTCATGCCTGGTCTATACACTATTCCTGAATTTCCTGTGCCATATCCTAAGTTGTTCAGTAGCTTTTCTCTGCGTTTCCTTTTCCTGGTTAATTTTCACATAGCGGTTTAAATTGGTTTCGTTCAAGGGGATGATTTTAGCTTCCAGATGCCTGGTAAGCGGATGGCGCATTAAGTAGGTCTTCAGATCTGTCCCGATACTTTTAGCCCGGTAATAAGGATCCAGCTGTGTTCTGCCAGGGATCAATACTTTCACCACTTCTTCCCCGGGCATTTCCTTAATGGTTAGCGGATCAATCCTGACCAGTTGATGTGTGTGCTTATTCAGATAAGCTGATAGCATACCCTCATGTCTGAAGTCCGGCTTAAATCCAGAAAGTGGGATGACGTTTTTCCGATGGTACAACTGACTGCGTTCCATGTCCACCATATAGTCTGCGCCCAAAACCTTCATTTCTGGTAACTGCCCCTGATCCCGCTGATGGAACAGTTCAACATCTACTGCCAGATCAAAATCTGTCCGGTGCCGTATGTCCAGTATTGAAATGTTATATTTAGCGGCCATTTCAGCCGGGGCGATCTCCACCAGTTGCGGGATGTAGGCGGTAACCACATCTTCACCGCCTATTTCCAATGGACTTGCAGTTTTTTGTGTGAATAAATCATAGTCCAGGGTATAATGACTGCCGTGATAAACCATATCCTCAATGGAAATGATGTGCAAAGCATCATCAGCCTTTATAAAATGACGCTCATCAACGTCTACATTAAAAAATGTTCCCCTGATTTGTGTAATGGGTAGCAGTTCCTGTTTTACCTTCATCGCCTTACAAACTTTTTCCTTTATTCCTTTTAGCTGATGCTTTTAAATTTTCGGACCATTCCGGATTGATTTCCTTCATCCGCTTTTTATAATAGTCCAATTTTTCACTTTCTTCCCCAATGCGTTTCTGATAAAACTCTTTACTGGTTTCACTAATTTCCACTACCGGTGAACCGGGATTATACTTTCCTGATAGTCTCCTTTCGCATATCCTGATATGCTTCTGACTTTCCTTAATCCTGTTAGTCAGGTATCTCGGGCTTGAATACTTTGCCCCTTCAGCAGCGCGCCTGGCAGTTTCTGCCTTGCTATTGTAATGCTCAGCCTTTTCTGCCTCAGCAAATGATTTTCCGAAGGTGTTATGGATTTTGTCCCGATAATTCCGGTCTCTTTTTTCACTATGATGTCCTATATGTATGGGCTGACCGAAGGGGATCACAGCAGCCATATCTTTAGCTTTTCTATACAAATCATCAGAATGCTGCTCGGCTCTCCCTGCTTTCCTTTCTGCATTTTCTGCCCGACGTGCTGCTCGGCTCTTCTCTTTGTTCACCTGTTCTTCAAATGAAATCTTTTCGCCTTTGGTTCCTGCATCCACGAAGCCCATTGCTGCAAGCTCACCTTTCAGGAAATGACAATTCTCGGCTTTGCCTTTTGAAATCCAGCAAACCTGATAACGGCTCCAGCGGCAATAGGTTCGGAAAACCTTTTTCTGATTTTGATCAAGGGATTCGTAAAAAGACTTAGTAAGAAATACATCCAGTTTACCGGATTCCAAATTGTGATGAAAATAATTTTCCTGTTTCATAACCTCCAATTTTTAAATGTCCCTGCTTTCTGCGCGGTGTAGGTCGGGTTAGCTTTTTCCTACTTTGACCTTTCCGGTTCCAATACCTGCGGCTTCATAAATCTCCAGCCGGATTACTTTTACGGTCTTAATCCTTTTCTACTTTTTTTTGGTAGCTGTTGTTGTTTCTTTTCTTTAACCAGTCTGCGTTCCAGTTCCAATTGCCCCAGATTGAATTTCACCACTTCGGCGATGTAGGTTCGTTCCAATGGAACCACAATAGCTTTCTGATACATCACCAGTGGATACTCTTTTAAATAGCGATCATCATTTTCATTCCTGCTTCTAGCCAGTCCTACAGGATCCAGTCTTGCCGGTCCGGGAAGGATGACCATCACGACATTATCCGGATAACTCGTTAGGTTATCAGGTAAGTCTACCTCTGTATGACTGGGAATATGGTAAAAAATGGTGTGGTGAATCGCCTCTGGATTTACCCAGGAAATATCAATCCCATTTGTTTTGAAATCATCCTTGGGGCGCAGGTTCCCCAACCGCACTTCGGCGAAGAACGGATGCCCTGCGATATCAATAACCGGTATCATCCCTCTTTTTATCCGCATTTCCTCCGGACTTGCATTGACCATCAATTCAAAATCACAACATCCTGCCAGTTCACCCACCGTCTTTCCATATTTTCTGGCCATACCTTCGGGATCAAGGTCTTTCATCTGCGGCACCAGGATTAAATTGCCAGGAGGTTCATCATTAAAATTGGGAAAGGATGGAATTAGATTTTTCTCTTCAGGGTCGTAGTCCATTTCATAATGCGTCCTTTTGTCATTCATAGCCAGAAATGAAATCACATTTTCTGGATTTTCCTTCTCCTGCAATTCCCTGCGATCGATGTCCACGTAGAAGGTGGTACCCTTCAGGGAATACTCAATTGGTTTTTTGTTCATGTCTTTAAGTTTTTGAGGTACGAGTCAACCTAAGCACGGCAGCGTCCGTGCAGTCATTTATTTTATGGATTAACTATTTATTTTGTTGTTCCTTTTACTGGGGCTAACCGGTTAATTATAGAATTCCAGAAATTGTACTATTGCTGATTTGAGCAAATGGATATTATCCTGATTCAAATGTTTGATTTAGCTGCTCCAACAGATAGCTATTTTGAAATCTTATTTCTTGTTGGAAGTTATTTTTTGATTACTGACCTCCTCTTTGCTGTTATGTTCATGTTCCTAAAAACCTCCCTGCTGTTACATTTGACCACCTTGGGAATACCGCGTTTCGCAATTTCCTTCATCAATCCATACTCCCCGTACTTGTTGCTCATTTGATATACCTTCATCACCATTCCGGCTCCCACGGACAATATCAAGGCCATGCCCACATAAGTATCGATGCCGGCCAGATACAAAATGGCATACAGGATCATCAGGATCATCGCCCCGGCACCCAGGTACCATATGTACTGGGCCTTTAAACCTTTGAATTCAATGGATTTGTTAATTCCCTTGTTGATCACATATACGCTGTTTCCCATACTTACACTCCTCTGTTGACTATGTTTTGTGTTTCAGGGACTTGTTTGCCTTCCCTTTCCCCTGGTCTGGATCCAACCCATTTTCTTTTCCTAACTTCTCTTGCTGTCCCAAATCGTACTTGGTGATCTGTGCCCTGATCTGATTGTTAAGGGGATATCGATTGAGGTAATGAAATCCATTTCGGCCTTCCAATTCTGCTACACCAACTGGATCCATTGCTTTTAATTCATCAAACGTAATGGTACAAGTTGCTCCAATCCTGTCTTTCCATGGGGAGTTTATCGGCAGGAATAATTTCCGTGTTTCATCATAAAGGCATTCGAGTTTTTTATGCCCGTCCTCTTCGATCTCCGTTAACAAAGACAAGGGGAATTTAGCGTTGCTGACTACTGAACAAATCTGCTGACCAAGCGTATCCAGGTAAAAGCGGTCTGATGCAACCATAAGCTGAGGCTTCATCCCCAGTATCCTTTCTGCATACATTTCACCCAATTTCTGAAAGCCGTAATGATTAACAGCACTATCAGCATTGATTTGATCATAGGTTTTAAGATCTATCTTATGTCTCAATCTGGCCACCTCAGCAGGTAAGGTAATCACCTGTAAATGAGCCTGGCCTTCTTCCTGTCTGTACCTTCCTTGGTAAATACACCTGTTTTCACTATCATAAACAAACTTTAAAAATCCCTGGTTAACTCCCATTTCACTGTAGGCCAGAAAATGTTTGTTGGTTTCCATATCCTTCAAGCCCTCATCTGACAACTCAATCTGATAAAGGTGCGGACCAAGTACCAGCTTATCAAAGAACAATATATTGTAATGACTCATACCGCCGTGTTTTATGGATGAGATAATAAATAATCATGCAGCTCTGCAATGATCATGTGCCGCATAAAATGATCGTCCAATTTCTCCAGTGAAAAATCGAATGCTTCAAAGGCCGGGAGACATACCAGGATCATTTTGGTCAGCTCAAATTTTAATACGCCTGCGTCCTCATATTGCTGGAATTCTTTGGGAAATTCTTCCTGCAAAACTGCTTTCAGGTATTGGTACTTTGAAGGGCCAAGCGGCTTGGCTATTTCCGCGATACAAAGCGCCACAATCTGCGCTTCATCCTCTCCCTGTTCCATCAGTTCATCCATCAATGGGGAAATCAGGCTTACCCGATCTTCCAGGTATTGGGGTAATGTGCCTCTTTCTGCAAAAAGCAGCATCAACTCAGGATGATTCTCCTGTAAAAATTCCTGTAGCCTTTTCTTGAATTTTGTTTTCATGCGATTCCAAAAAAGCTCCTTAAAATTGTGGCCACTACCACAAGAAATATACAGCTGCCCAACCACGCCGCCGCAACTTTTGAAGTGTCCTGGTCTCCACCAGACCACTTCTGGTAAACCTTTACAGCTCCAATCAACCCAAGAATGGCACCTACTGCATACATGAGCTTCTCGCCGGACTGGAAATAGGTTCGTATTTCCGAATCAGCCTTATCAATGCCGGCCTTACCACCTTGCGCCTGCACCATCAGATCCTGAAGGACCAATATCGTTGTAATGGCAGCCACCATTATCTTTTGTCGGGAGATTCCCTTTAATTTCCATCTACACATATCTATTCACATTTAAAGGTTAATGCTGCTCAAACTTTCTCCTTTCCCCACCGCATCGGCGGCAGGGCTAAGAGAAAGGACTACTGCACACGACTCACTCACACACCTTCCACACGCTCCTGTATGGCAGCAGTCAATATTTTATTTTCGGATTATCTGTTGAGATAATTCCTGGGTTAACGATGCACCCGGAGAAGGGCAACATGGCTATGCTGTAAGCTTCCCCATGCTTCCTGCCTTTTCAAGGCAGGAAGAAGGAAAGCCGGGCCGGCTTCCGCTGTCTCATAGATTCCTAACATTGCTCTACAGCACTGAGCAGGGAGCGGGCCAATTCTTTTGGGGTTAATTTCAACTGTACTGCCTTTCTCCCCCCGCCTGGGTGATTACGGGGGGATAATTGGCCGGTTCACTAGTTCAGCGCCAACTTCCACAAACCATTCACCTCAACTTTGCTGGGACTAATGAAACCGTATAACTTAAATTCTTCCAGAATCATTTCAGTGATACCCGCCTGCAGCAGCTCATCCTGAATAGTCGGATATTCCTGTAACAACACTTTGATAGACCGCAAGACTGCTGGCTCAGTCAATTCCAACTCACTTGCTTCCGCAACCGCAGCTTTGATCCTGATGATCAGCTCTTCGGCCAGCTGGTAACTTTCATCCTCAATTGGAACAAAATGTTTAGGTTGCCGGCGGTTTTCAAAGGGATCGAAAATTTCCAGTTCTTCCCCTTTTTGATCTTCATTGATTGACCTTCCATTTAAAAAAGCAATTAAATCTTTTCGGTAGTATCTTAGGATCACATAGGTATAATAAAGAAATAGCAGGATACCGATAACAATGAAGTATTCCTTCCAAGTGTAGTGTAGCATTTTCAAGTCTGATTAAGGTTAGCAAATACAAACAGATTTAATTTCTGTTTGCCGTTGATTACGATACAAAAGAACAGGAATGCTAAATTTCTCAAAAGCCCAAGAATGGGCACAATTAAATGGCTTTGAAGTTGTGCCCACTGATTTACAAGGAGATAGATTCAATTATGGGCAAAAAAAAACCAGAATTATTTTAAAATAATTCTGGATCAAAAATAAAAAAAGGAACCACCTTCTTTAATATGCCTCTATAATCTTAATCATTCTTAGTAAGAAATCTATTAGTACATTTTTGTCGGATTGCTCCACAGCATAGGCTTTGGAGCGCATATTTTCCCAGCTGGGATCTTCCCTTTCTCTGGTCGAAAGATGTGGCGCCACGGCCCTGAAAACTGCCCGAAGACTGCGCGCGATCAGTAACCCGACCGCTTCAGCTGCTCTTAACAATATTGCCACCTGATCTACGGACAATGCAAGCATCACTTTAAGGAATACATCATTTTTAATGGTTTCCGCTTTCATCTTTGAAATAGGAATGAACCCTTCTACTTTATGTTCAAGGTATTGCAATTCATTGGTAAGGTATTGGAGGAAATGATCCTTGATACCGGGATAGTTTTTTGCATAGGCGAAGTTTGGTATTTCGGGCATCTGTGCTATTTTTTTGATTTCGAGGGTGAGGTAAGCGATCTTCTCATTGTTATCCGTGAAAGCCCCTAGTACTGTTTCCAGCCCTTGTGTGAAGTAACGGATACTTTCCTTACTGTTGAGATTCCAATAGACCAGCAACTCATGCAGAGAAGGGCAGCTGCTTGACAACACCCCCTTTTCGTAGTTCTGCTCTACATCTAACAATACCTGTCGATGGTAATCCGCCTCCTGTATGGATATGCTTTCTTTCAATTCAATTCTGTTAATAAAATCCAACCAAAAACTTAACAGTACTTTTCGTAATTCTTCATTGTTGCCGCTTGCTTTCAGTTTTTCATCCAACGGCCCCATTTTGATTTCAATTTCTTCTTTGAGTTGCAGCAGTTTCGTGATTGGAGCGGCCTCCTGAGCATCTAGCAGTGCGTCAAATCTCGAGCGAATAAAAAATAGAATGTTGTGCTGCGATGCCAGTATTGCCTCATGTACTTTTTGCGTATTCATTTTTTTGCTGTGGGCATGTTTGGAATACTCATGTGTTTTGTTGATCAGCTGCACCAAAGCATTGTGACATTTTCTAACCATCGCCCTTTCATGACGGACTTCCTTTAACCTGAAAATGATATTTTTCAACGTATTCTGAACTTTATATTCCTCCTCTGTGATTTGTAACAGCAGCTCCCGCGCCCGTGCAGCAGTGAGCATTTTAGGAGATAAGGCGGTAGGATTTAACTCATGGGAAACCAATTGGTCAAAATATTGAAATACATAGGATATCTTCATTTTGGTTCTGTTAAGGGTTACCAGGTCCGAAAGGATTCAATAGGGTATTGAATCAAAAAATATATTAAAGCTACATATTATATTGAATAATAGCACTATACACATATATTAGTACATTATACATTGCTTAAAAGCCGTTTGGAGGGAACATATAGGACTGCCATTCGTTTCAGGATCTGAAACAAACTTATGCAGCTTAGCCAAACCTTAGATGGATAACTGAATCCGTTATTTAGACAGTAAAATTAACGGAACCTGAAATATTTCCAGGTTGATAAAAATCAATAAATACTTACAAATGGCTTGATTTGATCCGCGAAAGTGTTTCCTCACTCATGCTCAGGTAGGATGCGATATATTTATTGGGAACCCGCTTGATGATCTCTGGTGAACGTTCCATGAGATCCTTGTACTTTTCAGCTGCATTATGTTTGCGCATCGCGAGCATATTCTCCTCACTTTTGCAATAATACTCGGTGGTCAGCACTCTGCCTATTACATTGAATTCAACGTGACTGCCATATAGCTCCATAAGGTCATCGTGGTGAATGGAGATCAGCTCACAGTCTTCCAGGGCTTCAATAGTTTCAAAACTAGGCTGTCTTCGGTAGAAGGACAACAAAGAGATGACCAAATCATTTTCCATCAAAAACCAATTGGTGACGTCTTCAAACCCCACCTCATAATAGGACCTGAGTAATCCTTTAATTACAAAATGCATATGGTTACATATGGTACCCTGCCGTAACAAAATTGCATTTTTTGTAAGGCTCCTGTATTGCAGCCTGGATGTGAAATCAACAACAAAAGCTTCCGTAACAGGGATGATCTGTGAGATCATTTCCAAAACAGGATTGTTCATAGCACTCATAACAATGGTAATTTGAGCGTTTAGGAATTATTTACTACAAATTATTAAAAACAATCTGATCGTTAAAGTTCAATAAGCTCTGCATCACTAAGACTGGCCATTAATTTACGCATATCAATTAAATAACGCAAATTCTAATTTGGTTAGCTGCGTACATCATTATTTTATGTCAAAGCCTAATTATTTAATCTAAACTTTATGATTTAAATGCCAACATTTCTCATTAATAAAAAATTATTCCTATTTTAACGCTGTTAACCCAATAGGTACAACCTTGACCAACTCCTTTATGAATTCATTTATGTGATGTAAACGCATCGCTCTTATCCACCTCGTCATGAAAAATCGCCTCTCCAATTTTGAATCTTTCGTACATAAACTATTTACAGATCACCCCTTTTCCAAGGAAAAAAATAACTGGGATAACTGGCAAGATCAGATTGAACTGGAAAAAAAAATTCTCATGGAAGCTGTATATGATTTACTCTTTGCTCATCAGGATGATCCATTTGTGACAAGGGTACTTAAGGTCTATCATATCCGGCTTACCGCCATCTCTAATCATGCTTATGAGGACATCAGGGAAGAGATGTCGCAGGGAAATTCCCCGAAAAAACCAGATTCACTTTTTGCCATTAAACTGTATGTTTTACTATCAATTGATCAATTGCTTGAAGCTGCATTCGCCATTTTACCGGTGCAAAGTGAACTAATTGCCCCGGAGTATAATGTGGACGTAACTGGTCGTGAGCTATTAGAAGCGTTCCATAAGGTCTCCAGGAGACTTAAAAGGAATATGGTACCTCCCAGTATTATTAAGATACTTCAAGACTTTTTCGGTGAAATAGACAGCAGCAGGGCAGTAGCTTTCAACTACCGGCAACTGGAATATGCACAGAAAGTTTCCAGGGGTATACATAAGATGTTACGAAGAGATCCCGTGGGAACCTGGCCGGATAAAATATGGCAAATGCTAATTCATATGAATTTCAACCGGGAAAGTGCCCAGCAATATTCCAAGCAGCATATGTACACGAAAGCGATTTCAGATAAGCCTGCCAACATTTCTTTGATAGAGCTGGAACTGCTTCGGAAAGATATAGAAGGCATAGATGTAGATGAAAACTGGGCTTATGATCCCGGGCATTACCCTTTAAAGAGGTATATCCTGGACATTATAGGAGAAGAAGTTCATTGGACAGAAAAGAACATTTTGGAACTGGAAAAGGAAATAGTACGACAAAACAAGAATTACTTTTTGATGGACATTACAGAACGCCAGTTAAATCTGCTCGCATTGATCAACCTGAAGCTGAATAAAATTCCGTATCATTCTCACCGCCATGTGCTTAAGGTATTGTCTATTTTTATTCGCCCAATACGAAATGTTCCTATGAGCTTTAGGAGTGTCAGCAAGAAAAGTGTTGGCTCCGACAAATCAACCGTAAGAGGGCTGTACGCCTACTTAATGAGCATGGTGGAGTACATCAGAATAAATCACGGTGACTTACTGCACTGATCCGGCAATTTTCATTATTCTTAAAAATTAGTTATTAATAATTAATTCTGGTCAAAAAGTATAGGTTAGTGCGCAATTTTGGCAAAATCAATAAAAAAAACAATGTTTCGCTTCCTAAGTTGCATTTAAAATGGCTAAATCTTTAATGCGTAAAATATTTTAAAAAATATTTCAATACTCCTTTCTGTCTTTACTCCTCAGCAGTCGCATTTTGACAAATAAAATTTGATTCTGTCACATTTGGGGGCACTCATACCCCTTGACTGTATAGGCTTTCTTTGCCGACCTTTAATTTGTGATTCGACTGAACCCATCACGATTAATTAACCGAGGATATTACCATATTTAAATCTGTTATGAAAATCAAAAAATCCATTATCACAATTGTAAGTTTCCTGTTCATCTTTATTTTTATTTATACAGCTCATTCTAAAATTGTCGATCATTATAGATTCGCCAGTACACTTTCTACCTCCCCCTTAATTGGAGAGCAATATGCTCGCCCGATTGCCTGGATGATTCCAGCAAGTGAAATCGCAATTGGATTTTTACTGATTATACCCAGTACAAGAAAAATAGGTCTTTGGCTTTCTTTGGGTTTGATGATTGTATTTACCGCTTACTTGATCTTTATGGTGACCTCTGGACTTCCAAAAACTTGTAATTGCGGTGGTGTGATTTCCTCCATGCGTTGGACGCAGCACATCGCCTTCAATTTTGGCCTAATTTCTCTTGCTGCATGTGCATTGTATATTGATAAAATATATGAGAATATAACAAAGTGGAATAAAATAGCTATACATAAACTGACCAAAAAGCGGAATGGTCCGCATTGGAAATATTAATTAACCATTTTTTAAACCTCTAATTTTTAAACGTATGAAAAGTTTAATTTTTGGCCTGGCGGTTGCCGCTGTGGCCGTGGGCATGAGCGCATTTACTGCACCTCAGGTTCAATCTAAAGCAATCTTAGCAAGTCAATTCTCATTTATCGGAGGACAAAACATTAATGATGCAACAGACCCTAGTCAGTATTCTTCAACACCACCTGTTGACTGTGGTGTTCAAGGAAAATTATGTGCAGTTACTGCAACTGATGACGGAACTGGGCACCCAAAACAAAGTGAACTAACCTCCTTAACATCTGATTTAAACACTGCTATTAGTGGAGGAAGTGTAACCAACCCTGATGTAGAAACCAAGGAGTAAAGGTTTGGAGTAAAGATTTATGCTAAAAGAGGGAAATTCCATGAAGTGAAATTTATGGAGTTACCCTCTTTCAATTCAAATCTAATCTATCACCAGATACTTAATCTTCCTTTTCTCTTTAATCAAATCAAAACCTTGTTTGTATAATTTATCTTTCAAAGGTTTCTCATCCAAAATATTAATATTCCTTATCATTGAAATACTATCCCGCTTTTTCAATCTAGATTCATTCAAAAATGGGGTTTTCGAAGCCACTACTCCATAATTTATTGACATTAGATTTAGGAACATTTCCCCGGACCACGTAATAACTTCCTTATTGGTATTTTGATAATCTGGTTTGCTATTTACATCGTGTTTATCTACTAAAATAATACATTCTACATTGCGTTCTACCAATTTTGCTCTAATGCCATAAATCTTCTTAAAATAACGATTTAAATCTTCTTGCATATACTGATAAGCATCTTTGTCGGTTACAGAAACTCTTTGAAAATAACTATACCAATGTTTACCTTTCCAAGCATCAAACAAATTTGGGTCTGATGGCTTTATTAGGAAGCTATAAGTTAGCGAATCCAAAATTATACGATTATTGAATATATAATCTTTTGAATTTAATGGAAGGCCCATTTGAAAAGCAACCGTATACAAGTTTAATACGGAAGTATTTGTATACCATTTTGTTATTTCGGTTTTAGAAGTGTCCAACTGAACCCCGGCCCGAACTTCAGGGAGTCCGTTATTGAACTTCAGTAGCGAAGAATTGTACACATATTGTTTTCCTTCCAATTTAAACAAGAATGAATCAAGTGAGTAATATTGAAAATCTTTGTGTCTAACATCTCTCTTCAAAATTAAATTCACCGGTTTCCCATTCAGAATATCATTTAAATGCTCACTAGTGTTATTGTAGCCGTTAGTAATGTTTACAACCTTTCCTTCGGGATTAATCCACACACTATGAGGAACAAAAATATATGGAAAATATTTAGCAAGGATTTTATCTGACACCACCATCATTATATTAGGCATCTTGATTTTCATTCTCTTGAAATAAGCATCTATTGCAGATTTACTGGCATTAGTGACCAAAATAATCTGGATTTTATCCCCAAATTCCTTTTGCAATAATTCTAATTTTGGGAAAGAGGCAATACAAGATCCACAGCCAATACCCCAAAAATCCAAAACAACCAATTTCCCTTCAAAATGATGTAGAGAAGATGAGGTACTATTAAAGTTATAAATACTGTCTAATGGTATGATGGGAACATGATCTCCTATTTTTAAAGGGTTTATATTTTGTGCCTTACAAACTATAATAGCTAGTAAAAATGAAAGGAGAATACAATATTTCATATCTTTTTAACTTAACGTTTATTTTGTTCAATGCCAGAAATTGAGATTACTGAATTGGGGATCAATAACTCATACCGAAGGTCATTAGGCGGAAGTGAATAAGTATCATTCTCAAATTTTCGCTCAAGTGTGATGGCAAACTTGGACACTTTGTTCAGTCGTTTAAGGTCACTCCATCTTCTATTTCTAAAGATCAATTCCTTTCTTCGCTCATTCAATATGACCATTAACACCTTCTCTGAATCGTCTAAATCAAAGTCAATGAATGTGTTTTGAAGCCAACGTTTTCTTAACAATGTATTAATGTCTATTAATGCCCTCTTGGTGTCATTGTTTCTTGCATAACATTCTGCTCGGATCAAATAAATTTCGTCCGTTGCAATTCCAGTAAAGCAGACGCTTGAACCTCCATTCGTGGTTCCAGCATAATTCCCTCTAAAACTATAGGTATTATTACCGTTATCTCCAAAAAAAAGATGTTTTCTTAAATCGTTATTTGAATAGGATTGATACAAAGTTGAATCAACAATACATGTTGGAGGTTTCAGGGGCGGGGCACCCAGTGAGGTTGCAAAGAAAATAGTTTCTTCATTAAATGAAGCTATTGGATACTTAGTGCTTCCATCAAGAGTATTATAGTCGATTAATTCATCTCTTATTTGCAAACAGGAATCTGCATACAACCCGGATTGGACAAAATCTGACATGCAGAGGTAGACTCTTGCTAATTCAGCAAATGCCGCAGCTTTTGTAGGCCGTGTAGAAATACTTGTAGTAAATGGAAGTAACGATGCAGCATTCTTTAGGTCTTCAATAATTTGCAAGTAACATTCTTTCAATGACACTCTTTTTGAAGGATCATTTATATCAGCAGTTAGTTTTAGCACGATACCTATATCTTCTGAAGCTGTGGAATTATCATAAGCTTTAGCATAGTCCTGAACCACGTTAAAATGTAAATGACCCCTAAAAAATAAGGCGCTACCTTTAATGGAGTTAAATAATAATTTATCTCCATTCTTTACCTTTTCCAGATTATCTAGAACTAGATTGCTAGTTGATATAGCTGTATAAGGAGATACCCAGTTTGCATCCCATTCGGCAACATTCTTCCAAATATAATTGTCTCGGTAACTAACATTTAAGCTTTGAAAATCATTTGCTAATAAATAATAATTATCCGCCGCGATTTCCCCTAGAATTGGCTCAGAAAAATTCATTCGGACTGCATAATCCAAAAGCGATTGAAAATCCTGCAACGTTTTTGGGATAGCAAGACTGTTATCCGACTTCTTATCTAGGTATTTACTACAGGAGGAACCGCAAATAACGTATATAGTAAGACATATAGTGATACATCTAAATGTTCTACTAAATTCAATCCAATTCATAGAAATATATTTTGAACAGGTTTATTAGAATGAACCTCGAACTCCAATTGCATAAGATCTGGAATAAGGGATTTTATTGTTTATATAATCGGGATCAATTTGACCTTTGCTTTCTTTCCAAATTATTCCAATATTATTGGCATAAAGTGAAACTTCCAGATTTTTAACCAGACAATGTGATTGAGATAAATTTTTAAAATTATAAGCCAACCTAATGTCCTGTAATCTGATATGGTCACCTTTTTCTACGTTAGGCTCAGCGTTTGCATAAAAAAGGTCACGGTTGCTATTGGCCGGGTACGTCATAGAGGGGACAGAAGTTGTTGCTTCATCACCAGGATTCTGCCACCTGTCTTTATAGTCAGTGTGTCCCTTCCATTGAGTGTACAGAGAATTGTATTCTATAGTTGGCCTTCGAATGAAGTATTTAAATTTATAGGTGATATTAACTGACAATTGAAATCCTTTCCAGTTAATGTCATTTCTTATTGAACCAAAATAGAGGGGAATAGCCGATCCGTGGTAAACGAGATTTTGAACCGAATCCGCCATGAGACTGCTATACTCTTTACTTACAGCTCCATTTAAATACCCTTGTGGATCCCCATTCTTAGGATCCAACCCTGCCCATTTATAGGAGAACATTGGATATAGTACCTTTCCTTCTAAGGGATTTAGGTTAAATCCATTCCCTAAAAAGGAATTGGCTCTTATGCTGGTATTGAAATATTTTGCAACAACCGATTTGTTCGAGCTGTACAGGGCACTGGTCCGCCATTTAAAATTAGGTGTCTGAATAATTTTAAAAGTGAGTTGAATATCAATACCTTTACCTTTTATATCAGCGGCATTCATAGTAACCGAATTGAATCCTGATGTTGGGTCTATAGGTACTGGACTTAAAAGATCTGTGGAGTTTTTTGTATAATATTCAACACTTCCAGTTATTAGGTCATCTTTCAACGAAAAATCTAAACCTACGTTAAAGGTACCAACCTTTTCCCAGCGCAATTCTGAATTGGGCGGGGTATAAGGAGCTGCGAAGATTAAATTAGTTATTCTATTTGGGGTGTAATATCGAATTGTCGCCAAAGAAGTCGCTGTTGGATTGATATTGCCCTGATAGCCAAAGGTGGATCGGAGCTTTAAAAAGGAGATCATTTTGGTTTTGAAAAAATCCTCATTTGAAATTATCCAACTCAGACCACTTGACCATAAAGGGACCCCTTTTTTATTCGTCTCCACACCAAATAAATTGGATTCATCTTTCCGCGCGCTCCCGGACATTATATATTTTTCCTTGTAGGTATATGCAGCATTGACAAAATAAGATCTATAACGGTTGGTTACTTGAGAGAAATCTGCTTTATTTGGAACTACAGTAGTTCCACTTAAATTATCAAAAACTGGATATGAATTCTTGAAATCCACATTTTGGGATGTACTGTTTTCCTCATTATATCCATAGGTACGAAAGCTATTGCCTTGGAAATTGGCTTCGCTAATTTCCATTCCTGCAATTGCTGAAATTCGATTCTTCTGATTCCATACTTTATCGTAATTCAATTGCCCGCGCAGGTTGTTGCTGACTAGATTCCTTGTATCCAAATCAAGTATTCCCCCCAATGGTATCCCATAGATTACTTCGCTACCCTTTAACTGCGAAAAGCGATTTATTAAATCACGTGCAAAAAAAGTATTGGTATTGTAATAGGATCTGTATTGAGTTTTCTGATTTTCGAATTGATATTTAATACCGACACTTAACGAAGGTAAAAGCTGATAGGTATTTCCCAGATTCAGTACAAAATCCTGATTTTTCGTGGATTTATCTGATTCTTGCATCTCTGTCAATGGATTGTAATTCCAATTTAATAGCCTTCCATTGCCAGCAGTATCCAAATAAGCAGTTCTGTAATTTTTTGGTAGGTTGTATGTATTTCCATAACCCAGTTCTGCATATGGATATATATAGGTTCCTCTAGCATCACTAAGAGATAAGGAATTGTAATCACCAATGCTGTTGTTATCAGATTTACTTTGCGTATAAGCAATACCTATAACTGTCTCCATATTTTTCAAAATCCGAAATGTAGTATTGTTTTGTAAGGTTATGCGGTCAAAGTCATTTTCTTTCAATCTGGAGAGATTTCGATCATAGCCCCCAGAAAAGTGATATTTTATCTGGTTGTTCCCCCCCGAAATCTGTATAGAATTTTGCTGGTTTAAAGGGTTGCGGTAAATATACTTTGAATAATCTCTCCTGAGATCCTTATTCCTTAGTTCATCTATTTGTTGCGATGCTGCTTCATGTGTCAGTTTACCATTCCGCTGTTTAAATAGAATTTCATAAACAGGAGAGAATATGGGCCGGTTGTTTTTTGCTGTATCAGAAAATTGAAAACCGTTATTGAACAATTCCTGTTCCACATCGATGAAATCTGAGGATGTCATTTGGGGAAAGTAGTTTAAATCAGGCTTTTCTGATATGGTCAAATTAGAAGCAAAACTTAAAGTCAAAGGCTTATTATACTGCCCTTTCTTCGTGGTAATCACTATTACTCCATTTGCAGACCTTGCGCCCCAAATGGAAGCGGAAGCTGCATCTTTAAGGATGGTAATGCTTTCGACATCATTTGGGTTGATGTTATTCAAATCTCCGTTATATGGAAAATTATCAACCACAATAAGTGGTGCAGATATTCCATAAGTTAATGTGCTTACACCCCTAATTGTAATTCGGTCATCTGCTGCGCGCTTATCAAATGCCATTCCACTGACCTTGCCTTCCAGGCGGCTAAGCACATCTGTACTAATTTCCCTATTGTACTCTGTATTATCAAGAAAAATGAAGCTTCCCGTCGCCCTTTCTTTGGGTAATATTTGGTACCCCGTAGACACTACTTCATGTCCTTCTAATTTCATTTCTTCTTGTTCAAGTTCCACTTCCAGTGTTTCGTTAAGTTCAAGCGGCAGCTTGATCCTTTTTGAGTGGAAACCCACAAAGGATACTATGAGAAAACCGTTAAGTCTGCTGCCACTTAAATATTTAAACCGGCCATTTTCATCCGTAACCGTTCCTATTGTGGATCCTTCAATCTTCACGGACGCTCCAGGTAGAGGAGCGCCGCGATAGGTGACCCTGCCAGAGATCTGGCTGGCCGAATCTTTGTTTGAATCTAAACTGAAATCTATGGGTTGGTTTTTGCTTTCTTTGGAATTAGGATGAGGCTGCACAATTAATCGCTGGCCATTTAACGTATAGCCAAAAGGTTGCCCTGCAAAAATCTTTTTGAAGACTGATGCCGCCGCTGCATTTTTAACCTCGATGCTTACAGGCTTCGCTTTGCCAGTTAATTTCTTATCGTACAATATTCGGTAGCTGCTCTGCTGTTCTATGGCATCAAATATTTTTTCTACCGGCGCATTCCGGAAAGAAAGGGTTAACCCTTTAGTCTGTTGTTCTGTAATGTTGCCCTGTGCAGATAGTCCCCCCTGCAATAGCATAAATACCAAGAAATTGATCACTATTGGGAGGGCAATGCGATGCCGAGTCCCTCGATTAAGGGAACCTTTGTGTTTCATCATAATGCGAATGCTTGTCAGTTGATCAGGACTTTTCGCCCTGTAAATGATTTAATGGTTGGTATCTGATTGTCCTGTTGAAATGTATACCGTTTTGTTTTCTATCTTAAAGCTGGCAACACCCGTGCTTTGAATCATTTCTAGAACCTCTGATAAGGGAACATCCCTGCTGATTTCCCCCACAAACTCATTGCGCTGATCATAGTCGGCGGCGAATCTGATCTGTATGTCATACCAGCGTGCCAACTGTTCGCTCAACGCTTTCATATCCATTCCCCGGAAACGGAAGTTTCCATTTTTCCATGCCATCACAGAAAGAGTGTCCGCAGGCAAAATCTTTATGTCCAGTCCATTGGATACCGCCGTCTTTCCCGGTTGCAGTGTCAATGTTTTTTCTTTTTCTTTCAGCCGCACCGCACCACTCAACAGCGTCGTCTGAATATGATCCTCCTGGTATGCCTGAATGTTGAATGCGGTACCCAACACCAATACCTCCATTCCCTGTACGCTGACCATAAAAGGATGGTTCATATCCCTTGCCACCTCCAGGTAAACTTCTCCGGTAATCTCCACCATTCTCTTTCCACCTGTAAATTGTGCTGGGAAACGAATACTGGATGCTGCATTCAGCCAAACATTGGTACCATCAGACAATTGCAGGTGGTATTCCCCCCCATTGGGCGTAATCATCGTATGGTACTGATCCTCTTGAACAGTCCCTTTATTTGTAATGTAACTGAGCATCCCTTGCTTGCTCACATGCACTACAGCGCCCTGTGTGAAACTGGTATCTTTGTTCATCGTCAGATCAACTTCTTGTCCGTTCCCCAACAGCAATACCGCCTTTTTACTTCCGGGTGCAACATCCTTATCGAGTAGACCGCTCTGCTGTTTGCTTTTTTCAGCGGAGCCATATTTTTGCAGCAGATAAGGTAGCGATGCCCCTATTGCCAATAGCAAGACAGCTGCCACCTGTAATATCCTCCTGACACGTTTTCTCTTCCGGATGTTTTGCCTGTCTGTTTCCTTGTTTGCAGTACTTTCGTATATCCTTGCGAGGACATCGTGTCTGACCTTGCTGCGATCTTCGCGTATATACCCCTCTATTGCTTCAGGGCCTGACAACTCCAGGAACAATTTCTTGTTTTTTTCAGATGCATTAAGCCACTCCTGCAACCTCTTTTCCTGATCCTCCGTAATGGTACCCCTGATATGAAGGACAATCAGATTTGCTATTTCGCTTTGCCAAAATCCCCGATGTTCATTCATTGGATTGCGTTGTTTAGATAAGACTTTAAAAAGGATAAAACCCGTAAATAATATAGTCCACTAATAAATAAGTGACAGGTTATTTCAATATTTAATATTTTGAAGGGAATTTAATATCTATCTCGAAGCTTCATGAATGACCATGAACAGAAGACCGAATGTGCCTTTTCCTAAAATTGTGCGGAGCATGACCAACCCTTTTGCTTTGTGCTTTTCAACTGTACTTAGGCTCACCCCAAGGTTTTCGGCGATTGCTTTACTTTGCATGCGGTCCATATAGGCCATTTTAATAACCCTCCTGAATGTTTCTGGCAAGTCCTCAATAGCCAATTCCATTTGACGAAACACCTCTGTCCTGATCAGTTCCAGGTCTGCATCGGGATAGTTCAATAATGTATATTCTATGCTGTTATGCGTCTGTAGCTTACGCTGTTTGTCTTTAAGATAATCCAAACAGGCATTCCGAATAATGGTATTCAAATAAGCATAGATATTGATAATCTTTGCCTGGTCCCTGCGCTCCCAAAGTTTGGCAAATGTATCCTCCACCAGATCCTCAGCACTCTGTCGGATTCCGATTATTTTTTCTGCGTATAGGCACAACGCAGTGAAATAAGTATGATAAACCTGCTCAAATTCAGCTTTACTCATATGGACCATTTAGACGGTATGTAGATGGGATAGTAGCAGAATTTCGCCCATAGGCGTTGGGGTTAGCCCAAATAAAATAACATTAAAGGTAAACTATTTTTTAATACAAGAGGTTCCAAAATCCACAACTATCCGGAAAATACACATTGGGTAAATCACCTTTCCAACCTCATAATTTGGGGTTCAAATGGTCAGTTATGAATGTATGGATATCCAGTTACCTTAACCCTGTATTTGCAAATTTCAACTCCTTACTATTAAATATATATTCATTTAATTTAGGCGTCAAGGGCTTGGCAGATATTCCAGTAATCCATGGTGATCATGCTGAAAAAATATGTTGAGCTGAATAGACATCCAGCTCCATATCAAACCATTAATAATTGAAAGGGCCAGATAGAAATAAGACCCTGTTTATTTCTCGGTTTTAGTTCCAACTAATCATGCGCAAAATGCATTCATAATTGGTTTACATTATAAAATGGGAACCGAATAGAAACCCAGTTCCATTGCGTATATAATACAACGATAGATTAGACCGGATAGAAATCGGGTCTCGGGTAATTAATGAAAAAAAAGATTATTTATAGACCAATTTGATGTGTAATACCACTACAGGCTAAATTATGGCCGGACAACCACAGGGCTGCCAAAGGCAAAATGTTCTGGTGCATATTTTAGGGTATTAATGATGTATACAAAGAATAAAAGGTTGGTTAAGGTCAATATGTTTAACCAAGCCTTACGGCGAATACGCTTCCTGTAAATTAATCACAGGTAAAATGGTTGGTTTCATGAATTCAATTGAGTGAATACGTGCTTATTGATTTTGAATTGAACCATGCAGGGACATGGGGCATGACCGCACAAATGTATAACACCTGAATGACTCCTAACGGAATTTGAGCTGACTAATTTCAATTGCTAAATGGTTATATCAGTAAGGTTTTACAACAACAACAGGAAAGGTTTTACATTCTTTTAAACAATTACTTTTATTGTTAGTAAACATTAAATATTTGCCGTTTCTAAAAATCATCATGCATGTTCATTCACCACCTTATACCCTGATTATACCTACATAAAAAAATTGATGGATAGAAAATAATTTATTCTTTTTATCTATTGTCTGCTCTGCAAACAACTTCCTGTTTAAGTAAGATCATCACATCCCAAATTAATCCAAATCACATCAGTACATGCTTTTCACATGAATACCTCACCGTTACTTCAATTTCCTGAATCGATACTTAATTCATGATTTTACAACTGCGATTATTATTCAGCTGGAGTTTAGTAAATTCCTATTTATTTGAAATAGTGTTTTCTTGCCAATAATTAACTGTTTAGTATTAACTCAAATTAACTCACCCTCAGAAAACCTTCAAATGAACATTTCCAGAACCCAAATAGCGGCATTATGCCGGGTTAAAACCGATCTCGAATGTAACCCGGGACATGGCATTACCATAGAACAATTGATGAGGACCTCAGGACTAAGTGAAACGTCGCTCCGGCTTGGCTTCAAATTTTGCTTCCAGATTACCATATATGAATATCATCGGAACATCAGCATGGAGTACGCCAAAGCTTTATTGGAGGATGGCATGATGGTCAAGCTGGTGGCGCGCAAATTAGGCTACCGGAATGCAACGAATTTCACCAGGGCATTTCAATACGTATTTAGTAAGCCACCGGGTTTGATTTCGCTGAAGAAGAAACGCAGTGAAAAATAACAGATTTGATCGCACTTTTCCTTTGGTTAGTATTTTTTAAAGTTTTAATTTAGTAGAAGGATCAGATGAAAACGCCCTTGTGACCAACGACCTGTATTAGGATTTAAGAAAACACTCAAAATAACTTTAGCCCAGGTGTATAACCTATAGCCCAAAGACACAGTTTACCCTCAGACCGGAATTTTCAAAATTTCTAGCACTGTAATTCAAGCTACGCAATCAATGATTGCTTATGGAAGCTACATGCAACAATTGATCATTACTTTCTAAGTAACCTTTTGGAGAAAAGCTGTGTCTCATGTTTTTTGCTTTTTTTATAATAGGCGGCGGCAGGCATCCTGTAATTTGAGCAGGCCAGCCACTTTCAGGGTGCTGCTATGCCTGCTATAAGTTCTATTATCTAACAGAAATTTGATGCTATGTTTACGATAAATCGTCGCCGTATTATTGAGTTCATTATCTATGCCTTTTTCTTTCTGTTTATTTATACTAGTGCTACAAAATTATTAGATTTTGATCTGTTTCTCCGTGACCTTAATAGATCACCTGAATTGGCACCGTTTAAAGGAATACTTTCCGTGATCATACCGGGAGCAGAGTTAATAATTGCTGGATTAATTTTATTTAAAAATACGCGCCAGATAGGGTTTATTGGAGCAATTGCAATTATGGCGCTATTTACCATTTATGTTGCTTATGTATTGACTTTACCGGATATTGATCGACCCTGCTCTTGCGGCGGCATTATCCGGTCCCTAACCTGGCAACAGCACATCATATTTAATCTCGTATTTCTCTTACTTGCCATAGTCGGCTATTTATTAAACAGAAAGCCAAGTGATACAACTAACTGGATGCCAATAAATACTTAGAAATATAACTCTTTTATGCGCATCAAAGCGTCATGTTGCAACATGGCAAAGGGATATGCTGAAACCCTGTTAAAAAAGTAAGCGTTACCAAAAAAAATCCAAATTATGAAACTTTCAAAGATTTTCTTTACCGGAGTTCTCGCATTCGTTGCAATTGCTGCTGCAAATGCTTCCAATTCTCGTGTGCCAACAGTACGTTATTTTTATGAAAACGAAAACAACACTGGAACTGTACTTCAGGATACATTTGACAACGCATGTATCACTGGTGGTTCCACCTGTATTGTTAGTACCTCAGTTGGTGACAGGTTACTGTATGCTACCAAAGTAAATGCTACTACCGCTGCTGATCCCCTGAAGCATTAATAAATTTAGGTACCGATGGATGACATCGGTACCTAAATATGTTCGAAATTCCTTTCTACAACCCGTTTCACAATATTAAATGTAATTACATGAAAAAGGTTCGAATTACTTTAACAATTATAATAGGATTCATTTCCGTTACATTGGCGATTGCTTCTAATAAACATACTCTTATAACCCTCTATTATTATGCAAATAGTGATAATACTGGGGAAGTATTCCCAATACTCGTTGATTCACCCTGTATAATTGGTGGCATAGGCTGTATAATTCCAACAGAAATTGGAGAAAGGCAACTTTACGTAGCTAAAATATCCAAATATATCGCCGATGGTCCGCTTCGACATTAAGATCCTTAGGTGCAAATCAATTACAACCAATACTTAAATACCACTTGTTTTATAAATTGCTTGGCAAGACAATTATGTACATTATTTAAATCAAAGATCATGAAAAAGATTCGCGTCATTTTAATAATGTTAATAGCCTTTGGTGCCATTACTTTGGCTATTGCTTCCAACAAATATCCAAAAGTGACCCGGTATTACTATGAAAATGAAAACAATACTGGGCTTGTCTTTTCAGTTAAAATTGAATCACCATGCATTACAGGCGGCACGGGTTGCTTCATCCCAACGGAAATCGGGGACAGACAGCTTTATGCCACTAAGATTCACAATTATTGGGCAATTGATCCAATGCGCCATTAAATCTAATTACTATCACTAACGACAATAACCTTCATCTGTTTTTCTGTATCAACCAGGTCAAATCCCAGTTGATTTAATGCCGACTTGATTTGGCTTAAATTCAAGTGTTGGAAATCGAAGGAAAGATCTAATTTGAAATCTACATTTGTGTCGTCTAATATAGGCGTTCTTGGGCTACCCTCGTCTATTTGAGCAATATTGGTCGTAAGTTGTAAATGTCTTGAGATAAAATCTTTAACAGTGATATTTGCTACGTGTATTGAATCGTCCACTTTAGCCCAACTGGAATGTCCAGTTTTGTTCTTCAAAGATTTTATTCTTTGACGGTTTTTTACAACCAGGGACAAAACCTTGCATACCTTAGTTTCAACTGTTGAAGTCAGTCCAAATGACCTTTCCAATTCTTCTCCTAATGCCATTTTTGTTTTTTCTAGTGATGATTCTCTTACCAAAGTGTATAGACTATAGGCATATAAATTTTTTATCCCATTTGCTATTAAGTCGTCAGGAGAAAACCTGTTTGTTTTAAGGACTATTCCATCATAGAATCCATCCCCATAATACCATTCTATTCTCCCGGTGTTAACAAACAAAAAAAGATGCTGAAGGTCAAAGCCCATACATTCGGACAAATTAGAGGGTTCAGCTCGCGGATTTCTGAAATATCCTGTATAGTAATAATTTGGCATTTTGTCATTCCATCTGGTCAGCAAAGAGCGGGATATAAACGCTGTATCGTAGCCCCCATTTGCTTGTAAACCGGAGGTTAGTAATGGCAATACTCTCACATAATTTGAGTCTGCATGTTTCTCGTGACTCGAATAACCTTTTTCAAGTTCTTCAGGCACCATACCGGAAATTATTTTTGCTAAAGCTATACTATCCAAATGATAAGTCTTCACTGCTATTTTTCCAACAGGATCTATGACAAGAATTAGCGGAAAAGCCGTAATGTCAAAAATACGGTTCACGGTTGTATCAAAGGCCACTGTTAAATCTAAATTATTCAATTTCGCTTGGTTGTAATATAATGCTTTAGTCCGGATAACGTCTTTGGGGTCATTCGGATTGCCACTAGCTGCCACCATTATAATTTTAGCTTTCCCAGAAAATTGTTTGGTAAGTAAATTCATTCTAGGAAAACTTGCAATGCAGCCACTACAGAACCTCGACCAAAAGTCCAATACCAGCCATTGACCCTTATAGTCTTTTATACTAGCTTTAGAAGTTGGGTTATTTATTATCTCAGTAAATAGATGATTGTTAACATAGTCACCAACTTTTGGAAAATAGATCTTATTAGCTTGACCATATACTTCCATCATTGTGAGGATTAGAATAGCTATTATAATTATTTTTCTCATAACAATATACTAATAACATGAACCTTAATTATATCCTTTATTCTGTATCAAATTTGGATCATTTTTCAATTCTGTAAGCGGTAGTGGAAGTAACTGTTTCTCACTTTTCCATATACCGCCCTTATCAGGGGTTACACTACCCATTACGTTTTCAATTGATTTTGTGCGCTTTAAGTCCAGCCACCGATGGCCCCATTCGGTAAAAAGTTCAATTTGTCTTTCATGTAGTATTGAAGTAAGCAGTTCTGCTTTAGTAATGTTAGGTTTCGTATCTGCTATTAATGGCAAATTAGCTCGGCCTCTGATCACATCCAGGTCTGCTATTGCACCCGGGAGGTTACCTAACTGTGCACGTGCTTCTGCGCGAATCAGATATTGTTCAGCCAAACGCAATACCACTGAATACTCAGAAATAGAAGTGGCATTTACTACTTTGTACTTAGCAGGATAGAAATAGTCTGTTCCAGCACTTGAAAATATTCCGATCCAGTTTGTTTTTCTCAAATCATTTGGTTCGAATGAATCAAGTAGACTCTTACTTATCGAAGAGCAATTAAAAAGCGAGTAAGTTGCTGGTACATCGGTCAAAACAAATCCTTTTCCTTCGGAAGTATTCATTAAAGATCCTTCAGTATAATCCGCAGGACTAAGTTGCCAGATTGCTTCTTTACTGTTTACTAGAAATACTTCGCTCAGTGGTAACTCAGTAGTATATAAATTCGTCTCTTCTATAATGGAACTAGCCTCTGCTTCTGCCTCGGAATATTTTCCCATGAATAAATACGTCCTTGCTAGTAGGGCCATTGCAGCATATTTATTAGGTCGAAGTCTTTGTGTGGAAACGATGTATTTTGCATCCAGGTAATCTTCGCTTAAATCCTGTTTTGCAAGCAGTAAGTCAGCTACAATTTGATTATAAATTGATGACTGTGCGTCCCGCTTAGCGTTACCGTTTATTAAATAGTCAGTGGAAGTTATTAGGGGTACATCTCCGTAGAGGTTCACGAGATAAAAATACCAGAAAGACCGAATGAAAAGTGCTTCAGCTATAAGTTGCTTTTTGACATTTGGTGATAGCGTTTGAGAAGCGTTACAACCCTCATACACTGCATTAGCCTGATAGATATACTGGTATGCACTTAGCCATATAGAATTAGTTGGGGCGTCAAGAGCATTCAAATTGTTCGTATAGATTTGATCCAGTGTATTCCAGTAGTTTTTGAGCTCATCCGCGGAAAGTCCCAAATACAAACCCATTTGGTACGGTGATGGCTCTTTTGTTCCCATCATTTGAGGATAAATATTTAAAAGCGCAGCCGTTGCACTCTCATTATTGCCAAAAACTTTAGCAGTAACCAACTGCGTTTTTGGTGCTTCAACTTCAACAAATTTCCTACAACCAGCCAAGCTGAACGTAAGTATAAATATAGTTATTGATATGTAATTTAATCTCATTTTTCCTAATTTTAATGACTTAAAAAGTCAAATTTAAACCTGCTGTAATGATACGTAAAGAAGGTAGCGTAAGGGCCGATGCCACTCCTTGAGTTTCCGGGTCTAAGCCTTTAAACTTTGTAAAAGTCACCAGGTTTTGGCCCTGCAAGTAGACTTTTATATGCTTAGCGCATGCCTTTTGACTCCAGCGTTCTGGAATCTCCCAAGCGAAGTAGATGTTTTTTAGGCGTATAAAGGATGCATCAGTGATCAAGGCATCACTTTGCGTATATAACGAATTCTCGTTTGAAATGAATGTCGTATATTTTTGGAATTGTGATCCCTCTTCACCTGCTTTCTCCCACCGATTTAAAACATAAGTTGGCTGGTTTACATTATACCTTCCCGGTGTTCCATTTTGGATAGTATAATCATAGCCCGTTTGTTTGACGAACTGGATGGAAAAATCTAAAGTAAATCCATTGTATGTAAAGTTATTGGTAATTGCACCGAACCATTTTTGCCCAACGAAATACGGTGCAATATCTGATGAGGACGTAATTTCGCCATCTTTATTTAGGTCATCAAACGTATATAGACCCGTATTTTTATCCACTCCAGTAGACTTATAAAGAAACATAATAAATAATGGCTGACCAACAACATATCTTTGAGCGTAGCTTGAACTGGTTAAATTAGGGTATGAAATCAGCTTATTTTTAGGTACGCTAATGTTGCCGGAAGTACTCCAGGAAAAACCACTGTGGGAAAGGTTCTGTGAGGTTATCTCTATTTCCAAGCCTTTGTTTTCTATAACCGCAGGCAGGTTTGCTCTGACATTGGAGAAGCCAGTTATTCCTGGCAAGTTATATCCAACTAGCTGGTTCCCGGTGCGGTTACGGTACCAATCTATATTGAAGAGCAATTTATTATCTAAGAATCCAGTTTCCAAGGCAGCCTCAATTTTATTGATGGTTTCCCAGCCATAAAGTGGATTTGTTAGGGATTTTGGGTCAAGGGTAGACACCCCCATATATGTCGTTCCATTTGACAGGTATGAACTCAGGTATTCATAATCATCGATTTGGTCATTTCCGGTTTTGCCAATACTACCTCTGAGTTTTCCATAACTGATGAAGGAGGGCAACCTAAGAAAGTTCTCCTTGGAAAATATCCATGCGGCGCCAATCGCACCAAAATTCCCAAATTGTCTGTCTGGCCCGAAACGACTACTACCATCCCTTCTTCCTGTCAAGTTTAAAACATATTTTTCATCGTAATTATATCCAATTCTGCCATAGATCGCATTGTAGTGATAAAGAGAATAAATGGACGAAGATCCATTTAAAGCAGATGCAGCCGAAATGTTCTCAATTAAATCATCGGACGAAAATCCCACATATCGTTGCTGGACTCCTTCCTGCTCCTTTTGTTGCCACGTTGCACCAACTAAAGCCTCTAATGTATTTTTGCCGAATACTCTTCTATAATTTATCTGGGGGTCAATAATCCAGCTGCCAACTGAATTGTGTGCAAGGTCATTCAACCGATTGGTTG
This sequence comes from Chitinophaga sp. MM2321, assembly GCF_964033635.1. Lineage (NCBI taxonomy): Bacteria > Pseudomonadati > Bacteroidota > Chitinophagia > Chitinophagales > Chitinophagaceae > Chitinophaga > Chitinophaga sp. MM2321. The sequence goes on from NZ_OZ035533.1 coordinate 3,645,747, forward strand.
GAAGAATCCCTGACCTGGGCATTATAGAAGTGGCTGGCTGTATGGTCGACTCGTCTAAGCGCATCTTTGTATAACCAAAATTACTTTTGAGCTGCAAACCATTTATGATGTTGTAGGATAGAGTTATATTTGAGATTAGATTTTCTGTTTTAGCGGTCAATTTTTCCTCAATCCACGCATAAGGATTACTATAGAAATTTTTCAACCAATTAATAGTGCCATCTGCATTATAAGGATCAGGTGAATTCGGTGCAATTAATATGTATTTAGTCAGATCGATTATCGGTAATCTGTTATTTGAATTTGAATAGGAACTACTAAAATCGGCATGAAATTTTTCATTTTCTGAGGTGTGATTTATATTCACAAGCATTGATCCTATACGGTTATTATATGGCCCTGGGTACACTGTTGTTTCCTTGCGGTATGAACCGCTCAACAGAAACTGCGTATTTTTATTTCCACCGGAAATGGATCCTTGGGCATTTAGGAAGTTAGCAGTACCACCGATGAATTTTTCCTGCCAATCTGTATATTTATTTTGATCGTATAGGGTAAGATCTGCATTTGAACTTGATACAGTTGTTGTTGAAGTGGGTATGCTTAAGCCGTCATTTAAATATGCCTCCTTGCGCATTTCGAGATATTGTGGCGTATTCATTGCCTTTATTTTCTTCGCTACTTCACCAATGCCATTTGATACATTGACATCCAATCTGGTTTGGCCTGATTTACCTTTTTTTGTCGTAATAAGTATAACCCCATTGGCACCCCTTGAACCGTATATAGCTGTCGCATCTGCATCTTTAAGCACATCTATACTTTCTATATCTTCAGGACGCAAGCTCATAAAGGGGCTTAAATTAGTAAGGGTAGCATTTGTATTCTGAGAAAGGTTGCTGGCATTAAATGGGACACCATCAACGATATAAAATGGGTCGTTACCATTTGCAATGCTGTTTTGACCACGCAGTCTGACCTGCAAACCCGCTCCTGGAACTCCGGAAGTTTGAAATAGATATAAACCAGGGATTTTACCTTGCAGAGCAAGTAACGGGTCGCTTACCGGTTGCTTGCTAATTTCCTCAGCCTTTAAAGTACTGACACTACCAGTATTCAAAATCTTAGTCGTCGAATAGTATCCTTTTATAACTGCTTCATCAAGTTGATTTAATAATTCCTTTAATATAATATTGATTACAGTCCTTCCTTTAATAGGTATATCTTCATTGGTATAACCAACATAACTGAATTGAAGTACACTATTAGATTCAGCTGTTATGCTGTAATCCCCATCCTCATTTGTAGTAGTTCCCGTTTGCGAATCTTTAATTCGGATGTTAACACCAATCAATGGTTTATTCTCATTGTCTGTTACTTTCCCTTTAATGATGATTTGTTTTTCCTCATCAAGCTTTGATTCAGGAGTAAATTTGTCGTCTTTTTTTTTGTCAGACTTGGGTTGAATGATAATAATTTTATTCTCTTTAGAGTAGCTGAAGGGTTGGTCTGCAAAGATCTTTTCCAGCGATTCTTCAATGCTGGAATTTTGAAGTTCGATGGTGACCGGCCTGGCATCTTTGAGATAGGAGCTTTTGAATAGAAACTGATACCCGGTTTGTTGCCTGATCGATTTCATCACATCACGTAAGGGTGCTTTTTTGAGGGAAAGGGTAATGTCCTGCGAATAGGCCGCAGCGGAAACCCTCAATGAAATGGCCAGAAGTATCAGAAACATTTTCATGGCTATAATGAATTGAATTTGTCTTTGGTTGAGTACAGGCATTTTCCCGCTGAAAAAAGAAAATACGCCTGCATCGGTATGAATAGTATTATTCATATCTTTGGTTAGTTTAGGTAATTAAAATTGTTGATTCATCTCGACATGCAAAAGACCTGACTACAACCGGGGTGTTAGTAGCACTCCGGTTTTTTAGTCTTTTACAATGATTGTGTTTGTGTTGTTAGTTTTGTACTAGTTGATCATGATCCTCCTTCCTTCCATCTTTAATTTGATGCTGCTGCTGATTTCAATTGACCTCAAAACTTCGGATAGCGGAATCTTACGGGAGATTTCACCATCGAAATTTATTTGCGGCATATTGCTGTAATCAACCTCAACGTTGTACCATCGGCTAATTTCTCTTAACACTTGCTGCAATGGGGTTTGGACGAAAACGAATAGCCCGTCCTTCCAGGCAATGATATCGTCTGGATTGACTTGCTTAACTAGGATTTCATGTGATGTAACTATCGCTTGTTTTCCGGGAGAGAGGTTTGTGTGTGCCCCGGTTTTGGGTAAGGAAACTACGACGCTTCCTTCAGCGAGCGTAGTTTGCATGTTTTCAGATTTAGGATAGCAGCATACATTGAAATGTGTGCCGGTTACGGTTACCAATTGTTCATTACTCTGAACTGAGAAGGGTTTTGTAGGATTCTTCGTTACTTCGAAATAGGCTTCTCCAATCAGTTCTACCTTCCTTTCTTTTAGTTTGGTAAAGGATTGGGGAAAAGTGATTTTTGAATCGGCATTCAGCCAGACATGTGTACCGTCTTGCAATACAATTTCATATTGGCCTCCTTTAGGCGTACTGATCGTATTCAATTGTTCTCCAGTTGTCTCATCGGATTTGGTTATGGTAGATTTGGTTATGGTATAGATAACCTTTCCATTTTTAGATTGTTGAATGCTGAGACCTGCTAATTTGGAGAGTTCTCCCTGATGGAGACTGTCCAAGGTGATTTGCTGTCCATTTGCAAGAGTGAGGATAGCTTTATTACTGGCAGGCCCTATATCCGTTGCAGCGAGGTTTGGTACATCGGGTAGAATTACCGGATTCAGAAACCACCAAACCGTGCCGGCTGCTAAAACAAATCCCAGCACGGCGGCGGCTATCTTTAACGGGGTAAATGGTATAGTCCTTTTGTTTTTTCTATGAATAAGACGGGCATCATGATCTACAAGTGCATTCCAGATGCTTTCATTAATCTGCTCAAAATCAGGCTGACCTTCCGGCATGGATTCCGACTTTGCGATCTCCAGGTACCAGCTCTCGACCAGTAGCTGCTCTTCCGGTGTGCAGGTTCCATTACGGTAACGTGCGATTAATGCTAGTGCTTCTTGTTTTTCCATTGCTAATCTATCGGTTGTAGGTATGCCCCATAACTTAAATACAGGTGACCAGGTGATTTAGGGTAGTCCATTCTTGTTTTTTTTAAAAAAACCTGTGGACAACCTGCCCAATAACACCTTAAGTATTTGTAAATCAGATTCTTGAATTAATTTATTTTTTTAGAGAAACAGGGAAATCAGGAGCGTTAATTTGCTTCGAAGGATTTGCATCGCACGCTCTATTTGCTTTTTAATGGTTTGCTCACTGGTTCCGGTTTCATTGGATATCTCTCGATAGCTGAGTCTTTGTTTTTTTGCCAATTCAAAGGCCCGTCGCATTTTAGGGGGAAGAAGAGAAATTTCTGTTTCTATTCTTTCCTGAAGTTGACGATCGCTATCCTCTTCCCGTTCTAAGATTTCTTCACGGCTAAGTTCATGCTCATTAAGGTTTACGTGATGCCAGAAATGTGCATACCTGTCGATTACCTTCTCATGATCAAATGCGTTCATGATTTTGTTTCTCAGACTGGTATAGAGATAAGGCCAGAGCGGTTTTTCAGAATCAATCCGATCCGATTTATGGAGTAGCATCATAAATACATCCTGTACGGTATCTTTAGCCTGCTCATCGCATTTGAGCAAACGCCGGGCATGAAGAAATAGCATTCTCCAATATCTGTTGTAAAGTACCTCGAATGCCTTTCCGTCGCCTTGGTTGAATGCGGAAAGCAATTCACTGTCAGTTAGTGCATCAAGCATGTATCGCCTTTTTCGCTAAATCGTAAAATACTGAAATTTAATTACTGCCGGCTCTGTTACCGACACAGTATGAACATGACAATTGCAAAAAAGGATTTTTTCAAAGGATCAGTAAGCAAATATGGGGGTTCCCCATTTAAGCTATGTACGATTGTGAAGGCACTTTAGATTAAATTTAAAAAATTAAGGTTCAGCCGATCACAATGATCAATATTCTTGCAATCCTGCTGCGCAGGGTTTTGATGGCCAAATAAAGTTGCTTTTTTACTGTTTCTTCCGCTGTTCCCGTGCGGACGGCGATTTCCTTATGACTCAGCTGCTCATTCCAGCTCAATTTAAACTTAGTCCTGGTCTGTTCGTGTAGCAGCTCAATTTCCCTATCAATACTTTCAGTCAGTTCCCTTGCCAGTATGGCTTCATCGGTCTGCCAATGCCCATCTTCATAGATGCGAACGAGTAACTGAAAATGATCGTCCCTTATTCTTTCCTTCGCAATAATATTCAGGATATGATTACGAAGGGAAGTATACAGAAAAGAAGCAATGGTGCTTTTCAGCTCGAATTTTCCTTTTTTCTCAAGGAGCTTTGTAAACACGTCCTGCAATACGTCAGCTGCCTGCTCATCATCTTTGACCATGCGCCTGGCATGGCCGTACATTTTTTGCCAATACCGGTTATATATCTCAGCAAACGCATCTGAACTGCCTTCATTAAACAATACGGCCAACGCTGAATCAGGTTTATCACATAAAGTTTTCATTTTATTGGAATGGTTAAGGTAGTAATGGTGCGTACCGGAAGCGGAGATGAAGAGAAGGATCTATGGGTTAACAGTTATAGGTATTTCCCCGGCTCACCAATAAACAAATATAATTAAAATAATATTTGTAGTGGTAAATTTTGAACGGATTATGCTTAAAGGTTAGGATACCAGCCCTACGGATTGATTGATAATGTGCTGTATGTGCGGCAACAGGGTGCTTTTTCGAGCCAGCATTAAGAGCAATCGATATAGTATCCCCAGCGCGATGATGAAGTTGAAGTAGCCCATCGCCGGAATGTATACATCTGTGGTAAGTATATACTTCCGTTTAGTCAGTTTACCATGTAGTGTTGCAATCCGTGTGGCCAGCTCAATCAGCTTGATGTTCAGCAACCAGGTGCTTAGCTGTGCATCTTTCCCTTTTTCGAAATCACATTCTGCCTGGACAAGATCAGTGTAAATTGATCCCAGCTCGGTGATCACTTCCGAACTGGGATGGTATTTTGATTTCGGGAATAAGGTAAAACCATTCATCATGGGTTAAATAAAATAGCAATGAATAAAATTGATTCTTCATTTCAGGTATCGTCTCCTTGTTATGCACCATCCTTACTCCCGACCTTAGCGTAAGGGTACCTAAGGTTTATTCTTTTTCTGTTTCCCTTTATCATTTTTCTTGGACGCTTTAGAAGGCGCCCCCTTTTGCGGATCTGTTATATTTTTTTTCTTCAGTTCCTGTTCATTAGCTCCCGCTGCTGATGTAGGTTTTTCTTTCTTAATTCCCCTTTCCTCCTTTGTTGGAAACTTACTCGTCCAGCAATGCAAACGCTGTTGCAACTTCATCTGGTCATAAGGCTTGGGCAAAAAATCATCTGCCCCCAGCCCTAATGCCTTTAGGGCATCATTCTCCGAAGTACTCGAAGAAGTAAATAAAATCGGGATGTTGTTATTGACCTTCCGGATGGCTGCAATTAACTGATAGCCATTCATCTTTCGGATATTGGCATCAATCAGGCACAGGTCATATTCCGCTCCGAGGTATTGCCCCCATGCCAGGCTCCCGTTATCCAGGTGGGTCACCTCATAACCGGATGCCTCCAGTTTCAATTTTGTCTGTGTTGCCTGTTCTGGTTCCTTTTCTACAAATAGGATTTTTCTTCCCATAGTGGTTGTTGTTTTTTTGGTGATTGATGTTGATATAGGTTGCATTGTATTACACCTAACAAAATGAACTGCTGCGATTCTGTTTATACCAGTTGCCTTACCGGATCCCGGCATCCCCAAAGTTTCATGGCAAAGTATACTCATGAGAAAAGAGATGAATCTTCCCATCGCACGATCACATACCCAATTGGGCGGTGAGGTAGAAACCTCCTGCCTGTAACTTTACCAAAATCTTTCTGGTGTACCTGCACACCAGAAAGATTTTGTAGGAATATTTGTTTTTAAATACAGCAATAATTGCACAAATTGGTAACAGGCCCTCTAAGCTCAGAAAGGATTCGTCAAACCCTCCGCCTGCTTAGTATTGGCTTTTGCATATATAAAGTTGTATCAATGGTCTGATCTCATCACTGCGCTGGTACTTCAATTTATTGACATCCCGTCATCGCCGGCAACAGACGCTCCACTCACAGGGCTTTAAAACTAAAACCCTCCGGCAATGCGCTTTATGCCTGATTTTGATTTATGGCAATTAAAGCTTTCAGGGATCTTTAAAATACCCCTGACAACTATAAAACAGCATTTCTTAGGCGTCGGGTTATCCGGAATAAAAATATTTTTTATTTTTTTTATTCTAACAGACCAATATCAAAGAATAACATTTGAATAACACGCTATGGCAAAATAATCAGCAACTATTTTTCCAAGGCAATTTATATTTGCGTCTGTAGTTTAGAAACAAAAAACACTGGACCTTGATGTTATTCTGTTCGATATATCAGTAAATCAAATTATCCGATAATTATGCTCACTACTACACCAAAACACATCCAATTTTGCCAGGAGCTTGTTGATAAAATGGATGTGATGCTACAGGAAATTTCTGTCACCTCAGAGGATATGGAGATCTCATTTCAAAATTCGCCACAGAAAAGCCGTTTGGTATTGACCACCTCCCTGGAGGGTTTAAGAGCTTGTAGGGAGAACATCCTAAAAAAGCAAATCATATTACAGTGGTTGATGGAGAAGTTCCAGCACCGAAGCGACCTTAATGATGCGATCCCGGAAGCACTGCTCGCCTTTGAAAGCCTCGTCCATGGGGAGAACGCCAGGGCAGAAAGGATCATGGATGATTATTTTGATAGTTGAATTTGACGCTGAATGATCCGGTGCTATCCATATGGATCGGTGAAAGATTTTTGGGGTTAACAAACAATGGATGAAAGTCCTGCCCTTGATTCTTCTCGGGCTGGAAATATTTCAACCAGACGCCCGTGGATAGCCCATTTAACTGGATCCTGTTTTTTTTGAATAACAGTAGTATAACATTCTAAGAGTGCCCTATCTGTTGTTGTTTTTTCTTCGATCACCAAATTTTGAATCTTGTATCAATCCTGATTTTTTTGAAAAAATCCTAAATGATAAAATTGATCAACATGTTTTCTCCCTCAAAAGTATTGACCTGTTGTTTGGTCTTTTCGGTAAATCTGGTACATGCACAACTCCTGTGGAAAATTACAGGCAGTCAACTCCAGGGAACTTCCTATCTCTTCGGAACTACCGGTTCGCTGTGCAAAGACGAATTCTTTGTTCCAGCCAAAGTAACTGCTGCATTCAGGGAATCAGCAATTTTGTGTACAGAAATAGATATGTCCAAGCCTGAAGATCCCAAAAAACTGGAACCGCTACTCATGATTCCACAGGGCGACCCCTCATTGCATGACGGCATGGACAGCATAAAATTTGATGAATTACTCCGCTATTTCGCGGATTCCCTTTCTCTGGACCTGATCAAACTACAATGGGCTAAACCTTTGCTGGCAGCCACTATCGTTATCACGCGCGGGATTCCATGCAAACAGGCGGTATCAATAGAGAAAGAAATGATTGCCACTGCAATACGGGAGAAAAAATCAATTGTTGCCTTGGAAAATATTACCGATCAGGTTAAGATATATGATAGCATACCCGATATGGTAGAAGGGGAAATTTTGCTATCAAGGATCCGGAACATCAACAAAGGTAACGAAACCTATTTCCGTTCAGCACATGCCTATCGGCGGCAGGACCTGAATGAACTGGAAGCACTTTACGAAGCCTCCGAGGCTGAAAGGCCATACCGATCCTTGTTCCTCGCTGACCGGCACATCGCCTGGATACCCAAAATGAAAGCCCAACTAACCAAAGGAACAGTTTTCTTTGCTGTTGCTGCTGCTCATCTTGCAGGAGATAAGGGACTTATTCAGCTTTTGCGGAATGAAGGTTTTACGGTAGAACCGCTACCTGATTAATTTTTCAACTTTTGTATACTTACCCATTGCTCCACTTCAATTATATTTTTGATTAAAGTCCCCCTGTAAGTTGAGTCTTCTCCATCCGGTAATTCCATTGCCCATTTTTAAGTTTCAGCACATATGAACTTAACCTTTTTACAGGAAATACATCGATGCAGCGGATTGGTAAAGGATTTGGATGTACTTCTAAAAGAAATCCAGTTGCGTCTTATCCGGGTTGAGGAAGCCCTGGAAGCGGGTGATCCTCGATTTAAAAGTCCTCTGGATGAATTCAAACAGAACATGCTGCTTGCTTCCATAAACATCCACGGTATCCGCAAACGCATTCATGAACTCATCAACTTTTTGGATGACCTGCCCCAGCCATTGCCGGAAGCCCCTCATCAGTTTGAACAATTAGAAAATGAAGTGGATCTGGAGAAAAAGGAATTTGCCATGCTAAGTATCAGCTTTTACAAATTCATCACCACAGACTTAATTGAAATGTACAAATAACTGCAACAATGAACTTAACTTCTTGGTTGACAGATAACCGGCATCAGGACTTATCCCGGGCTGCTTTTATTAATGAGTTGATCTTTCATACAAATTTCCATAAAAGCCCGGCTCTTGATTCCTCTTTGGCCGGCCTCTTTTATCATTCCGTTGTTAGTTCACTGATCCTTTAAATCTGGTCAATAATTGCAATTCTATGAATAGCTATTTTAAAAGAGAGTACGATATAGGAAACAAAAATTAAAACTATTGAAACCCGATGATTTTGTATCTTATGTTTGAACTAAGAAAAAATGCCTATGCTTAGCCACAAAGACCGCATGACACAGGAAAAAGTAAAGAGCCAAGAAAGAACATTGAAAGCGATAGTTTCAATTACACTAAATGTTCCTGGTGCCCATTTTACTACGGAGAAACTGCTGGAAATTGTATTGCCGCAAACCGATCTTGTTTTCTTAAAATCCAGTGGTTTGAATCGGGCCATCTTAGCTCAACTAAATTTATTAATACAGAAAGGACAAATCTGTCCAGCCCATATTATAGGCATGCCCAGGGGATATTTACTCAATATGCCGATACCCATTGATTGAGACATTACTGTACCACCCCTGAGACGTATTTAAGGAAAACCTTCCTACCGTTTACTTAGGGTTAACAGTTTGCTGATTCAAATATGCTTTATTTGCTATCATTCACTTTCACCATCTTACTAAAACCAAGTCCTTATGGCCGTTACGCTACAAATCGCATTTAATTCACTCGCGGTTAAAGAATTTCAAATTATTAATCCCCAGGTATTGCCCGCTGAAGGGGAAATAGTCGATTTTAAATGGGACGACTTTATCACCGATCCGGGTGAATTGGAACTACTTGAAAATAATGATCAGACATTTGTATGCAGTATTGTCTTTAAATCCTATACAGCATCGGATGTAAAGATTATGGTTGTCCTCCACGAAGAACAGGAATATAACGCCCGTTTGTATAACTCCTGATCGGTCGAAAAATTTTGATCATTACAGGTTGAATAATCCCTTATGCGCTTTGATGGTTTTACTCATCCCCTCAAAATCAGGATACACCGAGTAGTCATTGATGTACAACATATTCAGATGCTCTAGTATGGATGCTTTACAATTTGCCGGAATTTGAATTCTGTGCAAATAATCCTTTGCCAATTCATCCATTGGTATTTCTGAGGTTCCATGGATTGTAAAACATCCATGCTGGTTATATATTCTGTCATTGGTAAAACATGCAACATACGGAAATGGTAATTCCAAATCCTTGGTGGCTAAATCGGCATACCCAAAAGTTTTCTCGATATACTTAGCAATGTGTTCATAATTCCAACCAGAGGCCAGCAAAGACCTGGCAGTAATGTTGATCTGGTGTATCTCAGGATGCACCCCTTTCTTCCCATTTATTGCTTTGGGCCAGTACTTCCATGTGTTAAGTATGACGATCTCCCCATTCGTAGCTTCTCCGGTTTTCTGATTTACATTATGCTTACAGGCAAAGAACAGCGCAGTTAACGGTGCTACTGACCAATCCAAAAGTCTTGTTGGTATCTCATAATGCTGCATTTCTACTAGTAGCTTATCTCGTTCGGTTTGGTAATTATAATCAACATGATGCCTGCGCCCATACTGCTTAAAATCTAAAAGCAACTCCTTTTCATCATAGCCATCCCCCCTAAGTACTGAAGGCCATAGCTGATATTCTAAATCAGCATGTCCTCTGAAAAAAAAGTGTTTTTTAGCATTTGTTTGCTTATATAAATCTTTTACCTCCGTTAAATATTCCTGAATACTTGAAATCTCCATTTTTTTTATTTGATCAGCCAAAATAATCTTTTTAGACCATGAATCACCTGCTTTATTAAAGCACCATCCTGTCCTGTTTTCTATAGCCTAATCAGGCCCTACCAGTTCTGTTTATAGGCAAAAATACCTCAGTAACAAACATCCTTTTTGTCCTGATAAAGTAGCTTCTTTTCTTTCAAACAGTAAACCCTCCCTTCCTTCCTGATTCCTTCACCCTTTATATCACCTCACCAGTTTTTTGCCTGCACTCATTTTTTGTTGTCCCTGGATAAAAAGAACAACAAAAATAAGGAAAGCGTTCAAAACATCACGGGAATGGCTGGCGGGAGCCAGCCACCCTTCGGGACTTGCCCGCGATTTATTTGCCCACTTCCCTTTTCGAATTTTTGTCTTTTTCCCACGGCCAAAAAAAATAGAGGCTGGGCAAAAAAAAAGGAAAGGACAAAAAAATTATTAACAATAAAAATTAAAAAGTTATGAAAACAGCAACAAAAAAAGTTAGCGAAAAAAAGGGAAGCCTCGTATTAACGGCGGTTGTTTCAAACGGTCAGGCAGAAAAACTAAATGACAATGCCGCAAAACCAAGCGGAGCAGACATCATCGAAAACGAATCAGCGGAGGCTGTGCCCACAGCTGCACAACCGGGAGTTAAAGCCGCTTTGCGTGCTAAACTGGGAACCGTAATCAGCGTGGAGGCCCTTAGCAAATGGGTGGAAGACATGAATTATCTAAAGGCCGGCCTTTCCAAATTAAAGGCAGGAGAAGAGCGGCTAAGAGGTTTTGAAATTAAAGTACGGGAAGAACCGGACAACACCGACCGGAATTACTGGACCGGTTGCACGTTGACCATCAAAGATGATAACGGTCAGGCTTATGAAGTAAAAAACCCGGTAGTCATTGCCGCCTGTGTAAAGTTTCTCTATGAAACCTTTGAAGAAAGAGCGCAGGAAATCGAAACCGAAATTCTGGAAAAGGCGAACAGTTACCCCTATTAATCTACGCAATCCCCCCAACCCGGGGGGATTGAATTCATTTCATTTTCTATTCACTTTTAAAAATTACAATCATGGCACATAATTTAAATTTCAATGCAGCTACAGGAAAATATAGTTTCTTTTCCGTTCAGGAAAAAGCATGGCATGGATTGGGTCAGATCGTTGCAGACTACCCCACCAGTGCAGAAGCATTAAGGTTTGCAGGACTGGATTTTGAAATTGCTAAATATCCACTGTATAGCAAATCTGAATCATTCGAAATCACCGACAGCGGGCTGTTAATACCTAGCAGGGAGATCAATGTACCTAACTATTACGCCAATGTAAGAACCGATAACAACAAGGTTTTAGGGGTAGTTGGGAAAGACTATGAAATTATACAAAACACAGATGCATTTTCTTTCTTTGATGCCATTGTCGGAGGTGGCGATGGGATAAAATACGAAACTGCGGGCGCGCTCGGCGATGGGGAAAGAGTATTCATTACCGCAAAACTTCCCGATTATATCCGTATCGGTGCAAGTAATGATGTTATTGAACAATACCTGTTTTTAACCACTTCCCACGATGGTAGCGGAAGTATTACTGTTGCATTTACCCCGGTGCGCATTGTGTGCGCCAATACTTTAAACGCTGCAATGCACTGCAATACTATGGCGCTACGTATACGCCATACGGCCAATGCAAAACAACGTTTGGAACAAGCACATAAAGTAATGGGCATGAGTTGCAAAAAATCGCAGGAGTTGTCTACAGTTTTCAACCAGTGGGCGAAAATTAGAATTACAGATCAGGAGGTTTTAAAACTGATCAAACTGGCGATGTGTCCAAACAAAGAAACTTTAGACAAGATTCAGGAAGGGCTTTTTGAGGAAACCTCCACAAATTTTAAAAATACCTGTAATGATGTTTTTGCCTATGGTGTGACCAGTGACACCCAATTGTTAGAAACCACAAAGGGTACCGTATTCGGCGCTTACAATGCCATAACCGGATACTATCAAAATGTATGTACTTATGCCAACAAGGAGGCTAAAATGAAATCTGTGCTTTTAGGTGGCCTCGCTCAAACAAGAACACAAAAAGCCTTCGACCTCTGTGCAGATTTTGTAAAGGACGGCGCAGGTATTTTCCAGTTCAACTGATCCTATTGTGCAGGTCACCAAATCGGCGGCCTGCTTTAAACCATTTATTCCATTTTAAATTTTACTATTATGACTACCATAAATAAAAAACTCAAAACTACAACCATCCATAACCGCAAGCCCCTTTCTAAAGTACAATCTAAAGAGACTGGTGGTTTACCGGAATTAACCGAAGGGATACACATGATTATTCCTACAAGTGCAATAGACCTTAGCCCCCGGAAAAACCGGACGTATATATCCCAACAGGCTGTAAAGGAACTCGGCGCCGACATTGCTGTTCACGGGGTGATTTCCTCCCTCACTGTGCGGCAAATGGCAACCGGACGTTATGAACTTGTTGCCGGGGAAAGGCGGTTCAGGGCTGCACAACTTATACAACTTGAATCCCTTCCTGTTGTGGTTAGAACTCTTACCGACCAACAGGCAAGAGAAATCCAACTTTCCGAAAACCTCCACCGGGAAGATCCGCACCCTTTAGATGAATCCAATGGCATCGCCATGCTTCAAAGTGAGGGCATGAGCATTGATGAAATTGTCTTGCGCCTGGGCAAATCAAAATCCTTTATTTACAACCGCATTAAACTGGCCCAACTTGCAGAAGAATTAAAAGAGCTTTTTTTTGCGGATAAAATTAACCTCTCTGAAGCTACAGAAATCGCTAACCTTTCCTCCGAATCTCAAAATGAGTTCTTTGTAAAATATTGCGGGAACTGGGAAGATGAAAGTTTTGCGTTAAGGCACTTTAAGGATATGCTCTCAAAATATAAGTATGATCTTACCCATGCACCATTCGATATTTCAGATTCGCAACTCATACCTAATGCCGGTCCCTGTGGCAGCTGCCCGTTTAATTCTGCCACCCTCCATTCACTTTTTCCTGAAATGGCGAAGCAGTCCAACTGCACAAATAAATCCTGCTATAAGAATAAATGTTTGGCGCATGCTGAAATTAGCTTGCGTGAATTGATAAATGAACATCAACCGGCTGCCATATTGGTTAGCGGCTCCCTTTCAGATGATCACCTGACCATCATTGAATCCATGCCCGAAACCATGCAGCTGCCACAATACAGCTATTACGAGGTAAAAATCATTCATCAGCCATCACCACCGGATGTAGAAGATTATACAGAATACCTCAACGAAGACGAAGAAGATCATGAACAGGAAGAAACTATCTTTGATCAGCAGGGTTATGATCAGGCCATGCAGGAATATGAAGGTGATTTATCAGCATATCAAGAAATGAAAAGTGCAAATGGTGTTATCAAGGCACTGCATTTTACAAACCGCAAGATCAACGCGGTACTCTTTACCCCTTTTGCTGCCAAAACTGAAGATGAGCAACCAAAGGTAACGGCCAAACAGGTACAGGAAGCCATTAAAGCAGGGACAGTTACCGCGGAATTGTTACAGGGTGAAATTCAACGCATTCAGGAAAGGGAGATAAGAGCAAAAGAAATTGACAGGGATAAAATTCAGCTCAAACTGCAGTCGCAATTTTCTGACGTACTTTCCACAAGCAGCATAAAAAAAATAAACACCCTCGCAGATATCACCGCCATTAGACTACTGGTTTATTTGTCTTTAGGGTACCAGGAGAGAATAACAATTGACAACACCCTATTTGCCGATATAGATTTAACCCGGATACCTCTATATGAGCGCCTATCAAACCTGACACCTGAACAATTCTGTTTGATGCTACGCAAGGCCATTGTGGGAAAGGCTGAAAGCAAAATTCCAAATACCATCATTGGGATCGCCCTATATGCGATGGCGAAAGATTCAGGCTTTAAGGTGGAAGCGATTGAGAAGGAACAGGCCCAAATTGAAAAGGATCGCCTGAAAAAATTAAAACCAAGAATCAAAGATTTGGAATCACGTATCAAAAGGCTAAGCGCCAAAATCAAAAAGCCGGATTAAAAAATTCGAAGGATAAGCACCCGCACCCAATTGGTGCGGGCAGCTTTCGAGGAAAGCCGTCCGGCTATAACTCTTCATCTACATAAAATTCAACATCATGCAAATCATAGACCTATACAACCATGCGATTACGGTTACAGATTTAGCGGATGCCCTAAAACAAGCAGCGGCATATAAAAATTACCGGTACACTGATGCAGCTTATGCTATCCATAACGCTGAAAGGAAACGGTATTGGACAGACCTGTACCAAAAGTTATTGGAATTAAAAAATGCTAAAAATTTATAATCATGCAAACGATATTAATGTTAACCTCTATGCGGGTGCAGTGGTATGCCAACATAGCTATTGTTTTGGGGCTGTTGCTTTACCTCGTATTGAGAATCACCATGCTGAACCGGATAATCAAGGGTTGCAAACCCCGTTCTGCCCTTTGGCTGCTGTGGCTCGGCCTACTCGAATGGCTCGCTACATGGCTTTACCGTCTGCTGATCATTTTGGGCCTTATCTTCCGTTTATTGGTTTGGTATACCAGTCACTAACGCCTGAAGGCTGAAGGAGATAATTGGGACTGCGTTGGCCGGAGCAAAAACCGGCTGCCGCCGCCTCCCTTAGCAGGGGGCGGTGGCAGCCGGTCAAAATCGGTGCTGCCCTGCGGCCAGCGTCTTTTTTTCAGAACCCTGCGGGTTCTGCTCATGGATGAATAGATCACTTTGATGCTTTTACCCTCGATTTAAGCCCTTCAATATGATTTATACACAAAGACCCATAAGTCAATAGATCATGACCGCACAAGGGTTCAAAAGCCGCTATTTTAGCAACTTAAGCTTCTCATAGAATGCTTTCAGTTCTGCCTTTTCCAGGCATTCTTTCACAAATGCATCCAGCTCTGTAGACATCCCTTTGGGAAAAAGTGAAAATAACTCTGATCCCTCCTTTAATGCCTGCTCTACCACCAGACAAAACAAAAGGACAATCTTCCGGTTTGCCCCTATTGGTAACTTTACATTCCCTGCCCATTCCTTTGTAGACAGCATCGTGTCGAACACGATAATTTTTTCATTTGTTGTCATCATACCGCACATTTAAATTTTCAATTTCACAAGGATAAAAGTAATTGTCCTGCATGGATTTAACCTATATAGAAAAAACCATAGGTTCCCTCTTTTTGCTGTAAAGCCCGTAGGTTTGTACTCCTGGATGATGTTGTGTGAACTTGAAAATGTGTATATGGAAAACATCAGTGAAAAATTTAATTGCAATTGGGCAAATCAATTTGACCTCGTAGACTACCTGTCTGCATTAGGACATGAACCCAAAAAAACAGTCGGAAACAATTATTGGTACTTATCCCCCTTGCGGGAGGAAAAGACACCTTCCTTCAAGGTTAACCGAAAGCTGAATGTCTGGTCAGATTTTGGTGATGACCAGATCCCCGCAGGAAAAAAAGTGGCAGGAGGCGACCTGGTTGCTTTTGGCACCCGCTACCACCACTGTACTGTCAGTGATTTTTTAACCCTGCTAAAAGACAAACAGGGCATGCCGATGTTTCCCATCTCCGTATTGACGCCGGTTCTCAATAAAGAGAAAGAAAGCGCCAAAATCATCGTGGTGAAGGATATCCCACTTGCGCACCCCGCCTTACTGGGATACCTCAGACAACGAAGGATTCCATTGGAAATTGCTAATACTTATTGTAAGGAGGTACATTACCTCAACCATGACCAACCCTATTTTTCTATTGGTTTTAAAAATGACGCCGGCGGCTTTGAACTCCGCAATGCCCATTTTAAGGGTTGCTCGTCTCCAAAACACTTTACGCACCTGCGCGGCCCTGAACAATCAACTGAAGTTTGCGTATTTGAAGGCTTCTTTAGTTTCCTCTCTTACCTCACCCTGGTGCCCCCGGCAGACCGGGAGAGAAAAGATATGCTCATCTTGAATAGTCTTTCTTTCTTTGAATCCGCCCGCACCATCATGGAAACCTATCCAGCTGTTAACCTCTATCTGGATCAGAACACCCAGGGCATAAAAAAAACTGCTTATGCCCGTTCACTGGACCCCAAACGCTATAGGGACAACAGTGAGGTGTATAAAGGCTATGATGATTTTAATCATCTGCTCTGCAACAGCAAAAAACTGAATACCAACAGGATCAAACTTTCCAGCTAACCCTGCATACAAACAAAGCAACTACAACAACGGCAGCGATGTGCTTCCAGTGGGATGTTACCCTCTTGTATACCCGGGCCAGGTTCAACGCTTCGCCAGAACCTGCCAGATGTTCGGTTGTCGGACAACCGGATTTTGACCACCCATACTCCGAAGTCGTGGGTGGTGATGGATTAGCCTTTAGGCAATTTGGATTGATGTGAAAATGATAATGTGATGATCAATAAAAACAACCGTACTAAGCGTGTATATATACGGCTTACTGAAGGGGAGTACCACCAGCTCCAGAAACAATTCAAAGGCACAACAGAGCATAAATTAAGTGCCTATGCCCGCAAAATGATCTTGCAGAAACCACTGATTGCTGGCTATAGAAACCTAACAGCAGAGGCCTTAATGATTGAATTTGCTCGCTTGATTAAGGACCTCAATGGGGTCGCTAACAACTTTAACCAGGCCGTACATGTCCTGCATACCCTGCAACATCCAGCGCAGTTTTCCAAATGGTTACAGACCTACCAGCAGGAGAAAAACATACTACTGAGGGATATACAATCCATCCGGGATTTCATCAATAAAACTGCCGGCATATGGTTGCAATCATAAAACCAGGTCAATCCATTCGTCGGGTGTTTTATTACAATGAGAATAAACTCAGCGCCTTTTTCATTAACGATAAAGGCGAAAAAAAGCCTTGCGCAACCTTGCTTATGGCAGGTAACTACCCTATGGATTTGGAGCAGACAAGGGAAAAACACCGGTTGAATATGCTGTTAAAAACGGCAGAAAAAAGACCAAGTGTAACGTCACCCAGCCTGCATATTTCACTGAATTTCGCCCCAAAGGAAGAACATCCTGAAACCTTATTGAAGCAGATCGCAGCAGAGTATATGGACGCCATCGGTCTTGGTGAACAGCCCTACCTGGTCTATCAACACCATGATGCCGGCCATCCTCACATGCATATTGTTACCCTTCGGGTAAGGCCAGATGGCACCACAATTGACACTTATAATATTGGCAAAAAAAAGTCTGAACCCGCCAGAGAAAAGCTAGAAGAAAAGTACAATCTGGTTCGAGCGAAAGACCACAAGCGAAATGTTTTTCGCCTACCTGCGGTAAATGTGGGAAAGGTTTTATACGGAAAATCTGAAACCAAAAAATCCATCACAAACGTGCTGGACTGGGTGTTAACCCGGTATAAATATTCCTCTCTTGCTGCACTGAATGCCTTGCTGAAAGGATACAATATCTGTGCTGACCGGGGTGCTGAACAGTCGCGGATCTTTATCAAAAAAGGTCTGCTTTACCGTCTGCTGGATGCCGAGGGTAAGCCTGTCGGAGTACCTATTCCGGCCAGCCATATTTATTCCAAACCAACCCTGAAAAAACTGGAGGAGCATTTTCAAAGTTGCCCGGCCTTTACACCAAAAGAAAGGGCAAGGGTGAAGAATGCGATTGATCTGCACCTGAAAAAGATCCCTGATTCCAATCTCGATCTGCTGGAGAAGGCACTCCTGAAACAGAACATCCGTATGGTACTAAGAACCAATGCTCAGGGCCAGATCTACGGGATTACTTATGTAGACCATACCAGTAAATGTATCCTTAATGGAAGTGACCTGGGCAAGGCATACAGCGCCAATGCCATCCAAAACCGATGTAAAAACCCCCGAACAATACAGAAAGCCGCTTTTCCTACAGTAGCAACTTCAGGGGAATCGTATAGCTCATCTGAGAGCCATACAGATAGTTTGTTTGAACTGCTGATGCAACCTGAAAATGTTTATGAGCCGCTCCCTTACCAGCTCAAAAGAAGAAAAAAAAGAAAAAAGTAATAGTAAACGAAAACCTTTAAACCCAATGTGCGATGTCCGAAACAGGTGAAAATGAACAAGCGTTAAGAAAGATACTTGACATGACAAGGCTCATCAGTATCGTCTTATTGATTCTACATTGTTATTATTATCTATACACGGCCTTTCAAAGCTGGCAGTTAATTACCGCCTTCACGGATCGCTTACTGGCTAACATTCTAAAGACGGGTTTATACAGTTTCTTTCATAAATCAAAGTTGCTGGCGCTGTGTTTCTTGGCCATTTCCCTCTTTGGCACAAAGGGTAAAAAAAGTGAAACACTGACCATGCGCAAAGCACTCCTCCACATCTTCGCCGGTCTTTTAATTTATTTCGGATCTTATTTTCTGCTGTTTTTGAAATGGGAAAGCACTTCCATCGCCGCAGCTTATATCCTTGCCAATGCCACAGGTTTTATCCTGATGATCACCGGTGGCACTTGGTTTTCACGGATCATAAAAGAGAGGCTTACCGACGACATTTTTAATGAAGAAAACGAAACTTTTCCGCAGGAGGTCAGGCTCATTGAGAATGAATTCTCCATCAATTTACCAACACTTTTTAATTACAAAGGCAAGAAAGTTAAAGGATATATTAACGTAATTTCTCCCCAAAGAGGCGTGATTGTACAGGGCTCCGCGGGGTCCGGAAAAACTGCATTTTTTTTGAGGCATGTCGTAACCCAATGCCTGGGTAAATCAAGTCCCTTTTCCGCTCTGGTGTATGATTTCAAGTTCCCCGATTTGTCGTTGATTGCCTTCAATCATTGGCTTAAAAACAAGCATAAATACCAGCGAAAATCCGATTGTTATTTCATCAACTTCGATGATCTAAGCCGTACCCATAGGGGTAATGTATTCGATCCCAAAGGCATGACGGACCTCACCGATGCAAGTGAATCTGCCCGTACTATTTTACTGGGATTAAACAAGGAGTGGAGCCGTAAGCAAGGGGATTTTTTCGTCGAGTCTGGAATTAATTTTGTAACGGCGATCATTTGGTTTCTTCGAAAATATCAGGACGGAAAATATTGCACCCTCCCACATGCCCTGGAACTTCTACAGGTCGGATACGATGAGCTTTTCTCCGTTATGCGCCTGGAGCCAACCATTTCAGCCCTTTTATCACCGTTTTTAAAAGCCTACGAAGCGGATGTGATGGAGCAACTCGAAGGACAGATTGCCTCTGCAAAAATCGCACTCGCCCGCTTGACCTCACCTCAATTGTATTATGTTTTATCAGGTGATGATTTCTCCCTGGACATCAATAATCCGGAACATCCGGTGGTGCTTTGCATGGGCAACAACCCTCAAAAAATCATGACCTATGGCGCAGTACTTTCCCTCTATGCCAACCGCATCCTGAAGATCATTAACCAGAAAAATAAAGTGAAGTGCGCACTGATCTTCGATGAATGGCCGACTTTAAATTTGGATCTTAATACTGTCGTCAGTACCGGTAGGCAAAACGGGGTATCTACCTTTATCGGACTCCAGGAGGTGGCGCAGGTAAGGAAGGAATACGGCAAGGAAAGTGCCGATGTCATCGTCAATATGGTGGGCAACATCATCTCCGGACAGGTTTCCGGGGATAGCGCAAAGCAGCTCAGCGAGCGGATCGGAAAGATCAACCAGGACCGCACCAGTATGAGCATCAACCGAACGGACACCTCCCTCAGCAAAAGCAAACAACTGGAATATGCCGTTCCTGCATCTAAAATCTCCAGCCTTTCCAGTGGTGAGTTCGTGGGCATGGTAGCTGATACCCCCCAGCAAAAAATCGAATATAAAGCCTTTCATTGTGAGATTGTAAATGACTTCGATGTCATTAATCAGGAAGAAGCAGCTTATAAACCTATTCCTGTTATCCGGCAGGTCACCCAGGCCATGATTGATGAAAACTTCATGCGCATCAAACAGGAAGTACAGGACATAGTGGCTTCAGAAATCGAGCGAATGCTGGCTGATCCTGAGCTGGAAGGGTTAATCATTAAAAAATAAGGTTTGGTTTTTTGTTCATTTTGTCCGATTATACCATTGGTTGGGTATGTGACCTCTCCTTACTGGAAACAAAATGGACGATCAGTTACCTGTGAAAATTTCCATACCCAATTATTGTCATAAACCTTTCAGACTACCGACTTACACTTCAGACCTGTAATCATACAGCGTTCCAGGACGCATTTGTATTATGGATTTCAATGTTTGTATAGGTAGAAACCAGATAAAAATCCGGCTCCGTTTTTTAATCTTCAACTATAGCTTGGACCTGATGAAAATCCAGTCCAGGCATACCTATGAAAATAATTTTTCAGGACATCGTGTGTCAATGAAACTGAACTTAATGCCTATGGCGTTTATGCCGCCCCCGCTTTGCTTCCTTGGTTAAGGCTTGGAAGTACTCCATTAAATCTGTTTTTAATGTCCTTTCATCCGATATGGTGTGACGTTCTACATTTCCCAGTATATAGTTCCAACGTGTTATATTATGCATAACCTTTGGAGTGATTGAACCCGCATTTATTCCACTACTAAGCATAAAACCCTTTATATCGGGAACCCCTGAAAAATCTAATCCGTCTTTGGTAGCCACTAATCCTAACATTTTTGTAAACATGATCAGCTGGTCGATGAGTTGTTTTGTTGAACTAAATTGGGCTCCATTGTCGGAAGCTTCCAGTGTATCTGTTTCCTCGAGTTTATTGTACAGAATACTCAAATTTTGCGGCGGATTTAACAATATGCCAATTGCTACATTGACTTGTGTGTCACAACCATACGCTTCTCTATAGTTAATGGATCTGGGAACAAATTGCGAAGCAAAACAATCTCGAATCGTATCCAGCAAATCCTCTTCCCCACGAATGGCTAAATACCCGCATTGCTCTCCTGTAAAATTACTGCCTTCCTTAGTTTTTATCGTGGATGATGACTTTACCGCCACAGTGGCCAGGACATCTTTATCAATCAATTCCCGATAAGCACTTCTGATTTCGGTGTTCAGCGGGTGTGGGAAATGTCCCTGAAGGATCTCATTGCGGATGCTGTCACTTGCTTGTTTCAGGCTGTAGGGATTTTGATAATTAATCCTGGCAAGTGCCGCTTCAATTTTATCATTCAGTCGATTTTGGTGGCAGTAGGCCCTGAAGCCAACCGTGCTGATTACAAACCCCCTGGGTACCTGGATGTCTAATTCACTGAGATGAGTAGTAATCTCGCCAAGGACTGCTGTTTTGTAACCAACCCGGGAATGGTCTGTCAGCCTTACAGCTGATAAGGGCATAATGTTTTGATGCATAATTATCGATTTTAGAGATGTAATTGGAATGAGATTTTAATCAAATTCCTATGATTGAAAACATGGCTCGTACTGTTTAATTGGAATGACTATACAGTAACTATATTTTCAAAATATCGAAATGCGAAGGTATCGGTCCAAGTTGAATTCAACTTTCAGATAGATTCGATAACACTAATTGCTAAATGGATAATGCACCATGATTCGTTATTCAGAATCGATATTTACTGAATAAATTTAAATTGGCTATTATCTCTCAATGAAAGTTGTCGAAATCTTATACCTATGGAAATGCTGCATTTAATGCACAATTGAAGGAAACTCATCGTCAATAGACGTAGTATATAGGACAAACTGTTTTCCGTAGCAGCTTTGGGGGAGCGCAGTTGAAATGTTTATTCAATACCATTATTTCTGAGAAAGGAAAGTATTACCATTCTGAGCAGCTCATTGATTTGGTGTTGATGTAAGCTAGCTAACAGTAATCGTCAATGGATTCTCCCCCAGTCCATTCCAGACCTTGTGCAAGACTATATTGTTTTTCTGCTCCTTCCTGCGTAAAGAAAGTACCAAGGCTCGTATGCACAAACAGGCCATTTTCATAAGTAATTTCTGCAAGTGCCCAAGGCTTGACTACGTTTTTACTTGCAGATTCAGCTATTACATAAAGCGTTTGACGGTCTTCCGATAATACACTCTTTGATAACAATGAGGAATAATTATCATTGCGGCAGAATACCGAACCTAATTTTAATTCTTCGGCATAGGCTGTAATTGGATCTTCGGTATATTCCTGCGGACAGCACGGAAATTCGGAAAGTAGCTTCCAATTACGTTGTGCTGCATTCAGGGGCTTCGCTATTTTTATCTCGAGGGCTTCTGGAATTGTTTCAACACGCTGATTTAGCCATGTAGTCCGGTTAAATATCCATCTGTCCAAAGACCCACCAGACGGATGTTGACCAATCGCGGCCCAAGCTAACAATCGTTCATAACTTATTTGTGCGTCTTGGGCGCTAACTGTACGCATCCATTTGAAGTTAGACTCCTGAAATGCATCACGAAATTTTGCAGGATCAGCAAGAAATGCTTCCACGCTACCACAGACTATTGCAATGCGTCTTGCTGTGATTGGGTTAAGTAACACATTTTCCAACCTGGTAACCCATCTAAGGTTTTCGCATCGATTATTCCGCTTGTTTGTATCTATATGGTCAACAACGTGCCATTCTGTTGGCGGTACTCCGTGGAATGCAGTTGCCACTATTCTATGAACGGATACACAGGCAATTTCCATATAGCCATTTTTGGCATTTGGCTTTCCAAAAGTCCATTGACCGTCAGTTGGACGTAGCCGGTTGCCAACTCGAGGATGTCGCAATATTGCGCCATTATCACGTACTGAATATCGTTCTTCTTTGTAAGTACAATCTACTTCTCCGGAGAAATCATGCTGAGGTTTAAGGTGTGTCATTGTTTTACTTCTTATGTCCTTTGGCTGGCAAATTGCGTATTGGCGCAAGGCACTCACGTATAAAAATATATTTCTGATTTTTATTTCTGACTAATTTATAAAAAATCAAATTTCCGTTGGTTAAATTCCATATTGTTTCTTACATACCGGAGAAAAATGCCGTGTTTTTTAAACCAATTTCCATATATACTTCCTGTACTTATTCCAGGAAATAAATGCATTCAGTCGTCTTATTCAGCTCGGCATCTACCAGTGATAAAGAAGTCCTTTTCCTTAAGTAAGAAAGGAAGATCATGACGAAAATGATAGAGTCTCCACGGTTCATTCCAGTACTATAGTATCCAGGTTCTATAAGCAAAACATCCCCGTCGGGGAGTAAGATGGCCTCCTCAAAGCCCATAAAAATGTTCCCCAGGAAGACTGCAGCAGACAAGAATCGTCCCTCCCTGCTTTTCAATGCCTTTGTCATGTTTTCATCCCACAACATATAGACATATTGTGTACCCCCGGTATCATCGTCCAGCAACACTATTCCTGATTCTGCGGGAATATCTGCTGTAAAAAAATTTGCAAATTCCTCGTTCCTGTAAAGATCATCACCGTTAATTTTATGCAGTAATGATGTTGATAGCAGATAATTCTTATGTCGTTTATCAATTTTCTTGTCCGCCGCCAAAGTGTTGATCGTCCTGAAACAGGTAAAAATCTCCTGTATGCTTAGCTTGGACTTAAAATATATTTCCGCTTCTTCTTTTAAGGATTCAATCGGTAATTCCTCCGGTGTATTGTAACTGTCAAAACTTAAATACAGCAAAAATGGGAATTTTGTATACGTAATGTAGTTCATGAAAATGATCTCAATAAAAGTTATTAGAATACATTCTAGTAGATGAATACACTTTGATATGGGATGAACAAACAGCTATAGGGATTGTCCGATGGGCTGTTGAACGTAGATTTAAATTACTGCACTTTTGGATTTAATCAAAATTATTTATTCGGATCAGGCCATACCCCGGGGCGGATTATTCCTAAAGCCGCTAC
The DNA here is from genome assembly GCF_964033635.1 of Chitinophaga sp. MM2321. Taxonomy (NCBI): domain Bacteria; kingdom Pseudomonadati; phylum Bacteroidota; class Chitinophagia; order Chitinophagales; family Chitinophagaceae; genus Chitinophaga; species Chitinophaga sp. MM2321. The sequence goes on from NZ_OZ035533.1 coordinate 3,670,073, forward strand.
ACAGTAAAGTCCAAAATACCACACGCACTCATCTGTTTTTTCATATATATTTATTAATTCTGCGATTGATCTGCAATGAAATCAAGCAATTCATAATACTAATATATTTAGTTTTAAAATGCTAAAATAATTAGTATAATTGCATCGAAACGAAAGACAATCCAAAAATGGAAGGAAATAGGAACATAGTGCATTTGGATCTCGACTCGTTTTTTGTATCAGTAGAGCGACTGAAAAATTCAAAACTGCATGGGATGCCGCTAATTGTTGGTGGTGGTGAGCGCGGAGTGGTTGCCGCCTGTAGCTATGAAGCCCGGAAATTTGGGGTGCATTCCGCAATGCCTATCCGACAAGCAAAATACCTTTGCCCCCAGGCCATCATAATTTCCGGTGATTATGATGAGTACAGTAAGTATTCTACTCTGGTCACTGACATCATCAGGGATAGGGTTCCCTTATTGGAAAAAGCCAGCATTGACGAGTTTTACGCAGACCTGTCCGGCATGGACCGGTTTTTCAACCTGCCCAGTTTTATCGTCGAGTTAAAAAATGAAATCGTTAAGCATTCGGGGCTGCCGATCAGTTACGCACTGGCGACAAACAAACTTGTCGGAAAAATCGCGACCAACGAAGTAAAACCCAACGGGCAAATTACCATTGCTCCAGGTCAGGAACGTGCTTATGTTGCACCATTGAATACACGCAAAATGCCCGGCATAGGAGAGAAAACAAATCTTGTGCTGTATAAGATGGGTATCCGGACTTTTGAGGTGCTTGCACAAATGCCGGAAAATATGCTGGTTGCCCGCTTTGGCAAAGCCGGTGGGGCGCTTTCCCTTCGTGCCCGGGGAATTGATGCCTCCGAGGTTATTCCCTATTCCGAACAAAAAAGCATCAGTACCGAAAACACCTTCCAGGCCGATACCATGAATATGGAATTCCTCCACATCACCATTGTCAACATGGTGGAGAAAATCGGTTTCGAGCTGCGCAAGCAGGAAAAACTAACCGGTTGTATCGCTGTTAAAATCCGCTACAGTGACTTCAATACCGTTTCAAAACAGAGGAAAATACACTATACCAACGCAGACCATCTGCTGATTGCAACAGCCAAAGAGCTTTTTCAACAGCTGTATGAAAAGCGCGTCATGATCAGGTTACTGGGTATAAAATTTACCGACCTGGTTCAGGGTACCCATCAAATTGATCTTTTTACGGATACGGCTACGGATATACAGCTGTACCAGGCTATTGATTACCTCAAGAAAAAATATGGTGCCGGGGCAGTCATGCGGGCCTCCGGCATATAACAACGATTACCTGCGTATTGATTTCAGCTCAACATGTACCTCAACTGTAAAACATATTACTCACTCCGGTATGGCACCTATTCCACGCAGCAACTGGTAGATGCCGCTGTGGAATGTGGGGTGAAGACATTGGCGTTGACTAACATCAATTCCACCTTCGACGCCTGGGACTTTGTAGATTTCTGCCAGCAAGCGGGCATCAAGCCGATACTGGGTACAGAAATCCGCAATGACAATAAGCTGTGCTATGTCCTGCTGGCAAAGAACAATAAAGGCTTCTTAAACATCAACCGGTTTTTGTCCGACCATTTGATTTCCCGTACAGACTTTCCTGAACGCGCTCCTGATTTCGATCATGTGATTGTGATTTATCCTTTGGGATCGGTCGACCCGCCATTGCTCAAGGCCAATGAATATATAGGTGTACAGGTCACAGAGGTGACCAGACTCTATGGGATCAACTGGAAGGATTGCTCCGGCAAATTTGTCATCAGGCATCCGGTCACCTTTCAGGATAAAATTCATTACAACATTCACCGGCTGCTACGGGCGGTAGACCGTAACATTATTTTGAGTAAGCAGGATCCGGGGGACTGCGCTGCTGCGCATGAAACATTCCTGCACTTAGCCGACCTCCTGATTTCCTTTCAACAATACCCCCAACTGCTTTCCAATACCTTCCTGCTCCTGGAGGAATGCAGCATCGAGATCGATTTCAAAGCAGATAAAAACAAAAAGTACTATTCCGCGTCCAAACAGGACGACCTGAATTTACTCAGGATGTTGGCTGTTGAAGGGCTGGAATACCGGTACGGAAAGCAGAACAAGCAAGCCACAGAAAGGGTGGAAAAAGAATTAAAGATCATCGATGAACTCAATTTCAGTGCTTATTTTCTCATTACCTGGGACTTTATCCGCTATGCCCAGCAACGCGGATTTTATTACGTAGGCCGTGGCAGTGGCGCAAATAGTATTGTCGCCTACTGCCTTAAAATTACCGATGTTGACCCGATCCAGCTGGACCTGTATTTTGAAAGGTTCCTGAACCCCGGCAGAACTTCGCCCCCGGATTTCGATATTGATTTTTCCTGGACGGACCGCGACCTGGTGATGGACTATGTGTTTAAACGGTACGGTAAAGAACACGTGGCCCTACTCGGTATGATCAGCACCTTCCAGTCCAGAGCTGCTATCCGGGAATTTGGGAAAGTTTATGCCTTGCCCGCTACTGAAATAGATGCGCTCATGGACGGCAATTATAGCCCTACAGATAAGCACCACCGACAGATCCTGAGATACAGCAACCTGGTACAGGACTGGCCTAACCAAATCAGCATCCATCCCTGTGGCATGTTGATCTCCGAGGAACCACTACACCAATACACAGCCTGCACCATGCTGCAAAAGCAAATGCCGGTCGCCATGCTGGATATGTTTTCTGCCGAAAAAGTCGGGCTTTTCAAATTTGATGTGCTTTCCCAGCGGGGGCTTGGACACATTAGAGATACCATTAACCTGGTAAAAGAAAGTAAAGGGATAGCCATCGACATCCATAAGGTTTCAGAGTTTAAAAATGATCCGCTCATAAACCAGCGGTTGGCTACTGGGGAAACCATCGGATGCTTTTACATTGAGTCGCCTTCCATGCGCGTGGTCCTCAGGAAATTGAGTTGCGACAATTACATCTCCCTGGTGGCGGCATCTTCGATCATCCGTCCCGGTGTAGGCAGTTCCGGAATGATGGACCAGTACATCAAACGTTCACATCATCCCGACGAATTTCAATACCTGCATCCGATCATGAAAGACTTACTGGAAGAGACTTTCGGCGTGATGGTCTACCAGGAAGATGTCATCAAGGTTGGACACTACTTTGGTGGGTTGTCGCTAGAGGATGCAGATATATTACGGCGTGCGATGTCAGGAAAATATCGCGGCAACCAGGAAATGCAAAGACTGGAAAATACGTTTATCACCAATTGTGAACAGAAAGGCTATGCCCCACAAGTTTATCTGGAAGTATGGCGCCAAATGGCCTCCTTTGCAGGATACTCCTTTTCAAAGGCGCACTCGGCCAGTTTTGCCGTAGAAAGCTACCAAAGTCTTTTCCTGAAAACCTATTATCCCGCAGAATTTTTAGTCGCAGTGATCAATAATTTTGGCGGCTTTTACAACACAGAGCTTTACTTCCAGCAATTGAAAAAATCAGGGGTAACTGTAAAACGCCCTTGTGTAAACATCAGTGAAGAACTGACCACTATTGCTGACAGCTCGGTGTACCCGGGACTGGGGCTGATCAATGGCATTAAAAATGAAACCATTGCTACCATTATTGCTGAACGTAATGCTAATGGAAGTTATCTGCACTTACAGAATTTCATCGAACGCACCAGCATTAAGGAAACCCAACTGGAATTACTCATTGATGTCAGTGCATTATCCTTTACGGGGAAAACTAAAAAGCATTTATTATGGGAAGCCTGTCTTTTACAAGCCAATGCCCGAAGTCATGTACCGGCCAGCATCTCCCTGTTCGGTGAAGAGGCAGTGCGTACAACCGGATATAACCTACCACTATTGCTCGATGACCGGTTGGAGGATCTGTACAGCGACATCGAGAATTTGCGATTTACTGTCGATAATATTTTTCTACTGGTCGATGTTGACCTGAGGAGCTTCGTAGCAGCCAAAGAACTTCCCCATTATGTTGGTCTAAAAGTGAATTGTTTGGGCTACCTGATCTGCACTAAGAATACCTACACCAAAAAAGACAGGAAAGCGATGTTTTTTGGCACCTGGATAGACAGCCGGGGCGATTGGATCGATACTGTTCATTTCCCAGCCGCTGCCGCGGCCTACCCCTTCCAGGGCAGGGGCTTTTATCACATTTATGCTGAGGTAACCGAACAGTTCGGCGTAATTACCTTGACCGCCCTGGAAATGACAAAGGTTGGCGTTAAGGGGACTGTTAATAAAAAGCTCATCAGCGGCTAACCTCCTTGGTGTTCTGAAGCATTTAATTTTCCAAAGTTGATTTTGACCAAGTACATTCATTTGTATTTATCACTTGAATGAGGTTCAAACAATCAACATTTGGTTCAGCTAGGCTTATATATCACTATGCTAACACATATGGGTGAGGCACCTGAAACAGGTTGCTTGTAAGAATTAAATGTAAATAATTTATCTAATGGATTCCTAGTGAGGATTTCATACATCTGATTAATAATTAAATCGAATGATAAATTTGATGTATATTAAAGGAAGATAAATTTTCCACTATTTCACGAAATTAATAGCGAATGAGCACATTTGATCAAGAGATAGCTATTGCAGCTTCTACACAAAATGAAATTATCTTTATAACCGATGCCTGGAATGGTGAAGAAATTAATGAGAAGCAATTTATAAAATCACAACCAGTAATGAAACAAATTGATTCGCTGAATACCGGTAATAAAATTCCAAGCAATAATCTATAATATCTGAATTAACAATTTCATCAAACATAAACCAAACCCCAATGCCTACATTCAAAAGCCCATATATTTCAAGGATTAAAATCAAAAATTTTCGAAATTTCTTAAACGTAGATGTTGCTCTTGATCATAAACAAGTCATGGTTGGAGAGAATAACGTTGGAAAAACTAATTTTCTCAGAGCCATACAATTAATTTTAGATAAGGACTTTTCAGACAATGATCGGCAGTTATCAGAAAGCGATTTTCATGAAAGCTTACCTGATCCGATGGTAAATGGTGAGATAATAGAAATTGCCTTGCAAATAAAAGGCTTCGAACATAACTCCAGGTTGATCGCGCAATTTATCGATGCGGCCATTAGTGATACGCCCCCCACTCTTCAGTTCGTATATAAATTCTTCCCCAGTGTCGGTCCTTTGGGAAATATTATAAATTACAAATATGAGATATATAAGGGCGCTACGGAGCTGTCAAAATTTACAAGTGAAGACAGGAGTTTCATTAATATCTATGTCATCAAAGCCTTAAGAGATGTAGAACGTGAATTGAAGGCAAACAAAAACTCCCCCCTATATAAGCTGGTTAAGAAATACGATATTTCAAAAGAAGATCTGGAAAAGATCTCGGAATCAATGAAGGTTGCAGCAGATGAACTTTTACAACTGGATGAAATCGTCCATATTAAGAAAGTAATCCAGGAAAGATTCACTTCCCTGGCTGGGTTGCAAAGTGATAACGAAATTAATCTGAGCACGTTTGATATAGACATGGAGAGACTGTTATATACACTTCAGGTTTATTTCGGAATCAGTGAAAGACCAATAGGAGAACTTAGTTTGGGCATGGGCAATATACTGTACATTTCATTAATGCTTATTTTACTGAAAGACCGAACAATCCCTCCAATTATTAAAGCGGAGAAATTCCAGGAACTATTAGCATTGGATGATGAAAAAATGATCAACAACTTTTATGAATTAAGTGAACAATCTAAGTATATATTAAAGCCCGATATTGCTGATGCAGATATATCGAACTTATATTCTTGGATGGATGAAAACAATGGTTCGCAACAGGCGTTTACCATTCTTGCTGTTGAAGAACCAGAGGCACATCTAAGTCCAATACTTCAAAGGCTCATATTCAGAGAGGTTCTGCATAAAAGCAATACTTCTGTGATATTCACTACACATTCTACTTTTATCGGTTCTGTTGCCCCTCTTTCCTCAATAGTGCATGTACGGAACATTAGAGGTTCCAGTGGAGTATATTCTACTGCAAAGCTGGTAATTAATGACCGGGAGCGAAAGGATATAGAAAGATATATTGATGCCAAAAGAGGTGAACTTTATTTTGGCAAAGGAATCATTCTTGTTGAAGGAATTACAGAAGAATATATTATACCGGCAGCAGCAGATGTACTCGGCGAACCTTTGGATGATTATGGTATTGTAGTTTGCAATATTGATTCAACGAATTTTAAGCCATATATTCAGTTATTGCAGGCTTTGAATATCCCCTGGCATCTCATTACCGATGGGGATTACTATGAAATTACCACCAACACGGATGAAAAAGGGAACATTTCTGAAAATAGAGAATATCATATAATGGATAGCATCACAGGTCGCCCATTTAGATATAGAGGAATTGAAAATGTGAATGCAGTTTTGGCGGATTTACAAATTGTGCAAATAGCTGATATTCCAGCATCTTCTGAGGATGCGAGAGAATTCTTCAAACAACAGGGTGCTCATGTTGGCAAACATACCCTGGAAGTAGACATGATGAACGAGACAAATGCAGATGGAAAAAATATTATTAAAACCGTTTATGCTGAACTCATTCTTGGGGGTGAAAAAATGCAGAAAAATTTTAAAGAAGCGTTAGATGCAGGTGAGTATTGGTCAGCATTAAAAAAAATCGAATCAAATATAAGCAAAGGAAGATTTGCACAACGTTTAGCCGGAAATCTAATTCCTGAACTGATACCTCAATATGTGAAAGAGGGTATCCAAAATTTTCTGGAGGAAGTAAAAGAGGATTATGAACAATAATTTTTTTGAGGACCTTGAACTAATCAAAAGCGATCAAAGCCAAATCGACGCCTACAATTCCCAAAGAAACACCGTAGTAATTGCAGGGCCAGGCAGTGGCAAAACAAGGGTGCTTACTTTAAAGGCAGCCAGCTTAGCACAGGGATCTATTAAGAAGCCTTGTGGTTTAGCCTGCATCAGCTACAGCCGGGAAACTGTAAGAGAGATCAAAAAGCGTCTTAAGGAATATGGCTATAAACCGACGAACAAAGATTTTATCGGCACCGTACATAGTTTTACACTTCTGCATGTCATTCAGCCTTTCGCTCATCTTTACCCTCAATATGGTGTAAAATATCCCGTAAGGATTATTAAAAAAGAAGATGAGGTAAAGATATACGACAGTGTACTTACAGAGTTGAATGCCACCCCTGAACAGGTAAAATTGAAGGAGATCAATAGACAAAGAAGTCTTTCAGTAGTGGGTACCAGTCAGGTTACATTTGATTCAACCGATCTGATAGAAAATGCAGCAAGCCTCTATGAAAGAAAACTCCTGGAATCTGATTACCTGGACTTTATCAGTATCATCAATATTTCTGCCCAGATCATACATGAACAAGAGTTTGTTAGACTTGCCCTTCGGAGCCGGTTTCCGTGGTTACTGGTGGATGAATATCAGGATTTAGGAAAAGCATTGCATGAAATGGTATTGGAACTTGTTTTTAATGCAGATATAAAGCTTTTTGCAGTTGGTGATATGAATCAATCAATTTACGGTTTTAATGGTGGATATCCTGATTTTCTTATGGAACTAATGGGCCGGGACGATATCTACCCGGTACAGCTGGCAAATAATTACAGAAGTAATCAGCACATTATTACTGCTTCATTGGAGACACTGGAACCACCCGCTCCTTTGGCTTATTTCGCAAAAAGAAGGTTAGAGGAGAATGCAGATTTTACGTTTGTAACCTGTGATCACCAAATGGACCAACAATATGACGTGGTTGCTAATAAGGTAATACCGTTATTGATCCAAAATAATACCCCATTAAATGAGATAGGCATAATTACATGGTCAAATACTGATGTCCGGTCGATGGCACTTGCATTACGGCATAATAATATCCCGTTTTATATTTCAAAATGGGATTTTGAGAAAAGTGCAACGGTGACATGGCTTCAAGATTGTGCAAACTGGTGCATAAATTCTGAGCAACAGTCATTTGATGACCTGTTTAAATTTTGGAAAAGCTTACTAATTAATCATGATGATCCCCGTAAGTTTAAGGATGCGATTGATTTAAAAATCGATTTTCTTAAAACTTTAAAAAAGGGCAAAGAGAAGGAGAAGGTATTGGAATGGCTGACGCTAATGATAAATGATCTTGAACTTGCTAATGTTTTGCAACATTCGGATATGTACCCTGATGAAATCAATAATCTTGAGATTTTATTAGCTGAGGCAACAAACTACAATCTGAAAGATATGCAACTTGAACGTTTTGCACATCTTGGAATTCCAAATAACGAAGTTACGATTACTACCAGGCATAGTGCAAAAGGTCTAGAATTTGAAGCAGTTATTTTATTAGGAATGGAAGAAGGGCATTTTCCATACTACTTAGATGTCCAAAATCCAATACTTTTAGCAGAAGCTCAAAGGCTATGTTATGTCTGTGTAAGCAGGGCAAAAAAGAGTTGCATTTTGGTTAGATCGGAACAGTTTACTGTTAACACACAATGGGGAATAAGAACATTCCCTTACACTCCATCTCGTTTTTGGGTAGCTTTAGCTCAGAAGTTTGGAAATGTAAACAACCATTTTACCCACATTACATATCCTTATGATGTCTAGCTTATTTTCAATGGGAATATCTTTTGGGATTAGATACTGAGAATTTAAAATTAAAACATGCCTTAAACAAGTTAAATGTTCACTCCGTTAATGTGTTTAATGAAAAATTATTTGTGAAATTATTTCCTTTGCATAAATTTAAACTTTAATCGCACCAGCCAGGAATTTTAAACTATAAGTAAATTATGGATCCTAAATTCTTTGTTGGTGTCGATATTTCAAAAGTCACGATTGACGTTGCAATTGTCTCCAATAATATTGTAATAACCAATTTCAAAACTGAAAATTCCGAACCTGCGATAAAAGAGCTGTTGTTAAAGCTTAAAGCTGATTACCACATAAATCGGCTAAACACCCTATTTTGTGCTGAGGCAATGGGAATATATGCTACCTTCCTTTTAGCGGTTTTAGGTAAGAATAAGATGCCCGTATGTATGGAATCTCCACTGCAGATTAAGCGATCAATTGGTATCGCAAGGGGGAAGACTGATTTATTAGACGCTTGCAGGATTGCAATATATGCAAGCAAACACTATAAAGTTTTGCGATTATGGGAGGAACCCAGACCTTGTATTTCCCACTTAAAGTCCTTGATGGCAATTAGAAGACGATTGATAAAAGCTAGGGTGATGCTTAAAAATAGTAAAAAAACAAATGCATACTATTTAAATAAGTTGGAGAATAGTTATGTAACCAATCTAACAAAAATGTCTCTTGCTGGATTAAGTGCCGACGTAAAAGAACTTGAAATGCAAATGTTGTCAACAGTGAAATCTGATGCCCATTTACAGAAAATATTTGAAATATTGAACTCTATCCCACATATTGGGAAAATCATATCGTTGCATTTAATAACTGCTACAAATGAGTTCAAGGATTTTAGTAATCCTAAGAAGTTTGCATGTTATTGTGGTATCGCTCCATTTGAATGGAGTTCAGGAACCAGTTTAAATGGAAAGAAAAGGATTTCACGTTTGGCCAATAAAGAGCTTAAAACGCTGCTTCATTTAGCCTCAATTGGATATACACGAAGAAAGAAATCGATGCTAGGAAAATTTTATTTAAAAAAAGTTCAGGAAGGAAAAAACAAAATGAGTATTCTTAACGCCATCAGAAATAAGCTGGTTCATAGGATATTTGCATGCGTTCGGGATAATAAAATGTTTGAAGAAAGTCTGTAAAAATTTAGGTAGCCCATCCTTATACGATTTCTATCTATGGAATGAGGCAGTTTAAGCCTATTAATCGTACAAGTTAGGTGTAAGGTTGTAGTGATTATATTTAATACTATGAAAGGAATGAGATCGAAACTATTATGATTTTTAGTATAAATAAAGCTACGGGTTACCTTTTTTTTAATCCCAATATTAATGCATTGCAGAAGCAAAAAGTGTAATTGCTACTCGACCTTATAATATTAATTTAATTGTACTACTGAGATATTCAGAATAACTTTGATTCATTAATTAACTCGTTGCTACTTTCTTTCTTCAAGCGCGGCTATGATTTCCTTTCTCGTTGGCCGTCGTTTACCACCTGATCTTCATTCAAAAGCATCTTCGGTTATGATACCCTTGATATTACAAATGTCGTTGAATTTTACCTATATCAATATTTAATGTTGTCATTGAAATATGATTTTTGTTTTTTACTTTAGAACATCCCACAATCACATCCTCCTATTTAAAGTATCCTCCCAGTTCCTGTGCAATGCACGGGAGGAAATGTATTGTTAACAATGGTGCTTGACGGTACCGGACTAAAGGAGAAGCGAGATGGAATTATGTGAGAAGGAAAAAATTACTCCCCAACAGGCCATTCAAATTTTACAAAAGGATGGAATAGTGACCAATCAAACAGAAGCGAAGATCATTTTAGATTTTCTATACATAATAGCTGAAATTGTAGTAGATACCTACTTGGAAAATTCAGACTAATTACCTTATTCCCTTTTATTTAAGTATGGAAATGGTTAACTTAGAATTAGCCGCTTCGCAGGGTGGATTTTGCTTACACCTCATATTCGTAAAGCATTACATTAAAACAGATCATAATGAAAATTGCAGATTTATATATCCGGGTAAGTACGGATGAACAAGCCGATAAAGGATATTCACAGCGAGACCAGGAAGAAAGATTAAAAAAGTACTGTGAACTATTTTCTATAAAAGTCAGAAAGGTTATATATGAAGATCATTCCGCCAAAACCTTTATGCGCCCGGCCTGGAAAGGACTTTTAACAGATTTGAAAAAATACAAGGGACAAACCGATTTAATCCTATTCATTAAGTGGGACCGGTTCAGCCGTAATGCAGGGGATGCCTATCAAATGATCAACATCCTTAGAAAGCTAGGCGTTGAACCACAAGCCATAGAACAACCGCTGGATTTGTCTATTCCAGAAAACAAGATCATGCTTGCTTTTTACCTAGCAGCTCCGGAAGTAGAAAATGACCGCAGGGCATTAAATGTATTTCATGGTATGCGTAGGGCAAAAAAGGAAGGACGGTATATGGGAACGGCACCATTAGGTTATGTCAATAGGACTGATGAACAATTGAAGAAAAAATATATTGAACCCCGTGAAGATGAAGCGGTCATTCTGCGATGGGCATTTGAGGAACTTGCTTCAGGTAGGCTCAATACAGAACAGGTCTGGAAGCTAACTAGGGAAAAGGGGCTCAAAAGGGGCAGTAAAAATAATTTTTGGGTAGCAATGCGTAATCCCTTGTACTGTGGCAAGATATTTATTTCCAAGCATAAGGATGAAGAAAGCCGTCTTGTACAGGGACTACATGAACCGCTGATTTCTGAAGCACTTTTTTATGTAGTACAGGATGTGCTAAATGGAAGAAAAAAACAGATGCGTCCTAAATTAACTGTTGATGAAAATTTACCATTGAGAGGTTTCTTAATTTGTCCTGAATGCGGCAGGAAGCTAACGGGGAGTGCCTCTAAAGGTTGTAAAAAGTATTACCATTACTACCATTGCAGTTCACCCTGTAAAGTAAGATATAACGCTGATAAGTTGAATAAAGATGTAGTTAAGGAAATCAAGAAATATGTTACCCCATTGCCCGAACTGCAACTTTATAAAAAGATCATCGTGTCTGTTTTCAATTCCAAAAACAGACTTCAGCTCAATGAAGTCAAACAATGCAAGTTTCAGTTAGAGGGAGCCAATCAGCGTTTATCTAAGGCTAGGGATTTATTACTCGAGGACGCCATTCAGGCTGACGATTACCGCAGGATAAAAAAAGAAACAGAAGATAGAATCAATAGATTGGAAGTCCAATTAACTGCTACAGCATCCAAAACTAAAAGCATAGAACCCCTATGGGAACAGGCAATTAGCAATTTATCAATGCTTGATATTTTATATAAAGAGGGAACCGTTATTAGAAAGCGAAAAATTATTAGTTCGATTTTCCCCGAAAAATTGATTTTTGACGGGATACAATATCGAACTACCAGAGTCAACGAAGCGATCGAACTTATACATTTGATTAGCAAGCAATTAAGACCCAAAAAAAAAGGGACAAATTCAGACATCTCTGATTTGTCCCAATTGGTGATCCCGCTGGGACTCGAACCCAGGACCCATACATTAAAAGTGTATTGCTCTACCAACTGAGCTACAGAATCGTTTGCTGTTAAGCGGCTGCAAAAATAGGAATAATTTATTTTTAAACAAGTTTTTATTAAAAAAACTTCAAAACAGGCTGGTATAAAGCATTACAGCCGATACAACCATAACATCGCTGTAATAAAATGCTGATACTATCAACTTCTCTCCTATTTTTGTAGCGCAAAAATATACCCATGAAAACTTACTTCCAGAACAAGACTGTTATCATCACCGGCGGATCGTCGGGTATTGGGAAGGCACTCGTTGCTACGTTATTGCAGATGGGCGCTTCTGTTGCCGTATGTGGTAGAAAGCAGCCTGCGCTCTCGGCTTTACAAAACGAAATCAATCATGCCAACCTCTTTACTTTTGTAGCGGATGTAAGTGTGGAGGCCGACTGCAAATCATTTATTGAAAACAGTATAGAAAGATTTGGTAAGATAGATATCCTGATCAATAATGCGGGGATCTCTATGCGTGCTATGTTTCGCGACCTGGATCTGAGTGTATTGAAATCGCTGATGGATATCAATTTCTGGGGAACGGTATACTGCACCAAGTATGCGCTTCCGGCTATTCTTGCCAGTAAGGGCACTATCGTAGGTGTGTCTTCCATTGCCGGTTACAGGGGACTGCCTGCACGTACGGGATATTCCGCTTCCAAATTTGCGATGCAGGGTTTCCTCGAAGCATTGCGTACGGAATGTTTGCATACAGGCGTCAACGTGATGTGGGTATGTCCCGGGTTTACGTCTTCCAATATCCGTAATACCGCCCTCAATCCCCAGGGACAAACGCAAAGCGAAACGCCCCTGAACGAGGACAAACTGATGAGCGCCGAAGCGGTATCCATTGCTATCGCCAAAGCAATCGTGAAACGCAAACGTACACTTGTACTCACCACGCAGGGGAAACTCACTGTATTGTTGAGCAAACTTTTCCCCGGTCTCCTGGATGGTATCGTTTACAATCACTTTAAAAAAGAACCAGGCTCCCCGCTGTCCTGATCATACAATTGTTTCACCTTAGCCGTTAACGTTAGTACTATAAGACTATAAAAAAATACTTTTAAAATACGGTGCCATCGGTATTTTTACCTTTATTTGCATTCAGATTGCATTAATAACCCCCATGGCATCTTTTTTGAAAGGAAAGCGAGACAATGAATTTGCCATTCGAACGTGATACCGGGAATTAATAGAGCGGAAGGGATTTGAAATGTGAATTTATCGCATAAGGGTTTGGATTTAGATTTGTTGGCATGTCCATTATAACATTAACATCAGACATAGGAATGCAGGATTACCTGGTAGGTGCCATCAAAGGGCAGCTCTGGCAATACTGCCCGGAATGTCATGTTACGGACATCACCCACCATATCAGCCCTTTTAACTTACCACAGGCTACTTATATCTGTAAAAGCGCCTTCGCCTACTTTCCGCTGGGTACCTTCCACTTTGTATTGATCAACCTGTTCGACCAACGCCCCGAACACGTGCTCGTAGCGGAACATAATGGTCATTACATCGGCTGCGCCGATAATGGACTCCTCACGATGATCGCAGGCGGTATGCCGGAAAAAGTAGTGAAGATTCCGTTAGATAAAAATGCACCCAAGAATACTTTTACCATCATTCAGCTGCTGGCTTCCGCTGCGCGGGAACTAAGCCGCGGCAAGGCGCTTGGTGAACTGGCGCCACTCTCTCAAAGCATTAATGTAAAAAACAACCTGCAACCTTTGGTGGGAGATGATTTCATCGAAGGACAGATCATTCATATAGACAACTTCGAAAATGTGGTGGTCAATATCACCCGCGACCAGTTCAATGCCCAGTGCAGGAACCGGGCCTTCAAGATCTTTTTCCGCCGTAATGAGGTGATCAGCCAGATCAGCGAAACCTATGCGGACGTTTCCGAAGGACAGAAGTTGGCGCTTTTTAACGCTGCCGGCTATCTTGAAATAGCTATCAATAAAGGAAATGCTGCCGGCCTTTTTGGCCTCCAGGGCTTCCGCCGCGATCAGCTCACCCAGCCCGCCGGCTACCAGCAACTATCCTACTACCAAACTGTAAGAATAATCTTTCAATGATCAATCGACTCGTAAAAATGGAGTTTGCCCCCGACAAGGTAAATTCCTTCCGGGAGCTTTTTTCCCGGCAACAACAGCTTATCCGCCATTTTCCCGGATGCCTCCACCTGGAACTCTGGTTGCATGACGCTACCGGCCATACTTTCTTTACCTTTAGTAAATGGGAGTCCGAAGCAGCCCTGGAAGCCTACCGGAACTCAGACCTCTTCAAGGAAACCTGGGCCGCCACCAAAGTGCTTTTCAGCGCAAAACCAGCAGCATGGACGGTTACGGAAGCTGCCAGTCTTTGATGACCTGCCGACGTGCCAATGGATTTTAATCTCTTTTTAATCTCCGGCCCCCTCACAACAGTACACAACTACGGGTGAACGGGTATTAATTAAAGGCTTACAGCTAAAAAGATATTTACAAAAAGTTAAAACTGTTCAGCAGATTAGCATAATTTGCTGTTTTTTATATTTTTGTCGGACCTTAAAACAACCTTATGAATTTTAAAAGGACCAACAACATAGTTGGCTGGGTGATTTGCATCATTGCCTGCTCTGTTTACATTATGACGATGGAGGCTACAGGCAGCCTCTGGGACTGTGGTGAATTTATTTCAAGTGCCTATAAAGTACAGGTACCCCACCCCCCCGGAGCTCCACTGTTCGTTTTGCTCGGAAGACTCTTCAGCATGTTCCTGGAACCATCCAAAGCTGCCTTAGGTGTAAATACCATGACAGCCCTGGCCAGCGGTTTCACCATACTGTTCCTCTTCTGGACAATCACGCACTTTGCCCGTCGTCTGATGGTAAAAGCCGGTGAAGAGATTTCCCGTGAAAAAATGATCGCTATTATGGGTGCAGGCGCCGTGGGTGCACTGGCCTATACCTTTTCTGATTCATTCTGGTTCTCCGCCGTGGAAGGTGAAGTGTATGGTATGTCCTCCTTCTTCACCGCCATCGTATTCTGGGCCATCCTGAAATGGGAACACGAAGCCGATGAACCCTATGCTGATCGCTGGATCGTACTGATTGCATACCTCCTGGGCCTCTCCATTGGTGTACATCTGCTCAACCTCCTGACCATCCCGGCTATCGTAATGGTCTACTACTTCAGACGCTTTAAACCAACCGGATGGGGCACCTTCTGGGCTTTCATGATAGGCTGCGCCCTCACCGGCATGATCCAGAAATACCTGATCCAGGATACTGTAAAAGCTTCGGGATACATGGATGTTCTCTTTGTAAATAACCTCGGAATGGGTTATTTCTCAGGATTCATCTTCTACTTCCTCTTCCTGATCGTGATACTGATCATCGGTTATAAAAAACCTTCTTTCGGGTTATATGCACCACTCATCGTTATCGCTTCAGTGATCCTGGTACCTGCTTACAATGATGCCAGCGGCGGAATTGTGTTTGTAAAGATCTTGCTGGCAGCATTTTTCCTGTTGATTCCAACCATCCTGAAAACAGTAGGCGTGAGAATGGATGTGGCTAAAACGGCGCATTTCAGCCGGTTGACCATCTCCTTTGTGCTGTTCACACTCCTGGGCTACTCTACTTATATTACCACCATGGTGCGCTCTACAGCCAATCCTGCGGTAGATATGTATAATGTAGATAACCCGATTTCCCTCGTAGGTTACCTGGGACGCGAACAATATGGTGATTTCCCCCTGATCTACGGACAGGTATTTACCGCCCGCCCAACAGAATATAAAGAAGGCGGCAACATCTACGCACGCGGACCAAAGAAATATGAAGTAGCCGGCAAAAAAATGGAACCGGTATATGCCTCACAGGATATGATGCTCTTCCCACGTGTATGGGATGCCAGCAACGACCAGGGACATGCCGATTTCTACCGCTCCTGGCTTGGATTACAAGCCAACGAAGCTCCTTCTTTTGGCGATAACATCCGGTTCTTCATGCAATATCAGATGAACTTCATGTACTTCCGCTACTTCATGTGGAACTTTACCGGCAAACAAAATGATACACAAGGCTACGGCAACGTAAGGGATGGTAACTGGATTTCCGGGATCCCTTTCATCGATAATTTTATTTATGGAGATCAAGGCATGATGCCGGATAGTCTCAAGGAAAACAAGGCGCATAACACCATGTTCTTCCTGCCATTCATCCTGGGGATCATCGGTTTCTTCTTTCAATATAATAATCACCGCAAAGATACGCTCATCGTATCCCTGCTCTTCTTCTTTACAGGTATTGCCATCGTGATGTATCTCAACCAGGCCGGTAATCAGCCACGTGAACGTGACTACGCTTATGTAGGATCTTTCTACGCCTTTGCTGTCTGGATAGGGTTAGGGGTATTATCTATCTATAGTTATCTTAAAAAGAAAACAAAAAGCACGCTGTCTCCCATACTGGCTACCGGCCTGTGTTTATTGGCTGTTCCCGTACTCATGGCCTCACAGGAATGGGATGACCACGACCGCTCTACCAAAACCATCGCAAGAGATGTGGCCAAAGATTACCTGGAGTCCTGCCAGCCCAACGCAATCCTGTTTACCGTAGGCGATAACGATACTTATCCGCTCTGGTATGCCCAGGAAGTGGAAGGCATCCGTACAGATATCAGGGTGATTAACCTGAGTCTCCTGGGGGTTGACTGGTACATCGATCAGCAACGTAAGATGGTCAACAAAAGCCCGGCAATAGAAATGAGCTGGAGCGCGGAGAAATACAGGGGAGAAAACCACAACTACATCCGCTTCTTCGATCCGGGAAATATTCCGGCTGATAAATACTTTAACCTGAAAGAGATCATGAACTTCATGGGAAGCGATGATCCTAACAGCAAAGTGAATACACAGGACGGTGGCGCTGAAAACTTCCTGCCTACCCGTCAGTTATTCATTCCAGTTAATAAAGAGGAGATCCTGAAATATGGTGTGGTGAGCGCGAAAGACAGTGCTAAAATATTACCACAGCTGCCGATCAAAATCACGAAAAACATCCTGATGAAGAATGACCTGGCGGTGTATGATATCATTGCGACCAACAACTGGAAAAGACCTATCTACTTTACCAGTCCTACTGATCTTGGTTTGAATGAATACCTGCAAACAGACGGTCTGGCCTATCACCTGGTGCCAATGCCTAAGCCAACAGCTACTGATCCGTTAGGAATGGATATCAACGCCAACGTAGGTGTGATGTACGATAACCTGATGCATAAGTTCGCCTTTGGCGGTGCACAAACAGCAGGCACTTACTTCGATGAGCCCAACAGGAAAATGTTGCTTTACCTGCGCCAGGCATTCACCAAACTGGGTGTAGCTATGTCCCAGGAAGGACAGAAAGATAGTGCGCTGACTGTACTGAAGTACATGGATAAAAACATAAAGGAAACTAACTTCCCTTATGCCATGACAACGCCCAACAACATGCACAACTATACTTCCCTGCAAACCGTATACGCCTACTACATGGCCGGCGATGCTAAAAGGGCAGATGAGCTGGGCGCTCAGATCATCAAGGACTGCGAACAACAGATCCGCTACTATAACTCATTGCCTGCAAGCAGGATCACCAGTGATTTACAGCGCGACGGACAAACAGCTGAACAATTCATCGGCTGGTTGCAGCACATGAAAACGGACTTCGGCGAGGGAGCAAAAGCCCGCAAGGATGGAGCCCAGGACATAAATGCACTGGAAGACTCTAATAGTATTACAGTAGATTCTACTAAATAAAAATAAAAAATTTGGGGATTTCCGGTTTATTGATTTTCAGATGTTGTTATCACTACAACAAATCTGAAAATCAATAAACCGAAAATCCCCAAATCTCTTTTAAGCCTTATTATTATAAGTTACTCACCATCTGTTTCCAGTACGCTGCACTCGCTTTCACTTCAGGTACATTGTTATCCCAGTGGTATTCATATTCTGCAGAAAACAACCCTTTAAACTTCTGCGCTTTCAGCACTTCCATCACTTTACCCATCTGACTTACACCGGTACCCCATATTACATCATGGGCATCATGTGATTTCTCATTCAGGTCTTTGAAATGCAGGCTCACGATATGACCATCCAATTTACGCAGACATTCAACCGGGTCCAGTCCTGAACGTACCCAGTGACCAATATCAGCACAGGCGCCCATCAGTTTACTTCTGCCTTTGATGGCAGCCAGTACGCTGTCAGGATGCCAGTAATGACTAGGTTTGGGGTGATCATGGATCGCCAGTTTAATGTTGTACTTGTCGCACAGCGAAGAGATCAGGTCCAGGTATTCTGCCTGTGGTTCGCTGGTAATGCTCTGAATGCCCATTCTGTTGGCAAAATCAAACAAAACCCGCCAATCTGCTTCGGAATCAGGTACTACTACCCCAAAAGCAACCAGCACTTTGTGCTTCTTTTTAAACAGGCTTTTCACTTGTTCCTGTTTATCGGCCGACATATGATAGTCAAATTTGCCCTCAATGCCACCGCCAATTACCTGGCCAGGGAAGGCCTCCACATACTGGATGCCGCAACTGTCCATCTTATCCAGTGCCTCCGCCAGTGTAAAGCGGTTGAAGGTCCATGCCTGTGCGCCCAGCTTCCAGCCCAATGCATCTGCCCTGGCCTGCCCATTGGCAGACGAGGCAAATAATGCAATCGCTAACCCACCAGCCAGCATCAATGCATTTCTCAGTTTTTTCATATAGATATTTTTTTGATGGTTGAAAGTAATTCCTTCCGGGGGAAAATGCAACAAGAAAAATATGTTGGCCCCCTCCCAACCTCCCCCGAAGGGGGAGGAGAAAGGAGACAAGGGCTTTTTTTTGTTTTTGAGGTGGCTATCTAATGCAGGTAGATAATATTATTATGTCATCATTATTATGTCATCATTATTATGTCATCTGGCCTCATAAGGTACTTCCGTATTATCCAAAAAATGGTGGTAAATCAAAGGTCAAAATAAGCCCACCTTTCCTTTCTCCTCGGTGCTTAATTCGTCTGGTACCGTCAAGCTCTCCAGGTCAAAATAAGCCCTCGTCTCCTTTCTCCTCCCCCTTCGGGGGAGGTTGGGAGGGGGCCCCAAATTTTCATTATCGCGTCAATAACCCAAAGAATCCGTAATTTTAGTGCAGAACTTGTGCTATGAGAGGTATAACTTTTTCCCGGTTCAATCCGGACGAAAACAATAAACCGCCCTTCCGGAAACTATTGGATCTTTTCACCCAACTCCTTACCTACACCAGCGGAGATGTTTCAGAGGCCCTGCAATGGCTCACAGAGCTGGACAAGGAATTTGGACTCACCAATGGCGATTATGGTATCGGCGATTTCATCCAGGAGCTGAAAGATAAAGGCTACCTGCGCGAAAACGAAGAAAACGGTGCGATAGAAATCACGTCCAAAACGGAGCAAACAATCCGTAAAAGCGCGCTGGAAGAGATTTTCGGCAAACTGAAGAAATCCACTACTGGGAATCATAATATCCGCAAATCAGGTATTGGTGACGAACTCAACGCAGAAACGCGTCCCTTCGAATTTGGCGATGGCGTGGATCAGTTGGATATCACCGCTTCTATCCGCAATGCGCAGATCAATCACGGGATCGATAGCTTTTCTATCAGTCAGGACGACCTGGAAGTAAAGGAAACGGATTACAAAACACAAACTTCCACTGCCCTGATGATAGATATTTCCCATTCTATGATTTTATATGGGGAAGACAGGATTACGCCCGCCAAAAAGGTGGCAATGGCCCTCAGTGAGCTGATCATCACCAGGTATCCTAAAGATACCCTGGATATCATTGTATTCGGTAACGACGCCTGGCAGATAGAGATTAAAGACCTTCCTTATTTACAGGTGGGACCGTATCATACCAATACCGTTGCCGGGCTGGAACTCGCCATGGATATCCTCCGCCGGAGGCGTAATCCAAACAAACAGATCTTTATGATCACCGATGGTAAGCCTACCTGCCTGAAAATCGGGAAGGAATATTATAAAAACAGCTTCGGCCTGGATCGCAAGATCCTGAACCGCACGCTTAACCTGGCTGCACAATGTAAAAAATTAAAAATACCTATCACCACCTTCATGGTGGCCTCCGATCCTTGGCTGCAGAAGTTTGTGCAGGAATTTACTGAAACAAATAATGGTAAAGCCTTTTTCTCCGGCACAGATAAACTCGGTCAGTTCCTGTTCTATGATTTTGAAAACGGGAAAAGAAAACTATTCTAACATTAAACACGATCATCGTAATTGTAACTTCTTCTCATGGATATTAGCATAAAAACATTCGGCGAGCTGAAAAAAAGTGGTTATAAACCTACATCGGTAAAAGAAGAGATCAGGCGTAACCTTATCAAAAAACTGCAAAAAAAAGAAACCTCTTTCCCGGGTATCATTGGCTATGAAGATACCGTGATCCCCGATACAGAAAGAGCCTTGTTGTCAAGACATAATATCCTTTTCCTCGGTTTACGCGGCCAGGCCAAAACGCGCATGGCCCGTCAGATGATCGATCTGCTGGATGAATACATTCCCATAGTGGAAGGCTCGGAAGTAAACGATGATCCGTTTCATCCCCTCTCCCGCTATGCCCGCGATCTCATCGCAGAAAAAGGCGACAAAACGCCCATCAGCTGGTTGCCGGCCAGTGCGCGCTACGGCGAAAAACTGGCCACCCCCGACGTATCGGTGGCTGACCTGGTAGGCGATATCGATCCTATCAAGGCGGCAAATCTTAAACTCAGTTACGCCGATGAAAGAGTGATCCACTTCGGTATCATTCCCCGCTCTAACCGCGGCATTTTTGTGATCAACGAACTACCCGATCTGCAGGCGCGTATCCAGGTGGCGCTCTTCAATATCCTGCAGGAAGGCGATATACAGATCAGGGGTTTCAAAGTAAGGATGCCACTTGATATCCTGTTTGTCTTTACCGCTAACCCGGAAGACTATACGAACCGCGGCGCTATTGTAACACCGCTGAAAGACAGGATAGAAAGCCAGATCATTACCCACTATCCGAAAAGCGTGGAAAACTCCCTGCTCATCACCGAACAGGAAGCCGACATCCACGAGGAGCAGCTGGGCAAAGTACAGATTGCAGACATGGTAAAACGGCTCATTGAACAGGTGGCTTTTGAAGCCCGCAGCAGTGAGTATGTGGACAAGAAAAGTGGGGTGTCTGCCCGTCTTACCATTGCGGCCTATGAAAATGCTGTAAGTGCCGGTGAACGCCGTGCCATCATCAATAAGGAAAAGGAAACACATGTACGCATTGCCGATTTGCAGGCTATTATACCTGCCATCACCGGTAAAATAGAGTTGGTGTACGAAGGCGAACAGGAAGGCCCCTTGCAGGTAGCGCATAACCTGCTCGATAAATCCGTGCGGACCCTCTTTGCCTCCTATTTCCCCAACCCGGATTCTTTCAAAAAGAAGAAACAGGCAGCACCCGTAGAAAATCCCTACCGCAGTGTGATCCAGTGGTTTGATAAAGGTAATTCACTGCAACTGCTGCAAGATATCAGCGATAAACAATACGATACCGCCCTCGGCAAAGTAGAAGGGCTCAAAGAACTGGTAAAAGCCCGCTTCCCGCAGGCAGGCAACCGGGAACAATTGCTGCTGATGGAGTTCGTCCTCCACGGACTGGCCTCCTATTCCCTCATCAGCAAAAAAGTAGCGGAAAATGAAACCCGTTTCAGCGACTTGTTGGGAACCATGATGAATTTCAGTATGGGTAGCGAAGAAGAGCCTGACGACGAGCTATAAGCGGAGCAATAAATATGATTTTTGTGATTTAATTAATGGGTATAAGAATGATTGTCAATACTACACTCATTTTAACAGTTATGCCCTGATTAATTAAATCACAAAATTTATATTAACCGCGAGAATCACAGTCTTTTTTCCCTATTTTGTCGCTTTAATCATTTATTTCCACGATTCCACAAACGTTTTATATTACATGAATAACTCACGACGAAACTTCCTCCGGTCGGCCTCCACGCTGGTAGCGGGTGCCGGGCTGGTATCCGCCTTACCTGCCTCTTTACAGGCATTGCCGTTGAGATCAGTAGCGGCCAGCGACCGGGTCAATGTAGCCGCTATCGGCATTAATGGCATGGGTTGGGCAGACCTTACCGCCATGCTCAAAAATCCAGCAGCACAATGTGTAGCCTTATGCGATGTTGACAAAAACGTGCTGGACAAGCGCGTGGCAGAGTTGGCGCAAAAAGGTATCAAGGTAAAAGCGTACAGCGATTACCGTAAACTGCTGGAAGACAAAAACATCGATGCCGTTATCATCGGCACACCGGATCACTGGCATTGTCTGCAGATGACAGATGCCTGCGCAGCCGGGAAAGATGTATATGTAGAGAAGCCCATCGGCAACTCTATCATGGAATGCCGCGCCATGGTGGGTGCACAGCAAAAATACAACCGCGCAGTACAGGTAGGCCAATGGCAACGTAGTCAGCAGCATTTTAAAGATGCTATCGACTTTGTACACTCCGGCAAGCTGGGTCAGATCAGGCTGGTAAAAGTATGGGCCTACATGGGCTGGATGAAATCTATCCCGGTAAAACCCGACTCCGCAGTTCCTGCTGGCGTAGATTACAAAACCTGGCTGGGACCTGCTACCACACGTCCTTTCAACGAAAACCGCTTCCACTTTAACTTCAGGTGGTACTGGGATTATGCCGGTGGTCTGATGACCGACTGGGGCGTACATCTCCTGGATTACGCACTGCTGGGCATGAAATCACAGTCGCCCAAATCCATCATGGCAGCAGGTGGCAAATTTGCCTACCCCGATGATGCTGCCGAAACACCGGATACCCTCACCACCGTATACGAATTTGACGGCTACAATATCCAGTGGGAACAAGCCCAGGGCATTGATGGCGGTCCTTATAACCGTGATCATGGCATTGCCTTTATCGGCAACAACGGCACCCTGGTGCTGGACCGTGGCGGATGGGAAGTGATCCCGGAAAAAGATAAAATGGAAGCAGTGCCACGCCGCAAATCCGTAGACAACGGCCTGGAACTCCACACTAAAAACTTTATAGAAGTGGTGAAGTCCCGCAGCCTGAGCGATTTGCACGCGCCTGCCCAAGTTGGCGCACTGGTAGCCACCACCGCTCAAATGGGTAACATCGCTTATCGTACCGGCAAAAAAATATTCTGGAATGAATACGAAGGTAAATTTACTGACAGTGATGCCAACAAACTATTAGCCGCTCCTTATCATAACGGCTATAAACTCCCTAACATTATCGCCTAAACGAAAAATAAAACAAGCAGGTAAAATGCGTACAATTCTCATAACAGCATGCACGATGCTGTCTCTCAGCGCGCTGGCACAGAACAACCAGCAAATGAAACCGGAAGAAACAGAAGTATGGGAACCTGTTCCCAAAGTTATAACACCGGGAATGGCCACCGTTACTGCACCTTCGGATGCCGTGATCTTATTTGATGGCAAAAACCTCGATCAGTGGGAAGGAGAAAAAGGTGGCCCCGCAAAATGGGACGTGAAAAATGGCGCCATGACCGTAGTAAAAAATGCAGGTGTTATCAAAACAAAACAACAGTTTGAAGATTTCCAGCTGCATATCGAATGGCGCACACCTGCTGAAGTAAAAGGAGAAAGCCAGGGTCGTGGCAACAGTGGTGTTTTTTTACAGGAGTACTATGAGCTGCAGGTATTGGATAACTATAACAACCGCACTTATTCCAATGGTCAGGCTGGCAGCTTCTATAAACAAAAGATTCCGTTGGTGAATGCCTGCAAGAAACCCGGCGAATGGCAATCCTATGATGTGATCTGGACGGCTCCCCGTTTTAACGATGACGGTTCCCTCAAAACACCGGCACGTGCTACCGTATTACAGAATGGTGTGCTGGTACAGAACAATGTGGAACTGACAGGGCAAACACAATACATCGGTAAGCCATTTTATGAAAAACATGGCGCAAAATCTATTGTACTCCAGGATCATGGTAATCCCGTGAGCTTTAAAAATATATGGATAAGGCCCCTGAACCAGGATTAACCAGGATTAAAAGATTAGCAGGATTAATAGGATGGGTGCAACAGATGAAAGCGAAGAAGATTTTAGACTAAACTATATTTTATCCGCTTTGGTCTGTTGCACCCATCTGGTTAATCTTTAAATCTTTACATCCTGGTCTTCTATATTCAGCGACAAATACACCGCACTGCTGATAGGATTATCATAATAAGCTGCTATCGGCTGAAAGCCCAGAGAAGTATATAATTCTATTGCAGGCCGCATATGAGCGAGCGTATCCAGCAGGATCCGCTTATATCCCATTTTTTTACTTTCTCTTATGGCTTCTGATGCCAGTGCTTTTCCAACACCGCGCCCTTTGAAAGTATCTTTTACAAAAAGACGCTTCATTTCCGCAGTACTGTTGTCAAATGATCTCACCGCTACACAGCCAGCTACCTGGCCATCTACCTTCGCAAGGAATAGGGCGCCGGTGGGAGCCGCGTACGGACCCGGTAAGTTGGACATCTCTTCTTCAAACTGTTGAAAACTAAGGTCAACATTTAACCAATTGGCATATTCTCTGAAAAGTAGCTTCACCTGCTCCAGGCTTTGGGTATCATCGGCGGTTATTTTCATGATCTCTATCATAACCCCTTCGTATTTGATTGTCTGTAAAACGCAAAAGCCTTCCGGCATGGCTGCTTTCAGACAAATCCTGTGACCTGCCGGAAAAGCCTCCAGACTTTTGCGGGAGGAGCAATTTACGACAATTACTCCATACAAAAATTACCGTTCAAAGATTAATTTTTAAGACAGGGGAATGGCTTTAAAACGGTTGTTGAGGCTACAACCAGCCACAGAAAAGGAAATTATAGGTGGAATTACATACAGCAGAAAACGATTATAAACGAAAAAGCCGCTACAAGAGCGGCTCCTTACTTTCCCATCTGGAGGTTTCGAGCGGATTCGAACCGCTGTACGAGGTTTTGCAGACCTCTGCCTAGCCACTCGGCCACGAAACCATTTCCTTTTCTTTGATGCTTAATTGCTTACCCACAGCGCGCATCACGTTGTTTTGTGGGATTGCAAAAGTAGTAAAAATCTAACATCCACCAAATATTATTTAAAAAATATCTTAAAATATTTTGATAATTATGCAGAACGTGGGAATATTGAGGCTCGAACCGCAAATACCGAATTGTGCAAATATAAAATTTAATACCATGGAGAAACGTATTGCTGAATCTGAATTCATCCTCAACAGCCGCGGCGCCGTGTATCACCTGGATGTAAGACCCGAAGAACTCGCACATACCATTATCACGGTGGGCGACCCCGATCGTGTACAAAATGTCAGCAAGCATTTTGACAAAATAGAACACACCTTTCAACACCGCGAATTTGTAACCCATACCGGCTATATCGGCAATAAACGCCTCTCTGTTGTGTCTACCGGTATCGGCACAGATAATATAGATATTGTACTCAACGAACTGGATGCCCTGGTAAATATCGATTTCGAAACCAGGTTTATCAAACCCGAACTCACTTCCCTGCAGATCATCCGCCTGGGCACTTCCGGCGCTTTACAGGAAAGTATCCCGGTAGATGGCTTCGTGGTGTCTTCTCATGGCCTGGGCCTCGATAACCTCATGCCCTATTACGTTTTTGAGAACACGCCCGAAGAAAAACAAATGCTGGAAGCCTTCCGCGGACAGGTATTCATGCAGCCCGGTGGGGCCGCCCCCTGCCTGTTTGCAGCCGCTGAAAGCCTGCAACAGCATTTCAAAGATGGTTTTCATACAGGCATCACCGTTACCTGTCCAGGCTTCTATGCCCCACAGGGCCGTGCATTACGTGGCGCCTTGTCTAACCCAAACCTGATAGATAATCTTACCGGCTTCTCCTACGAAGGACACCGCATCACCAACTTCGAGATGGAAACCTCCGGTATCTATGGCCTGGGCCGCGTATTAGGCCACCAATGCCTGTCGGTAAGCGCCATTGTGGCCAACCGCATCCGCCAGGAATTCAGTAAGGATGGCGCCGCCGCCGTAGAAGCACTGATCAGAAAAGGGCTGGAAATTATTGCCGGTATATAGAAATCCGCAATTCGTAATTCGCAATATATCTTTCTATCTTTGCAATCTATGCAGCAAATTCACTTTTATAAATATCAGGGCACCGGCAATGATTTTGTGATCATGGATAACCGGGAGGGGCAGTACGACTGGCTTACAAGCGAGCAGGTTAATGAGCTGTGCGACCGTCGCTTCGGCATCGGCGCCGATGGTCTTATGCTCCTCAACAAAAGCGAGGATTACGACTTTGCCATGAAATATTATAATGCCGACGGCAAGGAAGGCACCATGTGCGGCAATGGCGGCAGATGCCTCGTGGCATTTGCACATAAAATGGGTGTAGGCGATGGCAACCTCTACTTTATTGCGGTAGATGGCGAGCATGAAGCCAGCCTGGATGGCGACAAATGGGTAAACCTGAAAATGCAGGATGTAAACTTTGTAGAACACGGCCCCCTCTACTATTACCTGAACACAGGCTCTCCCCACTTTGTTAAATTTGTGGAAGATGTACAGGCAGTAGATGTATTTAACGAAGGCCGGCAGATCCGCTACAATGAACGTTTTGCTGCTGAAGGTACCAACGTGAATTTTGTGCAGCCATTTGAAAACGGCATCTTTGTACGCACTTATGAAAGAGGTGTGGAAGATGAAACCTACTCGTGTGGCACCGGTGTAACCGCCGCTGCACTTACATTCGCAGGCAAAGAAGAAAAAGAATACATTGTGCCTGTTCAAACATTAGGCGGTCAGCTGGAAGTACGTTTCACCAAAACAGGAGAACGTGAATTCGACAATATCTGGCTCTGTGGCCCGGCTACACTGGTGTTTGAAGGACAGATAAATATCGGCTAAAAATTATACCCCCATCGTTACCTGATGATCCAATACTTCAAGAATATAGACTCAAAAACAGTGGCTATCCAGGCTCCTGAAAACGGTGCCTGGATAAACATTACCCCACCACTGAAACAGAGTGAATTTGAACAGTTGTCTGAAGACCTTGACATCCCGCTCGACTTCCTCACCGACTCACTGGATATGGATGAGAAATCCAGGTACGAGTTGGAAGATAATGTGAAGCTCATCGTCCTCAAAACCCCTACTGAGAACAATTCCATCAACGAAAGTGACGCCTTCTACATCACCATTCCGATCGTAATTATTCTCACCCACAACCAGATTATAACCGTCAACTCCTTCGATAACGCCGCCATCAAAAGATTCCTCGATACTTTTCATAACCGCTCGCCTGAAAAAAGGAATATGATGGTGCTGAAAATATTCGAAAAAGTGGTGGTCAACTTCCTGGATCATCTGAAAGAAATTAACCAGCGCAGGAACCTGCTGGAAGCCAAACTATACGACTCCAACAGAAACGAGGAACTCCTCGCCATCATGCGGATACAAAAAAGCCTCGTATATTTTGTAACAGCCCTCCGCAGTAATGAACTGTTGCTCATGAAACTGGAACGTACCAATTTCCTGGGCCTCAACGAAGATGAAAAAGAATTCCTGCATGACCTCATCGTAGATACCTCACAGGCCCTGGAAATGGCCAATATCTACACCAACATCCTGAGCAGCACCATGGATGCTTTCGCCAGCATCATTTCCAACAACCTGAACGTGGTGATGAAACGCCTTACCTCCATCACCATCATACTTTCCTTTCCCATGCTGGTAGCCAGTATTTACGGTATGAACGTAGATATCCCCTATCAGCACACCATGCACGCATTTTATATCCCCGTTATCCTCTCCATCGTTATATCAGTGATCATCAGCTGGTATTTTATGAAGAAGAAATGGTTTTAAAATAATTCCATATATTACTGACCAATTCCTCCTGACCCGGGAAGATGCTACCTATATTATTATCTCTATGCTGAATCGTGCATCTCATGTTGCAATATTGATACTGATATTGCTGTTGCTTTCCCCGATACTGTCTTTTGCCCAGAAAGAAGGAAATGTTTGGTATTTCGGAGTGAGAGGAGGCCTAGATTTTAATACCCTCCCACCTAGAGTATTGACTGACGGGAAAATCGAGACACGGGAAGGTGTGGCAACAGTATCTGATGCAAATGGAAATCTGTTATTCTATACCTCCGGTAAAATTGTCTATAATGCTTCGCATACTGTAATGCCCAATGGTGACAATTTGTTGGGTAATCCATCTAGTAATCAGTCAGCTATTGCGGTCCCATATCCGGGTAATCCAGGTAAATATTTTCTCTTTACTACCTCCGTGGAGCATGGCATGTACTATTCATTGATCGACATGAGTCTTGATGAAGGGAAAGGAGATATAGTAACGGCTTCTAAAAACATTCTTCTACTTACTGAGAATTACAGCACCGAAAGCCTTGTTGCAACAAAGCATTGTAACAATATGGATTTATGGGTAATCACGCATACGAAATATGACAACAAATTTCATGTTTATCCTATTACAAGCGCAGGTGTTGGCCAAGCCCAGGAATATGCTATTGGAAGTGTAGTCAGTAACGATGGTTGGGAAATGAGTGGCGTAATAAAACTTTCGCCAGACAGTAAAAAACTGGCACATACATTTGGTAACGTACTTCTTGATGGCACTGCCAATACTGAAGTACTTAGTTTTGATAATAGCACGGGAGCCATTAACGGCCCTATAACGGTTTTGGGAGACATCAATATGCCGTATGGAGCAGAATTCTCTCCTGATGGCAACATGTTGTATATTAGTACCAATAGCGGGAAAAGCATATTTCAATATAATATGAATGAACCTGATATTAATGCCTCCCGATATCCGGTTATAGAAAGTAGTAACTTACGTTTCGGGGCTCTCCAGTTGGCAATTGATGGAAAAATATACGCTAGTGCAGAAAATGGTTATGATATACCTTATTCTTATATCGGAATAATAAATAACCCCAATATCTACGGAGGTGAGTGTAATTATGTGCAAGATGCGATAAATCTCTCTCCTGGCGGCGCATTAATGGGCCTCCCTACCCTAATGGCCAGCTATTTTTATAATCCGGAAATTTTTCTTGTTAAAGATACCTGTTTCGGATCTGCTACCTCATTCAGTGTTTCAAACACCACTGGTATAACCTCCGTAAGTTGGAGTTTCGGGGATGGAAGTAGTTCATCCAGCTTTAACCCATCGCACACCTATGCTGCATCCGGCCCTTACAATGTAACCTTAGCGGTAAGTGGTCCATGCTATACGGCTACATTCAGCCGGGATGTTTATATCATGGAACCAGATCAGGTAAGCGAAGAAAAATACATCTGTACCGGCAGCGACTATACGTTACCTGATGGTCGAATAGTTAATACTCCAGGCGACTATATTAGCACACTAAAAAATATCCATGGATGCGACAGCATCATCACTACAAAACTGGTAACAGTAGAGCCATATAACGGCAGTGAGGAAGTTGAAATATGCACCGGCAGCTCCTACACACTACCAGACGGCCGTACCATAAGTGTCGCTGGCACATATACTTCCACTTTCCTCACCTGGCAAAAGTGCGACAGCATTATTACTACTACGCTAAGAGTAGTGCAGGACTACCATATTACGGAAAAAGCAACCATCTGTGCCGGACAAGATTTCACATTACCTAATGGTAAGGTTGTGAACGTAACAGGCACCTACACCTCTTCGCTTCTCAGCGTTGGTGGCTGTGACAGTATCATTACTACCATCCTGAAAGAAGCACCTTCCTATATTTCGAATGATCAACAGGAAATATGTAGCGGTGAAACATACACATTACAAGATGGTACTCAAATCACGCAAACCGGTAATTATACTGTAAAATATATCACCTACCTGGGTTGTGACAGTATTTTCAATACGCACGTGCAAGTCAACCACTCTCCCATTATAGACTTGGGTGCCGATACCTGTCTGTTCAACAACAAGCCTATAATCGTCTCTCCTGGTCCGGGGTTCAACAGCTATCGCTGGCAAAACGGTGCTACAACCTCCATCTTTACAATTTATCAGCCGGGGATATATTGGGTCGAGGTTTCAAATGACTGCGGTACCAGTAGGGATGTGATCCAGACATCAGTCTGTTCTCCCGATATCTTTGTCCCGAATGCCTTTACGCCCAATGGAGATGGTTTGAATGATATTTTCCGTATTGTAAATTATCATGGGCAGCAACTGCAGGACTTCAGCATATTCAATCGCTGGGGAGAATTGATTTACCATACTACTAACCCCGCTGCAGGATGGAATGGCACTTACAGAAATGTGCCACAGCCTATAGGCAGTTATGTGTACATGATCCGTTATCTTAACATGGATGGCATACAGCGACTTTTAAAAGGTACGATTACTCTCACACGCTAGGCTTTTCATTTTATCTTTTATATTTACACCCGGTTTCCGTAAATAATAATTTGTATGCAAACAGGATTCAATGTAAGAGTATACGGCATCATGATCAATGATCAGAAACAGGTGCTCGTAACGGATGAGTATATCCGTGGCGGATATTATACCAAATTCCCCGGCGGTGGCCTCGAATTCGGAGAAGGTACACTGGAATGCATGATCCGGGAGTGGCAGGAAGAACTGGGCCAGGAAATCAAAGTAGTGGAACATATCTATACCACTGACTTCTTTCAGATCTCTGCCTTTGATAATGAAACACAGATCATTTCCATTTATTACTTCGTAACGCCATTATCGCCATTCACTGCAAAGACCATCAGCAAACCGTTTGATTTTACAGTCCCTGAAGGAGTATCGGAAGTAGAGCATCCCCGCTGGATTAACTGGGAAGACTTTTCTGCGGCTACTGTTACTTTACCGATTGATAAAGTAGTAGCGGATATGGTTAAAGAGAGATATAAATAATATTACTCGTTGGCCACCACTTCTTCAAACGGATGCTCTTTGCCCATCGCTTCAGCTTTCATTTTAGCAGCTGTTTCATGTCCCAGGTAACGCACAATCCGGTGTTCAATAAAGTAGATCAGCGGGGTTAACGCTACCGCCACTACGAATTTATAGCTGTAATTTACCATACAGATGGCCAATACCCGCTGCCAACTCCAGTCTTTACCTATTTTGAAGGCGATGAACAATACGATAAAACTATCCACCAGCTGCGATACAATCGTAGACCCGGTAGCTCTCAGCCATACGTGTTTCTCACCGGTACGTCTTTTAATCTTGTGAAATACCGTCACATCCACAATCTGGCTAACGAGAAAAGCGGTCAGGCTACCCAGGATGATCCACATGCCTTGTCCGAAAATACCCACAAACGCCTTTTGCATATCCGGTATCCCTTCAGTGGCGCTGCTTCCCAGCCACCAGCTATCGGCTGGTACATTCATGGCTACCATGAACATAATAAAGGCATAGGAGATCAAAGCCACCGCTATATAAGAAATACGGCGAACCGCCTTCGGTCCGAAAAATTCATTGACGATATCCGTCATCACAAATTCCAGCGGCCATAGTAATACACCTGCGGTAAGCGTATAGGCGAGTCCTTTTTCGCCAAAGAGGGTAAAGGTATGTACAGGAAGGCCCAGTAATTGTTCCAGTGAAAAGAGTTTCCCGCCAATACATTCTGCAATCAGCGCATTGGCCACGAAAAAGCTGGTGAAGATAACGAAAAGCTTTGTGGGCTTGTCGTTTAAGAGATTCTTTCCCATTAATAGTTAACTATAAGTTGAAATATTAAGATAGTAACGTTAAACAAATATAACCATGGAGGTAAAGGTTTCCAGCTTATTTTTTTCAGCAACAACAAAATACCCGTCAATATACATACGGTCAGATTCACCGGAAAGGCCACCCCCATTCCTAATACAAGCACGTGATTGATCACTACATCCCAGGAGTGATCATAAGCTGTAATGCGCAACAATTCACCAATAAGAAAGCACAGGTTGCATATAAATGCAAATTTTAACACAAATCGAATCCAGCGCATATTGAAATTTCGGATAAATTACAGTTATTTTTGTTTCTTTAAAACTAAATCCAAAATATCCGATGAAGCAAAACTGGCTAAAAGCCATTCTTCCACATCTGGCAGCAATTGGCATCTTCATATTGCTGGCAACGGTTTACTGCTCTCCTGTACTGGAAGGCAAAATGGTGAACCAGAGCGACATGATGAACGTGAAAGGAATGGCTAAAGAGGCGAAGGACTTTTATGAAGCAACTGGTGAACACCCTTTATGGTCCAACAGCATGTTTTCCGGAATGCCCACCTATGTGGTGTATACCGGCCCCGGCGCCAATAAGCTGGCATTTGTAAACAAGGTGGTCACCCTTTTCCTGCCAGACCCTATCAATATGTTATTCCTGGCCATGCTATCTATGTATCTGCTGGCCTGTATCCTCGATTTTAAATACTGGATCCGGATCATCAGCGCCGTCGCTTTTGCTTTCTGTTCCTATAACGTTATACTGATAGATGTAGGACATGTTACCAAAATGTACGACATCGCGCTGATGCCTGCCGTACTGGCCGGTATCATCCTCACCTACCGGGGAAAACTAATCAGTGGCGCCGCATTAACAGCACTGGCCACCGGTTTGCTGGTATACAACAACCACCTGCAGATCATCTATTATACACTCATCATGGTGCTCTGTCTTGCTGTAGGCGCGTTTGTACACGCTTTCAAATCCGGAACACTGCCACAGTTTTTCAAAGCATCGGTTGTACTGGTTGTTGCCGGCATCCTTGCCGTACTCCCCGCCATGGACAGTCTGCTCATTACCCGCGAATACACGGATTACACCATGCGCGGTAGTAAATCGGAACTGACCCTCGATCAGGGTGATATCACACAAAAAAAATCTACCGGCCTGGAAATAGGCTACGCCTACGACTGGAGCTATGGCACCATGGAATCATTTACCATGCTGATTCCTGGCTTTGCAGGTAACTCCTCCGGCGAAAAGCTGGGTACCGGCTCTCATGTATATGAACAAATGATCAGCATGGGCGCACAACCTATGCAGGCGGAACAGTTCCTGGAACAAATGAAGTTCCCGCTGTACTACGGTGCACAAGCCAAAGGCACTTCCGGCCCCGTATATGTAGGTGCTATTATCTGTTTCCTTTTCGTACTGGCATTACTGTTAGTTACCAGCTGGCATAAATGGTGGTTGGTAGCTATTACCATTATCGGCTTTATTCTGGCCTGGGGTAAGAACCTCGCCTTTATCAACGACTTCCTCTTTTATCACCTGCCATTATACAATAAGTTCAGGGCGCCGGCACAGGCGTTGGTCCTACCTTCGCTGACCTTCGTCATCCTCGCCTGCTGGGGCTTACAGGAAGTAGTAAATGGCAAGCACAAGAAAGATGAATTGCTCCATAAACTTAAAAACGCCGTATACATTACCGGTGGACTCATACTCATAGTAGGTATTGGCGGCAGCATGTTCTTCAATTTCAGCGGTCACAGCGATGCAGCTATGCAGCAATACTTTGGCCGGATGATGGGTGGAGACGAAAACGGCAGCCTCCTGATTCGTGCACTGGAAAAAGATCGCAGCAGCCTGTTGCTGAAAGACAGCATCCGCTCGCTCGTGTTCGTCGCAATTGCCGCCGGCGCTCTCTGGGCCTTTATCCAGGACAAACTGAAATGGCAGCCACTGGCCATTATCCTGGCCGCTGCAGTGACCATCGACCTGGTACAGGTAGACAGGAATTACCTGGGCAAAGACAGCTTTGTAGATGAATCTATTTTCATGACACAACTGTCGCCTTCACCAGCCGACCTGCAAATCAAACAGGACCCGGACCCTTACTACCGCGTATTCAACCTTGCTACCTCTCCGTTTGATGATGCGTCTCCTTCTTACTTCCATAAGAACATCGGTGGTTACAGTCCCGCTAAATTATGGATCTACCAGGATCTCATCTCTCATCAGATCAGCAAAAACAATATGCAGGTATTGAATATGCTGAACACCAAATATTTTATTGTACCTGATCAGAAAACCGGTCAGCCGGTAGCCCAGCGCAACCCCGACGCCAACGGCAATGCATGGTTCGTCAGTGATATCGTATGGGCCCCCGATGCCAATACAGAAATGAAAACACTGGATTATCTCAATACAAAAGATTCCGCTGTTATTGACAAACGTTTTGAAAAAGAACTGGGTAGCAACTTCAAACCAGGTAAGGATAGCAATGCCGTTATCAAACTCACCAAATACGGTTTGAACAGCCTGGAATATACTTCCAGCAACAGTCAGGAAGGTTTAGGCGTTTTCTCGGAAATCTATTATCCTGCCGGATGGAATGCCTACATCGATGGTAAGCCAACCAACATCATACGGGTAGACTATGCCCTGCGTGGTGTTAAAATACCTGCCGGTCAGCATAAAATTGACTTGAAATTTGAGCCCACCACCTTCTATAAAGGACAGCAGATCTCTGGTATATCTTCTACCATCCTACTAATCCTGGTGATCGCTTCATTTATATGGGAAATAGTGCTGTGCAGGAAAAGAAAAGAGGGAGGGATTTAGTTAAACCGGCCCCCTCCCGGCCTCCCCCGAAGGGGGAGGAGAAAGAAGACGAGGGCTTATTTTGATCTTAAATTTACAAGCATTTTACGGATAATACGGGAGTACCTTATGTGACCAGATGATATAATATTATCTACTTGCAATTAGATAGCCACCTAAAAGACGAAAATAAGCCCTTGTCTTCTTTCTCCTCCCCCTTCGGGGGAGGCCGGGAGGGGGCCGGTTTAATACTTTTTCGAGAAGATATATCTCATGCCTATGAAAAGGTGGTGTGCAAAGTTGGGGATGTGGCCATAGTAGCGGCTTAATATTTTATATCTTTCTTTCCAGGCCAGTTGCTGTCGTTGTTTGGAAGTACCTCCTACCCTGAATTTAGCTACTACAAGATGGGTATTACATATTTTACGGGATGCTTTCAGCGAGCGGATCATCCAGTCTATATCCGCGCACACCTTGTATTGCAGGTCATACAACGGGCTTAAAGTACGCCGGATAATGTACGCCTGATGGGATACTACCATTCCGTGTTTCAGGCTTTTCCAGGTGAGTTGTTCCGGCACTTGATGAGGTGTTTGTACAGAACGCAAGCCCAGCTCAGCCCCATTTTCATCGATAAACATTGCTTCTCCGTAATACACATCCGCATCGGTACAGGCAGACAACATCTTTTCAATAACGTTGTTATTTGTCAGCGTATCATCTGCATTCAGAAATAACAAATATTCACCGGTGGCCAGCTGCATGCCTTTGTTCATGGCATCGTACAGTCCTTTGTCTTTTTCAGATACAACGGTGGCGATGTGGGAACGGTATTGCGCCACCACTTCCAAGGTATTGTCTTTGGAGGCGCCGTCTATAATAATATATTCAATATGCGGATAGGTTTGCGCCAACACACTCTGTATGGTGCTTTCTATAAACCTGCCGGCATTATAACAAACCGTTATGATGCTGACTACCGGAGATGAGCGTTTATCCGTCACTGTTAGTTCTTTAAAAGTTGTTGATCACTTTTACCACCTGCGCTATATCTTCTTTGGTATGACAGTATGAGCAGGGCAGGCTAAGCGTTGTACGGTGAATTTCTTCCGAGATAGGATACGAATTTCCATCGATAATTCCTTCCATCGCTTTTTGCTGATGCGGTGGTAATGGATAATGAATATCTGTTTTCACCCCGTTGTCCAGCAGGTATTTTTTGAGTGCATCCCTGCGCTCGTGGCGGATATTATAGATATGATATACATCAAAATAATCCGGATGGACAACCGGTTTGATGAAATCACTTTTAAGACCTTCCTGATAGATAGCCGCCAGTTGCCGCTTATGTTGGGTGATCTGCGCCAGGTATTTAAACTTTACCAGGAGAAAAGCCGCCTGCACTTCATCCAGCCGGGAGTTCACTCCTACTACTTCATTATAGTATTTTACATCAGAGCCATAGTTGCGTAAACGGCGCATGGCGGTGGCCAATGTATCGTCATTACACAATACGGCACCGGCATCACCCAAAGCCCCCAGGTTCTTGGTAGGATAAAAGCTGAAGGCACCAAACTCTCCGAAAGTACCGGTAAGCTGCCCTTTAAAGGAGGCCGCATGCGATTGCGCGCAGTCTTCTATCAGTACCAGCTGATGTTTTTCTTTAATAGCTGTTATCTTATCCATCTCACAACTCTTGCCATACAGGTGTACCACCATGATGGCTTTGGTACGTGGCGTAATAGCTGCTTCGATCTTTTCAGGATCAATATTATAGGTGTGAATGTCCGGTTCTACCAGCACGGGTTTCAGGCCGCACTGCGCAATAGATAGAATAGTGGCGATATAGGTATTTGAAGGCACAATCACTTCATCTCCCGGTGCGAAGTTAAAAGCACGCAGACTGAGTGTTAAGGCATCCAGGCCGTTGGCCAGTCCTACGCAATGTTTGCTGCCATGATACTGTGCATAGGCCGTTTCAAATTCCTTTACTTTATTACCCAGAATATACCAGCCGCCTTCCAGCGTTTCCGCAAAGGCTGTTTTAAATTCCTCAAAAAATGGTTTGTTCAGCAACCCAAGGTTTTCGTAATCTATCATACTGCTATTATCAGTTATCGTAGGGTTCAAAAATATAGTCTGCCGCATCAAAAGGTGTAGACGCCATTACCAGCAACACAGCATCCGGTGTAAAGTGATGCATTGTATGCCAGTCCTGGGGTTCCAGGATAAGACATTTATTAGGATGATCCATTACAAAATCTGTCTGCTCTCCTTTTCCGTTATTATTGGATACAATACAACTGCCATGTACACAGATAGCCGCCTGCACCGTTTTATGATGACGATGGCCACCACGCACAGAATCATCCACCCCGTAGATATAAAAGATCCTTTTTATTTCAAACGGAATCTGCTTTTCTATCACAGTCAGATTTCCTCTTTTATCACTATGCGTTGTTAAATTAATGATATAAGCCATAATGTATTTTTTGATTTTGGAATTTTGGAATTTAGTTATTTAAAATGCAACGGAGATTTTTGCGATTTTCTCCGCTGCATTTTAAATAACTAAATTCCAAAATTCCAAAATCCGTAAATATTTATTGTAAGGGGTACACGTGGTACACTCCTCTCAGCTTTCGCCATATCGTCACCAGCATGGCTTTCAGCCCAGCGGGCCTGGGCCTTGCCCCATGCGGATCAAACGAATCATCTATTGCGCCGATTTGCCGCTTACTGGTTGCCAATGCGCTTATATACGGTTTGTAGAATAGTTCTTTTACAGCCGGTGTTATAATGCGTCTGCCCAGTTCGATGGTATTATCTGTAAAATATTTCAGGTAATGAAAATGATAGAACACGGGGTCAAATTCTTTGCCACTACTTATTTCGCGGCAACGAAGCTTCCCGTTCAGTTCAAAAACAGTATACTGCTGGATATTCCACAGGGCTAATCCGCCACCCAGGTTTTCCATCACCCACACATTCGTAAAGCGGGTGGTCCAGTCATCCAGGTATTTCTGATCGCCGAATTTGCCATCTTCATGACGGTCGTAACACCAGTCCAGGCAGGCATCCCGCCACCATTGCAATGCTTCCATACCCCAACGGTTGTTACGGAAGGTGATATACTGCACACAATACTTTCCACTCAGCTTACTCTTGTCATACATCGGCGTATAACGGTGTTCTGTGATCATCACCGCATGATTACCCAT
The DNA here is from genome assembly GCF_964033635.1 of Chitinophaga sp. MM2321. Taxonomy (NCBI): domain Bacteria; kingdom Pseudomonadati; phylum Bacteroidota; class Chitinophagia; order Chitinophagales; family Chitinophagaceae; genus Chitinophaga; species Chitinophaga sp. MM2321. The sequence goes on from NZ_OZ035533.1 coordinate 3,708,283, forward strand.
TTCATCCATCAACACATTCGGATCATTATAAAAATAAAGGTCCGCGTCGATATAGGTACAATGAGGAAGTTTGAATTGCTGGATACAATAAAGAATGGTGGAAGAGGAGCAGGTCCAGCAATATTCCGCCCGGCTTCGTGTAGGCTTCACCTTTAGTAAGGCAGGATCTTCAAATTCAGCCAGGGAGATAACCGTCATATTAGGCAACTCCATCTTTTTCAGCACCTGTAAACACTTGTCATCAAAAGCAAAAACGTACAGATGGAAAGTATTGCAAACCGCTGCCAGCGATTCATACATAGCCAGTCCGCGTGAAAGGTAATTGCTGTCAAACAGTGTGCAATAATATAATGTAGTATCTATTTCCTTCATAGTTTAATAAAGATGGTTAGTTACTGGTCCTTCGCTTTTCGGATCAATACAATGTTATCCAGGTACAGATCCTCATTGGAAGGGGTAATCATACCGATCAATGAGCCAAGCACATTATTCGGGAACATGATACAGATAGTAGTGAAAATACGCAGGAAGCGGTATTTCACTGTTTTCTTATATAAATAACCATTCAACAATACGGTTAACACCCGCAGGTCGGCCACCGATTTACGCTGTTCTATCATCTCAAAACCGGCTTTTTCCAGCAGGCTTTTAAGACCGAAAGAAGAATAACGCGCATAATCATAGGGCTGTTCATGTTCATCCCAGGCAAAAGGTACCGTAATAATGGCCTTGCCGCCCGATTTCAGCACCCGGTTGATCTGTTGCAGAAATTCATCCGGATTAAAAACATGTTCCAGCACCTGGTTGCACAACACCGCGTCAAAAGTATGATTTTCAAACGGGAAACGGGTTCCATCATAAAATACGTCTACATCCTTCTTCTCCCGGTTGTAGGTGGTATCAATTTCAAGCCCTGTATAAGCGTCTACTGTAAACAGTTTCCGGTAAGGCTTGGTACCACAGCCTACATCCAGCAGGCGGCCCGATAGCTGCGGCGCTAATTTGGCCACTTCTTTGTAAAGACCGCGGCGTGCGATATAAAACGGGTTGATCACCAGTCCGAGCGGACCGGGATTAAACGTTTCTTTTAAGAGTAACTGCTGGAAAAATCCCATTTTAAATATTCTCGGTTTCTAATATAACTTCTTTACGGAACCAGCCTGGCATGATGCTTCCCAGGCCATCTATTATCTTATAGCCTACCGGTACATAGAGGGTACGCGTAATACGCATGCCACCGGTGTGCGCCAGCAATTCCCCAAAATCACGGATGGATAACTGGTGAATATGCCCGGTATTATACCATTGATAGCCAAACAGCATGGGCTTGGGCATACGACCGTATAACAACAGGTCAAGACGGTTTCGAAAGTAAGCAAAATTAGGAAACGATATGATCTGTTTCCGGGAAATACGCTTCATCTCTGCCAGCAGCTGTTCGGGGTACATCACCATCTGTATGGTTACATTACATACCGCCACATCAAATTCACCATCTGCATAAGGCAGCTTTTCATCGATCCGCCCTTCTCTTACAGAGAGCCCTCTCTTTACGGCTACCTGTACACCGGAGGGCGACAACTCCACCCCTTCACAGGTACAGCCTTTTTCTGCGATCATCATTTCCATCAGCGCCCCGTTGCCACAGGCCAGGTCTATCACTTTGCTGCCGGGGGCCAGCAGGCTTGTTATCGCCACATATTCCACTCTTTTTTCTGAAGGAAAATCTTCGTAGTTGTAGTTCCTGTTATCGTTACGCATAGTATTGTTATACCGGCTATTTCCGCTTTAGAGTTTTCACTATTTTTTGAAATACGCCGGTTTTGATAGACCGGAAGTAATCCGCAAAGGCGGCAGTGGCCTGTTCACTGGCTACTACCGGCAGCTTTTGCAGCCGCACCGGCTCCGTAGCCAGCGTCACTTCAAAATGAGGAGCATCCGCCTTATCCATGTGGGTACCGGAAGCATCTGCCCCGATATTCTGTACCAGCGATTGCGCCGGATATAAAGTAACCATATTTTTCAAAAAGGTGGAAGCATTCCACCGGATAGCCCAGGAGTCATTCTTTCCACTGATCTGCTTACGCAGCATCTTCATAAAATCGTAGGTATTATTAAAGTTGAAGGCGCTGCCTTCGCCTTTCAGTCGCAACGTATCATACAGTTTTTGCCCATCAGGCTCAAACTGTTTCCAGGCGCGGCTCCAGGTGGCCCAGCCCCAGCAGTCGGCTCCCCGGATGAAAAAAGTGGCAGGTAATGTTTCTTTTAGTGGATACACATAACCATGTATGGAAGCCACTTGCGGCTCATCTTTATACATCTCCAATGCCGCATTCATGTATTGCAAAAAAAAGGGGGATACTACCAGGTCATCTTCCAGTACAATCACCTGTTCATGTTTTTCCAATACTTCTGTAACAGCAGTAATGACTGATTTCGCCAATCCATAATTTCCAACCCGCTCCATAATATGCACCTTTCCGCACCAGTTATGGCTACGGATAATTGCGCGGGTAGCTTCAATCTGCGTCAGGTCCTCTTCCGCTGCACTGTCTTTAGGACCATCAGCAAAAACAAATAATTCGCTGTCAGTTGCCTCCGGATTGGCTGCCAGACTTTCCAGCACCCGACGGGTCTGATCCGGCCGCTTATAGGCCATAAGTATGATGGGTGCCAGTTTCGCCATTGCTTTTATTTAAATTTTCCCGTTCCCAAACCTTTTCCAATAGGATATATTCCTTCCACTTCAACACCAGGTAATGCAGCCCATTTCTCCAGGATAGCAAACTCCCCGTCACGGAAAGAGTCATCCAGGAACCACACGGCGCCTGGATTTGCCAGTTGTTGTAGTACCGGAACCGTATTATACCGGCTATTATCAGCGCCATTGGGTCCGTCTACTACCAGCCAGTCAAATTTCGTCATACCTGGCAACGCTTCCACGCCACCCTGTAAATGAAAATCATACCCCTTTGCAGGGTCGCTGACCGGAACATAGTAGATCTGCACGCCTTTCTCCAGTCCCAGTTCTTTCAACCGGGCATTTAATCTGTCTTGTTCCTTTTCATCCTGCTCAAATGATAACAGGATCCCATCCGGGCGATGCAGCGAAAAATATTTGGCAAACATCACTGTACTCACGCCACAGCCACATTCCGCAATCACGCGCGGGCGCTCTGCCACCAAACGTTGCCAGAGTAAGGTCATGGATTCAGCATCCAGTGTCCAGGAGCCCAGCGTAACGCCATCGTACAAGCCCTTTAGTTCGGGCACGGGAATATCCGCTCCGGCTGTTTTAAGGACACGATAGGAAGGTGTTAAGATATGGTGCTTGCTGGAAAAACGCTTCAAACCGTCGCGCTTCTCTCTCCAGTATGCCAGTGAATAAGGCTTAATGCCTGATTTCTGCAGTTTACTGTTCGCCAGTGCTACATAATTCCTGATGATAAAGTCTATAAGCATATTAAATAAGGTGCATTAGCCCATTACAAAATAAATTCATAATTGGCAGAACTGCAAAAACTATAATAAATAGTTCGCAACTGTTGTACATTAATTGGTAGGTGCTAATATAAATACGTGCCAAACATAATCTTTCTATATTTGCACATTACAAAAAAGTTCAATGGGGATCGTCCGTAAACAAAGCTTTTATTCATCCATATTAATATACATCGGGTTTGCCTTCGGCGCGCTCAACCTGGTGTTGTTGATGCCCAAAATCTTTACCCAGGAACAAATCGGTCTTACACGGGTGTTGATAGATGTGGCCACCCTCATGGGTACCGTCGCTTCTTTAGGGGCCATCCCGGTGATCAATAAATTCTTTCCTTTTTACGATGACTACCTCACCCCGAAAAAAAATGACCTCCCCAAGCTGACGCTGATCATCGCTATTCTGGGATATCTCCTGTTTGTACTGTTCACCTTTATTTTTAAAGACCTGATCATACGGAAGTACAATACCAACTCTCCCTTATTCATTCAGTATTTCTATGCCATCTATCCACTTACCTTTTTCATATTGGTATTTGGCTTGCTGGAAGCTTTCGCCTGGGGGATGCAAAAAACCATTGCGTCCAACTTCATGAAAGAAGGCGTTATCCGTATAGCCTCCACCGTCATATTGCTGGTATTTGCCTTTACTGATATCAGCTTCACACAATATATCAACTTCTTCAGTTTACCATATGCTATCAGCGCCGTAGCGTTGTTTATAGTGCTCAGAAGAACCGGCCATCTCAATTTTGCAGCCGGTGTCAGCAAGGTAACCAGCCGCCTGGGCAAACGTATGCTCGTTTTCAGCAGCTATGTATTCTCGTCCAACGTGTTTACCCTGATACGTAAAACCAACGATGTACTCATTATCTCCAGCCTGCACGGACTGGAACAGGCCGGACTTTTCTCTTACGCCACTTTTGTGGTAGGTTTTATCGAGGTGCCGCAACGCAGCATGTACGCCATCACTACTCCTATCCTGGCAAGTGCCTGGAAAAACAAAGACCTGGCTAAAATAAAGGAGATGTACACCAAAAGTTCCATCACGCTGTCTATTGTGGGCATGGGCATTTTTGGTGCGATATGGTTGTCACATAATAACCTGGTGCTTTACCTGGGGCCGGATTGGCAGGCAATATCACAAATCGTCCTCATCCTGGGTATCGCTAAAATGATTGACCTCGTAACAGGTATCAACAACCAGATCATTCAAACATCCAACTTCTGGCGTTTCGACTTTGTATGTAATATCCTGCTGGTCATCTTATCGGTGGTGCTCAACTACATCATGCAAAAGCGCATTGGTACTATCGGCGCGGCTTACGCCGACCTGATCACCGTACTCCTCTACAACCTGGTGCGCTATCTCTTCATCCTGATAAAATTCAGGATGCAGCCCCTCAGCTTCAAAACCCTGTGGGCGTTGCTACTGGGCATAGGTGGTATCCTGCTGGTAATGCAGATCCCGTTTGTGTTAAATATGTATGTAGATACGATCGTACGCACGGTGGCATACGTAGCCATCTTCGGTACTGCCGTTATACAGACCCGTTTATCTGAAGATGTAAATAATATGTGGGAGACGATGAAAGCGAAGATCATCAGGTAAACAATGGCTTATAACCTGCCACCACCTGCATAATACTTCTTCCAGTAGGTTTCTTTTAAATCACTGATCATTACACCTGAGCTAACAGAGGCGTGTACGAATTTATCATTTTCAAGATAGATGCCTACATGTGATATACGTTTGTGATGAATTTTGAAAAATACCAGGTCTCCTTCGCGCAGGTCGCGGGTACTGAGTCTTTTCACCTGGTTGTACAACTGTACCGAGTTGCCGGCAAGGCTCAGTTGAAATACGCTGTTTACAAGTGTGTTCACAAAGCCGGAGCAGTCGATACCATCCCTGGTTTTGCCACCCAAACGGTAAGGAGTCCCCCACCATTCTTCAATAAAACTATATAAACGGTGGTTCAGCACATCTTCTACGGGCACATCCAGCAGTTGTGCATATTTAAACTGCCAGCCCTGCGCATTCTCCAGGTTGGCGCTGCTCTGCGTTATATTTTTGCTGATGCTGACATCTTTACTATTAAAAGAAGTATGGTTGCGGACGCGATTATTTGTACGGATACCATCTATAAACTCCACCTGGCCAGTATTTTCAGCTGCCGGCGTAGTTTTCACGGTGGAATTTTTTTTAAGCGTAGAGCAGGAACTAAGTGACAATGCACATACCGATAATTTCACTAATAGATGTCCCTTTATCCTGATCATAAGCCTGGTTAAATTTTCTAAATTTTCGCTAAAATACAAATATATAGGGATTTACGAATTTACGAATTTACGAATTTTGAGATTTTGGGAATTTAGATAGAAGCGAAGAGCAAAGCGAAGGTTATTTAATTAACTCAGTAGATCTTCGCTTCTATCTAAATTCCCAAAATCTCAAAATTCGTAAATTCGTAAATTCGTAAATCCCCAAATGATCCCTACTTTTGTCGCTATGATCTTTTCTCACTTACACGTACATACACAATATTCATTACTGGATGGTGCAGCTGATATCAAATCGTTGTACAAAAAAGCCATGTCATCTAATCAGCCGGCATTAGCTATAACAGACCATGGTAATATGTTTGGTGCATTCCAGTTTGTGGCAGAGGCGTATAATAATAAACTGAATCCCGGCGATCCGAAAGATAAAAGGCTGAAAGTAAAACCAATTGTTGGTTGTGAATTTTATGTAGTAGAAAACCGCCATAAACGGGCTTTTACCAGGGAAGAAAAAGATATCCGTTATCACCAGGTATTACTGGCAAAAGATGATGAAGGTTACCGCAACCTGATCAAACTTTGTTCCCTGGGTTATATGGAAGGACTTTACGGAAAATATCCGCGTATAGATAAAGAACTCGTTTTACAATACCATAAAGGATTGATCGCTACCACCTGTTGCCTCGGTGCATCTGTTCCCAAAACCATTTTGCGTAAGGGAGAAGATGAAGGCGAAAAGGAATTTAAATGGTGGCTGGATATTTTCGGAGATGATTTCTATGTGGAATTACAACGCCACGGTATTCCGGAACAGGACCAGGTAAACGTTGTACTGCTGCGCTTTGCGGCCAAATATAATGTCAAGGTCATTGCCTCCAACGACTCCCACTATGTGGATCAGGCGGATGCCAACGCACATGACATCCTGCTCTGTATCAACACCGGCGAAAAGAAAAGCACGCCTACCAATAAAGAATTTTCGGATGATGATGTGTCAATGAAGAACCGGCGTTTCGCTTTTTACAACGACCAGTTCTATTTCAAGACCACGGAGGAAATGACCAAATTGTTTCATGACCTTCCGCAAGCCATCGACAATACCAACGAAATCGTGGACAAGGTGCAGCTGCTGGACCTGAAACGCGATATCCTGTTGCCCAACTTCCCTATTCCGAAAGAATTTATTACACAGGACCAGTACCTGCGGCACCTCACTTATGAAGGCGCCCGCACCAGGTATACGGAAATGACCGCCGATGTTGAAGAACGGATCAACTTTGAGTTGCAGGTAATCGAAAACATGGGGTTTGCCGGTTACTTCCTCATCGTAGCCGACTTTATCAAAGCCGGCCGGGACCTCGGTGTATTCATAGGCCCCGGACGTGGGTCTGCTGCCGGTTCTGCGGTAGCCTACTGCGTAGGTATCACCAATATTGACCCGATTAAATATAATCTGCTGTTTGAGCGTTTCCTCAACCCGGATCGTAAGAGCATGCCCGATATTGATACGGACTTCGATGATGAAGGCCGTCAGAAAGTTATTGACTACGTAGTACAGAAATATGGCCGTAACCAGGTAGCACAGATCATCACCTATGGTACCATGGCGGCTAAAATGAGTATCAAGGACGTGGCCCGTGTAATGGATCTGCCCCTGATAGAATCCAACATACTCGCTAAACTGGTACCGGACAAACCCGGCATCCAGCTGGCCCGTATCTTCAACGCCCCCCTGGATGGCGATAAAAGCCTGTCAGAAAAAGAAGGATTGGCCGGAGAAGATCTTGAAAACGTAAAGAAGCTCCGCGAATTGATCAAGGGAGATGATCTACAGGGAGAAGTACTGAGAGAAGCCTGCGTACTGGAAGGTTCCGTAAGAAATACCGGTATCCACGCAGCAGGTATCATCATCGCTCCGCAGGACCTCTATAACCTGATCCCCGTATCTACCGCCAAAGACTCCGACCTGCTGGTCACCCAGTTTGAAGGCAGTATCATTGAATCAGCCGGCGTTATCAAGATGGACTTCCTGGGGCTGAAAACCCTCACCATCATCAAAGGGGCGCTGGAACTAATCCGTATGAATCACGGGGTGGAAATCGAAATCGATAATATCCCGCTGGACGATGCACTGACCTATGAGCTGTACCAGAAAGGCGAAACAAACGCCACGTTCCAGTTCGAGTCGCCCGGTATGCAGAAGTATCTCCGTGAACTGAAACCGGATAGATTTGATGACCTTATTGCGATGAACGCCCTGTATCGTCCAGGTCCGCTGGAGTACATCCCGTTATTTATCCGCCGTAAACACGGACTGGAGCCGGTTACCTACGATATCGCCGCCATGGAGGAATACCTGAAAGATACCTACGGTATCACGGTATACCAGGAACAGGTGATGTTGCTCAGCCAGAAACTGGCCAACTTCTCCCGTGGTGATGCGGATATCCTCCGTAAAGCAATGGGTAAAAAGCAGATTGCGGTACTGAATAAGATGAAGTCGCAATTTATGGAAGGTTGCGCCGCCAATGGCCACGACCCCAAAGTATGCGAAAAGGTGTGGACAGACTGGGAAGCATTCGCCTCCTATGCGTTCAATAAGTCGCACTCCACCTGTTATGCTTTCGTAGCCTATCAAACCGCTTACCTCAAAGCCCACTACCCTTCTGAATATATGGCGGCAGTACTTAACTGCGCCAGCAATATAGAAAAGATCACCTTCTTCATGGAAGAATCCAAACGCATGGGCCTCGATGTATTACCGCCCGATGTGAATGAATCTTTCAAAGGCTTTGCGGTCAATAAACAAGGCCAGGTACGTTTTGGCTTTGGTGGCCTCAAAGGTGTTGGCGAAGCCGCCATCGAAAACCTGCTGGAAGAAAGAAAAAAAGATGGTCCCTTCAAAAATATCTTCGACTTTATCAAACGCGTTAACCAACGCGCGGTCAATAAAAAATCGATTGAAGCCCTCGTCATGTCAGGCGCTTTCGACTGCTTCCCGGAATTCCACCGGGCACAATACTTCCATAAACCGGAAGGTGAAAACATGACTGGTCTTGACAGAATCGTGAAGTTCGGACAGCAGGTCACTGCGGGCTCTTCCAATATCGGCAGCCTCTTTGGCGACGACGATATGCCGGATGTAGAGCCGCCAAAGATCCCCACCTGCGATCAATGGCCGCTGATCATGAAGCTGAATAATGAAAAAGATGTAACCGGTATCTACATCTCCGGTCATCCGCTGGATGACTACCGCTTCGAAATGAAGTATTACAACATGAACACGGTGCAGGAACTGGTGGAATACCAGGCAGAAATTGCCATGCCCGGTGGAAACGGCGGACGCTCGCGGGAACGCAACTTCAGGCTGGCGGTATATATCACTAATGCACAGGAAAGGATCTCTCGTAATAACCGTCAGTTTGGCGTAATGACGATAGAAGATTACACCGGTAAGTTCGAATTTGCGCTGTGGAGTGAAGACTTCATCCGCTTTGCCCCTTACCTCAAACCGGGATTATGTCTCTTCATCAACGGCGGCTTCAAATCCAAGCGTTTCAACGATAACGAATATGAGTTCAAGGTGAGCAGCATCCAGCTCCTCCAGGAAGTAAAGAAAACACACACCAAACAGGTGTTTCTGGCAACAGCGCCAAAGCTCCTCAACCGTGATACAGTGGACTTCCTGGTAGATAATATGGCCCGCTTCCCGGGCAACAGTGTACTACATGTACAGCTGGTGGATCATGATGATCAGCTCCAGGTTAAATTGCATACATTTAATAAGAAACTGGAGATGAATGACGAGTTGGCGCAATTCCTGCATAAACAGCCGGATATTGATGTTTATATAGAGACAATCAATAAGTAAGATGCCAAAAATGCAGTAATTTGCACTCGGATCAGGATTTGCTACTATAAGGCATAATCAACGATCAAAAACAATCATTAATAAAACATTTAAATCATAATATATTATGGCTTTAGAATTCACTGACTCGAACTTTGAAACGGAAGTCTTGAACTCCGATAAATTAACAGTAATCGATTTTTGGGCGGAATGGTGTGGCCCTTGTCGTGCTATCGGTCCGGTAATCGAAGAACTGTCTAAAGATTACGCAGGTAAAGTAAACATCGGAAAAGTAAACGTGGATCAGAATCCGCAGTTATCCGTTAATTACGGTATCACCAGCATCCCGGCTATCCTCTTCGTGAAAGGTGGTCAGGTGGTTGACAAACAAGTAGGTGCCGTGCCTAAATCCGTACTTGATAAGAAAATACAGGCCAACCTGTAATCAATATAAAAGTTTAGGAAAAAGCCTTCCCTTCCGGGAGGGCTTTTTTTATGCCCCACAATTCGAAATTCGTAATTTAATTTCCCCACCGTATCTTACATATCTGTTATCCGGAAAACCATCTGATCAAAATCAAATCATACCGTCTTTGCGTTATAGAGCTATTGTCCTCCTTGCCTTTTTATATTGCTTGCCGGCGATAGCCCAGCGCAAGTGTGGCACCGCCACTGCCCTGCAACAACGGGTTATTGAACATCCGCCACTACAACAGCTGATTCAGAACAATGAAAACAGGATGATACAGGGGCAACGTCGGCAGCAGCAATTACGGATCATGGCGGATGCCCTTCCGCAAACAGTCAGTATTCCGGTAGTAGTACACGTGGTGCTGGACGACACCGCTGCTGTAACCGATGCACAGATACTATCCCAGCTGGCTGTACTTAACAACGACTATTCCGCTACAAATACTGACCTCTCCGGCGTACCGGGCGTATGGCAGTCGCTTATCGGCAATACAAGGATCAATTTCTGCCTGGCACAGAGAACGCCCGCCAATGAGCCCACCAACGGTATTATACGTGTAAAAACCCCGCAGGGTCAAAGCTTTGCTATTTATAACGGCAGCCCCGACGTAAAATATAATGCTACCGGCGGCTCCGATGCCTGGGATACTAAAGAATACCTGAACATCTGGGTAACACGTCTTTCCGGTAATTATCTTGGCGTAGCCGCTCCTCCAGGTACGGGCTATCCGGTGGAACAGGAAGGTGTAGTGATCCATTATACCGCTTTTGGAACAACCGGTAGCGTGGGCAAGGTGTACAACCTTGGCCGTACCAGTACCCATGAGGTAGGTCATTATTTTGGATTAAGACATATATGGGGAGATGACAGCGGCGGATGTTCCCAGGACGATGGCATCGATGATACGCCCTTGCAGGGAGATAATACCTACGGATGCCCCACTTTTCCGGAAGTCGATAACTGTACCACTACAGTACCCGGTATTATGTTCATGAACTACATGGATTACACCGATGATGCCTGTATGCACTTTTTTACAGCGGGACAGGTAAGCCGCATGCGCTACGTGCTGGAAAATACCATTGCCTCCCTGTTAAATTCAGATGGCTGTACGCCTGTAACGCTCCCTGGAGAAGATGCGGCACTGACAACCATCTCCGGCGCTGCCGGCAAGCTCTGCGACAACCGTATCCTGCCGGTCGTTACCCTGCGAAACAGAGGCGCTAATGCGCTCACCACTACCGGCATCAATTACCAGCTGAATAATGGCGACATCATAACCTATCAATGGAATGGCAACCTGGGCAGCCTCCGGGAAACAACCGTGAGCCTTCCCGCAACCAACGTTCCTATCGGGTTGTATACCCTGAAAGCCTGGACACAATTGCCCAATGGGAAAACAGATCCTCATACAGATAATGATTCCGTGAGCAGCCGCTTTCACTTTGATGCGGAGATGAGCCTGCCTTTTGAAGAGGGCTTTGAAAACGATTCCTTCCCCCCACCGGGTTGGGACCTCTACAACCCCGACCGCAGCTTCACCTGGGAGCGTAGCCGGGATGTGGGTAAAGGCAGCAATGCTTCCACGCTGATACGTAACCTCGGCTATAATGTCAATGACCAGACCGACGACCTGATTACGCCTGTCCTTGATCCGCAGGGTCATGACTCCGTATTCCTGTTCTTCGATGTGGCGGCAGCCGTTTATTCCAATCCGGCTTCCAGCGGCAACGCCTGGGATACGCTGAAGGTTTTGGTAACCACTGATTGTCACCAAACGGGAGAAACAGCCTACACCAAATGGGGACCAAACCTTATTACACACCCGGGTGCGCTCACTACAGAGTTCGTTCCAACGGCTACAGAATGGCGACGTGATTCGGTGGATTTAACCGCGCTTATACATAAAGTAAAATTTCAAGTAGCATTCAGAAACATATCAAATTCAGAAAATAATATTTATATTGATAATATAAAAATAGTAACGAAAGATATCAACCCTGATCTACGCAAAGCAGGGGTGCTTGTCAACCCCAACCCGACAAATGGCGTAGTATGGGTGACATTTTACGAGATTCCGGAAGACCTTCAGCAGGTTGCCATTTACAACGCAGCCGGACAGTTCATTGTATCGCAACCCGCCAGTGCCATCAACCGCAGCAATCGGATGACCTTTAATTTGGTAAATGAACCAAATGGTGTTTATTTTGTAAAATTAATTTACAGGAACAGGGCCAACACCATTAAATTAATGAAAGTAAGATGACGACGATGAGACAAGATTATCCGGCTGTTCAAACGCTCCTTCAGCAGGCCGCACTGGACACTTCACTGAAGAGTATTGCAGAAAAGATCCTCCGCCAGGAAAGAATTACGCCCGAAGATGGGCTGACTTTATTCGAAAAAGGCGATATCGGCTTTTTAGGTGCTTTAGCCAATCATGTGCGGGAGCGGATGCATGGCGACAAGACTTACTTTAACCGCAACTTTCATATCGAGCCTACCAACGTTTGCATTTTCACCTGTAACTTCTGCTCCTATTCCCGTTTGTATAAAAACCGGGAAGATGGCTGGGAACTGAGCATCGAGCAAATGATGGACATCGTGAAAAGCTACGATGCACAACCCGTTACAGAAGTACACATTGTAGGCGGCGTGCATCCTAAAATGCAGCTCGATTTCTTCGTAGACCTGATCAAACAAATAAAAGCACATCGCCCGGAACTCCATGTGAAAGGATTCACAGCAGTGGAACTGGATTATATGTTCCGCAAAGCGAAAGTAAGCGTGGAAGAAGGCATGCGCATCCTCAACGAAGCCGGTCTGCAATCCATGCCCGGCGGCGGCGCTGAAATATTCGACGCAGAGGTACGCGCCAAAATATGCCACGATAAAGTAGATGCAGACGGATGGCTGGCCATTCACAAAGCAGCGCATAACCGCGGCATGACCACCAACGCCACTATGCTGTATGGTCATATCGAAACATACGCCCACCGCATTGATCATATGGAACGCCTCCGGCAACTCCAGGATGAAACACATGGCTTCAACACTTTCATACCGCTGAAATTCCGCAACAAAGGCAATGATATGTCCCACATTCCGGAAAGCACCATCGTGGAAGACCTGAAACTATATGCCATTGCGCGTCTCTATATGGACAACTTCTCCCACCTGAAAGCCTACTGGCCCATGCTTGGAAGGAATACGGCCCAACTCACCCTCTCCTTTGGCGTAAATGACCTGGATGGTACCATCGATGATACCACCAAAATTTACTCCATGGCTGGTGCGGAAGAACAGAACCCTTCCATGAACACGGCACAACTGGCCATGCTGATTAAACAGGCAGGCAGAAAACCGGTGGAAAGGGATACCGTTTACAACGAAATAAAAGATTATTCTGAAGTTGTTTTTTCAGATGAAGAACTCCTGACCAAATAGCAGCTGTATCTTATGCAACTACACCTTAAATGTATCCTGATAGCCACCCTTTATACGGCGGGCTGCCACGAAAATACCGGTAACAGCAATAACAACACTGCAGAAACCAGTAGTGCGGTTGATAATGTACAAACAGAAACAACATCCAACGGCAGCGCATTTAAAAAAGAAGGTACCCTTGCTTTCATCGCTAAAAACGGGGCAGACACGTTGCGGAAAATCGATATCCAGCTGGCCAAAACAGACCAGCAACGGGAAGATGGCCTCATGTTCCGTAAATCAATGACCGATGATCAGGGCATGCTTTTTATTTTTCCTGACCTGGAAGAACGCTCCTTCTGGATGAAAAACACTTATATCTCTCTCGATATTATCTACATAAATGATAAAATGGAGATCGTATCTATTCAGAAATATGCCACCCCGCTATCAGAACAGGGGCTGCCCTCCTTTAAGAAAGCACAGTATGTGCTGGAAGTAAATGCCGGTTTCAGCGACAAATACCACATCAGCTACGGCGACAAAATCCAGTACGAATAAAATAAAACAGATAAGCCCCGGCAGACGCCGGGGCTTTTTTCGCTTGATACATATTTGATCGCTAACACTATAGCCTGTTTTGTTATCCTTCCGCGTTCACTACGCTCAGGATATGCAGCTGGGTTTTGCCTGCCGGCACTTCCCAGTCTACCACATCACCCGCACTATATCCCAGCAAGGCGGTGCCTATCGGGGACAGGATGGAGAGTTTGCCCAGCTGTAAATTACTGGCAGCTGGCAATACCAGCTGTACTTCGCGTACAGCTCCACTGCGTTCATCTTTGAACTGCAGTAATGAATTAACCCGTACTACATCTTCCGGTATTTTTGTTTTTCTTATGAGCGCCCTTTCCAGCTCTTCTCTTAGCTTGTCGGTGCCCGGAGCATGATAACAAAGGGTCTTTAAAATATCGTAATCATGTTGGGACACAATAATCTGCTTCTTTTTCATGAAAACAGGGGTTTTATTAGTTATTAATAGATTGCCCCGGATAGAGCGCCGCTCCTGCGGATCTACCCTCATCCGGTGCATAAATTTCTTCAAATGAACGTATATCCGTTCTGGTTACACGTCTGTACATTACTGCCGGATCCACTTTTTCCGGCGATCCAAAGCCGCAGGCGCCCATCAGTTCGGCTACCGCTGCAATAGTATTACGGTGGAAATTAGCTACCCGCACACGTTTATCTGCTACATTCACCCCCTTATACAAGGTGGGGTCCTGCGTGGCTACACCTACCGGGCAATTGCCGCTATCGCATTGCAATGCCTGGATACAGCCCAGCGCCAGCATCATACCTCTTGCACTGTAACATGCATCCGCTCCCAGTGCCAGCACCTTCATAATATCAAAACCGGTGATGATCTTACCACTGGCCATAATACGTACATGTTTTTTCAGCTTGTACTTTCTCAGCATATTCACTACTACTGCCAACGCATCGTATAAAGGCATTCCGATAGAATCCGAAAATTCCAATGGCGCCGCACCTGTACCACCTTCTGCACCATCTACCGTAATAAAATCGGGATAGATACCGGTGTTGGTCATTGCCTGGCAAATCCGCTCAAACTCGTCTTTACGGCCTACGCACAATTTAAAACCAACCGGTTTACCACCGGAAAGCTTGCGGAGCTGCTGGAGAAAAGCCAGCATCCCATATTCATTGCTGAAAGCGGTATGTCCGGCCGGTGATAAAACACTCACCCCTGCTTTTACCTTACGGATAGCGGCGATTTCAGGCGTATTCTTCGCGGCGGGAAGTACCCCGCCTTTGCCTGGTTTGGCGCCCTGGCTCAGTTTCAGCTCAATCATTTTTACGGCCGGTACCGCCGCAGTGGCGGCAAATTCGTCCGGAGAAAAATCCCCTTTCTCGTCGCGGCAACCAAAATAACCGGTACCTATCTGCCAGATCAGGTGGCCGCCATGTTCCAGGTGATACGGACTCACACCTCCTTCCCCGGTATTGTGGGCAAAGCCTCCCAGCTGTGCGCCCCCATTGAGGGAAAGAATCGCTGTTTTACTCAATGCCCCGTAACTCATGGCGCTGATGTTGAGCAAACTGGCATTGTACGGCTTATCACACTGTTCATTGCCAATAATAACCCGCAATGCCTCCGGCTTTACTTTCATCGGAAAAGCTGTATGTGCCGCCCATTCATAGCCCGGCTCATACATATCGTCCAATGCACCGAAGGCCACGGTTTGCTTTACATCTTTTGCGCGCTGATACACCACCGCACGCTGGCGTCGGTTAAAAGGCCTCCCATCTGTATCTGATTCAAAAAAGTATTGACGCATCTCCGGCCTGATCTGTTCCAGCAGGTAACGCAGCCGCCCCAGTAAGGGGTAGTTACGTAACAAAGTGTGCTTAACCTGCAAGCGGTCGTACACGGCCAATACCGTGATCCCCACTACTACCGGTAAAAAGATCCATCCTGTTAAATAACCGCGATAAAGACTTACAATCACGCTCACATCCAGCAACAGGCATAAAAGATAAACTGCCCATCGTGCTATCCGATGATTCATAAAACTGTTTTTATAAGATTGTTTTGGAAAATACGAATTGGATTATACTACTATACGTAGTAATCCCCCGGGTACAACTGCTAATATGCTAAAAGTTGCCCGGGCTTAATTGTTGAAGTCTTTTGGACAGGATAAAAAAGGCAACAGGAATCCGCATGCACGCTTGACCGCACATGGGCTGTTATGGAGGAATAATATGTTTGTTGCCTTATACAATTGAAATAATATATCTGGCAAAGATAGGCGTTTTATTTATAAACGCCTATCATTTAGTCAATTCCGCTGCTGTAAAGGATTTCTGCCGGCCATTGTGCAGTTTCCTGGTCTGCTTCACGTCTGCTTCCGTTATTTTTCCGGCTTTATTGTTCCAGGAACTGCGGAGAAAAGTGAGCAATTGCGCAATATCGCTGTCGCTAAACTCATCACTGCCACCTATACCGGGCATATCACCATTTATTTCAGGCGCTTTATATACTTTTCCGTTTACTTCTACAGGACCGGTAAGGCCGAATAATACGATAGAGATCAGGGATGTTTTGTTGCCATTCACCCAGTTGCTCTCATTGAGCGGCGGCGCCATGGAGGTGATGCCGTTGCCACTCTTTCCGTGACAGGTCTGACAAACCGTGTTAAAGATCCTGTAACCCTGGGGATATACTTTCCTCAGTGCATCCATTCTTTTGGCGGTGGCTTCGCTCTCCATACCTGCCAGTACCTTCTCCAGCTGCCGGCGCAATACCAGCGTGGTATCTGCATTCCAGGCTACTACCTGTTTCAGCAGGGCCTGCTCCCTGTTTTCGGCATTATTGACCAATGCAGCTGATACATAACGGTCATGTGCATAGGCTTTAAAGAGCTTTGTCTCCAGCCTGCTGGCGCTCCCTTTGTCCAGTTTGGTCAGGGCCGGCAGCAAATAGGCGACATAAGGCGCCATCTCCGGTTGACCCGACAGGGTATCCAGTACCGCTACCACCGGCTTTACGGAGGATGCGCTCAATATGGAAGGCAATGCTGCCAGTGCCTGTACTTTCAGGCCGGCATCATCCTGTTGTAAAATACCGGCAATATCTGCATAGGTTAATTGATGCAACCCTTCCAGGGTCCACAGGGCATGTTTTTGTCCTATGGGCTGATAGGTATCTTTCAGCATCTCCCGCAGTTGCGGTGCCAGTTCAGTTAACCGGTGATCTATAATCAGTTGCTGTGCTTTGTCGCGTAGTGTGCCATTTGCATGATGTAACATAGCGATCAGTTGCTCCGGCCGCATGGTAAAGAGGGTATTTTTCGGGTGCTGACCGGCAGGAACGATGCGGTAAATACGGCCACGATTCAGTGGTTGCGTAAGTTCCCGCATTTTCACCTCATTTTTCAGGTAAGGCGTGATATATGTTTTATGTTGAAGAATACCGCGATACATATCCGGGAAATAGATGGCGCCATCCGGACCGGTAAAAAGACCGGTAGGTCTGAAACGCTCGTCAGTACTGGCCAGGAACTCTTTGCCCTCGTAAGCCTGTACGCCTTTTACGAAATAGCCGCTATCTTTTAAAATATTGCGTTTGATCAGGTTGGCAGAAGGTTCTGCAACAAAGGCGTTGCCGGCATATTCATATGGCAGCAGCCCTCCACGGTAGATCATTGGGCCACAGGCAGCCGTAAACGATACCAGCCGCAGGCTGTCATCCAGGATACCTTTCATATAGCCCCGGTTTACGCCTGGTGTGGCCCGCGCAGGATACACATGGTTATCGGGAACAATTCTTTCATTGTAGCCTGCTTCATTCTGCTGGTGGCTGTTTTTGCCTCCCAGTCCGGGCAGGAAATAATCACCCAGCAGGTTTTCAGAGTTGTTATTATAAAAAAGACGGCCGTTATCGTCCTGGGTAATACCCCACTGTCCGCGGAAAGCGGTGGATTCTTTCAGCCACTTATCCCCCACCTTACGGTAACGCCTATCCGATTTTGCATTATAGATCCAGTTGTCCATGGCACGCAGCAATCCGTTGGGTTGATGCTCCACGTTGCCACCGGCAGCGTATTGGTCGTCTACCAGTACCCGTTTGCCTGGTTTGTCATTATTATTTTCTATGAACCATAACTGTGGTGGAGTGGCTACCAGTACGCCGTTCTCTATCAGGCATACCGCCCGTGGCAGTACGAGAGAATCCAGGAATACTTTGCGGCTGTCCATCACCCCATCGCCGTTGGTATCTTCCAGTATTACTATTTTACCATCCGGTTTATCTTCACCTGTACCACTGGTATCCGGCATAAATCCGGTCATCTCCACTACCCACATTCTTCCCCGCTCATCAAACGTCATCGTTACGGGCGCGACTACCATCGGCTCTTCCGCCACCAGCTGTACTTCCAGCCCCTTTTCTATCTGCATTTTGGTGATAGCGGTTTTACCATCCAGTACCGGAGAGGTGGCAAATTTTTCCCGCATAGCCAGGGAATCCTTTTCGTGCTTGTTTTCAGTGCTATGCTGTTGTTGTGTCTGTCCACAGGCAAAGAGCGCCAGGGAAATCGTGGAAATTAAATAGTGTATACGACCCATTATTTATATCGATTGCAAAAGCAATAAAAATACATTTCTATGAATAATTTTTCAGAAAAATTACATGAGATAACAGAATAGGCCATTCAACGGCAGTAAGAGCAAAAAAACTTATCTTCGTCGCTTCATTGCATACATTTTACGATTTATCTGCATTTATGGAACGCTTTCAGGGCATTATAGGCATTTTCCTTATTCTGGGTATTGCCTTTTTATTCTCCAACAACAAAAGAAAAATCAACTACCGGCTGGTTTTCAGCGGAATCTTCTTACAGGTTGTTATTGCTTTGCTGGTGTTTAAAGTTCCGCCTATCACCTGGTTTTTTAAGCAGGTAGGTCATGGAATGGGGAAACTGGAAGCATTTGCCCGTCAGGGTGCTGCGTTTGTGTATGGTGGTATTGGCGTATCGCAGCCACCGGCAGGTACTATCGCTGATTATGCCGGCGGTGGATTTGTTTTTGCCTTTAATGTTACGGCTACTATTATTCTTGTTTGTGTGCTGGTAGCTATTCTATATCATTATGGTATTATGCAGCGGGTAGTAGCGGTTATTGCCCGGGCCATGAATTTTGTGATGCGCGTAAGTGGTGCGGAAGCACTGAGCAATGTAGCCAGCGCCTTTGTAGGCCAGGTAGAAGCGCAGGTGATGATCCGTCCCTATCTTCCTTCCATGACCCAGAGCGAGCTGCTGGCTTCTATGAGCGGTAGCCTGGCCTGTATAGCCGGGGGTATCCTGGTAGTATATGCCAACATGGGATTTCAGGCGGGTATGGACATTGCGCCTTTCTTAATTACCGCCAGCCTGATGGCAGCTCCCGGCGCCCTGGTGATTTCCAAGATCGTATTTCCTGAAACAGCGGAAAGCCAAACGATGGGCCGGGTGAAAATGGAAGTTAAAAGTAATTATACCAACGTGATCGATGCCATTTCCCATGGCGCCGGTGATGGATTTAAGATAGCCATGAACGTTATTGCGATGCTGATCGGTTTTATTGCACTGATTACGCTGCTCGACTGGTGCCTGATCCATATTGGTCATATTTTCAATCCACACTTTGATCTGAGTCTCGACTGGATCTTTGGTCGCTTGTTTATGCCAATGGCATGGGCTATGGGCGTACCTTCCAGCGATGTAAACAATGTAGCCACCCTCCTGGGACAGAAGCTCACCATCAATGAATTTGTAGCGTTTAAAAGTTTTACGAGTCATACCGTTCCGGTACTTACGGCCAAGGGTATCACCATTGTAACCATTGCCATTGCGGGCTTTGCCAATTTCAGCAGTGTGGGTATGCAGATAGGTGGTATCGGGGAGTTGGCGCCAGGCAGAAGAAGCGACCTGGCAAGACTGGGCATGAAAGCCCTCCTTTGTGGTACACTTGCATCTTATTTATCTGCGACGATTGCAGGCATCCTCATGTGAGACCAGGATTAAAGGATTATAGGATTTAACGGATGGGTGTTTTGTTGTTTTGTTGTTTTGTTCTTATGTTATATTTAATCAGGACTATTCCTTATTTAATTACACGGCTTAACTGATGGGTCTTTTGTTGCTTAAAAAATAATTCAACAAAACACCCATCTTGCTAATCTTTTAAATCCGGGTAAATCCTGGTCCTTATTCGAGTCTTTTTACTAACCCTGTCTGCACCGCTTCCCATGCTTCTGCCTGACCGGCATCCACCCAGTAGTTCTTCATCTCCGAACCGGCAATAATCTTGTTTACGGCAGCAATAGCCTGGTTTCTCAATGCACGTGTACCTATCAGGTTCAGTACATCCAGTTGGTCCAGCGGATCTTCCGGAAAGTCTTCGCTTGCGCGGCCTACGAGTGCTGCTACCAGTTCAGCAGCGGCCAGCGCCTCTTCACAATCCGGTGTTTCCAGCGTTTCAGTATTATTAACGATACGAGCCAGCGTATCCGTTACCAAACCACCATCCTTATTTTCAATCAGATCAAAAATCCAGTCCTGCGATCCATCATTTTCAAAATTCCTGGTGCCCCATGCGCCCATAGTGTTTACAGTTTTTTATTTTTTTAGAATAAAGAATAAAATTAAGTGACTCTTCTTACAACAACAAAAAACTGTCATCAGTTTAAACTTCTGAAATCTACCGGCACCAGTTTACTCACCCCCGGCTCCTGCATGGTAACGCCGTAAATCACGTCCACAGCGGCCATTGTTTGTTTGTTGTGGGTAACAATAATAAACTGTGAATTATCAGAAAATTTTCTGATCATATTGGTAAACTTGCCAACATTCGCATCATCCAGTGGGGCATCTACCTCATCCAGGATACAGAACGGAGCGGGTTTAATCAGGTAAATGGCAAACAGCAGCGCCGTTGCTGTAAGTGTTTTTTCGCCGCCGGACAGCTGTGTAATGGCGGCCGGCCGTTTACCTTTCGGCTTGGCGATAATTTCGATACCGGTATCGGCCAGGTTTTCAGGGTCGCTCAGGATCATATCACACTGATCTTCTTCTGTAAACAGGGCTTTGAATACCCGGATGAAATTCTCTTTCACCATATTAAAAGTATCCAGGAACTTCTGGTTGGCCGTTGTTTCTACTTCCTGTATGGTAGCCAGGAGAGAGTCTTTTGCGGTAACAAGATCTGTTTTTTGTTCCAGGATAAACTCATATCTCTTTTTCATTTCCTGGTAAGCCTCGATGGCGGTGGGATTGATTTCTCCCATGTTTTCCAGGCGTTTCTTGAGCCTTTCCGCGCTGCCCTGCAATTCGTCTACCGGCAGTTCGGAGCTGCGTTGCTCGTCGATGATTTCGTCCAGGTTTACTTTGAACTCTACGCTCAGCCTTTCTTTCATGGAAGCCAGTTGCAGTCTCAGTTCATTGACTTTATCCTTCACGGTGTTCAGTTGCTGATCCAGCTGCTCTCTTGCCCGTTGCTTGGCTCTCAGCGTGGTTTCCAGCTCCTGCAGATGGTTACGGAAATTATAGTACTCCTGGTCTTTTTCGTTCAGTGCTTTTTCTTCTTCCTCCCGCTGGCGGAAAAGCTCTACCAGTCCTTCTTCTGCCAACGCCAACTTGTCGGCTGCGGCAGAAATATTGGCGACAGCATCTTCCAGCTGTGTTTTGTTACTGGTGATCTGTACATGGAGATCGGACAACTGTTTACGTTTAAATTCCAGCTCCTGCTTCAATGCCTGTACCTTGCTCTGCTGGCGGGTATGTTGCAGGTTCTGGTTATTAAACTGTACGTTGGCCATGTTAAAATGCTGCTCTGCTTCCTGTGCAGTTCTGTCGGCTTCCGTGATGCTGTCCTGCAACTCCCCTACGCGGTCATTCAGGTTTTCGAGCTCATCTCTTACCCCTGAAATGCTTTCCTGGTTGGTTTCCAGCGATTGCTGCATTTCTTCCAGGCGTTTGTCGCCGGTTTCAATGAGGTGGTGGAAGTTCTCGATCCTGTTTTGCAGGCCAAACAACTGGTTATTCAGTTGGTTGATCTTTTCGCGGGCGGTGTTGATATTATTTTCATTGAGCTGACTGTTGTAGCCCAGTACTTCGTTGTGTTTGTCCTGGATCTGTATGCGCAGTTTACCTACAATAGCGTCCAGGTCTTTGATTTCGGCTTCCAGCTTTTCCAGGTTCTTGGCCCGGCCCAGCTTTTTCCCTTCAAAAAGTCCGACGGAACCACCGGTGATATTGTATTTCCCGCGATGCATGCGGCCGGCTTTTTCCACGAGATAGATCTCTTCATCCGCTACCTGGCTGAATTCCAGGCGGGTGATATCGTCTCCGATAAACACTTTCCCCAGCAGGTGATCGCCCAGCCCTTTGTATTTCTCTTCTATTTCCACTACATCCAGTGCGGGAATAGTGCCTGCGGGCGCCAGCAGCCTGTTGGTATGCGGACGGAACTGATCCAGGATAAAGAAATTGGCTTTCCCTTTTTTGTTGCTGTCCAGCAACTGGATGGCCTGTACCGCCTCTGCTACATTGTTGACCACGTAGTAGTTGAGATAAGGTTCCAGCAGGTTTTCCACGCAGGTGCGATATTCTTCTTTACAGAAAAATATATCACTCAGAATGGGGGCGTTATTATTCCAGTCGGGATTCTTTTTCAGAAATTTGATGCTTTCCGGATAGCCTTCAAGACTGTCTACCAGCGATTTCAGCAGGTCGAACTCATTCTTTTTGGAATCCAGTTTACGGTTTTCATCCACCAACTTGTCACGCAAACCTTCGATATCGGATTGTGTAGCAAGGATCTTACTTTTCGTTTCTTCCTGGAAGCGCACCATTTCGTCCAGCTCTTTTTTGCTGGTTTCCAGGGTTATCTGTAACGCATCCTTTTCTATTTGCAGTTGTGCGATCTGCTGTTGCCGGTTTGTTTTTTCTTCCTGGAGTTGCTGCATACTGCGTTGCAGGTTCTGTACGGAAGTATCGGCAACGGCTACTTTCTTTTCTGCTTCAAACTGTTGGCGCTGCCAGCGTTGCTGGTCGTTACGCAAAGTTTCGAGCGCCAGTTTCCTTTGCTGGAAGCGTTCCTTCTTCTCTTCCACCATGTCGCGAAGCGTTTCCACTTCATCTTCCATGGATTCGAAGATCTCTCCTTCTTCCACTACCTGTTTTTCGGAAAAGGCGATGGAAGCGGTGAGGCCTTGCAGTTGTCCTTCTGCACCGGCGAGGAAATCGTTGATATTTTTTTCACGCTCCCGCAGATAAGTGAGCTGTTGGGTAGCGAGATTTTTGTCATTTTCTTTGGTACGGATGGTCGATACCAGCTCATTGAACGATTTCTGCAAGGTTTGCAGTTCCCGTTCTTTGGCTACGAAATGCAGTTTATCTTCTTCAACCGCTGCTTCTGCCGTTAATATTTCTGTTTCCAGCTGGAGTTTGCGGTCGCTTTCTTCCTGTTGTTTGTCTGACAGCTCTTTGAAGGTGACATTAAACCCTTCCAGGGCGGCTTTGGCCAGTTCTATACTGATTTCGCGGTATTCCTTTTTCACCTCGTAGAAGCGTTCTGCTTTACGGGCCTGGCTTTCCAGCGTTTTGAGGTTGTTATTAATTTCAAACAACAGGTCCTCTATACGGTTCAGGTCGCCTTCAGTGGCGTCCAGTTTGGATTTAGCTTCTTTTTTACGGGTTTTATAGATGGAAATACCGGCGGCCTGTTCCAGCATGCGCCGGCGGCTGTTTTCCTTATCTTTGATGATATCATCCACCATGCCCAGTTCTATGATGGCATAGGAGTCTGTACTCACCCCGGTGTCCATGAACAGGTTATGAATATCTTTCAAGCGACAGGCCACATCATTGAGCCGGTATTCGCTATCGCCGTTTTTATAAAATTTACGTGTAATGGTAACCGTGGTAAATTCGGTAGGTAGTACATTCCTGGTGTTCTCAAAAGTGAGGCTAACTTCGGCCATACCGCTTGCAGAGCGGGTTTTGGAGCCGTTAAACACCAGACCAGACTGATTATCAGAACGCAGGTTACTGATCTTATGCTCCCCGATTACCCAGCGGATGGAGTCGATGATATTGCTTTTGCCGCAACCGTTTGGCCCAATCACACCCGTGATCCCTTCGTCAAAGTTCAAAACGGTTTTATCAGCAAAACTTTTAAAGCCTTTAATTTCTAGTGTTTTTAAGCGCACGACTTTACTCCGAGGTTTTTTTAAGGCGTCAAAGATATAATTTTACCTGAATGAAAAAGTAATTTAAGTGAGAACCCATAATATCCGCTAATTATTTATACACACTTCTGTATAAATAAATATCTACCCATCATTCCCGAAAATTATAAAGGCCTGGTTATAAATATAGTAAAAAGCGTAATTATAATTTAATTCCCTGTGAGAAATTATAAAAAAGCCGGGTAGTATAATTTTAATTTTGTGAGATAATTTCCGCTTATCCACACCGCCCTCCTGTAGCAGTACCAAGGCTTAGATTGCGGGGGTAACCCGGGATCTCCTATGTAGCTCAACGCGAGCGTTTTATGCCAACAAAACAACATGGGTGCTGCCGGCATTCCGCCTCAAAATAATCAGATCAACTTCATGATGCTAAAAGGCACGTTCTTTCTGCTTTTATATCTCTGTACGGTTACGGCCCGGGCGCAGCAACAAACGGTGATTTCCGGGCAGGTGGCAGATAGCATCACCCGTAAACCGGTAGAATATGCAACGGTTGTGCTGATGCAACCGGATAAAAAAACAGTGGCACATGTACTGGCAGACGACCGCGGCGGATTCAGCTTCTCCGGCGTTGCCTATGGCGCCTACCAGGTAGGTATCACCATGCTGGGCTATGCGCCCCGGGTAATTGACACCTTTCATATCGACTCCTTTCATACCACGCACCGGCTGGGCGTGCGGTACCTGTCTAAAGCCAGTCAGCAGCTAAGTGGCATCACGGTTACCGGTCAAAGACCCATGATTGAGATGAAGGATGATAAACTCATCTATAACGTAGAAAATGATATAGATAAAGACAATACCACTGCGTCGGAAATATTGCGCAAAGTACCCATGATAACCGTAGACGCCGACGGCACCATCAAATTAAAAGGACAAACCAATTATAAAGTGCTGCTCAACGGCAGATCTACCTCCATGATTGCCAGCAACCCCAAAGAGGCGCTGAAAGCATTTCCCGCCAGCATCATCCGGCATATTGAGATCATCACAGAACCATCTGCAAAATACGATGCAGAAGGCATAGGCGGTATCATCAACATCGTCACGCAAAAACATATCGTGGGGTATAACGGCAGCATCTATACGAATTATAACACGCTGGGGCCCGCCTCCGCCGGCGCCTCCCTCAGCGCCCGGCTCAACAAAGTAGGCGTATCCGGCTACATAGGCGGTAGCAACTACCATAACCGTAGCAGCAACGCCTCCCGCCGGGAGAGCTTTCTGCCCGGCAACAAAAATGTACTGGAACAAACAACGGAAAGCAGGAGCAACGGCCGTAGTGGCTACGGAAACCTGGAATTCAGCTACGACATAGACAGTACCAATAGTCTTACCCTGTATGGCAGTATCAATAAAAGCCATGGCAGTGGCGCCTCTCCGCAATATAACCAGCTATATGACAGCACCGGTACCCTTTCACAAACAGGTCACTTTTCCAGCAACACCAACAATGAAGGCAACGGCTTCAGCATAGGACTGGACTATCAGAAAAAATTCAGGAAACCGGATCATGACCTGTCATTCATCATCAATTCCAGCAACAGCAGTAATAATGGGCTGACAGATAATGCACAACAAAACATACCGGGCACCGACAGCTTTTACCGCAACAGCAACTACAACAAAAACCGCGAATCCACGATACAACTGGATTATAACCTTCCCCTACCCGGGGGACAAAAGCTGGAAGCCGGCGCCAAAGCCGTTTTCAGACAAATAGAAAGCAGCTATGCGCAGTTGATCCGTAATAGCGATGGCACAATGATCGTGAACCCTTCCAGGTCCAACGTATTTAATTACACACAAAACGTCCTGGCATTTTATACCACTTACCGTTTTCAACTGGGCAAAAAAACAAGCATGCGGCTCGGCGCCAGGCTGGAGCAAACCTATTCATCCGGGGCATTCATCTCTGATCATACCAGTATCGGCACTACTTATCTGAACCTGATCCCTACCCTGAACATCACACGGCAGTTCAAGGCACTCAACTCTATCGTATTTTCGTATAGCCGTCGGCTGCAACGGCCATGGGTATACAATCTCAACCCCTATGTAAATGATAATGACCCGAATAATATTTACTTTGGCAACCCTGCGCTGAAACCTTCCTTCACCAACAGTTTCGGACTATACTACAATTGTATGCTGCACAAAACAAGTCTGAATATCGGAACAGACTTCTCTTACAGCAACAACACGATCCAGTCCGTAATCAGTATCGACAGCCTGAAAGCTATCACCAGCACCACTTACGACAATATCGGCCATCTTGTAAACGGTGGTATTAACGTGAGTATGCGTAGTCCGCTGACAGATAAATGGAATATCAATACCAACCTGCGGGCAAATTATTACAGTATTTCCAGCGATGGCAGTAAGGGTTTGCATAACAGCGGCGCGGGCCTTAACGGTTATTTCAGCACAGACTATACTGTGGGCAAGGGTTTCCGGGCAGACGCCTTCTGTTACTTTAATACCAGCACACCTTCCCTGCAAGGCAGCAGTTCCAGCAATATCGGATACGGTTTTACCGTGCGCAAGGAGCTCCTGCATAAAAAGGCATCGCTGAGCATCAGTGCAGACCAGCCTTTCCGGCAGCAGCGCGCCGTTACCAGTGAAACCAGGGATGCTTCCTTTTACCGCACCGTAACCAGTTATTCACCTGCAAATGCCTACAGCATCTCTTTCAGCTGGCGCTTCGGAAAACTTACCAGTAACGCAACGCGCAAAAAAGCCATAGACAATTCAGATCATTAGCAGAAAATATTTTCCGGTATGGAAGGCGCACCCATCCTATTTAATCCTATAATCTTATAATCCTGGTCTGAAAGCTTGCAGCGAAATGCTAACTTTGTGCTTCCAAAACCCAATAACGTTTTGCGTATAGAACAGCGGATCAACGACATTAAAAGTTTCCTTTACAGTTATCATTTCAGCAACGGTTTACGTACTACCATCAGCGTGGTAGTGCCTTCGCTGATCTTTGCCTGGTTTGGGCAACTGGGCCTGGGTATAGCCATGTCCATGGGTGCGCTGTGTACGGCACTCAGCGATGTACCGGGTACGATCATCCATAAAAGGAACGGGCTTATTATCAGCTCCATCCTGATCTTGTTTACCGCGCTGGGCACAGGTTTTCTGATGCAATACCATCTCCCTATGGCCCTGTGGATACTGGGTTGTTGTTTCGTATTTGCGATGTTACTGGTATATGGAAACCGGGGCGGCAACATTGGAACGGCCTGTCTCCTGATCCTGGTGTCTATCCTGGGAGAGGGCCATCTCACACCGCAACAAACACTGCTGCATTCCTCCATGGTATTGCTTGGCAGCATCTGGTACGCTATGCTGGCCCTTTTACTATGGCAGATCCGGCCTTACCTCAATGTGCAACAGGCGCTGGGCGACTGTATCATTCAAACAGCCCGCTATCTGGAGCTACGGGCGAATTTTTACACACCCGGTGTAGATATAAATGAACAGTACAAAGCAGTGCTGGAACAACAGGTGATTGTAAATGAAAAACAGGAAAACGTACGGGAGCTGTTGCTGAAAAGACGTTCTGCGCAACAAGGTACTACCAGCATCAACAAAAGCATGGTGCTTATCTTCCTGGATATCGTAGATCTGCAGGAACAGATCATGGCAACTCAAACAGATTATTATTCCCTGCAACAGCATTTTAAAGATGATGGTATTCTCGAAAAATTCCATGCGCTGATCATTGAATTCACCGAAGAGCTGAAAACGATCGGGCTGGCAGTAGCGGCAGGTCAGCGGTCATTGCCCAAGGCCAACCTGAAACTGGGCATGGAAAAGATAAAGCAGGCGATTGCAGATATTACGTTACAATTCCCTACCCTCCGGGAAAGAACACGCACCATGCCGCTCACTAATATCTTACAGAACCTCCAGGATATGGCGCAGCGGATCTACAACCTGCACCGGCTTACCCGGCTGGAACGGCTGAAAGATGAAACCATAGATCCCAAGCTGGAACTATCAAAATTTACAACCCGTCAGAAATATGACCTGGAAACTTTCCGGGATAACCTTACTTTCAAATCACATATTTTCCGGCATGCTATCCGTGTGAGCCTGGCTACCGTAACGGGTTACGTATTGGGACTGGCCCTGAACCTGGACCGCGTATACTGGATTCTCCTCACCATTATCGTGATCCTGAAACCAGGCTTCGGCCTCACCAGGTCGCGCAGCATACAGCGTTTGATAGGCACCGTTACCGGCGCCCTCTTCGCTGCGGGGCTTTTATACCTTACACACAACGATACTATCATTTTCATCACGATGCTGATATGTATCCTGGGTGCCTATAGTTTTATGAGCTTCCGGTATACGCTGAGCGTATTTTTTGTTACGCCGTTTATCATCTTCCTGCTACATTTCCTGCATCCTGCCGATCTGTATAATGCTACGCAAAGGGTACTGGATACTTTCATCGGCGGGGGCCTGGCATTCTTTGCCAACATCCTGCTATGGCCTACCTGGGAACATAACTTCCTCCCGGATTACATGAAAAAGATGATAGATGCCAACCGGAAATACTTTGAGCTGATCATGCGTATCTATGCAAAGGAAACTGTGACAGTTACCGATTTTAAACTGGCACGTAAAGACACTTATGTAGCTACTGCCAATATGATGGCGGCTTTCCAGCGCATGCTGTCGGAACCTAAAAGCAAACAGAAAAACGCCTCAGGGGTGTATCACTTCGTGGTACTGAATCATACCCTCACCTCGCATATTGCTGCCCTGGCGGCTTATAGCATGCATCACGGTGTACAGTTCCCCAAACCGGAATACCAGGAGATCAGCAGTTACCTGCTGCACTACATTGATCAGCTGTCACTGATGGTTGATCCTGCTACCAAAGACCAGGCAAAACCGGAAGCACCAGTACGCGCTTTCGAAAACCTGGACGAATATCTCAACAACCTTGTACATCTAAGACAACAGGAAATCAATGAAGGTAAAGGTGCTACGCCTACACGTGACGAAATGCTGGAAACAAAACAGGTGCATGATCAGTTGCAGGCTATTTTGTCGCTGGTGAAAGACATGGGGAAAGCACTGAGTGCATAGACGGATTTATCTATGCACTCAGCGAATTATAAGATCATCCTTCAGATGGATACACGATCACAAACTGGTCTGTTACAGGTATCAGCGCATCCAGTACGCGGTCAAAGAATTGGGGACCTTCTTCTGCGTACCAGGGCATAAAGTTTTCTTTACGCTCCTGCAGGGAGCCAACGGGGAATAATTTATTTTTCACCTGCTTGATCTGATCTGTTTGCCAGGCAAATTTTTTCTTTTCTGCGCGCAGAAATTTATGTTCCAGTTTACCGATAGATTTCAGCGCCTTACTTCTTTCTGTACCTGCACTGGCTACCAGTGTTACATCTATGCTGCGGGCCTTTTCTTCCAGGATATCAAATAACTTTTCAATAGCCAGGTATTCATCTTTCAATACCAATGTGGCATTGGTATGTTTTTTCACATAGTCGTTTACGATAGCATCTGTACTTTGGAAAAGCTCTGTGGTCGTTATTCCCAGCTTATCCATCCTTTCCTTCGACCGCTCATCTACCAGTAGCAATGAATTGCGGAGTAATACCACCGGATAAGGCACTTTGAAATGTGCAAACAGGTTCCGCAGCTCCAGCCAGTAAGCGATTTCACCACCGCCGCCAATGAAGGCGATATTGGGCAAAACCGTTTCCTGGAACATGCCACGGAGGATCACATTAGGGCTGAACCTTTCAGGATGTGCTTCCAGTTCTTCCAGCAGCGAAGTGGCGGTGAATGTCAACGGGGTGTGTAAAACTTTCCACTCCGCACCTTCCTGCACAATGCGCTCGCGCAGGCCGTCCTGTAAATAAAAAAGATTTATTTCGCGGGGATTGGCCTGTACTTTATAGTGGGCGCTGATCTTCTCCAGGGTATCCTGTACGATGGCGTGCGATGACTGGTGAAACAGTTCATCCTTCATAACAGGGATGTATAAACGTTTCAGTACCGCACTATCCGGCAGCAATACTACCAGACCGAAACGGCCAAACAAGGCGTGCACGAGGTATAAGGTGGCTTCCTGGATGTTACGATGCTCCAGGTACGCCTTACGCAGCAGTTCCAGCAGTTCAGCAGCATGGGGTGCATAACCCAGGGAATCTTTCACCTGGTTGATCAGCAGCTCCAGTCCGGCGGGCTCCATACGTCCAACAGCGCCCTGCTGGCTGGTTTCCCAGGTAAGGGTTTTGCCATCCAGGTAAATGCTTCCCAGCTCTTCCAGGTCATTATCTTCACTGCCCATATAGTATACCGGTACAAAGTTGTGTTGCGGATACTGTTGTTTCAGTTCTGTGCAGAGTTTGATAGTTTGCAGGATCTTATAAGCGAAATATAGATAACCGGTGAAGATGTTGGGCTGATGTGCAGTGCATACCGTAAAGGTTTGCGGATGCAGGAGGCTGGAGATGTTGTCCTGTACTGCCTTTATAGGGTCCAGTGCTTTGTATTGCTCTTCCAGCGCCTGAACCAGGGCAGCCCTGGGGGTGTTGAAATCCTGCCGCGCCTTGATGGCAGCAGCAAAATCAGGATGTACGGGTGAATAGGTATAAAATGGTCGTATCTGCGGATGTTCTGCTAAAAAATCTGTTACCAGCTGATTGAAATAACCAGTCTTCCCATAAGGAATATACTCCAGCATATAGTGTTGCGAATTACAAATTACTAATAAGTTAACCGGTGCAGTGCCAATACATCGAAACTTTTGAATGTACGAAGGTAGAGAAGTATTTTGGGATTTTGAGATTTTGGAATTTACGGATTTTGAGATTTGGGATTCAATTTTGCAGGTCCTATATGATCCTATAAGGATCTTAGTACGAATTACATCCCGAAATCAAAAAATACGAAAATATGAAAATAGCTATCCTGGCACCAATAGCATGGCGTACACCACCTAAACATTACGGTCCATGGGAACAGATGGCGGCTAATCTGGCAGAAGGACTGGTAGCAAAAGGCGCAGACGTGACCCTCTTTGCCACCGCAGATTCGCTGACATCAGGCAAACTGCAGTCTATTTGCCAACAGGGCTATGAAGAAGACCGGCAGGCGGATGCAAAGGTAAATGAGTGTATGCATATCAGTTACCTGATGGAGCGGGCACAGGATTTTGACATTATCCACAATCATTTTGATTTTCTGCCGCTCACCTATTCACGACTCATCAAAACACCGGTGGTGACTACCATCCACGGCTTCTCATCTGAAAAAATCATCCCGGTATATCAACGTTTTAATGACATCGGGCATTATGTATCTATCAGTAATTCAGACCGCCACCCAACACTACAATATGAGGCCACCGTATATAATGGTATCAAAACATCCGATTTCCTTTTTGAGCCGGAAGCGGAAAACTACCTTTTGTACTATGGCCGTATTCATCCGGACAAAGGTACCCACGAAGCGGTGCAGATAGCCTTACATACCAAACGCCCCCTGATCATTGCCGGTATCATCCAGGATGAAGCCTATTTCAATGAAAAAGTGAAACCTTATATTGATGATGAGCAGATTATGTACATAGGCGCTGTAGGCGGGCCTGCGCGTAGTGAACTGTTAGGGAAAGCCAGCGCCCTGCTTCATCCTATCAATTTTAACGAACCTTTCGGACTCAGTGTGGCAGAGGCCATGCTCTGCGGAACGCCCGTCATCGCCTTTAACAGGGGCTCCATGCAGGAACTGATCCATGATCGCAAAACAGGGTTCCTTGTCAATAATATAAATGAAGCCGCCGCCAGTGTAGAAGACCTTCCTTTAATAAACAGATCTGCCTGCCATCAACACGCAAAAGAAAATTTTAGTGAAGCCAGGATGGTGGAAGGGTACATGGAGGTTTACAACAAACTATAACCCGATTAAAAGATTTAGGGATTTTTTGATTTACGAATTTAGGGATTTGAAACATCGAAGATATAAGCGTATATGGTTATCTCCTATGTATTTCAAATCCCTAAATTCGTAAATCAAAAAATCCCTAAATCTTTATATTCCGTCCGCCTTTATCTGTGTCAGCAGTTTCTCGAGGTTTACGGTTGCAAAGCCCGATGCGTAGTCAGACAGGCCATAAGGGATGATCAGTTCATCGTTATGGATCATGGAGCCGCAGGAATACAATACATTGGGTACATATCCTTCCCTTTCATCTTTATTGGGCATCAGTAGTGGTTCTTTCAAACGACCGATTTCCATACCGGGGTTTTCCAGGTCCAGCAGGCTGGCGCCGATGCAGTAAGTACGCATAGGGCCTACGCCGTGGGTGATAACCAGCCATCCTTCTGATGTTTCAATAGGTGAGCCGCAATTGCCTACCTGTACAAATTCCCATGGATATTTAGGGGTTTGCAGGATCTGCGGGTTCTCCCAAATGTTGATCTTATCGGAATACATGATATACCCGTTAATACCATCTATCCGGGAAATCATCACGTATTTGCCATTGATTTTGCGGGGAAACAGCGCCAGGTTCTTGTTCTGGGCGCCTTCTCCGTAGAGCGGCATGATCTTGAAGTTGTAGAAATCTTTTGTTTGCAGCAGTTTAGGCTGGATCGTAACCCCGTCGAAGGCGGTGTAGGTAGCGTAATAGCTGATACTTCCGTTTTCATGGGTATACTTTACGAAACGGGCGTCTTCAATTCCCCGGCTTTCTGCATCGGAGTAGGGAAAGATCACCCGGTCAGAGATATCCGTATCCAGTGAAAAGTTCAGTTCATAGTAAGAATCTGCCAGCCACAACAACCTTTCCAGGGCCTTTTTCAGGAGGTTATCTACCTGGTACCGCTGCTGCATTTCCCTGATCACCTTTTTCAGTGCCAGGTATTCAAACTCGTCGGAAAGACTGCTTTGCACCTCCTGCATCACTGAATCAGGCAGTTTTATGGAAACGGCATTCTGAAAAAAGGAGCTCTTCT
The DNA here is from genome assembly GCF_964033635.1 of Chitinophaga sp. MM2321. NCBI lineage: Bacteria > Pseudomonadati > Bacteroidota > Chitinophagia > Chitinophagales > Chitinophagaceae > Chitinophaga > Chitinophaga sp. MM2321. The sequence continues at coordinate 3,741,636 of NZ_OZ035533.1, forward strand.
TGTACATGGAATTACGGATCACTTCCGCTTCATCCACATAGTTACCGGGAGAGTCCAGGCTTATCTGGTTGTTCTTGTTGATCAGTCCACTCCGGAAAGCAATGGAAGAAATATGTCCTTCCCCTACTGCCCGGAAGCTCATGATCACACGCTTCTCTCCTTCTTCCAAACCGCTCTGGTCCACATCTTCAATCAATGACGGATTAAAGAAAGCGGCTGATTCAATAGAATACTCGTTGGTGAAATAAGAGCCGGTGAGCAATCTTCTTTTCAGTGGTAACTCATCATAATTAACCTGCACGGCGGCAAACAGGTGTTTAATTCTGTCGGCATGCTTTTCAAAGATGCGGGTAATATTCCTGTGACGCCTGGAGAACTCTCTTAGTATAGGCGTTATCGTTATATCCACCTCCGCATCACTCATAGCAGCAACGTGCTGGATAATAGATTTCGCCCTGGCTTCTCCGTTAAAAAAAAATCGCGCCACCACCCTTTTAAGATCGGGATAGATCTTGGTGGTTTTCCGCTCAATTGACAATCGCATGTTTATCGTTTTGTTAGATACTAAATCCGTCCTGTAAGATCACTCCTTTTTTAACAACAACGATGCCGTCTTTTACGGTATATTTTTCGTAGTCTCCGTCCGGAAGGTGTTTTCCGCCATTTATTTGTACGCCATTTCCAATGCTGCAGTTCTTATCGATAATAGCATTATTAATGACGCAGTCTTCTCCGATGCCCATAGGCGGGCGACCTTCTTCCTTGGCTTTATTCAGCTCATCGAGGGTTTGATAGTAATCACTCCCCATGATATAAGCGTTAGAAATCACCGTGCCCTGGCCGATACGCGTGCGGATACCCACCACGCATCTTTCCAGGCGGTTGGCCATTATAATACAACCATCGGCGATCATTGTTTTCTCCATGGTACCGGAAATTTTTGCCGGTGGCAGCATTCTGGCCCTGGTAAAGATCGTCTGGGATTTCTCAAAAAGGTTAAATAAAGGCAGGTCATCTGTCAGCCCGATATTCGCTTCAAAAAAGGATTCGATATTTCCGATATCTGTCCAATAGCCTTCGTACTGGTAGCTGAAGATCTTACTTTTAGCTTCAATGGCATACGGGATCAGCTGTTTACCGAAATCGGCGGCATCAGCCTGTTCCTTCAGCATTTCAAATAATACTTCCCTGGTAAAGATGTAGATGCCCATGCTGGCCAGGTAAATACGGCCTTCTGCTTTCATCTCCTCACTTACTTCCGATGCCCATGGCGGCAACAGCTCCTGGGAAGGCTTTTCTGTAAAAGAAACAATGGCTTCATTTTCATCGGTTTTCAGAATACCGAAATCAGACGCATCTTTTGCAGATACAGGGATGGTGGCGATAGAAATTTCCGCGCCGGTATTAATATGATGCTGGATCATCTTCTGAAAATCCATCTGGTACAATTGGTCACCAGACAGAATCAGCACATATTTAAATTCGAAATTATCCATGTGGTGCAGGCATTGTCGCACGGCATCTGCCGTACCCTGGTACCAGGTGGGGTTATCGGGTGTTTGCTCCGCCGCCAGGATATCTACAAACCCTTTATCAAAGTTGCTGAAATGATAAGTGTTCTTGATATGCTTGTTTAGCGAAGCGGAATTGAATTGAGTCAATACAAAAATGCGGTTCAAATCAGCATTCAGACAATTGGAGATGGGAATATCCACCAGCCTGTATTTACCGGCCAATGGCACTGCAGGTTTTGAGCGCCTGCGGGTAAGGGGATACAAACGGGTGCCAGCCCCACCTCCGAGAATAATGGATATTACATCGTTAGTCATAAAGCGGAAATTAGAGATTATAAATGAATTGACTGCCTATTTCAAACTGCTATATACGTCCAGATAATGCTGTGCCGAGCTACTCCAGGAGTGATCAATATGCATCCCTCTCAAACGTATTTCCCGGAGATGCTTCGCATCGTTGTATAATTCAATGGCTCTTTTTACAGAATAACAGGCATCCCATACACCCGCCTGGTTAAAGCGGATGCCAACACCGTCTTTATCACCAAAATCGATGACGGTATCTTTTAATCCGCCGGTACTGCGTACCATGGGGATGGTACCATAACGCAGGGCATACAACTGGTTCAGCCCACATGGCTCCACACGGGAGGGCATGAGCAGAAAGTCGCTGCCGGCATAGATCTGATGGGATAATGCTTCGTTATATCCGATGTGCACGTTGAATCCATAACTTACTTCTTCCCTTGTTTGCTGTAAAGACCACTCCACATGCGGATCGCCGCTTCCCAGTACCAGGAAATTAACTTCGCCGGGAAGTTCATGCAGGGAACGGTCAATGATTTCCGGCAAAAGGTCTGCGCCCTTCTCACCTACCAGCCTGCCTATAAAGGAGATCAGGGGTAAAGCGGTATCCAGGCCGAAACGCTCGCAGAGCGCCTGTTTGTTTTCCTCTTTACCTTTTTCCAGCGTGTCTTCATTATAATTAAGGGTGAGCATAGGGTCGGTGGCCGGATCCCATACGAGCGTGTCTATCCCGTTGAGAATGCCTACCGTCTTCTGGCGCTCCTGGCTGATCAGACTTTCCAGGCCATTTGCCGCGCTGTACAATTCTTCGAGATAACCCGGAGAAACAGTTGTGACACGCCAGGCGCATTTGATAGCCGCAGCCAGCGGGTTAATAGCCCCGCGCCAGTCCAGCAAACCGGATTTCCACAGGTCGAAAGACGGGATCAGGTATAGTTTATCCCAGCCAAACTGGCCCTGGTATTGTGCATTATGAATAGTGAGTACCGAAGGTACTTCTTTCAGCCGGGGATATTTATAGCCGTAACTCATCAGGAACGGAATCAGGCCCGTATGATGGTCATGACAATGGATCACATCAGGCTGGTGCTGCCATTCGTTGACCCAGTCCAGTACAGCAATCTGAAAAGCAAGGAAACGTTCTGTATCATTGGGGTAGCCATATACGCCGGGCGTATCCAGCAAACCGGGAATATCTACCAGGTACAGGTCGAAGCCCAGTTCATTACTGCGCTCCTTCAACACATTGAAATGATACCAATCATGTCCCAGCCACATGCCAGCCTGATGTACTACATCAAATTCATGGGTATCATAATATTTTGTTCTGTAAGCAGGAACCACCACTTTGGCGATACTACCCAGCTGATGCTGGTATTTGGGCAATGCTCCGACAACATCTCCTAGTCCACCTACTTTTGCTACCGGATAACATTCCGCGCTGATGTGTAATATCTCCATGCTAAATAATTGATATGCCATCTTAAGTTACCTTGGAAAAATAACAAAACAAAGGGTTTAACAAGATTTTATTTTAGCTGATGACATAAAGCATTTAACCTTTTGCATTTCTTATATTTGTTTACAGGTTGTCATCTGATTTTACAGCTGCTACACAACAGCAGCTACTAAAACCTTCTCTTATGGATTTTGGCCGCGTAACTCCCGCAGAACTGGAGGAGATAGATTTTAAGCTACCTCCTGAACCTTTGTTTAACAAGAAAGTATTGAAAGGGAAACCGGTAAAAAAACCGGTAGCCTACCTGGGCTGCGCCAAATGGGGCCGCAAGGAATGGATTGGCAAGATCTATCCCAAAGGCATTAAGGAAGCGGATTTCCTGGCGGAATATGTGCATCATTTTAATAGTATAGAGCTGAATGCTACCCATTACCGGATCTACGGACCGGATACTATTTCAAAATGGGATAGCCACGCCAGCGGGATGGATTTTAAATTTTGTCCCAAAGTACCACAGTCTATCAGTCATTTCAGTAACCTGATCAGTGCGGGTCCGCAAACGACTGCTTTCCTGGATGGTGTGCTGGCATTCGGGGACCACCTCGGTCCTATCTTCTTACAACTGAGTGATAGATATGGGCCGGCAAAAAGGGAAAACCTGTATGCATACCTGGCGTCGCTGCCGGTTGATTTGCAGTTTTTCCTCGAAGTACGCCATCCGCAATGGTATGAAGACGAGGCTATACGGCTGGAACTTTTTGAAAAACTGCGCAGCCTGGGTATAGGCGCCATTATTACCGATACCGCCGGCAGAAGGGATTGCGCGCATATGCACCTCACCATCTCTAAAATATTCATCCGTTTTGTAGGAAACAGTTTACACCCGTCTGACTATACCCGTATCGATGACTGGGCCAACCGCATCCGGTATTGGCTGGATAACGGGTTAAAAGAGGTGTATTTTTTTATGCATATGCACGACGAAGCCTTGTCGCCCGACCTGGCAGCCTACCTCATAGACAAGCTGGACGCGGTTTGTGGGCTACAGGTAAAAAAGCCTCAATTTGTAAAGGATTCGTGATTTTTTTGACGAATACATTACAAGGGATGAAAAAGCCGGACTGATGTATTAATTTTGCGTTCTCAAACAGGAATATTATCATGCGCGACAAGCTAGAGCAATTGGCCAAGGAACTGGAAGGCACGCTTTATACAGACGATACCATGCGGACACTTTATGCCACCGATGCGTCGGCATACCGGGAGATGCCCCTGGCAGTAGCTATTCCTGAACATATTGCTGACCTTAAAACACTGATCCGTTTTGCACGCGCCAACAAAACCTCCCTGATCCCCCGTACAGCAGGCACTTCGCTGGCCGGACAGGTAGTTGGCAACGGTATCATCACAGATGTATCCCGCACCTTTACCAAAATACTGGAATTAAATACGGAAGAAAACTGGGTACGTGTACAGCCGGGCGTGATCCGCGATGAGCTGAACCTGTTCCTGAAACCATATGGCTTTTATTTCGGCCCGGAAACATCTACCGCCAACCGCGCCATGATAGGCGGTATGGTGGGTAACAACTCCTGCGGCTCCAACAGCGTGGTATATGGCAGCACCCGCGAACACCTGATGGAAGTGAAAGCCATCCTCAGCAATGGCGAAGAAGTAACGTTCAACACACTGGATGCAGAAGCCTTTCACCGTAAATGCGAAGGACCGGATACCCTGGAAACACGCATCTACAAACAAATCCGCACCACCCTGAGCAATCATAGCAACCAGGATGAGATCCGCCGGGAATTTCCAAAAAAGAGCATTCCCCGCCGCAATACCGGCTACGCCGTAGATATGCTGCTGGATACCGCCCCCTTCACTGCCGGTATGGAAGACTTTAACTTCTGTAAGCTGATAGCAGGTTCGGAAGGAACCCTGGCATTTTTAACAGAGATCAAATTACATATCAGCCCGCTGCCACCAAAGGAAGTAGGATTGCTGTGTATCCATTTCAATAGTATCGATGAATCACTGCGGGCCAATATACTGGCCATGGGATTCAAGCCCAGCGCAAGTGAGCTGATGGACCACTTTATCCTGGAATGTACCAAGGATAATATTGAGCAAAGCAAAAACCGTTTTTTTGTACAGGGAGATCCCGGCGCCATTCTCGTGATAGAGTTTTGCCGCAATACCCGGGAAGAGATCGTGGAAATAGCCGGACGCCTGGAAGCCACGCTGCGCGCGGCAGGGCTGGGATACCATTTCCCCCTCCTCTTTGGCAACGACAGCAAAAAGATCTGGGCATTGCGCAAAGCCGGTCTGGGCCTGCTCAGCAACCTGCCCGGCGATGAAAAGGCCGTTCCCGTTATTGAAGATACCGCCGTAGCCGTGGAAGACCTCCCTGCTTTTATCCGCGACTTCAACGACATCCTGCATAAATACAACCTCCACGCCGTTCACTATGCGCACGCAGGCAGTGGTGAAATACACCTGCGCCCTATCATCAACCTGAAAACGGAAGAAGGTAACCAGCTGTTCAGAACCATTGCAGAAGAGATTGCCACACTGGTGAAAAAATACCACGGCTCCCTGAGTGGAGAACATGGTGATGGCCGCTTACGCGGCGAATTCATCAAACAGATGATCGGCGAAAAAAACTATGAACTGCTGCGGCACATCAAATATACCTGGGACCCTGAGAATATTTTCAACCCCAACAAGATCGTGGATACGCCTTCCATGAACAGCATGCTGCGGTATGAACCCGGACAAAAAACACCGGAATTCAAAACCATTTTTCATTTCCCGGAACAAACCATTCTGCAACATGCAGAACAGTGCAACGGCTCCGGCGACTGCCGTAAAACGCAGCTCAGCGGCGGTACCATGTGCCCCAGCTACATGGCTACCCGCAATGAAAAAGATACCACCCGCGCACGCGCCAACATCCTGCGCGAGTTCCTGACGCATTCCAATAAAGAGAACCGTTTCGACCATAAAGAAATTTACGAGGTGCTGGACCTCTGTCTCGCCTGCAAGGGATGTAAGTCGGAATGCCCTTCCAACGTGGATATGGCCAAACTGAAGATGGAATTCCTCCAGCATTATTATGATGCCAATGGTGTTCCCTTCCGGTCTACACTGATTGGCAACTACTCCAAACTTTCAGCCCTGGCAGCTATTGCACCCGACATTTATAATGTACTGATCAACAATAAACTCACAGGCGGTATCATCCGCAAAATATCCGGCTTTGCGCCGAAACGCTCCCTGCCCGGCATGTACAGCACTACCTTACGCAGGTGGTTCAACAACAAATGGCCGCAGGAAAAGAAAGCAGCAACCGGTAACAAACCTGTGTATCTTTTTTGTGATGAGTTTACCAACTACAACGATACCACTATCGGTATCAAAGCGGTACAACTCCTGCACAGACTGGGTTATGAGGTGAAGATGGTAGAACACCCTGAAAGCGCCCGCGCTTATATGTCCAAAGGACTATTGCGCAAAGCACGCGGCATTGCAGAAAAGAATGTTCGTATATTCAGTAGCGTTATTAATGAAAATGTTCCGTTACTGGGCGTGGAACCTTCCAGCATACTCAGTTTCCGCGATGAATACCCCGATCTTGTAAGCGAAGGGTTACGCGCAGATGCAAAGGCGCTCGCCAAAAATGTGTTCCTGATAGATGAATTTATTGCGCAGGAAGCAGAGAAAGGCAACATCACTGCCGCACATTTTACAACAGACAAACAACATATCAAACTGCACGGGCATTGCCAGCAGAAAGCATTATCATCTGCCTTATTCAGCAAACAAATGCTGTCTTTACCACAAAATTATACGGTAGAAGTAATTCCTTCCGGCTGCTGTGGAATGGCTGGTTCATTTGGATACGAGAAAGAACACTATGACCTGAGCATGCAAATCGGTGAACTGGTACTCTTCCCTGCCGTGCGCAATGCTGCCACTGGTACTATCATAGCCGCGCCCGGAACCAGCTGCCGCCACCAGGTAAAAGATGGCACCGGCGTAAAGGCACTGCATCCGGTGGAAATACTATATAATAGCCTGATCTAAATATTTACGGATTTACGAATTTTTTGATTTTGAGATTTGGCGGATGGAATAAATATTTACGGAATTTTAAATTTCGGAATTTTTTGATTTTGAAATTTATTCCATCCGCCAAATCTCAAAATCAAAAAATTCGTAAATCCGTAAATTCAAACCTGCCCTAGATAGACCCTTGTTTCATAATGGAATTTTATCATTCCTTGTTCCTGGTATTTTCCAAACAGATCTTCCAAAGCTTTTATCATGGGGATGTAGGAGGGGTGGTCTTTTTCGGGTATGTAGGAAGAAGAAAGCATTCTTCCTTTCAGCGCAGGAAAATCAAAGTTTTGTGCATTCTGAAAAGATGCTTCGCGAAAGGTGCCGGGTGTAAAAAATGAGGATAACGTTGACGCGCCTACGTTTCTATGCTGCATATCTTTATAATCGTTGCCATATTGATGCAGGAGTTTTTCATATTCCTTTTCAAATGCCAGTTCCGACCGCCTTACATTCCACATCAGTACTACATATGCATCTTTACGGGCAATGCGGTGAAATTCGGTGCGGGCAGCTTCCTGGTCGAACCAGTGGAAGGCGGTGCCGGCTACTATCAGGTCTATAGAAGCATCCGGCAAAGTGGTACGTTCAGCCGTGCCTGTTATAGCGGTGAAGTTGTGGTATCGCTGTAGTAATTTTTCGGACATCTCCCGCATTTCCAGGTTGGGTTCTACTGCGAATACTTTATTACCGTTGTCGAGAAACGGCTGTGCAGAGATGCCGGTACCGGCACCGATATCTGCCACAACTGACTGGCGCGACAAGCCTGCTTCCTTCGCCAGGTAAGGGATAACGGCCGCCGGATAATGCGGCCGATATTTTACATAGTTATCTACGCGTGTGCTGAAGCGTTCTGTATTTTTCATAGCTAATGAAGATAGACTATTCTCCTAAACCGTGTGGCTTCTTCTCTTCATTACCATGTGCTTCCAGGTCAGCCAGTTTCTTTTTACCATAGGCTATTTTTGTAATCAGGACATATAACACCGGTACGGTGAAAATGCCCAGCAGCGTAGCAGCCAGCATACCGCCCACTACGGTAAAGCCTATATTAAGACGCGATGCTGCCCCGGCGCCTTTTGCCAGGCACAAGGGAACTACCCCGAGGATAAAGGCAAAAGAAGTCATGAGAATAGGCCGTAAACGCAGCTTCACCGCTTCCAGTGTTGCTTCCAGTAATGGCATCCCTCTATCTACACGTTCCTTACAAAATTCCACAATCAGGATGGCATTTTTAGCGGCCAGACCAATCAGTGTAATAAGACCTATTTGAGAATACACACTATTCGTCTGCTTGGTCAGCGTGAGCGCGAGGATAGAACCAAACAAGGCAACAGGCACCGCCAGCAGTACTGAAAATGGTATAGACCAGCTTTCGTATAATGCGGTCAGCAACAGGAATACAAACAGGATCGACAAACTGAAAATCAACAGACTGCTGTTACCTGCCTGAATTTCCTGCAAGGAAACGTTGGCCCACTCATAACCGAAATTGTCGGGCAGTGTCTGCGCAGCTACTTCTTTCAATGCATTGATAGCATCTCCACTACTGTAGCCTGCCCTGCTATCGCCATCAATTTCCACGGAACGATAGAGGTTAAAGTGATTGATCACCGGTGCACCGGCCCCTTTCGAAGTGGTAATAAGTGCGCTGAGCGGCACCATACTTCCGGTATTATTCCGCACATAGTAAGTATTCAGGTTATTGATACTGGTACGGTACAGCGAATCTGCCTGTAATACCACGCGGAAACTGCGGCTGAATTTGGTGAAATCATTTACATACAGGCCACCCAGGAAAGTTTGCAGCGCACCAAACACATCGCTGACGGCTACACCCAGCTGCTTACATTTATCACGGTCTACTTCCACATTGAACTGCGGGGTATTGGCACTAAAAAAAGCATATGCCCGCGCTATCTCCGGCCGCTGATTGGCAGCAGCGAGGAATTGTCCCATTACCTTCACAAATTCTTTTACATCAGGATTGCTTTTCTGTTCCATAATGAAAGAAAAACCACCGGAAGTGCCCAACCCACGGAGGGTAGGCGCCGGAATACAAATAATAGTTGCGCCGATAATATGGCTCGCAGCCCCCTGGATACGGCCCAGCACCGTATTAATATCGTCTCCAACAGCATACCGTGTATCCCAGGGTTTCAGGCTCACGAAAAAAGTACCCGAGTTGGGTTTCGTGGCGTTGGCCACGAAGTTGATACCTGTAATCCCAAAAAAGTGACTGACAGCACTATCCTTCAGCAGGATATTACTCACCTCCTTTACTACTTCCTTCGTTCTTTGAGAAGAAGAGGCCTCCGGCAGCTCCAGTGCAATGAACATGGCGCCCATATCTTCCTGCGGAACAAAAGTGGTAGGTGTTTTTATAAAGAGGAAAAAGGTGATAGCCAACAAGATCAGCAGCCCTATAATGATCACCGGGGTTCGGCGAATACATAACATTACGGCCTTTCCGTAGCGGTTGGTCACCCTCTCAAACCATTCATTGAATTTAAAAAAGAACTTATTGATGCCATGGGATTTTTTGGTCAGGTGCGCCGGCCTCAGCAAAACGGCTGTCAGCGCAGGTGTAAATGTAAGCGCCAGGAAAGCCGATATTAATACTGAGAAGGCGATAGTCAGTGCAAATTGCTGATACAGTCTTCCGCTCACACCCGGTATAAATGCCACCGGTACAAACACTGCCGCCAGGATCAAGGCAATGGCAATAACAGGTGCCTGTACTTCCGACATAGCCTTGTAAGTGGCCTCTCGCGGAGACATGAGGTCCGCATCAATATGATGCTGGACGGCCTCCACCACCACAATGGCATCATCCACCACAATACCGATAGCAAGTACAAAACCAAAGAGGGTCAGGGTATTAATAGAGAATCCAAGCAGCTCAAAGAAGATCAGCGTACCAATCAATGATATAGGGATAACAAGGATCGGGATCAGCGTTGCGCGCCAGTTTTGCAGGAAAATAAATACAACGAACACTACCAGCGCCATTGCTTCCAGGAAAGTATGAATAACTTCGTTGATGGAAATTTTTACGAAAGAGGTAGTTTCAAAAGGTACCAGCCATTTTACATCATCAGGAAAAGATTTGGATAGTTCTTCCATCTTTTTCATCACATTATCATTCACATCGAGGGCATTGGCGCCGGGAGCCAGGTAAATAGCCATCCCGCTACCGGTTTTACCATCAGCCTTGGCATCAATAGCATATGTAAAGGAGCCCAGGGTAATACGCGCCACATCCCTGAGGCGCACCAGTCCGCCATTCTTACTAACGGCTACCACTATATTGCCAAATTCCTCCGAGGTGGCCAGGCGGCCTTTCACACTCACCGTATATTCAAAAGCCTGGTGATGGGACATTGGCGCCGCGCCAATACTACCCGCAGGCACCTGCTGGTTCTGCTCTGAAATGGCCTGGGCTATATCGCCGGCTGTCAATCCGAGTGCAGCCATCTTATCGGGATTCAGCCAGATACGCATGCTGTAATCCTGCGAAAAAGCGTTCACATCTCCTACTCCGCTCAAACGGGCCAATTCTGGTTTGAGATAGATATTAATGTAGTTGTCCAGGAATTCACGGCTATGCTTTTCGTGGGGAGAGTTGAGTGCAATCACCATCAACATATCATTAGACCGCTTCTTAACGGTTACCCCTACACGCCGTACTTCATCGGGTGTGCTGGGCAGCGCCAGGCTTACACGGTTTTGTACATCCAGGGTAGCAATATCCGGATCGGTTCCCAGGTTAAAGGTAACGGTGATGCTCATAGAGCCATCATTGGCACTTACAGACTGTATGTACATGGCGCCGGGCGTACCATTTACCTGGTTTTCTATCGGCGTTGTTACCGTTTCTTCTACCGTGGTGGAGTTGGCCCCTACGTAACTGGCTCTGACATCTGTAACGGGTGGGGCTATATCGGGTAACTGCGCAATGGGCAGGTTAAACATACATATCAGCCCTACAATCACAATAATGATAGCAATTACGATCGTAGTATTCTTGCGCTCTATAAATGTTTTCGAGATCATACTGTGATGGCGATTTAGGATTTTATTGTTTACCTGTTACTGGTCCGCCGGCACCGGCTATATTAACCGTATCTCCGGGCTTGATCTTCTGTAATCCTTCCACCACTAACCGGTCGCCCGCCTGAAGACCACCAGTCACCAGCGTCAGGGTATCCGTTACAGCACCGGGTGTAATGTCCACGGGTTTGACTACATTGTCTTTTGTCACTATATACACACTGGTTTCGGACAGGTTCTGAATAATAGCTTTGGTAGGAATGGCCAACTGCGTTTCGGGTGTGGTGTATTGCATCACTACCACGCAGCTCATACCGGATTTCAGCAAGCCGTCCTTGTTCTGAAAAACCAGGCGCACCTTGATAGTACCGGTTTGCTGATCTACCATATTATTAATGGTCATGATTTTTCCTTCTTCCGGATAACTTTCACCGCTGGTAAACCGGAGAAAGAATTTTTCACTTCCCTTTCCCTTTTCTACCTGGATAAAATGAGGCAGACTTGCCTGTGGCACATCAAAATCGGCAAACATGGGATGCTCGTTCACAATATTATTGATGACAGTCTGACCAGCATTTACGATATCGCCTACTTTAATCTGTGCGATACCGATCCTACCGGTTACGGGTGCACGCAGGATAGCGTGGTTTACATCGGTACCGGCCCTTGCCACGGAGGCTTTCGCCGCCGCCAGGTTGGCTTTGGATGTTAGCATGGCCGTATATGCCTGGTCTACCGTTTGTTTGGAGATAGCATCATGCTCCAGCAGGCTTTTATATCTTTCATAATCCTTCTCCCGCTGGGCAAGGTCTGCTTCTGCCTGTTGCTGAGAAGCTGCTACCTGTCCGTATGCAGCCGTATAGCGGCTTCTATCTATCTCATAGAGCGGCTGACCTTTTTTTACAAGGCTGCCATCTTTTGCTTTGATTGCTTCGAGGAAGCCGGTAACATCTGCCCTTATCTCCACAACATCATGTGCTACCAATGTACCGGGAAAATTATCTGCTACCGTATAGGAGGTGGCCACCACTTCTGCAGCTACCACGGTAGCTTTCATTCGCCCGCCCATCATCCCCGCCTGTTGCTGCTTCCCGCCGCCACAAGCGCCACAGAAAATGGCAGAAACCAGTAGGGTGCTTTTTATTTTCAAGTCCATATAGAGAAATAATTACGAATTACGGATTACCAGTTTATGATGATATATAAATACTATTTGATCTTTCCCATTGCTTTATCCAGGTCTGTTTTGCTGATCAATGTGTTCAACATGGCATTTACGTAGTCTGTCCGGGCCTGTGTAAGCTCGCTTTCTGCTGAAATAACGTCCAGGCTGGTGGCTACGCCCTGTTCAAATTTGAGTACAATACGATCATAGATGCCCTGGGTGAGGGTCATGTTCGTTTTTTGTGTTACAAACAACGCCTTGTTGTTTTCGTAGGAGGTATTGGCAGCCTGTACTTCCAGTTTTATTTGTTGAGACAGATAATCCAGGTCATTCCTGGATTTTTCCAGTGTGATCCTGTTCTGCTGGATCTGGTGTAACCTTTCGGTACCGGTAAAGATGGGCCAGGTAAAGGTGAGCCCCAGTACGGAGGCGCCGTAGCCGGTTTTATAGAGGTCCCCGAAATCTGTCGAAAAATAATTATACCCATAATTCAGGAAAGCAGATAGTGATGGCAGATAACCCAGCTTCTTGCTTTTCAAACTCAGCTCGTTCAGGGCAATCTGTGTATTTTGAATGCTGTATTCAATACGGTCCTGTACCTGGTAGTTGAGCGTATCTGTAATAAAGGATTCCACACTCAGGTCGTTCACGGTTTCCTTTAGTTCCAGGTTACTTTCCTGGGGCATGCCCATCTGAAACTTCAATAACTGCATGGTATATACGAGCAACCTGATCTGATTTTCTATCTGTGTCACTACATTATTATAAGAAACGCTGATCCTGTCTACATCTACCCTTTCTGCTACCCCGGCGTCGTACCGGGCCTTTGTATCTGCTAATGTTTTCTTCAGCTGTTCTACATTCGCTTTGGAGAGCCGGATACTTTCCTGGTTGGTTAATACGGCATAATAAGCTTTGGAAATGGCAACACGGGTATCGATTTCAGTACGGGTATACGATTTTGTAGCCAGGCCGCTATATACCCTGGCGGCTTTCAGTCCCAGGAAATAATCGCTGTTGAAAACGGTCTGATTCACCTGACCGGATACGCTGGAGGAAAATTTGGTTCCGAACTGAACAGGAATTTTCTGGTCATAGTTCCCGTTGGCAATATCGGGAATGAGGGAGGTGGCCAGTTTCAGGTTATCATTGAAGCTGGCGTTGATGTCCGCATGTGGCAGCAGCTTGCCGGTAGCTTCTTTAACCTGTTCCTGTGAGAACTGAATATCCAGGTTAGCGTTTACGATATCATGGTGGTGGGCCAAACCAAATTGTATGCAGTCTGCCAGGTTAAATGCATAGTTTCCTGACTGGGTAGTATCCGATTGCCCGTAAGCGGCTGGTATTCCTGATATTAAAACGATTGTAAACAAAATAAGGCGACAACGCATACTTATTACTTTGAAAGTATATGATGATTGATATGTACTTAACAATAGAACAGTGAAAATGTTGCAGAAAGCTATCAGCTTTCAAAGAAAATGGCAAGGTGAGGAATCCAGGCGGAAGCTCCGCCGCAGGAGCCAAAAGCTGGTTGCATAACACAGCTTTTTGTATATTGCTGAAAAGCTATACGTTTTTATTATGTCAATGTCTGTCATCAAGGAACCCAAACTGATACACCGCGAATTTGAACTGGAGCGGGTGGTGTTATTCAGCGATGCTGTATTTGCCATTGCGATAACGCTGCTTATTATTGAGATCAGATTACCCAACATCCCTGATCACCTACCTCCCGATGGATATTATACGTTGATGAAACCCATGCTCTTTGCATTTCTTACTTTTGCGGCGAGCTTTATATTTATTGGTAACTTCTGGCTTCGTCATGTGCAGTTGTGCCGTTTTTTGCAGCATTATGACGAAGGGTTTATCAGGCGCAATCTTTTCTTCCTGTTCTTTATAGTGTCTTTTCCTTTCACTACTTCGGCCATGATGCATCTGACGGCTCATTTTATGTTACCGTTATTCCTGTATTGCTGCAACCTGGCTGGTTGTTTGGCAGGCTTATTCTGGATCAGCTATTACCTCTTCCAGCGCAGACCCTCCCTCACCATTCCGGGTTATCAAACTGAAAAAGAGCTGCTTTATCAGCGGTATAAATATAATTTTCTGACGATGGCCACCGGCTTCACCTGTATTGCCATGGTATATTTCATCTTTCCGGAAAATGCCATGATGCAGCGGTTGAGTTATTTCTTATTGCCGGCACTGGTATTATTCAACCATTTCCGCCTCCGCATAAAAAGGCGTAACACCCTTCGCCTCGTCCATATTGATAAAACCAGTTGAAACGTAGTGCTATGATGGAAGTAGATAAAAGAGATGCGCAGTTGTTGCGCAATGCCATTACTGAATGGCAGGGGGCCGGTCTTATCAGCGAAGAACAGGCAACCGGGCTGCACAAGACTTACACAATCAGAAGCGCCGACTGGCAAACCATCACCCTGTATATTTTCATTGCAGCAATTTCCTGCGGCCTGATGGCCTTTGGCTCGCTCGTACTGGATGAAAAATGGATTGAGATCATCCGCAAAAAGCTATCGCTTACAGATAGCGTGATTTCCCTGCTTTTCGGAGCAGTCACCATCTTCCTCTGCTACCAGGGCTGGCGCAGAAAAAAAGGACAACCCGTTTTTTCATTGAACCGCGAATTGTTCTGGCTGCTGCCGGTACTGAGTACAGGCGTTACCGTAGTATACCTGGGTAAAAGTGTCAACTATTTTGATGGCAACTACGGTGCATTCTGGTTGCTGGCAACTCTCATTTACGGCGTACTATCACTCACGTTACAATCACGTTTATTATGGGTGGCTACACTGCTCTGCCTGATTCCTGCCTATGTAAAGCTGACATACTACCTCACGGATAACAGCGCCTATTTCCTTGGCATGAACCTCCCCTGCCGGATGGTTTTGCTGAGTGCTGTAATGATTTTGCTGGGATGGGCAGCACGCCGTACCCACATCTATCAACCGGTGAAAGATATTACCTGGAGTGGTGGCTGGCTGTTGCTGATGATTTCCGGCTGGCTCATTTCTATTTTCGGCAACTGCGGTACCTGGCAGGAATGGCAGGACCTACGGCAGGTTCACCTGCTGCTGTGGGTGTTTGTTTACAGTGCACAATGTATCGCGGTGCTGTTGCTTGGTATCCGGACAAAAGATAATTTATTACGGGATCTTGGTGTCATCTTTCTACTACTCGATCTATACACCCGGTATTTCGAATACCTGTGGGATCGTACCAACAAAGGCATTTTCTTTACTATTCTGGCGCTCTCGTTCTGGTGGATCGGGAGCAGGATCGAACGCATGACCAGGATTACCAGGAATAAAAAAGATTAACCGGATGGGCGTTTTGTTGTTTAAAAATTTAAACAATAAAACGCCCATCCGGTTAATCTTTTAATCCTTTAATCTTGGTACTCTTTCACGGCTACATTATATCTTCCGGTATCATGGAGACTCCAATCAAAATTGCCGGTGATCCAGGAATGTAGTACGGCCACATAGCGCAGCAATTCATAATCTTTTTCTGTACTGCTGAGTGGCAGCAGTTTTTCCAATGCTACGAATATCGCTACTTCCTCATTGTGCATGCGTGCCGCCTCATCTACAGCCTGTTGCAGGGTAGATTTATTGGCGTGCTGTAATACCAGCACGAGGTTGTGTACATCACCCTGTCGTGCTTCTTTATTACAGGAGAACAGGTCGTTGGCCCAGCAAACAATATTGTTACAGGCCAGCACCATCCGCTTGAGGAGTGCATGTTGCAGCATTTCCTCCGGGAGGTAGATTTTTTCTATGATATCGATCGCTTCCACATCTGCGAAGAGCGCACCGGTAAAAGGGCGCATGCGTACGTAATCCGCTACGGTGGGCACGATACCGGCTTCCCTGTTTTCTGCTTCCCACAGGCAGGAATTGAAATAATCTTCCATGCTGCGAATAAAACGCAGGCGCCAGGCGGGGCTGCTGATAGCGCGCATACGCTCCCATATGCTGCTCAGTGCTGAAGGCAGTGGTCCTCCGTCTTTGGGTGTAACGTGTTTGTTGTAATGCAGGATGTCCATCAATCCTGCCATAATACTTTTCAGGTAGGCAGATTTTCTACCGGCAGCAGCTTCGTCGCATTGATCATCCAGGATGAACAGCCAGGTATTAAAATCGGCTATCAGGCAAAGTTCATCGAGGGCAGCATCCGGAAACGCTCTGGCAGCAAGCCATGCAAAGCGGGCTTTGCTAAAACGCGTCACCGCTTTTTCTGTGGTAAGGAGCCTGTAATGATTTACCCAATCGGTAATATGTTGCTGGGCTTCCTGTACATGATGATTGATACGGGAAGGAAACGGATACTGGATCCGGGGGAACAGGATCGTTGTCATGTTGTTTGTGGATTTAATAGTTAACTATTCGGGTTATAAAATGACATAGGTAAAACCGGGCGTTACCCGGAAAAATGCTGGCAGGTATAAGAGGTCCTGGCCAGACTAGGTGGCATAGTAAATCGTTAAATCAATACAATCCGGTTAACAGTAATTGCCGGCCAGCAAAAAAAGGGGCAGATTACGCGCCAGCGACAATTACGGGCTTAATCAGATGTTGTAAAACTTTGGGTAATGCAAGGCGAAACCAGCTGGTAAACCTTGCCGGTTCCTGTTCCATTAATTCCAGTATCCGGTTGGCAGACAAATACCGGTAATCATTTACTTCCGATCTGTCGGGGTTTATTGTTCCATTGTAGGTCCCCATTAACACGTGGTCGTATTCGTGTTCGGTAAGACCATTATCAAATGCTGTCCTGTAAGTGAATGAGAATATTTCGTGCAGTGGACAATCGAATCCCAGCTCTTCCTGCAAACGGCGGTGTGCAGCGGCTTCTGTGGTTTCGCCGGGTACCTGGTGACTGCAACAGGCATTGGTCCACAAACCAGGGGAATGGTATTTATCCAATGCCCTTTGTTGTAATAAAATATCACCGGCATCATTCATAATGAATACAGAAAAGGCCCGGTGCAATAAGCCTTTACGGTGTGCTTCCATTTTTTCCATTGTGCCAATAGCTACGTCGGATTCATTTACCAATATTACTTCGGGTAGATTCATAGTATAACAAAGATATTTTAATTAACTTTTTGGCATGTAGAAAAAAGGATGAATGATATTAATATCCTTTCGCATAAGATTTCAATGGGCTGAGCGGTTAACCTTTTCACTTTAATGGCTATTGAAATAAATATACAATAATAACGGATAAAATCTGCATTAAAATTGTCATGTTCCTGTAGCAAAAAAGACCGGATTCAGTTGATTTATATGAATCACATAAATCATTGGTATTTTTGCAGGGAATACCGGATTTTATGGCAGAAGACTTACACATTATACAAGGCGATAAGGCCACACAATATACATCACTGATCCCACAAATTAAAGGGTTGCTGGAAGGAGAATCCGACCTGATTGCTAATATGGCCAACGTATCTGCTGCGCTGAAAGAGCAGTTTGGCTGGTTCTGGGTGGGATTCTACCTGGTTAAAGCCGATGAACTTGTACTCGGCCCTTTTCAGGGGCCCGTTGCGTGTACCCGTATCCGTAGGAACAGGGGTGTTTGTGGAAGCAGCTGGGCACAGGCCACTACGCTCATCGTACCGGATGTGGAAAAATTTCCGGGACATATTGCCTGCAGCAGTTTATCAAAATCTGAAATTGTTGTGCCCATTATCCGGGAAGGAGTGGTAAAAGCAATACTGGATGCAGACAGTGAATACCTCGCCCATTTTGATGAAACAGATAAAAAATTCCTGGAAGAAATTGTGGCACTGATTATGTAGCAATAGGCGACAGCGAACGACATGAAAACTATCTATCCATCGCTTACTATAAATTGCTAACCATTAGAGAAACCTGCTATGCTTTTTTTTCGCAACCGACATAAGGACGATAACCAGCTTGCTCCTGTACTGGCATTCATGGAAACAGACATCCACTCACATCTGCTGCCCGCTATTGATGACGGCGTACAGGAAACTGCTACCGCTGTACATTTTATTGAGCAACTGCATGCCATGGGGATCAAAAAAATTATCACTACCCCGCACGTTATGATGGACCGCTATCCCAATTCGGTGCAAACATTAACAGGGCCATATGAACAGGTAAGTGAAGCATTGACGGCAAAAAACATCAGCATTCCGTTTCAGTTTGCTGCAGAATATTATATGGATGAACAGTTTGAAGCACTGATGCAACATCCGCTCCTTACCCTCACCGGCAACCTGGTATTGGTAGAGATCTCTTTTATGGCGGCACCACCACAGTTACATCAGTGGCTGTTTGAGCTGCAGGCGGGGGGCTATCAGCCGGTGCTTGCCCACCCGGAACGCTATGCCTATCTACATGCTGATATGGACACCTACAAGCAACTGAAAAGCCAGGGGTGTTTGTTGCAAGTAAATCTCCTTTCATTTACCGGTTACTACGGCAAGCATGTACAGCATATGGCGGAGAAACTACTGGACGCACAACTCGTGGACCTCATCGGCACGGATCTGCATCATGAAAAACATATGCAGGCCATAATTGCTATTGGTAAAAATAAAAAGTTGCGGAACCTGTTGGAGAAATATCCTTTTCAGAATAGGCAATTATAACAGGATATCTCCTGAATACTATCTGACTAATACCAGGTTACCCAGTTCTTTACGTCCCTGTTTCTTACTATCAGTATAAGTAAGTACCCACACATAACTTCCGGCCGGCTGCTGATTCCCGTCCCAGGCAGCCCGGGGGTCGTTACTTTGAAAGACAGGCGTTCCCCAGCGATTATACACCACCAGCCTGTATTGGCTGATGTCATCATGCACTTTTGCCCGGAATAGGTCATTCTTCCCATCGCCATTCGGACTGAATGCCGTAGGTACAAATACGGCGCAATCCCGCTGGTGTTTCAATATTTCAGCAGATCCCCGGACAAGGCAGTCATTTTTATCTTTCACCTGGAAATAATATCTCCCTACATCCAGCTGCTTCCATACACTATCCGGCTGCCAGTTACCCGGTTCCAGGCTATACGAGTAAGGGGTCGTTCCACCGGTTATGTCCAGTGCAATGCGGCCGTCTGTTGTTTCGTTGCAACTGATATCCTTTTTGCTGACGGCAGCGATCTGTAAAGGTGGAGGCTCTGTCAGTTGAATGTTTTGTATTTTATCTTCGCATCCATGATCATCTTTCACAACCACCGCATAATTTCCGGGACGCAATGCCTTAAAAGTAGCGGTATAGCTGGGCTGGGGCGCATCATTTAAATAATAGCGGTATGGTGGCGCCCCACCGGTAGTATTGAGTATAATTTTATTTTGTTCGTCACCATTGCAGGGCGATGATGATACCGTCACCTCATGCTGCAGTATTGTTTCTCTTATGGTTACCGCTGCTGTAGCCATGGCGCCATTGGCCCCGGTTACCATTACTTCATGATTGCCGGCTGGCAGGTTATTGATTTGATTGGTTGTTTGTCCGCCCGGCGCCCAATTGAAAGTATATGGTTCCGGACCTCCTAAAACGGCTACACTGGCGCTTCCAGTATTGGTTCCTTTACAGGTATTCTGCACGGTGAGTACAATTCGTGGAATCTCCCGGATAACCAGTGAAAGATTGTCTACCAACACTGCAGAAAATTTTCCATCAGTACAGCTGGAAGTGAAATAAGAACACAGGGAGATAAATTTATAATTCCTTGTGGCTGTAAATATGGCGGTATATCTTCTCCAGCCGGTATGAAAAAACAGATCGGATTTCCATAATATCTCATTTTTCCCTCCTATGGCATCACCTCCATATATTATGAAAGCGCCATCACATATTTTGTTTCCGAAGTATACGGGAGGATACGCCAGGTCCATCGAAAATGAATATGTTTTGCCTGCGATAATTTCTTTACTGAGTTTTTGAGAGACCCCTTCTGCCCATTCACTACTGCTGATCATACCAATGTATGTATCCCCATCAGATGCAGGCTGTGATACACTACAACAGCCAGGTTGGATATCCGGAGAATTATTGATAATATACCAGGAAGGAGGAGCAGCAGCGGCCCTTGGAGGTCCTTCCAGTGAAGGGTTTTTGATTTCAATATCCTGCGCAAAAAGATGGATATTAAATACGGTTACCAAAAAAAACGGCATAGTACAATGCACAATCCCCCTAAATAGGTTTCTCGCCATCATCATAGAATAGTATAAGGATAAATCTGCTAACGCTTAATATGCTACTAAGCTTCTGAAAAAGATACAATATATTTATTATAAATAATAATATTTATTTACATCTACTAATTAGATAAAAATACATTTTATAATTTACACATTTAAATAGATTTTACAGATTATCTTATAGTAAACATGGAGTGAGGTAAGATATTACATGCCGACAGGAATACAGGGTGACTGGTTGCGTTTCATAAAAGAACAGCAACGGCCTCCTGACCGGAGATCGTTGCTGTTAAGTAAATTAAGTAAAAATATTAGCCCGCTAAGCCCATAAAGCTTTAACAATAGCAGTCGTAGCATGCAATTGCTGAGGGGTGAGATTAGAGCCACTGGGTAGGCACAAACCGTCTTCAAAAAGTTTTGCAGACACCCCGTTCACATAAGCTGGTGCGCCGGAAAAAACCGGTTGCATATGCATGGGTTTCCATAATGGTCTTGATTCAATATTCTGTTTTTCCAATGCCAGCCGCACTGTTTCACGGCTGATACCACCGCTTTTCACAGGATCAATCAGCACGGTGCTTAACCACCTGTTACTGAAAGCACCTGCCTTTTCATCCACAAACTGCACCCCTGGTAATAAAGCCAGTTGCTCCTCGTAGTGCCGGTAATTGGCTCGTCGCTGCCTGACTCTCTCATCCAGGACTTCCATCTGACCCCTTCCTATACCGGCACAAACATTACTCATCCTGTAATTATACCCTATCTGGCTATGCTCATAATGAGGCGCAGGATCACGGGCCTGGGTTGCCAGAAAACGGGCCTTTTCCATTGCAGCCTTATCACTGCCAACCAATGCACCACCACCACTGGTTGTTATTATTTTGTTCCCATTAAAGCTAAGAATACCAAAAGTGCCAAAGGTGCCGCAGGACTGGTCATTATAGGTTGATCCCAAGGCTTCCGCCGCATCTTCAATAACAGCGATGTCATATTTGTTGGCAATCGTAAGAATCTCCTCCATTTTTGCAGGCATCCCATACAAATGAACAGGAATAATAGCCTTCGGTTTTTTGCCTTTCGCTATCCGTTCCTGAATAGCTTGTTCCAGTAAAACAGGATCCATATTCCAGGTATCCATTTCGCTATCAATAAAAACAGGTATAGCACCCAGATAAGCGATAGGATTAGCAGACGCAGAAAAAGTCATGCTCTGGCAAATAATTTCATCCCCTGCTTCCACACCTGCAAGAATTAATGCGAGATGTAAAGCGCCTGTACCTGACGACAATGCCG
This sequence comes from Chitinophaga sp. MM2321, assembly GCF_964033635.1. Classification (NCBI taxonomy): domain Bacteria; kingdom Pseudomonadati; phylum Bacteroidota; class Chitinophagia; order Chitinophagales; family Chitinophagaceae; genus Chitinophaga; species Chitinophaga sp. MM2321. The sequence goes on from NZ_OZ035533.1 coordinate 3,763,760, forward strand.
CAACATGCGAAGCACCGGTATACAGTTCCAGGTCCTTTTCAAAACCATCTACATTAGGACCCAAAGGTGCAATCCAGTTAGTATCGAATGCAGCTGTTACGTATTTCCTTTCACTTTCTCCCATATGTGGAGAGGAGAGCCATATCTTTTCATTCATAATTGACAAATATTTTATTCCTGTGTATTATATTTTATTATTCTACCCGGATTACCAACTACTACACCATAATCAGGTACATCCTTTCTGATCACTGCACCGGCACCGATGGTACACCACCGGCCAATTTTTATTCCCTGAATAACAGTGGCACCAATACCCACATGCGTCCCCTCCCTTACCTGCACATTTCCGGCCAGTGCCACACCAGGGGAGATATGCACATAATCCTCCAGCAAACAATCATGATCAACCACTGCATTTGTATTGATGATAACATGCCTCCCTATCTGCACATGGCTGTTGACCGTTACACCGGCCATCACTACTGTTCCTTCGTCAATTGTACATCTGGGGGAAATGTTGGCAGCAGGATGTATAGCTTTCCCAAAAGTCACCTGTAATTCACTTGCAATTTTTTTCCGCACTCGGTTATTTCCGATAGATATAATCAGCTGCGCGGTGCCATTGACTTTAAGTGGGTCAAAACCAGCTACGGGATAGTCCAGTAAAGTGGTTACGCTCATACTATCATCAAATACGCCGCCGATTTCCATACCATTTGCTTCCAGTATTTCTATAATAACTTTTCCATGCCCGCTGGCACCGTATATAAACGTTGCTGTGTATTTCATCAGTAGCCTGTTTTAGTACTATTATGCATTGGCCTCTCCCCTGAACCTTTCCGTTGATACATGTCCCTTCTGTGTAATTCCTTCTGACTTAAAAACTTTTATAAAAGTCATCATCACAATTTTAACATCCAGTAAAAAACTTACATGATCTACATACCACACATCCAGTTCAAACTTTTGATTCCAGCTGATCGCATTTCTACCATTTACCTGGGCCCATCCTGTAATGCCTGGTTTCACTTCGTGCCGTCTTCCCTGGGTTTCGGAATACAGATTCAAATAGTCCACCAGCAAGGGGCGCGGACCGATAAGACTCATATCCCCTTTCAGCACATTGATCAACTGAGGAATTTCATCCAGGGATGTTTTACGTACAAAACTTCCTATGACTGTCAGGCGCTGCTCATCAGGTAGCAATTCACCCTTGGTATCCCGCTTATCATTCATTGTTTTGTACTTGATTACTTTAAATATCCGGTTATTCTTACCTGGCCTCGCCTGCAAAAAAAACGGGTTACCACTGTTTGCGATAAACAATAAAATGCCTATTGCGATGAAGACCGGTAATAAAATGGTGCATGCAACGAATGCTATCAATACATCCAATGCTCCTTTAAAATATTTACGATACAACATTGTCCAGTATTTTTAAATAGCTGCCCACAGCAATATCCAGGGAATAGCTTCGCTGTGCGAGCGCCCGCGCTCTTATCTGCTGCGCCTTCAACAATGATTTGTTATTTATATAATCAGCAAAACGCCTGGCTTCCTGCTGTAAATTATCTACCTGATAATCCATCACAAAACCAACATCTTCTTTTTCAATTACTGCTGCCTGCCAACCTCGATGGTTAATCAGTATCGGGCGTCCCGCCGCCAGGCAGTCAAAGAACTTATTAGCGGAGTTGGCCCATAACTCCGGAATTGGAATAACAAAAGAACTTGCCACCGTACTTTCATAATATAGCTGGGCGAGTTGCGATTTAGGAACAGGATCAAAAAAGAAAAGAGTACTGTTTAACACCTTATTCTCCAGTGCATATTTCATTAGTGATGCCTTCTCCATACCGTCTCCAAATACAATAAACTTTATACTACTGTCTATTGTTTTGAGATGGGTCGCCAGATCTACGAGGTATCTCAACCCATTGACCATACCAAGTGTTCCTGCATACAGTACGGTTTTGACAGGTGTAAATCCCAACAGCCCGGCCAGGATACTTTTGTTAGTATCGAATGAATCGAAGCGCAATACTTCTGAGATATTTGGAATGACAGATAATTTCTTTACAGATACGGTCGTTCTTTCTTCAATCGATCTTTTCATATCGTCGGACAGTGGAACAATATGTGCGGCATTTTTGTAGATGCGCTTTTCAAATGCATTCAACAATTTCACGAGCAGTTTGTTGCTGATAATACCCATGGCCACAGGTACTTCCGGCCATACGTCGCGCACCTCAAAAATATAAGGCACTCCCTGTAAGGATTTCTTGACCATTGCCGGCACTGCTATGGTAATGGGTGTGGAAGTAGCCAGCACTACATCACTTTTAATTTTCAATACCCTTAAAGAAGATTTTGCCACAAACTTTACAAACGTAAGCGCCCGTTTGGCAAAACTCATTTTATTACTATACTCTAGATTTAAAACGTGTAATTCTATTCCCTCCTGCTCTATCACTGTCCAGGCGTCCTTAAAATCGAAGCCCTTCAGGAAGGAACTTGTAGTCACAACAATAACTTTATGCCCCGCTATTGTAAACTGCTTCGCCAGGTCATATGACCTGGTTCCGCCAGACGAACTGGGTAACGTAAAATATTGATGTATATAAAGTATTCTCATCGCATTTCTTTTATGAATAACGCCGGTGTACCCCCATACAAACTATCTGCCGCCTCATACTTCTTATTTAGCACAGAACCAGCACCCAGAACAGATCTAGGAGGCAAAATACTTCCACCCAGCACAGCACAGTTTCCGGCTATCCACGCACCAGATCCAATTTTAACCGGCCGCCTCAATGATTTCCCAAAACGATAGGAATTGTTTAAAAAAGTATGATTCCCAGAAGAAATAATGCAGTTGGGACCTATCAACACCTCATCTCCTATTTCAATATCAAGGCCAATGACAACTGTATTATGCGCTATGTAAACATGATCCCCCACTTTCAACCCGGTCAGTGAATTCAAAACAGCAGTAGAAGTAACCTGAAAATTGCGCCCGCAACCTTTCATCATCAGCGAGTATAAAAACCCTCTAAACCGCATGAATAAAGGTATATTAGGCAGTAGTAAAGTACTGACCTTCACCAGCCAGGAATACAGTATGGATAACTTAACCTTCATGGAATATCTTTTTAATAAATCCTTCTATCGTAAAATCTTTCACCTTATTATAAGCATTACTGCTAAGCTGCTGTGTAAGGCGATTATCTTTTACTAACGCATCGATCTGTTTATAAAACCCTTCATCATCATTGAATCCGGCGAACAGGATATCATGTTCATTTTCAAATACATTGGGTAAAGAACCAACGGGGGTGCTCACTACTACCAAGCTATTGGCCATGGCTTCCAGGATCACTCTGGGAGAGCCTTCCGACAGACTGGCAAAGCAAAAAACATCATGGCTTCTCAACATATTGTTTAACTTTTCCCGGTTATCAATATGGCCTGCGAAATCGATATATGGATTCAACCCCAACTGAGTAGCGAGTGCTTTCAGTTCCTGCTCAAATTCACCAGAACCAACAATTGTTAGTGTGGCACCCGGATATTGCCCCTGTACTTTGTGAAAAGACCTGATCACCGTCTCCACTCCTTTTGCTTTACGCAGATACCCCACATACAGTAACCGGGGAGCATCCTGCTTCATCTGCGACTGATCTTTCAGGTAAAAATCCCCTTCATTTAAAGTGGAGGAAATAACAGCTTCAGCTTTAATGCCACTTCTGACCAGCTTCTCTTTCAGGTGATGCCCATTTGTAAATACACTTGCGCCTTTGCAAGCCCACATATACGCTGAATGTTCGGGCATAAAAAGAGAAATCATAATAAACTTCTTCATGCGGCTGAAGTTGGGATTTGTTCTGGCAGCATCTACCGGATCCCCCACGAAGTGAACGATCCGCTTCTTTCTTTTAAAATAAAATTTCCCTAACCAGCCAAAAGGAACCGGGTAACGGGCATATACTTCATCATATCCCTGTAGTGCTTTATATGCTTTTATATAAGCGCCTACATGCGGTATTGCACCAACATAACTGGAAGAATAAGGCAGCTCGTATACTTTCACATTATCAAAACATGCTAGAGACATCAGACCATTGCTGCTATTTTCATCGCATACTTTTGTAGGGGACATTAAACAAACCTCATCGTAGTATTTTACAATCTCCTTCAAATACACCCAGTGCGTATAAGGCAAATAATAGGTTGCCATCTCTTTATGCACTACCCAGGCATGTACAAGCAGCTTCGTCATAGTTTTCCTCTTGATTTATTACTCTTCTATCTTAATTTTACTTTCTTTGCTCAATGCTGTCTTTATCTTTTTCAACGCATCCTGATTATTTACATTTTTCACAGGTGTGCTGAAAGTATTCACGGCTCCTTTAGCCATATTACTGCTAGCATTGTTTTCAATTTTCACATTTTTCAACTCTGTCGCGGGCAACATCTGGTAATTACTCCTGTATCTGAATGGCATTTCGTTGTTTTTCCATACCGGATTGATCACCTTGATCTGCCCCGTTAATTCACGGTCTCCCCTTCTGAATCCTGAACCAATTCTCATGGCACCATAGGACCTGTCATCAAGATGATCCTTAATAACTATATTGGTATTCACATTATTAGCGGCGCTGGGTAAGCGTGTCAGTACAATCAAGATCCCATCACGGGCATTGTTAAAAGTGGTAAGACTATCAATCTGAATATTGTTAATGATATCCTTTGGTTCATTCGGCTCAATATCTATTCCGCTCATGGGAAGTGTGCCGTAGGTATTAGCAATTACAGTTTTACTGATCTTAATATTTCTGCCACAAACAATGGAGATACCATTTCTCCGGTTAAAATCTATAAGTCCATTGTAAATATTCACATTGTCACTGGGGATGTAGTGGTCATCTACCACCTGCCTGGTACGCCATCCGATATAAATACCATCGCCCCAGCATTCTGAAATCCTGGGACTATAGAGATTAATATCCCTGGATGATCTGATGGCAATGCCCATTCCATGCTCGCCCGTTTTACCGGTATGGCCTTTCCGGTCACCGATCAGGCAGGCATTGTAGATGTTTACATTATTTACACCGTGGAGCCGGATTATCTCGAACGTCTCCAGATTATTGGGTTTCATTATTATTTTAGAACCCGACCGGAAATAAAGATTGGAATTACTACTCACGGTTAAACCCTTTTCACTGATCAGTACCGGAAAATCAGGAAAAACAACATCTCTGTTTTTATCCAGGCCATTTTGCAAATAAGAAGTATAGTCAACAGAACCATCCTTTTTATAACCAGCGGGTAATAAGGTAGTGAGATCAAATGCTTTCTTTGCGGCTGCATTAGCTTCAGCCAATATCGCTGCTGGCATCTGTGGCATGTATTGCGCGGGTAAACCGGTAAAAACAAACGGCTTACCATTATAGTTAATATCCCCGCCCTGGCTGTTGCATGACATGGCAAGCATGAAAAGACAACTGAAAAGAATTCCAGATTTCAATATGGTCATTATTCTAACATTTATGCTGTTAACAATAGGTCTTTCACAATCAGTATTCTTGTTTTACAATGCATCCTTTATACAGGATACATTTGCAGGCTGCCATTACTATAAACTGGATTATATTTAGTTTTAGTGTGCTTTTTAATGGTCAATTCATATGACAACGGAATGAAATAAACGGCGAACAAAAAGATCAGGTAATCCACCAACCAGGACCTGTGTACAAAAACTACCAGGAAAAAGAAGAAAGACAACAACACATATTTTTGTTTACGTCCATAAGTGATTACCAGGAACCACACGAGATACAAGGCCATACCTACTATGCCATACTTCAATAAAAAAGAGCGGTAATCAGAAGAAGTGACATTGAAGTTTTCCGTAATCGTTCGTCCACCACCAAAAAAATTGAGGCCATACCGTGTATAGTTATCGTAAAAGCGGGAAAACTCAGCGGAAGTTCTTGCGTCCAATACATCGGAAGAACTACTTACTTTGTTCAGAAAAAAGCGATCCAGAAAGTCTGCAGGCAATATTGATATTACCACAAAAGCCATCACAGCCAGGACAATCAGCCCTACTACCTGCTTGTGGGAAAACCTGAATCTATATACAAGCAAGCCTGCTATCAGCACAAAAAAACCCATGGAAAGCGTCAGCAATGCTGCACAAAAAATAACATTCCTTTTTCGTTTACTTAAAATATCAGGATTCATGAATAATACAATAGCCGCAATAACACCGAAGTGCCCCGGCTCAGAGAAAATTCCGCTCACCCTGAATAATGAGCGTCCAAATATGGTGTATTCCTGTCCTTGAAGCACAGCGGTGCCGGGGTATACAAAGAATAAAGCCTTTGACCCAGTGGCTCCGGTTTCGTACGGGTAATAAGGAAGATCAATGCCAATCAGTTTTATTACAAATATCGCAAGTGCCAATAACGAAATGACAAAAATGATATTTGCAAAATACCTGGCAGCCAAAAGTAGGATGGCCGTATCCAACATGAGCACCGTTAAAAAAACCACTAACCATACAACCGCTACCACCAACCTGTCGTATTGACGAATCGGGAAGAACAGGTACAATAACAGCAGGAGAGAAATAATGAAATAATTCAGGTTCAGATTGGTTAAGCGCGCCTGTTTCTGAGCCAAACTGTTTGCAAACAATAAAAAGTAAAGACCGGTAGATCCCAGGATCAGGTAGCCAGCATTCCCACCCATGCTAAAGAAAGGAGAACAGGAAATCAACAGTACTACTGCCAATGCCATTGCAATGGGTTTGTACTTCCTTCTATTTATATCAAACGCTTTCACCATAAGCTACTGATTATACCAATACCGCTCCGCACCGGTTATCTGTAAATTTTCTTTTTAAACTTCGTAACGATCGCCAGCGCAAAATCTTTGTCTTCCCTGGTATACGCAAATATTTTTTTAACAGGGATACGGGTGTGCATCGAATAAAGAACCAGAAAGACCAGTGCAGCGATGGAATAACTCACCGTTGAAGCCATTGCTGAACCACTTGCCCCATACTTTGGTATCCAGAAATAGTTGAGTACCACATTGGCAATAACCGCCGGTATCATAGCTTCCATAGACATCCACGGCTTACCTCTCCCTGCTATATCCATATACAGTACTTTGTAAATAATCATTAATAACACACCTGGCATCAATATCTTCAATACATGCGAACTTTCTGCAAATGCCGACCCGTACATCAGATTGATCACAAAATCAGACAGGCAATAGAATAATATGGCAATCACCAATATCAGGATCAGTGCAAAGCGTAACAAGCGGCAAACCTTCAAAGAAAACTCCTTGGGATCTTTAGCCCCTGCGCTCCTGGAAAAGATGATCGTACTTAATATCGCAGGTATCTGCCACAGCATTTCTACCAACACGGCACCCTTGGAATAAATCCCCAGCTCATATGCATTGGACCATTTTTCAAGCAATACCACATCTACTTTATAATTAAGGCTTGCTACCAACGTAGTACCTGCATATATAACGCCAAGGCTTAACAAGCCCTTAATAATAGTCCAGTTAAACCGGGGTCTTACCGGAATAATTTTTCTTATATTGATAACCACCAGGAATGAAAGAAAAAACACCCCTAAAAAAGTAGCGGCCATCGACCCAGCTACACCCAGCTTAAATACTGCCAGGAATAAAAAAGTGAAGGCCAGATTGATGATGGCAGGGACCCAGTTTATCCGGTTGAAGGCTTTCACATTCTGCTGCCCTAAAAATATACCTGAACTATAGGTAGTATAGAGCGAAAATGGAATAGCCGCCAGCGCCCAAAAGATCAATGTATTCGAATAATGCCCTTTAGTGAAATACCGGATTAAGAAATAACTGCTGATCAATCCAAAAAGACTGGTAAAGATCCAGGTGGCTAAAACCGCTCCATAGATCTCCTTTATATCATACTTTTCCTGTCCTACAAAGTAAGTAGTAGACTGTTGGACCCCCAATGCCCCGATGGCCATAAACAAGCTGGGATATACCAGCAGCGCCGCACTGATCCCATTTCCTTCCGGTCCCAGATACCTCGCTGTTACAATAGAGGTACCCAGTCCGAGGGCTAGGGAGGCAACCCTGCTGCTAAAAACACTGGCAAGATCTTTTATAAAAGAATTTTTCACTACTTCTCTCTAAAGAATTAATAATTAGTGCAAAGGTTATTTACTACCTATTGCTTTATAAACAGTTGCCAGATTGCCGGCCATCCGTTCAATGGTAAAATTATCCAACACAAACTGCTGTGCATCTCCAATGACAGCATCATTTATTTCCTCCGACCGTATGGTCTTTATCATCCGTCTAAGCTTATCGGCCCCATCATTTACATCATACGGGTCAAAAAAGAACTGATGATAATACGCATGCGTAGCCTCATGGTGAGGTTGCAATCCGGACGCACATACAGGTACCTTCATATATTGCGCTTCTATCAGTACATTCCCCAGCCCTTCATAGATGGAAGGGAAGAAAAACAGATCAGCATTTAATAAATATCTGGTAATATTCTGGTCCACTCCTGCAAAATAAACACAGTTCTCCAGTCCTTCCACCGCTACCTTCCGCCTTACCTGTTCAAAAAGCGAACCGCTACCTACCAGTATTAATTTATATTTTTCCTGTATAGGATTCAGCGCCTTGAAACAATCAATTAAAAAAAGATGGTTCTTAGGTTCCCGGAAACTTCCGATGTGTAAAAAGGTGCATTTACTATCGGCAATAAAACGACTCACTTCATCTGTTAATACAGGTGAATTTCTTGCCAGCGTCGAAAAATCAATGCCGTTATAAATGAGCTGAAACTTATCTGACACCGTCTGGCTATTCGTATAATACTGCAGGTTCGTCTTTGAATGTCCGATAATCCTGGTGGCATACCGGAGAGTAAAAAACTTATGAGTACCTAGATAGGCCCTGGTGATGGCGGATAAGACAATCGACCCTTCCCTTTTAGGCTTAGCAAAATACCGCTCGCTATGCACAGATACTATAAATGGAATTGACAACCATTTACAGGCAATTGCAAAAGCGCCGGAAGTGAAGCCAAACCTGCTGTGTACTACATCGTATTTACCACTTTTGAGTATCTTATAGAGTTGCACGGCATCATAGAACGGAACCCTACTCCTTTTAAAATAAAGAATCTCTGTTCCAGCATCCTTATATTGCTGCTCCAGGTGTCCCCCCTTTGCATAGCAGCATACTGTTAATTGTATAGATTCCTTATTAAGAAAAGGTAAACATGAAAGTAATGTTTTCTCTATTCCACCTATGTCCAGCTTGCTTACAATTGTTAATACTCTCATATCTGTGTATGCTTATCCGGGTTACCTAAACAGCTCTGTTTTTATACCACTCCATCGCAATTGCCAGTCCCTGCATAACAGAAAACGCCGGCCTATATCCAATCAGCCTGTTGGCTTTATCAACATTGGCAAGGCTGTGTTTTACATCGCCTTTACGTTCTGTCTGATAAATAGGCGCCACATCAATATGCCAGATACCGGAAATGTGTTGCCACAATTCATTTAATGTAGTTCGTTCACCTGCCGCGATATTTATCACTTCACTGGTATGAATATCATCAGAAAGCAAGGCTTTTATATTCGCTTGCACTGCATTCTCTACAAAAGTAAAATCCCTGCTTGTCTCTCCGTCTCCATTAATAATGGGGGCCTCTTTTTTCTTTGCAGCTTCAATGAATAATGGAATAACTGCAGCATAAGGACCGTTCGGGTTTTGACGCGGTCCAAATACATTGAAATACCTTAATCCAATGGTATGAAAATCGTATATCCTGGAAAATACATTTGCATACAATTCATTCACATATTTTGTCACTGCATAAGGCGACATCGGGTTGCCGATGGTATCTTCCACTTTGGGTAAACCTGGATGATCACCATAAGTACTTGAACTGGCTGCATAAATAAAACGCTTTACCTGTGCATCCTTAGCAGCAAGCAGCATGTTAAGGAACCCCGTTATATTAACGTCATTAGTCGTTAATGGATCATTAATAGAACGCGGAACAGAGCCCAATGCAGCTTGGTGTGCTACATAATCAATGCCACTCACGGCCTTCCTGCAATCATCAATATTTCTAATATCTCCTTCAAAAAGCTCAAAAGCCGGATCAGATAAAAAGGGAGCAATATTATCCATTACGCCCGTAGAGAAATTATCCAATACCCGCACCTTCTTCGCTTTATATTTCAATAAATATTCCACTAGGTTGGAGCCGATAAATCCGGCCCCGCCGGTTATTAAAAAACAGGATTGAGATAAGTTTTTAGAATGATAAGGTACTTCGTACATATTTTTATGATGGTATGAATATCAGCTATAAATTATAATCTTGCATCGATCAGATCCTTTGGCAATATGCCCTTTACATCGTAGATCACTTTATTCTTTTTACACAATTTGTCAAATGCCAGGTCTTTAAATTCATCATGTGCCACAGCCAGAATTACCGCATCGTAAGTAGCTTCGTGATCGATAGATTTTACAGAACTCCATCCATATTCATGTTTTACTTCCACCGGGTTGGCCCATGGATCATACACGGTGATATTTGTCTGATATTCATTTAAAGTCTTGAGGATATCTACCACCCTTGTATTGCGTACATCCGGACAGTTTTCTTTAAAGGTGATGCCTAACACAAGGATATTAGCTCCTTTTACAGCAATATCCTTTTTCAACATCAATTTCACTACCTCATGCGCAACATATTCTCCCATACCATCATTCAAGCGACGACCCGCTAAAATAATTTCCGGATGATATCCTGCTTCCTGTGCTTTTTGAGATAAATAGTAAGGATCAACGCCAATGCAATGTCCACCTACTAATCCCGGTCTGAATTTCAGAAAGTTCCATTTTGTACCTGCCGCCTGCAACACTTCATCAGTATCGATTTCAAGGCGGTTAAAGATTTTCGCCAATTCGTTTACAAAGGCAATGTTTATATCACGTTGTGCGTTTTCAATCACCTTTGCCGCCTCTGCTACTTTAATAGATGTAGCTTTATGCGTACCGGCTGTAATAACAGCCTTATAGAGCTGATCTACTTTTTCAGCCGTTTCCGGATTAGAGCCGGAAGTAATTTTCAATATTTTAGCAACAGTATGTTCCTTATCGCCTGGGTTAATTCTTTCAGGTGAATAGCCTGCGAAAAAATCCACATTAAATTTCAACCCCGAAACCTTTTCCAATACCGGCACACACTCATCTTCCGTAACACCGGGGTATACAGTGGACTCATAAATAACGATGTCTCCTTTTTTTAATACCTTACCTACGGTTTCACTAGCTCTATAAAGCGGGGTAAGATCCGGGCGGTTATGTTTATCTACCGGTGTCGGTACCGTAACGATATAATAATTACAGCTTTTTGCATCTTCCAGGTTACTGGAGCAAAACAGTCCTGTTGATGCGCCACCATCATTTACCAATACTGCTTTCAGGTCATTATCTGCTACTTCGAGTGTATGATCATGTCCGTTATTAAGTGCATCAATACGTTGTTGATTAATATCAAAGCCTACTGTGTTGTACTTTTTGGCAAATTCAACTGCCAAAGGCAAGCCAACATATCCTAATCCAATAATAGCAATTTTTGTATCTACAGCCATAGTTATTACGTTTATAACCCTAAAGTTTTTTTTTATTTTTTGATAAGTGATTTAAATTTTTTGAATACTGTCTTTTTACCAGAACCGTTCTGACTATATCCATAGCCATAACCATAACCATAGCTACCATATCCTGAAGATCTGGTGGCTTTCACATCATTTATTACCAGGTTTATTTTGGGCATCTTCCGTGTTAAATATAAGTCTTTTGATATCCCTAATTGTTGTTTAAATGTGTAGCCCTGCCTTACCAGATAGAGCGTAGCATCTGCAAAACGACCTAATAACTGGGCATCTGTCACCAATCCCACAGGAGCAGTATCAATAATGATGTAATCGAAGTGTTGACGCAATTCCGAGAACAACAACTCCGTTGATTCCAGTAGCAACAGTTCAGCGGGATTTGGGGGAATAGGTCCGGATGAAATTATTTTACAATTCTCATGAATATTTGACGACTGAATAATATCACCGATAGTAGCTTTTCCAATAGCATAACTGCTAAAGCCTGTATGGTTCCTCAAGCCCAATGCTTCCGAGATCTTAGGCTTGCGCAAGTCCATTTCCATCAATACCACTTTTTTTCCTGAATAGGCCAATACAGCTGCCAGATTAACGGCTACAAATGACTTGCCTTCACCACTCATGCTGGAAGTCAGTAATACAACTTTCTCGTTCTTTCCCGACAAAATGAATTGCAGGTTAGTCCGCATAGCACGGAACTGCTCTGCCACCTGTGTACCTCCTTCCCTTTGTACCGCTACTGCATGTTTATCCGTATTGTGTCCGATTTCTGCCAGTACCGGTACCGGTGTAACACCAGAAATATCCTCTCTCCGCTGGATACGGGTATTAAGTAACTCACGCAGATACAACCCCAGGGCGGGTATACCTATCCCAGCCATCAGGGCTAACAAGTATACCAGCACCCTTTTGGGTTTAAAGGGTAAGGCATCACTCTTTGCCGGATCAATGATCCGGGCAATAGCTAGGTTGGAGGTTTTTGATATCGCTGATTCTTCCCTCTTTTTTAACAGAAATACATACAAATCCTGTTTAATGGCTTGCTGCCGGGAAAAATCCAGAAAAACGCGCTCCGTTGCAGGCACTTTCCTGATCTTTTGAGAAAGTGCACTGGTATTCCGTTGCAACTCTTCAATACTTACCTCTACCCCCTTTTTGAATGACAGCACATTGTTAAGCAGATCTGACCTGAGACCTGCCAACTGATGATCCATATTCACCACCACCGGGTTGGTTGTTGTACTTGCCAGTAGCTGGCGTTCCCTTTCCAGTTGCAGGGTATTATATTTCTCCACGAGGCCCACAAAAGTAGGGTCCTGTACAATCATAGAAGAAGGTACCACCCGTCTGTTGTTCTTGTCATCGCGGATATATTCTTCCATAGCAGTAATCACATTCAACTTTACCTGTTGCTCTGTTAACTGCTTAAAATTATCTCCTGTACCGGATACCAATAATTTTGATTGCTCAGTCAGGTCGGCTAATTGATTATCCTGTTTGAATTGCTGAATATTTTTCTCTACGCCCAGCAATTCTGTACTCACGATTTCCAGGCGTTTGTCGATAAAAGCGATCGTACTGTCGGCAATCCTGTTTTTATCTTCCACACTGGCATGCATATAAGCATCTATGAGTTCATTCAAGACTTTTTCCCCTTTCTGAGGACTGGTAGAAGAAAGTGCGAGGTCAATGGTACTTACCTGCTTATTCGGAATGGAAACGTTTAACTGTTGCTGAAAATCGGCCACCGCGTTATCAATAGACAATACATTCACCTGATATTCCTGTGGTTCTATCTTCAACAACGGGTTTCTTTTTACCACCATTATACCTTCCGGCAAACGTAAAGTATCTCCCCAGGGAGCGTTAATACTCAATTCATCCCGGCTCAATGAAAAACTATCTGTGCCGATGGGCATTATCGCGTAGCTGACCTTATTCAGTGAATCTTTCAGGGATACCCAATGAATAGTAAAAGGAAGCCTGTTGAACAGTTCTGTTTTCTTTACCCTTCCTTCTGTGAAGTAGCGCACATTCAATTCCTGTGCGGTGACAACCTTTTCCATTAAAGAGCGGGACTTAACGATCTCCATTTCATTGTCAACATTACTCTTATTTGTAAACAGCTCCAGTTGCTGAAAGACTTCCTCTCCTGGAATATTGCCTCCTTTTTGCTGATCCTGTACAAGTATTTTTGCATTGATCAGATAATTTGGGGTCGCATAACGAAGGTAAGCCCAGGCCAAGGCGATGGTCAGGAAAATACAAAGCACAAACCAATACCAGTTGGAGAATACTTTGTCAAAGATATTACGTAAATCCAATACACTTTCCTTCTGCTCTTCATGGCCGGAATGACCATTCAGAGAAGATTGCCCGTTTGTATAAATATTCTCTTGCCGCATGCAAAGTTGTTAAATAATTAGAATTTAATTCTCGTCAGTAAAACTATCAGCACTGATAAGGCAGAAGAAACAATCGTAATATTTCTTAGCCGTGCTCCGTCTGTTGATGCAATTTTTGATTTGTTTGGTTCTACATAAACTACATCACCCTGCTGCAAATAGTAATAGGGTGATGTAAACAAATTACTGTTATTGAGATTGAATCTGACAAACTCCTTTTTGCCGGCTTTCTCGCGGATAAGTAATACATTTTCTCTTTTACCGTAAATAGTTAAATCCCCTGCCATACCTAAAGCATCCAATACAGTTACTTTTTCATTTGGCATGACGTAGGTTGATGGACGCGCCACTTCACCCAGTACTGTTATCTTAAAATTCGCCATCCTGACATTCACAACCGGGTCTTTATAATATTCAGCAGCTTTCAGTCTTATAGCTTCTCTCACCTCACTGGTCGATTTATCTTTTACCAGCATTTTACCAATAAGTGGCAATACCACATATCCATCCTTATCAACCAGATAACCACTGACACCGCTGTTATTTGCACTTGTACTGTTTCCTGGGGTACCGGTAACAGGCCAGCTCGCTGTATTCTGTTGATTTAATAACAATGTTGCAGCAGGATCAAGTGTTTGAATACTTACCTGCAAAATATCATCTACCTGAACAACGGGTGTTTTGTATAATGCCTGTTCTACTTCTTTACTTTCAAGCGTATCCGGAATATCTTTAAAATAAGTAATATTCTTTGGTGATGCACATGAAAAAAGGCATACGCAAATAACACCTGCAATCATCCAGTTAGACCAACTGCATTTTTCCAAACAACTAAGAAAGACACGGTATTCCCCGGTTATAAACTTCATCTTGACATCTCTTTTTTACAATGAAAACCCAGCTAAGCAAATCATATGCTATAGCGACGAAAGCTTCATTAAACAATTAATTACATTTTTATTTTATCCCTATCCAATTCTTCATAAGCTGAGTTTTTGCTTATAAATTCGGGCACCAGCTTCTTCATTAAGGCAACTGTGGGTGTTAAATAATGCTGCTGTGCTGATTCAATCAGATTGCTTATTTTTTCATTTACATCAGCGAAACTATATGCGCGAACTTTTGCGATCAGAATTTTTTCGTGATACGTAGGCAGTGTATTTTCTGCATTGTTTAGCAGCTCTTCATACAACTTTTCTCCCGGACGTAATCCTGAGTAAACAATCTGTATATCTTTTCCGGGTTCTTTACCAGACATTCTGATCATTTTCCTGGCCAGGTCTACTACCTTCATCGGCTTGCCCATATCAAACACAAATATTTCCCCCCTGTCCCATGGCACCCGCTTCCAGCACCAGCTGGCAGGCTTCAGGGATAGTCATAAAATACCGTGTAATTTCAGGATGCGTAACCGTTAATGGTCCACCCTTTTCGAGCTGCTTTTTAAACCGTGGCAACACAGATCCGTTGGAGCCTAGTACATTGCCAAAGCGCGTTGTAATAAATCTCGTTGGAGGTTCTCCAAATACAGGCCCTGTTTTCTTATACTGTTCATTAATGTGATTGCTGAATGATTGTGTAAATATTTCGGCGATACGCTTGGAAGCGCCCATTACATTTGTTGGGTTCACTGCTTTATCTGTAGATACCATTACAAATTTCTCCACACTAAATTCAGCCGACAGTTCAGACATTATTTTGGTGCCCAGTACGTTGTTCATAACAGCAATGGAAGGGTTTTTCTCCATCATAGGCACATGCTTGTATGCCGCCGCGTGGTATACAATAGCAGGTGCATATACTTCAAAGAGTTGCTGCATGCGTGTTTTATCGCAAACATCCCCTATATATGGTATGATAGGTATACTGGTGCCCTTCTCTGTCATTTCCAGCTCCAGCTCATGCAACGGTGATTCTGCCTTATCACATAATACAATAACAGAGGGCTCATATTTTATCAACTGCCGCACAATTTCGCTACCGATAGACCCCGCAGCCCCCGTTACCAGAATGCTTTTACCATGCAACTCCAGGCTCAGCTGTTTGTTCTTGATGCTGATCACTGATCTTTCCAGCAGGTCTTCAATATTAATATCTTTCAACTGAATACCATTATTGGCAGCGCCATCGATCCACTGATTTACAGAGATGATCTTCTGTACTTTAACGTTGAGGGCAATACATGCCTCCACCAGCTCATTGAGATGCGACCCTTCTATATGATCGTCAGGAATGAGCAACAGGGAGACATCACTTTGCTTTACCATTTTAAACAACTGTCCTTTTCTGGAAGCATATACCTTCAGTCCATCTATAGACTTGCCCACATGCGCAGTGGTATCCGTCAGAAACGCCACAATATGAATATCTGAGCCGGGGTTATCGGCGATCGCCTTACTCAACATCAGGCTGCTATGACCCGTATGATAGATAGCAGCGCGTGTTTTATTGACAGCGCGGAAATTATTAAAATGTTTAAAGATCCACTTTACCAGTAGCCGGTAAGATAATAGGAGGAAGGAACTTATAAAAAAGTTTGTGAGGACAACAGAGGCCGGAAAGAGGATCAACATTGTATCCATTAAATGAGTGTAGCCAATGGATAAAAAAATACAGCAGCTCACAACATTCAGCAAAGCAATGTTGGCAATATCAGACAAGCTGGTATGCCGCACGATACCTCTGTAAGTACGTAATAACAATGATAAGACCAGGGTTACTCCCAGTACGATCAACGATATTATTCCTAATGGATAATGTTCAACTGCATCCAAATCAAAATTCAGCCGGAGCAGGAAGGCCAGATTGATGGCGATAACGGAGCACCCAAGGTCCAATAGCAGTATAAGCCATGACGGGGTAATCCATGATGATCTATGCACCATAGGTTCAATAATAAGATACGGTTAAAAATATATTCGCTCTTCCAATCAGTTAAAGTTGCGTCTTATTCAGTTTTCATAGTTGCGCTCACTTAAGATTGTCCGGAAATGGTTTGCATTACTTACGGTTTTCAAAGTTATGCAAAGTAAATACTAAAATTTGATAAGTCCTGTTATGAAAAAGTAAACTGTGAAAAAAATTTACGATCAGTACCTACTAAATATAATATTCTTCCCAAATGACAACTATTCACAAATATGAAAAAAGAATATCATCAGTATAACAGCTCAACAGACAACTATGTCCTTATACGGGCTCCTAACAAAGATGAATACACGAAAAGGCGGTCTCAACAACAGCCAGACGTACAAGATTTAATGAAAGAAAGATTTGCTGTATAATCAAATTGGCGTGTTAGTGACAGCACCCCCTGTTGCAAATGCATTTTCCTGAATGGCATTAATAATGCGCTCCTACGTTGATACATGGTCTTTCGGTTTTTTCGATTTTTCGGGTAACTTTTTGTTCGCATATATGGTTAAACATGCTACTAAAATTTCAATATTCAATCTGATTTCAGAAGAAAACAAACATTATACCAACTTCACTAAAACGTTCATACTCAGCTGCAAAGTTAGCGAAGTATTTACAAAATAAAAGTATTTTTAAATTTTTACTAAGAGAAAGATCGAATAAGTATATGATTTGAATATGGGCTATCACAGTGATTCTTATCCTTCATCCGGGAATTTCAGTGCAGCGGGGAACTGCCTTTAAAAGAAAAATTCCCGGATGAAAAAAAATTGAAATGATATTTACCTGATAACAAACACGACCAGGCTTTTTGCACCATGTGCTCCCAGTACAAGTGATTGTTCGATATCTGCTGTTTTGGATGGGCCCGCAATGAAAACGCCAAAGCCCGTTTCAGGTGCGCCTATTTTTTCATAGGCGTCATGCATGGTTGCCAGAATGCTTTGCTGTGGCAATACAATGGCCAGGTGCTGGCAAATAAACGGCAGTACTCGCACTTTAATGTTCTGCTCGGTAAGCCATATCGCACCATTCTCCGCCACCCCCCATTGCCCGGGAACGATAGCCATATCCACATCTTCCAGCAGATGTGGATCTTCGTTTACCCATGGCTGTTGTGCATCATCAATGGTCACTATCCTTTTCAGATCCGGATAATGCTGTGCCAGCAATGGCTGAATTTCACTGCTATCATTAATCTCAAACAAACTACCACCCAAACTCTCCAACACCTTACGATATGCTTCCAATGTGGCCGGCATATTTCCGGACAAACCATCCAACGATGGCAGCGCAGCTGCTTCCGGCTGGTGTTCTTTTACTGCGGCTAATATTTTATCCCTGCTGCTCATCTTGCTAAAAAAATTTTATTGAATAGCTGATCGTCTTATTACTTTTTCTTTTTATTTTTTGCATACCATTCTGAAAATGATGCAGCCGGTGGCGCCGGCATATCCCGCTGTTTGTACCAGGGATTGAAACGGTTGTTGACCATCCCCGGAAAAGCACGCATCACCCAACGACCCATTTTTCCCGCTTTTTTGTAATTACCCGGAGCAGATAAAACGGCACTCATCACTTTCATGCTGGCTGTTTTTGCAGTGGTTGTATGTCCTTCCTTCACAAGTACCTGCCGCCATTTATACAACTGCTGATGAATATCTATTTTCACCGGGCATACATTGGAACAGGAGCCGCATAAGGTAGACGCAAAGGGCAGATCGGCATAATCCTTCATGTCCAGGTTAGGCGCCAGGATAGCACCGATAGGGCCCGCTACGGCGGTATGATAACTATGTCCACCGCTACGGCGGTATACCGGGCAGGTATTCATACATGCTCCACAGCGGATACATTTTAATGAATTGCGGAAATCTTCGCGGCCCAGTTGCCGGGTACGGCCATTATCCACCAGCACGATATGTAGCTCCTTGCCTGCTGCAGGCTGCCTGAAATGGCTGGAATAAGCGGTGATGGGCTGTCCTGTTGCACTACGTGCCAGCAGGCGCAGAAACACGCCCAGGTGCTTTCTTTGCGGAATGATCTTCTCAATACCCATGCAGGCGATATGCACGTTGGCCAGATGTGCGCCCATGTCAGCATTACCCTCATTGGTACACACAACCATCTCACCGGTTTCGGCAATGGCAAAGTTCAC
This sequence comes from Chitinophaga sp. MM2321, assembly GCF_964033635.1. Taxonomy (NCBI): domain Bacteria; kingdom Pseudomonadati; phylum Bacteroidota; class Chitinophagia; order Chitinophagales; family Chitinophagaceae; genus Chitinophaga; species Chitinophaga sp. MM2321. The sequence goes on from NZ_OZ035533.1 coordinate 3,782,980, forward strand.
CCCGGTAATGGCTGCGCTGGCCTGCATAAATTCCTGTCGAAGATGTAGCCGCGCCGCGGCAGCCAGGAGTTGTGGGTCTGCATTCCCCTTGGGTGTACCCAGGTGTTCATGAAACAACTCCCCTATCTCTTCTTTCTTTTTATGAATACAGGGCAACACAATATGGCTAGGTGGCTCTTTGGCCAGCTGCACAATACGTTCGCCCAGATCTGTATCTATTACTTCTATGCCGTTGGCAATAAGGTGAGGATTGAGATGACATTCTTCTGTAAGCATGGACTTACTCTTCACCAACCGCTGCACCCCATGTTTTTTCAGGATGTCTGTTACGATGCGGTTATGTTCTTCCGCATCTGCAGCCCAATGTACTATAGCGCCGTTTTGCAAGGCCTGTTGCTCAAACTGTAGCAGGTAATCGTGGAGATTCCCCAAAACGTTGAGCTTGATTTGAGAGGCAGCGTTGCGCAACTGCTCCCATTCCGGTATGCCCCAGGCCTGGCGGTCTCGTTTGGCCCGTACCCACCAAAGGGTTTCATCATGCCAGTTTACCCGTGGCTCATCTTCATTAAACCTGTCTGCCAGTGTTGCGTGATCACTTGTTTGCCTGTTCATGGATGGTTTGATTGAGAATTTCTGCAATATGCATCACTTTTACGGGCTGCTGCTGCCGCCGCAGAATCCCTTCCAGGTGCATGAGACAACTTACATCGGTACCCGTGATCACCGTTACGCCATGCTTAACGTGATCGGCTATACGATCCTTCCCCATCTTCACAGACACTGCTTCTTCCGCCACACAGAAGGTACCGCCAAAACCGCAGCATTCGTCTTTCCGGTCCAGCTCCACCAGTTCCACACCTTCCACCATTTTGAGCAGGTGCTCCGGTTTGGAAAAAGGAGCGGCCACCAGTTCACTCATCTGCGCCAGCCCCAGTCCGCGCTGCCCATGGCAGCTCTGGTGCAATCCCACTTTACAGGGAAAACTGGCTGCCAGTGATTCCACTTTCAGCACATCCGTCATAAATTCAGTTAATTCGTATATACGTGCACGTATATCAGCCGCAGCAGCTTCCGCTGCCGGGTCGTGGAGATGCTCCTTAATATGCAGTACACAACTTCCGGAAGGCGCCACGATATAATCATACGTGGCAAAATTGCGGATAAATAAACTGTTGCAATCATGTGTGAGGTGCTCATAACCTGAATTGGCCATCGGCTGACCGCAACAGGTTTGTCCCTGCGGGTATTCTACCTCACAACCCAGTTTCTGTAACAATTCCAGTGTAGCAACGCCTACCTGTGGATAGAACTGGTCAATATAACATGGTATAAATAATCCTACTTTCACGGGTGTAGTGATTTAAATGATCTTTCTAACGTACAAATTTAGCGGGTGGCCCGGTAGTAATCCTCCCTCTTTTTTACCGGTTACTGGCTTATTCTTCGCTGCACAAAATAATAAAGCCGGGTTGGAATACTACCCCGGCCTGTGCTGCTTCAATAATATACCACGTACTAAGACAGTCCTATGGCATGATAAGCGACTAAAATATATTTTTATTTCGGGAGATCAAAAAGTGTTGCCAACAGTTCATACGAACGTAAACGGTCCGCATGATCATTGGTAATAGTGGCAATTACCAGTTCATCTACGCCATAATCTGCCGCCAGCTTCTCCAGCTGGATCTTTACCTGCGGAGGCGTACCGGCCACCATACGGGCGCGGTTAGCGTTTACACGTAGCTGTTCATCCGGCAGGTATTCTATATCTTTTATTTCTTCATAAGAAGGATATTCATCAAACTTCCCTTTCTCGAGGCTCAGCAACCGGTAATCCATGATCGCCTGTAATTCTGCTGCCTTCTCTTCTGTGTCGGCACAAAAAACAAAGATGCCCACACTCGCTTCCGGTTCCGACAAGTGTACTGATGGCCTGAATTGCGCCCTGTAATTATTAACCGCTTTCGGGCCTCCAACGGGATAAATAAAATGTGCAAACGAAAGCGCCATACCGAAATGCGCCGCCAGCAGGCCACTTTCACCGCTGGACGTCAGCATCCACAAATCCGGTTGAGAGGGAATAGATGGAATGGCCGTCACTCTTTCCTGCAGCGTTCCTGGTGTATGCCTATCCGTTAGCCATGCCTGCAAATCTACCAGCTGCTGCACAAAATCCTGCGGATTAAAGTTGTTCGACGGATTCAGGATACTCGCTGTAAGCCGGTCGCCACCCGGCGCACGGCCTATCCCCAGGTCAATACGACCGGGAAACAAAGCCTCCAGTAAACGAAAGTTCTCCGCCACTTTCAGTGTGCTGTGATTAGGCAGCATAACGCCACCGGAACCAACGCGGATACGCTTTGTTTCGCCCGCCAGCCGGGCAATGAGGATTTCCGGTGAAGCACCGGCCAGACTTTTTGTATTATGATGTTCTGATAACCAATAGCGTGTATATCCCAGCTTATCTGCCAGTTGCGCCAATTCCACGCTCTCCTTCAATGCGGCTATCGCATTGCTGCCATTTCTGATGGGCGACTGATCCAGTACACTTAGTTTCACTTTCCGCTGTTTTAGTATTAATCATTCATTATTTTCTCTTCCTGCTGCTTCTTCAGATACCACTGTACTACCCGGATCTCTGCAAAGCTCACACCCGCTCCTGCCCTCTCTTTGATGGCACCTGCCGCTGTACCGCCCAACTCACGGATATATGACATGATCAGTTTTACCGTTGATTCGGATACAAAACGATGAATATCCATTTCACCTGCTTCCACACACTGCGCCAGGTGACTTTCAATAGTACTCACTGCCAGCTGTCTTTCTACCGCTATATCTGAAATGGACTTCCCGCCCAGGTATAACTCCAGCGTACCACGACGGCTGCTGCCCTTTTCTACTTTGCCTTTGGGCTTGGCTGCTGCCGTTGACTTTTCTGCGGGACCATCACTATCTCTGAGCAATGTATAGTCTTTCAGTCCCTTTGTAAAAACAAGCTCTCCATAGGACACTTCCCACACCTGCCGTAGCTTATGCCAGAAATCTGCTTCCAGCGCCATCAGTTGCAGGAGATATTTTTTAGACTTCGCCTTTTTCACTGCGGCAATATGTGCCTGCAATGGCTTCACCAGGTCTTCATAAATACTTTGTGTAAAATAACCTACGGCCTTGGTTACACGCAGTTCCAGTTGCTCCGTTTCGCCGGTTTGTACAACCGTGTCCAGCAGCTGATGCAACTGCATCACAAAGCGGTTGGCCACTTCCTGCTGTTGTTCCGTTTTGGCAGACATCACCCGGCTCAATTGCAGTGCTTCGTCGATGTCGGGCACTTTTTTATCCTGGATCCATACGGCATGACTCCGCACAGTGGCTTGCATGCGGTACCAGTCGAACAACTGGAGTAAAGAGTGGGCCTGAAATTTTTTACGTTCCATTTCCAGCAATACCACCAGCTCATTCGCTTCATTTTCTTTCTCTGCAAATGCAATCACCTGGCTATCTGTTTTGATGCTGCCATAGCCGATACGTGAATGCAGTACCAGTCCTTCGAGTGAGGTACAGCGGCTCAGCGCCACGTATACCTGTCCAGGTGCAAAGGCGTACCCCGCATCAATGATCGCTCTCTCAAAAGTGAGCCCCTGGCTTTTGTGGATGGTAATGGCCCATGCCAGCCGGATAGGGAACTGCGTAAAGCTGCCTATTTCTTCTTCCTCTATACTATTCTCTTCCTGGTTATAGGAATATTTGATATTACGCCAGGTTTCCTTTTCCAGCTTCAACTCTTCATGTGAACCGGAAAGTACCAGTGTAATCTCTGTATCGTTAATATCTTTTACAGTAGCTATTTTCCCATTGTAATAGCGACGGGGTTGCGCCAGATCATTCTTCAGGAACATCACCTGTGCACCCACCTTCAGTTGCAGTACCAGTTCTGTTGGTAATGCCTTATCACTGAAATCGCCTTCAATTTTCCCTTCAAAACGACATAATTTCCCGGGCATGGCCGATAGCCGCCTGGCATTGATGTCATCAGCTTTCCGGTTGTGGGTGGAGAGTACGATGTATTCTCCATCTTCCCCCTTAAAATCAGGCTGGTAAAGGTTATTCAGTAATTGCAGGTCTTCCTCCAACACTTCACTGTTACGTACCCTGTTGAGCACATCGATGAATGTCTGTTCGTTCTGCCGGTATATTTTTTTCAGTTCAATATACAAGGGAGGTGCCTGCTCAATTACTTTGGCAGAAAAAAAGAAAGAGCTGTTGTAATACTCGTGCAATAGCTGCCATTCAGCATCCGGCACTACGGGTGGAAGCTGGTATAAATCGCCGATGAATAACAACTGTACGCCGCCAAATGGCTGTAGTGGCTTATTACGGAAATGGCGAAGAATTGTATCAATCGCATCAAGCATATCACAGCGTACCATACTCACCTCATCAATGATGAGCAGTTCCATTTCCTGCAGCAACACTTTTTTATCGTTCGTAAAACGGATGTTACGGAATAAAGAGTGCTTATCTGTAGAGCTGATTTCATCCATATTGAAGCCTCTTTTCGTGCCGGGAATAAAAGGTCCGAATGGCAACTGAAAAAAGGAGTGCATAGTTACACCACCCGCATTGATGGCGGCTACGCCGGTAGGTGCTACCACTACCGTATTCTTCTTCGTATGTTCTTTGATGTATTTAAGGAACGTAGTTTTTCCTGTACCAGCTTTGCCGGTAAGAAAGATATGACGGTGTGTCTGATTAATGAAATCTGCCGCCAGGTGAAAGATGATATTTGTACTATCTGGTTGGGGCATTTTATCTAAAATTGAAAGGGCGAAGATAGGGAGATTTAAATAAAAAAACTGCCCCGGCTAAGCCAGGGCAGTTCAATAACAAAACTATTATTCAATAAGTTATGCCAGTCTTACGTTAACAGCATTCGGGCCTTTTCTGCCTTCTTCCACGTCAAAAACTACGCGGTCATTTTCGCCGATGCTTTCTTTGATACCAGATACGTGAACAAATATTTCTTGTCCAGAACCTTCGATTTTAATGAATCCAAAACCTTTAGCTTCATTAAAAAATTTTACTACACCTGTTTGCATTTATTTAATATTTAATTGTGAACGTGTTCTCGCCATTTTCTCCGCAGGCGGCTACCTGAGCAACTAAAAGAAAGCATGTAAGTAAAAAGCTGAATGTAAATGGTGATTACCAACAGAATTGCAATACAATATTCTTAAGAAGCGCAACGAAGATATGAGTTTTATTGGATACAAACCAAACTTTTTTAGCTTTTATAATCATGTTATTTACTTCAGCGAATCGGAGTCGCTAATTATGGTCGCTGGCAATTGAAACACAGAAAATTATATATTTTCGCATTAGATATGAAACATCCTGACGCATGGCGTATTAAAGCCATATTAACCGGTTCCGCCGGTAATCTCGTGGAATGGTACGACTGGTACATCTATGCTACGTTTTCGCTCTACTTTGCGCCGGTATTTTTTCCCCAGGGAAGCTACACGGCGCAACTGCTGAATACAGCCGCCATTTTTGCCGTAGGCTTTTTGATGCGGCCTATCGGCGGGTGGATGTTTGGCCGGATTGCCGACCGTAGCGGGCGTAAAACATCCATGACATTATCTGTATTGTTGATGTCCATGGGTTCCATGCTGATAGCCTTCACCCCTTCCTACCATACAATTGGTGTGGCCGCACCCATACTACTGTTGCTCGCCAGGCTCTTACAGGGACTAAGCGTAGGCGGCGAATACGGCACCTCCGCCACCTACCTGAGTGAAGTGGCCACCGCCGACCGGCGTGGCTTTTATTCCAGTTTTCAATATGTTACCCTTATAGGCGGCCAACTAACGGCATTGGGCGTACAAATGCTGCTGCAACAGGTATTCCTCACACCGGCACAACTACATGAATGGGGTTGGCGTATTCCCTTTATTATCGGGGCTTTGCTGGCATTTGTAGCCTTGTACCTGCGTACGCATATGCAGGAATCCACTTCTTTTGAAAAATCAAAAAAGACAAGGGAGAAAGGTTCTTTAAAAATCCTGTTCCGGCAACATCCCCGGGCGGTGATCACGGTTGTAGGGCTTACCCTGGGCGGCACCATCGCCTTTTACACCTACACCACCTATATGCAGAAATTCCTGGTAAACACGGTACACCTGAGCATAGAAAGAGCCACCATCATCACTTTTTTCCTGATGCTGATCTATGCACTATTACAACCATTGTTTGGCTGGATCTCTGATAAATATGGCCGTAAACCTCTATTGATTGGGTTTGGCGTACTGGGCACCTTATTTACCGTGCCTATACTCACCGGTATCAGCGGCACTTCCTCCGAGTGGACGGCCTTCTGGCTCATCTTAATAGCCCTGGTGATTGTGAGCGGATACACTTCCATCAACGCAGTGGTAAAAGCGGAAATGTTTCCGGCAGAAGTGCGGGCACTGGGCGTTGGGTTCCCCTATGCCCTGACGGTAGCCATCTTCGGCGGCACCGCTGAACCAATTGCACTTTATTTTAAGAAGATAGGCCACGAGCCCTGGTATTACTGGTATGTTACGGGATGTATCTTCATTTCCCTCATCGTATACATCACAGCAAAAGATACCAAATACACGTCCTACCTGGATAAAGACCTGACCGTACCATCTTCATAACCGATAATAAGCCGCGTGGCGTAGTGGAGAAACAAGCCGTTATCCACTACGCCGGGGATACTGTTCAACTGCGCATGCAACGCAACAGGGGCCGCGATCTCCCCATAATGACAATCCAGGATATAATTACCGTTGTCTGTTATAAAAACATCGTTCTCTTTTTTTCTCAATACCGGCGCTGCTCCCAGTGCCATCAGCTTTCTGAAGGTTAGTTCCCACCCAAAAGGTACGATCTCCACCGGCAAAGGAAATTTCCCCAGCCGCTTCACCAGCTTGGAAGCATCCATCACCACCAACATTTCCGTAGCTGCTGCTGCAATTATTTTCTCCCGCAGCAAGGCGCCACCGCCCCCCTTGATTAGTTGCAACTGTTCATCCGCTTCATCAGCGCCGTCAATATCCAGGTCTATCTTCTCCACCTGGTCAAAAGAAATGATGGGAATCTGTTGCTCCATTGCCAGCTGCGTTGATTGTGCAGAAGTAGCAACAGCGCGCAACTGCATACCACCTCTAACCAGTTCGCCTATACGCAAAATGGTATAATACGCCGTACTACCGGTACCCAGACCAATGGTCATACCGGATTTTATATACTCCGCTGCCTTTTCACCGGCAGCTTTTTTAGCAGGATCCTGTTTCATAAAACAAATATAAGCATGGTTCTTCTTTCCTGTAACCCGATTTGGAAATGTTCACCAACTCCCCTAATTTCTACAAATAATAAACACCACAATTTTGAAAGTACGTATGCTTTTCACCCTCGCCGGCACATGGCTGCTGCAAGGCTTGCAGGCACAGGATTCAACAGCTATCAAAGCAATTAATGCCAACAGCCTTGCAGCGCATATCAGTATACTGGCATCGGATGCCTTTGAAGGACGCAAACCATTTACCAGTGGAGAAGACAGTGCTATTAAATATATCGCCACACAGTTTAAAAAAATGGGGCTGAAACCCGGTAATGGTGACAGCTATTTCCAGGAGGTGCCCATGGTAGCAATAAGTTCCAGGCCCACCGGTAAACTGGTGATCCGGGGCGCCAACGGCGAAGTAGCCTTGCAGTATCTCGACGATTACGTGGCGGGTACCCGCCGGGCACAGCCACAGGTAAGCGTTCCCTCTACCGGATTGGTATTTGCCGGCTACGGCATTGTGGCGCCTGAATATGGACGCAACGATTACGCCGGCCTTGATGTAAAAGGAAAAACAGTGATCGTCCTGATCAATGATCCCGGTTTTGCCGACAGCACCCTCTTCAAAGGCCGCGTCATGACCTACTACGGCCGCTGGACGTATAAATTTGAAGAGGCATCCCGTCAGGGTGCGACCGGTGTGATCATCATCCATGAAACAGCGGCGGCCAGCTATCCCTGGAAAGTGGTGCGCAGCGGATGGTCCAATTCAAAACTGCAATTACAGACAGCCGATAATAATAAATCGCGCACTGCCTTCGAAGGCTGGATAACGCAGGAAGCCGCCAGGAAAATATTTGCGCTGGCAGGCGTATCACCTGATGTGATGCAACAGGCCAGGAATAAGGATTTCAGGCCAATAGACCTGCATCTGCAAACATCTGTCGTTATCAATAATACCATCAAAAAATCTACCTCTCATAATGTGCTGGCGATATTACCTGGTGCCGGTCGTCCGCAGGAATGTGTGGTATATTCGGCGCATTGGGATCATTTTGGTATAGGCGAGCCCGTTAAGGGTGATTCCATATATAATGGTGCGGTAGATAATGCTACCGGCACGGCAGGTCTGCTGGAACTGGCGGCGGCTTTTACCAGTCTGCCGCAAAAGCCGCTGCGGTCTATTCTGTTCTTATCCGTTACCGGTGAAGAACAAGGCCTGCTGGGCTCTGAATATTATGTGAATCACCCCGTATTTTCAGCAGCGAAAACAGTGGCGGATATAAACCTGGATGTACTGAATACTTTTGGCCGTACCAGGGATGTTACGGTTATCGGCTACGGACAATCAGCACTGGATGAATATGCGCAGCGCGCTGCTGCCAGGCAGGGGCGGATCACCGTACCGGAGGCTAACCCCGAAGGTGGCTGGTTTTTCCGTTCAGACCATTTCAACTTTGCCAAGAAGGGGATTCCCGGCCTGTATATTGGCCCCGGTACAGATGCTATTGGTCATGAACCGGGATGGGGTAAAGAACAGATTGCAGCGTACAACCGTTTACGTTATCACTCCCCGGCGGATGAATTTGATCCGGCCACCTGGATAATGGATGGCATGGTAGAAGATATCCGCCTGTTGTTTGATGCAGGCTATACCCTCAGCAATGAAAGCACCTTCCCCCAATGGAAGAACGGATCGGAGTTTAAGGCTTACAGGAAATAATTTATAAATAAGATAAGCAGATGGTTTTATTCGGATTAATATTAATGGGGTTGATTCTCTTCCTGTATTTCAAGAACATCTTTAACCGGAGGAAGTTAAAAAAAGTGTCCGTTCCTGAAGACTACAGGAACCTGTTGCAAACACATGTAAGATACTATCAGCAATTAACGGAGACGGATAAACTCCGCTTTGAAGATAAGGTGCAACGCTTCCTGAAAAGAACACATATTGAAGGCATCGGCACGGCTGTAGAACCGCTTGACCGCGTGTTGGTAGCCGCCAGTGCCATTATTCCCATCTTTGGATTTAAAGACTGGGAATACTTCAATCTTACCAACGTAATCCTGTACCCCGACACCTTTGATGAGTCTTACCAGTTTGAAGGTAACCGGCGTAATATACTGGGGATGGTAGGCAGCGGACCATTAAACGGACAGATGATCCTGTCGCGCTCCGCGCTGCGGGATGGCTTCTCTAACATCACCGACAAAAGTAATACAGCGATCCATGAATTTGTGCATCTGCTGGATAAAACCGATGGTGCGATAGATGGCCTGCCGACCAAGCTGCTGGAACATAGCTACAGCATTCCCTGGATGAAACTCGTACACCAGACCATTCATGATATGTCTGAAGGACGTACAGACATTAATCCTTACGGCGCCATTAATGAAGGAGAATTCTTTGCGGTAATTTCGGAGTACTTCTTTGAGCGCCCGGATTTACTGGCAGAACAACATCCGGACCTGTATGCAATGCTGACGAGGATATTTCAGCAAGACCCATTAAAAATTTAGGGATTTTTTGATTTACGAATTTAGGGATTTGAAATGCAGCGAAGATTACAATATCTGTCTTCGCTGCATTTCAAATCCCTAAATTCGTAAATCAAAAAATCCCTAAATTTTATAATTCTTTTATCCTGATATTCTTGAAGCGCACAATAGCACCATGTCCGAGGAAGCCGATATGGCCGGTGTCTCTTTTCAGACCTGGGTGTTTTTTATGATCAAGCGTACCGTTTTTACGGGCTTCCGCAATGTCTCCATCGAGGATCACGGTGCCGTTCAGGATTACTTTGATATGTGTACCATTCACGATAGCTTCTTCATAGTTCCACTCTCCTACTGGTTTCAGGTAACCGCGTTTGGCAGGAATTACGCCATAAACAGAACCATGGTACTGGTATACGTGGAGATCCTTGTAGATATCCGCTTCGTTGTCCAGTATCTGTAGTTCCATGCCTTCGTAAGCCGCATCTCCTTCGAGCGGAGCACGTATACCCAAACCGTTGTTAGCGCCTGGAGTAAGCAGGAATTCAAAACGGAAAGAGAAGTTACCGTATTCCTTTTTCGTAAAGAGGTTACCCTTTCCGCCATTATTAGGATAGATCACCATGTCACCGTTTTCAATCACATAATTCTGGGTATTGCCTGTCCACTCGTGCATGTTGGTACCATCAAACAGGATTTTGAACCCTTCTTTCTTTTCAGCATCGCTTAAAGTGAAAGGGACAGGACGGGGTATTTCCTTGATGTACAAATCACGATAGGCGATGTAAGTACCATGCGCCTGCAGTTCGATCTGCTCTTCAGGGAAGATAGGAAGGCCACGATCCCAGAAGTTCTCGAGGATAGTATTGTCTGTTACCAATACACCGTTGAGGTATACGGTAACGCGATCACCTTTCATGATAATGCGGAAGTGGTTCCATTCGCCGATAGCATTGTCCGCCAGTTTGAGGGGTTTGCTTTCGTTCTGCTGGTTGTTGTATAACCCACCGGAGCCTACCTGTGCACCAACATCAGTGCGGGAAGTATCCCAGATCTGTACCTGTGGGGTACCACGGAGGTAAATACCGGCATCTCCCTGAGCTGTGATCTTCCAATCTACCAGCATTTCAAAATCACCATATTTTTTTTCTGTGCAGAGGTTATTTCCTTTGCCGTTGAATACCAGCAAACCGTCTTTTACGGACCAACCTTTGTGCATTTCATCATCCGCTTTCTGCTGTGCTTTCGCCAGTGTTTTCGCGTCCATTTTGTTGCGGGCTACCGGATTTTCCACGAGACCTTTCCAGCCGTTCAGGTTCTGACCATTGAACATCGGTACATAACCATCACCGGCAGGCATTTCAGCGAGGTACTTACGGATAGACTGACGCTGATAATCAGCATCACCACCTCTCAATACCTGGCTGGTTTTATCCAGCAGCTGACGAACTTTAGCGCCGTTGTAGGTAGTATCGGCGAGGGCAATATTCAACACCGCGTGGGCAGCTTCCTGCTGTACGGCAGCATTGTCAATATAGTTACCGGCAAAGAAGAGGGCCGGTAATGTTTTGCAGTTTCCCACCCCTTTCAGGATGCTTTTCTGCAATGGATTGGTGGTAGCCAGTTCCATCGCATTACGGAACATCAGCAATTGCTGATCTGCAGGATAGCCTGATCTTTTTGCAAGGGCTATATAACCTGTGAGTGCTTCCTCACGGTATGCACCGTTGGCAGCATCCCGGGCAATCTTTAATAAGGCAGGTGCAGCACCGGCATCTTTCCATCCGGAGAGAGCAGTTAATGCTGCTTTCTTCGTTTGTGCATCGCCGTTAGCAAAAGCCGCTTCCACCGGTTTCAGTGCAGATGGATCGCCGATACCAGCCAATACTACGAGGTAACGGGATTGTTTATCGCCGGATACCTGTTTCATATGAGTGGAAACATCATTGCTGGTAGCGCCTGCGTTGATCAGCGCAGCCTGGATATTCTGAATATCATCGGCAGTGGTAGCGTTGTTCAGCAGGGCAAACAAAGCAGACAGGTTGTCTTTGCCGGATACATCTTTTAATGCATCTATAGCAGCTGTACGTACTGCTGCATCTGTACTGCCGGCTAAAGCCAGTACATCGCTTACGCTGCTATCAGCCTTTCGGGCAGACAAAACACCCAGCAGTGCAGCTTGTGCAGCAGCAGGCATACCTGTCAGGGCAGCGCCGGATTGTTGCGCAACTTCCTTACCCGGCATAATAAGCAGGGCTTGTTTTACCGCGGAGATATCAGTAGCACTACCACTTTTCATGATCGCCAATAATGTCGGTAAAGTAGCAACACCGCCGCTTTTAGCAGTAGCTGCAATAGCAGCCGCTCTTACCGGTTCGCTTTTGCTTTTCAGCAATGCCTGTATCGCAGGCAGCGCAGCCGCTACCTTGTTGTCTCCCAACATACCGATGATGGCCGCTTTCGTACCATCGTTGGATTTTTTCAGGAGGCTCAACCAGGTGGACGCACTGTTTGCGGCACCAGGACCGGCAAACTTCAGCGCAGCATCGCGATACTCATCGTTCTTGCTGGCTACAGCCTGGCTTACCGCAGACATACTTTTTGCGGGATCGATGTCTGACAATAGTTTAAGACCGGCAGTGCGGGTGTGTACCTGTGCGTCTGTTTTGCATTCTTTTACCAGTGCTTCTGCTATTTTCCATGCAGCAGCTTTGTTGCCATTGGCAGCCAGCTGACCGGCATAGTAGAGATAAGCGGAAGTGGCATCTGTTACATCATAAATATAACCTGCTTTGGCAGCAGCATTTTTCATGACAGTAATACTAGCCGGATCGGCAATATGTGCGAGGGCATACAGGGATACCTTAGCGAGCTTTTTATCTTCATTGGTAGCTAGTGGTGTGATAGCTGATACCGCGTTGCGGCTGGCAGCATCCCCCAGTGCTTCCACCAGTGTAATGCGGTTATTACCGGAAGCAGCTGCCAACGCCTGTAACAAAGCCTCTTGTGCAGCAGGTGTGTTGATCTTTACCAGGGCGCGTGCAGCGGGGTCGCAGAAGCGGTCGGCTGCCAGCAAAGGCTGCAGCGTACTTACGGCATCATTGGTACCTACTGTTTGCAGCTGGGTGATCAGAAACACTTTATTTTCCGGGTCAGCAGTTTTGGGGATTACCTTGCAAAGCGCATTTACTGCCTGTTTGCGGAGAGCTTCCTTACCTGGTTGGGTAACATAAAATGCATAGCCTGCCAGTGCGTACTGGAGCTGTGTGTTATCGCCTTTTCCAGGTGCTGCCAGCATACCGGCAATAGCCGCTACACCGTCTTCTCCCAGGGAAGCAATGGCATTCATATGGGTATTAAACTGTGCTTTGTCCGGTGATGGCAACAATGCCAGCACATCGGCAACTTTTGTATTAAAAGCACGCTGATCTGATGGCCCCTGTGCGGACGCCAGGCTACTCCAGCCAACCAGCAATGCAATGAGTAAGTGTAATATCTTTTTCATAATTCAGTTACTTGAGTGTTCTGATTACAGCTGGATTAAATTGTCCACGGACCTCTCATCGGCTGAAAGATCAGGCTGTTGGCACCTGCATCATCGATGAATTCCTGTTTTACCGGGTCAAATTTCAGAGAGCGGTTCAGGCGCAAAGCGACCTTACCCAGGTTGACGAGGGTGCAGGAACGGTGACCATTTTCTTCGTTGAGTGCAAATTTTCTGCGGTTCTTAACGGCATCCACAAAATCGGTTTGTTGTGGTGCGGGGTCAGGGAAGGAAGCCAGTTTCTTTTCCAGATCCGGAATGTCGGAACGGAAACCGGGGTATAGTTTACCGTTAGGTCCTTCTATATAAGCAGCTTTCTCATCAGTACCTTCACCATCCAGGATGATCTGGCAGCCATCGGCGTAGGTGTAGGTGATCCTTCTCCAGGTGCCTACGGCATCAGGATGTTGCTGTGGTGCATCCACTTCAACGCTTACGGGGCTGGTATTATCTTTACCCAGGAAGTACTGAACAGGGTCCATGTAATGCTGACCCATATCGCCTAATCCACCACCATCATAATCCCAGTAGCCACGGAAGGTCTGGTGTACGCGATGCGGGTTGTAAGGGCGGTATGGTGCGGGTCCCAGCCACATATCATAGTCCAGTTCTTTAGGTACGGGCATGGTTTCCATGTTGGTTTTGCCTACCCAGTAAAATTTCCAGTCGAACCCGGTATGTTTGCTGATGGTTACTTTCAGCGGCCATCCTAGGAGTCCGCTTTCTACCAGTTTTTTGATGGGTTTCACGGTAGTGCCCATTCCATAGAAGTTATCTTCAAAACGGAACCAGGTATTGAGGCGGAAAATACGTCCATGCTGCTGCACCGCTTCCACGAGGCGTTTGCCTTCTCCGATGGTGGCGGTCATTGGTTTCTCGCACCATACATCTTTACCGGCACGCGCTGCATCGGCAGCAATAATACCGTGCCAGTGCGGTGGAGTAGCTATGTGTACAATATCAACTTCCGGTAAGGTGATCACCTCGCGGTAGTCGGAGAATGTTTTCACACCATTATCTTTCAACTGGTCCATGGCCAGTGTCAGATGACTGCGGTCTACATCGCAGATAGCTACCACACGGGTGCCTGCATAGCCGAAGTGACCACGTCCCATGCCCCCTGTTCCAATCACCGCTTTGGTGAGCTGATCGCTTGGGGCCAGGTAACCGCGTCCCAGTACATGCCGGGGTACAATAGTGAAAGCAGCTAGCGCACCCAGGGAATTTCTGAGAAACGCCCGCCTCGAATCGCTGTTTTGTTTTGCCATATTAATATTTGATTGAATTCGTATATAGATCCACGTTAGTTCACTGCGTAATAATGTAATAAGATAAATGTAATGAGATATGCAAATTAGATTCGGGTAGATGATACGGCAAGATAAAAAGCGGATGGTTGATATGCAAGTAGAGGGTAAAAAAATAGTGATAAACGGCAAAATATTTTGAGATTTGGGTATTTTGAGATTTAGATATTTAAAATGCAGCGAAGACCTATACGGTCATCTTCGCAGCATTTTAAATATCTGAATAACTAAATCTCAAAATACCTAAATATTCCAGATGCTTGCTGCGCCGAGTATAGCTGCTTCTTCACCCAGGGAGGCGACGCAGAGCGGGAGGTGGATATTATTCTTTTCAAGTTCCAGGGTTACAGCGGGCAAAAAAAGTGGGGATGCATTGGCGATGTTGCCACCGATGACGATTACCTCCGGCGATTCAGCCTGGATGAAAGAGAGCAGGAAAGTGGCAAGGTTATGTGCAAACTCGTTGAATATGTCCTGTACCCTGCTGTCTGTTCGCAGGCGGGCAGTCAGGGCTTTTACATCTGCCACTGATTCTCCGCTGAGTTCATGATATCTTTTTATAAACCAGCGGGTAGACAGATAGTCTTCCGCCATACTGTCCAGAAAGGGGGTACACCAGCGGTCAGCATCTTTGGCTATGCCGCCGTGGTAAGCGGCAGAACCCAGGCCCGTGCCCAGTGTAAGACCAATCACATGCTGGTAGTTCCGGCCTGCACCACTAAAAATCTCACCCTGCAAAAAGCAACCGGCGTCGTTGATAAAGCGGATCTGTGATGGGGGTATGCCCAGCTTTTCTGCCAGCAGTGTCTTTACATTTAGCTGGTACAGCGCATCATATTTATGCTGGCCATTCATCAGGCTGATCCCCTGTTCATAATCAAAAGGACCAGGCATGCCGATACCGATGTACCTGGCAGCTACCGGCACCTCTCTGAAAGCTTCATTGATTACTGCCGCCCAGGCAGCTATAATTTCCGATGCTGTTCCCTGTGAATTAATACGGGTGCGATTCCAGGAACCGGTTTCGATTGTTCTAGTTTCCAGGTTCACCAGTGCCGCTGTGATATGGGATCCTCCTATATCAATTCCTAAAGCCGTGGAACTTTTCATAAATGATAAATAGACATTTTAAGGCTAAATCGTTTTAGCTTCGACAAATCTAAAGATTGTTTGGTTGACAAAGATAAATAAATCGTTTTAGCGAGATAAAAAAGAAATAATGTGGGGACAATATAGTTTCTTTTTTGAAAAATAGGGAAGGAAAAGAAAGAATTATCATTATGGAAGAGCCCCCTCAGACCGGGAAGCCAGGAAAGGGCTCTCTCTTTTTACTTCTTTCTGTTATCAATACTATACGGCCCAGCCCCGAAATAAGCGATCAGTAGAGCCCCTCCCAGCATGGAGATATTTTTCATAAAAAAAGCCATCTGCATTTGTGCAGCCATCGGATCCTTTATTGCCCAGAAATTGTGCATAAAAAATGTTACCGGAATCAGGAAGATCACCAGCAACCAGGCGCCATAATGTGCTTTAAAGCCCAGGAGTACACTCAGGCCGCCTACCATAGCCAACAGGCCTGCAAAAGGTACCATAAAGCCAGCGGCTGGTACACCGGAAGCGGCGGCATAATCAGCGCCGGTACCACCCAGGTGGTTTAGTCCCGACATAATGAAGATAAGGGCGTAAAGTATCCGGCCCAGTAGTGCAACGATTTTCATGGTTAATAGTGTTTTATAGCTTACAAACGTATAGCTAATAAAGAAGGTTTAATATAGAGTTACCGGGAGTATAGCAGTATCCTGCAAGATAGCGCGGGGCAATTCGTTATCTTTACAGGGAAGGTTAAAAAGAGGCTATGAGAAAAGAAAACTCCACCAATACTATTAATAAAAAGATCATCAACAACATATGCAGTACTGCGCACACATTGTCGGTCATAGGTGGCCGATGGAAGCCCAGTATCCTTTGGCTCCTGCTTGATAACAAATTGCGTTATAACGAACTCAGAAAAGCTATTCCCGGCATCTCAGAACGCGTACTGGTATTACAGCTGCGGGAACTGGAAAATGATCAGCTGGTAAAACGGGTTATTTTTCCGGAAGTTCCTCCCCGTGTAGAATATGAACTTACACCATTGGGACGATCTATGGAAGTGATGCTTCAACATATGACCGACTGGGGTGCCATGCACCGCAAACATAGCAGCAAACAGGTAAAAGAATTAGTTACCGAAGATAAAGCCTGACATCCTGTTATTTTAAACCGGCATCTTCCAGTGCGCCCATCGCAAGCGCAATCCAATCCGCATCTTTCGTGTCTTTTGCCAGTACGGTTGTCAATCTCGACTGCACCAGCTGCGCCAATGGCATCGGCGTATAAGACCTCGCTGCCGTTTCCAGTACCAGGTTCAGATCTTTCAAACCCAATGCAGCACTGAAAGAGGGGTCACCAGTAAATTTACGGTCTACGATCATAGCACCATAGTTCCTGAAGATCGGTGATGCAAACAACGTGGTGGTCAGCATTTCATATACCACACGCGGATCTACCTTATTCTTCTCTGCCAATGCAAAGGACTCTGCCATCATTTCAATAGCGCCTGCAATCATAAAGTTACCAATCAGTTTTAATACGTTGGCGCTACCGGCATCATCTCCCAGGTCAAAAATATTTTTCGCAAAACCAGCTTCCAGTAAAGGTCTTATTCTTGCCTTAGCAGCATCGTTACCGGAAATTACAGCAGTACCAACTTTGGCGGCAGCCGCTTCGGGCCTTGCAAACACAGGCGCCGCTACATACTGTACCCCTTCTTCCAGGTGATGTGCAGCCAGTATACGCGAGGTATCAGGAGAAATTGTACTCATGGAAACATGAATACCTCCTGCCCCCAGTGCTTTTACCAGGGCATCGCCCGCAATAGCTATAATGGCTTTATCATCAGATACCAGCGACATAACAATACCACCCTGAACGACAGCTTCCGCCGGACTGTTTACCAGCACGGCTCCTAACTGCTGTAATGGCAACGCCTTTTCGCGTGTACGGTTATACACGCTTACTCCATATCCTGCTTTCAGCAGATTTTCGACAATGGGATAACCCAGGTTGCCGGTGCCGATAAATCCGATAGTTTCCATCTTACTGTTTTTAAATTATTGGATGATCAAATCTATTATTTTAGAATGGTTTCTCCCTGAAACAGCTGTAAAAAACCCACAAATAATATTATCTTCCTATAATAATTCCTATACTTTGAAAAGCAGTATACTCTTTCTGCTGTGCATCCTCTGTTCAGTAGCCCGGGGTATGAAACAAGTCATCATTAACGGCAAATAAATTATATTTATAAGAAGGGTTACCTTCCTTTTCACGTTAAACCACGTCCACGATGAGAACTATTCACCAATGGCTGGATGAATACGGCAGCAGCCACCGGAATCATACCAACAAACTAATTCATTGGGTTTGTGTGCCTGCTATTTTCTTCAGCATTGTCGGCTTTTTGTATGCCATCAAGCTGCCGGTAGCAGGCTTCCGCATGGTATTGAGTGTAGCCCATATCGTACTGTTGCTGCTTATCCTTTATTATGCCCGCCTTTCTCCTTCGCTGGCAGCGGGAATGCTTATTATTGGCATTCTTTGCCTCTGGGGCTGGCGCATGATTGCAATCGCGGAGATTGTTGTATGGCAGGCCGCTTTGGTCATCTTTGTGCTGGCCTGGATCGGACAATTCATCGGACATAAAATAGAAGGTGCGAAGCCCTCTTTTTTCAAGGACCTGCAATTCCTGCTGATTGGCCCGGCGTGGCTGCTGAGCTTTATCTATAAAAAGGCCGGTATTAAATTATAACTAGGCGGCTACCAGGAATAACCGCATGATATATGACAGCTCGTATATAATGAATAGCACCACGATAGCGCCATGATATGTTTTATTGGTGGTTTTCATGGCGATGAGACATAATGCCAGGTGCACGAAATTACGTACCGGATATTCCCAACCGAAATGAAGAAAATATTGCTTTCCTTTCAGGAGTGTGTCTATTACATCCGCAACAAACAAAGCGGCCAGTACACCGAAGAACCATTGATGCCGCGAATAAAAGTAATCCTTGTAGTTGCCCTGGTAATCCTTTACATCATCCGGATATAGCAGTGCACATAAAAGGAAAAAAGTAGTGATGAAGAAAACAACGAAGATGTATTCGGGGAATGTCCAGCGTTGGAGATTATGTAAAGGAATTTCCCACCACCAGAAATGTACGAGTAAGATAAAGAGATATAACACCCAGGAAAGATGTATCCAGTAAGGCTTATCGCGGCCAGGATGTTGTATGAATTTGGCGGTGCCTTTCAGCAGGTGGGCAATGCTCAGGCTGAGGATAAAGCCAATGACCATTCTTACATGACCGAATGTTTCCATAGCGATAGTATTTATATGGAAATTAAATAATTATCTCCATAAAAAAACTAAAGCCCCGATGAATATCGGGGCTTATTTACCTAAACCTACAACTGTTACACTGTTATTGCAACAATAAATTTATACGCTGAAACTGTTCCGTTAATGCATTGCAGATGGATCCAGTTTAGTTTTTTGTTTATTTCCTTTTACCAGTAACACAAATGGGATACAGATCAGGAACATCAGCCCCAGGTACAGAAACACATCCATGTATGACATGGCCGCTGCCTGTTTGGTGACAGAGAAATCCAGGACCTTATAACCACTGCTCAATGCCGTTTGCGGGTCCATACCTTTAGCTATGAAGCTATGCTGTAAGCCGTTTACCCTGTTGATCACATCGGGGTTATTGATATCCAGTTTGCCTACCAGGTCATTGCGGTAAAACATGTTCTGCCGCGTCATAAACGTAGTGATCAATGCCACCCCGAATGAACCTCCCAACTGGCGCATCATACCTGTAAATGCCGCACCCTGCCCAATCTGCTGACCTTTCAGTGAAGACAATGCCAGGGTGGTGATCGGAATAAAGAGCAGCCCCATACCCACACCGCGTACAATCAACATCCAGAAGAAAGCGTCGGAGCCGGTATCGGCAGGCGTAATAATTTTATATCCCCAGAAACTGTATATAAAGAACAGGAACATACCGGAAGCTACCAGGTATTGCTGTGGTACACCTCTTTCCAGCATCTTACCGATGATCGGCATCATAAATGCCGTAGTAAGTGCCGCAGGGATCATCAGCATACCGGATTGCGTGGCGGTCCATCCCAGCAAACCCTGTGTATATAAGGGGATGATGAAAGTAGAACCATAGAGCCCAAAACCGAGTATGAAAGACAGGATCGTACCTACCCGCAGATTACCGTTTTTGAGTACCCGCAATTCCACAATAGGGTTTTTATAGGTGAGCTCCCGCCATATGAAGAAGAACAAACTTAATACAGTCGTTACCGTTAATGCCGTAATAACCGGACTGTTAAACCAGTCGTCTTCCTGTCCGCGTTCCAGTACAAATTGCAGGGAGCCTACCGTGAGGGCCAGCAACAGGATACCGAGGAAGTCAATTTCACTGACAGCCTTTTTCTCTGCATATTTCGGGCTGCGCACAAACTGCAAAGTAAGCAGGGTAGCGATAACGCCGATAGGTATGTTGATGTAGAAAATGTAAGGCCAGGAGAAATTATCGGTGATATAACCACCTAAAGGAGGGCCCAGTGTTGGGCCGATGATCACACCAAGACCATAGATGGCCTGGGCAATTCCACGTTTTTCCGGTGGATAACTTTCTGTGATAATAGTTTGAGAGGTAACCAGTAGCGCACCACCACCAAGTCCCTGTACAAAGCGGAACAGGATCAGTTCCCACATGGTGGTCGCATTTCCGCAAAGGAACGATGATACGGTAAAGATGATAATGGAGGCGGCGAAATAATTACGACGGCCAAATTGTTGTGATAACCAGCTGGTCATCGGTACTACGATTACGTTACCGATAGCATATGCGGTGATCACCCATCCTATTTCACTGAGGGTAGCACCCATGTTACCGCGCATATCATTCAACGCCACATTCACGATAGTGGTATCCACAATTTCCAGCAAAGCGCAGAATATAGCAGTGATCGTAATAATCACCCTGCGTGAGCCGTATTCTATCAATGATTCTTGTTGCATGCAACACGTATATTTTGAATGAAAGCAGGATAACCAGGAATTAATAATTAATGCCGGAGCATTTCCTTCCTGTTGATGAATAGTTAATCTGATAATAAAATCCTGGCATAAGCATGGTTTCCATTAACTACTAATCCCTGGTTATGATGCATTCATGTATGATTAGTTGAGATGCACGTCTACCAGCACGTTCATACCCGGGCGCAACTGTTTGATTAATCCGTTGTTCGGTTCGTTGAACTCGATTTTTACGGGTAAACGTTGTACCACTTTTACGAAGTTACCGGAAGCATTATCAGGCGGCAGCAGTGCGAATTTGGCGCCGGTAGCCGGTGCAAAGGAAGTTACTTTTGCTTCCAGCGGTGTACCGGGGTATGCGTCGATATGTACCGTTACTTTTTGTCCCAGTTTCATTTTTTCAAGTTGTGTTTCCTTGAAATTAGCGACTACCCATGGCGTGTTATCCATTACTACGCTGAACAGCGACTGACCGGCAGCTACGTACTGACCAGGCTGTACAAAAATCTTTGACAGCACACCATCTTCAGGCGCGGTAATGACTGCATAAGACTGAATCAGTTTAGCATCTTCCACATCTGTTTCACGCTGTTTGATACCGGCGTTAGCGAGGTTGATCTGTTTGGAGGTAGCACTGCTCTGTGAAGAAACAACAGAACTCTGGCGGCTGGCCGCAGCTTTCTGTTTTACCAATACATCCAGCTGACGCTCTGCTGTTTGTTTTGCAGCGAGTGCCTGTTCGTATTGTTGCTGGGTGACAGAGTGATCTTTGATCAGGTTATTATAACGATCATAATCCTGGCTGGCTCTCCAGATGTTTACTTTCGCAGCTTCTATCTGTGCGTCAATTGTTCCGATGTTGGCTTGTGCAGTGCTGATACCTGCTTCAGCAGCCATGGTAGAAGCTTCTGCAGCGCCCAGATTAGCCTGTGCTGTCATCAGGGCGTTTTCAGCCTGTTGTACTTTTATAACCAGGTCACGGTCGTCCAGGACCACGAGGGTGTCCCCTTTTTTCACGAACTGGTTATCCTTCACTCTTACTTCTTTCACAAAACCTGATACGCGCGGTATTACCGGGCTCACATTAGCGTCTATCTGAGCATTATCTGTTTCTTCGTGGTGCAGACTATGAATATATTTAGTGATACCGAATGCGCCACCACCAACTACCAGTAATACCAGTACGATGACGAATCCTTTGCTGCGCTTCTTGGGCGCCGGTGTTTCCTGCTGCATGTGTGTATTATTATTAGTAGTAGCTTTTGTTTGCGTTGTTTCCACAGTTTTGTAGTTTATTGGTTTGTGGTATTATTTGTTGCTATTATCGAGTAAACCTGCTGCCTGTAACAGTTTGTTATAGGCTACCAGCGCATCTGCTTTTGCAAAAGCGTAGTTAAGGTGAGATTGTAGGTTTGCCACATCGGCATCCAGCAGATCTGTTGTTGTTGCCAGGTTATTATCGTGTTTGTTTTTTGTGATGCGGTAATTTTCTTCTGATTGTTCTATCGCCTTTATATAGGTGTCCATTTTCTTGTGACTCAGGAGATAGTTCTCGTAAGACTGATAAACATCGAGATGGATCGCGTCTGTGAGTTTTGATTCGTTTGCCTGTACTTCTGCTAGCTGTGCTTTTGCACTGGCTACTTTAGAACCTGTTTTCCAGAGAGAAGATAAATTGTACTTCAGTCCTACCCCGGCATTCACGGCATTAGTGATGGTGAGTACATTCGGAATGTATGCAGCGATGTATCCGCCGGTAACGGCCAGTGAAGGATAGTATTCTCCTTTTGCGCCTTTCACACCTGCGTTGGCAGCATGTTCACGGGCACTGATTGCAGCTGCATCCTTACGGTGCTGATATGCCAGTTGCTCAAATTCCGCTACGCCCCTGCTATCCATATTATTGCCTACTTTAAAAACGGTGGTATCCAGCTGCAATGCAGTGTTATCCGGTAAGCCCAGCATGATGTCCATGTTGAGGTTAGCTACCTTCAGGCTGTTTTCAGCATCCATCAGTGCCAGTTCGTAGTTAGACTGTTGCAGTTCTGCCTTCAACAGATCATTACGTGCCAGCAGGCCATTCTTTTCCAGGTTGCTGAAATCACCTACACGTTGTGCAGATTGCTTTACGTTTTCTTTCACCAGTTCCACTGCTTCCGTTGCTTTGTACAGGTTACTGTAGGCTGCAATGGTATTCTGAATCACATCTTCCTTATCCTTATCTGCATCCAGCTTTGCAGCTACAGCGAGATAACGGGCTGCTTCTTTACCACTCTGTATCATCATACCGGCAAAAACGGGTACGGATACACTGGCAATACCATAAGCAGCAGAATTAACTTTTGGCATTTCTGATTTGGTGCCCGGATCTGGGTTGCTGCCGCCATTGTTATCACCTGTTTTGAGTTTCAGGTCAATGTTGGGTTGCAACACACGCAGATAAGAACCGGAAACGCTTACGTCAGGAAGCTGGCGCTCGTAGGCCGTTTTCACCGATGCATTGGCGTCGTCCATTCTGGCGTGACTTACCTTTAATTGTTTGCTGTTTTGTATACTCAGCGAAATGGCTTCATCTAACGAAAGCGATTTAGAACTTTGTTGTGCGGAGGCTGCCTGGAACACCAGTGTCAGCATGATTCCCGATGCAAGCGCATATAATCGTGCGTATATGCTTTTAGAACTCATGTGTTAGGATTACTTTAAACAATTTTTTTAAATGGAGACTCAACCTGTTTCTTAAAACTTCTCTGAATTCATTATCATTTAAGCCGGCGTATTCCGTTTTTCTCAGGATGTGCTGTGCCGGGATCACCTGGTGGATAGTGCCAAACAAGGTGGTCATCATCATCATCACATCTACATCTTTATGAAAAATACCCGCTTCCTGTGCATTGGTAACGATGGGTTGCATTAATCCCAGCATTTCCCCTTTCAGTTGCCAGATCAACTCACGTACAGGGCTTTGATCCCTGTTGAGCTGTTCACGGCTCATAATGCACTGGAAGTACTGTTCATTCAACATTTTATTGATAAACCTGTCGATCAGGCTGTAAATTTTATCCAGGGGAGCCAATGTATCGTTTAGTAACAATTCATTGATAAATACCCGTGAGGCATCCATGCGCAGGCGGAACACCGTTTCAAGCAGCTTATCCTTTGATCCGAAATAATAGGAGATCATGGCAATGTTTACATCCGCTTCCTGCGCTATGTCCCTTACTGAAGTGCCATGAAAGCCTTTCTCCGCAAACAGCCGTTCTGCAACCATAATGATAGAAAGTTGTTTCTCATTATACTCTTCCATGTTCCTTTTTGATTTGACGAAGCAAAATTAAACAAACGTTTAATTAAAACAATCGTTTATTTAAGTATCTGTTTAAATTTTTATTTTATTAAGATATAAATAATTAAAAATCAATATCTCTTTAAGCTGTTTTTAAGAATTGTTCATAAAATCATCTCAGAAAAAGCGAAAATTTCATTATACTGATGATTTTTATAAAAGGAATTTCTAATTTAAGTGTGAAATCCGATTGCTCACCCTTCCTGCTTTCATCATGTCCAAACGTTCATCCACTATCATTACAATTATTACAACCGGCCTGCTGGTAGGCTCGCTGGACATACTTACGGCCTGCATTCAGTTTGTACTGACCACCGGTAAGAGTTTTACGAAAGTGTTGATTTTTATTGCCAGTGCGGCTTTTGGGCCAGCAGCCTTTAGTGGGGACCCTGCTATGCCCTGGTGGGGGGTATTCTTCCATTATTGTATCGCTATGGCTTTTACGATCCTGTTCTTTCTGCTCTATCCAAAGCTGCCCGCCATGCGGAAACACCCGGCCCTTACCGGAATCGGATACGGCATCTTTATCTGGGTTGTAATGAATATACTGGTGTTGCCATTGACCAGGATTCCTGCTGCGCCATTTCGTTTAGACGGTGCCGTTATAGGTGTCATCATCCTGATAGTAATGATCGGGCTACCGTTATCATTTATAGCGCGGGAACGCTATAAAAGTATTTAGGGATTTTTTGATTTACGAATTTAGGGATTTGAAATGCAGCGAAGATTTTCGCGTAGATCTTCGCTGCATTTCAAATCCCTAAATTCGTAAATCAAAAAATCCCTGAATATTTATTATTTCAGTGAATTAATCCACATCGCAATCTTCGTGGCATCGGCCTGTGGCACCTGGGGGAAAGGCGGCATAGGCGTTGGATAGCCAGGCCAGTTTTCCGGTTTCGGATTACGGATCAATGCCAGTATTTTAGCTACGGAATATTTTCTTTTAGCTATTTCATTGAAGCCGGGACCGACCTGTTTTTTCTCCGCATTATGACAGGAAGAACAAGTGTATTTATTCAGTAACGGCTGTACCTCTGCAAGTGTCGGGGTTTTAGTAGTAACAGATTTTGGACCGGCAGCTTTTGATGTGGCAGCAACAGAAACAGCCACCACAGATGCTTTCGCAGAATTTCTTGTACTTACTTCCGACATAGACAGCTTGGCCCCTTCGGGGATGTTATTGAGCGTATAATACACATCCGGATGTACCAGCGAGTAAGAACGTTCCTGTTCGCGGATACCATTCAAGGAGAGCTTATGGATGTAGTAACGGCGTAACCCTGTTGTAATGATACGCACTTTCATACCATCAGCAGATACCTTCACGCCTTTCACGGTGAGCTTTTCCGGGTTTACGGGAGGACTGCCATATACAGGATGGTATTTATAAATAAAGCTTTCTACATTGTAAGAAGCCAGATCTTCCGCATACTTTTTATCTACCGGTTGCGTGAATGTAATTTCAAAACCATCCGGCATGGCGCTCACGGTTCTCATTTCAAAAGGCACGCGGTTATTCCATACCAGGCGTTGCAAGCCCTGGTTGGCATCGCCCGCAGAACCCCATCCACGGTTGGTTTCCCCTACAAACAGGGAACCATCTTTTCCCCAGGCGAGGCGCAATACACCCGACTGGAAACCGCTTCTGAAATCCCAGGCAGCGCCCTGGTATTCACCATTTACTTTCTCCAGGTATACACGCATAATTTTGCTTTGTCCCTGGTCGCCGATGAGGAGCTGTTTGGCAAACGGACCAAACACGCCGTCGGGGATGGTGGTCAGCTGTGCGTTGGAGATTCCTAAAACACCGTGTGGTAGCCATACTGCCGGCAGCTGTATTTCGGGGAAATATTGCTTCATATCAAACAACGTCACAAATTTTTCATTCTCTACATTCTCCGGTTTGATAGCACGGCCCTGCGCATCTCTGCGGAAGCGGGGATCTACTTTGCTGTATAATTGTTCTGTGGTCAATTTTACAGGAGAGTTGGGCATGCCACTCCAGCGCAAACCTGCGGGATGGCCCATAAAGCTGCCTTTCTTCACATGTACCAGTGCGCCGGAACCCATCCAGTCGCCCTGATTTTCTGTGTAGAACAATTCTCCATCCACCATACCTAAACCGCAGGGAGAACGGAAGCCTGTAGCCCATGGCTGCATTTTACCGTCTTCTGTGATGTTCATCATCCATCCGCGCCAGGGCACACGGCTTTCACCACGCCACCATTCTTCGTCGCCAAAGGCTACGTTGCCGGATACAAAGAAAGAGCCATCCGGAGCGATAACCGGTCCGAAACTATATTCATGATAATGACCGGATACCGGCCACGCATATACGGTTTCAAACTTATCGATCTTACCATCCATATTGGTGTCGGTAAGTTTAGTCAGTTCACCGCGCTGGGCGCAGTACAGGGAACCGTTTTTATAGGCAAGTCCCAATACCTCATGCAGCCCGGAAGCTACTTTGCGGAAGTAGGGTTGTTTGCTGGTAGGGTTCTCTACGATATAGATATCACCACGGCGGGTAGCCACGCCCAGGTCGCCGTTTGGCAGGGTACACAGCCCCCCAACTTCCAGCAGGGTGCCTTCAGGAGAGCTCATACGTGCGATGCGGAAAAAGTCCTCTTCCTTGGCCGATTCCTGCGCCATTACGGAGGTGATAGTTGTTGTTAATAATAACATCCCGGCTGCTAATCCGGCTGTTATTCCTTTATAATTCAGTTTCATAATAATCGTTAGTATTTCTGCTTAGAAGATAACCGCGTAGCCCACTTTCGTTTTTACCGGTACAATCAGTTCCGTGCGACCATCCTGGTTACGGATTACAGGAGTAGCTGCTGCGTCATCCATCTTCACATAATAGGATTTATCACCTACCTGGTACCATCCGCCGGGCAACAGCGTTATGCTATCGGCTACGGCTATACGTAGGTACAGGTTTTCAGCAGGTTGCGTGATATTTACCGTACGATGAATACCCTGACTTTCCGGTAATACGCTGATGCTATCGCTCACCGTGGCGCCATATACCTGGTAACTGAAAACAGGCTTCCCTGCTTCATCCAATGAGTAGCCTTTAGGGCGATAACCGGTACCGGTGGTATCTTTGCTCCAGGCGGTTTCCGGCGTAGACAGTTGTGCAATGGCCATTGTTGGGTGGTTGTTCAGGATGCAGATCATTCCTAAAGGACGGGAAGAACCATCGCCACGGTCATGCCACATCGGGGTGGTATTGAGAAAATCGCCACGCCATACCTGTACAGGCAGACCGTTGTCCATATCATAGGTGTAATGTACTTTAGCAGGACTCCCCGCAGAAATGGCGTGTGTTACCCGCGGACCACCACGGAGGTCCATAAAACTACGGAGCACCGTGTTTTCTGTAGCTGTTACCAGGATTGGATCGGTAGGATCATCTGCCGGCACATTGGTATCGCTGATCACAAATTCACGGATACCGCTTTCTTTTACAGATAAGGTTAGTGCAGGTTGCGCCCAGTCAACGGTTTTACTATACAGCACTTCAACGGGATAACTGCCGGGTTGCAATTCCACGCTGCCTTTCCCATCCCAGTTGCTGGGTTTGATCACTTCTTTGTTGTTGATCTTCATAGCGCCACCGCCACCGGAAGCATGGATATTGAATTCATAATTTCCGGCAGCATTTATCATCAGTGTACCGGTATAGCGTACCAGGAATTCATTGTCCGGCAGGCCACTGATGTTGGAGCTGATCAGCTCCGAAGTACCGGTAACAGCGGGTTTCATCGTATTAAAATCAGGTACTTTTGTAAACTTTCCTTTATATACGCTGTACTTCACGTCTTTCAACGTTGGTTTCGGCTGGTTATAGTTGCTGACCCGGATGTTTCTGAAGGCAATGGTGCCGTGATCTCCCTGGATACGGAGCGGACCTGTAGTTACTTCATTATCCTGCATGGCGCCACGTGTGGGACCGGATAAAGCTACATTTTCCTGGATGGTAACCCCATTCAGTTCTACTTTCAGGATAACGGCATTAGCGATTTTATGACCGGCGGCGTCAAAGCGGGGCGCCTGGAAAGCAATCTTCATGTGCTGCCATAATCCGGGCGCGCGGCTGGCGTTCTGACGGGGTGCATGACCATCATAGCCCTGCTGGCCATCGGGTTTACTATCATCCCAGCGTTCATAGATACCGCCGTTGTCTGAAGCGCGTGGTGCAGTGGTGCCCCAGCTGTCAAACAGTTGTATTTCATATCTCCCCTGGAGATAAATACCCGAGTTGGAATTTTCGGATAACAGGTAATCCAGTTCCAGGTCCAGGTCACCGTGTTGCCAGGTGCTGTAAAGGTCCTGCCCGTGTTTGCCTTTATCCGGCAGATTAACGAGGATACCTGTGCCTGCCGTTGTTTCCAGCACGTTGTGCTTCCGGAGGTCTGCCCTAACGTCGCCGGCTAAACGCCAATTGGCAGCAGGCTGCTGAAATGCGGATAAATCCGTTAGCGGAACATTTTGTTGCGCGATCAATTGCTGACTGCAACCGACACTAAAAATCATCACCAAAGTTTTAGGGTCGAATACGCGCAACCGTTTCCCCTTTGGACGGAACTGATTCCATCTGAGCATAGATCTGTAGAGTTTTAAATTTTGCTAAAAGCATTTAGCTAAAGATGCTTTTAGCGTTAATGACATTTAATAATACGGTCGAATAAATTGTTAATGAAAATCATAGGAATACTACTTCCAAAATACAAGCTGTAAAATTGGGGCGGATCATAACGTGGGATACCACTATCCATAAACGATCTTGTGTTGTATAGCATCAGTAACACAATAATATAGCATCGCAACCAACTTCATCAGCGGCGGCCAAAATAGAAATTATTTGTAACAAAAAACGATATCGGGGTAAAAATTACATCAGCGGTAAAAAAAGCGGTGGCCGGAGGTCAGATCTTTAGCCCAAACTGTTCCAGCGCCTGCAGGGTTTCCGCATAACTGTTATGGCAGATCCCATTAATACCCAGGCCGTTGGCAATGTCTACAAACATCGGGCGGTCTTCCAGGTATACCACCTCTTCAGGCGCCACCTGTGCTATATCCAGGGCTATGCGGTAAATATCCGCATCCGGCTTACGGTAATGTACAAAGCAGGAAGAAATGAAAAAATCGACAAAGGTACCGATCCCAAAATGCCGGATACGGTGCGTATTCAGTTCTCGCCCTTCATTATTTACGATGGCAATTTTCAGATGGTAAGTTGCTTTCAGGGTACGTATCAGTTCAATCATTTCGGGGTAAGGAGCCGACTGTGCAAACATAAACTCCCTGAACTGATGACGGGTAAAGGACCTGTCTTCATAAAATACGACCCTGCCCAGGTATTCATCCAGGGTAAGTTTACCTACTTCGTAGGTATCGAAAGTAAGGTGGTGTCTTTCTTCCGTTTCCAGGGCATCCAATTGGAAGATTTCTACCGCCTTTTTACGGGCAGCCCTGTCCCACCCGTTGGTGAGCAGCACCCCGCCTATATCCAGGAATAAAGTTGTAATCGTTTTTTTCTTCTCCATCTGAAAAAAATTAAATTGCACTACTAATATAATGTTATCCCTTCATTAAACCAGCAGCATGCACATACGAAAAGCGACCATCAACGATATAGGCCAGTTACGGACATTGTACCGGCAAACAATACAGGAAATCAACAGCCGTGATTATGACGCCACGCAGATAGCAGCATGGGCTGCTACAGCAGACCGTATTTCATCTCTCGAAAAAAAAATAACAACACAACATTTCTATGTGGTAGTAACACCCGCAGAAATGGTGACAGGCTTCGCCTCATTGGAAGATACGGGCGAACTGGATATGATGTTTGTACACAAAGACTTTCAACGGCAAGGCA
The DNA here is from genome assembly GCF_964033635.1 of Chitinophaga sp. MM2321. Taxonomy (NCBI): domain Bacteria; kingdom Pseudomonadati; phylum Bacteroidota; class Chitinophagia; order Chitinophagales; family Chitinophagaceae; genus Chitinophaga; species Chitinophaga sp. MM2321. The sequence goes on from NZ_OZ035533.1 coordinate 3,813,038, forward strand.
TTGCCTCCATGCTGGTGCATAAGCTGTTTAAAATCGCTGTAGCGCAGCAGATACCGGTGCTTACAGCCTATGTAAGCATTACCGCGAAACCATTTTTTGAAACGATGGGCTTTATCCCTATCGAACAACAAACGGTTATGATCGGAGAAACAGGGCTAACAAATTACGCCATGCAACGGGTAATGGAAGTCGTTGAAAAATAGCGTCGCCTTTATTGCTTCTTCCCTTCTTTGATATACCCGTTAAAAGACATGGGCTGGCGGTTATTGCTGGTTACCTGTAATGTGCCATAGCCACTGCTGGAAACGGTAATATTAATATTTTGAATATCCTGCTGATCGGTAGGTTTCACGCTGATACTCCAACCATCTTTTTTGCGGGGTGTACTGGTGTATTTAAATTGTTTTGTTTTAAAATCCAGTGGCGATTTATTGGAGCCATAAGGTGCGGAATAGGCACGCCCGAAATAAGGCAGGTAGCTGACCACTGAATCAGCTGTTACGGTGACATTATATTCCGAAGTAAGCTGACGTGTACGCCCATTCATAGGCAGGGCTGACTGGGCTACAAAAACGTAGTTGCGGGAATCGATCAGCGCCTTTACTTCCGCTGCTTTTTCTTCCTTTTTCTGTGTTTTTGTTTCCTGTGCGTACAGGCTTCCGGTAGTCAGTGCAATCATTGAAAAGATGAATACGGTCTTTAATGCAAACGAACTTTTCATAATAATTAATTTTACCGTGAAAGGAAAGCGAATATCATACCATAAAAGGAAATTACCATTTAGGGAAGATAACGTATTTTCACAAGCTGATGGCCTCTTTCCGGCCTTCCCTCCGGGGGAAGGCAAAGCGGTTGAAGCCTTTTAAAATCCGGAATCATGCCTAACCCATATATTTCTTTATTAAAAACGGCCTGGACATACGCAAAACGGGAGCGCAAAAAGTACCTGCTGGTATACGCCATGTTCATCTGTGCCAATATCTTCTTTTCACTGAATCCGGTATTGTTTGGCTGGTTTATCGGGAAGATCCAGCGGGATTCTGCGAACCTGCCCTATAATACCATGTTGTTTGCAGGCGGCTATTTCGGGCTGAAGCTGATGGAATGGGCCTTTCATGGACCTGCGCGGGTAATGGAACGACGGCTGGCCTTTAACCTGAGCCGGAATTTTTTACAGGAGAGATATCACCAGGCGCTGCACCTGCCGGTAAAGTGGCACCAGGACAACCACAGCGGGTCTGTGATCAACCGGATCCGCAAGGCGTATGAAGCCCTGAAAGAATTTTTTGAACGGGGATTCATGTACCTGCATGCCCTCTCCAAATTACTGTTTTCCGTTATTGCCATGATGTACTTCTCGCCTTTGTTCGGCACTATTGGTGTATTGCTCGGTGTAGTTTGTATCTGGGTGGTGCTACGGTTTGACAGGCCCATCATCAAAACGCTGGAAGAGATTAATGAACGGGAACACGTGGTATCTGCTACCCTGTTTGACAGTCTTTCCAATATTATGACAGTCATCACCCTCCGGCTGGAAAAGAGCATGGAAAAAGGTTTGCTGGGAAAGATCGCGCAAATATGGCCACCCTTCCGCCGCAATACCCTCATCAACGAATGGAAGTGGTTCGTAGCAGATATCATGATCACCATCATTTATTGCGTGGTGGCAATCGGGTATATTTTCCAGCACTGGGTGCCGGGAGAAGTATTTTATATCGCAGGGCTGGTAACCCTGGTGGGCTATGTCAACCAGTTTACCAGCGCGTTCCAGGATGTAGCCTGGCAGTATACCGATGTGGTGCAATATAATACCTCCGTAGAAACAGCGCGTAATATCAGTAATGCCTATACGGAGCATCACCGGCCCGAAGCCGCGGTGGTGCTGCCTGCCTCGTGGCAGACTATTGAGATCAGTAACCTCAGCTTTTCGCATCTCACCACCTATGATAATGAGCATGCACCACAAAGTTTGCATCACCTGCATTTACGGATAGGCCGTGGAAAAAAGATTGCCCTTATCGGGGAAAGCGGTAGCGGAAAAAGCACGCTGCTGGCTATTTTGAGAGGGCTGTATGAACCGGAACAGGATACGCGGTTCCAGGTAGACGGACAAGCTTACCCGTTGGCAACGCTTAATGAAACCGTTACGTTGTTTCCGCAGGAGCCGGAAATTTTTGAAAACACGATTGCGTATAATGTTACGCTTGGATTGCCCTTTATACAGGAAGACATCCTGTCTGTTTGTGAAAGCGCACATTTCACGGAAGTGGTATCGTTGCTGCCGGAAGGACTTGAATCGGATATCCGGGAGAAAGGCGTGAACCTTTCCGGTGGTCAGAAACAAAGGCTGGCACTGGCCCGTGGCATCCTGGCAGCAAGGGGCAGCGAAGTGATTTTGCTGGACGAGCCTACCAGCAGTGTAGATCCTAAAACAGAAGCCATGATCTATGAAAAGATGTTCCATGCCTTTGCTGATAAAGCCATTATCTCTTCTATGCACCGGCTGCACCTGTTGCCGCAGTTCGATTATATTTATGTATTGCAGCAGGGCCGCGTTGCTGCCGAAGGAACATTCACATCCCTGCGGGCCAGCAGCGGCGTGTTTCAGGAGTTATGGAAACACCAGGAAAACAAATAGCTGTTCGAATATTTCACAGCGTAGGCCGAAATTCCTCAGAATAAATTTGCAACAATGTTGCATAAACACATATCTTTGTCAGCATAAAACCGTCAGCTATGATCAACGGACAATTATATGATGTTATTATTATCGGGGGCAGCTATGCCGGCTTATCCGCCGCCATGGCCCTGGGGCGCTCTTTCAGGCAGGTATTGGTACTGGATAACGGCATGCCCGCCAACAGGCAAACGCCGCATGCGCACAACTTTATTACGCATGACGGCCAGACACCCGCGGCCATTGCAGCAGCTGCGAAAGAACAGGTAAGCCACTACCCTACCATACAGTTCAAAAACGAAACAGCTGTCAGCGCAACGATAAATGGAATGGGCTTTCTGATTGAAACCAAAAACGGTGAACATTTTCAGGCAAAAAAATTATTGCTGGCTACCGGCATAACGGATATAATGCCCGATATAAAAGGCTTTGCAGCAGCCTGGGGCATCTCTGTACTTCATTGTCCCTATTGCCATGGTTACGAGGTGCGCAATGAGGTAACCGGGATACTGAGCAACGGGGAAGAAGCTTATGAGTTTAGTAAAATGATTCATCACTGGACGAGTAACCTCACCATTTTCACTAATGGCGCCGCTGTTTTTAGTAATGAACAACTCGATAAACTGGCTACACATCGTATAGCCGTCAACGATAAAGTGATCCGTGAAATTGAACAGGAAAAAGGGCAGGTAAAACAACTTCTTTTTACAGATGGCAGCAGCGCGCCGGTCCGTGTTTTATACGCCCGGCCAGCCATGCGTTTATCCGGCGATATCCCCGTTGCATTGGGATGCGTGCTCACCGCAACAGGCCACATCGAAGCAGATAGTTTTCAGCGTACCAGCGTACCCGGTGTGTTCGCTGCGGGCGACTGCACCACTCCTTTCCGCAGCCTCTCCCAGGCCACTGCGGCAGGTACCCTGGCGGGCGCCATGATCAATAAAGCGTTAGTGGAAGAAGTTTGGTAACAGTTTGGAAAATTATTAAATGGAATTTGTATTTTAGCCGTCTATACCATTTTCCTAATCCAAAAAAACCAACATGCTAACAACCCTATCCACTTTAGCTGTATTATTTTTTATCGCACATGTGTACCTGCTTTTCACCTCCTTTGGTGAAAAAGGTTTTCAGAAAAAGAAATACCTGTGGTCACATATCACGTTGTGGATCACCGGCGTGCTGGCTTGCGGACTCACCATCCTGTTTGCGGGCAAATCCGTATCCGGCGTTATAGATGTTTTTGACACGCCTGTAAAATCTGCCCTGCTGATCGTGCTGGCGCTGGTACTTTCTGCCATTGCGCACACGATTGTAAAGCTGCTGGTATTGCCAAAGTACAATACCCCTGCACAAACAGCGGTATCAGAAAACTAACAGATGGGCCTGCCGTGAGAGCGGCAGGCTCCTTCTTCCCTATGAACGATTTTTCAGCACCCCCGAAGTGAAACCCGCCACAGATCAAAGTCTGGATACAGAAAACCGCCCTATCCCATGTCCCGTTCCAGCGAGGCGGACGCCAGCAAACAGAAAAAAAATCATGTGATTGGGGCTCATCTGATTAATTTAGTATATTATTGACAAAAGTTACGAGAGGTTATATGAACAAAAAAGATATATGGAGATATAAATCTTTGGAGCAATTAGAACACAAAAGTTGGGAACCCACTACAGAAACGGAAAAGGACGCAGTATTAGTTACAGGATTAGTTAAAAGATGCATCGCTTTAAGCAAAGTACCGGTAATCAAGTTAACCGCCAGCGATTTAAGGGTATTAATCGGACAATCATTTAACCCGACTTATCTGGTTCCCTTAGCTATTGAGAAATTAAAAGATGATTTGTTTGTAGAAGCAGATCTGTACCGTGGCGATTTACTGAAAAATGTACTGGACGTACCCGCACCATTCTGGGAAGAGCATGAGGATCTTCACGAAGATCTGAAAAAGATGATCAAAGAAAGAGCCGTAGAAATTGAGACAGAGATAGACTTACCTGGTTACTGGCAGTCGTAAACGACCGGCATCAACAGGTAAAAGATCATCCCTCAAAATCGAAAAGTGATAACTGCCCCGGATTGCTTTGCTTATCCTGACTTGGATTAGCTTCACCGAAATTAGACAGTGTTATTCCCAGCAGCCGTATTTTCTTGTCTTCAGGCCAGGTGCCTGCCAACAACTGTTTTGCGGTAAGGAGAATAGTATCCAGGTCACCAACCGGATAAGGAAAAGATTGATTACGGGTGATCTGCTTAAAATCACTGTACTTAATTTTGAGTGTAATAGTACGGCCCTTCAGCTCATAGCGTTCCAACCTTGTACAAACTGTTCTGGCGATTTTCTCCAGCTCTGTGTGCATGTCTTCCACGATCGTCAGATCGAATGGAAAGGTGTCTTCTGCGCCCAGTGATTTGGTTTCCCGGTGCGGTTGTACTTCCCGGTCATCAATACCACGCACAATCCGGTAATAGAAAGCACCTACTTTACCGAAATGATTTTTCAGTTCCTGTTCCGACAATTTTTTAAGATCGCCCCCTGTAAAGAGGCCCATCTTTTTCATTTTATCCGCTGTAACCTTTCCTACACCATGGAATTTTTCCACCGCCAGTTGCTCCATAAAACTACCGATAGCAGAAGGTCCGATGAAAGTTAGTCCATCCGGTTTATCGAGATCAGAAGCAATTTTTGCCACAAACTTATTAATGGAAACACCCGCAGAAGCAGTCAGCTGCAATTCCGTTTTGATAGCTTCTTTAATGAGCTTTGCAATTTCAATAGCAGAACCGATATGCTGTTTGTCGGTAGTGACGTCCAGGTAGGCTTCATCGAGCGACAATGGTTCTATCAGATCGGTATACCGGGAGAAGATCTCGCGGATCTTACGCGATGCTTCTTTATACGCATCAAATCTTGGTCTTATAAAAATCAATTCGGGACACAACTGCAAAGCACGTTTGGAAGGCATCGCAGAACGGACCCCGAATTTGCGCGCTTCATAACTGGCCGTAGCCACTACACCCCCGCGGCCATCAGGAGAACCACCCACAGCAATGGCTTTACCCTTGTAGAGTGGATTATCGCGCTGCTCCACAGATGCATAAAATGCATCCATGTCGATATGAATAATTTTCCGTTGAATTTTGTGGTCGTTTTCTTCCATGTTTAAATCCGGCAGCCAGTGTAAAGATACCGACTAAAAAGAATTACGGAATTCGTATTTTGTCCTGAGATCCCGTAGCACATGAAAATGAGATACCTGTTTATTGCTTTATCCCTGCTCACACTACAAGCTACGGCGCAAAATAAAACCGATAGCCTGCAACGCCTGTTTGATACGCTGGTAGCACGTAATAATTTTAATGGCTGTGTACTCGTAGCAGAAGAAGACAAACCTATCTACAAAAAAGCATTTGGTTATGCCGACCAGGAAAAAGGAATCCCGTTAAACACAGCTTCGCTGTTTGAACTGGCATCTGTCTCCAAACAGTTTACAGCAATGGCTATTATGCAGTTGCAGGAGAAAGGAAAGTTGTCTTATGAAGACAGCCTGCAAAAATATTTCCCGGCGCTTCCCTACAGGGGCGTGACTATACGAAATCTCCTGACCCACACCTCCGGTATCACCGAATTCCTGGGTTGGAATCAGCAACAACTGGATACTTCCCGCTTTTACTTTAACGAAGACATTGTGAAGCTACTCCCAACCGTAGCTGACAGTGCTGCTTTCCGGCCGGGATCAAAGTTCAGTTATTCCAATACCAACTATCTTTTGCTGGCGCAGATCGTAGCAATTGTTTCGGGAGAATCTTTTGCGGACTATATGCAACAGCATGTTTTTATACCTGCGGGTATGAAAAACACGCACGTTTATTCCAGGTTAACAGCAAAAAACAAACTACCCAATTATGCGCTGAGTTATTCCTGGAGTGCAGTTGCGAATGATTTTATTCCTGTCAATCAGCAGATAGAGATGGGCTATAGAAAATACCTGGACCCTATTGCCGGTCCGTATGGGATCAGCAGTAATGTGGAAGACCTGCTGAAGTGGGACCAGGCCTTGAATACAGAGAAACTCGTTTCCCGGAAAACACAGGAAGAAGCCTACGCCCCCTTTCCCCTGGAAAATGGATTTGCAGGATTTACTTCCGACAGTAAATACGGCTTTGGCTGGATCTTTTCAAAGTCGCCACTGAAGGGAAACATGTACTGGCATACCGGCGGTCTTCCTGGTTATACCAGTGTTATTGCCAGGTATCCTGATACCCACAAAACCATTATTGTGCTTTGCAATTACTGGAACATGGCATCTGTTGTGGAAATCATGTCTGCCATTGACCATATCCTTTGGGGAGAACCTTATAAGATGCCTACTGCCATCATTTACAAGCGCAGTATCAGCATTACCAACGCACAGGCACTGAACCTGGAAGGCAAATATACCTGGGATAGCCAACCGGGTGTGGAAATGTATATCACCAGTAAAGGAAACCACGTGTATGCCCGGTTGACCAACCAGGCAGCCTATGAAATCTACCCTGATTCCGTTAACAGCTTTTTTTATACCGTAGTCGCAGCAAAAATTAAATTTGATATCGCCGATGACGGGAAACCCGTCCGGCTCACCCTCTTTCAGAACGGCCTGGAACTGAAGATGACGCGGCAGCAGGAATAAGGATAGCTGCCCTTGATGGATTTTCTTACTTTTATAAAAAGTATACCCGGCATGATCAAAAAAGGAGAAGGCTTCCACGGGCAACAGGCGATTGTGATACCACGTAATATCCTGCAAAACAAGTGCGCGGGCGAGCCGGTATCCGCTCCGCTCTATATCACAGATATCGGTTATTATCCCAAAGCAAAATTTCATTATCGTAAACGGGTAAGAGGCGTTGATCAGCATATTCTTATTTATTGCGTGGAAGGCAGCGGCAACATTATGCTGAAGAAAGAAACTTACCCGATCGGGGCAGGTGATTGCTTCATCATCCCGCGCAGGTGGGCACATGCATACAGTGCCGATGAACAGGACCCCTGGACAATTTACTGGATACATTTCACCGGACATACCGCCGATGCCATTGTGGAGATGGCCCAACAGCAATGCAACGGACATAAAATTTTCCTCCCGCATTCAACAGAAAGACAAGTGCTCTTCAATAATATTTATCAGCAACTAAATAGAGGCTACCGAACGGAAAACCTCGTTTATGCCAACATGAATTTCTGGTCATTTATGGCATCCTGTATTTATCCCGGTACTTATACACCCGGGAAACTGAAACCCGAACATGATGCCATAGATATGGCCATTGATTATATGAATCAGCACGTAAGATATATGCTTACGCTGCAACAAATGGCACAGTCGGTGAACCTCTCTCCCTCTCATTTTTCCTATCTCTTTAAAACAAATACCGGCTTCACACCTATTGAGTATTTCAATCACCTGAAAGTGCAACAGGCCTGTCAGTACCTGATTTTCACCCATCTACGCATCAAAGAAATAGCAGCACTGCTTGGCATCGAAGATCCTTACTACTTTTCGCGTATGTTTACCAAAGTAATGGGCATGTCGCCAAACCAGTACCGGGAAAAGAAAACAGCATCGTAAGATAATCCATCAAAATCAGTATATCCTCTATTCGGTTAGTGCCTCCACAGTATTACTTTTACTAAAGGTCAATCAAAATGTAATGCGTTATTTTCCCACGTTGAGAATTATACCAGTCCTTGTTATTTCTTTCAGTATAGGTATTATACTGGTCGCCTGCAATTCCCGCAAGCGGGTAGATTTCAGTACGGAAGTAAAACCCATCCTAAATAAACATTGCATCAGTTGCCACGGTGGCGTAAAGCAGAATGGCGGCTTCAGTGTGCTATTCCGGGAAGAGGCCATGGGTATCACCAAATCCGGCAAACCGGCTATCATACCCGGGCATCCTGAAAAAAGCGAGTTCATACGCCGCCTTACCTGCAAAGACCCGAAAGAACGGATGCCGAGAAAAGGGGAGCCGCTGACCGCTGAAGAAGTAGACATCCTGACGAGATGGGTAAAACAAGGCGCCGAATGGGGCAAGCACTGGGCTTATATGCCGCTGCATCCCGTAAAGGTGCCGGATATAAATGTGGATAAAGGCAATGACATTGATCGCTTTATACAGGAACGGCTGCAACAGGAAGGGCTCAAACCCGCCCCCGAAGCAGATAAGATGACACTATTGCGTCGTGTGAGCCTGGATCTTACCGGTTTACCACCCACACCTGAAATGGCCCGCTCCTTTGCGGCTGATAATAATCCGCATGCCTATGAGCAAATAGTAGACAGCCTGCTGGCTTCTCCCCACTACGGTGAACGTTGGGCTGCCATGTGGCTGGACCTGGCCCGTTATTCTGATACCAAAGGTTATGAACGCGATCCCGGCAGAAAAATATGGCGCTACCGCGACTGGGTGATCAATGCCTTTAACCAGGACATGCCTTACGATACCTTTACCATAGAGCAACTGGCCGGCGACCTGTTGCCACACCCTACCAACGATCAGATCATAGCAACGGCTTTCCACCGCAATACCATGACGAACGATGAAGGAGGTACACAGGATGAAGAATTCCGTACCGCCGCTGTGATGGATCGTCTCAGTACCACCATGGAAGCATGGCAGGGTACTACCATTGCCTGTGTGCAATGTCATAGCCATCCTTATGACCCTTTCCATTTTGAAGATTACTACAAGCTCCTGGCTTTTCTGAATAATACCCGTGATGAAGATACCGAAATGGATCACCCCAAACTACGTTTATACGATAGCGTTAGTCTGGCAGAAGTGAACCAGATCGCAGGCTGGGTGCAACAATATGGTAACGCTACCCAGCAGCACGACGTACAGGAGTTCCTGCAGGTACTGGAACCGAAAGTACACGCGCATGTTTGCGATGAATATATCAATGGCGCACTGGTAGACACCAAATATATGGGGGTACGGAATAATGGAAGCTGCCGCATGCCGGGGCAATCGCTCGATGGTAAAACGCAGCTGTTCATGAATTATTGGACCGGCAACAAAGGCGGTGTGGTAGAATTCCGGCTCGACAGCCTCCGTGGAAAAACCATCCTCACGCATCAACTGGCGCCTACAAGCGGCAGACAGGTGATCGCCATGCCGCTGCCGGCACTCACCGGCAAACACGACCTGTACCTGGTATTCCGCAACCCAGCCATCAATCCCGCCGACGTGGTATGCATGGTCGAATGGTTTGCTTTCCGGGACGATCTGCCTGGAAAAGGACAGCCAGGATATGAAAAAATAACAGCAGAAATGCTGGCACTGGTAAATAAAAAACCGGAAGATGTACCGGTAATGGTAGAAAACCCGGCCTCCATGCGCCGCACCACCAACATATTTGAACGTGGCAACATGATGGTAAAAGGAGCAGCCGTAGAACCTGATGTACCACATTCCTTAAACCCGTTCCCTGCCGATGCCCCCCGCAATCGCCTGGGCCTGGCGCGCTGGTTGGTAGACACCAAAAACCCGCTTACCGCACGCGTTATGGTAAACCGGCTATGGGAACAACTCTTTGGCACCGGCATCGTGGAAACAGTAGAAGATTTCGGTACACAGGGCTTCCTGCCTTCACATCCGGCGCTGCTGGACTGGCTTTCTTATCGCTACATGCACGATTACCGGTGGAGTACCAAATCAATATTACGCGAAATAGTGATGTCCGCAGCCTATAAACAGGACGCTGCTACCAGCCCCGATCTGTTGGAGAAAGACCCTGCTAACCGGTTACTGGCACGGGGACCACATTTCAGGCTGACTGCCGAAGCAGTACGTGATCAGGCCCTGGCCGTGAGTGGTTTATTAAACCGTCATCTCAATGGTCCCAGTATCATGCCTTATCAACCCGACAACATCTGGCAAACTGTATATAGTGGCGAAACCTGGCATACAGCCGAAGATGGCAACCAGTATCGTCGTGCAGTATATGTGTACCAAAAGCGCACCAGCCCCTATCCATCTATGCTTTCCTTCGATGGATCCAGCCGGGAGGTATGTCTGCAACGCCGCATCCGTACCAATACGCCGCTACAGGCACTGGTGACGCTCAACGATCCGGTATATGTGGAAACGGCCCGTAGTCTTGCGCAACATATGCAACGCAACGGTGGGAAAGATGCCACTGCGTGTATCCGTTGGGGTTACCAAACCGCTTTGTTCCGGCAACTCCCGGATAATAAGCTGGCGGTACTGCAAAAATTATACAACCAGGCATTGGAACAATACCGCAAAGAACCGGCAGCAGCGGCTGCCCTGTTGCAATGCAAAGACAAGCCGCCACAGATGGCGGAACTGGCTGCACTGACAGTAGTGGCCAATGCCATCATGAACCTCGATGAATTTTTAACGAAATCGTAAGGAGTCAACTGCTGATCAAAAAGCAGCACCTTATTCACATTATAACTGATACCCATGCACGAAAAACTGATACGCGAAGCCAATGAAGAAACACTGCGGTTTATTACCCGCAGGCATTTTCTGCTGGACTGTGTTACCGGACTTGGAGGAGCAGCCTTCGGCTCCTTGTTGCTGAGTGGCTGTAGCAGCAACGCGGGTAGTAGTCCGCTGGTAGATATCAGCGGAAACCCGATGGCCCCCCGTGCGCCACATTTCCCTGCAAGGGCTAAAAGTGTGATCTATCTGCACATGGCAGGCGCACCTTCTCAACTGGAATTATTTGATTATAAACCTGAGCTGCAAAAGCTCCATAACCAGCTATGTCCGCCTTCCCTGCTGGAAGGGAAACATTTTGCTTTTATACGTGGTGTACCTAAAATGCTGGGCCCGCAGGCCAACTTCAAACAACGCGGGGAATCAGGCGCCTGGATATCGGATAACATGCCACATTTCGCTACCATGGCAGATGAGGTAAGTTTCCTGAAAGCGGTGCAGACTGACCAGTTTAACCACGGCCCAGCCCAACTACTGATGCAAACCGGTGGCGCCAGGTTGGGAAGACCCAGCATAGGCTCCTGGGTAACCTACGGTCTTGGCAGCGAAAACAGTAACCTCCCTGGTTTCGTGGTACTTACCTCCGGTGGTAATACACCGGATGCCGGTAAAAGTGTGTGGGGCAGCGGGTTTCTCCCATCTGTATACCAGGGCGTACAATGCCGTACCAAAGGAGAACCGGTATTATACCTGAATGATCCCGAGGGCATGAGCAGGGATCTCCGAAAACAGTCTATTGAGGCGATCAACGAAATCAATAAACAGGAATACCAGTCTTTCGGCGACCCTGAAACGCTGGCACGTATTGCACAATATGAACTGGCCTATAAGATGCAGATCTCCGTACCGGATGTAATGGATATCAGCACTGAACCGGCCAACATCCAGGAGATGTACGGCACACAGCCTGGACGCGAATCCTTTGCCAACAACTGTTTGCTGGCAAGGAAACTGGTAGAGAAAGGCGTTCGTTTTGTACAACTGTATGATTGGGGATGGGATAGTCATGGTACCAGTGAAAGCGGGGCTATTGATTATGGTTTCCGCAATAAATGCCGGGAAATTGACCGTCCCATCACTGCCTTGCTGAAGGATCTGAAACAACGTGGTTTACTGGATGAAACACTCGTTATCTGGGGCGGCGAATTTGGCCGCACACCTATGCAGGAAAACCGGGATGGTAAAGAAATGCCTTTCCTGGGCCGTGATCACCACATTGAAGCATTTACCATGTGGATGGCCGGCGCCGGTATTAAAAAAGGATTTTCGTGGGGAGAAACAGATGAGATAGGATATGCTGCCATCAAAGGAAAAGTAGCGATCAACGATATCCATGCCACCATCCTGCAACAACTGGGCTTTGATCATGAAAAACTGCTCTTCCAGTTCCAGGGCCGCCCATTCCGGCTTACAGATGTAGGCGGCAAAGTAATTACGCCTATCCTGAGTTGACGCGATCAAATCATTTGGATATTTACTTATTTGGAAATTCAGAAATTTAATCCCTAAAATTAAATGGATGATTGCACAGTTAAATAAATATCTAAATTCCTAAATCAAAAAATACTATGGTTCCTGACAGAAGAAATTTTCTAAAACAAACGGCACTGATAGGATCGGCGCTATGTCTTCCTTCCCTCCCCTCTTTCAGTGCCGCTGCAGCCACAACGCAGGTTGCTGCGGGCTTTCAGCTGCTCATTATGGCTACCAGCTGGGGCTTTCATGGCTCAGTGGATCAGTTTTGCGGTGAAGCAAAAAAAGCCGGCTATGATGGTATTGAGGTATGGTGGCCGGCCGAAAAAGCAGCACAGGATGAACTGTTTGCCGCACTGGCCAAGCATCAGTTGCAGGTAGGCTATTTATGCGGCGGCAGCGACAGTGATTACAGTAAACATGCGGCTCAGTTTAAAGGCGCACTGGAAGCCGCTGTCCAAAGCAAACAAAAGCCGTTGTATATCAACTGTCATTCCGGAAGAGATTATTTCACCTTTGATCAGAATGCGGCGCTGATAGACTTCACTACCGGTCTCTCCAAAAAATCCGGTATCCCCATTTATCATGAAACACATCGTTCGCGCATGTTGTTTGCCGCTCATATAGCCCGTCAGTTTATTGCTGCAAAGCCTGACCTGCGGCTTACGCTGGATATTTCCCACTGGTGCAATGTACACGAAACATTATTGCACGATCAGCCGGAAGCCGTTGCCAGCGCACTGGAACGCACCTCTCATATCCATGCACGCATAGGCCACCAGGAAGGGCCACAGGTAAATGATCCCAGGGCGCCGGAATGGGAAAGCGCCGTGAATGCACATTTTGACTGGTGGGATCAGGTTGTGAAACGCCATCAGGCAGCCGGTAAGCCGCTGACAATCCTGACAGAATTTGGCCCGGTAGATTACCTGCCTGCATTGCCCTATACGCGGCAACCAGTAGCGAATCAATGGGAGATTAATGTATACATGATGAACCAACTTAAACAACGTTACAGTAAGAAATGAGACTATTAGCAGATGCCGGCAGCTGGAGTATGTTTATGGGTAGATCACATCCTTTGGTGGTACATCTTCCTATCGGAATCCTGATCATTGCTTTTGTATTGGCCGTATTGGCGCGCAGCAGCGGGCGTGCTTCCCTGAAAGCTGCGCTGCCACCTGTATTGCTCGCCGCAGCTATTTCAGCGGTGTACAGCTGCATAGCCGGGTATATGTTGTCACTCGATGGAGGATATGACGACCAGTTATTACAAACACATCAATGGCTTGGTATAGGCGTTGCCGTTATCAGCATCCTTTTATACATACTGGAAAAAATCGCCATCAGGAAGGGGCCTGTCAAACTACAGCTCCCTCTCTTCCTGGTGATGGTATTACTGCTCAGTGCTGCCGGTCACTATGGCGGCTCCCTCACACATGGTGAGGACTATCTTACCAAGGCCATGCCGCCGGGACTGCGCAAACTAACGGGCAACGATACACGTTCCACTCACGTAGCCACCTATACGAATATCGGCGATGCAAAATTATATGAAGACCTGGTAGTACCGGTATTAACGGAGCGTTGCTATGGTTGTCATAATGAACAGAAGCTGAAAGGTGGACTCCGGCTGGAATCGCTGGAACAGATCCGGCGGGGCGGTGAACATGGCCCTGTATTAAAAGACAGCCTGCCGGAAGAAAGTGAATTGTATAAGCGGCTGATTTTATCAGAAAATGATGAACACCGCATGCCGCCCAAAGGCAAACCGCAACTGGCGCCACAGGAACTGGAGCTGCTCTACTGGTGGATAGCACAGGGAGCACCCACAGGCAAAGCTGTAAAGGATCTGCCGAAAACAGCCCGCATACAGGCAGTACTGGCCGGCATGGTCCCTTCACGCCCGCTGGATAAAAATGAATTCGTACCTGAAGTAGCCGTAAGTAAAGCCAGCGAAAAAAGCATAGCGGCCCTGGAAGCCAAAGGCGTAAAAGTAATGCCGATAGGCGCAGAAAGTAACTATGTAGCGGTCAGTTGTATCAACGCAATTGATTTCAACGACAAGGACATGGCATTGCTGCTGCCTTTACAGGCACAACTGATCTGGCTGGACCTGTCGGGTACCGGTATCACAGACGCCGCCTTCCCCACCATAGCCAAGCTCTCCAAGTTGACAAGACTGGAACTAAAACATACTGCCATGAAAGGGAATCTTCCTGATCCACTGGCAGCCTGCACTGAACTCCGTTATCTGAACTTCACCGGTACAAAAATAGCTGACGCCGGAATATTATCTCTCGGAAAAAACAAAAAACTACAACAGATATACCTGTATCAGACAGGCATACAGCCAGCTACTATGCAGCAATTACAACAAACCATGCCTAAATTGCTGATAGATACCGGGGCGTCTCAGATGGAACAACTGGCATCGGATACAACCGTCTATAGAAGGATTCAATCCTGAATAAACAACATTACGCAGGTCGGACAACCTGCGTAATGTTGTTTCTCCAAATCTTGTTATATTCGGTGTACTGCCGTTGTCATGACAAGAAATACACTGATTCTTATAATCGTTTGCTTTAGCTTACAGGCATATGCCCGGCAGGAACCACCTGTCGACACGATCCTGACTATCCGCCCTCCCAGGGGCATCCACAACCGGATTTTGCATTATCTCAAACACACCAACGAGGTAAAGCAAAAAAAGAAGCTCGACTACAGTATTATAGGTGGTCCCATCTACACACCTGAAACCAGCCTGGGTATTGCCGCCATGATTGCCGCACAATACAGTACTGACAGCAGAGACAGCCTGTTGCCCGTTTCCAATATTGCCATTTATTCATCCATATCCCTTACCGGTTTTTATGGTATCGGTATTAACAGTACAACCATCTTTCCGCATGACCGGTTCCGTTTGGCCGTGAAAGCGTCTTTCAGCTCCCGCCCGGATAAATACTGGGGTATCGGTTACGATGCCGGCAATAACAAGAACGGCTATACGGACTATTTACTGCTGACAGAAAAAATACAGGCCGATTTCAGTATAAATCTCAACGGGAAATTATTTGCAGGTATTGGTTTGCAGGCACAAAACGGCCATGCCACCCGCATAGATACCGCTGGAGGTAAACCCCTGATGCAACCGGAACGTGTATTTGGTATGGGTTTGGGACCTTTTTTTGTCTACGATACCCGCGACTTTATTCCCAATCCCGCTAAAGGGGTGTTTGTCCGGCTTGGTTATCGCACCTATCCTTCTTTTCTAGGCAACAAAGCCGTTTTCTCAAAATTTGAGGTGCAATTCAACTGGTACCGTCAACTATGGAAAGGGGCCATACTGGCTACTGATTTGTATGGAGATGAACACAGCGGCGATGTGCCCTGGAATATGATGTCGGAAGCCGGCGGCTCCAACCGGCTGCGCGGCTATTACGAAGGGCGTTTCCGCGACAAAAACATGATAGCCGCACAAACAGAGCTGCGGCAAAAGATTTATCGCCGGAGCGGCGCTGTTGCGTGGATAGGCGCCGGCAATGTATACCCGGAATTTAAAGTCTTTACACTCAGCCAGTCGCTCATCAGCTATGGCATCGGCTACCGCTGGGAATTTAAAAACCGTGTCAATATCCGGCTGGACTACGGTATGGGAAAAGACCAATCCGGTTTTTACTTTGGGATCAATGAAGTGTTTTAATAAACAGGTTACTTCTCTCCCCTGTTTCCTTCCATCTGTTTAATAATATTATTTACTTCTGCTTCGGTAGCACGTAATTTCTGCTGACAGAACTCAATCAGTAAAGACGCGCGCTTTACTCTTTCTGCCAGTATATCCACGGAAACGGTTTCGTTTTCTATTTCTTCT
This sequence comes from Chitinophaga sp. MM2321, assembly GCF_964033635.1. Lineage (NCBI taxonomy): Bacteria > Pseudomonadati > Bacteroidota > Chitinophagia > Chitinophagales > Chitinophagaceae > Chitinophaga > Chitinophaga sp. MM2321. The sequence continues at coordinate 3,829,571 of NZ_OZ035533.1, forward strand.
GCTATCATTTGCAGCTCACTATAAGCGGCTTCATAAGTCAGTTCCTGGCTCATCTTTTATATTTTTTGCGGTGATGGTGGCCTCCAGTTCAGCATCCTGCAGCAATACGCTGATTTGACTGCCGGGTGAAAGGGAAAGCGCATTGTTTATAATTTTTTTATCCTGGTATATGATGGCGAAACCCCGCTTCAGGATGTTGACAGGACTCATCAGTTTAAACAGGGTTTCGTAGTGTGCCAGTTCTCCCCGTTTACGTTGTGTATACAGGCGGTTAAAAGAACGCAGGTTACCCAACAGGTTGGCCAGATCGTTTTGCTTACCGGCTACGATAATACGGGGCTTCGACAACACCGCATTGGATACGCTGATCAGCTCCCGGTGGCGGTTCAGCAAAATAGACCTGGAAGCATTCAGTACGGCGCTGTTGTAACCATGCAACACTTCTTTATGCGTGTTTAAAATGGTCCTGGATTGATTGATCACAGCGGCATTCAAAGAAGCCAGTGCCTGGAAATGCCCGGAGAAAAGCTGCTGCGATTTTATGAGAATCGTTTGTTGTATACCCACCACCGCATCTTCAAAAGATTTATTATGTGCGATGATCAATTCCGCTGCTTTCGTAGGCGTTTTTGTGGGACTGTGCGCCATCATATCCGTGATGGTTTCGTTTTTCTGATGACCTATACCTGTGATCACCGGGATAGGAAATTTGGCTACCGCCCTGCCCAGGATAAAGGTATCAAACAGGAGGAAGTCGGTTTGCGCGCCGCCGCCACGGATGATAACAACCGCGTCGTACGGAACACGGCTGTTGTAGATATCGATAAGCCGCTGTTGTACCAGTTCCGCTTTGTTTTCTCCCTGGACAACCGTAAAATACGTATCTATCTTAAACGTATAGCCGAAACGGTTATGATCCAGCGTATGCCTGAAATCCTGGTAGCCCGCGGAATTACCGGAAGTGATCACAGCAATCTGCTGGATCACTGCCCCGAAAGCCAGCTGGTTGTTGCGCGTAATATACTGGTCGCCCACTTTACGGATGAAGCTTGCGCACTCCGTAGTAAGGCGGATGAGGGTTTGTTGTTTCTGTTGTTCCAGCAGTCCGACTGTAAAGCTGGTATCAATATCCAGCAGCGTGATCTGTAGCCCATGCACCTGGTGATAGCTGACGGCAACCCGGATCAGTACATGAATATCATTTTTAAACTGCTGCCCTGTAACGGTTTCAAATTCCCGGATGCGGATGGCGCCATTTCCCCAGGCCACAGCAGATACTTTGGCTACGATGGTACTGGAACCTTCTTCTTTCTCCACCAGGTCAAAATAATGATACCCTTTTTGCTGATAAAAAGAGTGATTGGTTACATCGGCTAATACCCAATAGGTTTGTTCTGCAAACACTTCGGAGAGTGCCTGCTGAATTTTGCCGGTAAGTGCAGAAAGTTTTATGGATTCGGATGCGATCATGGCGTTCGGTAAAGATAATGAAAAGCATGTTTGTTCATCACCGGAGCAGCGTTCATGTCATTTCCGCTAAAATGCCCTTATAAATACCTCCGGGAAAATCAGGATGATAGTTTTAACTTTGGCAGCATGTCATTGTTAATCACATCATTGAATTCGGGCAGTAACGGCAACTGTTATTACATTGGTAATAACAGCGAAGCGGTACTGGTGGACGCGGGACTCTCCTGCCGGGAAACGGAAAAGCGGATGCTCCGGTTGGGATTGTCGATGGATAAAGTAAAAGCTGTATTCATCTCACATGAACATATAGATCATATCCGGGGTATTACGGTGATAACAAAAAAATACCGGTTACCGGTATACATTACGCCGGGAACACTCACCGGCGGCAGATTGGTATTGAACGAGCAACTGGTGAGTTCATTCACCGCCTATGAGCCTGTACAAATAGGCGGATTATCTGTGACCGCCTTTCCCAAACTGCACGATGCATCAGAACCACACAGCTTTATTGTGAGTAACCAGGAAGTAAATATTGGGGTCTTCACAGATATAGGTGCGCCTTGTGAACATGTGATCCGTCACTTCCAGCAATGCCACGCCGCCTTCCTGGAAGCAAATTATGACGAGCAGATGCTGGAGCAGGGAAGATACCCGTACTACCTGAAGAACCGCATCCGTGGAGGGAAAGGACATCTTTCCAACAAACAGGCCCTGGAAATATTTGTCAACCACCGGCCGGCATTTATGAGTCACCTGCTGTTGTCCCATCTTTCGCAGGACAATAACAACCCCCTCCTCGTACAGGAATTATTTGATGAACACGCCAATGGTGTGAAGATCGTCGTTGCCTCGCGCTACGCAGAAACAGCGGTTTTCCAGATCCATGCCACCGGCATCCCCTCCTGTGAAATGGTGTAAGCGGGTATCCGCTGGCATGTTTTATGGTTATCATCAGTAACTATAAAACTTTTTAGCCATGGAAACATCAAAACAAATCATCGAAACTTTAAATGATCTGATTGCTATCAATAACGACCGCATAGCCGGCTATGAACAGGCGTTGAAAGAAACGACCGCTGAAGATGCAGACCTGAAGGCACTTTTCACACAAATGATCAGTGAAAGCCACGATCTCAGGAATGCACTGGGCGTGGAAGTACAGGCTGCCGGTGGTGATATGGAAAAGGGCGCTACCGCAAGCGGTACAATTTACAGAGCATGGACGGACCTGAAAGCAGCCTTTACCGGCCATAACCGTCACGCAATACTCTCCAACTGTGAATCCGGCGAAGATGCGGCCCAGAGAGCCTATAAATCGGCTCTGAGTGACGACATTCCAGGTTACATACGGACACTGCTTACCCAACAGCAACAAACACTAAAGGCTTCCCATGACAAGATCAAAGCACTCCGTGACCTGGTAGCCTGATTTCTTGCCCATAATGTGGACTTAAAACAACAACCGGGATAAGGATTTCAATAAAAAGCAATAGGCTCAGCCTGCGTTTTATTGAAATCTTTATCTTAATAACCTCCTCCTTTTCCATTGCGGAAAAAATCCTTCCCACACTTTATTTTTTATTAAATTAGTATACTGATCAGTATCCCGGATCATTATAACCCCAACTAATAAACTGCATTGTTATGCTTTCATGGATTCGTATATCAGTGAGATTTATTTCTCATTTGCTGAAGGCGCTCTGGCTGTTCTTTCCAGGCATCATTTTCCTGCTGTTTATCTTTTTTATCAGCTGGACACTGGATCAGGGGAAAGACGTTATTGTTGCTTTCACAGAAAATGAATACCGCATCCGCATCATTTTCTTTTTAGCCATTGGCTTCTGGGGATATGTGAGCTGGTATTCCGCACGGATCGTTGCATACATCAAACGATCAAAACAGATTACAGACTTACAGGAAGACGCACTTATATCTGCCGGGCAGGCCGCTTCCGCTTACGATACCCGCAACGATTATTTCAAACTCAGCCAACCCTTCCTGGACGAATTTCCCCGCATTATCGGCAACAGCTGTTTCCTGTTCCTGGAACTCGCATTGCTGCAATCACCGGCATTGCTGCATCCGATAGGCATCGGCAAAGCCTGGATATTCTTTGGCGCGGGCCTGATAGGATTATACTTTTTAAACAGACCATTGGCGAAGATGGCCATCAAACCTTACTTCCGGACACTGTTCTACATCCTGCTTTTTATATGGCTTATTCTTGCGGTGGCGGCCAGTTTCATTCCACATACGAGCATCCTCGTGCTGCTTGGGTTACTGCTGCTGTTGCATGCGGTATTCCTGGTGTATATACACCTGCGGCGGTTTGACCTGGAAGTAAATACAAAGAAAACCCTGCTACGCTCTCATACCTGGCTGGACAAAGTGATGGATTTCTTTTCCATTCCACTAAGTGAGAAAGGCTATTTCCGCTGGTTTATTATTATCAGCGTTGGCGCGCTCCTGGCCTATATCATGTCGATCTTTAACCTGACCTTTGCCCGCAAAACAGGTCCCTTTCCATTTCTGCTGCTGGCCTTTGGCATGTTGCTCCTGTTTGGTAATATCGTCACGGCTTTTTCCGTGCGTTACCGGATCAGTTTTCACTTCCTGTTTATCGTAATCGCCCTCATTTTCGGGCTGAAAGAAACGCATTATGTAAAGCTGATCAAGGCAGCAGGTAATGAAAACAATTATCTCCAGCGCCCATCACTGGATACTTATCTGCGGGCATGGCTGCATAGCAGGCCGATACCGGCAGACAGCAGTTATGATGTATACTTTGTCATGTCCAACGGAGGTGCTTCCCGTTCTGCCTACTGGACCGCTGCGGTATTGGGGAAGATAGAAGATTCCACCATCAATCTGCATAACAACGACCGGTTTTCAAATCATATTTTTTGTTTGTCCGGCACTTCCGGCGGGGGCGTGGGCGTAGCCACCTTTTTCGCTTTACTGAGAGATAAAAGCCAGCAGGCGCCCTTATATGCCAGGTCGGCCATGGCATACCTGAAGCAGGACTATTTCAGTTATACATTTGCCCGGATGCTGGGACCGGATTTCTTCCGGTATATTATCCGGATTTCGCGGAATGCCGACAGAGGCGCTGCGCTGGAAGAGTCTTTTGAGAAAAGTATGGACGTTGCCGGCGACTCCCTTTACCGGGTACCTTTTGACGCTGCCATGTCTTCCTTTCCGGCCATAAAATCAGGTATAACGGTAATGCCTATACTTTGTATCAATACCACCCGTATGCAGGATGGCAACCCTGGTGTAGTCACTAACCTGCGACTGGATTCAGGCATCTTCAATAACCGCGTAGATGTATTGAACCTGCTACGGCATGATTCGGACATCACCATCACTTCCGGCGCCATACTGGGCGCCCGGTTCCCTTATTTAAGTCCGGCCGGCAGAATACAGAACCAGTATTTTGTTGATGGCGGATACTTTGATAATTCCGGCGCCGGTGTAATCCAGGAGATCATCCGCGGCATTATAAATATTGCAGAAGATGATCGTCGCATACATGGTGATACCAGTGCGCTGTATCAACAGATCAGCCGGTTAAATTTCAAAGTGCTGCATATTACCAACAGTCCTGTAATCCCCGACGGCGAAGCGTTTCAAAGTGTGGCACCGGTCAAAAATGATCTCTTCGCTCCTGTGCTGACCATCGTGGGCGCCTATGGCATGCAGACTACGGTTAACGATATACGTTTATCTCATTTCATCAGCGATATCAGTACCTATTATAACCGGAAAGCTTCCTATCTGCAAATTCCTTTGTACAAAGACAGCCTGGAATGGCAACAGGACCCTCTACGGGCAAGGTTTCCGGACCGTGAGCCTTCTTACACCATGAACTGGTTCATGTCTGATACAACGATCAGAAGGATTGATAAAAGACTTACCACAATCAGTATGATTGATACGGTGATAGCCAGGATGGGGAGATGATCACCATTTATTTAGCCAGCAATTTCTTATAGGCAAACCAGCCAAATGCTGCAGCTATCCAGAAAGGCCAAATCTGTACAAGGGTGATCAGTATATTTCTCAGCAGGGTACCACCATCATGGGCAGCGGTTAGTATTTCTGTTCCAAACCCCGACCTGGTAAGGTGTACAGGGTTTACCACGATTTGTATATCTGCTACTTCCGGCTGAAAAAGCTGCACTGTAAAGGTGGAATAGGCCACCTTATCCTGGATGCCCAGGTTCACCATCTGCCTGTCTATCACGTTTTCATTTTTCTGATCTTCATATTTAGCGATATCCAGTGCAGTTGTTTTTTTATCCGGTGCAATCTTGCCGGCTCGCTGATTGTCTTTATTATTTTTCAGGGAATTAGAGAGATAACTTAAAGTCATGTCCTCGTCCGTAAGCAGGCGATGATCGATAAAACCGGCCATGGACGTAAGTGTATGCACAACCGAATCGAGGTGTTGTACCGGTACTCTCAGCGTGAGATTGGCAACGGGTGTATACAGTTGTACTTTCTTTAACGAGTCTGTTGTATAGGGTAATTCATGCCGGTGTACATATTCATTCTGCAAAGTGCTGCTGGCTACCACCCCTCCCACAGCCGTTACTATCTGTTCCAGGCGCGACGTTGCCGTGAATACATTGGTCACCCTGCAGCGTACATCCGCAGATCGTACGCGTTTACGCGAGGGCGATAAAAGAGAGGACATATTACCAGGGAAATCACTGGAATCTGCAGAGGCGATATAATCATCCATTACAGCTGATTTGTTGGCGGCTTCTTCATTTGAAGCATAGCGGGACTGGCCACAGGCGGCCAAAGTAAGAACGGGAATAACCAAATAAAGGAATGAACTGCGCATAGAAGGATAATTTACGTTTTATACTTCCCGCTGAAAAAGGTAACCTTTTAAAAATGTTAAAATTAAATGCCCGAAAAATAAACAACCGTTTCTGATGCTTTATCTTTGTATCTAAACAGCGCGTATGGACACACCACAAAAATCGAATGATCCGTTGCATGGTATTACCCTTGAAAAAATGGTAACACATCTGGCGGAAAGCTATGGCTGGGAAGCGTTAGGAGAGCATATCAGGATCAATTGTTTCACCAGTAATCCGTCGGTACAGTCCAGTCTGAAATTTCTGCGTAAAACGCCCTGGGCAAGAACCAAAGTAGAAGATTTCTACAAATATTCGCTCAGGCATCACAAATTGAAATAGCTATGGGTAAGTTTAGTGATAGCATTCTGCCGCCTCATAGTGATTTTATTGATGAACAGAAAATGTTCTTTGTGGGTACGGCGCCTTTAAGTGCCGATGGGCATGTTAATTTATCACCCAAAGGGTTGGATAGTTTCAGGGTACTCTCTCCCAACCGGATAGCATATATGGATATTGTTGGTAGTGGCAATGAAACCTCTGCCCATGTCAGGGAAAATGGCAGGATTACTTTTATGTTCTGTGCTTTTGAAGGGGCGCCAAATATCCTCCGGTTATACGGTGACGGCTATACGGTGCTTCCCGGTGATCCGGAATGGGAAAGTTTGTCGGCTCATTTTGAGTTACAGTTGGCTACCCGTCAGATTGTGGTTGCAACTATACACAAAGTACAAACCTCTTGTGGGTTTGGTGTTCCTTTATATCATTATACGGGTGAGCGGGATCATGCTGCGAAATGGGCCGAGAAAAAAGGTGTAGCGGGGTTGGAAGCATATAAAGCGGAGAAAAATATGATCAGCATGGATGGACTACCCACGTCTTTGAAGAAAAATTAAACCGCATAAACAGTTTTTTCCAGGTTCACAATAGTCGTTCATTATGCGAACCAGGAAAAAACTCTTTGGTATGTAATGATTACAGTAGTTGCGGTTTAGGCAAATGCTATTTAGCTATTTTCACAGACACAGCATTTGGTCCTTTGTGTCCCATTTCAACTTCAAAAGTTACTTTGGAGTTTTCTTTAACGGGATCAATCAATCCGTTAATGTGCACAAAGATGCTTTCCTGGGTTTGTTGGTCTTTGATAAAACCATAACCTTTGGATTCATTAAAAAAGGTAACAATACCGGTACGAATAGGATCTCCGTCTTCGATATCCGGTTGTTTGGACACACCAATCTGGATGTCTTCTACATTAATGATTTTCTTTTTCCTTGGGTCGGGAGGAGTGGCTGAAATATTACCATTTTCATCAATGTAAGCCATCATTTCTTCGAGGCTTTTTCCTTTTTTGTTGTTGGCCTGCCTTTCTTCTTTCTTCTCTTGTTTGTCCTTCTTCTTTTTTAATCTTTTCTTTTCGTTTTCTTTTTTACTAAATGTTTCTTGTGATTTACCCATAATTTTTTATTTGCCTGGTCGTTGCATCCGTTTCACCAGTTTAAATGGCATTTTAATTGAAACAGACAAGCCAGATTAGCACGAAGATACAAAAAAAAGGCGACTTTTTGAAACGTAGAGATGCAATACAGTCCCGCTTTTACTGGTTCCCCGGTTTAAAACTGTGCAGGTGACGCTACTTCGGCGCAAATAAAAACAGTTAAACACATGTGTTATATGCACAATACATAAATAGTTATTTTTCTTGAATTGTGAAATGCAGTACAGCCCGCTATATGTATCAATCCCCGTCCCTCCTCTTTCTATGAGTAAAACATATATTACAAAAACATTATAAATAAAAAGGTATAATCATGTGATTATACCTTTTTATTTATAAGCTGATGATTGGAAACCATATTTTGGTAGAAGTCAATTACACCACTGTTATTCAATGCTGGGCAAAATAAAAGCCCCACCCACGCTTTAACTGATCAACTTTTATCAATAGTGTATTCTCCCCTTTGTTCAGCGTTGTAGTAAAAAAATGCTGATTAGGTCCGCTGCTTGCGGCAGCAAGGTTAAATACCTGCTTTCCATTCACCCATACCTTGATGCCATCGTTATTGCCTACGCCAAACTTCAGGGTCTTTGCCTCAGGAAGTGTGATAATTCGCCGGGCATAAGCCACCACATTTTCGGAAGGGCCATATACTTTATTTAAATCAATATACCCGGTGGTATTATCATGGTATTTTTTCCAGCTTATCTTTTGGTATTTCGCCCCTGTGAAAGTCTGCGTGGAATCAAATCCCTGTTCCGGTGGATATATGTTGTCATGCCCTTTATGATCAGCATTATCAAATGGTCCACTTATTAACCAATCTGTATAAAACGTGGTATTAGCCGCTATCTGAATTTTTTCAATAAACTTATCTAAACTTCCAAAGGTGTTTACATCAGCTCCTAAGGCGGTTATATGATATTTGCTTACAAAATTATTATACCGGGATAATGCAGCCGGCAATTCTTCTTTAGAGATATAGGCAGTACCACCCTGGGCGAAATAATAAAGTTTGGTATATAAAATGGGCAGATAATCCAGGTCGATCCGGGCAGTCAAAGCGGTGTCGCCTGCTGCTGACTTTTGAGCCAATGCAAAAATACTGTCTGCTTTTTGAATGGTAGACTGATTCAAATAAGTTACGTTAAATGGTTCAGGCCATATGCCGAAATGTGTATCCGGTTTTACCTGATCGTGCAATAACCTGATATACGAGGCAATGTGTTTGGCTGCTTTCCCATATACATTATCAACATATTCATCTACCAACTTGGCGGCATCCTGGTGAGGATTCCACATCAGCTGGGCTATTACCCATGATCTTAGTTCTGCAAATTCACCTGCACCACCATTGGCATTGCCTTCTGCAAACAATCCCATTACGCCATTATCCGCATAAAATTTTACATCATGGCTAAATGATGCAAAGTTGGGATATGGCATCAGGTAATTTTGGAAATCCGTGTAATAATCCCAAATCGTAATACCTGCTTTTGTAATTTTCTTCCATTGATTCAGCTGATCTAAGAAAGGTTTGTTTTTAGTACAACCTTCGAGCGGATGAGCTGCGCAATAATCATAATGACAAAGTCTGATGATGACATTATCTGCCGGACGGATATTTTTAGGAGGATCAACGGTATAGTCATACGCCAGCGTTTGTAGCCTTATTTTTGGATTTGTCTTGGCTACGGTGTCGGCTATTTGATTTACAAATGTCAGTAATGAACCTGAAGGACTTCCTTCCTTTTCATCCAGCGCCGAACAGAGCTTACATTCACAACGGCCACCAAAATCGTTTTGATCAATAGAAAATACATTGACTTCCGGACGTGTTTTGATCCAGTCAAATACAGTAGCAATAGCAACTTTTACCATCTCAGGATTAGTGAGGCATAGCTGAGCTGTAGTACGCTTTCCATTCACTAGTGAAAAGTACTCCGGATGTGTTTTGAAATATTTCGCAGGTGGCACCAGTTGGTTAAAAGTATGTACAAAAGGAAAAGTAACATAATTGCCTCCTAAAGAATCACCCACCTTGAATCCATTAAGCCTGTTATGAATAACCCAGGTGGCATCCAGGGATTCACGCCAGTCCATATCACGATATTGTAAGGCAGGCTTTTGACGATCTTCTATTTTAGCCAAAGAAAGGGTAGGATTGGTAGGGATTTTAGCTACATCACGTGTATACCACCGGCAACCTACATAATCAGCAAGGTATCCCATAACACCATACAGGGTGCCCCGTGTTTCTCCACCTGCAATCAACAGGCTTTTTCCATCCGAGCGAATGATGTATTCTTCATTGCCAAATTCTGCCGGATTTAAATTGCCTGTAATGGTAGCAGGGGCATCTTTAAACCCAACATATATCAGCTTTTCATCACTACCCTGTTCATGCGTGATGGCTATCTTACAGCCACTTACTTTTTGCAGATAGGTTTGCAATTCTTCCGCTGCATGTTTCTCCGGAGCAGTAGCCTTATCAGAAATAAATATCTTGTAATCACTTTTGCCATCTTTTACCAGATGCCCACTTTGTGAGCAAGCGGAAAGGATAGTGGCAGCGAAAATTGTTAGTAATAATAAACGCATCATTTTACTTTAATTAATTATTTTAATTAAGAAGGATAACCTTATTGGTTATTCTGATAACTCATATAATTTTCCTTCACCTGGAAGAAACGCTACCTTCATTTGATGTGTACCCTTGTTAAATGCAGATTTTATTGCCTTTCCATTGATATTGGATATTTCCTTTACTTTTTTCACGCTATCCTTTAACTGGAAAGTAAATTGTTGGGATGCCTTAAAGTTTTTGTTTACAATCATCACATATTCCTTCCCTGTTTTAGGATTTACCATATGGCTAAGGATCACATCCGCTCCTTTATCCAATACTTTACATAAAAAGTCGGCTGGTGGTTGCTTGGTACCTATCCATAAACTATCTCCTGTATGATATACTTCGCGTGCATCCAGGTGAATAAGGGTTTTGCCCAATTGTTTCATTTGGCCATTATATGCTTTGAATGGTTCGTACATATATGTTTTGGTTCCATCAGGGCCGATAACAGAGGAATGCATGGTGGTAGTACTCCCAGGTGTATTCCAGGTCCAGTATGGATACCAAACAGGGTTTTTTACACCATATGCCAAATTGGAATAAACATTCATTCTCATTTCATCAGCATCCGGACTTCTTAACTCTTCAAGGCCTTTGACAGTCATCCCAAAAGATTGCAAACAAGAGGATGTTTTTATGTTGTACTTCAAGCCGAGGGTGCGAATAATTTCAAGATTATTGAAATAAGTTTTTTCCAGGCGTTGTAATCTTTTATAAGGGTAATTATCATACGCCAGATAGTTAAGATTTTCCTTACCTACGCCGTTAATCCATCTTTCGAGGAATGCTACATAATTAGGTACTGCAAAATCTGGTAAATGGTTTACATAAGCATCCCCTTTCTTATCCGCTGCCTTTACTGTATTATACGTATCTATCACTGATTGCAACCGCGCAGAATCGGGTTCGTCAGTAATATAATAACCAACTAAATTGGGATTCCCTTTATAGTCGTTTACCATGGCTTTTATATCATCAACACTACCATTTACTCTGGCATCATAAACATACACTTTCATGCCATATTTCGATGCCATATCCAGTGTTTTAAGATTACCTTCTTTATCATTTGTAACCCCACCTCCGATGTTGAAAATATAGTCGATGTGCGCTTCTTTCATATACCGGTATTGCTCATCATTCATAAATGGAGCAGGCGGTGGAGAATAAACAGTAATAACAAACTGATCATTGTTTTTCTGTCCTGTAGCAGGGCTCGCAAAAGCGAGGAACAAACAGATCAAGTATGGGATAAAAATAATTCTTTGCATAATTTTCATATATGATTGACCAAATTTAAATGAAATAGGGGCGCCCTTTCTGTACGATGTTATCAACCTTATATAGCATATTTCCCTGAATCCCCTTCCTTGTGTTGGTTTTCCGGGACTTTGCCGGAGTGCGCTCAACGGGTATTTTGAACGCTTATTGTGACTTATCGGGATGTTTCAAGAGAAACATTCAGCGGATGTGCGAAGTATCATGCAACGAAAGGCACCTGTTTTTTGTGAGGTATATTACGCTGGCAGCTGGCATAGCAGCGGCCCCTGCAGTACTATTTAAAGTCCTGCAGGGGCCAAACCATAGCAGTTAAAACCAGTTATTGAATAATCATTCTGTGGCTTTCTTTACCGGAACCGTCTGGTCAAAGGCAAGGCCACTATGACCTTCTCCCCTGCCAGTTTGTTTCCGGATACCAAACCACGTATATACGCTACCGTTATACCAGCGGGAACGCTGATAAGATTGATATACGTTTGTACCGGCACGGGGTACTTCTTCTTCATTGATGAAGTAAGGCGTACAATCATCTATATCCAGCCCTTCGCGCAACAAGACCGTACGCGGGCGGATCTTTGCAGGTTTATCAGGGTCCCCATTCAGGATGCGGGGCATAGCCGCACGTTGCAGGCGGATGGACCGGTTACTACCCTCCTTACGTGCAGGGATAAACGGAATCCAGTTTTCAGGCACACTGTTCATTACTTCATAGCGGATATCCGCTTTATAAACCGGTGCCGGACTGACTACGGTGCCATCTAAAATATCTTTGTCCAGCAACTGCTGGTAACGTTTCTTCAGTTCATCCGCGGCTTCACTGCCACGTTTGCCTGTTCCTGTTGCTAACGGTACCGTATACTCGATAGCCCATACCATATTCGCCATTTCATCGCGGATAAAGTGTATTTCCTCCAGTGGCCTACCTTCCAGCGTTTTAGGCGTAACCGGTAATACCAGCAGTGTCGGGTCTGTGAGCTCGCCCTGGTTGCCTTTTGTGTTCAGGGTAAACATGCTCCACTTGCGCCAGTCGTCGTCCAGACCTTGCCCGGCGGCTTCAATCCAGTAACGTTCACCGAATACGTTGGTCACAGACATCCCTTTTACAGTGGCAATACTACCGGCATCGAGGGTGAATGGCAGCAGGAACCAGTCGTTGGCAAATACCAGTCCGAACTCCATCAGTAACAGCTTACCGAGATCTGTAGTTGAAGGATTGATGTTACCGAAATTGGTGCGTCCATCTTCAAAAGTCCACCAGCGGGTATTGGGCATCCCGTCGAAAGTAACGGGTACCGGTATAAAGGAACGCGTATAAGGCTTTTGTGTATCAGGAGGATCAGGTACGCCCGTATCTCCCAGGGTAGTACGTGTTGGATCTATATCCAGGTTGTACCAATCCAGATGCCCCTGGCAATATTCATCTGCTGTCATTACCTTTTCACCACTGCCCAGTGGCGCAGCACAACCAAACTGATATTCCAGGAAGTCGGGCTTCCAGGCATTGTTCTCCGGGTTAACAGGCTGATAATATAACTTTTCATACCAGGCGATAAACTTCGCTGCTACAATATCGATAGCATCCTGCTGCGCAGATGTCATGACAATACCATCGTATGCATGATGCCCCCCAGGTTCTTTAAGATAAGCATACAAATCGTAACCGTCCATACATCGCTGCGCTGCGGCGGCCACCTGTTGCCATACCTCCCGGTGTGCGGTGATCAGCACATCATTTTTATCAGCGGTATCCGGGATCTTAATTTTATATATTGTCAGATAATCATTTTTGAAATCACCCACTGCTGCAGCCATTTTCAGCCATTGTCTACCCATCAGCAATCGTATATCAAGCGATATTTTCTGTATGCCGGATATAAAGGGAATAGGGCGTTGTTCTGCTTTTGCTTCCAGCGGCACGGTATCATCAAACACCTGTACGGCATGATCTGCCGCCATATATTTAGTAAGACGGGTAGCGCCCATGTGGATCTTCGACGTGATCGGCGAGCCGGCATCATCGCCGCGAAACTCTCCCATCTGCCACTGTTTGGTGAGCATCCAGAGTGCATCCCGCACTTCCGCTTTCAGGGCGCGGTCAAAATTATCTGTACGGGGCCTGGCTTCCAGCCTGTTCCATAAAGTAATGGCAGGACGCGTTCTCAGCGTCAGCTCCTGTTTTATATTTTCTAAAGCAACATATTCGTTCATAACTTATGATTTGCTCAGTATTTCCTGGATGTTATTGTTAAATGCAAAGTTCAGCGATGGCGTCAGCGGATACACTGTCATAGAAGAAACAACGGCGGGCAGGAACCGCGCATAACTGGTATTATCAATATGCGTGGGTTCTATCGCGCGCTTCTTCGCCATGTCCAGTGTTTCATGCAAAGTGTTGACCAACTCCTGCCATTCCCAGGCGCCTTTGAAGTCTGCCGGCATGGCCAGCAGCATCACCTGCGGTGGTTCAGAATTTGGCCTGTCGTAATGAAAACTAACCCCAATCGTTTCCTGGCGGGAAGGGATTACTTCTGTCCATTCGTCCAACAGTAAACCACACTGATGTTTTGTTTTATCAAAAGGCACGGTGTAATGTGCGGTGTACAACAACCGGTCACTGTCAATCACGTAATCAGGGGGATAAGTCAGCGCCAACCAGCTATCGACATTATTGAATGGCAGTTGCAGCGGTTGTAAGGCCGGTTCTGCGCTGCCAAAGGCTTCTGCGAGGATGGTGGTATTTTCCCAGTGATACATTTTTTCCCGTACACGGGCTACACCATATAACCATTCGTCCACCGGAAAATCCTTTTTTTCTGTATTCACCAGGTAATCCAGCAGTTGATCTTTTGCGCTGTAAGCATTGGCCCATTCATCGGCTTTATCTGTGGGTACCGCAAATTCGGGGACTATTTTAAAATCATCATGAAACAATTGCTTTGCAGCCTGTAACAACAGATCCACACGCGGCTTCCCTTCTGTGGCGGCGGCGGCATCTGTCATGAGTGCAGCGGCGGCGGTGAGCCGTGTTTTCAGATCGGCCGCCAGCCCGGTGGCCTTTGCTGCCAGCTCCGTAGCCAGTGTAATGATCTGCTGCGCTACATCTTCTACATCAAATGGCTCCAGGTCAAAAGCAGTAACGGGTAGCTTGGCTTTGATGGCGTTTAAAAATGCGGAGAGCGATCTTTCTGTGGTATTAAAAAGCGTATTGAATTCATCCCGTTTATTTTTAAAAGGTGTGCGTTCGCCCATCAGGCTATCCCTGAAATCATCGGGGTTGGCCGGCAACAACACTTCGGGGTTGGCGGTAATATCTCTTCTTGCTTTCAGCAGCAGATCAAATTTTTCATCGGTGGTAGCTGTTCCCGGCAATGCGCCATATGCCGTGATGAGATCATCAAAATCTATCAACTTATCGTCCCATCGTTTGATCAGGTCTTGCAGCTTTTTCAGCAAGGTGGTGAACAGTTGGTTTTTACGGTCGTATATAAACCCGAAACCCGTTTGTGGTAAACCAGATTGGCCTGCGGCCGATAAAATATTAACCAGGTCCGACATATAGATGTCAATGTTGTTCAGGATCTGTGCGCGGTTGGCCATTGTATCGGCTACCAGCGGGTCAATAACACTGCTATAAGTGGTCAGTTCATTTGCGCGGAGGTTTTCCAGCCGGTCGTATGACAACTGTATGCGGGCCATATCCAGGAACTGAACCTGGTCTGCCTGCTGTTGTGCATTGCCGGACAACACAATATCATTGGCGGTGAGCGGTCTTGAGTGCAGCAGGATATTCCGCAGGCTGTTCATCAGCGGCGCCAGTTCGAAGAAACTAACCTTACCGCCTAAACGCTTCATGTAATTGATAGTTACTGCCGTATCGGGCCTTACGGTGGGCCTGTCCAGCACAAGCCTGTTGATACGGTCGTCGAGATCCGTCATGGCGGGTTCGTTATCCGTATTCACCAGGTACAACAGGTCTATAGGTTCCAGTCCTAATGTTTGTGCAGTCACTTCTTCGTCGGTTATGACACCATAACTAACGGTGCAGACTATATTATTTACCTGTGGCAACAGGCTGGTGAGCCATTTATTAATTGCGGGTTCTGCTTTTGCCCGCGGTGTGTTGCCCAGTGCGGGATTCAGGCCGGTGTCGAGATGCAGCCCCACGCGATGGGTGAGATGAACGCCGCTGCGCGGTGTCTGTATCACATCCGGTAACGGTGGGAAATTGCCTTTGCTGTATGTGTCGAGGGTAGCAGCGCCACGGTCATAGTTTCCCTGCACTACCTGGTGTACACTTTCTGCCAGCGCGGTATCGGCAATAGCATCATTGATGTCCAGAATTTTTTGCACTTCTTCATTGATAGCCGTTGCCTGTGCGGGGTCATCTACCGGTGGCAAGGGCTTATCAAAAGGATAGCTGCTGTTGCCTGTTTTACGGATCTGTTCTATCAGCGCCAATCCATCTATCACATTATTCGCTTCAATAGATTCCACGCTGTCAATAGGTGTTTCCGTAGTGCTGTCTACCACCGTATCCTTATTTTTGTTGGCAGCCAGCGGAAATACTTTCCGCAACTGGTAAATAAAATAATCCAGTTCCACGCCCGGATGACTTTCATGCAGGCCACGTTCCAGGTAATATCCCAGCAATGCACTGAGCGGCTGTCCGCCACGCATGCCTTCTATTACAGATAACGCCTTGCGTACCCTTTCAGAAGAAAGATTGATCCGCAATGCATCGGGGTTATCGTTGGTCATGTATCCATTACGCAAAACGGCTGCGGTAACAGCATGATTCAGGGAAGGCGCCATGATATAGCCACCGTTGGTATTGTCTTTTACCAAAGGGGTGGTTTGATCTTTTATGAAGATATCCTGTAACTCCGGATCATCAAATTGTACGGCGGTGAGCTCTTTATTTTCGGAGCGTACATCTTCCAGCCAGCCGTAGGCGCCGATGTAGATCCCCTTCCGGTAGCCCTGTTCCCCGTTATCAGTCCGGCTGTTGCGCATGGTAGATAACTGGTAGTTGAGAATACCGGCTTTCCATGCATCCAGGCGATAACCACAGCAATCGATATGTTCTGCGAAAGCCCTTTCCAGCCGGGCAGTAGGTATATCTTTCAACAGTTCCAGGCTTTTCAGCTGTTCGTTGAGATATTGGGTAGCTACTTCTGTTTTAATGATCTTCGGAATATAATCTCCTACCAGCAGATCACTGTTACCGGTAACTTTTGCTTCCGCGCTATAGAGATATTGCCAACGGCTTTCTGTTTTCGCAGCTTTCTGACTGATATGCAGAAAAGCCGGTTCCATCTTCGCCAGTGTTACCTCTGTGGGTGTGAGCAGCGCCGCCTGTTGAAACAACAGCAGGCTTACTTCCACATAACTCAGGTCCAGTGCATGATGCAGCACATGGTACAGTAATGCTGCGGGAATTTTATTATCGATAAATCCTTGTTGCTTACGCAGTGTATCGTGAGAAGTTTGTGCGGCATTGATCAGCCATTGCATATAATTTATGCCATTGGGGTCCGGCGTATATTTACGGATCATTTCTTTTTCAGAAAGCGGGCGGTCGTCGATCACCGGGCCTTTCAGAAGGTTCTGACTTTGCAGGAACAATTTGTTGAGGATGTCCGGTTGTTGCTGTCCGTTATAGCCCAATTGTTTCAGCAGGTCTACACCGGATTGCATATACCCTGCTGCGAGCAGGATGCCGGTGATGATGGCGCCGAATCCCATCAGGTTAAGGCGGTTGAATAACTCTTCCACACTTTCAGCGTTGCGCTGGTAATACTCTACAGAAGCGGGATTCAGCCCAACTGCATCCAACAGCAACTGATGTGCATCGCCACCTTTTCCGATGTAAGAAACCTTGTCGAGCAGTGGCGCCCAGTCGGTATCTATCTTCTTTAAAAGCGTATATAAACGGAAGATGTAATTACTGTTGACCGCAAGACCATTCGTAGCCGTAAGTCCCGGCACACTCCTGCGATCCAGCCAGGGCAGGTCGGAGAAAACGGTAGCCGGCAGAATGCCGTAAGGTTGCTTACCAATTTTGATAGCGGGTATAGTACCGCGACCGGATACAAAATTGTTGAAAAAATTGCGGGTACTCACAATATCACTTTCACTGAACACCGGCTGCATGAGCGTTTCCATCATGTAGCCCATTGTTGCCGGCCAAAGCGCCACGTTCATGGCTTTACCTTCCAGTTGGTCAGTAAAACCGCTGTTCTTTACTTTATACAAAGCATCATAACTGATCCCCAGGCTTTCTGCCAGCCATTGTCCATCCTTTTTAAGGAATGGGTCTGATTCGATGTCAAACAGTTTATCTTTCTTCATCTCATCAAAACTTTCATCCGCATCATCCAGGCTGGCATACCCAGCGCCAGTGGTATCGGTGTTGTTGGTAGGCGTGCCTTGTTTCAGCAGGGCAAATCCTTTGCGGCTCAGGCGATGATGATCTATCAGTTCTTCGAGCAGTGCGGTTCCTTTTTCCTGGTCGGTACTGAGGCGCACACCCAGGGTAAGTATCCGGTCAAATCCTTCACTGGCCTGTATAGGTGTGAGGTCTATTTTAAAGCCCAATCCTTTGTTACAGGCATCTTCAAAATCTACCATCCAACGTATATCTTCTCCTATAACCAGGTCACCGTTGGCATCCTGTGCAAACTGGTCACCCGGTGCAGTATTGGGATCAGGTCCTACGATGAGCGGAGAAGGAACCGGAACGCCTGTCTGTTCAAATATTTTATTGCCATTGTTATAACCTATCACCACAAAACAATCGGGCATCACATTCACATGCGGCGCCTGCGACCACGATTGCAACTTTGTATCTGTTGTATCTGCTGCCGGCAGTTGCAGGAAAACAACCTTTGTTTGCACGGTTTCATCTTTGCGGTATTGCTGGGACAAAGCAGCAAAATCCATCGGCAGCAAAGCTTTCTGGCCGGTTTGCGCATTGGCCTCACCCACTACACCTACCAGTGCTGTATAAGCTGCTGTTTCCTCCGCCTTGTTACCGGCAGATTTCAGCAAGGCGGTCCAGTAAATACTCCATGCTGTTTGTCCGGCAGCATCGGGCAAAGTGGTGGTACTGATGACCAGTAGTATATCTTTTGGATCGGCTTTAACAGGTTTATCGCCTGCATTTACCGGTATATATTGGCTGATGATGTAAGCCGCGCGACCAGACCCATGGCTGGATACCAGTGTTCTCCAGGCGCCGCGTTCATCTGCGTCCACGCCACCGGCTTCCCATAATTTAGCCCAGTAGAAGGCAGCGTTTTTCACTTCTGTTTCAGATAACAATTTTTCAAAAGTGTCTACGGCGCAATCGTCCGGGAAGATCCTGATCCAGAGTTGATCAGCTACTGTATTATCTTTTGCGATTTTTTTAAACCTGGTTTCTATGCGTACTGGCAGCAATAAAAAAGGATAAGCATCATCCAACCGGCCAATGTTTTCCTGCGGGCCCGTAAAAACAGTAAATTGCTGGCGGGCGCCCAGCTCCAATGCTGTAGCGGAAGAGAGCTGTTCTTTAAGACTACTCACCGTTGCCGAGGTGGTTTTTTCCATTCCTGTCAGCACTTCCAGTCTGGCTACCTGCTGCTGGTTATGCGGATCATAACTTCTCAGCAGCAATTCCTTCTCCCTGTTTATTTTGCTTAACCGTTCTTTGGCGGTAACAAGTAACTGCTGCGTTTGTGCCTTCCCGTTACGGGCGTCAGCGAGTTGTTGTCTTATATCATTAAATTCAGCCATGATCTTAAAGAATTATTGCATTAAGGTTTTGGGAGCATTTCCGAAGCATGCACTGCTACCAGCACAGGCGCCTGATAGAGAATGTAGGCCACTTCTGCTGCGTTCATATCCTTATTCCAGGAAACAAAATTATCGTCTGCACGCTGTTCTGTTTTTTCATTATCCGATACATCCAGCGGACTTAAAGTAATGGTCGGCGTAGCATCAGTGATCTGCATGAAAGCGCCTGCGGGTGCGCCCGGCAGGATATCCTGCCAAGACAGGTCATTCCACACATTAGGGGTTGTATCCTTATCGATATCCAATCCAAAACGGGGCTCACCCGGACGTTCCTTGATGCAGAAAAACCATCCTGCATTATTCAGGTCAGCCTGTGTTTCGCCGGTACCACCTTTTGCTTTCAATGCGGTAAGATCAAATCCGAAGAAATAAATATCGGGGTCTACTTTTGCTTCGTACAGCGGTGTTTTAATTTTTGTGCGCGGCGGCTTATCTTCTTCCGCAGCGGTGAGTGTTACCAGTTCCCGTTCTACCTGGTTATTGATGGTACCATCCTCTTTCAGTTGCCACTGGGCCTGGTGTGCATAGATCACTGCATTGGGATATTTTTTTAGCAGCTCTCCACGGATTACGAGTACCAGCTCTTCTTCCTTGTCGCCATATGCTTCCCTGTTATCATGGTCGCCCAGTTCAGAAAATTTGGACCATTTATGCAGTGGTGGAATATCCCGCAGCCGTTCTTTCAGCGCCGCTTCATCGGTTACGGTGCCATCAAAGAAACTGCTCACATCCCAGAACTGGCGGAAGTAGCTACCACGCTGGTCTGTGAGGTATTCGCGCCAGAACAGTTCCCTTGCAAATTCATGGTTCAGTCCTACCATATATGACTCAATGAATTTCTGATTTGTCTCCAGCAGGGAGATTGTATTTTCACTGATGAAATTGATGTTTGGCAGAAACATTTCTGAAGATATTTTCACCAGGGGTTTATACATGGGGATATCCAGTTCGGGATAGGCCCATACTTCGGTAAATTCTTCTGCCAGCTTGATGCGGATACGTTCAGGTATCAGCAGGCTGCTGTATATTAAACGGGGAATTGTCAATACCGGATCAATGGCAGTAAAGGTTACATCCACGATGGCGGGCAGGTCCAGCCTTGTTCTTTCCACCACTTTGCCGCTGTTACGGGTCACGGCCAGCATATTCAAAGAGTCTTTCAGTGCAGCTTTATACTGTATACCTTCTTTGCTGTCGGTGGATCCTTTGCCGGGTGTAAAGTTATCGCCGGGGTTGCTCAGTACAAAGTCAGGACTTGTTGGCAACGCATCCACAGACGCGGGTGTCTGGTTTTCTTCGGTCAATGCATCCGCTGCTTTCAGCTGCTTTTCCCATTTGGTTGCCATCACATAAAAAGCGATCAGTAGTGCGGCGATCAATCCCAGGAAGCCGGACAGCAATGATGGCAACAGGAAGATCAGCAGCACCAGGAGCAGCGCCAGTAATAAGGCCCCTAGTTTTATCCATGGTGATTTTTTCAGGAGATCCAGCAGAAACGGCGGTACATTTTTTGGTAAGAGCGACTGTCCCAACTGCTCCATGGTAGGCAATGTTGCCGGGATCACTTTTGGCGGCGCTATCAGTACCTGCGCATCATTGATCCTTGCAAGCAGGTTGGTTGCCTTTATGTCGCTGGTGAAGGTCAGTGTTTTCATCACCCTTCCGCCGGGGCGCATTATTTTACGCATCGGTGAAGAGGTAACGGAAGTGGTTATACGACTTTTACTGACCTGGTAATATACGGTCATGTTGCTGCTCAGCACTCTTTTCTGCATGGGCGCCAGCAACTGCAAAGCTTTATCTGAACTGGTTTTCACCAACGGGTCTATCTGATTTTTATACCAGCTCCAGGAGGCTGCTTTTGCCAGTTGCGCCAGCCGCATTTTCCGGTTGGCTTCCAGCACATCGCCAATTTGTTTCCAGGCAGCACTCATATAGTCTTCCTGGTTATCCTGGATTACCCGGGTGCCAAAACCTGCGGCTACGCGGAAACGCGGATCGAGGTTGAGTTCATGCACCCAGTTGGCATTGGGGGTAATATCTGTGCCATCCCTGTTCTTGAGCAGGCGGCTCACCAAAGCATGCCAGCGGCCATATAGCGGCGCAGTGATCAGGGGATCGCAATCCGATTTAATGTCGGGGTCCAGTGAAGTAGCATTGTTGGCATCGGGGGCTGTTTTCTCACCATAATCATCTGCCAGGTTGATGAAAGCTGCGAGGTCTTTCTGGAATTGGGCTGGATATGGATGCTGATCCCATTCCTCATATTTCGTCACTTCATCTTTATCGGGTTGGGTCATGGTGTCAAAAGGTACCTGTAAAGCGCCGCCCAGCTTCAGGATGCCACCCAGCTCCGGCAGATCGATGCCGTGCAGGTTGCTGCCGGGGTATTGTACATCCATGTCTTTCCGGCCTACTTTTTTGTCTACAGGTCTGGGCTGTAGCAACCTTACGAGGTATTCAAAATCGCCTACGGTGCCTGTTCTGAAATACCAGCGGTGGTAATACGGGAAGCTCGCAGTGTCTTCACGGCCGCTGTAATCTGCCCATGCAGAAAGCGTAGCATGGATAGCCGCAGGCAGGTCCTCCGGTTTCATGCTCCGGCCCAAACCCGCCAGGCGGCCAGTTTCAAAGGCAGGCACCAGAAATGCATGATAGGCGGTATTCTCTTCCAGTTTCATAGGACAAAGCAAACGGCTGCTGGCAATGTCCGGATTACTACCTACTTTTTGGGTGAAGGCGGAGATCACCGCATCTTTGTCTGCCGGCGTGGCGGCAATCTTGTTCATCAGGCTGTCGCTCACGTGCACATGCGCCCAGGCCCACGATTGTTCTGCCGGTGGAAATTTTGTGGCTGCATTATCTACCGTAATAAAAGAAAGCGGTTTATCCTGTATATTTTTTCCTTCTTCAAAATCACCTTCTTTCAATATCACCAATGCCAGCCATGGGCGCAGCCGGTCACGTGCGGTATCCGGCGCAGCCGGTGTATATCTCCACGGGAAATCTTCATCATAAAATTCTATATAAGGGAGGTAGTTAGGCTCAAAATTAGTGATCCAGTTATGTGGTTCATTTTTCACGATAGCGCGCGGATCAACGCCGATAATATCAGCCGGGCCATACAGCTGTACATCTTTGGATACGGGTTTGGTAACGGTACTGCCGTCTATACCATCACCATTGATGGTGAGTGCCACATTAATGCTGGCACGCACCTTTACAGCGGGGTCCATATCGCCGGAAGTGATCTTGTTGGCGATCCCCTGTCGTAACCAGGGCAGAAAAGTATATGTGGCTATGGTGTCGCTCATGCTGCGGTATTTAATTCGTTTTGTGGAATAACGTGCAATGCATCTCCCAGGTTAGGATCTGTTAATAGTTGTTGCTGCATAAATTCCCTGGCCTGCGCTTCACTGGCAAAGGCGGCGGCCCCTGCATTGTATGCCTTGTTGTTCATTACATTGGCTACGGCGTAAGCGCCCTGCACTACCTGTACTTTATCATCGAAAGGTTGGTACTGTTTAATATTCTTCTTCGACAAAGCGGATTTTGCTACGGCATTTCCTTTCAGGAAATGATTGAACAGGATACCGCTGAAGAAGTTGAAGAAGTGACGTACAAAGCGTTTATAATTTGTATCGATCACAATCAGTTCATACCTTACGATGCGCTTCACGGCTTTACCTGTAGTCACCAAACCGCCGGCAGCAGAGAGTTCCAGCCCGCCGGTTTCTTTTTCAAAGGAAGGTCTTGACAGCTTGGTGGCATTGTCCATATCCTGGAACTGTGCCATGGCAAAGGATTCTGTTACATCGCCTTTTTTATCAAGGCCGCCACCGCCCGTGGTAATCGTGAACAGCTTAACATCACTGGGTTTTTGCGAGCCTACTTTGTTAAGTGTAAGCCCGAGTGGTACGTACCGCTGACTAACGCGGAGCGTACCTACGGGATGCAGTACCAGTTCGGCTGCTGCATCTATTTTACGCAGTGATACGAGGATGTTATTACCAGCGGGCAGCTGGGCCTTCCAGTTTTCCAACTTCTCAAATTCTGCTTTCAGCAACGGCATGACTTCTACCGGCGGCAAGGTGGTATCCTGTGCATCGCCCCAGGTAAAGTCAAAGTCTACATCAATATCAAAGAACAGCAGTGATATAGAGCCGGTGCCTTTAGCCCTGTAAGGTGTAGGTCCTTCCAGCGACATTTGTACACGTACGCTGAACAGTCCTATGCCAAAGACTTTCACGGAAAGGGAGGCAGAGAGTTCCAGTATAAAATAAAATGGAGAGAACTGGAATAATGCATCGAAAGCGATATGTCCGTCTACATTCAGTGCGCTGAATCCGAAGTACAGTTCTGCACGCGCGCCAAACTGCACGGTGTTGGAAGTAACCGCGAAATATCCCATCACACGGATACGTCCCCACGATTCGTTGAGGATGTTGAGCGATACCCTTACCGGTGCGGGGAATGGCAGTGGTGGCGGGTTGAAGGCCGGGTGGAATCCACCCACGCTTACTACGAAATTGCCATCGCTGCCCCAGGCTACCAGCAGGCCCATTTCACCATCGATGGTGATAAAGAGGATGCGGGAATCGTACAGACTGGCGAAGAACCACAACCTGCTCTTATCGAATTCTATGGCGCCGATGAAATTGATTTGTAACACCAGTATGGCTGCTTCTTCTGTAGGCAGGGCTACTTTTAAAACGCCCAGGATAGCGATGTTACCGGGTATTTCTATGATGATGCCCAGCGATACCGTGATCAGCGCCGGTGTTCCCCAACCCAGTTTGGCCATGGGGCCTATCAGGAATTTACCTTCTTCTACCGGGAAGAAAGTACGCAGATCACTGATGATGCGCGGTGCATTCTGCACGATGTCTGTAGGGAACATGATACCATTAACGGCGCCGCTGCGCACGCCTTCCGCCAGGGGTTGCAGGTTCATTCTGCGATTCACTCCCAGCAGCCCGCCTACACCCAGTAATACAAAGCCGAAGCCCAGTTGTATACCGGTGCCGAATTCGGCGGTGATGATGATGAGCAACGAGAATCCGCTGGAGCCATCCGGCATTTTTGTGGTGATGATACCGATCGCTTTTAAGGAGATCACTTCGCTGAAAGTAAGTTCCAGTGCGCCGGCATATTCGCCTTTGTCGTAATCGAGGAACAGGTAGCCGCCGCCTTTCACGACGCCGGCGTCTACAGACAAGCCCACACCATTAGGCGGTTTGAAACCTACCGCCACATCGAACATGCCGTATTTTGAACTGTTGCTATCAGAGAAAGAGAAATCTATCTTGGCGCCTATACGGTCTACCGAAGCAGCCAAAGGCCCCAGCATGACCTTCAATCCTGCTGAAGCTTCGAGCGACAATGTGCCGGTGCTGAGGATCTTTAAAGCCAGGTAGATGGCATTTATTTCCAGTGGGCCCAGCTGCCGGTGGATAGGTAAAGCTATTTCGATGCCACCGCTGGCCTTGATGCGCAATCCCTTGCTGGCCAGCCATTCCAGGCCAAGATCGAAGTTGCCTTCTATATCTGCATTGGATAATAACTTCGCTATAAAACCATCTCCGTCTGAGGAGCCAATGCGCAACGTAGCGCCGGAGATGTCTGCAAAAAAAAGCGGATCGATCAGGGCTACATTGTTGGCTACATCCCAGCTGGCAGAGAGTCCTACACCAGCAGACACATTGTTGGCAGAGAGGTTTATCAACCCGTTATTCCCGATGATATCGAAAGGTTGTGCGGCAGGATTACGATCCACAAATGCACGTACATCACCGGAAATCTGTCCGCCCGGTGGTTGCAGCTTAAAGCTCAATGGTGGCAATACCTGCAACCCTACTTTGCCTTCAAGGGCGAAGCGGGCTTCGAAACCGGCGCCCCATTTATCGTTGAACTCTACCCGGTTAACAGTAGCCTCTTCAAAAGATGCTTTGAATTCAAACTGAAGTCCCGGGGGATTTACGGTGGAGATACGCCTTACCCGGAAATTAGCATATTGAAAATAAGGATCGCCGTCAACCACGCCGAGTTGTACACCGGATTCCTTGTGAAAAAACTCCGACAATATTTTAAAACTGGTAGTAGGATCAAAAGCCGGATCCCCCCACTTCACCTGATCCCTGAAGTGTTTGGCGGGATCGTTGATAAAGCCTTTGATCCTTTCGAGGTACAATGCTTTTTTTACAAATCCCCTGCTCAGTGTGTTGCTGCTATCTTCCGGAACAAACTGCCAGTCGGCCAGTCCCAGTGTTTTGAGCAGGAACATCACCTGGGGAATTTTATGTTCGATGGCGGAGATGATCACACCATCAGTAATCTTTTTTGCCAGCACACCCACCAGCGCAGTAGCCGCCGCGCGGTCGTTGTTATCGGGAATGGTAGCCGCGCTGATACTGCTTGCAACGGCCGTTACCAGGCTGCTCACCGCCGAAAAGAAAGCGACCAGTTGCTGGCCGGATTCAAAAACTTTCTGAATGATGGCAGCTGTATCATTGGCGGTGACGGCGTCTTCGAGTGCGGTAGCCGCTGCTGTGAGGGCATTACCGGCGAAGGTGCCCTGTTTCAAGGCATTGGTTACAGCGGGTGTTTGCAACACTGCTTCGGGCAATTGGAGGCCCAATGATTCCGTACTGAAATCAGCAAAGAAACCTGCGCTGTTGCCCAGTGTTTTGGCTAACGAAGTAGCGATGCGTACAATGGTATCTTTTCCGGCCATAGTTGAATACTTTCTTAGGGTACAATAATCTTCCAGGCTTCCTTGGCATTTACCTTACCGGCGCCGCCTTCTTCCACAGGCGCTACGGAGGTAGGTGTTAAAGGATTCGACGGCGGACAGGTTTCTGTTAAAGGAAATTCCATCGGCCGGGTACGTATCGTATTACGTAGTGCCAGTTTTATATCGGCTACTGTCTGATGTGGTTTTTTCTGCAACATGAGTGCTACTACGCCGGCAATATGCGGGGATGCCATGCTGGTACCACTCATAGCAACATAACCACCTCCGTTTTTACGGGTAACAAAAGAAGCGGTAGCCATTGGCTCCGGTGCTATGTTGTAACTGGCCGCAGAAAAGATCTGGAAACCAGGTGCAGCCAGATCGGGTTTGGCAGCCAATACGCCGGCGCCGGAATAATCTACCAGGGGACCATGAGAAGAAAAGCAGGCCATGTGATCGTTGTTATCATCATAGGCTGCCACCGTGATCACGCTGGGGGTACCACCCGGAGAGCCTACCGTATTCAGGTCCGTCACATTTATAGGCGCTGCCGTGGTAATAGAAGGGTCCAGCTGAAATCCAAAACCATCGCCCTGCCCGCACCATACATGGATCTCTGCGCCGGCGGGACCTGTAAGGCGTACAGTGTAGACGCCGGTGCGGTGCATATCAGCATGCGGGGTAATGTTTATATTGATATGTCTGCGTTCCAGCGGGCTGCCATTACGCAATACATTCGTAGGCGAATGTTTGATGGTGAAAGTTTTATTGGTATCGTATGTCTGTGTAAAAGCCGCTGCATTCAACGCTGCTCCCGGCGATGGCTTGAAAGCCGCTGCACCCGGTACTTTGAGGGCAACTTTTAATCCTGCCACCGTATCGCGGTACCAGAAATTAAGGTCTTCATCTTCTGTATTGCTGACCATTGTACAGGTATCATACACCTGTCGTACCGTGCGGTTGTCATAGAATTCAAAAGGCACATCTATGGTACCACCGGCTGGCATTGTAATGATGGCATGCTGCCGGCCAAAGGAACTGTTGCCCGCAGAGAACACAGCAATTTTTCCGGTGGCAGCGGCAAAAGTATTTTCCAGGAAAGACTCTTCACCGATAGCAGTTCCATCATCCACGAGGCCGTCATGCGGACCTGTATCACTGCCGAAACTACAGTTAATAACAACCGGTTTGTCACCCGCTACATTCAGTACATAAGAGATCGCATCTTTAAAGCGTTGCAACCAGTTGGTTCCGGCTGGTTCCACCTCCGGCGACAAAAGTTTTACAACCACCAGGGAAGCCTTTGGCGCCACGCCGGAAAACTCAAAGCGCGGACTGGAATGATTTTGTTTTTGTTTGCCATTACCGGCAGCGATGCCGGCCACATGTGTGCCATGGCCTGCACAGTCACGGGTACGCACGGTATGTGAAAATGAGGGCGAAGAAAGTGCATGATTGATGGCAGCATCATCGTATTCCACGCCGTAAGTAGTAGCGCCGGGAGGCGTCAGCAACGCCGCAGCCGGGGAATGCTCTCCTGCAATAGGTGTCATCCCCTGATCCCAGATGCGCAGTATCCGTGTTTGACTGGAGTTCTCTTTCAGGAAGGCTTCATGCCGGATATCGATACCGGTATCAATAATCCCTACTATCACGCCATCTCCTGTCATCCCTGCATACACGCCGGTAGCCTGCACAACAGACCACACACAATCGGTGCCGGCGGTAGTGCCTCTTGCCATAATCTCCAGTACACTGGTATCAATACTTGATTTTTTCCGGGTACCATATACCAGTTTCACTACATCCGGATGATTGGACAGATCCGGCAACTGGTCAAAACGCACCATGCCGTTTGCTACGCCGGCTCCTTCTCTTGACCGTATGCTAAAACCCGCTGCTGCTATAGCATCCAGGTCTCCGGTGTATTGGAGGGTAAGGAAAATATCGGTTGCACCCTGTCGTAAAACAGGATGTATCCATTGACCGGGCACACGGCCGGTTTCTTTAAGATGCAGATAGTTACTGTAAATAGCGGTTAGTTCATTATCGAACTTTGACCAGATAGGCTCCATCATTTATTTTTTACTTCGTAAAGAGAATAAAAGATTCCACCGGTAACATACCATCCGGCAATACCGCGCCTATGCATGGTTGCATGCATGTATCAGCTTTCCAAAAAAAATAGTGGTCTTGCCGGTAACAGCAAAAACCTTACACTATGTTACATAGCCGGATCATTTGTGTGATATTATTTTTATAAATGGTTTTGGGGTAAAAATGCTGATTCGTATTACCTGCGACCTACCGGAATACCGGCACATCACAACTTCTGGGGTGTCAATAAAATAAAAATACAGGATCGATATTTCGGAAAATTCAGTTTGTGCTTCTTGCTTTTAATTGAGGTTACTTCACACTAACTGGAAGTAAATTAATTTAATTATCTGAGATTATCAACAGCTTTAAAATATTTTGTTTGATAACAAAGTACGTCCGTTTTCATGGTACTTATTTCTTCCATATATTATTGAGCGGCGTAGCATCCATATACAGGTTGCCATCCAGCTTAATAGTGGCTACCTGCCGGGATACGGGCACGGTAAGCGTCACCTGCCGCGCATTATTTTTCCACACAGCAGGCGTATGATGTACACTTTCCCTTGTACTATCCGTATAAGTGAGCACCACATCAAAAGGAATGGCGAAACCGCCTGTGTTTTTCACTACTATCTGTGCTTTGCTGCCTTTGAGTTGCACATTTACCAGCGCCAGATCTATATAATAATTGCTGAAGAACCAGTTATTCCAGTACCAATCCAGGTTTTGTTTCGCAGCGGTATTAAAGGAATAGAAAAAGTCCCAGGGGATAGGATGTTTGCCATGCCAGTTGTTCATATATACATGCAGGCATTTTCTGAAAAGCGCATCACCCAGCAAGTCTTTCAACCCAAGATAAGCCAATGAAGGTTTGCCATAGGCGTTGGAACTGTAGCCCATGCCACTCACCTGGTTGGACATGCTGATGATAGGCTGGTCCTCTTCTGCGGAAGGGTCATTGATATACTTGTTCACCCGGAATTGCTGATAAAAGGTATCTGCGGCTGCTTTCCCTTTTTCGGCAATACCCACCAGGTATTCAAAAGTGGTAGCCCAGCCTTCATCCATAAAAGCATAACGGCTTTCGTTGGTACCCATATAAAAAGGAAAATAAGTATGTGCTATTTCATGATCCTGCAACAGCTGCGCAAAACTCAGGTCATCTCCTACCGTTCCATCGTTCACCATCATTGGAAATTCCATATCCGCATAACCCTGAAAGGCGGTCATTACCGGAAAAGGATATGCTACCCCCGGCCATTGGAGGGAAAACCAGTTCAACGCATTTCTTGAAAAATCCACGGAATGATGAAAGTCGACCGCCGTATCATTATAGGCAGCCTGTACACTGGCCCTGCGACTGGTGGTGCTGTCTACCATCACGCTGGAAGCGTCCCATACATAATGATCACTCAGCCCGTAGGTCACATCTGCAATATGTGTAGCTGCAAACTTCCAGGTATTCCATTCCTGTTGCTTTGTAACTTTCTGTTGCTGCATCTCTTCTTTTGTAGCAATATGCACAAGTGTATCTGCTGTATAAGAATTTTTCAGGCGGGCAGCAATGGAAGGCTGCAATACTGCTGCAGCGTTTAATAAAGTGCCGGTTCCCCACACCACATAATTCTTTGGTACTTTCACCGCGACGGTATAGTCATTAAAGTCACTGTAAAATTCCACCCTGCCGGTATGTTCAATTTCATCCCAGCCATTGTAATCATCATACACAGATATACGCGGATAACAATACGCCAGGAAAAAGGTAGTGCTGTCGATCATCCCTTCCCTTCCGCTGAGTACAGACATATCATAATGCCAGCTGATCTGTAGCTGCATACTGTCTTTAGACAACAATGGTTCCGGCAGTTTTATATTGGCTACGGTGCCGGTGTTGTTATCAAAGGCTACTGTTTTCCCATTGATGAGCAGGGTATCGATCGTTACCCCATCTGTCAGAAAATCTTTGCTCATATAACCGGAACGGGGCGACTGTGGTTTATGCACGTTGCAGATCAGCCTGAGAATGATATTCCGCAGCACATCGGGGCTATTGTTGGTATAAGTAATTGATTCCACGCCATCGATCCTCCTGGAAGGCGGGTTAGCAGTGATTTGTATATCATAACGTCCTTTGTTCTGCCAATAATTTTTCCCAGGCATCCCGTTTTTGTCGCGCGTTGCTTTGTCGTATGCCTGCACAATATTGCGGGGCATGTACAATTGCTGGGCCGCGGTTGTTCCGGTAACCAGACAAAACAGGATCAGACAGTAAAAAAAGTTCCTCATGATATTTTTATTAACCGCGATAAAAGTAGGGAAAATATCCTTTTTGTACTGCTCACTTAGCTATTACAGGCATAATGATTGTAGCATTTCCTATAAAACTGTATCATGCATGACTTCCATATCAACTACAACAACCGTCAGATTACGGTTACCCCGCAAGGGCCTGATTCCTTCCTGGTACGGCTGCCTGACAGGAATATAGAGCTGGAACTGAGAGAAGATAATGAAGGAGCCGATCACTGGTTTGAAAAGGGGAGCGATAACGAAACCGCCGAAACAGCGGCCTTGGGTGTGGCCATAGAAATGGTGCTTGATAAAGAGTCGCCGTTGGATAATTAGCAGAAAGGGAGATATCAAACAGGGCTGGCTTAATGGCCGGCCCTGTTCACTTTTAAGACAGGTTGTAAAAACGTGCGCAGTTTGATCCCCACAATTTTTCTTTGTCTGCAACAGGTAGGTGCGATGTACACTGCTCCAATATTTCCACCACCTGCGCATAGGATGCCCCTACCAGGCATACCGGCCAGTCACTTCCAAACATAACACGGTCGGCCCCAAAGATATCCAGCACAATATTCACATATGCTGTAAAGTCAGATAATTGCCAATGCTGCCAATCTGCTTCTGTTACCAATCCGGCCATTTTGCAACTCACATTATCATATTTTGCAAATGCCCGCAGATCAGTTTCCCACGCTCCTATCAGCTGATCTTTGATGAGCGGTTTTGCTAAATGATCGATCACAAACCGCTGCCCCGGAAATCTTTTTACAAAGGCTTCTGCATATTGCAGGTGTTTTGGATAGATCAGGATATCGTAGGTGAAATTATATTTTGCCAACAGGGAGATCCCGTGACAAAAATCATCTCTCAACAAAAAATTATCCGCTGGTTCGGCCTGTACTATATGACGGAATCCTTTCAACTTTTTGAACTGTGAAAAATATTGCAAACGCTCCGCTATATTTTCCGCGCAGAAATCAACCCATCCCACTACCCCGTGAATAAAATCATATTGTGCGGCCAGTTCCAGTAAATAATGGGTTTCCTGCTCACTTTGATCTGCCTGCACCGCAACGCAGGCACCTATCCCGTTTTGTATTAATAGCGGCTGCACATCTTCCGGTGAAAAATCATTTTTGATCACCGACATATTATCTGTAATCCAGGCATCTTTCACCGGATGATATTTCCAGAAATGCTGGTGACTATCTATTTTCATCATGACAATAAAATTAAATAACGTACTTATGGCTGACAGGAAGGGCCGATAGGCTCAAATGTTTTGTATCCCAATACAAATTCCTGGTGACCTAACCTTTCCGAACAGGAGCGATCACCGGTAGCAAGCCCCAGGATCTTATGATAGATCTCTTCGCCCACTTCCGCTAAGGATGCTTCGTTGTTAAGGATTTTACCGGCGTTGACATCCATATCATCCTGCATCCGGTGGAATGTTTCGGGATTAGCGCACACTTTTATAACGGGTGAAATAGCCGAACCGACTACCGAACCACGACCCGTTGTAAACAATACACAATGAGCGCCCGAAGCGATCAGTTCTGCAATTTCAGAACTGTCATTAGGATTGGGAAATCCAAAACGGGGATCTCCGTCCGGTACAATATCCATTAAATACAATCCGCGTCGCCGGGGAATATCGCCAGGCTTAATCATGCCTGAAATAGGAGAAGCACCTGTTTTACAATAGGCACCCATTGATTTTTCTTCGAGGGTTGTGAGGCCACCCTCGGCATTCCCCGGCGCGAAGCTACCATGGCCCATGATGGTATAATACTTAGCGGCCTTGTTCACTGATCTTTTTAATGCTATTGCCAGTTCGGGTGTGATGGCCCTGCTGCTCATGATTTCTTCCAATCCGATCATCTCCCCTGTATTTTCAAAAATGGCGGTTCCCCCTTTGGCTACGATGGTATCGAATGCTTTACCTACGGCAGGATTTGAAGTAATACCGCTGGTAGCATCGCTGCCACCGCATACTACGCCTACCACCAATTCGGAAGCATCTATGGGTACCGTTGGCGTTTTGTTTATTTCCTCCAGGGAGGAAGCAACGAATGCGATGCCATCGTCAATTGATTTTTTGGTACCGCCGGTAAGCTGGATACCAATTAATTTTACCGGCCTTCCGCTGGCGGCAATGTTTTCGTACAGGCGTGTACGGTTAAAGCTCTCACAACCCAGCGAAACCAGCAACACCGCACCCACATTGGGATGCGTACACAGTGCATTCATCATCTTATCCGCATATGCATTGGGGTAGCATCCACCAAAACCGATGAGGTGTACCGGCTGATCGCGGAACTGCATGGTAATTTCCCGCGACACATGATGCGCACATTCCACCAGGTATGCCACCACTACAATGTTTCGGATACCTTTGCGTCCATCGTTGCGGAGATAGGCTTTTAAGTTATGCTGATGTAATGAATTCATGATCTAATGTATAAGTGGATATATAATCGCTTTTCATGTTGTGCAAATGAATGTGTGCACCCAATGCAATATCTTCCGTTGCAGAACCAATAGGGACGCCGAATTTGATTATTTTATCTCCCTTCAACAAATCCTTCGCTGCAATTTTATGCCCCAGGCCGAGCGGCTTATCAAATATTATTTTAAGCCCTCCGATATACTGGTCATCACCCGGCAGGATACTGCTGCTGATGACCAGTACATTATCTGCCGGATTAATCTGTATCAATTTATTCATGGCCGTAAAATTTATAACGGTGTAACAATTTCAGGTGTAGCAGCTACCCTTGCTGTTCTGATTTTACTGCCCCATGCAGCAAAATAGCCGATAAACAGGTAAGAAGGCAGGCATACCAGGTAGGCCAGCTGGTGCGATGCCACATCTGCCACATAACCGAATAACAGCGGCAGCAATGCGCCGCCTACAATACCTGTTACGAGAAAAGATGATCCTGTTTTTGTAAACCTCCCCAGATCGGCCAGGGCAAGTGGGAAGATAGCCGGCCACAATAATGCATTGGTAACGCCCAGCACCCCTACCAGGTAAATGGAGATGGCTGGCGGAAACAGTACAATCGACAGCGTGATCACAACACCCAATATTGTACTTAATATCAGTGCCTTGTGCTGACTTAAATACCTGGGAATAAATGATACGCCCACCAGGTAACCTATCACCATCCCGGCAGAAACGTACCAGACATAATGTTGCGGCGATGGCAACTTCAATATGGCCGCATAATCATTGATGGAACCCAGTGCAATGATCTCCACACCTACATCAAAAAATATCGCTACAATACCGAGCAGTAAATGCGGGAATTGAAAGATACTTGTTTTGGAGTTGGCGTATACAGACACGATGGTATCTTCGCTGGTTTCATCTTCACCAATGGCTTTTATTTCCGGCAGCGGAGAGAAAAAAGCAAAGATTCCCATCACAATCAGTAAGCCGGTGATGATATAAAACGGGATAATTACATCGGTCAACCGGATATTGGCGAGGTCCATAAACCTGGCCAGGATCAGCGAAGCGCCGGCAAAGGCCAGTTTATCGGCAATGCCCATCATACAGATACGGCTTGCTGCGCTTTCAGGACTACCCAGGATCGTTACATAAGAATTGATGGCGCCGGTGAGTAAAGTTTGTCCCATTCCCACCACAAACAAAGCGACGAGGAACAGTAAAAAACTTACGATTTGTGCAGCATACCCGATGACAAAAAATCCTGCTGCAATGAGCAGGAAAGCAACTGTAATCCCACCTTTGTAACCTACTTTTTTGATGATGGCGCCCGAAGGAACACCAAAAACAACATAAGCTGAAAAGGTGGCCGTCATGATCAGGTATGACATGGCGGTAGAGATATTAAATGCTTCCTGTACAAAAGGAATAAAGAATGCATTTATCCCGATTGAAAAGCCCAGTACGGCATACATGGTACCGATGATGAGCATCGGTACAACTAACTTTTTTCTGTTATTGTTCATATTGGACCCATCTTATTTGCCGGATGATGTTATTTACCAAGGATTGTCCGCATATCGCGCAGGATGATTTCTCTTGCGCGGTTGCCATAATCCATCGATGCTTTTTTGGCCGTTTGTGCGTACCAGTTATCTTCAGAAAACCGGGTCATATCAACGCCCTCCGGGCAGAAGGCCATCATCAGGGATGTCTCCTGTTCACCGGCATGATCCACGGGGAATTCAGCCTGCGCTGTTGCACTTACCAGCGGGTGGATCTGAATCCAGTTGAAAGGATTATCACCGGCCCCGTGATTGTCGTAATAACTGGCGGCATCTTTACTACCCCACCAGCCTTCACCACGCTGATTTCCCAGGAAGGCAAATGTTTCCTGCCGGGCGGCGAGTTTAAAAGCCAGGTCTGTAGGCATGCCGGCAGCAAAGTTTTCCGATTGGTGATGTACAAATACATGCACATTGCGGAAGCCTATCCGCAGCAAGTTGTAAAACAACTGCCGCGCAAATGACTGGAGTACCGTTGCATCCACATGCACCGTGCCGTTGCGCTCCGGCGCCTCGACGGCAAAACTGCTGGCACCATAATAGAACGGCGGCATAATGACCAGCGGAAATTCCTTTTCGAGCATTTCAAGTGCACGTACTACCAGTAGCGTATCCACACCGGTGTTCAGGTGTTCGCTGTGGTATTCCAGTACGCCGAGCGCAAGCACCACAGGTGTATTATTATCTATTGCTTCCCTGATCTGATGAGGGAACATCATTTCATAACGCATAATCTTTTTTTATTTCAGGCAGCCAGCGATCCAGCAAGTCCCTGCAGTTAATTACTTTTTCTACCAGGTCAATGGGTGTATAGAAGTAGTGATTGGTGGCTTCAAATCCCAATCGCGGGTCCTGTCCCTGCAAAACGTTCATCCGTTTGGCGAGGGTTATTTCCCTACGCAGGAGTTGTCCCAGGGTCGCTACTGCTTGCAACTTCGTTGGCTTATCCATGGCGGCCAGCCCGTCGCGGGTATTGATAAACTTCACCTGGTTCACGATGCTGCTGTAATGAATGGCCACTGTTTCCGCGATGTTGCATTCATCGGTGAGTGCTTTGCGTTCATCTCCTGTCAGCTTTAACGAGCGGGTTTGTTTACGCAGTGCGGCCAATGCCGTGTTGAAGCCCTGTACTACTTTATCCAGTTGCCCGGTAAATACATCTGCCGGATAATTGCTGATCCAGCTTTTCACATCATCATAAGGGATACCCACCATGGTGGCATGGTAGCCGGTTGGTTTTTCCCAAAGCAGATTGGAAGGACCAGTTTGTAACGGCGCCGAATACACGACGTTGACGTTGTATGGAAATTCGCTGAATGCTTTACTAAAGGTGCGCCATGCTGCTACAACGGCAGGACCGGCCTTACCGAAGCGGCGGTTTGCTACCAGCTCCATGGCCTGCAAGGCAGAGAGTTCCTGGTTGCTGCCAATAGCAGCCACCACTTCCAGGTTAGGGGAAGGATGTCCGCCCAAGGTCCAGCCGAGCATTAACCCATCAACTTTAGCAGTACGCAGATTGACAGCATGCTGCGCTACATTTTCCAGTGCGGGAATATAAGGCACTGCGCCAAGCTCCCAGGTAGTACCTGCCTGTATTTTGGCAATGGTTTTCAGCCCATGCTTACGGGCGATCCCCCAATGACGCGATGCACGCGGGCCTGGGCCTACTGCTGAAATAGAATATTCGCCTACACGGTTCTTAACGCCGCCGCGGTTAATGTCCAGGTCCCATTCACTCACACTCATCAATGCCGTTTCTGTGGGCAGCGCCGGAATAATCTCTTCCGCCCAACCGTTTGCCCAGCCCCAGTCCCAGGCGATAAGCTGCGGAACGGCCGTTGTCTTATCAGGGGCATTACTGATGCCTTTACGGATCCCTTTCAGATAAAGACTGTTGAGCTCTGCAATCACCGCAGCAGGACCACGTTTACTACAACGGGGACAATCCGCTCCTTTGCCGTGCGACCAGCAGTTAGTAGGATTTTCAGAAGCGGTGATAGAGAAGAATCCGGCGAGGTCTGGGATACGTGCTGTAATGGTGGCCAATGAATCCACGAGGTATTGCTGCACCTGCGGGTGGCTGGTACACAACGCTGCGTGATCGCCAACAGTAACGCCTTTTAAGTCGGGATACTTTTCAAAAAAACGTAAGGGAAGTACCCGCGGCTCATTCAGGTAGAGATAAATACCTATACCGTGTTGCTTTGCACGGGCCACCAGTTTCTTTAAGTTTTCGAGCCGTTGCTCCCAATGTTCACTTACGGTAGGGTCCCAGGGAAACGGTGTTAGCTTGCTGAGTACAATATGCATCCAGGTGCCGTCCATGCCCGATGCTGCCATACGGTCGAGATAACCATTTGGATACGGATCAATTTCAGGCTCCAGTAAAGGATCACCGAAGAGTGCAAAATAGGCATAGCCAAAACGCGGTGAGAAACCGGAAGTAAGCGGCGCTGTTTTAGCCGGTGGAGCAGACAACTCCTTTACAAAACTAAACAAAGGCTTTTCCTGCGCCGGAAACCCTGCGGGAAACTCTTCTTTCAGCACGCGGGCCACCCACTGTTCCCGCTCCTTTGTTTTTGCGTCAATGGCCCTGTAACGGATCTTTTCGCAATCGGGTTTTATACTTCCTAACTTGATATAAAAGAAATCATCTTCCTGCAAGGTGAAGGTGAGTTTTTCATC
This sequence comes from Chitinophaga sp. MM2321, assembly GCF_964033635.1. Lineage (NCBI taxonomy): Bacteria > Pseudomonadati > Bacteroidota > Chitinophagia > Chitinophagales > Chitinophagaceae > Chitinophaga > Chitinophaga sp. MM2321. The sequence continues at coordinate 3,866,992 of NZ_OZ035533.1, forward strand.
TGTCCATTCCAGTAATTCCAGTAACTGTTCCCTGGGCAACAGGTGCCAGTTACGCCGGATGATAGAGAGGTAGCTGCGCTGTTGCTGGTCTGCCGGTATGGGTTGGGGTGAAGGTAAACCGATTGCCTTCCCCAATGCAAAGATCTCATCGGTGTTTGCACCTGCCACCTTTGCTATCCGTTCCAGTGGTACCAGGTTCCAGTTACGCCATAAAAAAGCGTGCAGTTTATCAGGAAAATGCGGGAAAGCCACTGCTGGCCTCCCCACTGTTTTTCTTACTATACCTGCAAGTCCTGTTTGACTCATGAAGAGCCAGCCAGCAGTAAATAATGTACCGGAAACCAGGAATCTCCGGCGGGATAATGCTTTTGATATATCGTCCTTCATAATCTAAAAAGTTCCTACAGGTTAAAACGGCTGTTTATTTCCATCCCGGGTTCTGTGTGAGATTTTTATTCTTTGACCGCTCACTCTGCGGGATCGGCATAAAGTACATCCGTTCTGTGAATACATTCGGTTGTGGATCTACATGATGATACTCGTATGTAAATGTGTTACTGCCAGTTTTGGTGATATAAACACCGGTGCCGTATTTCCCATTTAGTACAGTAGTAGCCATTTTCCATCTTCTTAAATCCCAGTATCTTTTCTTTTCAAAACACAGCTCAATATAGCGTTCATTCCGGATCAGGTCACGCATGGTTTGTTTGTTCAGGGTTCCGGCAACAAGATCCGTGGTAATACCAGCCCGTTTGCGCACCTCGTTCACCGCGTCATAAACAGCAGCATCGGGGCTTCCCAGGAATTCATTCTGCGCCTCCGCAAAGTTTAGCAGCACCTCCGCATAGCGAAGTTCAATCCAGGGTTGTGCACTTCCGGTACTTCCGGTATAGATTGTATTTTCAGGATCAGTCGCTTTACGTGTATAGTAGCCCGTTATCGTATTGTAGATGACGTTTTCCGGAGAAGCATCATAATCACGGCCACCTTTATAGGTTTCCAGTGTGATCTCCTTTACGGGAGGGCCACTGCTGGTACCTTTCACTTTTGATCCGTTGAAAGCGATGAAAGCATAAAAGCGGTCATCTCTTCCTACATAAGGATTCAGCGGATCATATCCCGAAGTGGCGTCTGTGATCGCCTTCCCGTTTTTCATAGGGAAAGCATCTACCAGTTCCTGTAATGGGGAGAGCTGTCCCGCATTATTATTGGCCAGGACCAGCGGCCTTAGTCCGGCATCCCAGCTATGTTGTTTTTCGGGCAACCGGTACTGGATTTCAAAAATGGCTTCGGCATTTGCGCCCTTTTCCAGCCACAAGGTGTTCAGGTTTGCAAAAAGACTATACTTTTTTGCATCGATGATTTCCTTGTTTGCTTTTGCTGCGCTTTCCCATTTTTTTGCATCGTTGCTTTCATTGTAGAGCGGGCTGGCAGCGTATAGCAACACCCTTCCCTTTAAAGCCATGGCAGCACCTTTACTGGCCTTTCCCCTTACAGCTTCAACCGGCAGTTCACTAATGGCCTGATCCAGTTCCTTTACAATAAAATCAAAACATTCCTGCAACGTATTACGGCTTACCAACAAATCATCGTTCAAACTTTGCGGTTTGTCGATAATGGGAACCTCGCCATATCTTTTTACCATATCGAAGTATAGAAAAGCTCTCAGGAACTGCGCTTCTCCTTTCATCCTTTGTTTTTCGTCATCACTTACTGCGGCCTGATCAACACCAGCCAGGAATTCATTCGCCCTTCTTACGGCATCATACGCCCAGAAGCTGATCGGGTTCGTCACTTCATCCCACTGACCGATGAGGATCTGATTAGGAGCGTCACCCGGATAATTACATCTTCCTTCATCTGTAATATTATCCTGTGTATTGGAGTATTCGTAACCGGGTCTGTCGTTATACAACCTGTTTAAAAACATTTCCACGAGTTTCGGGTCCTTCCATACTTCTTCCCCCGAAATGGCCTTGGGATTGGTGGGGTCGAGGAACTTTGAACTACAGGAGAGCAAGCACAAGGCCGCAAAGCTTATAATAATATATTTCATGATTTTTTGCTGATTTAGAATGACACGTTAACGCCTATATTAATATTCCTCTGCTGGGGATAGTAGCTACCATTCCCGGTTTCCACTTCAGGGTCGAACTCTTTCAACTGACTCCAGGTAAACAGGTTATAGCCCGCTGCATACACTCTCAGTGTCTGCATGTTTTTACGTTTCAGCCAGTTGCCATTAAAATTATAGCCGATGTCTACTGATTTCAACCGGGCATAACCCGCTTTCTTTAACCAGAAATCTGAATTACGATCATTCATCAATCTTTTATCCACCCAGGCCAAAGGATATTTTGCATCCGGGTTTGCGGGCGACCAGGAGTCTGCCAGGTACGCGAAATTGTTGCTGGAACCTCCGTTCTGGTACATGATCCGGCCGGAACCACTGAGCATAATATTACGCTGTGCAGCTCCCTGGATCAGGAAATTCAGATCAAAGTTTTTCCACGCGATACCGCCGGACAATCCATACATCATTCTCGGCGTATTGGTGAAGTCTGATAATACGCGCTGATCATTCAATGTAATTTCCTTATCTCCATCTACATCCGCATATTTGATATCTCCGGCCAGTGATTTTTGTCCAAACTGTGTACCACCATACCACTCGTCTGCTTCCTGCTGACTTCTGAACAGGCCCAGGGCGGCATATCCTGCCTGATAGCCAATAGGACGGCTCAGCTGTTTCTGAAAGTCAAGTGCGCTGGAAGGATCATCTATCTGTGTTACTTTATTCACTGCATAGCTGGCGGTAAATCTTACATTATAATGGAAGCTGTTGATTTGTTGCTGATGGGTCAGCGTTAATTCAAATCCTTTGCTTTTAACCTTTGCATAGTTTTCATTGGGAAGGGCTCTTCCAAAGGTACCGGGAACAGAGCGGTCGCGCGACCAAAGCACATCCCTGGTTTCCCGGAAGAAATAATCAAACTCAAGTCCTAACATGGAATTGAAAAAGTTTGCATCCAGACCAATGTTGGTATTATCCTGTTTTTCCCAGGTAATACCGGGGTTAGGATACACCCCATATTGCACATAAGGCGCCGCCAGCCCGTTAAAGATAGGTCCCGACCCTGCAACGATAGAATAGGCATCACTAAACTGGAATGCATCCACCCGGTCATTACCGATCAATCCTTTAGACGCCCTTATTTTCAGGTTGTTCATAAAACGCATGGCCGTTGAGTTTTTGAAGAAGGATTCCTCTGAAACTCTCCATCCTGCTGAAAATGCGGGGAACAAACCAAACCGGCTGTCTTTAGGGAAGCGATAAGATCCATCATACCTGAAAGTGGCTTCAAACAAGTACCGGCTGTCGAATGCATAATTCAACCGGCCTACGATACTTCTTCTTGCATCATTTATAATACCACTTCCATCAATGGTTTGATTGGCTGGTCCGCTCGCAAAAAATTCATCCTTAACATTGGTGGCGAAATCCTCTTTGCGGGCAGTGAAAGTACTTCCTTTCGATCCAAACTGCTCGTATAACAGTAACCCACCTACGTCATGTTTCTTAAACTGTTTAGCATAGTTTAATGAAAGGTTCAGCGTGTGATTGTCGATGCCTTCGTACACTTGCGACAGGGATGTTTTACCGCCTACTACTTTGGTATTTATTATATTTCCGGCGTCATCCTCATCATACATGGTATAGGGTGTATTAAAGGATTTGTTTAACAGGGTTTGCTTATAATAAGAACCTGTTCCGCGGATGGAAAGACCGTCTACAAACAACAGTTTCTGTTCAAAGAACAGGGTTCCCTGGAAGATATTGTATACTTTGTTGCCATAGCCGGAAGACCTGATCATTTCTATGGGATGGGAACCGGTTGAGTTAAAAGCGCGTCCATCAGGATAGTAAGCAGGGCGTACAGGGTTTACATTGATCACGCGGTTGAAGATGTCATTCGCATCCCATCCCGGTGTGTTGGAGTTTTCCTGTCTTCCATCAATATTTAACCCGATGTTGAGGCTCTTTGTAATTTTAGCATCTACGTTTGCACGGAGATTATATCTTTTGAAGTTGATGTTATCGTACATACCGTCCTGGTCCAGGTAACCGAGGGACATAAAGTAGCGGATGGCTTCTGTTCCACCATTGATGGAAAGATTATGCTGCATCTGCATACTATTCTTTTTAAATGTTTCTTTGTACCAGTCGGTGATACCGGGGCGGAATTTCTCCAGGTCGGCAGCAGAGTAGAAAAGCCCTGCCTGGCTTGGATTAGCAGGATCGTATCCCTGGTTTTTGAGCGCATCATTTCTAACCGATGCAAATTCATAGGAAGACATCAGTTTCGGATATTGTGTAGCACTTTGCGATCCGGCCATGCCTGTATAGGTAATGGTTGGCTTGCCTGTTTTTCCTCTTTTTGTGGTGATGAGGAATACGCCGTTGGACGCCCTGGCGCCATACACGGCTGCTGCTGATGCATCTTTCAGCACAGAAATACTGGCTACTTCATTGGGATCGATATTGCCAAAACCATCTGTGCGGATAATACCATCTACCACTACCAGCGGACTGTTATCATTCAGTGTACTCAGGCCCCTGATCTGTATGGTAGAACCACTGCCGGGACGACCATTACTATTCACCGCGATTACGCCGGGCATTCTGCCGCCCAGTGCATTGGTGAGATTACTGGTGGGTGTTTTCTTTAGTTCCGATCCGGAAATAGTAGCCACCGAACCGGTAAGGTTTATTTTCTTCTGTGTACCATAACCCACCACCACTACTTCATCCGCGCTTTTAATTTCAGGTGTCAGTACAACCGTCAGGAATGTTTCGTTGCCGATAGGAATCTCCCGGGTTACAAACCCGATAAAACTAAACACCAGTATATCTTTGGTAGAAGTAGCATTCACTGTAAAGTTTCCTTTTGCGTCGGTATGAGCGCCGTAGCTTTGGCCCTTTCCCCGGATCGTTACCCCTTCAACCGGCTCACCTTTGTCATCCGTGACGCGACCTGAAATCGTGATAGGTGGCTTGGGAGCGACCACTATATTATCGGAAGCAGCTATCCGTGGTTTTATAACAACCGTTTTATCAATAATAGTCCAGGTAACGGGTTGGTCTTTCAAACACGCTTCCAGCGCCTCTTCCAGGCTACTGCCCTTTACATCAACATCCACCCTGGAAGTTCGTTGCAGTGTTTCATTCGTGTACAGAAAATCGTACCCGCTTTGTTTTTTTAATTCACTGAACACTTTTTTAAGCGGGGTATTTTTCTGCGACAAGGTAATTCTCTGGGAGAATCCTTTGGCGCTTACCTGCAAAAAGGCTACGGTTAATAAAATAGAAGTCAACTTCATGACAAGCATAATTTTACTTCGTGGAAAACATCTTTCGCACGCCTCTCTGAATATAGCCGGGAGGCGTTTTCTGGTTGATAAAATCCCTGGGACAGGAGAGATTTTTACATGATAATCAAATTGCATAGATTTGCAGTGTTTGGGTTTGCGTGATCAATCGTTTTTTAACAGGAACTTGTTGGTGCGCGAATTAACCCGAATATTTTGCCAGGGGCGCTTGGACCCGCTCCTGGTTTTTTTTGGTTAATATGCTGCTGTTGTTACGGTCCTTTTTTCATGGTTGAATAGTTGCAGGTTGTTTGTATAAATTCATGATTCTACCACCACTTTCCCGTTTTCCACAGAAAGATGAATGGCGCCGGTGGCTTCCAGCATTTTAAATACTTTTGATAATTCTACGTTGCGGGAGATCCCTCCGCTAAAATGTTCTTTTGTAGCCGGACCTCTGTAAATCACTTCTATATTGTACCAGCGGGCTATCTGCCGCATTACCTGTTCAATACCTGCGCTTTCAAATTGGAAGCGGCCATCTTTCCAGGCCAGTACTTCTTCTACATTGGCCTCATCCGCCACTTGCAGTGTCCCCTGCGTGGTGAGCTGCGCCTGTTGTCCGGGTCGCAGCATCCTGCTATCACCATCTTTCATCACTTTTACACTCCCTGTTATCAGTGTGGTAGCGATGGTGTTTTCATCGTCGTAGGCATTTACATTAAAGGAGGTGCCCAGTACCGCTACCTGTATTCCTTTTACGGTTACATGGAAAGGCATGTTTTCATTTCTGGCCACTTCAAAATAGGCTTCCCCCTTTAGTTCCACTTCCCTTTTACTACCGGTAAAAGAAGCCGGGAAACGCAGCGAGGAAGCGGCATTCAGCCATACCACGCTTCCATCGGGCAGGGAAATCCTGTATTGTCCACCGCGTGGTGTTGTGATTGTATTATATAGTGTTTCCTTCTTGGCGCTGTTTGCAATGGAGTAAGCCAGCTGTCCGTTTGCCAGTTTGATTATTTTAGCGCCGCCCTGTAATGCCAGTGCGCCATTTTGTGCACTATCCAATGTTATCGAAGAACCATCTGCCAGCGTCAATACCGCCTTGTTGCCACCCGGCAACACTTCCTCCTTCACAGGCGCATGGTTACCTGCCAAAGGCGCACGTTTCGCCTGCATATAGGCATACCAGCCGTATGTACATCCCAGCAACAGCGCCACCGATGCCGCTACTTTCCAGAATGGCCCGAACCGCATGTTACGTACCGGGGTGGCATCGTCTGCTTCTTCCGTACGCGACGGCCCGAATAAGTTTGCCAGTACCCGCTCTGAGGCATCACCCGGCATGGCAACCTCCGGTTCATACTGCATCATGGCGGTTTCCAGTACCTCCCGCAGTGCTTCATCGTTGGCTGATTGCTGAATCCACGCTGCCAGCTCCACTTTTTCCTCCGCCGTACAAGACTGTTGAAAAAACTTCTCCACCAGATCGTTTATTCTTCGCCGGTCATACATATTATGAGTTTAAAAACGGGATAAGCAGCGGTTAGCTGCCGCTTTCCTGCATAAGATTGATAAAAAAAGAACCGCAATTACGTGCGTGCTATGCAGGTAGACAAGTGAGGAAGGATATATGTCTAGTTGGAAGTAAAAAATATTTATGTTTATTTATTAAATGCAGCTGCAATAATAAATAAGATGTAATAACTACCCGGTGATCCGGCATAATTCCTGAGCTGCTCCCGGATAGTACGGAGCGCCTGTACCATGTGCTTATTTACGGTGGAGTGGGATATCCGGAGACTGGCAGCTATTTCTTCATGTTTTAGTCCCTGTTCGCGGCTGAGGGTGTATACGAGCTTTTGTTGGGGTGGTAATTTGGCCACTGCTTTATGGAGTAACTGCTGTACATCTTTCAGTTCCAGTACTTCTTCCGCATTGGACATGATGGTATCGGGTTGCAGGGATTTATCTGCCAGCAGCAGTGTTTCCGCCGCCATCCGTTTAAAGGCATTGATAGCGTGGTGCTGCGCCATTCTGAACAGGTACCCCCTGAAATGATCAATTTCTACAAGGCCGGCGCGGTTCTTCCATAGTTTCATAAAAACGTCCTGTACCACGTCCTCGGCCATTTCCGGAGAATCAGTCAGGCGTAAAATATAGCCATACAACCGGCTCTTATATAAATGGAAAAGAGTAGTGAACGCCGCTTCACTATCCTGCGCTGCCTGCTGCATAAGCTCCTTTTCATTATATAAATCACTCCTCATACGCTGCTTTTGGAAGAATTTGGCTGATAGATAATCTTTTTAAAAATTTACCGCAACGATTTCGTGGAACCGGAATGTTATAAAAATAGTAATTTTTAACGTGTTGTGCTATTAAATCAGTGTTGCCCCCTCTCAGCCTCCCCCGAAGGGGGAGGAGAAAGGAAACGAGGCCTTATTTTGACCTTTGACTACAATCCTTTTACGGATAATACGGGGGAGTACCTTATGTGACCAGATAACATAATATTACCTACCTACATTAGATAGCCACCTCAACTACTAAAATAAGCCCTCGTTTCCTTTCCCCTCCCCCTTCGGGGGAGGCTGGGAGGGGGCAAAAAATAAACAGGCCGCTTGTCTTTGATCAGGATGATCCCTGTCAAAAACAAACGGCCTGTTTATTCAGATAATTGCTATCTTATTCCGGTAATTTACCTACCCATCTGTTCATCATATTATCCGGTCCTTCCAATACTATTTTATAGAACCCGGAAGGGATGTCTTTTACATTTACTACGGCCTGCTGCTGTTGCAGCGGCGCCTCTCCTATCAGTTTATAGGTATCCTGTCCGCCGGTTTTAAAATTATTGGTGGTGGTGGCCCATATTTTTACGGTACCTTTTTTCTCCTGTGCTTTCCACGTTAATTTCACGGTTTCATTTTCCAGTTGTGCGGTGGGTTGTGTCAGCGATATTTTACCGGTGAGTGCGGCGCCCTCCAGTTCGCGGGCGTTTTCCAGCGGAATAGGAATTTTCATGAAGCGGGCTATGGTGGGTAAAATATCTACGATGCCTGGCTGAGCATTTTTAAAATATGGATTCAACTGCTGGGCATTTGTTACCATCCAGGTAGTGCGTTCCCGGTCAGATTGCCCACCGTGGTTATGACCGCTGGCTGCATCGCGCCCATGATCAGTGGTGATAAAGATCAGCCAGTCTTCCCCGAAATTTTTGCGGCGGTATTCCAATGCATCCCAAATGCGGCCTACCTGGTCATCCATCATTTTGATGGCAGCATACATTCTTTCACTGTCACCGTAGCGGTGGCCCATGTCATCCGTGTATTCGAGGTATACCCATGTGAGATCAGGTGCATCTGTGCGGAGATAGCCGGCTGCTTTTGTCGCCACCTCTTCATCTATCAGGTGGATATACCAGCTGTCTTTGTCGTGCGGAAAGCGGGTGGTATCCAGTTCCAGTCCATCTACATGATGATCGATATGCAGGTGACCGGTTTGTGGCAGGTCATCTCCTACCAATTTGGTGCGGTTGTCCAGCCAGGTAGAAAATATGGCTGTTTTCTTTTGCGGGTAGGCCAGTTTAAAAAAACGGAAAATGCTCCAATAGTTATAGTTCTGCGCAGCAATATCATTATCCCATACATTATGTTTATTCACCCAGGTACCGGTGAGCAGGCTGTTATAGCCTACTGCCGAAATGGTAGGTGTTTGTGAATAACCACCTTTTTCTCCCCCTACATAGGCACGGGTATAGCCATCTTTCCCGGCAATACGGCGCATGTTAGGCGTGGGTTGCTTTTCAATCACATCCGCGGGGATGCCGTCTACAATAATAAACAGGGTCTTTTTTTCTTTTTGTTGCGCCGCTAGTGTGAGGCAGGAAAAAATACCTATTGAGAGGATCAATGTTTTTAACATGCGTACGTTTTTCTGTTATTCTTTTATCAGGAGCCACATCATACCATTTAAATCATCGCCTTGCGGCGCGATAGGCTCATCAAGATACGGAGGGAAAAGGAATTTATCAATTGCTTCCATTGTACCATTTCCCTCCGTAAATAACATCTCCCCTTATAAATACATTCCGGGAACTTGTTTGTCTATGCTAAAAGGATTTTAAACCCGTTATTTCATAAAACTTATTTCCCCGCTCTTCAGATTCCAGCGGCAACTGTCGGACAATGTCATTCCGGCATAGGTCGCTTTCACGACAAGCAGGTTATTGCCCGGTTTTAGTGTAATATCTTTCCAGAGCAGCCGCCCTAACGCATCTTTTTTTGCCTCTCCCGCGGGCTTGCCGTTTACAAAAAGTGCAGCGGCTGGCAGGTTGGTATACGCTTTAATATCGGTTTTGCTTTTGCTGCGGTCGTTGTTTCTTTTTTCAGTGAGGTAAAGCATGGGGGTTGTGTTCCAGTTTGCTTTATAAAAATAGAAAGCATCCTTTTTTACGCGGCGGTCGTAGGTTACAAGCCCCTTGTCGTTGATACCCTGGAAACCGCCTTCTTCGCGGATGGAAGAACCAAAATCCCTGAGTGCCCAAATAAACTTGCTCCATATAAAGCGGCGCCTCCCAAATTCTTCCCAATGCGCTTCATGAAATGCGGTTTGCCATTCCTCTGCATGAAAGTCACCATCCGGTATAGGCGCTTTCAGTTGCTCAATGTGGTGATCTATATTGGCTCCAGCACCATACTCGCTTACACCGATGGGTTTCCGGGGGAATTTATCATGCATATCGTCCGCCCAGGCCCCTATATCCGAAAACTGCCCGCCATACCAGCCATAATATTTATTCCACGCGATTACATCGCTTACATGATTAAATGTATCGGTGTCGAGAAATGTGGCGCAGGTAGTGATCCTTGAAGGGTCCTCCTTCTTTGCGAGCTCGTTCAGCCTGCTCAGGAACGGCAGCGGGTTATCGTAATCCAGCTTTAATTCATTAAACAGACCCCAGAAGAAAATCGAAGGATGATTATAGTACTGGCGGATCATTTCCACCAGCTGCTGCCTGGCTTGCTGCTGAAGCGATGGATCATTCGCATAGCCTGTTCCGGTATAACCGCCCGGACCCACCAGCGGTATTTCCGTCCATAAAACGATGCCGTTTTTGTCCGCCAGATCATAAAAGTAACTGGCATGGGGATAATGTGTCAGCCGCATTGCCGTGGCTCCTGATTCAAGCACCAGCGCCATGTCGCTTTCAAGGTCTTCCCGGGAGAGTGCTGAGCCACTGCCTTCAACATCTTCATGATACCCAAAGCCATATAAGTCCATGTACCGGCCATTCAACACAAACCCGGAATCCGCATCCACTTTGAAATACCGCAGGCCCAGCGGCTGCTTTACTTCATCTATCACGTTATCATCCTGCAACAGCTGCACGGCAACTTCGTATAAATAAGGGTCTTTCTTTCCTTCCCATAAATGCGGCCGCGTGATTGTAAGATGCTGTGTGACCAAAGTATCCCGGGGATCAACGGTCGATTGCGCTGTCATTACTTCTTTCTGCCTGGCGTCCCTGACGATCGTTCGCAGGGATATACCGGTACCCTTCCCGGTCAGGGAGAGTTTCGTAGCAACGCTGATCCTTGCCTTTGAGGACGAAACTTCATCCTGGCTGATATAAACACCGGGGGAAGCATAATCCAGCGGGGTAATGCAATTTTCATTCGCGACAATCAGCCATACCTGACGGTGTAGGCCACCGTAAATATTAAAGTCCCCCGCCAGCGGCAGCACATCCATGCGGGCGGCATTGCTTACCTGCACAAGCAGCTTGTTCTCCCCGCCTGGTTTAAGATAGGGGGTAATTTCCGCGCAGAACGCTGTATACCCGCCTTTATGCTGTGTTACGAATGTATTGTTCACCAATACATCTGCCACTGAGTTCGCACCTTCAAAATACAGGAACACCCTTTTGTTTTTCCAGGAAGGATCAGTGGTAATACCGCGGGAGTACACGCCCATTGTGCGGCGGTAATCAATACTTCCCTTAAAGGGGTCACTGGCGTTCCAAGTATGCGGTAAGCTGACTTTCTCCTCCGGTGCATTTCTCCTTACATCGTAGGCAAAACGAAAATTCCAGCCGGCATTCACGTCTATATATTCTCTTCCCGCTTTATCCTGTGCATAACAACATACCGTCATTAAACATACTCCCAACAATAAAAGATTTCTTCGCATTGACTACAGATTTGGATTTAGCTGGGTTTCGTTGTACGGGATAGGGAGCCAATATTTTTCTTTGGTGATCGTGCCAATGGGTTTTAAATCATCGGCTGCCTTGTGGGAATTGGCGGATTCGACCAGTTCGAGGCGTTGGAGATCGAACCAACGGGTATATTCACCTGCGAGTTCCCAGGCTCTTTCGTTGACAATCGAATCAGCGAATGCTTGTCCTGACAGGTCAGGCTGGAGATCGTTCAGGCCCGCGCGGCGGCGGATCAGGTTTACCGCATTGTAAGCATCTGCCGAAGGTGTGCCAGATGAACGCGCCTCTGCTTCAGCGTAAGTAAGCAATACCTGCGCATACCTTAAAAGCTTAACGGAAAGATCCGTGCCGGAAGTCAGAAAACCGGGAGTTGGCGTATTAACCCTGAATTTGTTATAATAAGGATGTTGGGTCTGACCATTTTGCCAGTTAACATCCCCGTTGGCGGTTTTGAATACGGTATAAAAAGTGATGTCTTTTCTTTTCCCTTCCGGAAAATTGTTGAAGAACGTTATTTCCGCAAAGTAGTCATCCCAGCCCGATTCATCTCCCGGCATGCAGGATTTACCGTACAAGGTGCTTGGATTTCCGCAGCTGTTGCAGAATTGCAGGGTGAAAACGTCCTCGGGTGTATTATTGCTGGCCGATGTGCCGGTCCACAGGGTGGCCAGGTCAGGCACAAGGTTGAAACCATACTTGGTTTTATTGTCGATCACTTCTTTCGCCTTGGCCGCCGCCAGCGCATATTTCGACGCATCCTTCATGGGGTATCCGCCCTCGGTCAGGTATACTTCCGCCAACAGCGATTTTGCCGTACCCGCGCTGGCCCTGCCCGGCGCCGGTTTGATATCTTTCATGAGCGTTTCAGCCTTCTTTAAGTCCGATTCAATAAGCGCATACACCGCCGCCGGCGTGCTTTTTGTGACGGCTAACAGGTCTGTGTTATATTTTGATGTGGTAATTAAAGGGATATTACCCCAGAGCCTTACCAGCCAGAAATAAGAAAAAGCCCGTAAAAAATATGCCTCTCCTCCTATCTGGTTCAGCGTGGCCACTTCGCCGGATACTTTCTCATAATTATCAATAACGTTATTGGCGTTCTGAATGGCTTTATAACATCCCAGCCATATTGCGCTGATCCTGGTATTGGTGGAGTTGGCGGCAAACTGGTCCATTTCCCTCAGTTCCTGCTTATTGCTGGCGGGATGGGTGGTAATGTCGTCGGAGCCCATTATGGTCGCATTCAGGTTCGCTGTGCCGAAGCCTGATGAGTAACCGTTCTTTAAAGGCTGATAAACGCCGGTCAAAGCCGTCTGCAGCCCCTCAATTGTGCCCAGCGCGTCATCACCGATCAGCTGCCCTTCGGGATTTTCCTTCAGTTCTTTATTGCAAGCCGAAGCCGCTATCAATACCAGGATATATAATACCTTTTTCATTTTTTTTATATTTTTCCCAGCCTACAATGAGCAGGCCGACAGTTTTTAAAAATTGATCTTAACGCCACCTGTAATGACTTTGGCGTTAGGGTAAGAGCCGTAATCAACGCTTTGATTCACATCGCTACCCACACCGGAGGGAACGCTGTTTGTTTCCGGATCGAATCCTTTATACTTCGTGATAGTAAAAAGATTGGTTGCGCGAACGGAGAGCGTAACATCCGGTTTACGAAGGATGGATTTCGGCAGCTGGTAGCTCAGACTGATGTTCTTAAACCTGGTGAAAGTGCCATCTTCCAGGAACCTGGTAGATACCAGGTAGCTTTTGTTTGTTTTGCTGAAAGCGGGTATGTTCGAAGATTCGTTCACCCCCGGAATATACCTATTCTTTATATCGCTGAGGATGGCCTGGCGCGTGTCTGAATTGGCGGTGACCGCCGCTGCGTAAGTATAGTCCAGCTTATCGTATCCTCCCAGGGACTGGATAAATACATTCAGCGTAAATCCTTTCCAGGTAAAAGTATTATTCCATCCCCATGAATACCGGGGAAGTCCATGCCCTATGATATGGTAATCGCTGCCGTCAATCACTTTATTGCCGTCAAGGTCTGCATACCTCGAATCCCCGGGAACATTGCCGTATGCGGCCGCTTCGGCGACTTCATCAGGTTTCCAGGTGCCCATGTAATTAAGCCCCCAGTAAGTGCCCAGTGGCTGGCCGGGTACGATCATAAATTGAGGATTTGTAGAAGGTATCTTCTTGTCAGAATACAACGTTTTTACTTCGTTGTTAAGGAAAGAAATATTAAAAGAGCTGTTCCAGTTTATACCAGGGCGCTGAATGATGGTTCCTGACAGTGAAAATTCAAAGCCGGTGTTGTTTACTTTCCCGACATTGGACAGAATGCTTCCTCCTCCACCATAGTTGGGAACAGGAACGGCCAGCAGCAGGTTGCTGGTGTTTTTATTAAAATAATCTGCGGTAAAGGAAAGCCGGTTGTTCAGTATAGTGGCGTCTAACCCAATATCCCACTGCTTTGTTGATTCCCACTTTAAGCCCGGGTTGCCGGGACTGCCCAGGATGATGCCGGGGCTCACGCTACCTTCGGTGATGGTAGTGGTAACGTTCTGATACGAGGTAAGGGTTTGATAGGGATTAATAGCCTGGCTTCCGGTTACGCCGTACCCCACCCGGATCTTCAGATCATCAAACAATCCCCCGCCTTTCATAAAATCCATTTCGGAGATCTTCCAGGCCCCTCCCAAAGAGGGAAAAGTACTGTATTGATTATTGCCCTGGAATTTGGAAGAGCCATCGCGCCGTATGCTGGCGGTTAAATAGTACCGGCCTTTGTAATCGTAGTTGACCCTTGCCAGGTAGGAAAGCAGTTTGTAATCGGAATACGCCGTCCCAACGTTATTGGTAGCGGCAAGAGACAGGTTATAATAACCCAGGCTGGGATAGGTCAGATTATTGGCGTTTGTATTAAACCCATCTGATACAAACGATTGATATTCCATTACCCCTGTAACCGTAAGCTGATGCGCATTATTGAATAAACGCGTATAAGTAAGGTTGCCGGTGGTTTGTATGCCAATGTTCTCCAACGAATTCCTGCCTGCACCAGCCTGTCTTAAGGAATTAATGGAGGTGCCTTTGTATTGCTTGATCTGTGCATTGCCATAATTGATGGCGCCTGAAACATCCAGTGTAAGGCCAGGAATAAATTCATAATTCAACCCGGCGATAGTCGCAAATGTTGAATTATTGGTGATATTATTCTGGTCCGAGGCGAGGGCAACGGGATTAAATGTAATGGAGCTCACCGGGTCATTTAACGTGAATTTTCCTTTGCTGTCCCTTACCGGCATAGTAGGGGACCATGCGGTAGCTTGCGTAACAGGAGCGTCGCGGCCAAAAAGATTGGTGTTGTTCGCTTCACTCCTGGTAGCATAGGCATTCAGATGAAAAGTCAAATTCTTGTATAATTTCGTGTTCAGGCTTGTCCGCAAGGAATATCTTTTCAGGGACGAATTGATGATCACGCCCTGCTGATCCAGGTAACCACCGCTTGCGAAAAAGGTGGTTTTATCGTTCCCACCGGAAATATTTACCTGGTACTCCTGCGTGGGGGCTGTTCTGAAAATCTCATCTTGCCAGTCTGTACCACCTTTTGCCTTGAAGCCGTCTATTTGTTCCTGCGTGTAAATAGGCAATGTACCGGTGGCCTTGGCATTTTCATTTGCGGTAAGGGCAAAATCCGCCGCATTCAGCACATCCAGTTTTTTGATCACTTCCGAGGAAGAAACCTGGCTTATTGCCTCGATGCTGGTTTTCCCGGATTTGCCTCTTTTCGTGGTAATTATTATTACCCCGTTAGCACCCCTGCTGCCGTATATGGCAGTAGCCGAAGCATCTTTAAGAACGTCTATGGTTTCAATATCATTGGGGCTTACGGCGCTGACATCCGCACCTACAAAACCGTCAATAACATACAAGGGATTGTTATCACCACGGATGGAGTTATTACCCCTTATCCGCACTGATATGTAGCCCCCCGGAGCGCCTGCATTCGTCACTACCTGGACACCTGGCACGCGGCCTTGTAATACCTGCGGCACATTTACTACCGGCTGTTCCCTGAAATCTTTCGCGGATACCGACGATACGGCCCCCGTGAGATCCCGTTTTTTTTGCGTGCCATAGCCGATCACCACTACATCGTTAATAAGACTTATTTTGCGTTGCAATACAACAGTCATTGGCTGCCGGACGCCCACCCGTTCTTCTTTCAATTCAAAATTAACAGCTGAAAAAACAAGTACATTGCCCGCTGCGGCCACTACTTCAAACTGGCCCGACGTGCCGGTAACCGTGCCACCGGCTTTCCCCTTCACCTGGACGCTTATTCCCTGAAGCGCCGTTCCGCCTTCATCTTTTACTGTCCCTGTAATTTTTCCATTTTGTGCAGATACCCACATAGGTAAGAGAAATAAAATGCATACCAAGGTAAATCGTGGAGTCATAACGTCTGTTTTTGTATAGGTATAATAAATAATAAGCTGTAAGGTATGGCCGCTGGCAGATCCTTATGGGGTAAAATCGGAAATAACTAGGGGTAAAATTGTAAACAAAACCCGCCGGCGGGTTGAAAATTTTCGCTGTTTTTCTACCCGGGATCCTTTAAACACATTTATTACCAATATAACAACATATGGAAGATTAGATTAAGTTACATTAGATGACAGGTGGTTTCCCAGGTATGAAAATCTCCCGATAAAAAAAATAAAAGTTTTAGATTGCGTTAAAACAGGCAGATATTCAATCCCAATAAGTTTATTCACGTTAGAAAAATCCGTTCAAAAATTGCCGCCAATTTCTATATACACTATATACAAGTATGTCCTTACTTTCCTGGTATGTATTTTTCCTCCGTTTTGCATATACGGACAGGAATTATTGTTCAGCAGGCTTACCTCGGAGGACGGGTTATCGCCAGGCGCTGTATTGGCGATCGCGCAGGACCAGAATGGTTTTATGTGGTTTGGAACGCAAAACGGGTTGAACAGGTTCGATACCAGGCGGTTTAAACTGTATAAACACCCTCAGCTGGACCCGGATGACATTTTTACGGATTATATCACCCGCCTCCTGTCCGATTCAGATAAAACGCTTTGGGTGGGCACCCGCAATGGCCTGAGCAAGTATAATCCCGAAACGGACCGGCTCGAACGGATACCGCTTAAAACCGCTCCTTATGAAAACAATCTTAACATAAGCTGTATTTATGAAGACAGGCAAAAAACCGTCTGGGTTTGGTCATCAGCCGGATTATTCCGGCTGGTCGACAGAAAAGCAGGCCTGTTCAAACAAATCGCCGTTCCCGGCACCGTAGCCGGATTGGCCGCCAATAACACCCGGACCATTTACCAGGATCACCGGGGCGTTTACTGGATAGGCTCCTCGGCAGGGCTCACTCAAATGGAGTATACAAACGGGAAATTCACGTATAAGTCCTTCTCGCATAAAGGTGAAGATCCGTTCAGCTTAAGTGATAATTATATTACCGCGATTGTTGAGGACAACTTAAACCGGCTGTGGATCGGTACCCAGCAGGGTGGATTAAATCTCTATGACAGTGCTACTCAAACATTCAGGCATTTTAGCGCAAAAACTGAAAAGGGTTTGGCGAGCAATAATATCAGGGAGATAAAAACTGACCCGGCAGGCAAATTATGGATCGGCACCCAGGGCGGCATCAGTATCTATGATCCGGCAACCGGGCTATTTGAGACTTACCGCAGTGTGCCTGAAAATATGCAAAGTCTGAGTCACAATTCGATACACAGCATTTATCTGGACAAGCAGGCAACCGTGTGGATCGGTACTTATTGGGGCGGGGTGAATAGTGTTTCTACCGATAACACCCCTTTTCATGTTTATAAAACCAGTCTTTCCAGGCCCAGCATCAATAATAATGTCGTAAGCGCCGTCCTGGAAGATAAAGCGCATAATCTATGGGTGGGAACGGAAGGCGGTGGGCTTAATTATATTGACCGCAAAAAGCATAAGATCACGACCTTTCAGTATAACCCGGCGGATAAAACATCACTGGGTTCGAACCTGGTAAAAGTTATTTACAGCGATACGGATGGTAATATATGGGTGGGAACGCACGGCGGTGGGTTGAATTTGCTTGCCCCGTCAGGAAAAACATTTACGAGGTTTTTATACCAGGAAACAGATCCGGCTGTACGAAACACCGAAGTACTTTATCTCCTGGAAGACAAGGACGGGATTTTTTGGATAGGCACTCAAACAGGACTGCTGGCCTTCAGAAGATACAAAACGTCTTTACAATATCTGCCGGAGAGCAGTCTTACCACGGCAATTGGCAAAGCATCCGTAAAATCAATCCTCCAGACCCGGAACGGGGATCTTTGGATTGGCTCATCAAACGGGTTGTATATGCTAAAAAAAAGTACGGGTATAGTTGACCAGTTTACAACCGCGGACGGTCTTCCTAAAAATGACATCAACTGCCTGTACGAGGACAAAAATAATAATATCTGGGTTGGTTGCTCTTTTGCCGGCCTGGCATTGTATGCCCCTGGAAGCGAAAGTAAAAAATTTACCGTCTATCAAAAAAAGGACGGGATGCCCGATGAGAACATTGCTTCCATACTTGGAGACGATAACGACAACCTCTGGATAAGTACGGGGAACGGTCTTTCCAAGCTCCATGTAAAAAATGGTGTTTTTAAAAATTATAACAAAGGGGATGGACTGGCGGGCAATACATTTACTATAAATTCCTGTTACAAGTCCGCTGGCGGCGATCTGTTTTTTGGTGGATATAATGGACTTACATTTTTTTCCCCGGACAGGATCGGAGAGAATTCCGTGGCTCCCGCCACTTTCCTGACTTCCTTAAAGCTATTTAACAATACTGTTCAAATAAATGAAGACGCCAGGTTACTGTCGAGGGAAATCAGCCTTACCCGGGATATCCGGTTTACACACAGGCAAAATGTATTTACCCTTGAATTCGCCGCGCTGAATTATGTGCGGCCGGACAAAAATACATATGCCTATAAACTGGATGGTTTTGATGATAGCTGGAGCTATACCGCAACGCCATCGGCAACTTATATGAACCTGCCACCGGGCGATTACCTGTTCCTGGCGAAAGGCGCTAACAATGACGGCGTATGGGGCGCCCCATGCCGCTTGGCGATCACCGTGCTTCCCCCTTTCTGGAAGACCATCTGGGCTTATATTTTATATGTCATCTGCCTGGCTGCCATTATATTTTTTGTGATCCGTTTTTTTGTATTGAGATCTTTGATAAAACGTGACCGGGAATTGACCCGGTTGAAGCTGGACTTTTTCACCAATATAACGCATGAAATGCGTACGCGTCTTTCGCTGATACTCGGGCCGGCGGAAAAGCTGCTGCTGATCAACAAGGAAGACGATGAGCATACGAAGCAAATACAGATCATCAGGAAAAATTCCGAAGGTTTGCTGCACTTGTTAACTGAGCTGATGGATTTCAGAAAGGCTGAAACCGGCAATCTTACGTTGAAGATCTCCGAAGAAAACATTGTGCCGTTTATACAGGAAGTTTTTGGTTTTTTTAATCACCTGGCGGTTTCCATGAACATTAAATCCGATTTTACCGCTTCAAACCAGGATATCAGGGTTTATTACGACCGCCTGCAATTGGAGAAGGTTTTCTTTAACCTGATCTTTAACGCTTATAAATTTACCCCGCCCGGCTGCAAAATTGCCGTTACCGTTGAAGAAAAAGAGGAAACCGTTGTTGTTACCGTAGTGGATAATGGTAAGGGCGTTGCCCCGGAAAATATTTCCAGGCTGTTCACCAATTATTTCCAGGAAGACGACCAGGAAAGTGACAATAAGGGATATGGCATTGGTCTGGCGCTTGCTAAAAGCATTACAGAACTACACAGGGGAACCATCGGGGTGGAAAGCGTTCAAAACGCTGCAAACGGCAACCTTACGACGTTTACAGTTACCTTGCTAAAAGGTAATGGGCATTTTGCCGGGGAGTTGGTTCGCGAAACGTTGCCATCTCTTATTTCTTATAACGGCGGGGAAGGGAATACAAGAATACATTTACCCCAACAACCGGAAATAGTCCATGGAATTGAGTTGGATACTTCGTCAAAAGAAAAGAGTACCATTCTGCTTATAGAGGATAATGCGGTGATCCTTTCACTGAACCGCGACTTCCTTGAAAAGGATTATACCATTATAACAAGGGCGGACGGCCTTTCCGGATGGGAAGCCGCCATTGAGAACATACCGGATATCATTATAAGCGATGTAATGATGCCGGGACTGGATGGCTACACGCTATGTCGCAGGTTAAAAACCGATGAAAGAACCAGCCATATCCCGGTTATACTCTTAACAGCCATGTCGTCTCCGGCGCAACAGGTAAGCGGGCTTGAGAAAGGAGCGGATGTCTATTTAACAAAGCCATTCAGCATACAGGTCCTTCAATTGCATATCTGCAATTTGCTGCACCTCCGTGAAAAGATCCGTGGGTGGCTGGGCCAGCAACTCCTTAGCCCCAATCTTGCGCACGATGTCAAACCGGGCCTGAACGACTCCGGAGTTGTTGGCGAAGAAATTATTGTGGATGCTTTTTTAGAGAAGGTGATCTCCATAATTGAAGAAAATATTGATGATTCATCATTTAACGTAGATATCTTATCCAGGAAACTGGCGATGAGCCGCCCGATCCTATATAAAAAAATGAATGCGCTTGCCGGGCTATCGGTGAATGATTTCATCAAAGCCATCAGAATGAAAAAGGCGATGGAATACCTGGCTAAGGATGTGTATACGATCAGTGAGATTGCTTATATGGTAGGCTTTAGCGATCCCAAATATTTCAGCCGGGAATTCAAGAAAAAATTCGGGAAATCTCCAAGAGAATGGCGGGAGACAGATAAGTCCTGGTCTATCACGGACCGTTCCCGCCATAGATGAGACATTCCAAAAATCAGGGTTACATATACAAGTAATATTATCGGAGCTGGTAGTTATTAATTACTTTTTGTGAGACAGGGAAATCTCCACACGCCATTCACTTCCGCTTCCTATATGATGTACCTCCGCAAAGCTGTCCTGATTCAATGCAAAAGACAACTGCATTAAGCTATTCAGATACGCCAGCGGTTTGCCTTTGGCAACGGCGCCGAAAGTTTCGCTATAGGGTGCATCTACGACTGTTACCTTTTTATCGTTATGAAAGAAAGAGACATGCAGGTTATCGCCATACGCGGGTTTTAGCTGGTTAAACAATTCCGCCGGGATGTTCGTCCAGATATTGCCATATTGTATATCCAGGATAGCGATGTTGCCTTTTAGCAGGCCGTTTTCCAGTACAGGTTGTTGAAAAGGAATGGTTACTACCCGATTTGGTAAAGGCGGGCCTACCTGTTCAAAGGTAATAGTGCCGGCAGCCAGTCGTGCAGCCGTATAGGCGTATACATCTCTTCCGTGAAAGGTATAGGACTTGCCGGAGTCTTTACGGCGGTTGACGGTTTCATCTATTTCACGGATGGCTGCAATGCCCAGTGAAGCAGCTACCAGCGTGAGTGTACCGTTATCCGGTGTTACAATAAACTGGCCGGTATTGGTTTTGAGCACGACCGACTTCCGTTCTGTACCTACACCCGGATCTATGACGGATACGAATACGGTGCCTTCCGACCAGTAAGGAACGGTTTGTTCCAGCCGGTAAGCAGCTTCCCATATATTGTACGCAGGAATTTCATGGGTAAGATCATATAGTTTCAGATCTGGCGAAACACGCATCGCCACACCTTTCATAGCGGCCACTGCGCCGTCCTTCAGACCAAAGTCGGATTGAAAGACAACCATTTTATTTTGTGCAAAAACAGGGATGGTGATGAGCAACCATAACCCCAGGCATATTCTTTTCATTATAACGGATTAGTTATATGCAGGCTATTCGCCTTTATCATATATGCAAGTGATTAAAACGAGGATCAGGCTTACCAGTGACGTAACTGTTCTGATCGTATTTAACCACATGATGGCATGATGGATGTTTTTAGTTGATATAGCAGGGTATTACACCTTACATGCGACGGAGCCAATCAACTATTTACTAATAAATGGCTTATGTAATACTGAAGCTTTATTCATGGTTTGTTGTATCTTATACAGGTCGGTAGCCATTTCAAAACGTTCTTTATAACTCCGCTTTAACCCTTCCTTTAATAGCTCTAATTCAGCCTTATCAAATGTGTCTTTCCTTTTTTTCATGACATAATGATTTAAAAAAAATCAGTTATGGTTAAATGAACAGGCAAACAATGAAATTAATAAAAAAAGAGAAACTATTTTCTCCTTCTCAGCACCAGCAACTCCCTAGCCTCCACATCCAATGCTTCCGCTATTTCGAATAAGGTTTCAATAGAAGGTTGTGTGGTGTTGGTACACCATTTCGATACGGTATTTACACTAACCCCGATTGCTTCAGCTAACCATTTATTTGCCTTTCTTTTTTCGGCTAGTACAACTTTGATCTGATTGAATACTACATCACCCATAAAAACGCTTTTAAAGCATATTTTTCATCAATTTAGGGATATTTAAATTCAATATATTTTGTCAAAAAATCCCTTATTTAGATATTTATACCTATATTTAATTATAAAATATCCCTTAAATGAATATTTTATCATAAATTCGTTTGAACCAAAAAAACTTCATTGATATGAACAGTTCTTTTCAACCCCACCACTCAATATTGATTCACTCCCACTTCTCCGAGGATGAACACCGCGATCCCGTACTGGCAATAGACCGTTTCTGCCAGTTCTTCCCCCAGGTGAAGGCACACAACTTACTTTGGCAGTGGTTATCGGAAACATTAACCGCAGAAGGCACTGAATATGATGATGTTAACAGCCGGGCGGATCTCCTGTTTTTCTACAGTGAGTTGATCCGGTTGCTGGATACTAATTACATCCTGTATTGCAATAAATTGGCAGAAAAAGGAAATGCAGCACAAATCAATGAAGTACAGGCTATGACCTTCTGATTTTGACCATTTAACTCCGAATTTTGAGTGCTGAACTCAAAACCTGGAGTTCCAAACATCCAGCGTTGACATCTGAACGCAAAGTTTGGACTACGGAACATCCAGCATCGACTTCAGCACTGAAAGTTTTGACCTAAGTATATCAACCGTTGGTCTCTGAACACAACATTTGAACGTCAGAGGTACAGACTTTGCGTTCGAAGGCCAACATCCCCCTAATAAAGAAAGCTCCGGGAGAAAATCTCCTGGAGCCTTTCATTTGACGGCGCAACTACGCACCGTTAGCCCGCGGATTCACTGGTGGCCTTTGCCCGCAGCGTTCGCGGAAAACGCTGCTGTAAATCTTCGAAAATGGCCTTTGCATCCGGTACGCTCATCCTGGCGGCTTGCTTCACGGTGTTGTAGTAAGCCAGTGCCATCACATAGGCTTCGCTGCCGCTGAGCATAATGGTGTCGTCCAGGTTGCTGGTGAGCTGTTCGCAAATACGCAATAGCGGGGTAAGGGCCGTCACTACGTTCAGGTCCTTTTCCAGTTCTGCTACATCCATGTAAGCAGGGGTAAACTGCGGGTTGCTTTTGCTGTAGCCCAGGTTTTTGGCTACAAAGGAGATGGTTTTGTCGCCCATTTTAGCCAGCCCCTGGCGGTCGGCAGGGGTGAGTGCATGCACGTACGGTTGCAGTAATTTGCCGGCAGCCTGTAAGTGGTCAATGGATTGCTGCAGTACATCCGCCGGGATGACAATGGAAATCTGATTCTGGTTGCCCATAATAGATTGTTTTGGAGGTGAAAAATAGAAATGAATATATAAGAAAGACATGGAGAACTTTCTGACCTTTTTGTTCATTTTGATAATTCCCGAATCTTTTTCGTTCATTTTGAAAAACCGGGAAAATGGTGTTCATCTTTCCCAAAAAAACTGCATAGCGACAAATTTTCAGTACTTCCCCACAAAAAAGCCTTCAGATCATACGACCTGAAGGCTTCTTTACAACTCACCAACAATCCCTTTATCAGGGCTGCTGATGCGATCTTTCCTGCAACAGCCAGGCAGCAACTTCCTGCTTTAGACTGTCAGGGAAATGATTATAGGTATCCGGATGCCGGAAAGTGAGCTTGTCTGCCGCTTTCATCCCCTTATATATCACCGAAACAGCAGCTACGGTTTTCTCCACGCTCGCCTTCGTATGATGCCGGTCCTTTTCAGGCGCAATGATTAATAACGGCCGCGGAGCTACGCAGCCCAATATATCTTCAAAATCTACCGGTATATTATTCTCATGGCCCACAAAAAAACCAAGACGCGGGATCAATCCATGCAGGTGGGAGAAATGCCTGATGCCTTCCGTGCCAATATTATCATGCCGCAAAGAACTGAATGCAGCCACCACTGCTACTCCTTTTACACGTTCATCCAGCGCCGCTGTAAGCAATGCTACCGTACCGCCCAATGAATACCCCGCGAGGTAGATATTGCTGGCATCAATGAATGGCATCCTTACACTGGCATCGTTGATAATACCCCGCGTGTCTGCCACCATTTTGCCCATAACAGACCAATCCGGATAACGCTGATAAAAGTTGGCCGCTTCCTCCACACGGGTGCCAAATCCGGGCATATCAAAAGACAACACCGCATATCCCTGCGCGGTAAACTGCCGGATCACCGCTTCACTTCTCCTATGCGCACCGGTAGCATAAGCATACTCATGTAAAAAGATAACTAATGGTAACTTCCCTAACACCGAATCATGCGTAACAGCACTGGCGGGGAAATAAATAGTTCCCCATAAATCCTCTCCCAAGGCGCTATAGGGGCCTATTTCCATTTTCCGTACTCCACTGGCAAAAGAAGGCTCCCCAATCACCTCTGCGAGGTAATCATCCGGGTATACCGCATTCTTAAAAAGAGAACGTGACAATGGGTTATCCGTCAACACACCGGGAGGTTCGTTGCCCAGCAGCCACCGGAGCCGCTTCCTGATAGTATCCTGTTGTGCAGGAAAAGATTTGGCAGAAAACGGTACGGCTGATTTACTACCTGCTACCGGAAATTTCAATGGGTCAATCTGCTCTTTACTCCGTTGTTTCCATTGTTCAAAAGAATAGTTGTTATACAATTTATTCTCCGGCGGTGTTGCTCCACGATGAAAAATGTAATCGAAAAAATCAATAAAATTCTCCACATCCCTGGCGGAATGCTGGTGCCGCCCCTGCCGGAAATGAACGGCGATATTATTTTCTGCATGCAGGAACTGGTATGCCTTTCCAACTGATTTATAAGATTGCTCAATACCCCAGGGATTGCCCTGCCCTTCTGTGATGGCAGATACGATCATCAATCCCCTGGGCGCTATCAATGACATCAACCCATTCTGATCCACCGGTAATTTTTGTTCCCTGCCACTGAATAAACGCAGACGGGGAGAAAACCAATAGGGAAAATTACGGGTGATCTCTTCCACTGATTCAGAATCGAAACGCTCATCCGAAAACCGGAAAGTACATTCCCCGCCTGTTCCCCCGCTGCTACTCACCACCGCTTTTATACGTTCGTCAAATGCCGCCGCCATAAGCGATTGCTTTCCATTACGCGAATGGCCGGTCAGTGCAATACGGGCTGTATCCACTTCCGGTAGCTTATACAGGTAGTCCACCACACGCGACGCGCCCCATGCACGTTTCATGAGCGTTGCAAAATCATAACCGGGATAAACCTCGGCATAATTCTTTGTGTCATCCTTCACATCTCCACCTGCGTAGATACATCCGATATATCCGCGGCGTACGGCAATCTGCGCCCATCCCCGATGATTCCATTGGGTCATAAAAACCGGCAGCGGTTTATTCGAAACCGGTATCATCAACTCCACCGTCATTTTGGCTTTGTTACCCGGACCGAAATACAATTCCACCGTACGGATCTTTACCTGGTTTTCAGTTTTTTCTGACAACACTTTTACCTGTATGTTTTCCGGCGCCGGCGGAACCGTTCCCGATACCCACTGCTGGTATTGCTCCCTGATCTCCGCCCGTTTCTCCTGCCACTGGGCACTGGATTTCACAGGAATGTTCTTACGTCCTTCATCCAGCACCAACGGGTCCGGTAGAAAAGGAATGGAAGGCAGCAAATCGATACCGGCCGAATCCATTTGCGGCGCCTGTGCCAATACAGCCGGGCAATATTTACTGAGATAAGCAACAGATAAAAGTAGTAACGCGATATACTTTTTCATGAATGATATTTTGAGTATAAGTCTTTGTTTATGCTTAACAACAAGCCACCGGGTTCATACCTGCTAAAAAGCCGGATACCCCGGATTCTGCACCAACGACTTATTCACGTTCCATGCTGCCAGCGGAATAGGTAATAAAATGGGTTTTACCGCCAGCCAGGGTTTACTATCCACATCAATCTTTGCAAAATCTGCGCGGTTCTTCCTGATAAAATCAATAAAACGATCCCTCCTGTTAAGATCAGAAAATGCACCGGATGGTTCCCACACAAATTCAAAACGTCTTTCATTAAAGATAGCATCCAGGGTTTTGTCTTTTGCAAGATTCAGTGGCTTATCGTCCAATCCTGCACGGTTCCTGACCTTGTTCACCAGCTTCATCGCATCTTCAGAACGGCTTTCTTCATTCAGTGCTTCCGCATAATTCAGCAACACCTCGGAATAACGCAGTATCGGGGTATTAAGTCCTGAATTCACCACAGATGCCTTTTGCCAGTACTTTGTAACGATGTAGCCTGTTTTCGTATACCCATTCGGGAAAGCCAGCGGCATCACAAAATCCGTCATTTCCTGGTGATGTTCACCAGGGCCGATGATCACACCCCAATAACGCTGGTCTTTTATCTTCCCGGTCTGATCTCTCTCGAAATCATTGATCCATTTTGTTTGTGGAACAAAATTACTATTCGCCCCACGGCCAATAAATTCAGCCGATGCTCCCCTGGGAGCAGATCTCACATCCAATCCATTTCCTTCAATACCATTGTTCAGCGAACTGTATTGTGTTGAAAATAAAATCTCCTTATTATTTTCATTTGTTTCAAGAAATACACTTCTGAAATCAGGGAGTAAATCGTAGGCTTTGGAATTGATAACATCCTCGCTGGCTGTAATGGCATCACCCCATTTCTCCTGCCACAGATAAGCTTTCACCAGAAAACCAAGCGCCGCACCTTTTGTAGCCCTTCCCACATCATTACTATTGGCCCATACAATAGGCAAAACAGCCGCCGCATCTTTTAAATCAAGTTCTATCTGTTTCCACACATCTGCTACGGGTGAACGGGGAATGTCCAGTTTAGAAGAAGCATTCAGCTCTGTAATCACCAATGGTACGCCACCAAAATAATTGACCAGCTTTAAATAAAAGATACCTCTTATAAATTTCGCCTGACCTATAATGCTTGCCTTTGCCCCGGCTTCGAGTTTATCCATTTGCTCCACTCTTCCGATCACAAAATTGGCCCGGGCTATGCCCTGGTACAGGCCCGCATAGAGCTGACCGATATACAGGTTGTTTGCGGGCAAACTTAGCATTTCCAATTGCACGCGGGGCGTGTTCTGATCCTGTTCATACAGGTCGCCGCTCATGGTCCAGTCCAGGTTGGCGGCATCCACCACGTTTCCGAAAGTGGATTCATCCTGCAACTGGGCATATACGCCGATCAAGGCAGACTGCGCATCCGATTCTGTTACAAAAAAGTTGGCATCTGTCAGCACATCGGTGGGTGTGAGGGTGAGAAAGTCTGCTGTACAGGATGCCGTTGTCATGATCACCAGGAAAACGGCTATATTTTTAAATAATGAGTTCATGCTTTTTAGATTAATGGTTAAACTAGAAACCTACATTTATACCTGCCATAAAAGTTCTTGGCTGTGGGAAAACCCCTGTATCAATACCTGAATTCAAAGGATCTGTGCTACCCACTTCCGGGTCAAATCCTGAATAACGGGTAAAGGTGAACAGGTTCTGGGCGCTCACATACAAGCGTACACTTTTGAGTATGCTGGTAGATGTTTTATGGATTATCCCCGCAGGAAGATTATAGCCGAGTACAAAGTTGCGCACCCTCATATAATTTCCGTCTTCCACAAAAAAGGAGGATGGGTTGGCATAATTTCCGTTGGCATCAATGTATTTTAATCCAGGCTGATTGTTGATTCCACTACCCGGCGTCCAATGGTTTAAAACTTCTTTCACACCATTCACGATGCCATTTCCATTAAAATATTTCATCGGGAAGTTGGATACTTTATTAGCGCGATAGATCTGATTTCCTGAAACGCCCTGCAACATGAGATTACAATCAAATCCTTTGTAGGAGAAATTAAGGTTTACACCGTAAGTAAAGTCAGGCCACGGTTTGCCGATGATTACTTTGTCTTCATCTGTCAGTACGTTATCTCCGTTTACATCCCTGTACCGGAAATCACCCGCAATAGCATTGGGTTGAAAAACCTTGTTTACATCTCCGTCTTCCTGGTAAACACCTTCCACAACATAACCACGGTAATACCCTATCGGCTGTCCGGCTTTTGTATAAGTCATATTCATGCTGGTACCTGCCAGGGAAGGCCCTACAATCGGCTGGCCTACACCTAAGCTGGTTACTACATTTTTTAGTGTAGCCACATTGGCACTCACATCAAAATGAAAATCGCCTATATCATCCCGGTATCCCAGTAATAATTCCAATCCACTGTTCTTTACACTGCCGCCATTAACGGTTGGCGCATTCTGAAAACCTGCTTCAATAGAAACGGGGAGGCTGATCAACATATCTTTGGTGTTCTTTATAAAGTAATCTGCTGTCAGGTAAAGCTTTTCATTAAAAAACGATGCATCAATACCGATATCTGTCTGTTCGGTTGTTTCCCATTTGAGATCGGGGTTTCCTGGTCTGATCATGGTGGAACCGATGATAATATTTTGTCCGCCTGTACCCAGTACATAGTTATCAGCATTGGCGCCGCTTCTGATCGTACTTAAATAACCAAAGGCAGGAATAGCGTCGTTGCCGAGCTGGCCCCAGCTACCGCGTACTTTCAGGTCGCTGATAATGTGGGAAAACGATTTCATGAATGATTCTTCCGACAACCGCCAGCCTGCCGATACAGCGGGGAAATTACCCCACTTGTTGTTGGGTCCGAAATTAGAAGAACCGTCGCGTCGAAGACTTGCAGAAACTAAATATTTCCCTTCAAAGGAATAATTGATTCTACCCAGGTAAGAAGCTAATGTAGAATAACTATCGGTACCATTAGCGGTACGCAGACTCACATCACTGCCACTGATCACTTTCAATGATTCATTCTGAAAACCATTGCCTCCGGCAGAAATCCAGCCGTTCTTGGTACTCTGGGCTGTTTGTCCGACTACTGCAGCGATGCTATGATGTCCGAATGTTTTTGAATAAGATAAAATATTTTCAATCAGCTGTGTTAACCCCTGATCATATCTTTCAGAAAGCGTTGCCCGCGGATGAATATAGAATCCTCTTTCCGCTTTTCCTTCCCAGGAAGTAGTGCGGTTATTATTGGCATCAATGCCAATGCTGGTCCTGAATTTCAATCCTTTGATGATTTCATATTCACCGAATGCATTCCCATAGATCCTGAAATTTTTCAACTGGTTATCGATAGATGCAGCTTTTAATATGGGATTATCCCCGTCTTTTGTATAGAAGCCTCCTGGTCCGAAGAAAGCAGAATCACGGTTTAATGTGGGGAAGAATTGTTGCGCGAGATTAAAGATCCCCCCTTGCATCGCATCCGTATTCTGACCTTTGGATTGCGTAGCTGCAAAAGCGAGTGAACCTCCAAAAGTGAGTTTATTACTGGCTTTCAGGTCAACGGTAGCCCTTCCGGTATAACGTTTATAGGAAGTTTCGATCATCGTTCCATCCTGATCTGTGTAGCCGAGCGAAAGCCTGGCCTTTAACTTCTGTGTGCCGCCTGAAAAGCTCAGGTCATAGTTCTGTAAGGGTGCATTCCTGAAAATCTCGTCGATCATATCGGTACCTTTCCCAAAAGAAGCAGGATTGGCCCATTCCGGATTTGGTGTCAGGCCGGAATTGGTGTACAGCTCATTTGCCATCGTGGCAAATTCCTGTGCATTCATAAATCCCGGTTTCCGCCACAATTGTGTGAAACCCGTGTAGGCATTAAAGTTAACATCTACCAGTCCATCTTTTCCCCTTTTGGTGGTAACGAGAATAACACCGTTGGCAGCGCGGGAACCATAAATAGCGGCAGCAGCGGCATCTTTTAATACTTCTACAGAGGCGATGTCATTTGGATTGATAATAGACATGCCGTCTACCTGGCTGGAACTGCCGGGAACAGACATACCGCCGCCATTGATAGGAAATCCGTCCACCACATACAAAGGCTGATTGCCGCCGGTGGTACCGATTCCCCGGATACGTACAGAGGAAGCAGCGCCGGGAGCGCCACCCGTTTGCGTGATGAATACACCCGGAACTTT
This sequence comes from Chitinophaga sp. MM2321, assembly GCF_964033635.1. Taxonomy (NCBI): domain Bacteria; kingdom Pseudomonadati; phylum Bacteroidota; class Chitinophagia; order Chitinophagales; family Chitinophagaceae; genus Chitinophaga; species Chitinophaga sp. MM2321. Next base: position 3,897,133 of record NZ_OZ035533.1, read on the forward strand.
ACCTGCCAGCGAAGCCGTAAAACTATTGGAAGCTGTTTTGGTAAGGTCTTCCGCTTTGATAGAGGCAATGGCGCCCGTCAGATCTTTTTTCTTTTCCGTGCCGTATCCCACTACCACTACCTGGTTTAAGCCGGTGTTGGTAGCCTCCAGTCCGATGGTGAGGGCGGCGCCGTCATTTACGTTTATTTCTCTTTTACTATAGCCAAGACAGGAAACCACCAATACCGCTTTATCTGGTACAGACAAAGTGAACTTACCATCTACATCAGTGGTGGTACCGGCAGTACTTCCTTTTACCTGTACCGTTACACCTACCAGTGGTTTACCGGTGGCAGCGTCTACAACAACGCCCTGTACATTAATGGCCCGGTCCACCGCCGGAATAGCCGCCAGTGAAAGCCTGGACTTGTTACTCGCCCGGATAAAAATTGTTTTACCGAGAATAGTATATTCCAGTTGCTGATCCTTCAGGGTTTTGTCCAGGGCTTTTTCCAGGTCAACATCCTTCAGGGATACCGTGATAACAGGGGCTTTGCCGATATCTACATTATTGTAAAAAAATGCATAACCCGTTTGCAGCTCAATGGCAGCAAAAACTTTTTCAAGTGGAATACTTTTACCATAAATGGTCACTTTCTGGGAGAAGCCCGTGGCGCTTGCTCCTAAAAAAGCGAGTAGGATAAAAACGACTGTTAGCTTCATAGTGAGCAGGAGTTGTCGTAGGGTGAAAGGCAGCAAAAATTGCCTCTTACAGCTGTAAAAAAAATGCATACTTTTGTAGTGTTTTGGTTAAACAATAATTGCCATTCCGGGCATTTTTATTAGCTTGACCCAAGCGCAACCAGGAATGTTCCCGCATTCCTGGTCTTTTTGAGCCAGCCTTTATGTTGCTATCGAAAATGCTGATTAAGGAAGTATAATAACCTTCCGGTTTGCTTCAATACTAAAATGTGCTTTCGTTTGTGCCAATCCGTTAAGTACCTGTGCTAAGGTTAAGCTTCGGTCTATTCTCCCCGAAAACTGTTGTTTATTATTTACATCTGGTGGATAAATAATTTCTACGTCGTACCACCTGGAAAGTTGTCGCATAACGGTTTTCAGGTTATCGTCCCTGAAAACAAAGAAGCCGTTTTTCCAGGCTACTGCATCTGCTACGTTTACATTTTTCAGCAACGTGGTTTCCCCTTTTTTATTCACACGGGCCTGCTCTCCCGGTTTCAGTGTAATACCTCCAACTTTTACTGATCCTTCCAGCAGGGTGGTTTTCATCTCGGGTTCTTCCGTATAGGCATTTACATTAAACTGTGTGCCGAGATCTTCAATCAGTTGGTTGTTTGCCAGTATCCTGAAAGGCTTTTTTTCATTGTGTACTACTTCAAAATAGGCTTCGCCGGAGAGTTCTACTCTTCTTTCATTACCGGTGAAGGCCACCGGGTACCGGATAGATGAAGCGGCATTCAGCCATACACCGGTACCATCCGGTAATACCAGGCGGTATTGACCGCCTTTGGGGGTGGTGAGTGTATTGTAGCCCATGTTTTTATCCGGCTTCCCCGTTGCATATTGCAGCTCTCCGTTCTGTTGGCGGATAGCGATATTACCCTGGCGTATCAGTTGATTACCGGTACTATCCAGCGCCACCACCGTTCCATCAGACAGGGTAAGCAGGGCCTTGTTGCTACCGGGGGCAATATCGATTTGTGTGGCGACAGGCTCGCCGGGAACCGGCGCCGTTCCTTTCTGGAAGAAAAAATAAGCCGCACCGGCTACGGCCAGTACGAGTATGGAAGCAGCTGCCCACCAGCGGGTAAAATCCCTGCGGCGGGGCATTGCTACCACCCTGTCGTCACTGTCATCCATCGCGCAGATCCTGGAAAACAGTTCCTGGCGGCGCATAGGAGTCATATCTACGGTACCATCTTCCGCTTCATAGATATCATCAATCATATGTTGCAGAAGCGTATCATAGTGGCCGGTCCGGATCATGGCAGCCAGTTCCATCCATTCCTCGTTATCCGCCTCATCGGCTAAATAACGATCCATTAATATTTTAAACCGTGTATGATCCATAATATACCCCTCTGATAAATAGAGACGATTGAGTGCGTCAATGGTACGGGTCAGTCAGAAAATATTTTTTGAGCGCAGCAATGTTATTGAAAAACGGCGGCCAGTACCTGAATGGTAATAAGTCCTGCGAAGGTGTCTGAATGGGCATTTAAATACTGCCTGATAGCTTGCAGGGCGGCGGTCAGATGCCCCTTGGTGGTACTTTTGGAGATAGACAGGGATTGAGAGATTTCAGCGATGGACAGGCCCTGTATGCGCACCATTTCATATACCTGCTTTTGCCTGGGCGGCAGTGTATCAATGGCGTTTTGTAGTATTTTATATGTCTGGGAAGTCCGTACACGGTGGTCTGTATCATCGATCACCAGCTCGGCACCGTTTATTTTTTTCCTGTATTCCACTTCATTTACCAATTTCCGGAAGCGGTCAAATATCAGGTTCCTGGTCATCGTAGCAATGAAACTATTGAGGCTGGTTACAGTTTCCATCTCTTTTCTTTTCAGCCATACTTTCATGAAAATATCCTGCACTATTTCTTCTGCCATAGCATGATCTTTCAACATCTTAATTGCTGTTCCCAATACCTTTTTCCGGTAGTGGTCAAAGATCACGGCAAAAGCATATTCACTATCTTTTGCCAGCAGTTTCAGTAATTCTTTCTCATTATGTACGATATCATGCTGCATGCTCCTTCCCCGGCTGTCTTCCTGTTTATGGAAATATTTTGGCTGATAATACAGCTAAAAATAGTTAAATACCCCAATAAATGCACTTAAATATTTTTACACCCTGGCTGTTACGGCCAACAAATACAATGTCATGGAACTGGCTGTTGTATCAATCCACCGGCGGTAATCTGCAATGGCAGCCAACCGCAATTCTTCCGTGATATAGTTGTCTTTCACCAGTTGTAGGCCCCGTGTTTCGGCTACCTTAGCCCATATATCGAGGTCGCCTGCAAATGCCGGATCGCCCTTTACCGCTTTTTCTGATAAATCATTTATGGTGATCGCTTTCAGTCCTTGCTGTTCAAAGATTGCTGCGAGGTGATCAGCGATCTGATTATCCATACCGGCATCAGCCCTCCACCGGAGAAAGGCGGTATAAAATACCTGCATACTTTCAGGAATCCCTGGTTCCCATTGGATTTTTTCATGATTGTAATCCAGTATGGTCAAACAGCCGTCTTTATCCAACAGCTGTATCATTTTTGCAATTACGGGTGCCGGGTTATCCACCCATTGCAGTACGCGGGCGGAGGTGATTACATTAAATTTTTTCTCCGGGAGATAAGTATTGATATCCGCCACTTCAAAATTAATATTACTTTGACCGGCGGAATGCTGCTTCGCCAGCTCAATCAAATGTTGACTGGTATCTATTCCAGTAACCTGTCCACCAGCTCCCACCAACGCACTGATACCAATAGTAATGGAACCGGAGCCACAACCTACATCCAGCACGGCATCGCCCGGCTTAACAATATCAAGCAGGTTACTATTTGAATTATAAATATTTCTTCTATCGAGAACAGCGTTGGTTCCCGTGGGCATGGCAGCTCTTTTGGATGCTTCGTTCATACTGAATGGGCTTGGTTCTACAAGTACCAATTTATACAAATAAAAAGAGATGCCCGGTAATTAAAGTAAGGGGGGATGGGTTTTTGCTATGCATTTATAAATTTCTCACCTGGTGTTAATGTTATTGCGTGGCCCCATTTATAACTTCTACTTACAACTCAAACAGACAACCGGTAAATTTTACTGCAATTTGTTCCCCAAAGTTTAGCCTTTTCCGTTGGGCTTAAAAAAGCAGTACTTTCTTCTACAATAGCGCATACCTGCGAGTAGGAAGCACCGGTAAGACATACCGGCCAATCGCTTCCGAACATTACCCTGTCTGTTCCGAAAATATCCAGCACAGTGGTCACGTACGGTTCAAAATCAGGTAGCTTCCATTGGTGCCAATCGGCTTCCGTTACCAGGCCGGCCATTTTGCAACTCACATGATCCAGGTCTGCAAAGGCTTTCAAGTCTCTTTTCCAGTCATCTACCAATTGATCTTTAATAAAAGGTTTGGCAAGATGATCAATAATGAATGGCTGATCAGGGAATTTTTTTACAAATTCCAGCGCCGTTTTTATATGTTTCGGGTAAATCAATATATCATAGGTATATCCATATTTGCGGAGCAGCGAAATTCCCCGGCAAAAATCTTCCTGTAATAAAAAATCGTCGTTGGGTTCTGCCTGCACAATATGCCTGAACCCTTTCAGGTTTTTGAAAGATGAAAAGTATGCCAACCTTTCTGCTATATCTACCGCCCGGAAATCAATCCATCCCACTACACCTTTTATGAAAGGATGTTTGTCTGCAAGTCCCAGTAGGTACCGCGTTTCCTGCTCGCTCTGATCTGCCTGTACGGCCACGCATCCATCGATACCATTTTCCTGCATCAGCGGCCATACTTCTTCCGGAGAAAAATCTTTTTTTATAACATCCATGGTATCATCAATCCAGGCATCCTTCACCGGATCGTAGACCCAGAAATGTTGATGGCTATCAATTTTCATCGCTGTAAAATTTAATACTGTCTGTTATTTATTACGGCAGGCATGACGGGCCTATAGGTTCAAATGTTTTATAACCCAACACAAATTCCTGGTGTCCCAGTCTTTCCGAACAGGATTTTTGCCCGCGGATAAGACTGCATATCTTTTCAAAGATCTCGTTTCCAACCTCAGCTAAAGTAGCTTCGTTGTTAAGGATCTTACCGGCGTTAATGTCCATATCATCCCGCAGATGCGCAAATGTTTCAGGATTGGCGCACACCTTTATTACCGGGGAAATAGCAGCGCCCACTACAGACCCTCTGCCAGTGGTAAATAAAACACAATGCGCACCCGAAGCAATCAGTTCCACTATTTCGGAGCTATCATTAGGATTCGGAAACCCGAAACGAGGATCTCCATCCGGCACAATATCCATCAGGTATAGTCCTCCCTTTCCCGGCAAATCTCCGGGCTTGATCATACCTGCTATGCTTGCGCTACCTGTTTTACAATAAGCGCCCATTGATTTTTCTTCCAGTGTGCTTAGTCCTCCTGCAGCATTGCCGGGCGCAAAACTACCATGTCCCATGATAGAATAATACTTCGCCGCTTTATAAACTGCTTTCTTTAATTCTTCTGCCAGTGCAGGATTCACTGCCCTGCTGCTCATAATTTCTTCCAATCCTATCATCTCTCCGGTATTCTCAAAAAGTGCAGTGCCACCCTTTTCCACGATCATATCAAATGCTTTACCTACCGAAGGATTGGCCGTAATACCACTGGTAGCATCACTGCCGCCACAGACAACGCCTACGGTTAATTCAGCGATATCAAAATTTACTTTGGGTACTTTGCTGATTTCCTGTAAGGCCGTAGTCACAAACTGTACGCCGCTGCCAATAGATACCCCTGTACCTCCGGCCACCTGGATACCAATCAGCTTTGCAGGTCTGCCACTGGCTTCAATATTTTCCAGCAGCCTTTTACTATTAAAGCTCTCACAGCCCAGGGACACCAGCAATACAGCGCCCACATTAGGATGTACACACAATGCATTCATGATCTTATCGGCATAGGCATTGGGATAACAACCTCCAAATCCTATGAGTTGTACCGGCTGATCACGGAAGTGCATCGTAATTTCCCTGGCTACATGATGCGCACATTCTACCATATAAGCAACAAGCACCACATTGCGGATGCCTTTTCTGCCATCTTTACGCAGGTAACCTTTAAAATCATTTGTCTTTGATGAATTCATGATCTAAAGTATAAGTTGGTATATAATCGCTTTTCATATTATGCAGGTGAACATGCATGCCACAGGCAATATCTGTTGTAGCAGATCCAATAGGCACACCAAACTTGATGATCTTATCACCTTTGGCCAGGTGTACTGCCGCCACCTTATGACCAATCCCTAATGGCTCGTTAAATGTGATGGTCAGCCCATCCAATGCGATCTGCTCCCCTGCCTGTATACTGTTCCGTACCACATACACATTATCTTCCGGATTAATTTTTATCAGTTTTTCCATATCGCTGTATTTTGATGTGAAAAGATGCGCTATTCCGTACCTGCCATATGATTGCCGATCCCAATAAATACCACAGATATAATGAGCATAATGATGCCGGCCCACAAGTAAATCTGTGTACGGCGGTTTACCAGTTTCCATTCCTTCAATCCCAATCCCCACAGGTTACTGAAGAGGATAATAGTAGCCATGTGAAGCGTCCAGCTGGCAAAGTCATACTTGCCCATCTTTGTGGCGCCCATACCATAAAAGAAATATTGTCCGTACCACATTAATCCACTGAGGATAGACAGTAAATAATTTCTTAGCAACAAACCTTTGGGCAACGTAACAAAGTCACCAAATGATTTATGCCTGCGGCTCAGTATCATGGCATATACAAAATTGGTGGTAAATCCTCCGGCCAGTGCCAGTACAAAAATCGGAATGTTGACAAACACCTTTTGGGTGCCTGCAAGCAAAGCCGCTTCCGCAATGGGTTTGCCGGCATTGATAGCCAGCGCCATAAATGCGCTCATGATGCCACCTAATACGGCTAATGTTAATCCTTTCACCGCGGAAAATTCTTTTACCGCTGCTGTTTTCTCTTCTTCATTAAGCGATCTGTCTTTCAGTACACCAGCATATCCGCACAAGATGATACCGATCACGCATATCAGGAATCCCAGGGAAATAATGGCGCCGGGAACCGTATTGAAAAGCATCCCGATCTTATGATCCATAATAGCGGGTACAATAGTGCCTACAATGGCGCATACACCCAGGCAAATTGACTGTCCCAGTGAGAGCCCCAGGTAACGAAGGCCCAGACCGGCCATCAGACCACCGAAGCCCCATAATACCCCGAACAGGTAAGTCAGGAGCATACTGTTGGTAGATGCACTTTTCAGAATACCCGATAAATCCGGCGTAGTTAATAAGCCGCCAATGGTAGGCATGATGATCCATGCAACAAAGCCCAGTGTGATCCAGTAAGTTTGCCAGGCCCATCTCTTCACCTTATAAGTAGGAACATAAAAACTGGCGGAAGAGAAGCCGCCTATCGAATGAAAAAGTATACCCAGCAGTTGTTCCATAGTTAATGATCAGGTGAAATAAGCTGTTCGTAATAAATAACGTTATATAGAAAATATATTAAGGCAGATGAAAAACCTCGCGCAGCATCTCTTCTTTTCCTTTGGTACTGGAAGCGTGTTCACAAACAAGTACTTCTGTCATGTGCTGCCACCATTCTTTACAGATGTCATATTCCCCGATCCGGTTGTAGGCTGCTTCATCTTCCACTTCCAGGTAGCCGAAAAGAAATCCGGTTTCTTTTTGCAGGAAGATGGAGAAATTATGTACCCCATGACGATTGTATATCTCCTCCAATTCCGGCCATATAGGATTGTGGCGTCTTTCATATTCCGCTGCCATCCCGTCTTTCGCCTGTATTAAAAATGCTTTACGGATCATACAGCCAATTTTACCGGTGAAGAAGTTGTGGAAGTCCTGTATTCCATGGCCAGGTCTTTTGCCGTGAGGAACCTGGCTCCACGTTGCCGCAACAGTGTACATAAGTTATCAAACTCAGTAAGTGCTTTTTCGCCGCAGTTTTTTACGATGAACGGTAGCGGTTTTACACTGCATTCACCAAAATCCAAAGCGCCTTGCGGCATCTTGTAAAACTCCCAGGGATGCAGATAAAAACACAGTACAGGACGTTTTTGATGGTCCTGCACATACCCCAGAAAATTCTCTACTTTTTCCATCAGCACTTTAGCAGATTTGGTGCGGAATAGTGGCCACTGGTCACGGTCGCGTTGATAAGGATCATTACTTTCCATGGTGAGATCACAGAAATTAGGGATTTCCACAAGCTTCATTTTGCCGGGTTTAGTCCAGTCTTTGGCGGAAGGATGGTACGGTACAAAAGGTTTGTTATAGAAATACAATGGAAAAGATGCATCGGAAATGTATCCCAGTTTCTCCAGCACATTCATGACACGGGTACTACCCCACAGCCGCGGGCAACGGAAGCTAACCGGTTGTTCGCCGCTCACATCGCGGACAATTTTTGTAGCAATCGTCAGACGGCCTTCCACTTCCGAAGGAAGGATGGGCCAATTGTTGGGTAAGGGGAAAATAGGATCCCCCAATGTTTCATGCAGCAATCCATGACAACCGGTTTCATGTCCGGCATCGCGGACACGCTTTACCATAACAGGATTGTTCTCCGCCGCATGGCCTGTCCAGTAAAAGGTGGCGGGCACTTTGTGTTTTTTCAGGATCTTCAGCAAGGGAGGCGTTCCCTTACGCACCCCTTCATAGAAAGGCGTAAAAGAACCGATATCCGTTTCCATATCAAAACCAAATACTACATCAAATGGTAGTTGTTCTTTGGACGATACTTTTAATTTATTTTTTGTGAGACGCATTTTTTAGCATTTAAACGGGTGAAAGAATTATTTATATTTCATGGAATACTTCACGGGCAGCATCAATAGCCTGTTCTATATCCGCTGCCGTATGTGCAATACTGATATACCATAATCCTCTTCCGATAATCCTTACTTTTCTATTGTGCATACCGGCAATGAACCTGCCGAGTTTGGCGCGGTCAAATGATAAAGTATCCCGGTAATCTTTTGCGGCCGTTAGTTCCGTAAAAGCAATATTAAACATGGGGCCGGGGCCTTGTACCAATACCTTATGTCCTGCTGCTGCGGCAGCCTCCCACAGTCCTTCCATTAATTGTTTACCATAAGTAAATAGCCGCTCGTAAGGCTGTTCCTTTTCCAACACTTCAATGGTTGCCAATGCCGCTGCAACGGGGGAATTGCCGGCATTCATAGTACCGGCATGAATTACTTTCGCCGACTCAATCACCTCCATCCACGCGCGCTTTCCTACCACAGCACTGATCGGATATCCGCTTGCCATGGCTTTGGCAAAAATGGATATATCCGGAACGACCTTAAAATATTGCTGAGCGCCTCCCAGGCTCATTCTGAAACCGGTAATCACTTCATCAAAAATGCAGGCGATACCATACTGATCACATATTTTCCGCAGACCTTCCAGGAAGCCCGCTACAGGCGGAATACAGCCATTGTTGCACATCACCGGCTCCGTGATGATACCGGCAATTTCTTCATACCGTTCTGCCACCGTGCTTTCCAGTAATGCGAGGTCGTTCCACGGCAGGATGATAAATTCATCTTTGGCCCGTTCGGGAATACCCTGCGACCACGGAAATACATTCGGATGCTCCCGGCTGCCCAGCGCCTGCACATCAGGAGTGGAAATACCCCAGGCAACGTTGTCCAGCCAGCCGTGATAATGCCCTTCAAAACGCAGAAACTTTTTTCTGCCGGTTTTCGCCCTTGCCACCCGGAAAGCAGTTTGCACCGCTTCGGAACCATCCAGGCAAAAACGCATCAGCTCTGCTGAATGAATGAGCTGATTCATTTTCTCCGCCAGTTCAAGTTCGCGGATATGCTGCCCTGCAAACAATTGCCCATTTGCTGCATATTGCTGCACCGCCTCCTGCACATAAGGGTGTGCATGTCCTAACAGTAAAGGGCCCTGACTTAAAGTAAAATCGAGGTATTCATTGCCATCCACATCATAAAGGCGACTGCCTTTGCCATGCGTATAAAATAATGCATGGGGATAACTGTATTTCCTGAATTCCGAGGACACGCCCCCTGCCATTACTTTCTTTGCCCTTTCCAGTAGCCTGGCCGATTGAGAATATTGAAGATCCATACACAAACTTTTTATTTTTTGATAACAGTTCCGGGCTTACAGTACCACTACTTGTTTACCGGATTGTACTTTCGCTTTCAATGCTTTCAGCGATGAATAACTCAGTCCTGTTATATCTTTTTGTTGTGGAGATAAAAAACTGGCCAGGTATCCGATGATCACGCAAGACATGACACTGATGGCGCCATAGAGGTATACGCTGATCGTTGTTTCACTCCTGACAACCCATACTATCACCACGCCTGCAATAAGCCCGCTGATCACACCGGTGGTATTGGCCCTGTTGGTAAAAATTCCTAAAATAAAGACACCCGCAAGGCTACCTCCCAGGATACCCAGCACTTCCTGGAACAGATCGAATATGAACTGCACATCCAGAGCGGCAATAGCCAATGCACTGGCAGTACCGAAAATACCCGCTATCACAGTGGCCTGTCTGGCTACCATGAGGGTATTTTTATCTGTACCAACAGGACGGAAGCGTTGATAAATATCAGAGAAGAAGGTCGCCGAAATACTATTCATACTACTGCTCAGGGTAGATTGACTGGCCGCAAAGATGCCGGCAATCACCAACCCGGAAATACCGACGGGGAGCTGCTGCACCACGAAATATGGCAGGATCTCATCCACCTTATCAGAGGCAATGATTCCGGGATTATCATGATAAAAAACATACAGTACGGTACCCAACCCAAAAAATATCACGGTACCAGGAAGGGTAATCCAGGCATTTACCCAAAGACTTTTGGCTGCCTGCTTTTCATCTTTAACGGTCAGGTATCTTTGAACAATCGCCTGATCAGAAGTGTAAGGAATAATATTCAGGAAAAAGAATCCAACAATACACACCCATAAAACCAGGCTATCCGGTTTCCAGCCCAATTGGAACAACGCAAATTTATCCGCGGCCATTCCCTGGTCAAACACACTCTGAAAACCACCCTTTACATTGAAGACGGCTACAAGGAAACATACGGCCGCTCCCCCCATCAATATTACTACCTGTGCCACGTCTGTCCATACAACCGCTTCAATACCACCCATCACCGTATAAATGATGCAGATAACACCCATGATAACAACCAGTAAATAAATATCAATACCGGTTACAGCAGCAATAGCTACAGCAGGCAGGTAAAGCACAATACCCATACGTCCCATCTGAAAAAAGATAAAAGAAAGGCTTCCGAAAAGACGCACATTGGGACTGAAACGATGCTCCAGGTATTCATACGCGGAAGTAACATTCACGCGCCGGAAGAAAGGAATATAATATTTAGCGACTATCGGTACCGTAGCCAGGATCAGTACAGAACCGATGGCCAGCGTCCAGTCTGTTGCAAAAACGATGGCCGGTATAGCCATAAACGTTATAGCACTTATCTGCGTACCATAAATACTTAAGCCCGCGGCCCACCAGGGAATTTTTCCACCTGCGGTGAAAAAGTTATCCGTGGTTTGTCCTCTTTTATCATAGATAAAACCGATCCACAGCATCAATCCCAGGTATACCACTAAGGTGATCCAGTTTATCCAGCCGAAGCCCAGGTTTTTAGACAAGGTAAAAATGCCGATGGAATCCTGACCTGCTGCCTTGTTATTTTCCATGACGACCCATTCACTGTTCCACTTTACAGCTGTATTACCCAGGGAAATATCCAAAGAAGATAATTTACCGAAATCAAGCCATTTATTTGCTTCTGCATTATAGGCCATCAGGTTGGTACCAGCAGCAGTCGAATCACCCTGAGATTGACCCTTTACAGGAAAAAGTATATGATTAAGACCTACTGTAGGAGCCGGGGAAGGAGCACCCGCCACGCCTTGCGGCATATTGGCAACAACCTGCCATTTCCCACCGGAAAGTTTGTTTCCGGTAAATGCCGGCGTAAAGCGGTAAGCATCTGTTAGTACCCGGGGAGCGCCATTCTCTGCAGGTATTTCAATACCGCTGAAAAGGAAAAAATCGTTGTGCATGGTGGCGCCAACAGCGAGCATCCGTGCAGGACCAGGCCAGGCTTCCAGCGTAGTCCACTGTTGTTGTGCAGCAGGACTGCGTAAATCAAGTGCCAGAAAAGTAGCAGCTGGCAATCCTTCCGCACTCATTTCCCCCCCGGCTATAAACAGGTAATCACCCACTACAGCACCCGAAAGGTCCGCTAAAGGAAAGGGAAGTGCAGCCAGCTTCCTGCTGGTAATTTTACCCTTGTTATAGGAAACCGTATAGACATCCGGATAATATTGCTGTTGATCACGTCCACCTACCAGGATAATCTCCTCTTTATATGAAAATGAGGCGCCGTACGCCATTGGTTTCGGCAACTTTTCAGCGGCCATTTTCCAACTCCCTGATTTTTCAGAAAGGATATAAATATGATCATAACTTTTTCCTCCCACTGCTCCCGCAGGTGCGCCATCTACCAGATCAGCGCCACCCATGGAGAGCATAACATTATTACTTACACCTGCATACATCCCTGCAAACCCTTCTTTAACAGGCGCAGAAGGCAAGGCTTCCCATTTTAATTGTTTTTGTAATTGCGCAGCTAATAACAGCGGACTACAACATATCACCAGTGCGAATAAAAAATATCTGAAGTTCATAAGTATCCTCTTAATCGTTTTAATAATTCACACCAGCTTACCAGCTCGTCCAACCGCCATCTACCAACAGGTTATGGCCCGTGATATAAGCCGATGCGGCGGATGCTAAAAACACTATCGGTCCTTTTATATCATCATCGTCGGCAAATCTTCCCAGTGGCGTTAATCGTTTATAATTACTGACAAACTCATTATCCCCTATATCTTCTGCTATTCCCGGACCATATCCTCCGGGGCTGATACAATTGCAACGGATATTATACTTTCCGTAATAATTGGCTATCCATTTTGTAAACCCTACCATGGCCCATTTATCATAGGTATAATTTAAGGGGCTGCTCATACCGGTTTTACCATACACCGGGAAATTAGGTCCTACTGTTCCCTGGATAGAGCCGATGTTGATAATGTTTCCGTATTGCTGGCTGCGCATTATTTTGATAACCGCCTGCGTTAATAACACCATGCCGGTTGAATTAATGGATTGCGCCAGTTCCCACTCCGATTTCTCTATATCTTCCAGGTCTTTAAATCCTTCCCTGGAAACAGCATTGTTTACCAGGATATCTATCTTGCCATATTTCTTACGGATATATTTTGTAAAATCACGGATCGATTTTTCATCACCAAGATCCAGTGCAACACCTTCCGCAAGGAACCCCATCTGCTTGAGTGTAGCCGCGTATTCTTTACAGCCGGCCTCATTCCTGGAGGCGATGATCACGCTGGCACCAGCTTCCGCTAGGGCGCTGCAAATTGGTTTGCCATAGTAACCGGCTCCCCCTGTTACAATAGCCACCCGGCCATCAAGACTGAACATTTCTTTCAACATAATTTTTCTTTTTCTTTTACAAATCCTGTATATCCAATAGCAGTCGTATCAACTTGACCAATTTGCCGGTGTAATAATATCTTCCGGAACAGCTGCAAAAGCCCGACTGGCCGCCGCCCTGGCAGCTACACTAATGGAGCCGCCTTCCAGTAAATCTATATTCTGTGCTACCTGCTGTTTATTTTCCGCGCCAAAAACAATACTTGTAATACCATCCATATCCCGGATGTAGGAAAAAACAAACTGCGCTATACTCATCCGCTCTCCCGCAGCCAGCAGTTTTAATTGATGAAGATAGGCAGCCGCATTTACCAGGTTACCTTTCAGTTCATCCGGTGTAAGAAAGAAAAGCCCTTGCAGGAAAACACTCCTCGCAAATATTATTTTCCCCGATGCTTTCATGTGTGCCAATGCACCGTTATCGATCAACCGCTGATCAAATACGTTGATAGGGATTTGTAATGCCTGGATGAAAGGCTGCGCTGCAAACCATTCCGCCTCCGCGGGATGATCTATTGAAACCCCTGCAAGATCAATCAACTGCTCATGCTGCAGGTCTTCAAAAATGGAAGGGAGTACCTTCGCTATCGCCTCCATAGGGAGTTCCCGGCTCATATGAAGCAGGCATACCGGTATTTTCTTTAATCCCAACAACCGCAGTGACGATCTTACACTTGCAAATACTTCTGCTCTTGCTTTATCGATATCGTAGATGTTTTCCGGACTGATCTTGAATTTTGTAACAGTATTTATGGTTGCCGGCTTTCCCTGGTCTGCTAAAAAAGCACCTGTCAATTGCTCCGCAGATCCATAAGTGGCGGCTGTATCAAAAGTATTGATCCCTGATTCCAGCGCAAATGAAAGTAGTTCCAGGCTCTCTTCCAGTGGGGGTTTCCCGCTTTTATTGGCGATACCATAATTCATTCCAAGCGCCACAGTGCCCAGTGTTAGCTTTGAAATAGTATATCCGTGTATGTTAGCATATTGCATAGCAGGTGTTTATAATGATATTTTCATAACAGCACCAGGACCGGGCTCACCATAGCCTCCGGTTACCATCAGCGTTTGTTTATCTGTGAAGATCAGGTTACTGGTTAATGGCATACTTGTATCGATGCTACAAATAAATGCACCTTCAACCGTATAGTTGTGTACCGCCTGCATGCCATAATGCGCTACCCAGAGAGTTCCCTGATGATCCATGGCAAGTCCATCCGGCAGGTTATCCTGTTCCCGGCCGGAAGCATGACGTGGCAATGCGATGGTGAGTACCGGCACACGGTTTTCAGCGGGGCTTTTTACATCTATTTTCAATATGCTGTTTTGATAACTCTCGGCTACAAACAGCCATCTTTCATCTTTTGATAGTACCAATCCGTTTGGATAGTCCATGTTATCCGCCACCACTTCCTGGTGACCATTCTTTCCTATCCTGAATACTTTGCCGATATATCTCACCGAATCAGTAAAGTAAATATTACCGGCAGTATCTGCAATGACATCATTGGGGGTAAATACTTTTACGCCGGCGCAATAGTCCCTGATCTCATCTTTAATAAAAGTGCCATCCGGCCCAAACCTTCTCACGGCACTCAGTTCACTATCACAAATGAGGTGGTCATTACCCGGTAAAATAAATTGTCCGTTCGGGCATACTGACTTTGCCCATTTACTCATCTTACCATGTTCATCCACCTTCATGATCCATCCTCCCGAAAGTGTGGTAAAGAACAGGTTGCCATCCTTATCCAGTGCTGGTCCTTCGGTGTAATAACGAAGTGCTGCTATTTCAATTATCCTTTTATGTAGAATCTGCATCGTGCCATTTTTAATATTGAACTATTCAAAAGGAAACATCGGGATGCGCCTGTTGTGGTATTGAAAAGCCGTCATATCCGCCTGGGTAACACCAGGGGTGTCTACCTGCAGGATAGTCGGACAAACAGAACCATAGGCAGCCACCGGCGCATTCACGCCTTTCGCCACTATTACGTCAAATCCTGCGGGATCAATATCAAATGCTGTTAACTGACGGAGACTGAAAGGAAGTGTTCTCAAAGATGTAAACATGATGACGCTCTGTTCATTCATGGTCACGATGGCGATCTTCCCCATATCAAAATTCACCTGGCCGCCATGCCGGGGATTTGCTTCCCGGAACTTTCCATCTGCCAGCCTGATTAACTTCACCTCGCAGGAATAAATATCATCGGGGGAAACGTCTTCCCGTATGCTGATATTAAAATATGCTCCTGCTACCTGTTTTGCAGCAATGGCAACAGCCAATGGATCGTACAGGCAGATAAAAAACGGGCAATTTTTCTCCTGGCTTAATGCTTTCAGCAGATGCGTACTGTTTCCCGGTGCACCGCCGCCTACATTATCTCCCATATCCAAGAGTAATACCGGCTTTTTGCTGTTGCTGATAACCGGGCATAAAACGTTTATATCCTTTTTACTACTGTTGAATGCCTGCTTGTTGTCAAGGATCATAGACACGAGCTGATTACCTGCCTCCTGGGCTATCTCCGCATTATTATCGGAGATCACCAATATGGAAGTACCCATTTCCCGTACATCCGCATAAGGAAATCCTAGAAGAATACTGACAGATAGCAGTCCATTCCGCGCACGCCATTCCTTAGCGGCGGCAAACAGGCTTTTACAAGGCTCTGCGCCCGTATGTTGTTGTTCTATACTGATCGCCAAAGGCAGCTGAAACAAGCGTTGTACAGGTTTACATTGCTGCCTTAATATTTTAACCATGATCTCCGCGGCTTCCTGACCGGTTTCGCGTTGATCGATATGGGGATTTGTTTTATAGGCTACTAGCGCATTGGTAACGGAGGCCATTAAAGGGCTCACATTCGCATGCGGGTCCAGCGTACCTACAACCGGTATATCTTCACCTAATCTATTTCGCAGCGTTTGTAACCAATGGCCGTCCATGTCGGGATAGCGTTCACTTACAGCCGCACCATGCGGAATAACAAGACAACCATCTACCGGCAATTCTTTTTCAAGCAGGTTCATCATTTCATGGAGGAGCGTGTGATAGGTATCAGCAGTAATAATACCTCCCGGTGTGGCTTTCGCAAACATCACCGGCACCACTTCAATACCTTCTCTATCCATTACTTCCAGCATGCCGCCAATTTCATGATGTGCATACCGATATTCTTCTTTGATCTCCACGCCTTTCAGCCAATGACCATTTTTAAAATCATCCAGCGTAGTGGTAGTAGTGATGAAAGTATTTGATTCGTGATAAATTCCCAGTAATGCAACTTTAAACGCCATAAGTCAGGGTCAGTTTATTCGTGCAACAGCATCCACTTCAAATTTCAGCACATCGCCCAAACATCCTATAAGCGTAGTTCTTGCAGGATAGGGTTCTTTGAAATATTCTCTGTAAATATTATTAAACGCCGGAAGATCTGCTTGTTGAGCTACATAATTACGCACCTGCACCACATCTGTAAAATCAAGACCGGCAGCTGTGAGCACTGCGCGCAGGTTTTCAAATGAGCGTCTGCATTCTTCTTCAAAAGTTCCGGCAATAATACTTCCCTTCAGATCTGTGGAAGCCTGCCCGGAAATAAAAAGAAAATCACCCGATTTAATTGCCGCAGAAAATGGAAGCGGGCTTGCTGGTACACCAGGTCCCTTTATTATAATTTTATCAGTCATACATGTTGTGTTTACGTGGAATTAGCCGAAAGAGAATAGTTATTATTGTATTACCGGGCTGGTGAAAGCATCTATCTTTCCCATAATGGTGATCACTTCTGCTTCTTTCCAATCTTTCTGTGTATTGGCCAGTGGCGCTTTGGTTGGCCCGATCTCGATATCATATTTCAATCGCATTGCAGCTCTTAAAAATGTCCAGATATTTGGCATGATCTGGTGAATCACATCCTGGAAGGAAAGCATGAATTCTTTTGCAAGCGGATAATTCCCGTTTACAAATTCAGACATGACATACTTGCATTGCAAGCCCCATACATTATAGGTTGAACCTATGGCGCCCACCGTACCGCAAAGGGAAGCATGACAAAACAATTCATCCGAACCACTGAACAGTTTTAATTTATCCCCTGCATAATTATGAATCAGGCTGATGTCCAGTAATTGATTGGTAGTTAATTTCATTCCGGTCACATTGGGAATTTCCAGTAACTTTTTAACAAAGCTCAGGGTGTCTCCCGGGATGGAATTATCTCCCAACTGGTAAGGAAAAAAAGGAAGGCTGGTTGCCTTTGCAATATGCAGGTAATGTTCCAGCGCCATTTGCGGAGAAGCGGCGTAATAAATGGGGCCAACAGAAGAAATACCGCTAACACCACACTGTTCCGCATGTCTGGCCAGGTTTACAGATTCCTCTGTAGTAAGCGCACCTACCTGTACCATGACCGGTACCCTTCCGGCAGCGATGCTGGTAACGGCTTCCGTCACTTTTTTTCTTTGTCCTTCTGTAAATAAAACGCCCTGCCCCGTAGATCCAAGGATATACAAACCATCCATGCCTTGTGAAATGAGCAATTCGACCAATTTTTCCAGTTGATCAAATGCAGGCGCACCTTTATCGTCAACGGGAGTAAACATTGCCGGCCACAAGCCTTTAAATCCATTTTTCATTTTCTATGTATTTAGTAGTATTGCCTATATATGTGCGTTAATAAACCGGATTGTTTCGTTTACTGTATTGAAATACTGTGCATCCGTTTTGTCTGCCATCCTTGTTGTACTGGCCGGGTCTTTAAACCCATGACCTGAAACAATACAAATGATGTGGTCCTTTTTATCAATTTCCTTTTTATGCAAAGCATGCTTTAACCCGGCCAAAGCAACCGCGCCGGCGGGTTCACAATAAATTCCTTCCATCGTGGCCAGTTGTTGCTGGCATTCATACACCGCTTCATCCGCTACCACATAACCAGTTCCACCACTTGAGCGGCATCCTGCTATAACTTTATTTCCATCCAGCACATTCGGCACCTGTAAGCCGCTAATCAGTGTTTCACTCCTTGAAATGCCCTTCGCCTCCTGCATTCCTTCCCGGAGAGCGCCGCTGATGGTATCATTTCCTTCCGGTTGTACACAATACACCCGGGGCGGATTAAAAGCAGGATGATGTTCCTTCCATATGCGGAAACCTTCGGTTATGGCCAGTGTTAGTCCACCGCCACCTGCAGGGGAAAACACATGTTTATTTTCCTGCGGCAATGCAGTGGCCAGCTCATAGGAAATAGTTTGTACCCCCGACATACCAGCCGGACAATATTTATAGGCGCTTATCTGCACCAGGGAATTATGTTCCGCAGCAATAGCTGTTAAACGGTCCATTACTTCCTTCGTGAGCATAAAATCTTTTCCGAAATTTTTAATCATCATGATCTCTGCTCCGTACACCCGCATTTGTTGCAGTTTTCCCGTAGGCGCACCATCTACGATCGCCAGGAAACATTTTATATCAGCAGCCGCGCAATAGGCTGCCAGCGCAGCGCCGGTATTACCACTGGAGGTAGCCAGGCAAAACCGCGACCCACGGTTAAGCAGATCAGCTACCGCATACGCCGCAAACCGGTCTTTGTAAGAGCCGGAAGGATTTGTTATCTCAAGCTTGAAATATAAATGATCAAGTCCTAATGCCGCGCCTAGCCGCCGGGATTTTACCAGCGGCGTATTCCCTTCTCCCAAAGTAATTTTATTGGGTTCCGCTATCGGGGAAAGTAAGTGTCCATATTGCCAGATGCCGTTCAAAATTCTTTTGGGAATTGAAGTTTTTTTAATGGATAGGAAAGGAAATTGTGCAAAAAACCGCCGTCAGCAAGTATAGTCGTCCCCGTTATAAAGGAGGCTTCCCCGGATGACAACCAGTAAGCTACATCTGCTATTTCTGTCACATCACCGGCCCTTTGCAGGGGCGTATTATCCTTCATATCATCATTGAATATATTACTGATATCATTTGTTGTTGTATCCGTAAAGTCAGCACTCAGACTGGTATTGATATTACCGGGATTGATAGCCACTACCCGGATACCTTTCGGACCATATAAAGCGGCCAGTTCATAGGTTAAACTTTCCAGTGCGCCTTTGCAGGAAGTATAAGCGGGGCTGCCCGCTCCTGCACGGCTAGACTGGATACTGGACACATTAATGATCACCCCCGGTATGTGGTACTGTTCCATTACCTCCGCGGTATACTTCGTCAGAAATGCGGGCGCTGTTATACAAACGCGCCATGTTTTTTCCCAGGTTTCCGGCGAAATAGTACGCATCGTTTCCCGTGTTCTCCAGGCAGCATTATTAACGAGTACGTCTATACGTTTCCATTTCTCTACTGTGCTGTTTACGATGGTGTGCAAAAAATCCTGCTCCTGCAGATCGCCTGTCAGCAACAGGTAATCACTTTGCAGTGCCTGCAATTCCGCTTCCACCTGTTTTAATCCGGCTGCATCTATATCCACGAGTGTGAGTGCATAGCCCTTGCTGGCGTACTTTAACGCCATAGCAGCACCTATACCACCAGCTGCACCGGTTATGATGACCACAGGGCGCGCTGTCATGATATCACTACTTTACCGGGTTTTGAAATGGGCAGTATGCCACCTAATGAGTCGCCTTTTTTTACCAGAGGAACCACGCGCAGAAAAAGAACGATGCCGTCGTTGGTGGCTGTTACCGTTTCCCGGCGGCCACTATGCGGATCCATGATGTATCCCCACAGTTGTCCTTCGCTTATCTTATCTCCCGTTACAACAGCAGGTACAAATATTCCTTCGGAAGGAGCGGGCATTTTTGATTGCAGGTGACCATTTTCAGGCGTATAATCTTCTACCCAATATTGTAATAACGGCGCTGTTCCGGATTCCGGATCCATCATCTTCAAACCGGTAAGTACCTGTAAGCATCCTTGTTTGTATGCTTCCACAATTTCATTTCTTACTGCACTTCCGCCACCATATTCTATATAGATGGCGGGAACATTCGCATCTCTTGCAACAGATAAAGTTCTGCCATCCAGCGAATCATCAGTTCCCCAGATAACCGGTAGGTTAAATGCCTTTGCCATTTCCTGTTGAAGGGTAAGAATTTCGGGAGAAGTGTGTAACATATAACCTGCCAGCGGGTAGATGTCGAACAACCGTCCGCCGGTATGCATATCGATATAATAGTCAGCTTTCCGGATAAGCATACTCACTGCTGCGGCTGCACGTGCAGAACTGCTGCCGGCGCTATCACCGGGACAGATACGTGCAAGATCCAGTCCGTCATCACCGGTACGGCTACCGGCAGCATAGGCGCCAGGATTTACAACCGGCACAATGGTTACACTTCCGGTCTTTAGCCGGTCCTGTAAATGACTGGTTAAGGCAAGTGCAGCCAGCATTGGTTCGTATTCATCACCATGTACCCCGGCGGTGATTAAAACGCGCGGGCCATCCAGTTTTGAATCAATGTGATAAGATGTATTATATCCGGGTGATGCTACCATCCTTTACTTATATTTTTTGGTCATAATGAACCGGGAGAACTTTTACACAACCAGTTTGAACCAACGGATGTTGGATACCATTTTTTCATAACACCAGAACGCAATGAAAATAGTATGATCCGGTAGTATGGTGATACAGGGTGCGCCAAATTTCAATTCGTTGAATTCGTGTACCATGTTCTCCTGTTTCTGCGCATCCTTGTTTTCCTGTATGCCGCCCCAAAGACAAAATTCATCCTCATTGATCCAGGTATCATCCGTTAAACGGGCTGTAGTGATCCACAGGCCTGGCTTATCCGTTCTCCTGTATACGGCGAGTAATCTTCCGTCAGGCAATTCCGTTAAAGCCATGGTTTGCCCTTGTATATTGGTAGAAGCAGGAGCCGTCCATGTTTTTCCTTTATCCCTGCTGATGGTGAAATGATTTTTCAGATCCACGCCTTTTTTCTCATCAAATACCCAGGACACTGCCACGAAAAGACCATTCGATAATTCAACGATCTTTCCTTCCCAGTAGATAATCTGTTCCGTGTTACTATCCATCACCTCCATATGTTCCGGCCAGGTTTTACCCTGGTCGTGCGACACCAGCGCCACCATTTTCATTCCGTTCGGGCTGTATCCATTCCAGCCTCTCCAGGTGGATGTGGGCCAGATCCAGCGGCCATCTTTCAACAACACGATGGGACTGCAGGCTTCAAAAGAGGGGCCTGTCAGCGGCGGTTCTATTAATGCAGGAGTGGTCCATGATTTTCCGGCATCAAAGGAGCGGATCAGTAGTAATTCGGTAGGAACGAAGCCCATGTTTTCAGGATTCGCCAATCCTTCTTCCGGATAGCTTTCCCTCCGGCTGCGCACTACCATGGCTGCCAGTTCATTATTTCCCATATTGGTAAGCCGGGCGCAATTGGAGCTGAGATTTTTATACTGTGCGGGCAGCAAGGATTGCGGCACGCTCCAGGTAAGGCCCTCGTCGGACGATCTGCTGATACAGGTATCTGAATCAATGGATTCAAATGCTTCCCCGGTTACAAAGGATGCGATGAGGTCACCGTTCTCTAATCCAACTATCCAGGGAAAATACGCATGGCGGCTGAAAACATGCGGTTTAGGATTGCGATAAATAATTCCTGTGCCGGTTACATTTGTCTGATCTATTGACATTTTAGTATTATTCCGTTCAAAAAATATTGTAGTGTGGCTGTTCTATAGTCGAAAAAATGATTTACATTTAAATATGTAAGACATATTACAGTGACAAAAATAGAGCTTTTTATTTAACAACCAAATTTTAAATACTACATATTTAAATCAGCATATTTTATATGTTTGCAACGCAATTTTCAAACACATCATTCCACTTTTTCACCCGTACACATCAAACAGACAACATGTATAATTTTCTTATTGCTGCAGCTATATTTTGTGCCGCAGGTCCTCATGAAAGCACGGTCAGTCAACTATCCACCAATTTCTCTCGCGATACCGCAGCCGTTAATTCAACCTGGCTGGGGTTCAAAAGAACGGATATAACCATTGACGGTAGAAACTGCATTATCATCGAACCTGAAAAAAGCGCCCCTGGAAAACCCTGGATCTGGCGCACAGAATTTTTCGGGCATGAACC
Organism: Chitinophaga sp. MM2321; assembly: GCF_964033635.1. Taxonomy (NCBI): domain Bacteria; kingdom Pseudomonadati; phylum Bacteroidota; class Chitinophagia; order Chitinophagales; family Chitinophagaceae; genus Chitinophaga; species Chitinophaga sp. MM2321. The sequence goes on from NZ_OZ035533.1 coordinate 3,919,609, forward strand.
CCAGGGAGACAGCACGCTGGCTGCCAAAGGATTTCATGTTGTATATATGGACGTGCAGGATATGTATGGCGCACCGGCAGCTTTAGATCACATGGATAAATTTTATGCCTTCCTGACCAAAAAGAAGGGGCTGCATAAAAAGGCCGTACTGGAAGGATTCAGTCGCGGCGGCCTGTTTGCACTAAATTGGGCTGCGCGTCATCCGGACAGAACAAGCTGCATTTACCTGGATGCACCGGTATGTGATTTTAAAAGCTGGCCCGGAAACAAAGGAAAAGGTCCGGGGTCTGCTGACGACTGGGAGAAATTAAAAAAGGTATATCATTTCTCCACAGATGAAGCTGCCTTGGAATACAAATATAATCCAGTCGATAATCTTGCCCCGCTGGCCCGCTACAAGATTCCTATTCTCAGTGTCTGCGGAGCAGCAGATGAAGTGGTTCCCATGGATGAAAACTCCAACCTCGTAAAAGAACGATACGAAAAATTGGGTGGCATGATGCAGATCATAGCCAAAGAAGGTGTAGGGCATCATCCTCACAGTCTAAAAGATCCCCGCCCGATCGTTGATTTCATTTTGAAATACCGGATTAAATAATTAGGAATTTACGGATTTTTTGATTTTGAGATTTAGGGATTTGAAATGCAGCGGAGATGGCTAAATATCTACCTGAAAAAATCTTCCGCTATTTATAAAAAAAACCGGCAGCGTATTGCTGCCGGGCTATTGTAAAACCAAACGTCTTCAACTATTCCATTATAGTTAACGTTTAAATATCTTACGGATACATTTTTCGTAGGCATCTGCATATCGTTTCATCCCCAGGTCATTTGGATGCTGTCCATCAACGGTGCAATCAATATCAAGACCTATCTCCGCTGCTGATAAAAAATAAATATTCTTTATTCCTTCCTCTTTCAGTTGCTGAAATGTAGCACTGGCTACTTTGTTCACCTGTTTGAAACTGTTGTCCAGCAACGTATCCAGCATACCGATATTGCCATCCGCATTCTCCACCACCAACACAGGAATGGAAGGTCTTACTTTACGCAATGCCTTCACCGATGCAACCAACCTCGCACTTACTTCCTCACCAGGATAGGAGCTCAGATTGGGCATACAATCAAGCACGTATAATGCTGCATCCATTTCACTCATCAGGTCGATAAGGGGTTTCTCCAACAAGCCGTTACTGGAAAAACCCAGATTTATAACCGGCTTCCTGAGTTGTCTGTCTAAGATCGCTGTCCAGGCCATACCGGGGCGGGAAGCACAACCACCCTGCGCAATAGAAGAACCATATACTACTATGGGTTTTTCCTTGCTCAGCGGTAATGGCTTCATCACAGCATTTTCGGGCACGCCTATTTCCAGCCATTCCACTTTATTATACAGCGGCAGGTACAAATGATATTCCCGCAGGCCATCCTTCCTGATAGCATCATAATAATATCTCACCGTATCACCATAAGTATAATTGGCGCCGGTCCACTCCCACTGCCCTTTTTTATTGATCGCATACAGGTCTACCCCACTCACCCCTGTTGCAGGCATGTGTTCAAATGCAAACGCTCCTTTCACTTTATAACGGACATGAATAGACGAAGCATCTGATAAAAACCTTACCAGCACACCAGCAGATTGTTGTGATTTTGTCCATACTGCTTCCCGCACATCCTGCTGCGCCCTGGCGGGTAGCCTGTTATAAGTACCTTTCAATTCACCCGGCCAGGCTTGTCCTTCCAGCACCGGAAACTCATGCTGTGCAGGATTCCACCATTTAAAACCTTCTTCCTGCTGCGAATAGCCCAGGCTATATGCTAATAAAAATGCAGCTAACAGCAACGTATATTTCATGCGTACTATTTAAGTTTATCTTCTCTTTACTTATTTGTTCAATGGTGCTCCCTGGGTAATTGTTGTCACCAGCAATCTTGGGTTTACATCCGCTGTCTTATCACAGGTAAAAGATGTGGTGTTATCCCCGCTTTGCAGCACAGGTACACGTCCCTGAATAGTAACATCCTGTATCAATTCGCCTTTAGCACTGTACAGTTTACAATCAGTGGGTGAATTAAATTCCAAATACATACCCGACTTCATGGTCACCGGGAAAACAATTTTTGTTCCACCGATCGTGATAGCCGGATTCTTTATTTCTCCTGCTACCATCGGTAAAGCTTTCACCGGGCTTATCAAACAATTCACCGTTTCACCTTTTGGCAGGTTATTGTACCAAAACTGCAGTTTGTCGATGGTTTTAAAACCCACATTATGCCGGTAGGAATCGTACACATAAAAATCTGAATTAGGCCATATGTAGTTGCTGAATTCCGAAGATTCCAGTTCAACCAGTTCAAAATACCGCCAGCCCGTAAAATCAATTTTTATAAAATGATCTCCCCTCGCGCCATGCGACAGATGTTTAGGGCTTTCTAACCGTAGATTCAACAGCTGGCCCTTCCCATCTCCCTTCACCCATACTCCTAATGCCTGGTTCTTTTCAATATTCAGTATCGGTTCATATTTTTGCTGCATATTGATCCATGATCCTCTTCTCACCGAAGCGCCTGTACTTGTAGCAGAGAAGCTACCACTAGATTGGCCACTCCTGAAACCGTCTGTTGAATTGGTGATGCTACCGGTTACTCCATCGGCGGCGGAATCTTTTACAAATTTATCAGCTCCCGGGAAATCCGCGATTACCACGCTTTCTGGATCGTCGTAGCCCTTCACCGACATCAACGCCTCGATGCGTAGTTTTAGCGGTTGCGCAGCAAACGTGTTGTTGATTGTCCAGGTAGAGGAAGGTTGATCCAATCCCCCTACTTTATGCGGCTGATAAACAGTAGGCTTGAAATTCCATTTTCCATCCGTTTGTTTGAAAAGCTGAAACTCTTTCCCGGGTTGACGAAGTAAAGCCAGGATACTATCACTGAAATATTTTCCGTGACGTAATATTTCATATTGCCTGATGATAGAATCCAGTTTATGATAAAGCGGTATACTTTTCAGTGTGCCTTTATCAAAACCGCCCAGGATGGCTGTTCCGGCATTGTTGCCAAGGAGTTTGCAACACATGTATTCAATGTCATCCGTAAACGTTGTTTCCGTTTGCGGGGATTCTCCGATCTGGTTTCCCCACCAGCCAAGGTTAAGCGGCAGCATGAGTGATCCGTTTGGCAAAGGCGCATACTTATTAATCAATGCGGTATCACCCTGCCATACCCCATGCTCAAAATCATTTGATTTGATTTTCGGTTGAAGGAAAATATTCGGTGATTTAATGGCTGCCAGGTGAATATCTATAAACCGTTTATATCCGCGGAAAGGGGTATCCCACGCCTGCCAGCGGGAGCGGTAATGCCACCAGAAATGCGACATAGATGCCATTTCCATACCCACCGGGCGCTTCAGGTTTTTCGCAATTTCAAATATAAACAGCGAAGGATAATACCAGAAATTTTCTCCGCCACCCAATACATCTCCACCATCCACTGCATCCAGGTAGATGCCGTTGAACTCCGCTTCATTGACTACATCTGCTGTTTTTTTTGCAATTTCCTTAAAGAGTGCGGATTCAGGATCGGGAATAAAACGGCCATATACTTCTTTCATATGATACGCCTTCTCATTAGCCGGATGCGCCGTTACCGTGGTATTAAACACCCCTCTTTTACAACCGGTGAATTTATACGGAGGCGTAGTAGTTACACCTGTAAATTCCACCAGCTCCCCGCCTATGCGCAGCGAAACACTGTTCCGCACAAAAAAACCGATAGTGGTAGAAACATTTGCCGTGGATTCATTTACCACAATCACAGAATCATCTTTGCCGATGGGCTGCGCCAGTGTAAAAGCATTAAAATATCCCAGGTCGGGATGCATAACCGGCGTTATATACTTTGAGGTCTTGTCTATAAAATAAGCGTAGGTATGAAATATGGAAGAGATACCGGCTGCATTCAGTTTATTATTCACCTTTTTGAAATCAGACCAGCCTCCCGGATAAATTTTTGGATCTATCTTCAATTCGCCAAAGTTAAAGAAACCACCACCGTGGTTATCTATCTGGTTAAATCCAAGATCCTTACACATCTCTATCCAGGTGTCTACGGTTTGTTCTGTCAGGCCGCCAAAGCTCATGATGTAGGAACCATATCCCTCTTTATTCGTTTGCGCCCATGCACCACCAGCAGTAGAAAGTGGAATTTCCTTTGTGGCACGCATTACCTGCTGTATCAACGGCAGCATGTTTTTCACCGGTACGCCGAGTAAGGCAATCTTTGCCCCTTTCAGCTTAAACCGCGTATAGCAAGTAGCCCAGAGATGCGTTTGCAGCGCCGGCAGTTGCCGTACATGGGTATATGGATTGAGCGACAGCACACAGGCACTGAAAGGTTCATCAGGCATACCGTTCAGCCGTAATGGTATATTCATGAACGTTAGTGATTCCAGCGTTCCGTTTACTTCCGTTACTTCAAACGTTACATAGTCTTTTTCTTTTTTTATACGGATAACAGCCGTTACGCCCGCTTCACCGAATGTCAGTTTCAGCAGGTCTTTATTTATCATAGCAGCTGCACTCACGTTAAACTCTTTCCCATCCCGCTTTATGCTGGCGCAGTAGGAAATCTCCTGTCTGTTCAGGTAATCTGTTCCGGTGGCTTTATCTTTAAAATGAATATTTCTGCCGGTATGATCCAGTTCATAAACATAGTTCCTGCTGCTGATTACAATATTCGCCGCCATGGCGCTATAGGCAGTAAGGAGCAGACAACATATCATCAGTAGCGTTCCAGGCAAACGTTTTGCATGGCATCGATTCGTCTTTGGCATAATTACAATTTTATCTGGGTTCCATTCTATCTTCAAAAAGTTTGAACGATACGGGTGAGTTTACCTGTTTTCCTACCGGCCATCCATTACGGAAGGTATTGGTGCGGATCTGTGAAGCACCCTTTGGTATATCCAGGGGTTTGCCCTGGTATTTTTTCTGATAGATATCCGGATTGGTACCATCAAAAGTGTAATAGATGTCATATCCCGGTATTTCTGTTGCGAGTTTTATTTTCAGGGAATCATCTGCGCCTTTAACACCGGTGATTACTACATCATATACACTGCGGGCATAGTTTACTTTGCTTTGATCCATATATTTAAACTGCCATTCCATCCTGTTGGTAAAGCTCAGCCAGTTTCGTTTTACTTTTGGTGACCAGAACACTTCAGACAGTGCAAGGGCCCGGGGCCAGGTCATGTATTCCGCGTGCCGTTCTGTAGGTACAGATTCTGTCCATAAATTACCTTGTCCGCCCAGAATGAGTTTGGGATCTATACCATTGGGAACGGGATCAAAATTGTAACAGTTCGTTAAGCGCAGCATGCTATAGGTTTCCGGCTCTACTGTAGGATCTCCCTGGTAAAGATCGAGATATGTATTTTTACTGGGGGTCATGATTACCTTGTGTCCCATCTTCGCCGCATTGATACCACCCTGCATACCGCGCCAGCTCATTACTGTAGCATCCGGCGCCAGTCCGCCTTCCAGGATTTCATCCCAGCCAATCAGCTTTTTCCCTTTTGCATGTAATATTTTCTCGACGCGTTTGATGAAGTAACTTTGTAGTTCCTCCGTATTCTTTAATCCTTCCTCTTTCATCCGCTTTTGACATTTCGGACATTTCTCCCAAAATCCCTTAAAGGCTTCATCTCCGCCAACGTGGATGTATTCTCCTGGAAATAGTGCTGCCATTTCGGTGTACACCACATCTAAGAATTCAAAAGTTTTCTCATTTCCCGCGCAAAGCGCATTGCAGATTTGTCCATAGAACCTGCTGCCTGGATTTACATGATAATCATCTGCTACGCAGGCAAGTTCTGGGTAAGCCGTCAAGGCTGCCAGGCTATGACCGGGAATATCTATTTCCGGCAATATGGTAACATTTCGATCCTGCGCATACCGGATGATTTCCTTCATATCCTCCTGGGTATAAAATCCGCCATATGTGGCCGGTTCTCCCGGCTGCGGAGGTAGGAATGACCACCAGCTTCCCTGGCGCGGTACTCTCCAGGCGCCTAGTTCTGTTAACTTAGGCATGCCTTTTATTTCAATTCTCCAACCCTGATCATCCGTCAGGTGAATATGAAATACATTGAACTTATACTTCACCATTTCATCAATGTATTTCTTCAGGAAGTCTTTTGAAAAGAAATGACGGCTTACGTCCAGCATCAGGCCACGCCAGCCGAACCGCGGATAGTCTGTAATCTCTGCGCAGGGAATACGCCATGTCATATTTTTGCTTACCTGATCACTGGCAATAGCTGGTGGCAGCATTTGCAGCAATGATTGCATTCCGTAAAATAATCCTTGCGGTTTGTTGGCTGCAATCACTACCTGGTTTTGTGAAACTTTCAGGGTATAGCCTTCATCTCCCAAAGTTTTATCTTTCGCGCTATTAATAGTAAATACGATAGCGTTTGCAGATTTACCCACATTGCCTTGCGTAGCAGACAGCTTAAAACCAGTAGGTGTATTCAGCATATCAGCCAGCATACCGGCTATATCCATAGCTTCCTTTGCGCCGGCCGTAATGCGCGTGCCTGCGTTTACAGAAAAATAGCCATCCTTCACGGATGCGGATACAGGTTCGGGTACAATGTGCAACACCGGCTGTTGACCGGCCGTTTGTGCCATACAGACGCCGGCTATTAGCCAGGATGTAAATAATAAAGTAAGTTTTTTCATGCCAGTCTATATTCAGTGATGTTTCTATTAGTTAAAACAGGTTACTTTTTGCCGGAACAGGTAAAAGCTTCCATATCAAATATGGAAAGCTCCCTGAAAATCAAACGTGCGATCTGCGTGTGCCCTTCTGCGTTAGGATGCATGGGATCATCGAGCCAGTTTTTGAAATGATCCAATCCTCCGTTGTTCCAATATTGCCAGTTATCTATTAAAATAACACTTTTATTTGCAGCCACCTTTCTGATTATTTCCACATATTCCGGTAACCTGGCCCTGGAAGCGGTTTTCATGTGTGCTACGCCATTCTGGTCAATGCCATTCGGTGTTTGTAGTAGCGGGATGGCCTTTAATGCCCTGATCTTTTCTATGATCTGTTCCAGGTTTTGTTCAAAAACAGCGGGCGTAATTTCCTTCACCTGGCAATCATTTATGCCAAACATAACAGATACAACGGAAGGTTTAAACTTGCCAACCAACCAATCGAAGGCACCTGACAAGTAAGATGTATTGGTGCCATTAACGCCACTGTTAACAACAATATCCGTAATACGTCTCATCTCCCATCTTACCCTTTCCGCAAATATTTCAGGATAACAGCGATGACCATACGTATGATGGGCACCCTGTGTAACGCTATCACCGGCGAAAAGCCACAATACCGGGTCCTCCTTTTTGAATAACGCTTTGAGTATTTCCAGCTCCGGTCCGGGTGCTACAGAGGAAAGCATCCCCGGAAGTATAGCAGCAAACGAAGACATTTGCAGAAACGTTCTTCTTGAATATTGATTACTCATGTTCTGATAATTCGTTTGCCGCCACACGCGGTGCTGATTCATGCTATTATTTACTGACACCTGAATGAAAAAAGTGCAGCATCTTTCAATATAAATCTGATGCGAACCGGTAAGCCCTGCAAAGAAGAAATATCCGATCCGTTTTTCCAGTATACTTTTTTATCCAGGTTATCGCCATACAATTCCTGGCTATCTTCCAGTGTAAATCCCGGAATCGGTTTTCCCTGCTCATCCTGCAATTCTATTCTAACGCTGCCCGCAGCAGAGGTGGAAACATTCAAGGATAAATGTGTTCCTTTAAAGGTAACGGGTTTGGTCACTAATTCTCCACCGCTCAAAGGAGCTGTTATGGATACAAATCCGTCCATGCGCATCGTAAACCTGCGCAGGAGCGTGCTGTTACCGGTCCAACAGCTTTCTGTAGCGTAAAAAGACAATTCATCCGGCGCGCCCTCCAATGCTGATTTTGTTTCTACCATGGTCCAGCCGATAAACTGCTGTCCGTAATTCCAGGTACCGGGACGTTCAATGCCAGGACGGAGAAAGGCCTCATTCCAACGGTTGAAAGTTACGCCATCCCTGCTGGTCATAAACAAGCCTTCTGTTAATGCAGTACCAAATCTGTCTACGGAAGAAGAACGCATTTTACGATGTTCCGGTTCCGGTAAGGCACGCATGGATGCCGACCATGGCCGCTCTATATAACGTATCGGAAAACCCATAATGATATCCGGAGAGCGGGGATATGATTTGATGACATTATTATACAGGTGTTCTTCCGGAGAATTAACGTATTTAAGATCCGCATAATTACTCCAGTTTATAAAATCTTTGGAAGAAGCGGTCCGGATAGAACGCACCTTTTCTTCCCCGGCCATATATCGCCAGTAGGCACGGTATTCCTTGTGTGCAGCATCCCAGAAACCAAGGTTCTGCGAATCAAAGGAGCCGCCGCTTATGACCGGTTTATTGTGCATAGGCACCCAATGAATAGCGTCCCTGGATTTGAAGGCGAGGGCACCCTGCGGACTACCCCCTATTTCAGTGTAGTCGCCGATAATAGCTTTGTATTTGGCATCCGGCGCAGCATCGGGGTTATCATCAATAAACATAGCGGCCGAACTGGCACCGGGACGCACATCCCCCATTTTATCCTCTGTCATGATGATATTGTTCTGCTTTGATCCGCGGAACTCATACAATCCCAGATTGGGTTTGCGCCAGTGAATACCATCATTACTTTCTGCATAACAAAGATAAAAAGGATGTTCGTTGTCTATCACCTTTCCCTGCTGTACATTGTAATGCACTGCTGCATAGTACATGCGGTAAATATCCCCGTCCTTAAAAATGCTGTGGTTATTACAATAGCTTCCTTCCCAGGGTTCACCATGTTCAATCACCACTTCTTTAGCCTCAGGGTGGTTCATTTGCATTTGTGCACCACCACCCAAATGATCTATCAGGTAATTATCAACAAACAATTGCCTGCGCGTACTGATATCTATTACTTTCACCACAGTATCCTTTACAGGCATTACTGCGGCGGCCTCTTGCCTGGCCATACCCATCATCACAAAACTGATGGAACAGGCTAGTAAAGGCCTATATAAACTAAAATTTTTCATGTTTAAAAACTGGTAGATAATAATAACTAAAGGGTTTCCGGATTATTTATTTAAATCTGAAAGCATATAGATCCGCGTCTTTCATCACAAACCGCACACGGATGGTTTTACCTTTTAACTTCGAAACATCAGCACCTTTTTTCCAATATACCGGGCGCTCAATAGTATCACCAAAAACAGGTTCGCAGTCGTTGAGCGTAAACCCTGGAATGGGTTTACCATGCTTATCCTGCAACTCCACTTTGATTTCTCCGGCAGCGGAGGTAGAAAAATTCAGCAGGAGATTTTTACCGGTGAACGTAACGGGCCTTGTTACCACTTCCCCGCCAGACATAGGCGCATTCACAGATACAAACCCGTCGAGCCGCAAAGTATAACGACGCAATTCACTACTGTTATCTGTCCAGTAACTTTCTACCGTGTAAAGAGACAATTCATCCGGCGCACCTTCGAGGTCTGATTTTGTTTGAACAACATGCCAGCCCATATATTGATGCCCATAATTCCAGGTACCTTTCCTTTCAATGCCTGGTCTTAAAAATGCTTCATTCCAGCGTTTGAATTTTACCCCATCGCGGCTTACCATAAACAGGGCTTCACTGATCGCTGTTCCGAAACGTGTTTCTGTTTGGGAGCGTTTTTTACGATGTTCCAGTTCGGGCAGTGCCTCCATGGATGGAGACCAGGGATGTTCCGTATAACGCACCGGGAATCCCATGAGGAGCTGCGGTGCGCGTTCATAGGTTTTAATAACGTTGATATATAACTGTTCTACCGGAGAATTAACATAGGTAAGATCCGCCTGATTGGTCCAATGAATAAAATCCTTTGAACTGGCTGTCCGGATAGCACGAAGTGGCGACATCCATCTCCAGTAAGCCCTGTATTCTTTCCTGCTTTCATCCCAGAAAGCAAGGTTCTGTGAATCAAAGGCGCCATCCGTAATCACGGCATGATCAGCCATCAACGTCCAATGAATGCCATCAGGAGATTTAAATGCCAGTAATCCTTTTAATCCACTTTCCGCAGAGTAATCACGGATAATGGCTTTGTATTTGGCATCAGGTGTAACATCCGGATTTTTGTCCAGGAATACTGCCGGATGGCCTAAATCAGGATACACCGGGCCCAGCTTGCCGCTGACCATTACAATATTATTGTCTTTGGAACCCTGGTATTCATGAAGGCCCAGGTTCGGCTTCACCCAATGTATACCATCTTTACTTTCTGCATAACACAGAAAAAAGGGATGGGTACCATCTGTGATCTTGCCATCTTCTTTAAAACTGAGGTTCCATGCACTGTAATACATGCGATAGATATCTCCGTCTTTAAAAATACTATGAAAATTGGAGCCGCTACCTTCCCAGGGGGCATCATGTTTAATTACAATTTCTTTCATCACCGGGTGATGTAATTGTAATTGCGCTTTTCCGCCTAAACGTTCCGTGATATAATCATCTACAAATAACTGAAGATCTGATCCTATCACCACGGGCCCTTTGGGTAGCCGTGGTGATGCAGAATCAGCCTTCTCTTTATAGCTGTATATATGCGCTGAATCAGCACTCGTTGTATTGGGGTTATTCATCCCCATTGCGGTAACACAAAGTCCTGCAGTTACAGTGTATGTAATAAATTCCCGTTTTCTACTTTCTATAAATCGTCTAAGCATGTCTGTAATTTAGGTTTTAACGATCCTGCCTCAGCATGGAAATAATATAATGTTATGATGAATGATTAATTACCGTAACCAGGATTCTGTTTGACTTTTGTTTCCAGGCTTAATGTACTTGGTGCAATCGGGAATAGCAACAGGTAATCTTTTCCTGCCTGCGTTTGTAAAGATGGTACCAGTTCAAAAGCTTTACCGAACCGTACCAGATCCCACCAGCGTTTGCCTTCAAACATCAGCTCACGGAACCTTTCATCCAGGATAGCTACATCATTTTGTACTTTTCCGGCGTTCGCATAAACATGGCTTGCATAGTTAGCGCCATAAGCCCTTTTTCTCACCTCGTTGATTTCGAAAGAAGGATCCTGGCTCAGTGCATTTTTTGCTTCTGCTTTCATCAATAAAACATCTGCATATCTGTAGATGATATAATCATCAATGAAGTAGCGTTGTCCGGCGATAACAGCACCATTATACTTGGATACAACAGCCGCATAAAAAGTTTTTGTTCCTCCCGGCCCCTGTTCATAGAGTTCGATCATGGAAGCTTTTTTACGTGTATCATCTGCGGTAAACTTATTACGCGCAATAGCAGAAGGTGACCAGAAAGGTGCGCCGGCAGTAGGTTCTATTGCAGCCACGGTTTCAGCGTCTACAGAAGGCGGAATAAAATTGGAAAGCATGTACATATACGCATACATAGTACCTCCGGGAGATTCTTCGTAAGACCACCTGATGGCAAAAAGGATTTCTTTGTTGGCTTTGTTATCATAATTAAACACATCGCCAAAATTGGGCAGGAGGCTTACATCTACCCCATCAATGGCATTCAGGGCATTTAGTGCAGTGGTGAAATCGGCATCGCCTCCATTCATTCTTTTGCCTGTCCACAAATAAACATCCGCTTTCAATGCATTGGTGGAAGGTAATGACCACATATCCCTTCCATTGCGGAAAGTATTGTCCGGGAAAAGATTAACCGCTGCATCAATATCTTCTTTGATCAGTTTGAAGATATCTGCTACCGGAGACCTTTCCCGCTGCACATTGCCCAGGTCAATAGTAGGTTCCGTAATAAGCGGAAGATCGCCCCATGTTTTTGCCATCACAAAGTAAGCGAAAGCGCGCATGGCATGCGCCTGTGCCAGGATGTTATTCTTCTTGGTCTCATTCGTAAAAGAGATACCCGGCACATAATGCAGGATCAGGTTACAGGTATGTACGAGGCTATACATGCCTCCCCAACTGGTGGGCGCACCTGTGAAAATAGCTGCGGAATTGGTAGGTGTCAGCGAGTTCTGGTCCCAGTTCTGGAATACAGGCGAACCAACATTCGGCCCCATGGCATCACTTCTCGACTCTCCCCACATAAATAAATTACTGGAAGACTCCCCTCTTAATGCAGTATACATCCCCACGTTGGCGCCCTCTGCATCGGACTCTGTTTTCCAGAAGGAAGTATTGGATATTTCACTCACCGGTGCCAGGTTCAGCTCATTTTTACAGGAGACACTTGAAATACCGGTAATGCAAACGAATATTATAAATATCTTTTTCATCGTGATAATCATTTTCATTATTAGTTAAAAAGAAACCGAGGCTCCGAATATGATATCTGCGGAAATTGGATAGGAGCCATTATCTGTACCTCCATTTTCAGGATTTATTCCTTTATAATTAGTGAAATAATGAAGATTATGACCAGAGAGATTAAATCTCAGATTACTAATTTTTATTTGTTGCAATAACCTGGCTGGGAGTTCATAAGAGAGCGACAATTCTCTCAGTGCCAGGTAATCACCCTTTTCATACATGAGTGAACTTCCCCTGCTCAGATTCGCCTGATAATCGCCATAGTACAGTCTTGGAATATTTGTCTGGTCGCCTTCTTTCAACCAGGACTGACCTGCATAGGAAGACAAGCCCAGATCACCGGCGAACTGACCTGTTGTAGTAGCTCTCATGTAATTGTAGATCGTTTGACCAATAGCAAAATCAAAACGTATGGTCAGTGAAAATCCTTTGTAAGAAAATGAATTGACAAGACCACCTGTCCATGTAGGATAATAATTCCCCATGTACACGCGATCTCTTGTATCGATGGTATCATTTTTGTCTGCATCGAACCATTTCACATCACCACCAAATTTTGTTTTATCAACGGTTTCCTGTAGTACATCATAAGGACCGGCTGCTGCTTCTGCATCCGTTTGATAGAGACCGATCTGTTTGTAGCCGTATACATCGCCCATAGTCTGACCTTCCTGTAAACCACCTAACCAGGCATAATCATTGGTTTTAGGGTCCCATACATATTCTCCGCCGATCCTGTTATACAGGGCGCCGTTATCAGGCAGTTTCAGGATTTTATTTTTAACAATAGCGCCATTTATTGCGGCGTTCCACTGGAAAGCACTGGAAGAAGGGAAAACCTGGAGATTTAAAGACAATTCCATTCCTTTGTTTTGTACGGAGCCTAAATTAGTCAGTACACCGCCAAAGCCGGTTGATTGCGGCAATGTGCGGGTAGACAGCAGGTTATCTGTTATCTTTCTGAAGATGTCGAAAGTAAAACCAATCCTGTTATCGATCAGGCCCAGGTCAAGACCCAGATCCAATGTTTTGGTTTGTTCCCATTTCAGCTGTGCATTGGCTAGTCCTGTATTAACGATACCACCTCGCCCACCATAGAGAGCGCCACCACTATAAGAGCCCTGGGCCTGATAAGCACCAATGCCGTTCACATTACCATTCACCCCATAGCTACCTCTTAATTTCAGTTGAGAAATAGTTGGCGCGATGGATTGCCAGAAATCTTCGTGGTGCAGGTTCCAGCCGGCAGATATCCCCGGGAAGAAACCCCATTTATAATCATTACCCAGATTGGAAGAAGCATCGTAGCGTGAATTCAGGGAGAACAGGTATTTCTGTTTGTAGTTATAGTTCACCCTGCTGAAAAAGCCCATGTAAGTAAAATAGTCCCTGGAACTGCTTACACCTACCGGAATAGCAGAAGCATTCAATGTAGGAATCAGATCTGTAGCGGCACCTCTACCTGCTGCACTTAACCTTGATTCTTCCGTTTTCAGGTAAGAATAACCAGCGGTTACATCCAGGTTGTGCACATTTTTAAAGGATTTATTATAAGCAAATACCGCATCTGCACCCTGCTGTTTGTATCCTCTCACACCTTCCGATGCGCTGCGGGTTTCATCCAGGCTAAGCCCGTTCATATTTGATTTTGTAAAGCTTCTGGAATCAATTGTTCTCGTGAGGAGAGACACTTGCGGCGTAAAAGTGAGGTTAGGCAGGATCTTCCACTCACCGCCAACGGTGAAGGTAGATTTAACCATGGTACCGCTGCTATTGATAATATTTGTGCGATATAACGGGTTGCCTTTATTACCATTTGGTCCTTGCGACAGGGTACCGTCTTCAAATGCAAATTTTACAGTAGGTGCTACCTGCATCATCCTGCCAAATATATTGGACTCATCAGAAACACCTTTTGATTCATCAGAAATATACATTACGCGGGAGAAAATTTTCACATTGTCTCTCACTTTGACATCGCCTTTTGTATTCAATGATAAGCGTTTGTAGCCTGTTTGAATAGTAACGCCGGAATTATTCAGGTATCCGAGAGACAGGCTGTAGGTGGCTTTATCTGTACCACCGGAAGCAGAAATATTATGGTCATGCGAAACCGCTGTTCTGAACATCACATCGCGCCAGTCCGTACCTTTAAAAATGATGGTTTTAGTAGGGTCAATGGGGTCCTGCATACTTTCCCAACCTTCATTCAGTTTGTGTTCATTTTCCGGCGTAAGGTATTGGGTAGTGTAGAAAGTATTATTGGTGAGGTCATTTCCGGTTCCTGCGCTGGAAGCACTGGATAGAATACCTTCGAAGGCCGGGGTTTTGACTGCGGCGGCTTTAAGTCCCAGCCTGTTGTAGTAAATAAAATCTCTGGCAGACAACATCTCCATAACAGATTTATACTTTGAAAAGGATAAGCTGTAGTTATAGTTAATAACGGATCTGCCTTTATGCCCCGACTTTGTTGTAATAATAATAACGCCGTTTGAACCCCTGGCACCGTAGATAGCAGTGGACGCCGCATCTTTTAATACCTGCATGGATTCAATGTCTGTGGAGTTGATACCAGTTAAATCGGGGGAGATCACCCCATCAATAATATATAAAGGATACGAGGTGTTTGGGTCCAGTGAGGTACCACCGCGTAACACCACCATGGGCGCAGCACCAGGCTGGCCAGATCTGGAAGTAACGCGCACACCTGGTAAGGTACCCTGCAAGGCGTAAGCAGGGTTGCTGTAAGGGATGTTCTTTAACACGTTGGAGTCTAACTTGGAAATGGAGGTCGTCACCAGATCGCGCGATTGCGTTCCATAACCTACGACCACTACACCGCTTAGACTGGTACGATCGGCTTGCATTTCAACATTGATAGCCGTGTTCCGGGTAAAAGCTATTTCCTGTTTAAGAAAACCGATAAAAGAAAAAACGAGTACACCTGATTCCCCGGGTGTGCTGATGGTATAATTTCCTTTGGCATCGGTAGCTGTTGCCATTGATGTTCCTTTCAGGCTGACAGAGGTGCCCTGTAAGGGTTTCCCTTCCTGGTCAGTTACCAGTCCTGAAATAGTTCTTTGTGCAAAAGCAGCACAACAAAACAGCTGAAGCGCCAGCAAAACCAGGAAGGACTTCCCGTTAAATTTTTTACGCAGCCACATCAACCTGTAAGTTGATGGCGTTATCAGAAAAATTTTCATAACCGATCTAGTTAAGGATAAAATTTAGATTTAAAGATTCGCAGACAGCTATTCTAAACAAGTATTCGTTTTTATAAATGATTGGTTCGATACCACAGATGCTGGCATTATTTCACTACATACAATTTGCTGCATTGTAGCACCGGGAAAGATTTCCTGGTGCAAACGCATGTTGCATAAAAAATTCAATATCATTCACGGATGAAATAGCCCGTCATTTATTAACAACCACCTGTACTGGAAAGCACCGGGAATAAGCATTCTCTTTCCCTCTCTTGTATTAATATGATGATTCTGGTCAGCTTGTTTTCAGTATTATATTATTTCTTCCTTTCTACATACATCCGCTGCAGACGGATATACCCGTTCTCTGGTTGTGTAATATTCGTATCACATTAAGTAATATGTACTACATATGTATAAAAATATATCCTTTTTCTTTCCCGTCCAAATTATTTCTAAAAAAGTCTTACATATTTTTTTTAAACTCGGAAATATCTTTCTCCTTTCATAACTTTGCCATGAAAATTGAATTTAAATGCCGAAGACTTCAATATCTAAACTGCAACCGATTGTCACACTGACCCAGGTAGACAAAATTGAAAAAGCACTCCAGGAATACTTCCGGAAAGAAAATTTTCTGCCGGGAGATGCTATTCCCAAGGAAATGGAACTTGCAGCAGCAATGGGTGTAAGTCGCACCGCTATCCGAGAAGCCATTTCAAGATTTAAAACCCTGGGGATTATCGATTCCCGGAAAAACAGGGGTATGATTATAGCCCGTCCTGATGTATTTAATAATATGCAAAGAGTTTTAGACTCTCAGTTGTTA
Organism: Chitinophaga sp. MM2321; assembly: GCF_964033635.1. Lineage (NCBI taxonomy): Bacteria > Pseudomonadati > Bacteroidota > Chitinophagia > Chitinophagales > Chitinophagaceae > Chitinophaga > Chitinophaga sp. MM2321. The sequence continues at coordinate 3,936,086 of NZ_OZ035533.1, forward strand.
GATGGAGATACCATGCAGGAAATTTTTGAAATGCGACTTGTACTTGAAATGGGTATATGCGACCTGCTTTTTTTACGAAAAACAGATGAGAGCCTGGAAAAGCTGCAGGAGATCGTAAACAAGGAAGAGAAAACAAAAAACAAAATTGAACGCCTGAAATATGACGTTGAGTTCCACTCCATGTTATATAAGATATCAGGCAACACCACTATTCAGCGTTTCCAGAAAATGTTATTACCCATATTTGATTACGTGGATAACGGGCTGCATGTTCCCAAGGTAGAATACCCTACCTACGTATCACACAAAACCCTTTTAGAAACATTAAGGAATGGTACACCGGAATTATTCAGGAATAAAATGAGACTACACCTGATCAATTATTTTGAAAAAGTAAAATAAGCGCGCTTTTTATTTCATGGATGATCATACCTCAAAATCATTAAAGCTTATTATCATAACCCATGGACTTCTTTTTAATGCTAACCTACAACAATACCGCTATAACAAATCAAAACGACCTGCGGGTACAATATGTAGTACTTATGCCAATGATATATTACTCCCCTGTTCAGAGGGGTTAATGGATGATCATCTGCAGGATTGTTTTCCCCTCTCTATATAATAACTGTAGCGGATAAACGAATATTGGGAGATGTATACCTACCCTGATACTTCCGCGTCGTTTATTACTTTAAACTTCCCATCCTAAAACAATACAGCAGCTGGTTCCTTTCCTGTTTTTTAAGCCCCCAGGTCATTAAACCCGGCTATGGTTTTGTTTTAAATTTGCCGTATTTTACATATCATATCTGATACTACATTATGAGAATCATCCCCGCTGTTATCACCGCTGCTATCACATTATCGCTCACCTACGCGTTCAGTACCAAATTAGGACAGATTCCTCCGTTGGGAAAGCTGTTAAGTCCGCAGACCGGCTTCTGGCAAAATGCAGAAGCTATCGGAGAGCATCCGCATGAGAAAATGGTGTTGCCGGGGCTTACCGGCAAAGCAGAGGTATGGTTTGATGACCGGATGGTACCACATGTATTTGCAGATAATGATGCAGACGCCTACTATGTACAAGGCTATATTACCGCGCGTGACCGTCTCTGGCAAATGGAGCTACAAGCGATGGCAGCAGCCGGCCGCTTGTCGGAGATCCTCGGTCCCACTATGGTGACGTATGACCGTACCAAACGAAGAGAAGGCATGGTATATGGCGCCGAGCTGACAGTAAAAGCCATGGAAGCCGATCCCGCCACCAAAACGGCGCTGACAGCCTATGCAGCCGGTGTAAATGCATTCATCAGCACACTTACGCCTGCTACCTTACCCGTTGAATATAAAATACTGGATTATAAACCGGAAAAATGGGATGTGATCAAATCCGCGCTGCTGTTGAAATACATGGCCAGCGATCTGGCAGGATTCTGCAATGACCTCGAATACACCAATGCACGCCGCCTGTTTTCCATGCAGGATTTCAACCTGATGTACCCCGATTTCCAGGACACACTGGACCCTATCATTCCACGCGGCACCCCTTACGCCGTCGCCTCTGTAAAAGCAGTAGCGCCACCGGACAGCCTGCTGGCAGTGGATGCAGCGTTCATGAAATTCAAAATGGATAAGCCCAACCCGGAAAACGGGAGTAACAACTGGGCTGTAGCCGGCAGCAAAACCAGGTCCGGCGCTCCTATTCTCTGCAGCGATCCGCACCTGGGGCTCAGTCTCCCTTCACTGTGGTACGAAGTGCAGATTCATACCCCGGAGATGAACGTGTATGGCGCCTCCCTACCAGGTGCACCCGGCGTAATCATCGGCTTCAATGATCATATCGCATGGGGAGTTACCAATGGCGAAGAGGATGTAAAAGATTACTACCGCATGCAGTTCCGCAACGGCAGGCAGGAATACCTGTTTAACGGCAGCTATCGCCCGGCCACCCTGCGGGTAGAAGATATTAAAGTAAGAGGAGGTGCGACTGTTCATGACACCGTTGCCTACACTGTTTGGGGCCCGGTGGTTTTTGACAATACTTTCCCCGAAAAGGTAAGCGGACAACAATTCTTAGCCATGCACTGGAAAGCATTGGACCCTTCCAATGAGCTGCTTACGTTTTATAAACTGAATAAAGCCCGTAACTACGATGAATACCTCGATGCCCTGCAACATTATACCTGTCCTGCCCAGAACTTTGTTTTTGCCGCCAAAAGCGGTGATATCGCGATCTGGCATAATGGCCAGTTCCCGGTAAGATGGAAAGATCAGGGCAAATGGATCATGCCTGGCAGCGATAGCACCTACGCCTGGCAGGGCTACATCCCGCATGGCGAGCTACCCAATATCAAAAACCCGGCACGAGGCTTTGTAAGCTCCGCCAATCAACGGCCTACAGACAATACTTATCCATATCCACTGTATGGTCAGTTCGATCTTTTCCGGGGAGAGCGCATCAACAACAGGTTATCGGAGATGAGTCAGATTACACCGCAGGATATGATGGCTTTGCAGAATGATGACAAGAACCTGTTTGCCGCCGCCGCCATGCCCCTGCTGAGAAAGCACCTGGACACCCTTGCACTCACACCCGCGCAGAAGCCTTACTGGGAACTACTTTCCAGCTGGGACTTTATAGCCACTGCCGACAGCAAAGCAGCTAATATCTTTAATACTTTCTGGTCACACTTAGAAGATACGATCTGGCAGGATGAGCTAAGGCCGCAGGATACTACCATCCTAGCTTATCCGCAATCCACCACTACGCTGCAGCTGCTGTTGCGCGATACAGCTGTTCACTTTATTGATAACATTCATACACCAGAGAAAGAAACGTTGTCACAATTGGTACAGGGCGCTTTTGCTACCAGCGTAAAAGAACTGGCAGAGCAGAATAAAGCCGGCAACCTGGAGCTGGGCAAGGCACGCGGCACAGATATCCGTCACCTTACACGCGCCCTCCCTGCTTTCAGTGCCATGAACCTGCATACCGGCGGTGGCAGGAACATCGTAAATGCCACGCAGAAAACGCATGGTCCTTCCTGGCGCATGGTAGTAGAACTCAGTGATAAAACAGAAGCATATGGTATTTATCCCGGCGGACAAAGCGGTAATCCCGGAAGTCCGTACTACGATAATGCGGTGAATGATTGGGTTTCCGGTAAATATTATCTACTCCATATTTTTGATCTGCAGGAAAAAGATGACCCTGTAATCCGCTACAAGATGGTATTTACAGGGAAGTAATAAATTTTCCTTTAAGATTATTTGGTAGAAAATAAATAATTCCTATCTTTGCACTCCCATTACAAAACGGGGAATGATTCTGTAGCTCAGTTGGTAGAGCAATACACTTTTAATGTATGGGTCCTGGGTTCGAGTCCCAGCGGGATCACCATAAGGGACAAATCTTTTTCAGAAAGGTTTGTCCCTTTTTCTTTTTCGCCCAAACGCTGCTCCAGCGTGTATATTAAATTAGCCGCTTCATTTATTCTGGTAGTTCGATAATGTGTTCCGTCAAAAATTATCTTTTCGGGGAATATTGAACTAATGATCTTTCTTTTTTCTTCAATGGTGCCGTTGTTATACAGAATATCCAACTGGCAAAGGATTTCCAGCGCCTTGCTAACGATACCTTCGATGTTGTGATTGTTTTGTGGTACTTCGGATAGACGTGCTTCGAGGTCTGATATTTGTCTTTCATAGTCGGCTTTGCTTTCCCTGTAATCAGCGGGATCAATTTCTTTTGAGAATAGTAGGTTTCTGGCCTCCTTGATTTGATAGGATAAGGCGTTTATTGTGTTTAGAAGTTGTTTCCTCTCGTCGTAGTTGGTTTTTGTTTGAGATTTGAAGGCGAAGAGAATAGCTTGTTTGTATATTTCCCGGAAAGCAGGGCGGGGGACATACTTTTTTATTTCAGTAGTAAATAGCTCATTGGCGTTGTCTGCGTTGTAACGGCTTCCGCAGGAAGAAACGCAGTGGTAGTAATGATAGTGTTTAGTGTGTCCTTTTGATGCACTGCCTGTGAGCATCTTTCCGCATTTAGGGCAGGCAAGAAAACCTCTTAAAGGTAGCATATCGTCAACCACGGTTTTGGTCCGTTGTTTCTTTCTTCTACCATCGAGTACTTGCTGAACTTCGTAGTACAGCCCCTCGGAGATAATCGGCAGATGTTTACCCTGCACGAACATGCTTTCTTCATCCTTATATTTAGGAACATGGATTTTGCCACAATACGCAGGGTTGCGGATGGCCATCCAGAAATTATTCTTGCTGCATTTTAAGCCCTTCCGGCGGGCGCTTTTCCATATCTGCTCAGTGTTGTATATACCTTCTGCAATCGTCTGAAATACCCACTTCATAATGCCGGCTTCCGGTTCTTTTGGACCGATGTACTTATCACCATTTTCCATCGTCCTGTTTTTATATCCAATCGGAGCCGTTCCCATCCATCGTCCTTCTTTCCTGGCCCGGCGCATTCCGTGGAATACATTCAGCGCCCTGCGGTCGTTCTCTACTTCTGGTGTCGCCAGATATACCGCCAGCATAATTTTGTTTTCAGGAATGGACATGTCGAGGGGTTGCTCTATTGCCTGTGGTTCTACACTTAAACTCCTTAGTTGGTTAATCATCTGGTAGGCGTCTCCCGCGTTGCGGCTGAACCGATCCCATTTTGTAAAGATGATCAAATCGGATTTGCCTTTGCTCTTCCGCAGGTCTGCTAATAGTCTTGACCATGCAGGACGATTAAAAGTTTTGGCAGAATGATCTTCATAAACCACTTTACGAACCTGAATGTAATTCATGTCACAATACCTGCGTAGTACTTCTTCCTGGTTACGTTGAGAATAACCTTTATAAGCCTGTTCATCTGTACTAACGCGAATGTATAAGTCAGCAATTCTCATGACGTAAAATTTGGTTAACGGCAATTTCTGCCAGAATATAAATTACAATCAGAATTTCTTCGGCTTCTTCTAACGTGACGTTTAAGCCTTCTTTACGCAGTAGGTCCACTGCCATTTTGGGGGTCAACTTTTCCATAACACATTTCACTTTAAATCAACGACACTTGCTCTCCTATGCGTAGAGATGAACAACGAATATACGAAATGAAATAGTTGTTTGGATCACTGAGAATAGTTACGTGCGGGGGCGCTGCTGCCGCGCCCCCTGCGCCCCCCGGCAGGGGTTTCAAACAATGGTGATAAATTGATAGTTTTTTGTCATTGACAATAGGTGAGGTGTGCGAAAGCCTTTGTCCTATTGGTTTTTAATTCCTGAAATACATTAAATGTCAGATTGTATTACAGCCACTTTCTTTGAGATTTTCAGCTTCGTAAAAATCTGCAAGATTACAGGTTGTATCACAACCTAAAATTACCCATTCCTCCAAAGTCGATGGGTTGAGAATTAAAGAAGTGAAAATAGCATTAGAGTACAGATGAAAGTACCTGATAAGAAGTCTTGTTCGGGAGTGGAAATATTTTTAACCCCAACAAATTTTAAAGGGGTTAAAATCAGATTTAGAGATAAAATGCGAGAGGGAATAAGAGATTTTCTTTCAAAAACGCTTTTTGAAAGATGGTAAATAGGGTCATTTTTTCGGGAAAAATTGGTGTAGTTCTACGTCAAGTGCAATAGCTAATTTCACAATGGAATGAAATTCTATGTTCTTTTGTCCATTCTCAATCCGGCTAATATCACCATTGTCGATTCCCGATCTTACTTCAAGATCAAGCTGCGTTAATTTGCGCTCCTTTCTTAATTTACGAATATGTTCACCGAGTTTAGTAAGTTCTTCTGAATATCTATCTGTAGCCATTTCGATCAAATTGAGTGAGTAAAGTGGTCGAAAAATCTTATAAAAAATCTGGTTTATAACACAAATTGTTAAAAGGAATTCTTATCTTTGCATTGAAAGTATTCATTTAATAATGAGTATTTTCGCGAAACCTTAATGTTATTAAGGCTTTCGCTTAATCCTCATCTTGGGAACCTGAGAAATTCTAAAGGGAATGAGGACGATAAGTGAATGGCCCATGCTATGCGTGGGCCCACTTACTCGTTCCCTAAGGCTTCTCAGGGCCTCCAAGACGGGTAATGCTGGGCCTGCGCTTTTTGTTTTGACCCCACCGTGCGCCCTTTGACTAATAGAGAAATCAAGCTAGATCATAAGGAATTGATAGTCGGATCACCTGATCCGAAAGGGGATTTTTTTGGCTTAAACCGGATAGATATGCATTGTCAAACCAAGTTTTAAAAGCATTTTATTATGGAAAGTTTATTAGCAGTTCTAAAGAAAATTACCCCTTATGGCTCAGAAAGAGGGTTCATTGAGCTTTGCTGGTATCAGTTGAGTAAGGTGATAAGCAGTAAAGAAGCGGATGCCTGGTCATCTGATAAGAGGGATCATTTTATGTCACTTACCAATTTTTTCATTGCAACAGCGAGAGCGGTTTTCACAGTTCGGGATGCGCTGATTAAGGCTGAGGCTCAGGACTTGAATGAGGTTTTGCGTATCCAACTGGCGGAAGCACTGGATGATTTGGTAGAATTTGCCTCCGTTGTTGATCAGCATGAACTGAATGAAACGATTGACGAGTATGTGGAGATACTTATAGACCAGCAAGAGTGCTTCCTGAATACAGTAAGGGTGGAGTTTGGGGCAGGTTATTTTAAATCTTTTTTCCTGATGGTGCAGGATCTCAATATAGAGGCACGTATTTGTATGGCAACTCAATTTTTAAACAATAAAACCTTGATTTATGGGTAACGAAATGAATGTATTGAATAAACTTCATACTGCATTTACTGCTAGTGCTATTCGTTTTAGGGAGCGTGTTTGTGAGGAGTGTAATTATAGTGTTCCTACTTTTTATAGGAAGGTTAGGAGGTGGGATAGAATTGAAAATGGTAGGTTGATCTCTGTACTTAGTAATGCTGAAAAGGGTAAGATCCAAGAGATTGCAGAAGAGGTTAGAGGGGAGTTGGAAAGTTCGGTATTGGATTTGATGGAGGGAAAATGATATTTTATGGATAAGGGAGATTCGGGAGCCGCTGTTCTCAGCGGCTTTTGTGTTTTTTATTCGATTCAACTATTTGTTTTTTGTTGAGCCTAACAATGATAGTAAAGTAACCTACTCTTTGTCTGCAATTAGATTTTTTACCTAAAAAATTGTAACTTCTATGCCCTAATGTCCCTATCAAATGAAAACAAAATATTTTGTAAAGTTTTTGAACAAGTCTGCCCATTTGGATGCTGATCTTGAACTTGTTGATGTAATTAAGAGCGCGGTTAAGAAAAACAGGTTAAATTCCCCTGGTACCAAGCTTTTATTTGATGATGCTGACAAGACTAGACATAAAAAACTTTCTGCTCGCCGAAATTCTGATCATAGCCGAAATATTGCTGCGAATCATTTAGCCGGTACTATTAGGGAAGCATTTATTAAAAGTATGTACGAGGCAACAACTAATTACTTTCAGGATATTCTTAAAGCAGCTACAAAAAAAGGGCTGGACACTGACAGATTAATTGGAGAACATTTGATAACGTTTACCAGTAAGGAACTTATTGCTTTAGGGAATTTTTCTAAAATAGTAGACAGAATTTCATCTCAAATTTTCCGGCAATTGGAAAACGAGAAGAATACTAAGTCGCTGATTATAAAAATGAGTAAAAAATTGGGATTAAAAATTCCCGAAAATGTCATCGATAAAGCATTACCCTATTTGGAAATGCGCCATCTTTTGGTTCATTCGGAGGGAAAAGCGGATAAGGATTTTTGTAAGAATTATCCCACGGTCCATGCCCGGGATGGTAAGGACCTTAACTTAGGCTATGAGATGATCACTCAAGCAAAAGAGACGATTACTATGCTGATAGAAACATTCGATAACGCAATAGTTGCGGCTGGCCATATTGAGAAATCGGAGATTCAGCCCTGACTAAATCCTGTGCTTGTAGGATATAGAATAAATCATATTCGTTTACTTATGTGATGAATGGGATTCTGAGAAAAACGGTTCGTCGAAAAATTCTTTTTTATGCACTTTACACTTGATATCATTAATTGTTGATATTGGGATCCTCAATGATATTTTTTTGAGGAGGAATAAATACAGCTGTTGCATCATCATAGAACATTTTCAGACTACAATTTAAATCGAGGTAGCCCTCCTTTATTAAGGCATTTTTTTTAGAAAAGGGCTTTGTTAATCTGAAGTAGTTTTTATAATTGCTGGTGGAAATCTCCCCCTTTTTATTGAGTATGTACTGCAATTTTCCCTTAGGGTTTGTAATTTGGCATGTTGCCTTGTCATGATACATTACCAAAACCCAGGCATCTATTTCTTCAATGGCTATTGCATATAATATCTTTTCTTCATATTTATGATTCAACCATTCTTTAATTTTATTTATGATTTCTGTCCTAAGCTCTGTGCAATATTCATGATGGCTTTTATCTGATCGCCTTATACCATACTGTTCGGCCTCTGCGCTATCTATGTGTACTATGATATGCGTGGCATCTTCCAGTGAAAAGAAGTCATCGATTTTTTTCTTTTCTTGGCATTCTAATTGAACTAAACTCCATCCACCTTTTTGATCAGGATCTAGATGTTGCAAAGTTGTATTGTCAAAAGATAATCTAGGACGAATCGGAACAAAGTTGGAACTGTCTAACCCAGTAATTCCTTTAAGAATATTTGTTATAACTGCTGTGTCTGCACCACCTTCAGAAATGATACCAATCCTCATGTTATTAAAAATTTTTAGGAACAGCTCCTAGCAAGCCAGACATCCACATATCGGATAATTTCAAGCCTTGCTTATCACTTAAATCGGATTTAAATTTGATTCTTCTGGTACAAGTATGTCCAGAATCATCACGAAATACTTCGAATAACCGTTGTTCGTCATCAAATAAATTAAGGCCATCAAGTATTGCGGGATTATGTGTTGTAATCAAAACTTGTTTACCGTTATCTTCTGATAAACTAACTATTTGTTCTATTAAAGTTTGACATAATAAGGGATTTAACGCTGTTTCAATATTGTCGATGGCAAACAATTTGGGTGTTTTATCACTCAAGAATAGGGCTATGTAAAAGAGTATATGCAAAATACCTTCATTTGAATTCTCGGCAGATAATGTGTTGTTTTTTGAATTCATATATAGGTCTCTGAAATATAGAGTGGATATACTTTTACCTGCCTTAAGCCCTGATAATTTTAACTTGTCTTCTTTATCACTTATTATATCATCAAGCCAATCAAATAAAAATTTACTTCTATTTAATATGGTTTTCTCCTCCTTATTTAAACTTGCAATAAATAGATCAAGGCCCTCCCCATTAATCCCTAATGGAGATTTTTTACTTTCACTTGGAGCGATTCCTCGTAATGATTTAGTATTTATGTCGAAAATTGCATATTCTGTTAAGATAGGATCATATCTCCTTGATTTGTTGAGTCCTCTTTGTGCTAACAGATCATTTGCTCTAGATAACAATTCGTTGCCGCTAATATTTGGCGTCTTTTGAGTTATTTCCTTAAAGTGTTGAAGCAATATTTCTGGCATCATTTCCTCTTCAGAGAGGTCAATCCATCGTGTATATACATCCTGCATATGCGCAGGAGTTAGAGTGAATTCATAGATAAATTTTTCATTTTTTTCAAGAAAGTTTAACTTCAGATCAATGCTATTTCCTTGTGAAGAATCAACAAAAGAACTTATTATTTGGTCCGGTCTGGCTACTCGAACTCCCCTTGAATAGAAACTCTCATAATTTAAGTCATTAGCCCTTGCTGCTCCTGCTAAGGCGATTGCCTCTAGTATATTTGTCTTTCCTGATCCATTCGCACCAATGAAGACATTAACCCTCCCTAGCTCAATGTGGTCGTTGGCTATTGATTTAAACCCTTGGATTTCTAAATTTCTTAAAATTGCATCAACCTCTTTTGCTGCTGTTTGCTGGCTATTAAATTTTCTGAAATTTTCTACTGCAATTTCCCAGTCGGATTGACCATATTTTCGGATTGTATTCAGACAGATAGCTGAAATAGCATAGTGGGTCTTCCCACTTTGGGGAGGGAGAGATGGATCATCTGGATTCAATTCAGCTATATTATACTTTATAAATTCATGCAGCTTGTTTTCTAAAAGATTCTCTTGTATTTGTTTTATAATCGGAATTGTAATACCTATTTGCAAAGGGAATGATATCCTTTGATATGATCAGACTACTTCGTATGGAATTTTCCCAATTCTCTTCTGGAGTTATATTACATAGAGCTAGAAGTGTTAGAGGCGCAACCATATTTTGCTTCCCAATTTCTAGGCCTAATGCCTTTAAAATATCAGAGGCCTGGAATATTTTTTCCTGTATTAATTCTGTACGTTCCATTAATTAAAAATTATTTTAAAATGGCTTTCTACAATATTATTAATTGCATCTTGATCGTAGCTAACAAGCTTTATCATTTTTTTTCCAATTTTTATGATATCACTTGCGGGAGGAAGTGGTAGATCTCGCAATTCCGTTGCACTGACATTGATATTCCCATTGAAAGTTCTGAAGTAGATATCAAACAATCGACTATTTAAGAGACCAGACAACCCTAAAATCTCTACTTCTTTGAAATCCTTATTTTCCCTATAAATATAGTTTAAGTGATTCTCAATTCCTATTAAGGAATATTCGGAAAGCCATTTAGCAAAATAAGGACTCGCGATTAATTTGCTATTGTCATCCTTTGAGCTAAATCTCCTCATTAGAATATAGTCTTTATTTGCTACTAGTCGTGATGAAGATAATTCATTAGATATTATGTACTCACCTTTAATTTTTCCTTTGTTTCTTTTTTCGAGGGGCCACTGGAATTGCATTTTATTAACGTTATGCAGGTATATTAAAGGTACTGAATGTTTTGAGGCTTTCTCTTTTATAAAATCAAGACTGCGAAAGTCTACTACTGGTCCTGTTGAGACTTTTAAATCAAAACTAGCTAGATTGTGTGTCCATAATTTAAAAATTTGAATTGCTTTTTCATCATTAGGGACAATAGGAATGTGGATAATCTTTTGATCACTTTGAAGGTTAACTAACTCGGTAATTACGTATTCTTTGATGTTTCTGCTATCTAAATCATTTATTCCATGAGAATAGGAGATGTAAATTGTGGAAGCTGACTGATCCGGAAAATCTATCTCCAATTGATTTGGGATAGGTGCCGATTTTTTCTCAGAAACAACTATGATGTTTTCTTGTAAGACCTTATCTCTTTCAAAAGCATCTTTTCTTGAAATGAAAAGATGAATTTTTGTTAGATCCATCATGGAGAGAAATTTTTCTCTGAATAGCTTAAAATAACTTCCTGAAGTAAAGCTTCTAGGAGTGATAAAGATCAACTTCCCATTTTCACTAAGTAGTCTTGCAGAAATAATTAAAAAAATAGAATAGATATTAGTTTGACCATTTATTATAGATTTAGCGGCAACGGCCCTCGCATCATCTTTGTTAAGTTTAAAATATGGAGGATTAGTGATGATTAAATCATATTTTTCTTCGTCTTCAGAATCGGCACTTTTTAAAATGGCAGAATTATGTAGAATAAAATCATTTTTACAGAGGAAATAAGAAAAAATTATTCCCTTTTCTTCTAGCCATAAGAAGAGATAGCTAAAACATAAATCTGTATACGAGAGTATTTCATTGTCATTTTCAAAAGCGACGAGGTTGATCTCCTTAATATTTGAGTTAGACGATACAAGCTTCTCAATTAATGAACAAGAGAGAATCCCAATTCCGCATCCTGGATCTAAAATGCGAATGCTACTCTTGAAAATTTCTCCAAATTCTCCCATAAAGTTCGCCACTTTGGCTGGAGTGAAATATTGGCCTAAATTTTTTTTATGGTCTAATGTAACTTTTGATGTATAGATGACCCCCAATCTGTCTGCATATTCTGATGGACTTTCATCCGTATGTGGTGTTGGGTATAATTCTGTTTTTTTTGCAAGTTTCATTTATTTTTCCCTTAGAAGTGCAATTTACTTATTATCAATTGGACATATTAAAGAGCCCTCAATATAAAATGAATTTTTTTTCAATTTGTTATATTAAAGAAAGCGCAATTTCAAAGATGCTATAAATAATAAGGAATCTTTTAATATTTGAATTTTAATATTTAATATCTTGATTAATAATTTAATATAATAATATTTAAAATTTAATAGTAATAAAAGGCTAAAGTTATACAAATAACAATAGAAATGTATTTTTGATGCCATAAGGAGATGTTTGAGATACTGAGGGTGTAAACAAGTCTTGGTGAATAATTAAATATATTTATTATTTATATATTTAATCGTGTGCGCATATTATGTGTGGGTAACATCATCAAATCGGGTAGGAGATGGTTCGATTTCTGTACCACAGGGATCACTGAAAGCCTCAACTTACGTTGAGGCTTTCCTTTTATAAATCGCTCTTCATTCAATATTTTTGCGTTTTCTCATTTCATGCTAATTTATCCTCAAAAATTAGGGTTATTAGAGAAATCACTTTCCGTATCATATTAAAATCGAATGATTTAATGATCTCTTAATTCATTGTTTTTAGTAACAGTGATTGGTAAGTTTTCTGTACCTGCATAGAAAACAATGATTTCAGCAGGTACATTTCCTTTATTCTCACCATAGTGATAAGTGTTTACAAGTTCAACTAAAGCATCACCTGCTTTTAGATTCAAGGTATTATGTTGTTCATCAACCACTGTTAATTCTCCTTTTGTCAACACACCTGCGTTAATTACCAGATGTTTATGAATATTCAATTTAGAATGCGGTGGTATCGTTATTTTTAAAACCGTAATTTTAGGTTTCCCATCAGGGTATTTTGGCAAGTCGCTGCCATTCCAACTTTTGTTTGTTTCTATTAAGGTAACTGCCTCGATCTTAGCGGCTTTATTTTGTTTACAGGCAAAAAGAAATAAAAAAGCAATGCAGCATAATGTAATTATATTTAGTTTCATAAGGGATATTTTTAAAAAGTTGCAATAGTGTTCCAAGCTATAAAAATAGAGCGATAATTTAATTTACTGTTAAAAGCTGAGTTGCGATTTTTTTGTCCTGTTCTTCTGAAGTATAGAGTTTGCTGCGTATGTGAATGCTAAAAGTCTTCTCATTTTTATTCTTTTGCTCCAAATGTAACAGAAATTTCATCAGAGATGAATGATTTTGGGCTGAATGATAAACATTTTTTACCGGTAATATTTGCGAAACAGTATCTTCATAACCTATAGAATACCTATGAAACAATTACTTGCCTTTAAAAGATTTCATACAGCAGAACAGGCTGCTGAAATTATTTCCCTATTGCAGGAACATAATATCCCCGTGCAATATGAAGAAGAAGTCCTGCTCATGGATAAAATCTATGTAGGCCAGAACTTTGATCAGCGACACCTGGTGAAAATTCCTGCCGGTTATTTCTCTCAGGCAGATACACTGCTGAAAAGCCGGATCAACGTATCCCTTGAAGATGTAGAACCAGACTATTACCTGTTGTCCTTTTCCACTGAAGAACTGAAGGAAGTAATTATCAAAAAAGATGAATGGGGCGACTTTGATTATGCGCTTGCACTAAAACTGCTGGAAAAGCAAGGTATTTCATACTCCCCGGAACAATTACAGCTTCTCGGGGACAGCCGGTTAGAAACACTTTCTCAACCGCAGGACCTGTCTGCCATCTGGCTGTTAATAGGCTATCTTTCTCCCCTTCTGTTGTTTTTACCTATTCCCTTTTCTACTATTTTCTCCTTTATTGGAATCTTTATAGGTGCATTTGTTCGCCTGACAAAAAAAACACTGCCAGATGGTTCCCGTATAAATGCATTCTCATTAAAAACACGGAATCAGGGTAAGTGGATGATTATATCCGGAATAGTGTTGACAGTTATATGCTGGAATTTATTTTTCAAACTCATGGATAGCCATTTATAATTTCTGACGCCAGACAATGAAGCTGTCAAAAATTAATCCCATTTTTGCGTCATAAGGATCACAACAACAGGATCGTTGTATCGCGCTTCTAAACCAATCAATACCGCTATCGATATCATAGCTGGTATATTTTGATGATCATGCCATCACAGAAAGCATGGTCAATGCTGTTGCTCCAAGTTTTTCCTCTCCATGAATTTTCACTTTATCTTTCACTTGTTCTGGTCGTAAGCTTTTTGAAAACAGCTTCCAGGAAGTGTCTGGATCAATAATAATTTCAGCTGTTGGCGCTGCTGTGAGATTTTTCTCTAAATTCCAGGTATTATCAGTTCGCAGCAAATACCACGACCCACCAATCTCTGTTGTTATGGTAACCTTTACAATTGTACCATTATCAGCAGTCATTGATCGGTATGTGTATGGAAGCGCAAGCATAAAAATGTCAATGAAAGGATAATAAAGTTCAGGCATCATTAAGCCGGGCATATTTACCGCGTCTCTTATCTGCTGTTGATGCAGCCATTTTTCTGTGTACTGACGGGCTATTTCCATCCAGTTTTTGCTCTCCGCCTCCCCCGCCCAACTGACTGCTAAAACCGATTTATCAAAAGGATCTAAAGATTTGAGATAGTCGTAATATGGCTGATTGGTTATTTCAAGAAGAAAAATAAGCATTTGCGGACTTACTCTTTTCATAGCTTTTACCCAATCAGCATTCAGTCCGTTCAGAAAATTTACTAAATCCTGGTAGGAATTTGCTGTTATTTGTTCACCGAAATAGTTATCACGAAGGATAGAAAGCATGCGAATATTACCATCAACCAAATGGGCAACTACGTCTTTGACAGTCCACAGTTTCGCTACGGTCTGTTTTTGCCATTCGTTCGGTTTAAGCGATTTCAGCAGGTCCAACAATTTCCTGTCCAGCATTGGTATCAAATGAACTACGTCAATCGGAATGTTCGTTTTGAGGGCCATTGTAGTTTTTGTTGTCGTTATGGGTTACTATTTCATCAACTCAAATATAGGAAATGGGTGAGAGAATCCGTTTGCATAAACAGATATATTGATTAATCTATGTCAGAATAAAAAACATGATCGCCCACCACTCTTGCAGGAGATGTATAAGCATGCTCCAGAATTTTTCCTGTCGCCATAATATGCAATACGGTCCAGCCTTTAGCTTTCAGATAATCAGACACCAGGGAACGATGACATCTCCACCAAACCGCTTCAGAGCACATATAAGCTGTTGGCTGCTCTAAGGCAATATGTTCCAGTTTAACAATGGCCTTCTCAAATTCTTCGGTTTCCATATAATCGGCATAACCTCTGAAATAGTCATTATTCCACCGGTTGTTTTTCGAATCTTTCTTCGCCTTTCTTCGTCCACCCAAATCAGCCAGATGTATATATTTTATTCCGTTTTCTTCTAAGGATATTTTTAAATTTTCCTGGTCGAATTGTGGAAATTTGCGGGAGCCGGGCAACCTGCGTATATCGACCAGAATTTTAATATCAAAGGATTGCAGCATAGCCAAAAATTCAGCCAGACTGTGAGTCGAATGACCTATGGTATAGATGGAATGATTCTCTGATTTTTTCATTTGTAATTATTCCACTTTTTTATCCTACAAAATCTTTCAGCATATTCATCGAAGGGCAAAAGAATAAAGTTCCTGTTTTTGCTGTACTAAAATCTAAAATTCTGTCGTAATTACCCTCTGGTTCACCTACAAACATTCGGTTAAGCATTTTGGTAACTGTAAGGAATGTACTTGCATAGGCGATAAAGTAAGTTCCCATTTCATTATTCGCTATATTACCAAAGGGCATATTGTCCCGAACGATTTTCAGGTCATCCCCTACATTCGCCAAAGCGGAATGCGAATTGGACGGTTTTACATCATCCGCCATTTCAATATCATTAGCTTTACTCCTTCCAAATACTTTCTCTTGCTCCGGAACAGACAAAGCCCTCCAGGCATTTAAATCGTGGATATATTTCTGAACAAAAAGATAACTTCCGCCTTTATATTTTTCGTCCTCATCTCCAATGATACCAAAAAAACCGCGATCTGCTCCATTCGGGTTTTCAGTGCCATCTACAAAGCCTAAAATACTTCTTCCATCCCAATACCTGAAGCCGTGTACTTCTTCGGAACAAGTTGCCGCCTGCGATAATATAACGGCAATATCGGCAGCCATATCGATGTAATAACTCTTGTCGTCAGCCCGAATATGAAAATGCAAATCGCCCGGTGTGGAAATGGCGGTATGTTTCTGTCCTGTTATGGATTCAAATTCAAGCAATTCTTTTGGAAGCGGTTCCGGCAAGCTCAGTTTTTTCCATGCCCGGTGACTGATTCCCATCACCACACTTGCTCTTGAAGTTGTGGCACGCACCTGAGCAGAATTATTAAGATTGCTCATCAGCGCACATATACGTTCAAAAACAGGTTTTATATCACTGTTTTCTTTGAAATTCCATACCATAAAAATGGTATTGTTATTCGGATAATCTATTACGTTTTGAGAATTAATATTCATAAAATGAGTTTGCCAGCTGTCTTTTTGCAATGACCGATAACCTAAAGATAGATGAATAGTCGTCATCTACTTGTTGCTATTCCGAAAAACTGGTAAAGGTTTTCCCATCGTAACGATACAATCCATTATTTCTTGTGCCTACCCAGATGTTGCCAGCTTTATCTTCCATAATACTCCAAACTGAATAATTACCCAAACCGTCTTTAGTATTAAAATTTTTATAGGACTTACCATCATAACACCAAATCCCGCCATTACTTTCTATGGTATGCAGCTTTTCACCGCCACCGAACCAAATATTTCCTGCCTTATCTACTAACATAGGATTACCAATACCTTCTTTCTCTGTCAAATAAGTAAAGGTTGTGCCATCATAACGGCACGCACCATAGTGTCTTGTACCGAACCAAATATTTCCTTTTTTATCTTCCAATATATTACGAATCCATCCTTCATCTTTCGGTTTAAAATTGGTCAGGGATTTTCCATCATACAGGCAAATGCCTTCAAATGCCATTGGCCCTGAGCCGAACCAAACGTTACCATTTTTATCCTGCAACATACACTGAACACTTTTAAGACTAAGCCCATTCTTATTTATAATGCTGTCGCCATCTAAAAAACGGGTAAAAGATTTTCCATTGCAGCAATAGACGCCAGCAGTTGTGCCAAACCAAATTATTCCACTTTTATCCTGTATTATACTAAAAACCTCATTTCTCTCTTGTGGGTTATGATTTTGTAAAGTATTGGAAAATAGATTACTACCATTCGTCACAGAGATTGGAATTTCGGTCATTTTTTTCCCATCGTAGCGACAGATACCATCCGAAGTTCCGAACCAAATGTTCCCTGTTGTATCCTCTAAAATGGACCAAACTAAATTGCTATTCAGCCCATCTTTCACAGTAAATTGTGTAAATAATTTCCCATCGTAGCGATAAACCCCTTCTCCTATGGTGCCGAACCATAGGTTCCCTGCTTTATCCTGCAGCCCACAACGAACATTAGCAGATTGGTGTGAGCCCTGGGTTTTTATAAGTTTCGGATGTCTGTCCGGGAATGTTTTTTGTTCACTTGCAATTTCTTGTGGTTGAGTTTTGTTTGGTCCGTTACAGCAAGTAAAAAACATCAATACTAAAAGCAGAGAGTAAAATGGATTATCTAAGTATAACTTAGTCATTTATCAGTGGTTTATTTTCCTTATTGGCTGATGGTATTCTTCTTTTCATTTATACTCTCTCAAATATATTATCGGCACATTATCAGTCAGCCAAACTCCGTTTTCCGATAAAAAGAATTCATACTTATCCACATACATTTGTTCTGCCAGGACTTCAAAAACAAATGGTTTCCCGTGTCTGCCTCCAACCGCTATAGCTGTTTCAATGTCTATACTTAAATGTACATGATGTCGCTCTCGTTTTTCAAGTCCTGTTAATTTTATTGAAGTTACAGATTTTTGCCCTGTACCGTGATATAGAATTGCTGGCGGTTTTTGAGCAATATAAGCAAGTTCGATTTCAACTGAATGCCCTTGACTCGCCCTTATTTTCTCGTTACTTTCATTAAATGAAAATCTTTTTTTGGCGTTCGTTTCTACAATATGGTTCAAAATAATTCTGTCAAAATGAACACCATTTTCATTTGATTTCTCTATTAAAGTTTCAACATCTGTCCAACCATGCTTATCTAATGTAATCCCAATAATTCCGGGTTGATGTCTTAGCACAAAGCTTAGAAATTTGCTGATCCTTTTATTTTCTTTTTCACTAATCATTTTCTGTTATAAGGTCGTAGTGATACAAATTAATGAAAATCAGGTGAAAGGATTTTACAAGATATAATTTATTCTAATTAAATTAAATATACTAAGTCCCATCGATGAATTATAAAACTTATTGCATATCGTGCTTACCTGCATCAAAGCGGCGCTTACAAATCCGGTTAAGAGTTTAAGAACGGAGTAAATGTTTTAACGACCTCTTACTGCTATCTGAAAACAATAGTTATTATTGAATCCTTCATTAATAGCCATGTTTGGCTATCTTCGCTTTTCATTCATTTGCAACCATGCTCAGACCAATTTTTAAAAATATGGTACTAATAGCCGGTATATTGTTTACCGGTTACTTCGCAAACGCTCAAACGGTATCAGGACCTGAAAATACACCGCCGGAATGGTCTGCCCCTTATCAGCCGTTCCGTATAGCCGGTAATCTGTACTATGTTGGCACCTACGATCTGGCGTGTTATCTTATCACCACCTCAGAAGGGAATATACTTATCAATACAGGGCTTGCTGCTTCGGCAGCTATGATCAATAAAAACATTGAGACATTAGGCTTCAGGCCTGCCGATACCCGTATATTATTGACAACACAGGCGCATTATGACCATATGGCCGGAACAGCAGCCATTCAGCGCCTTACCGGCGCCAAAATGATGGTTGACAGGGGCGATTCATCTGTAGTCGCGGATGGAGGAAAGTCTGATTACGCCCTGAACACTACCTATGAACCCGTTAAGATTGACCGGCTACTGAATAATGGAGACACCATAAAGCTGGGAGATGCACGGTTGGTAATGCTCCATCATCCTGGCCATACAAAAGGTTCCTGCAGTTTTTTATTTGATGTCAGGGATGAGCAGAGATCCTATCGTGTATTGATAGCCAATATGCCCACTATTGTTACTGCGAAAAAGTTTTCGGAAATACCTGCATACCCGGGAATCGCCAGCGACTATGCATATACCCTGCGTGAAATGAAGAAATTATCCTTCGATATATGGCTTGCTTCGCATGCCAGCCAGTTCGGACTTCATTCCAAACATAAACCCGGCGACAAGTATAATCCTGCTGCGTTTATGGATAAAGCCGGGTATGATGCAGCACTGAAGGATTTGCAACTTCAGTTTTCCAAAAAAGTAAAGGAGAGGTAGGTAGGCACTAAGACAAAATCGCTTCCTTATTATACTTCGCCCTGTAATCCAAAGGGGATAAGCCGGTTATTTTTTTAAACACTTCTCTGAACGCTTTATCATCTGAATAGCCAACTTCCATCATTACCTCAAAAATGCTTTTCCTGCCTCTTTCTAAGGTGTTCTTGGCCACTTCTACTTTCACACGCTGTAAATATTCCACCGGGGTATTACCGGTAGCTTTGATAAAACGTCTGTCAAAATTCCGCCTGCTGGTTGCAAGTTTTGAAGCCAGTTCTTCGAATGAAATTTTTTCACACAGATTTTCTTCAATATAAGTTTGTGCCTGGCAAATCAATTCATCACCATGGTTCTTTTGCGTTTGAAAAATATGAAAAGGTGATTGTGATGATCTTTCAATATCAATTTGAAAAATTTTTGAACAGTAAATAGCTATCTGCCTGTCAAAATATTTCTCTACTAAAAAAAGGATCAGGTTTAAAAACGAGTACCCGCCACCGTTGGTATATATTCCTTTTTCAACCGTGATCAGTTTATCGGTTTGAAGATGAACATCTGGAAACAGTCGCTTGAAATCGGTCGACATATTCCAATGCGTGCAACAACTCTTGCCATCCAGCAAGCCGGTAGCGGCCAGTAGAAATGCACCGGAGCACATACTCGCAACTTCAGCGCCTGCTTTATATTGTTCCGTGACCCAGGTAATCAGTGCCGCATTCTCTTCCATTACCTCAGGATCATAAGAGACAGAAGGTATGATCAGCAGGTCAGTTTTTTTTATGTCTTTGATATTTTCAGGATAAACTGAAAAGAAGCCGGCATCCAATTTCAGTTCTGTCACAAAACCGGCTATATGGATCTCCATCATTGGCTGGTTGCCCATCTTTTGCCAATACGCATTTGCTCTGCTCAGGATTTCAAACGTACCTGTTATGCTGCTAAGATTGACATCTCCTTTCGGAACAATAATGGTTACCTGTTTCATTGATAATCTTTTGGTAAAGATAGTATTTTATGCTGTCCAAATTACCCCCGTAAATTGTCTATTTCACACCCCATTACTACCAGATTAAGACTGTAGTTTTGGTGTAATATAAAATCCATAAAAATGAAAACAGATTTCACTACTACCATTATGGTAGATCAAAGCCCCCAAGAAGTCTTCAATGCCGTCAATAATGTTCGCGGATGGTGGTCGGAAGAAATTGAAGGCAGCACAGACAAACTCAATGAGGAGTTTTTATATCATTACGAAGATGTGCATCGCTGCAAAATGAGAATAATAGAATTTGTCCCGAATGAAAAAGTAGTTTGGCTGGTGCTGGACAACTATTTTCAATTTACGAAGGACAAAAGCGAATGGATAGGCACAAAAGTTAGTTTTGAAATTTCCAGACAGGACAACAAAACGCAACTCCGCTTCACGCACCTGGGTTTAGTTCCTGAATATGAGTGTTTCGATATCTGTAAAAATGCATGGACCCAATATATACAGCAAAGTTTGTTTAGCCTGATCACCAAAGGTAAAGGACAGCCCAACAGCACCGGCCATCCAACAACGGCTGACGAGGAGAAACTGGGTTCTGCCCATAAGTAGTTGCTGTATTTCGGGAAAGAGAATATTGAAACCGAAGATTGAGTTGGGAATAGTTATTTTTTTATAAATTTAACTATGGAAAAGATCACACCCACGGATATACGATATCCAGATCTTGCAGGAAAAAGGTTCAACAAACGCTTTACAGGTAAGCCCGAATATATCCGGCTGGCAAAATCCACCAAAGATGTGGTGGAGGCTGTACAGGAGGCGGTAGACAGCAAACGGCGGCTGGTAGTACGCAGTGGCGGCTATTGCCTGGAGGGTTTCGTGGCGGACCCAACTGTGCAGGTGCTTGTAGATATGTCTTTGATGGCGGACATCAGTTATGATACTGAAAGGTCAGCCTTTACGGTGGAAGCCGGTGCAACAGTTGGTGAAATGTATCGCAGGCTGTTCCTCGGTTGGGGAGTGGTCCTTCCCGCAGGAGAGCATCCTAACATAGGTATCGGCGGGCATGTACTGGGTGGTGCTTTTGGCTTCCTTTGCCGGGAATATGGACTGGCGGCTGATCATCTTTATGGTATAGAAGTGGTGACAGTCGATGCAGCGGGGAAGGCCAATATTGTTATAGCTACCCGGGAAGCTACTGATCCCAACCGTGAGCTCTGGTGGGCGCATACAGGAGGTGGCGGAGGCAACTTCGGCATCGTTACCCGCTACTGGCTCCGGTCTGCTGGGGCTA
Source organism: Chitinophaga sp. MM2321 (assembly GCF_964033635.1). NCBI lineage: Bacteria > Pseudomonadati > Bacteroidota > Chitinophagia > Chitinophagales > Chitinophagaceae > Chitinophaga > Chitinophaga sp. MM2321. The sequence continues at coordinate 3,957,879 of NZ_OZ035533.1, forward strand.
CTGGATCTGACCCCGCTGCTGCGTTGCCAAAAGCACCGGCATCCATTACCACCTTTCGGGTGTCATGGGACTGGAAGGACTTTGATGAAACGTTGTTTTCCCGTCTCATGCGAAATTTCGGGGAATGGAGCCAGCAGAACAGTGCTCCTGACTCTCCTTACACACAGTTATTCAGCCTGCTTTTTCTTAACCACCGTAACCTGGGCAAGCTGGAGATGAAAGGCGTCTCCACAGCCGGGCCAAAGGCTATCCAGCTTATAGATGAACACCTGGCTGCCATCGCAGACCCTATCGGACTACCTTATACAAGGCAGATCGAGGAAACGCCCTGGCTCCGCTTTGCCCTGAATCCGTTTCCTGAATTATTCCAACCGGGTTTCGATAATGTACAGGCAAAAATAAAGGACGCTTTCTTCCGTCAACCGCTTACTGACCGCCAGATCGCGACAGCCTATAAATATCTGACTGCAAATGAAAGTATAGGAGGAGGAATGGGCATGGCGACCTATGGCGGCAAAGTGAATACCGTATCACCGGAAGCCACAGCTTCGGCCCAGAGGGATTCCATTCTTGATGTGGCCTGGAGCGCAGGCTGGGGTGATCCGAAAGGTGAAACGACTACCCTCGCCTGGATCCGTTCTTTTTATATGGAGTTTTTTGAAGGCTCCGGAGGTGTACCCCTGCCCAATGAACAGACCAATGGCTGCATGATTAATCATCCGGATACAGATCTCGCAAACCCTGAATGGAATAAGTCAGGCGTTCCATGGCACACGCTTTACTACAAGGACAATTATCCACGGTTGCAGAAAGTAAAAAGCAAATGGGACCCGTTGAACATATTTCATCATGCCTTGTCCATACAGGCAACACATTAGACTAACGCTTTCTTGTTAGAATGGATTTAGTGCAGGTGCCTTCAGGAATATGCCCTACAAAATAAAATGCTGCTTTATCTTTGTACGCTTACTTCAGCTCCCGGAGATCGATGCGCCTAAAGAATATTTCGGCACCTTCCGATTGAATCTGAATACGTCCTCTCGAAGGTTTTACCCGGAATGCGTGATTGACCAGTTTACCGTTAAGTACTATAAAAATCTCATCCCCCCGGCAAATGCATTCCATACGGTTCCATTTGCCCGGGGTTCTTTCCACATCCTGTTTGCCACGAAATCCTAATACATCTTTCCACTCCGGATCACGGCCATACCAGTTAATACGTCCACCATTTACAGTAACGGAATCTCCGCTGGGTGAAAAAACATAGCACCCTCCCTGCTTTTCCGGTAATACCTTCGTGGACAAAGTGTATTTATCTGTTCCATCACCTACTACGATGAAATCACCGGAACCGCCCTCGATAAGCTGACATTCAAAAGAATGCATCCACGTACCATCAAAAGCACCGTCTGCACCCGTAGAATGCATCAGGATTCCATTGTCTCTTGCATTGTTCGTTCTTGGGGAAAAAGTTCTATCGCCCCACCTGAATTCTACTATCAGTTTGTAATTATCATATTCCTTATCACTCGTGATACACCCAAACTCCTCTCCGGAAACGCGCAGCATTCCCTTGTTTACGGTGAATACTTTTTTTGGATCAGCGTCGCGCCCACGGCCATGCAGAAAGGTGTACCATCCATCGAGGTTTTGACCATTGAAAAGGCGTATCGTTGTTGAATCCGGTGGGTTGCCCATAGTATTGCCAGAACATGCTAACCATACAACCAGGGTTAAGCATATAGTTTTGCTCAGGTATGAAAAGAACCGCATCATTATTTACTGTTTAAGGAATTAGTGATGTAACACTTACAATAAAATGAGTAAAAGCATAGTCTGCATACACGCTTTTACTCATTTCAGATAACTACTCCACACGATATAACTTACCCTCTCCAGGCAAAAAATCTACGGTTATTTCCCGGTCCTGGTTCCACTTTATTTTCTGTACTTTATCATTGTCTTTCCCGATACTACTCAATCTTTTTACTTTTTCATTTACACGAAGCTGAACAGATTGTTTGTCTTTGTAAGATTTGTTGACCAGCATGATATACCGGTTTCCATTTTGCTGATGCACAAAGTAAGTAACTATTAATGCTACCGATTGATCTGTGGGCTGCAGCCAGGTATCTTCCGGTAATGCTACCACGTTTTCAGGCAGTTCAGTACCAGTGTGATATATCTCCCTTGCATCCAGTGCTATCAGCGTCTTCCCCAGTTGTTTCATCTCCTTATTCAACTGTTGTGTGTATGCATAAAAATCCGTTTTGTTACCGGCTGTATCAATAACACCCGGAAGAAATTTATCTCCCTGACCGGAAGGGGTCCAATAGGTAAACCAAACAGGATACTTAATACCATACGCCAGCAAGGAATATACATTGTAACGCAGTTCCCCTTGGTTTGGGCGACGGAAGGCACCCGGTATCCCAAAAGATTGCAGATAAGCAGATGTTTTAAGACCATATTTCAGACCTGCCCGACGGATTATATCCAGGTTGTTATAATAGGAAGTACGGAAACCGCCCTTATCATTAAACGGGTAATGGTCAAAAGATAAATATCCCAGCTGATCGGGCCCTGCCATCTCTATCCATCTCTCTACATATTCTTTTTCATAATTAATATTACCTAACTGTTCCCCCAGCGCATATACCGGGAAAAGGTTCACATGCGCCATCTTTGTGGGATCCGCTTCCATGATTGTTTTATTCGTAGCCGCACACCAGCTGAGTTTTGCGGTATCCGGTTCATCCATGATATAATAACCTGCCAGGGCCGGGTGCGATTTAAAATCATTCACCATCGCTTTTATTTCGCTGACCGATCCATGTACTCTCGGGTCTGCCACCAATACCTTTAAACCATGCTTATACGCAAGATCAAGCATCTTCCGGTTTTTCTCCACTGTATACAGGTCTGTACTACTTACATTCTGTATAACGTCAATGTGCGCGTCCTTCATTAGCTGGTATTGTTCATCATTGGTAAACGCCCATACAGGAGGCCAGAAAATACCGATCAGGAATTTATCTTTTTCAGCCGCCCGTTTAACCGGCGTATTACGGTCCTGTGCCCAGGAGCTATATGTACTTAACAATACAAACAGGCATGCTAAAAGGGATCTCATTTTCATATTTATTAACGATGTAATTATTATTGAGAAGCTATTTCTAAAAGGAATTACCCGGGGAATGTAGCTTTACGTACATGCGTTACGATAACTACCTTTTTAATGTCCTTGTCAGGATGTAACGCTTTGTAATGCGCTGTCAAATCCTGTTCAAGACCGATAACGCCATAATCAAGTGGCTTTATTTTATACACATCTTCAATAGCATTGTGTGTTAATGTCAGGGTAAGGTTTCTGAACAAAAACTCGCCTTCTCTGAGCACTGTATTTTGCTGTCTTTCTGTAAAAGTCATTACAGGATCGGTGCTGAAATGAATCATATAATTGGTGCCTGGTTGCTTTATTGTTGCTTCAAATAATTGACGTTGCAATTCATCTGCAAAAACGGGGTCGCCTGTCTCAACAAAGATGCGGGCTTTCAAAGATTCGTCCCCTTCTGCCCTTCTCCAGGTTCCGATAACAGATAATGCTCTCAACTTAATCGTTGAAGTATTATTAGCGCCATCCGTTATATGGATGATGGTTGACCCCGGAAGATCTGTTGTAATCAGGATACGGTTGTCCTGTATAACGACACGGGCGATTTCTTCATTTTCAGAGGAAACGGTATATTGTTTGGGAGCCCCTGAAATGGAGATAACAGTATCCTGTCCAGCCCATAGTTCAACCTGATGGCTGCTCAGCTGGATTTTATCGGGCTGCTGATCTTTTTTACATGATGACAATAAATAGCCAAAGGATATAAATAAAACGAAAAACTGAAAAGATCTCATATACTTCAATATTATGGATATAAACCCGTACTTCCTGCTACAAACCAATGGTGGGTGGATAGTATTTCCAATGTAATACAATTTTAGTACTACAAAAACTGAAATACGGACTTGAAAAGATGTTGTGAATAAACTAATCACTATTTTTATTTGTTTTTTTAATAGAACGCGGCAGCATATGAGCAGAAAAGACCTTACCCGTAAAAGATTTATACAACAAACGGCAACCAGCGTAATGGGATACGGATTATTGTCCGGCGCACTGCCTAAATCAATATTTGCAATGGGAAACTTACATAAACAAGGAACAACAGACCAGGTAACATTTAAAAATGTCCGGATGGAAACCGGGTTTTACAGAGATGATTTTGAAGTAACCGGCACCAAAACGGAACTATTTTCTATGGTGATAGAAAACGGGGAAATAAAAGCAATACAGCCCAACAGCGATATAGCCGGCGCCATAGATGCAAAGGGCTATTTGTTGTTACCGGCTATGAAAGACATGCACATCCACCTGGATAAAACCTTTTACGGCGGTCCGTGGAAAGCACGCTCAAAGCGCCAACACGGTGTGAGGGATATGATTACCCTGGAAGAAAAGATCCTGCCCGAATTATTAAAAACATCTACAGAACGGGCGGAAAAAATCATTGAGCTTTTACAGTCCAAAGGCTCCGACTTTGCAAGAAGCCATGTTAATATTGAACCTACTTCGCAATTAAACTCGCTGAAGAATTTACAGAAAGCCATTGAAAATAAACGTGCCGTTTTTGGCGTAGAAATCGTTGCCTTCCCTCAACATGGAATTTTCAATTCCGGGTCAGAGACCCTGATGAAGGAAGCCGCTCAAATGGATATTGATTTTATTGGCGGATTGGACCCCTTTTCCATTGACGGCAGTATAGAACGATCTTTAGACTTTACGGTTCAACTGGCATTGGATTACAAGCGGGGCATCGATATTCATTTACACGAATCCGGAGAAAGCGGACTCAAAACGGTACAATACCTGATCAACAAAGTGAAGGAGAACCCTGCTTTAAAGGGGAAAACATTCCTGAGTCATTGCTTCGTGCTGGGAAAACTGGAAGGAAAAGTTTTGCAGGAAACCTGCGAACAATTAGCGGAGGCACAAATAGGCATCATTTCCACCATTCCTTTCGGACATTTGATCATGCCTATCCCCACCTTACATCGACATGGCATAAAGGTTATGACGGGCACCGACAGTGTTGTTGACCATTGGAGTCCTTTCGGAACAGGCAGCATGCTGCAGAAAGCCAACCTGATGGCGCAACTTTATGGCTTCTCTTCTGAACTGGAGCTATCAAGATGTTTGCGTATTGCAACCAATGATGTTTTGCCATTAGACAATAATGGTAAACAACAATGGCCCAAAGCCGGAGATAAAGCAGATTTTAATTTGGTGGAGGCAAGCTGTTCTGCAGAAGCCGTTGCACGTACGTCAACTATCAAGGCTCTTTATCATAACGGCAAATGCGTTTATCAGTATAGTTAATCATCTATATGCGGATCGCGCCGCCTGGTGACAACAGAGCTGAAAGAGTGCTAATAACCCTCTTTCAGCTCTGTTCTTGTAAAACAACCTGTGCCACCTTTATACGCTTACCTTTTCTGCAACCTGTATAGCCATAATACAACAGGAAAAAGTAAAGCGGCAACAATATCACATATGCCTGCTGCAAGTTACTTTTAACAGCTATTGCCCCAAATAGCGTGGGCGTTATTGCTCCCCCTACAATACCCATGATTAAAAAAGCAGCACCCCGTTCGGTGTAGGCGCCCAATCCTTTCAATGCCAGCGGCCAGATGGCTGGCCAGATCAACGCATTGCAAAGCCCCAGCATCACCACGCTCCATACGGAAAAACTGCCGGGTGTAACCAGGATAACAAGGGTTAAAATCATTCCCAGGCCCGCACAGCCAATCAAAGTATTCCGCTGACTGATATAACGGGGAATAGCAGCTATGCCAAACAAATATCCTGTTATCATCACTACCAGCGTATAAGTAGCAAAGTACCTCGCATGTAAGAAAGAAAAGCCATGAAATTCTGCATAGCTGATAACTGAATCAACCGCCAGGACTTCTACACTTACGCCACAAAAAATGGCGAAAGTGCCCAGCATCAGATGGGGAAAGCGGAAAATACTTTCTTTTTCAATATTACTTTTTTGCGCTTGCTTAATATCCGGCAACCCGGAAAAATAAATAATTAACCCGAGCAAGATAAGTACGGCTGCCATCACGCCGTAAGGCGTCTGCAACCGGAGGATCAATTGCTGTAAAACATCGGTTGCCTGTTGTGGTAACAGACCTGGTAATGCGCTTTTAATGTCATCTATTTCCTGTGGACTTTTTGTTACCATTTTGAGCAGTATCAGCGGGGCTACTGCGCCGGCAACCTTATTGCATACGCCCATCAAACTCATACGGCTGGCAGCACTTTCAATTGGCCCCAGTATGGTAACATACGGATTGGCGGCGGTTTGTAACAGTGTAAGCCCCGTAGCCTGCACAAATAATCCCACAAGAAACATCGGGTAGTTCCTGAAATGGGCCGCAGGAATAAATAACAGGGCACCCAAAGCCATCACAAAAAGACCCAGCATCATTCCTTTTTTCAAACCCGTCCGCTCCAATATCCAGGAGGAAGGAAGAGCCATGATAAAATAGGAAATATAAAAAGCAAAGGCCACCATCATGGCCTCGCTTAAAGATAACTGCAACGATAGTTTGAAGTATGGAATAAGAATAGCATTTAACCAGCTAACAAACCCAAAAACAAAAAAAAGAAACCCAATGATCATCATGGGAGGTAAAAATTTCTTTTGCAGCATATCCTTTTTTTTATTTTTTAAAACCCTCGTTCCTTATCTTTCTCTCAGCAGCATTCCCGCTTCTGCCATGATCAAATCCCTCTTTTCTTTCCAGTGCAATCATTTCTTCCGGCCGGAAATTAATAATGAAAGCACGACGGTAACTATCGGTGTTGTTACCCCGGCTATAATGCAGGGTGGCGCCATGGTGTAAAACACAAGATCCCGCTTTTAATTCAATTCCCACTCCTTCGGCTTCTGTTGCGTCACAGGAGAGGGCACTGCCCTCTCCACCGGCATTACGGTGAGGCCGTAGTGGTAATAGCTGCGAGCCTGGTATATACCACATACAGCCATTATTGAGTGTGGCTTCATCCAGTGCAAGCCAGCAGCTTACGGCTCTCTTATCCGGCATATTAATCCAGTACGCCGCATCCTGATGCCAGGGCGTAATAGTGGCCGTTTGGGGAGCCTTGTTTATGAGCATATCAAAATCCATTTGCATATCGGGGCCTTGCAGGTCCCGGGCTATATCAAGGGCTCTTTTGTGATAAGTCATACCAAGTACTTCCGGAGCAAAGTCACTTGGCCACATAATCTGTGTAATATTCTCGACCTTTTTATTATTCCCCAGCCCCACGCCGAGATCGGTCCGGTTTTTACCGGTATCTATGCTGCCGTCCAGGAACCGGTTATAAATTTTAAGATAGCTAGCCACTTCTTCAGGTGAAATAATATCTTCTACTACCAGGTACCCGTTGGTGTTGAAAAAATCTTTCTGTGCCGCGGTCAGTTGATGGATTTGATTCATATCGTTATTTTTTAATTGTAGCGTGATTTGAGCAGTTGCATCATATAAAGGTTTATTTCCCATTGGTTCGCCAGTGGCTGCTGCGTAAACGGAGCAGCAGCCATATAAGGCGCAGGTCCAAATTCGGGTGTGATTGTTATGCCGCGATGCTTTTTTTGTTTACCTATATCAACTACAGTATCCCACCAGGCCAGGTGTTTCTCTACAGCAAATGCCCATTCGGGAAGACGGGGGTCCGTTACCTGCGCCCCTTGCGGATGCCCCACCCTTGCATGGATATGATGGGATCTTTCCATAATGGGCACAAGCAACTCCTGCTGATCTTCCAGGTAAGATTCTGAAACCGTACAGAAATGTGAAAAATCTGCCGTAAAATTCAGCGCCGGGAATGTATTGAGATAGGCTCCGCACTGCGCGACGCAAAACGAAAATGTACCCCTGTGCGTTTCATGTACAATCTTTACACCTGATATCTTTTCTATCTCAACAGCTATCCCGATTAACGCCGCGTTCTGTTCAAAACTATAATAGTCCTTACCTGTATGGCAATTGATGAAATAGGGTTCAAAAGAAACCAGCCATTCAAGGTGCTCCCGGTAACTTTCCCGGTAGCTGGCAAAATCCTTTCCTGCTGCAAAACATTGTTGACCGATAGTAATAAGATCCAGCTCCCTGGCCAGTTCCATAAATGTTTCCCGTTGCGGATCGCCTGGTCTGAAACCAAATTCAATTCCATCATAGCCAGCCTGCTTTATTTTTAACAGCATGTCCCGAAGCGACCCATCAGCCATGCCCCACATAGGACAAAAAAAGAGTAAATCCATTTTCAGAAAAATTATACCGGCACTCACCATCCGGGATTGTTACCGCCCAACGCGGGATTAAGTACCAGCTGATCGGCAGGAAGCGGTGAGAGATAATCCCTGTTCACTTTAAACTTATATCCTGCTGACATCGCCGGTATGTTTTTGAAAAATTCAATATATCCCTGATCATCTACCGGATATTTATTTAATACTTCTGCTGGAAAAAGAGTAGCCCATTGTTTTAGTTTAGCGCCTTTCGGTTTCCAATTCAGGATCTGTGATCCGGCAGCGGCCCACCTGAAAATATCGTCATGACGAAAGCCCTCACAAGCCAGCTCCACTCTTCTTTCCCGGCGCACCTCATTGATAACAGGGGAAAGTCCCGGAAATAACCAGTTAGGATCAGGTGTGATACTACCAAGTTGCAGCGGCACCATGCCTACTCTTTCCCGCAATTTGTTAATGCTTTTATCTACGTCTGCCTGTGAAAGTGTTCCCAGTTCAGCCAGCGCCTCTGCGTAGTTCAGTAATACTTCTCCAAACCTGAAGTATATCAGTGCCTGTGTTGAATTTTCCACTTGTTGGGAGGCTGTAGTCATATGCCCCTTCAATAATTCATAGCCGGTAGGTGCATTGGCAGAATTGGCCAGGTCCGGTTGCTGGAAAATGATATTCTGCGCATTGCCAGGACGGTTGCTGGTAATGATTGAACCGGGGACAAAGATGGTCTGGCTCAGGCGCGGGTCTCTGTTGGCAACAACATGTAACAATGAATCGTCGCCTTTGTAGCGGGAACTGCTGCTGATAGGCTGCCCGTCAGTACACAGGTAATCATCTACCAGGCTCTTTGTAATGCCTCTGTCGAGCCCCAATGGAACAAAGAGATACCAACGGTTCGATAAACCCTGTGCATTATCAAACTTCCGCCATAGCATCACCTCTTTGCTGTTACCGTAATCACTCTGGTTAAATATTTCACGGTAAGCATTGGGTACACCCACGTTATCCAGGCTATAGCCACCGGAATTGTTCAGCAATTCACCAGCTACCGTAGCTGCTTTTTGCAGGTAAACGGTTCCATTCTGTCCTGTTACGCCGAATGGTGTGCCGGCATGATATTTTTCCCAGGTACCTTCATATAAAGCTACCCTGGATTGAAAAAGCATCGCTGTTTCCCGGTTAAGCCGGGCAGCAGGTCCTTCGGCCCTGGCCGGAAGATATGCAATGGCCTGATCAAGATCATGCAATATAGAATCCACAATAATGTTGCGTGGCAACCTGGCGCCATATAATTTAAGGCTATCCTGGCTACTCAGGGGCTCATTTATCCAGGGTAGGCCACCAAAGCGTTTAAGCATATTGAAGTAAAAGTATGCCCTGAAAAACAGCGTCTCCCCTACATATGGTTTTACATTATCCCAGGTGTCGTTTACCTTTCCGTAATTAGCCATAAAATAGTTGAGGGTACGCAGTGTTGTCCAGTCCCATCCCCCACCGCTGGCAGGTACAACAGCTTCCCCATTGAGCTCTGTATTATAAGGCGATTTGATCATGTTATCACTACCCAGATCAGCGTCCAGGCCATAATATCCTACCTCAAAATACCCTGCATAGGAAGGCAGCATGGTGTTGTAATAATTATTCGCATATAGTTTAAGGTCATTGGAAGTTTTCCAGAATTCATGCTCGCTTATAATCACCTGTGGTGTTTGGTCCAGGAAATTTTTCTGACAGGAAACAGCAAGTATGCAATAAATTATCAGGGAGAAAAAATATCTAGCTTTCATACTTATTAAATTTTAAAGGGTAACATTTAGCCCAAAAGAGAAAGTGCGCTGCATAGGATAAATTTTCGCATCGCCCACGGCCAGTTCCGGATCCAGTGATTTTTGCAGTTTTGTGAAAGTAGCCAGGTTGTCGCCACTCACGTATACCCGTAAACGTTGCAAGCCCATTTTTGAAACTAATTGTGGAGAGAGATTGTATCCCACCTGGATATTTTTAATCCGCATGTAAGCAGCATTCTGCAGATATCTTGTTTGTACCTGCATGTTTTTACTCATCTCACCGGTCATATAGTATTTAGGAAAAAAACCGTCCGGCGTTGTTGTTGTCCACCGGTCCAGGTTCTGCTCAATCACGGTGCCCTGCCACTCACTACCCACGATACCCCAGTACATAGCGGAAGAGATCCATACATCGCGCTTTGCAACCCCCTGGAAGAAAACAGACAGATCCAACCCTTTATAGGAGCCACCTAAAGAAAGCCCGTAAGCATATTGCGGTGTATTATTTCCAATCCTTTTCCTATCACCGGGATCACTTAATGTATTGGTACCAAAATCCACGCTACCATCGCCATTGATATCTTTATAACGAACATCTCCCGGTGTCCAGTTACCACCAAAAACTTTTCCCTGACCAGGTGATTTCGCTACTTCATCGGTGGATTGAAAAAGGCCGCTGGTTTCATATCCCCATATTTCTCCCATCTGCATACCCTTATACCAATCGGATAACAAGCCGGTTGGATTGGGATATTTAATGACTGTGCTGTTGTAATTACTCAATACCCCCTTCACAAAATAATTAACGTCTCCTATCTGGTCATTCCAGCCCAGCGTTAATTCAAATCCTTTTGTGCGCATCGCTGCATTATTGGCCTTTGGTACCGCTGTACCCAATACCACTGGTAATGCCTGTGCGGGGCCTACGAAATCTTCCGCATCTCTTTTATACCAATCGAAAGATGCCGAAAGCCGGTTATCCAATAATTCCGCATCAATGCCGAAATCAAGTGACTTTATGGTAGCCCAGGTAAGCACTGGGTTCACCAAACCAGGTGGCGTGATGTATGCCTGCCGGCCATCACTGAATATCCAGTTACTAGACGTTGGCGATACGGTGCCGAGACCAGGGTAGAACGGATAATAATTATTCTGAGCGGCGTTATCACCCCATTGATCCCCGAGTGTTCCATACGAACCCCTTATTTTGAATACATTCACCACTTTGGACAACTCATTCCAGAATACTTCTTTTGAAACAACATATCCTGCCGATACAGATGGATACAGGTTCCACCGGCTGTTTTGCAGGAACCTGGAAGAGGCATCATACCGCCCGTTCACTTCCAGAAGATATTTTTCCTTATAGTTATAGTTGAACCTTCCGAAGAACCCTTCAATAGCCAGGCGTATATCATTATCCCCCACAGAAGGATTCGGATTATAAGTAAGATTCAGAGAAGGGATATCATTGGAATACAACAGGGAATTGCCTGCATTCAATGATTTCAATGTCCTGTAATCTTTGATAAATCCACCCAGTACCTGAAAATTATGCGCCCCTACATTCTTTTCATAGTTGGCATACAGGTTCATCACGTAATGGTCCTGTTTTATGTAGGATTTCTGCAGTGAATTATTCGGGTTGGTCTGAAACATCACTACTTTATTTCCACTAGGCAAAGTTGAATAAACAACTTTGTTGAAGTTCTCATCATTATAGTTCCTGCCATCATACGTAAAGTTGGCAGTAATATTCAGCCCCTTTACAGGTTTTAATACGATTTCTCCTGTCATCATGGATTTATCGTCTGTATAGGTTTTTCTGCCTCCTTCTGTAAACAATCCGATGTTGGAATAATCAGAATAAAAACCGTCCGGGTTTTTGAATGGCGTAGTTGGCAACTTCCTTGCAATCTGGTGCATGTAATTACCCCCGGTTGCATCGTTATAAGTAGCTGGTGTATTGTTCAATTCTCGGGAAAAGGAACTACGGAAATTTAAGTCGAGCCAGGATGTTACAGATGATAATACATTCGCCCTGAGATTATAGCGTTTGTAAGTATCGCTCATAAAATTATACATCCCTTGCTTGTCCATATATCCTGCACCCAGATAATAGGAGGTACTTTTACTACCACCGGAAACGCCGAGGTTATGCTGTTGACTGAAGGCCCAGGGCTTAAAATACAGGTCGAACCAATCGTTATTACCATTTCCTTTATTAGGGCCTGCACCGGAAAAATAGCCGATGCCTGATCCATACCAATCATCCCTGTTAGGATCCTTGATGGTTTCATCTTTCATTTTCCCGGACTGGTAATCCCGGATACGTTGAAGGGTTTCTTCATCAAACCAGGGTGCCCGTCCTGAGTTGACAAAGGCCTCATTATAAATATTTGCAAAATCAAGGGAATTAACCATTTTAGGAAGATTAATTACCTGGGAAAACGAAAGATTATTATTATAAGTAACAGATGGTTTATGGTCCTTCTTGCCTTGTTTGGTAGTAATGAGCATTACACCATAAGGGACGCTGGAGCCATAAATGGCGGAAGAAGCGGCATCTTTCAAAATTGAAATACTTTCTATGTCTGCAGGACTGATGGTATTAATATCACCTCCGGGTACGCCGTCAATCACTACAAGTGGGCCAGCTGAAACACCAAACCCGGTGTATCCCCTGACGTTTATTCCTGGTCGCGCATCGGGTGCGCCACCGCTTGTTGTTTGTGTAATATTTAAACTGGCTACCTGGCCCTGTAAAGCCTGACCAATATTAGTAACTGGTCTGTTCTGAAGATCTTTGGAAGAAACAGCTGCCACAGCACCTGTAAGATTCACTTTTTTTCGTTGTCCATAACCCACTACCACCACATCTTCCAGTGAGTTCACAGCTGCTTCCAACTGCTCCTGTACCGGTGCATTATTTTTCAACAGTACTTCTTTTGTTTTGTATCCTACATAGGAAATCATCAAAGTATGTGATGATCCTTTCAGCCGGATAGAAAAATTTCCTGCTGCATCCGTGGCAGTACCATTACTTGTATTCTTTTCCTGGATGCTGACCATTTCAAGTGGCTCACCTGTTGCAGCCAGTATTTTTCCGGTTATAACAGTGCCGGGACCCGGACCAGCTGTTTCCTGTGCATACAATGAATACGATGAGCAGGCTATTAACAGTACCCATATGATCGGGTAAGCCAAAAACGAGTGTTGCCTCATAATGCGCTTGTGTTTAAAGAATGAATATGTAGATGATGGTTGATATCCGGGAATAAGATTCCCGGGTTATCGCTTGCGGGATAACAGTAGATGATTTATGGTTGATTGAATCTCTATAACTATTTAAAATCGCCTCTGTAATATTTTACATCCATGTACTTGAGCCAGTTTCTGTGATACATCTTGCGTGTATTGAATTTTTCGTAGTCTTTATCATCAGCGGATGACCAGGCTCTTTCCGCAAGCGCCAGTAAACGTGGGAAAAGCTGCGCATCAATCCGGGCTTGGGTACGATCGATATGCGACCAGAAATTGGCCTGGATACCCAGAATATGACGGGTAACATTTTCATCCTGGTTACCCGAAAAAGGATCAAATTCAAAAACTTTCTTCGTATTAATACTATTGTACGTATAATCGAAATACATGTGGGAAGTAGGTGTCATCACCACATCATACCCTTTTGCAGCCGCTTCCATACCAGGTTTGCTACCCGTCCAGCTCATGATCACCCAGTCTTTTGTCAGGCTCTTATTATCATGCAGAATCTCATCCCAGGCAACCGGCCGTTTTCCTTCTTTAACCGCCTGATCGCGTAGCTGCTGCATAAAATAACCTTGCAGGGCACCAGTGTTGTCCAGCTTTGCAGATTTAACAAGTGCCTGGCATTTGGGACATTGTTCCCATTCGGTTCTTGGCACCTCATCACCTCCCAGGTGAATATAGCGGGAAGGGAACATGGCAGCGGTTTCCGTAATGGCTGTACGGAAAAATTTCGCACTTCCGGGATTGCCTACGCAAAAAACATCACGCGTAACACCATCTCCACTAAAAAAAGGAAAGATGGGTGCAATATTACCACTACATGATAAGTCAGGATATGCAAACAGTGCTGCGTGGCTATGACCCGGAGATTCAATTTCAGGAACTAAGTCAACATGCATCTGTTTTGCATAATTATTCAAATCCTGTATATCTGCAACCGTATAATATCCCTGAAACTCCTTGGGTTCATGAAAAGAAGGGTCGAAAGTGGTAGCTTTTTCTGCCAGCAGCGGATATCCGTTTATCGGAATACGCCATCCCTGATCATCTGTTAAATGAAGGTGCAGTACATTTAATTTGTAAAAAGCCATTCTCCTGATCGTTCTTTTAATATAATCCGGTGACATAAACGTACGGGAAAGATCCAGCATCAGGCCACGCCATTTAAAGCGCGGAAAGTCAGTAACATTGATGGATGGAATGTTGACAGGAGCTGCCGCCATATCGCTCTTCCAATCCTGTGCCGGTAACAGTTGAAGCAGGGACATACATCCATAGAAGATCCCTGTATGATCAGCAGCACTGATAGTGACGCCCGTAGCTGAAATATCTAAACGATAGGATTCCGCAGGTGCCTGCTCTTTTGTCTTTACCAGGATAATGGCATTTTTTCCGGATGCTTTTTTTTCAATCGCCAGCTGATTGCCGGTAATCATTTGTATCTCCTGCTGAAGAATACCTGCTTCGCTTTCCAATTCTTGCGGAGCCTGTATAGTGGTGGCTGCGTTAATGATGAAGGCGCCTTTTCCCGCAGTCATTTTTTGTGGAAGCGGGATTATCTGCTGTGCAGCAACCGTCATGAATAAAAACATTCCGCTAATAACAGTGTAAAGTGCTTTGATCATAGTTCTGTTTTATCCTTTTTTTGAATAAGCTGTTTTAAGGGATAGATGTTATTTGCTAAATTCCGGTATTTATAAATAAAAGATTCATTAATTTGTACCATAGTACTATTTTATAAAACCTTTGCCGATGAAGATTGATGTAAAAACCACGAAAACCAGGGTCATTACTGATTTCAAAGGAATAGGTGTTCATGAATTAATTGTGCTGGGAAAATACAATTACAACCGGGTAGAGAACAACCTGGAAGATCATGTACACAATGATATGATTGAGATATGCTATTATGATAAAGGGAGCCAATGGTTTGCTGTAAATCATAACAGATATCTTGTAAGAGGAGGAGATATTTTTATTCACTTCCCGGGTGAAGTACATGGCTCGGGAGGCTTCCCGGAAGCGAAAGGCTGTCTTTACTGGTTTATTATAAAAGCTAATAAATCAAAAAGACACCAGGGTGATCATGAGAACATTGGTTACCTGGTCAACGAATTAGTTAATTTGAAGAGAAGACATTTCAGGGGAGGTTTCGTCTTAAAAAAAATGTTGGAAGATGTATTTAATGCCATTAAAGCAAAGGGAGAAACACAACAGATAAAAAAGATAAGAATTGCTTTACTAACACAATTATTCCTGCTAAAAATAATGGAATATGCGAATAAAAAAAGTAATGATACAGACAATGAACGCCTGCAGAAAGTGTATCATCTTATCGATTCCAGACTCACTGAATACATAACCATAGCCGATTTGGCCAAGGAAGCAAACTTGTCGCAGTCGCGCTTCAAAAACTGGTTTAAAGAATTATCCGGGTTTACGCCCGTAGATTACGTGCAGCGAAAGAGAGTAGATTATGCGATTCAGAAATTAAAGGAATCGCCATCTACCAGTATCAAGGACCTCGCCTATGAATTGAATTTTTCCTCGCAGCAATATTTTTCAACAGTGGTGAAAAAATTTACGGGAAAATCTCCCGGCGAGCTAAGAAGCTAAAAGAGCTTATCTTGATTCACTAAAGTATTTATATTAATATCAGATTTCTTAATACTTAATAACTACCATAACACTCCATGACAAGCGATCATACAGCACATCCGCGGATAGATCAGGCTGGGTTTGACTTTTTAAATTCATTAAAAGAAAACAATAACAGGGACTGGTTCAACGCACATAAAACAGCATATCAAAAAGAACTGGATCATATAGAAATCTTTGCGGAAGCACTATTAGCGCAACTCTCGGCACATGATCTGATAGAAACACCTTCAGGAAAGAAAAGTCTGTACCGCATTTACAGGGACACGCGTTTCTCCAACGATAAAACACCTTATAAAACATACTGGAGCGGCAGCTTTAAACGTGCCACCAAATATCGCAGGGGCGGATACTATTTCCATATTCAACCGGGCAACAGCTTTGTTTCAGGCGGCTTTTGGGGTCCCGTTCCACAAGATCTGAAACGGATCAGGGATGATATCTCTTTTGATGCTACCCCCCTAAGAAAAATACTGAACAACAAATCATTTATATCCACCTTTAAAACATTGAAGGGAGAACAATTAAAAACTGCCCCCAAAGGTTTCGATACAGCTCACGAGGCCATTGATCTGTTGCGTTATAAACAATTCCTGCTCGTAAGACCGTTTTCGGATGAAGAAGTTTTAAGTAACCATTTTTTAAAAGAGGTTAGCCAGACCTTTCAGGAAATGCGGCCTTTTTTCGATTACATGAGCGAAGTATTAACAACAGATACCAATGGGCAGGCCGGATAGCAGATAAAGTTAGTCTGACAGCGGTATATTCAAGACAGCATGCGCAGTAGCCACGTGGTCACCTTTTACAGCTTCCAGATAAAGCCTGTAGCGATCCGGGTTTTCGGGTATACTGATAGTGATGGAAGTTCCGGTACCCAGTTTCTTTAAGAATATGTCGTCACCATAGTTATCTGTTTTTATAAGATACCATTCAAACTTCAAATCATTGTTGGCTGCACCTGCCAGTTTCCATGCATCGTTGCTGTAAACAAGTGCATGATAGGTCAGCAGGCTGTTGGGATAAGTCATTCTGGCCGGCCGTAATATATGAATGTTGGGAATGTCTGACTGATGGCTGGTTTTACCCCAAAGATATTCCAACTGGTAGTAGGATGGTTTGTAGCGGCCCCAATGATCAGTCAGGCCATCAAAGGTTACATAATCTCTCGTTTCCAGGTCCTGCCAGGTAGTGATGAAAGCGGATACCCGGCTATCTTTCAAATGTGCATAAGCTGCTACCGGGATCTGACTGATATAATGCGGAATGGTTACTTCCTCCAGTTGTGCTAAACCGGTTGTATCCTTTCCTACAATCACACCGAAAGCATCTGCCTGTGGTAATTCCTGCTGTAGTACCTGCAAGGTATTGGCAATATTACCGGTAAGGTCTACATCAATTGTCAATGGCCTGGTAGTATCAATGGCTTTAATTGCTGTCAGCAGCTTTTTCAGCCAAAGGAGATAATCTCTTTGCTGATAGAGCAGGCGCGGTTTAAAGTATTGCTTACCGAGTTGCTGCCAGGTAGTATTACCGATATTCCAGGCTACAATAGAAGGGTTTTGTTTCAATTCCCGCACACCTTGAATAATTGTTTTCTCCAGTGTGGCAAGCATTTCCGCGTCCTTATTCATATCTGTAATCTGTGGTATCCAAAAACCATAATGGATGTTCATACCTTGTTCTGCTGCAACACGCAGGATATTCCTGTCATACACACCCGGGCCAAAACGACGGATAGTATTCACGCCAAGTGCTTTCATACCTGTGAAATCCTGTGTAATCTTCCGTCTTGTAAGTGCGTGTAAATTTCTGAACCAGTTCTCGCCAGTATGATAGTTGAGTCCTCTGATAGTATCCGGCAGCGCAAGCTGTTTCCTCCCCGTTGCTTCCTGAACAGGTGTGTTGGCAACCATAACATCCCCATAGTTCACTGCATCTTCTTTTTTACTGATACGGGCATATTTCTCTTCAGCAGCAAATACTTTTCCCGGGTATTGTAGTTTCCAGTCCAGTGTATTCCCCGCAAGCGGACGAAGAATATTTTTATCCTGGCTGCTGTTGAAAAATACGAATGCATGAATTTCAGGGAAGTCCTTATTGATCACGTTGAATGCGTCTTCCAGCCATAGATCCTGGTTCCCCGCCATGGCGAGCGAACCCATTTCAGCTATCATAACCGGTAACCCCGACCTGAAAACCGGCAGGCGATGGAAAGGTGTGTATAATGCTTTAAAGGAAAACGATTCCCCATTTTCATTTTGCGGGCCGTAATTCAAACTGGTAACACCCATCCAGTCAACATATGCCGTACCGGGAAAGTAGTCTGCCGCCGCAGCAGGCTGCCAGGGGTTCCAGACCCATATGGCGTTATTGACACCATGATGACTAAAGAAGTTGTATACATATTTCCAGGCAGCTTTGAATTCTTCAGCAGTATTATTACCCGCCTGCGACCAGGGATAAGCAGGATTATCCGCCTCATGTGCAAAACGAATGTATACCGGACGATTCAATGATTTTATCTGGCCGGCAAACCGGAGGAGATAATGATCAAAAAAACCGGCACTGATATGGGCGAAAACCTTTTGCCCGTTTCTTAATTCTTTGTCAGCAGCAGCACTACCAAATAAAGAGGTCCAGGGTTCCCAGGTGATCATAGGCAATGATCCGTTGCGGTAAATAGCCTGCATCAGGGAGTCGGGCAAATAACACTGTTGTGCATCTCCCCATGGTATATAGAGCGATATAATGTTGAAATGGGTATTAAACTGCTGCTGGTAATCTTTTACCTGTTCAAGAGAAGTAAGACCATCTGTTTCATCGGGACTGTATATACCGTTATAAAATGCCCTTTGTCTGCCTACCGGTTCATGGAGCCGGGTAACAGGTTCGGGGTTAATACCCATGGTATACCATGTCATAAAAACAGCTATCAAAAGTAAGGGTAATGCCAGTTTACGGAAAACGGTATACAAATGCAGATGCCGGAACAGCCAGAATTGTTTTTTTAACAGTAACGGATATACGAGTATCGTACTTATCCAGGGAAAGCGCATAGATAAGCGGCGGAGTCTCAGGCTTGCAACAATATTGAAAGCCATGATCAGGCAGTTAATACCGGCTATGCCGGCCATCACCAGCGAATAAGGGTTCCAGTCGTATGACAACCCATAAATGATCGCTCCCAGCGACACCAGTATCACCATAATATTGGGGATGTTCAAAGTCCAGTTATCCGGTCCGCTATCATCTTTGGGTGTTGGAATGTAAGGGACTTTTTTCCGGATCAGCGTATAAATGAGTCCGAGTATATAGATCCACCAGGTACCGATCAGCAGCAGTCCTCCTACTACATGAAAGCCCCTTTCTGTTTCTTCCATCACCCATCGCTGCACAAAATGACGGATCACGATGATGGATGTGATAGTGGGCAATCCCAACAGGGCAAAATCTATCATATCCACATGAAAGGGTATCCGGCCCGTTAACAGCGAAAGTACAGGGATCAGAAAATTTATGAAGAAGACAACACCGGAAAGATAATGAAGCGGAATAGTGCCATAGTGCAACTGCTGCCTCCATGTAAAATGCCGGAACAGCCTGGGATAGGCAGTCACCAGCAACTCCAGCGTGCCCCTCGCCCATTTCAGTTGCTGCGCATAATAGGCAGACATCGTTGCGGGTACAAGTCCCCGCGTCAATACTGCGGGCACATACACAGATTTCCAACCTTTGGCATGTAGCTGCATGGCCGTATGCATATCTTCCGCCAGACCGCTGGCATGTCCTCCGATGGAATCCAGTGCACTTCTGCGGAAAGTACAATTCGCACCAATGGCGAGTACGGTGCCATAACTATTCATCGTGGCCATGATAGGGCCATAGAACTGAAAGGTTTGTTGTGCCGCGCCCTTGGCTACCAGGCTGTCACCCAGGTTGCTGTATGCCTGCACAATCTGTACAAAGCCTACTTCCGGATTATTGAAATGAGAAATGATCACATCCAGGAAATCCGGAGCGGGAACATGGTCAGGATCCATTACTACACAAAGCTCACCAGTAGCATGCCGCAACGCATTATTGATGTTGCCGGCTTTCGCATTTTCCCTGGTATGACGTGTTACATGCCGTACGCCCAGTTGGCGGCACACCGCTACCAGGTAAGGATCGTTCGCCTCATCACAGAGATAGGTAGTATGCGGATACCTGATTGCCTGTATAGCTGTTAGTGTTTCCACTATCATGGCGTATGGCTCACCAGGACAGAAAGTAGTAAAGATATCAACTGTAAAAGGATGTTGTAGTGCAGGTGTAGCAGGAATGGAAATGGAGAAGTAATGATACCATTCATGCAATATCCGCA
Organism: Chitinophaga sp. MM2321; assembly: GCF_964033635.1. Taxonomy (NCBI): domain Bacteria; kingdom Pseudomonadati; phylum Bacteroidota; class Chitinophagia; order Chitinophagales; family Chitinophagaceae; genus Chitinophaga; species Chitinophaga sp. MM2321. Next base: position 3,978,326 of record NZ_OZ035533.1, read on the forward strand.
GGCAGTTGAAAGTAAGACTTCCCATTAATATCCAGTAAAAGGGCGCATAACCGATCTGTGCATCGTCAAACAGACAATACAACAGATAGGCCATACTGCACGTGCCCAGCACGATCATCAGCCGTAAAGTAAAACGTTCCAACCGCGATGGCGGGGAAATGGGCGTTGATCCTATCATTTACTGACTACATAAAAAGGTGTATTGGTGGAGGCAAAATGCCCGTTGTTGTCGAAAACTGTTGCAAAAATCCTGTAAGGGCCTTCCTTTGCAGGGGAACGGAATGTTACTTTATGTTCTCCGCTGAAAAGGATTAGACTATCAAAAGACGCAGGTTTTTCTGTATTGGTTTCATACATTTTCTTTGCATGCCAGTCTTCTTCCAGAATTTCCCATTGAATACGTAAAGAATCACTGGTAACGTTTTGAAAAAGTATTTCAGCTGTCTGCACACTATTGGGATTGAACATGATATTATCCCTGGCACCTTTACCTGCCAGCAGCATGTACTTTAGTGCCGGCGCCTCTATCGCCGGTCGTTTGCCGGTCCACAAATACTGCATTACGTTTACTGTTTCTGATGCAGCGCCTTCTTTCGTAAACATGCTAAACCAGGTATGTGTCACTTCCTGCTTATTGCCCCAATAGAAAACGCAGGAACCAAGGAAACGTGGGTTTTTAACCGGCATAAACTGCTCATACAGCTGCTGGTATTGTGCTGCTTTCTTCGTACTCGTATTCTCAATTGGAGCGCCCCATGCAGTAAATTCTGATTCCCAGGGTCCATTGATGCCCCATTCCGTGATCAGGAACGGACCGTCCCAGAACCATGAAAACTTTTTAAGATCGTTTTGCAGCTGTTGTAGTTCTCCGAAGATATTTATAGAGATCAGATCCAGGTCCGGCACTTTCCATCGTATATTATAAATGCATCTTCTGTTGAGATTTATTAATGCAGTGGTCACGGGATGGTCGGGATCTATGGTATGGATCATTTCCAGCAAATGGTTATACGCTTTGTAAAAGTCCCTGAAGCTGGGTTTGTACGGGAAATCCACTTCGTTTCCGAGGCACCACATTAATAACGCCGGATGAGATTTATACCGGTTCACAATATCCCTGAAAGCAGCATATTGCGCTGCTACCTTCGACGTATCCTGGTAGAAAAACAGGAAGTTGCTGACAGGCATGGGGAAACCTGCGATGACGGCAATATTATTTGCGTAAGCATCATCCAGGATCTTGCCGAGGTTTAAGGTATCCCAGGTACGGATAGTGTTGCCGCCCGCATCATGCAGTTTCCGCAGATCTTCAAAACCGGCTGCGCCTTTTATCATATATGGGCTACCATCACGGTAAAGTGTATACTGCGCGCCCTCCTTGCTGATAAAGACTTTCCGGTTATGGTTGGGTGTGGGTGAAGAAGTACACCCCGCAAGAATTACAAGCAAAGCAGCTATATGGATATGGAACCAGGATTTCTTAATCATTCATCAGAGATATAATAAAATCACTATCCTACATCAAATATAATATATAAAGAGCATTGATAATTTTCAAATGAACGATTGATATATTATTGTTGATAATTCAGTTAACATCTGCTTATAAGATCTGCCATAAAAAATTAATTATACGCTCCTGTTTATTGCAATAAAACTTTTATCAGCAAGTCTATTTCTTCCGTGGTATTAAAACTATGTATGACGATCCTCAGCCGCTCCTGTCCTTTTGCTACTGTTGGGTGCAGGATGGCCCGCACGTCCAGTCCAGCCTGCTGCAGGGCCGCTGCAACAGCGCGGGTATGTTCATTACCGCGCGTCAGCACCACCTGGATAGGCGTTTCACTGGGCAACAATTCCAGCTTTTGCACACCGGTTCTGAAATGATAAATCAATGCGGCCAGCTGTGTACGCGCTTCCTGCATATAGGGGAACAGGCTATAACTGGCTTCTATGGCTGCAATAGCGGTAGGTGGCAATGCAGTGGTATAAATAAATGGCCGGGAAAAGTTGATGAGAAAATCACGCAGCACGCTATCGCCTAATATCACGGCACCATGACAGCCCACTGCTTTACCAAAGGTATGAACACGGGCAAAACAGGCGTGTTCCAGTCCCAGGTGCTGGATCAGTCCTTCTCCCCTGTTGCCCACCACACCGGTGGCATGCGCTTCATCTACAATCAGATGCGCACCATGTTGCCTGCAAATATCCGCTATGGCCGCCACCGGCGCCATATCTCCATCCATCGAATAAACAGATTCCACGGCAACGAAAATATTGCCGGTAGCATGTTGCAGCTTCTTCTCCAGATCCTGTACGTCGTTGTGGAAAAAAGAAAATGTCTGCGCCCGCGACAACCGCATTCCATCACGGATAGATGCATGGATCAGCTGATCATAGATCACGGTATCCCCTTTTTGCGGCACGCAGGAAAATAAACCCACATTGGCATCATAGCCGGAATTATAGATCAATGCAGCAGCGGCATGATGAAACGCCGCCAGATCACTTTCTACCGAATTTATCCATTCATAATTACCTGCCAGCAACCGCGACCCTGTGCTGCCATGCATCACGGGCCTTTCCTGTAACAGTGTATGTACTGCTTCCTGCAAAGCTGTGCTGCGGGCCAGTCCCAGGTAGTCATTGGAACAGAAATCAATTTGCTGCCCCGGTAGCCGCAACTCCCGGAAAGCGTGCTGCTCCCGGCGTTGCAACAGGTGTTGTGCTAGAAAATGTACTGACATAAGCTGTATACCTTAGCTTTTGGCAAATTAAATCATTCCCCCTTATCTTCGCAAAAAAAGCTAAGCGCCCACTGCACATGAGCAAAGTATCTATACTCGGATTAAAGTTGCCCACAGATCCCCGCTGGGTTAATCTCGCAGAGATCTCTCTACAGGAGATCCTCACCGACCACGCCTATTGCGAACAAAAGGCTGCTTCCTCCGCTATCTCCCTGATCCAGCGCAACCCTGAAAGGGAAAGACTGGTGGAGGAACTGGCGCCTATTGTAACGGAAGAATGGGGGCATTTCCGCCAGGTACTGGCTGAAATGAAAAAGCGCGGACTGGCATTAGGCCGGCAGCGTAAAGATGACTACGTGAATGCATTAATGGAGAACCGTGTAAAAGGTGGTCATGCAGACAATGCCTTCCTCGACGCCCTCCTCATTTTTGCATTGATCGAAGCGCGCAGCTGCGAGCGTTTCCGCTTGTTAAGCGAAGGACTGGAAGATGAATACATGCGCGAATTCTATCGCCGCTTCATGATTTCAGAAGCAGGACATTACCGCCTGTTCATCGATCTTGCCAATGAATATTTCCCCGAAGAAAAAGTAAAAACACGCTGGCAGGAATGGCTCAAAATGGAAGCCAAAATCCTACAAAATATAGAAGTCAGAGGAGACAGAATGCACTAAATATTTTTTGATTTACGAATTTATGAATTTTGAGATTTTATTTTCTGGAAGATATACGCGAAAATAAAATCTCAAAATTCATAAATTCGTAAATCAGAAAATCAGAAATTGAATCCCATGTTTACATAGAACTTCAATTTCCCTGACTGGTCGCTGTACATCATGGTAGCTTCTATAGGTCCGAGGCGGCTGCTGTAGCCGGCTCCCAGGCCATAACCACTGAGGTATTTAAATCGTCCCGCGTTGAATACATCAGCATCATAAACGGCAGCGCCTATACGCGGAATCGCAAATATATTTCTGATCACTTCATACTGCCAGGCCACCTGCAATGCACCCACACTGGATGAAATCACCTCTCCTTCGTATAGCCCGACAAAGGGGATCTGGTTCCGGGTTACATTGGTCATCCCCCCTACAACAAATGCATTCACAGCAGATTCATTGTAGCCGAGGTTCAAACCCAGTCCACCATCCAGTTCCAGCGCCGATCGATGGCTTTGACCCAAAGGAATGTAGTATTTCGTCATCAGCATAATACGCTGATAATCGTTAAACTTTACACCGGCACTATCCAGGTCCAGCGGTTGCCCGTTCGTATTTACCTTGATACCCGGATGTTGATTGTAGATATAACCGCCTTCCAGGTTCAGCAACAGCCCGCTGGTAGGATACATTTTACGGTTGAGCGAATTTATTCCGTAATAAACATAGCTATTCAGCTGATTGGTACTGCCGCTCACCTCCATGAAGGGAGAGAACTGCGGTTTATATTTGATGTACTCCCAGCGGGTGCCGGCACCCATCGACATATTACGGCCAGGGCTATACTGAAAGTTCACGTTTACATTGGCATATTTATTACGATACTGCTGCATCTTGCCAAAATCTTCATCATAAAAAGTAAGCCCGCTATTTTCATAATAGGTGCTTAGTCCGAAGCCGAAATCGCGGCTACGCCCCATATACTTAAAGTATTGTGCTTCCAGGCGTGGGTTCTCGCTAATGGCGGCCGTTACAAATGAACGGGAGTTAGGCACAATAAAATTACGTTGCGTCAGGTTGAGGATAGCACTGGCGCCGGTGAAGGTGTTATAGTTCAACGCAAATTTTACATAGGTGAGCGGGTTTTCCACGGCTGTAATATCCATCCTGCTTTTACCATATCCTTCAGGAACAAGGTTGTAAGTAATCAGGTTGAAAAAGCGGGTACCGTATACCTTCAGGATAGCATTGCGCAATTGTTCTCTTGAATAACAACCGCCTGGCTTCAGATGCAGGCGTTGCAGAAAAAACTTCCTGTCAGCATGTACCAGCCCCGAAACGTTGATACCGCTGAGTTCTACGTCTGCGGCAAAAGGCAACCTGTTGGCAACAAATGGTGTGGTAGGATAAAGGGCATTCAGGGAATCCGCCAGGTGTTTGAAGACAGGGTAAAACTCCCGCCCTCTCCGGCGGCCGGCTTCGATGATAGAATCCACGCTGCCAAAGGCGGCCGCTGAATAATTCCGCAGGTATTTATTAACCGAAATATAAATATCGCATTGTTTACGCGCTTCTTTAAAATCTTCCGCGTCCTTATAAAATCCCAGCTGGTAAAGGATATCAATGGGTGTTATCAACTGGTCCGCTTTCCGTAATCCACCGCTCACATTGGAGCCGATCACAATGTCGGCCCCCATTTCCTTGGCGGTGATGACCGGAAAATTGCGTACCACACCACCATCTACCAGTTTACGGTCGCCAATTTTCACGGCGGTAAAAACGGATGGTATGGCCATACTGGCACGCATACTCGTTACGATCTCGCCGCTGTCGAGCGTTACTATTTCGCCGGTGGCCACGTCTGTAGCGATGCATTTAAAGGGGATGTTGAATTTGGTGAAGTCCTTCTGATCTCTTACCGGCCATCCTAATCTCGCCAGTTCCAGCCAGAGGGCTTCGCCGGAAATCACGCCGGAAGCCAGTTTCGGCTTGCCATATTCAAATGGGATTTCAATAATGTATTTGTTGTACTCGTTTTTTTCTTCATAAGATATATCTGTGAGCACCGGCTGATTACTGAAAAGGCTATTCCAGTCGAGCCTGTGGGCGATGGCTTCAATGGAATCACCGGCATATCCCATTGCGTACAAGGCCCCTACAATACTTCCCATACTCGTACCCGTTATGTAGTCTATCTTGAGCCCGGCACTGTCTATCGCCTCCAGGATACCGATATGCGCTAACCCGCGGGCCCCGCCACCACTGAGTGTCAGCCCGATCTTAGGCCGCCCCTGACCGGATTGCTGCGCTGCCGCCTGCTGATGCAAAAGGAGGATGCTTAATAATATTAAGCACGTAACCCTGCCGATATAAAGTAACTGTCCTGGATTCATGGTATAAAATTACCCCGTTATTAAAGATAAGGCTTTTAAATATTTACAGATTTTGAGATTTTGAAAGAAGAGGAAGTTGCACTCATAATATTTATTCTGTATCTTTTTCGCATTAACTATAAAACCACGTATGCAAAACTCAAGCGCCACAAAAAATATCTGGCAAGTGATCATGGCCTCGTCGGCCGGTACCCTCATAGAATGGTATGACTTCTATATCTTCGGCAGCTTGTCTGTTATCATTGCTGAAAAATTCTTTCCACCCAGCAATCCACAGCTGGCATATATCGCTACCCTGGCCACTTTCGCGGTAGGATTCATTGTACGCCCCTTCGGCGCTATTGTATTCGGAAGACTGGGAGATATGGTTGGACGAAAGTACACTTTCCTCCTCACCCTGTTGATCATGGGTGGCTCTACTTTCGCCATAGGCCTCATTCCAAGCTATCATACCATTGGCATTGTGGCGCCTATACTGGTGTTGATTCTGCGTTTATTACAAGGGCTGGCACTCGGTGGCGAATATGGCGGCGCTGCTACCTATGTGGCCGAACATTCGCCGGATAACCGCCGTGGCTACTACACCAGCTTTATTCAAACCACTGCCACACTGGGGCTGTTTGTATCGCTGGGCGTAATCCTCATTACCCGGTCTGTTATGACACCTGATAACTTCAGCAACTACGGCTGGCGTATACCTTTCCTCTTATCTGTGGTCCTGGTGATCATGTCATATTACATACGGATACGGCTGCACGAATCTCCTCTTTTCCTGCAAATGAAAAAGGAAGGAAAAACCTCCACCAACCCTATCAAGGAAAGTTTCGGTAATAAAGAAAACCTGAAGCTGGTGATGATAGCTCTCTTCGGAGCTGCCATGGGACAAGGCGTAGTATGGTATACCGGTCAGTTCTATGCGCTCTCGTTCCTGCAAAAGACCATGAACATAGAATTTGTGCAATCCAATATCATCATCGCTATTGCCTTGCTGCTGGGCACGCCGCTGTTTATTTATTTCGGATCGCTGTCTGACCGCATCGGCCGTAAAAAGATCATGATGGCCGGTATGCTCTTCGCTGCGCTCGCCTACTATCCTATTTACAAGGCCATGGATAATATCGGTGATATCAAACAGAAGACGGAAGTCACCGACCAGTACCGGATAGAAACCGACCAGTCTAAAAATGATGCGGGCGAAACCATTACACATACTACCCGTGTACATGCTTATACAGATGGCAGTATCCTCAAAGAAACCGGCGACAAAAAGGAACTAACGGTGAGCCGCACACGTATGGCATACCTTGTCATCCTTGTGTTTATACAGGTGTTGTTTGTAACCATGGTATATGCACCTATCGCCGCTTTCCTGGTAGAGCTGTTTCCCACACGGATACGCTATACTTCCATGTCGCTGCCATATCATATCGGCAACGGCGTATTCGGTGGCTTACTACCGGCCATATCCACCATCATGGTTACCAGCACCGGCAACCACCTGGCGGGATTGGTATATCCCATTGCGGTGGCATTGATCTGTTTTGTAGTCGGGATGATATATATCAAAGAGAAAAAGGAAGTAGCTATGTAGCTATAGCGAAACCCGGAAATAAAAGTAAAAACCCGCCTGGTAATATACCGGGCGGGTTTTTACTTTTATATACTGATATTCTTACCCCTAATGAGCCGCGATTTCCCCATTTTCTGAATTGTTAATATACAATTAATCAACGCGCGCAAAATACTATCTTACCTTTATAATATTCACTATATTACAAACAGCATGTTAGGCAAATCCATTTAAAACATCGTATTAAGTATCCGTCGAACATCTTTTTTGAAACCAAATTAACAACCAAAATCAGACTGTAATGCTATAACGATTTAGCAAAAGAATCATCACATCGCAACAGGAACAGAACAATTTATTCAGCTCACGTATCATTTTTTCATTATGAGGAACTCATTACCAAGCAAGCTATGCTCCTTGATGCTCGGCCTGTGCCTGGTCACCAGCGCAGCTATAGCTCAAAAAACAATTACCGGAAAGGTAACTGCCGCCGAAGACGGAGCCGCCCTTCCAGGGGTGACCGTCACCGTACCCGGCACCAACAGCGGCGCCAACACAGACGCCAAAGGCAATTTCAGCGTACAGGTACCGGCAGCCGGCACCACGCTGAGCTTCTCTTTCCTGGGCTATCAGCCCCAAACCATTACCATCGGCACACAAACTACAATCAATGTATCCCTGCAAGCCACCACCAAAGGGCTGGGCGAAGTAGTAGTGGTAGGTTATGGTGTACAGAACCGCCGGGACGTAACCGGCACCATCTCCTCCCTGAAAGGCGCCGACATTAAAAACCTACCCGTCAGCGATGCCGCCCAGGCCATGCAGGGCCGTGTAACCGGCGTAGACATCGTTCGCTCCGACGGATCACCGGGAACAGCACCCAGTATCAGGATCCGCGGTACCGGCACCATCAATAACGCGGAACCGCTTGTCATTATCGACGGTGTACCAGCCGAGGGAATCAGCGATGTAAATCCCAACGACATCGCTTCCATGGAAATACTGAAAGACGCCTCGTCCTCTGCCATCTATGGTACAAGGGCCGCCAATGGCGTGATTATCATCACCACCAAAAAAGGTAATTACGGGGAGAAGCTCAAAGCATCTGCCAACGTATACCGCGGCGTTTCCAATACCCTCCGTTATATCCCCATGCTTACAGCACCGGACCTGGTGAAACTGAAACAGGAACGTTATACCAACGACGGCGTACCGGTAGATGCCTTCTGGCAGGACCCCTACTATGCTGTACAGCGTACCGACTGGCAGCGGGCTTTACTCCGCTCCGGCCAGGTGACCAATGCTGATGTAAGTCTGCGTGGCGGTAGTAGCAGTTCCAACTACATGTTCAGTGCCGGCTACTATGATGAAAAAGGGATCATCGAAAACAGTTATTTTAAAAGATATACAGTACGCATCAATTCAGAACATAAGCTGGGCAAACGACTCAAAATAGGCGAAAACCTGCAGCTCACTTACCGTCAGGGTAATGGCTTCGACACTTACTCTGCACAAACCGGTCTTATTTTCAGCGCCCTGCGCTTCAACCCGGCTATCCCTGTTCATAATCCCGACGGCAGTTATGGCTCTTCCAAAGCCAGCAATGAACTGGGAGACATCAACAACCCCGTATTTACGGCTGAATCGCTGGATGGCTGGAATAAGAACTACCGCATGCTCGCCAACGCATATGCAGAGCTGGAAATTATGGACGGCTTAACACTCCGCGCCAACTACGGATTTGACGGCAGCCTGAATAATCAATACAGCTTCTCTCCAAAAGTGCTGGATCAAACACGGGCCACCGATCACGCAGAACTATGGAACCGCAGCGAAACCAACAACTCGCAGCTCAGTGAAATATTTCTTACCTATAATAAGGTACTGGCGCAGGTACACCACATCACCGTAACAGGCGGTTACTCACAACAAACATGGAACGGTTATTTTTTCCGCGGCGACCGCTGGGGATATAATGATGAAGCACCTGATCAGCGCGTGCTGGATAACGGCAATGATATTCACAATGCATCGGGCAACTTTAAACCGCAGCAGGCACTCGCTTCCGGGTTTGTGAGAGGCTTTTATGGCTTTAAAGATAAATATCTGCTGACCCTCACCTTCCGCGCAGATGGCTCTTCCAGGTTTGCTCCCGAAAACCGTTGGGGTTACTTCCCTGCCGTCTCTGCCGGCTGGCGCATCTCTGACGAAAGCTTCTTCAAAGACAATGTAAAATTTGTCAGCAACCTGAAAGTAACCGGTGGCTGGGGACAACTGGGTAATCAGAACGTAAATGATTTCCAATACCTCGCACCTGTGAATAAAGACAGACGCTACAACTTCGGTGACGTTTCTTACACCGGTGTGTGGAACTCCCGTCTCGCTAACCCAGACATCACCTGGGAAAAAGCAGAAATGACCAACATCAGCGTCGAAGCAGGATTCTTCCAGAACAAACTGACGACCACCATCACCTGGTTTAACAAGAACACGCGCGACATGCTGGTACCCGCGCCGGAAATGGATCTTCATGGCACCGCCGCCATCCCCGACCGCAATATCGGCGAACTGAATAACAAAGGCTGGGAACTGGAAGCCAACTACCAGGGCGGTAATGACAAGTTCCATTACAGTATTGGCGCCAATGCATCGTTCATAAAAAATGAAGTAACGAAATTATATGACCGCGGTTCTTACATCTCTTCCACCCTCTATGGCAGGCAACAGCAGGAAATATCACGCACCTACGAGGGAGAGCCACTGGCATCTTTCTATGGCTGGAAAACAGGTGGTATCTATCAAACGCAGGAGGAGATTAACAATGATATCAACATCTCCAAAGATCCCAACAAGATCAATATAAAACCGGGAGATGTACGCTTCCTCGATACCAACGGCGATGGCGCTGTAAATGAACAGGACCGTGTAAACCTGGGCAACCCCAATCCCAAAGTAGTATATGGTATCCAGGCAAGTGCCGGCTACAAAGGGTTTGACCTGAACCTCTCGTTTGCCGGTGTAAGCGGTATAAAATTATATAATGCCGACAAGATGCAGGGTATGGATGCCAACTACCCCTATAATATGTATGCAGATGCATTGAACCGCTGGCATGGACCCGGCACGGGCAACAGTGTTCCCCGCATGACATTGGGTAATGCCAATCAGAACAACCGCACGTCAGACCGCTTTGTAGAAAGCGGCGATTATTTCTCTTTGAGAAATGTATCGCTGGGTTACACCATCCCCGCAAAAGTATGGGGCCGTTCCGGGATCTCTGATGTGCATGTATATGTAGCATCGCAGAACCTGTTCATCCTCACCAACTACTCCGGATTAACACCGCAACTGGGTTACAACGGTACCCCGGACGGCAACCGGCAACGCGGCGTGGATGTGGCGGCCTATCCGCAGGCCAGGAGCTTCACTTTTGGCGCTACACTCAATTTTTAATTCAGGCGGACCTAAAACAAACTACTATGCAACAGATCAAAAATATAACGCTGTTACTGGGTATCAGCACTGCATTGTCTCTCACAGCGTGCAAAAGCGTACTGGATGTAAAACCACAGGGTAACTACACCACCGGCAACTACTGGCGCAACCAAAGCGATGCCGTAGATGGTATTACCGGTGTCTATAATGTACTGCTGGAAGAAGATTATACCGGCTTCAATGAATTTGTATTCGATAACTGCTCCGATGACCAGGTGCGTGGTGGCGATCATGATTATGATGCCATGATAGAAGATTTCACCTATGATGCTTCTACCTACAGCGTAAGAGTAGGCTGGAGATGGAAATACGAAACCATCAACCGTGCTAACAATGCATTGATGTATATCCCCAAAATCACAGACATAGATGCAGACATCAAAAACCGTTGTCTTGGTGAAGCGCATTTTTTCCGCGCCTTCTCTTACTGGCGGTTACTGCTGGTATATGGAGAAGCACCTATCATCACAGAAGACGATGTAGCCAAATCTTCCTATAACAAACCTAAAGTAAGTGCGGATGAACTACGTCAGCAAATTGAAACAGACCTGCTGGCAGCTGCCGATGAACTGCCGGAAACCTACGGCAGCGGCGACAAAGGACGTGTCAGCAAAGGCACCGCCTGGGGTTTGCTCTGCAAATTGTATATGAACTGGGAAAAGCTGGACAAAGCAATCGAATACGGCAGTAAAGTAGTCAGTAATCCTAATTATAAATTAGCCACGCACTACGAAGACAATTTCAAAACTGCCACTGGTAATAATTCCGAAATGCTGCTGGCTGTACAAACAGTGGATGGCAACGGCTATTCCGACTTCATCACCTACCATGCCCCCCGCAAATGGAATGGCTGGAGCTTCTTCTACCCTACCAAAGGGCTGGTGGATGAATTCGAAACCGGCGATCCCCGCAAGGATATCTGCATCATGAAACCCGGTGACAAGATCAACATCGGAACAGAAATAGCGACTTATACCGCAGACCTTTCCTGGACAGGCTATCACTACAATAAGTTTTGCAGCTGGAAACCTTCCGGCGGTTTAGACTACTCCCTGAAAACACCGTTGATGAGATCAGCAGATATATACCTGCTGGTAGCAGAAGCGAAGATCCGCTTGAATGGCACCGGTGCTGGTGACACAGAAATAAATGCTGTACGCAACCGTGCTTCCCTCACGCTGCCGTCCGTTTCAGGTGCCGGCATGAAAGAGCTGATGCATGAACGTCGTATAGAATTGTGTGGAGAAAATGAGCGTCACCAGGACCTCCTGCGTTGGGATAAAGCCAAACTGGTAGATATTGCTGCCCTGTACAGCAAGCCTAAACTGGCTTTCGACGGACAAGTAGTAACAAGAGGCGGTGCACCACGTACATTCACCCGCCCGAAACATTACTATTTCCCTATGCCCCAACAGGAAATAGATAGAAGCAAGGGGACGCTGATACAGAATCCGAACTATTAATAAGTATTTACGGATTTTTTGATTTACGAATTTTGGGATTTGAAAATGAGTAAAGATTGTGATATATCATATAATCTTTGCTCATTTTCAAATCCCAAAATTCGTAAATCAAAAAATCCGTAAATCCCTAAATATTTTATTTAGTGGAAAACTTATACACTGTTGTTTCCGCAAATGTGTCTCCTGGTTTCAGGATTACATTTGGGAAGTTGGGTTGATTCGGAGAATCAGGGAAGTGCTGTGTTTCCAGGCAAAGCGCACCATGCTGGATGTATTTTCTACCTTCATGGGTGTCTGTTAAAGTGCCATCGAGGAAGTTGCCGGTATAGAACTGGATACCGGGTTGCGTAGTGGACACTTCCATGAAACGACCGCTGGTTGGGTCATACAGGGTAGCTATTGTTTCCAATGCACCTTCCTTTTTATTGAGTACATAGTTATGATCGTAGCCACCGCCTTTTACTTTAGCGATATCATCCCCTACTTTTTTGGGAGAAGTAAAATCCATTGGTGTTCCTTTTACCGGCGCCAGAGTGCCGATAGGAATCAGTTTATCATTTACCGGTGTATATTTATCAGCTTTCAGTGATACGATATGCCCCAGGATGGTGCTATCATTGCCGGCAGATAAATTAAAATAGGTGTGATTCGTCAGGTTTATTGGTGTTGCTTTATCAGTAGTAGCTTTATAAGAGATCTCCAGGGCGTTGTCCGGTGTAAGCGTGTATACAACGGTCACCTGCAGATTGCCGGGATAGCCTTCTTCTCCGTCTTTGCTGGTATATTTCAGTTCCAGCACGCTGTCGCCCACAGGCGTAGCGGCCCAAACCACTTTATCAAATCCTTTAAGACCGCCATGCAGGCTGTTGCCATTATTATTGGCAGCGAGGGTATATTCTTTGCCGTCCAGTTTAAATGTAGCGTTTGCAATACGGTTGGCATAACGGCCTACCAGTGCGCCGAAATAAGGCATGCCTTTTTGCTGGTAACCGGCCAGTGTATTGCATGACAATACCACATTACCTTTCCTGCCTTGTTTATCGGCGGTGATAATATCCGTGATGATGCCACCATAATTGAGGATCCTCACCTGCATCCCACTGGCATTTGTAAGCGTATATTGCAATACCTCCTGCCCGTCTACCTGCCCAAAACTACGTGCAGTCGCAGGCGTAGTGGACGCAGTATCCTGTGCACCTTCCGCACCTTCCTGTTTTGGAGACGTATTACCGTTACACGAGGCCAGCGTAACGCCGCCAGAGATCATAAGAGCCGTGATTGCCCTGAAATTCATTTCCATAACGTATTTTAAGTTGAGTGAAAAGTATCTCTAAATATCGGGATAATCCAGCTAAACACAAATATATTTTTTTACTATTTTATTGTCAAAGCAACACTTAATCAAGCTGTTGAATCCGGTACGGATATAGGAAAACACGAATGCCGGATTTGATTTTAAGAGCGGGTTACTATCAGGCGCTGCTTCAAAGGATTTCACAATTATACATGCGGGTCCGGCACAAAGTTGAGGAAGGAATGGATATTGGCGTTATACTTTTTCTTATCTACTTTATAATAAAAGGCGCCCTTCCTGGAGCTGAGCTTGTCTTTATCGTTCAGCTTCACCAGCAGCTTTGTAGATAGGATCTTACGGCTGAAGTTGCCCTTATCGAAATTGATATTGTACACACATTCATAAAGGTGCTGCAACTGCGGGAGCGTGAATTTACCCGGTAGTAACTCCAGCAATAACGGGTGCAGCGCAGCCTTATACCGCAACCGCACTTTGGCCTGTTCTACCATGGCCACATGATCAAAGATCAGATCAGGATGCTGGTTGATGGGAAACCATACCGCATGAAAATCTTCATTGAGCTGCTGTTTATATTTCTGAATATCTATCAGGGCGGTAAATGCCAGCGATACAGTGCGCTCTACCGTATCCCGCTGTGGTGAGCTGAAGGTATGCAGTTGTTCCATGTACACGCCATCCAGTCCACTCAGGTTCCTTAGCACCCTGGCGGCAGCTTCATCGGCACTTTCGTCCTCCTGCACAAAGCCACCCACCAGGCTCCATTGCCCTTTGCAAGGTTCAAATCCTCTTTGTATCAGCAGCAGTTTGAGTTCCAGCCCGTCGAACCCGAATATGATACAATCAACGGCAAATAGCAATCGGGTCTGCTGCGAATATCTTTTCATAATGGAATGTTATTGGTCAAATGTACAAATTTAAAACACGCCATTTATCATGGGTCAAACCTGCGATCTACCAAAAACGTATATACAAGGCCGATAGTAATAACAGGGTAATTACAATGAGTACCGTAGTAGCCGGCGAGATCTTAAACATAGCCTTATCCAGTATAAATGCTTTCGGATTCACCTTAGGACCCGTAAAGCTGATAGCGATCATCACGATCATAGTGAACATAAAGGACAGCCCCATACAGATGAGGAACGGAATTTCATATCCACCCTTCCCATTGGGATAGGCTGTATAGAAAAACGTTTCATGACCCAATACCTGTGGCGCAAACTGGTTGAAGAACACGCATAGTCCAAAACCGGTGATAATACCCGCTACGGCCGCCGCACCGGTAGTACGTTTCCAGAACATACCCAGGAGGAACATCGCAAATACACCTGGACTTATGAAACCGGTATATTTTTGAATAAACGTAAACCCGCCCTCACCGCCTATTCCCAGGAGATCGTTCCAGGTAAAAAGGATACCCAGCAACATGGCTACCACTACGGTGATGCGGCCTGTCCATACCTGGCTGGCTTCGGAGGCGCCCTTCCTGATATATTTACGGTATACATCCAGTGTAAAAATAGTCGCGATACTATTGGCCTTTCCCGCCAGCGAAGCCACGATGGCTGCCGTCAAAGCCGCTATAGACAACCCTTTCAGGCCCGATGGCAAAAAACCAAGAATGGCCGCGTAAGCGCCATCCTTGCTCGTGAGACCAGGCAAATGCCCGTTCTTGTGCAGTACATACGCCGCAATACCTGGCAGCATCACGATAAGCGGCATCATAATTTTCAGGAGGCCGGCAAAGAGGATGCCCTTGCGTGCCGTCTCCAGGTTGGCTCCCAGTGCACGTTGCGTGATGTATTGGTTACAACCCCAGTAGTTGAGGTTAACGATCCACTGTCCGGCTGCATACATCAGGATACCGGGAAGTACCAGGTATTTATTGATGTACTCCTGTGGAGAAGCGGCATCCGGCTTATCCAGGATCATATGAAAATGATCCGGCGCATCTTTCAGGAGGGCGTTGAAACCAGCGATGGCATCGCGTCCCAGCCCAAACTTCTCACTCACCAATGTGAGGGCCATATAAGTGGTGGCCAGGCCGCCAATGATCAGCACACTCACCTGGATCACATCCGTATAGCCAATCACCTTCATACCACCCAGGGTAATAATGACAGCGAAAACCGACAAGGCAATCATCACCACATGCAGGTAATCGCCGCCCAGCAAGCCGTTGATAGCGAGGGCGCCGAGATATAAAATAGAGGTAAGGTTTACAAACACATAAAGAAATAACCAGAAAACCGCCATGATCAATGCCACCGTTTCATTGTAGCGGGTTTTCAGGAATTGCGGCATGGTATAAATCTTATTCTTAAGATAGATAGGAATAAACCATACCGCGATAATAATAAGTGCGATGGCTGCAATCCACTCATAGGCTGCTACGGCTATACCCACAAAAAAACCATCTCCACTCATCCCGATAAATTGTTCCGCCGAAATATTTGAGGCGATCAGCGATGCGCCTATAGCCCACCAGGTGAGCGATCCTTCCGCCAGAAAAAAATCTTTGGTATCCGTTTTATCTTTCTTCTTTTTCTGATAGATCCAGAAGCCATAACCGGCTACTATTACAAAATAGATCACGAAGACGATGATATCTCCGATGGAAAGTGTTGTATGCATAACGGGGAAAGTTGGATGGTTATAAACGCGTATAGCCGTAATTGTTATCTCAGGATTGATAAAGTTTATAATACACTTCACTCCAGCGCAGCTCATTCCTGAACTGCCGCAGGTCTGTGTCTTTTCCTATCAGGGCCAGTTCTATGCCGGCGATATCTGCAAAGTCCTGCATATGCGCTGCGCTGAGGTTCTGACTGAAGCAGGTATGGTGTGCTCCTCCCGCCAGAATCCAGGCGGTGCAACCTTTCTTCATATCCGGGTAAGGTTTCCACAATACACGGGCCACGGGTAGTTTGGGTAGGTCCTGTGGCGGCGCTACTGCTTCCACTTCATTTACGATCAACCGGAAACGGTTGCCCATATCCACTACGGAGGCGTTGATAGCCGGGCCTGCGCCTACATTGAACACCAGCCGCACCGGATCGGATTTGCCACCAATCCCTAATGGATGCTTTTCACAGGAAGGTTTGCCTGCAGCAATGGACGAACATATTTCCAGCATATGCGCCCCCAGTACCATCGGGTTTTGCGGATCAAAATGATAAGTATAATCTTCCATGAAAGAGTTGCCACCCGGCAGGCCGCTGCCCATTACTTTCATGGCCCGTACCAGTGCGGCTGTTTTCCAATCGCCTTCGCCGGCAAAACCATAGCCCGCCTGCATCAGCCGCTGCACCGCAATTCCAGGCAACTGCGTCATTCCGTGCAGGTCTTCAAAGGTGTCAGAAAATCCTTTGAAGTTGCCGTCTTCCAGGAATGCTTTCAAACCCAGTTCTATCCTGGCCGCATCTTTCAGCGCAGGGTCCTGTAACAAGGAGGACGACATCGTATAGGCGTCGCCGTATTCTTTTACGAGTGTTGCTACTGCTGCATCGGAAATACCGTTGATCACCTGCACCAAATCACCGATACCGTAAGTATTTACAGAGAACCCGAACTTACTTTCTGCCTCCACTTTATCACCATCGGTAACCGCTACATACCGCATGTTATCACCAAAACGCACAAAACGTGCACCCTGCCAGTCGTGCCAGCCAGCTGCCGCCCTTGTCCACATGGCCACTTCAGCCAGTACTTCCGGATCCTGCCAGTGACCGGTAACTACCTTTCTGTTCAACCGCATGCGGCTCATCATAAATCCAAACTCCCGGTCGCCATGCGCGCTCTGGTTCAGGTTCATGAAGTCCATATCTATTTCGCTCCACGGAATATCCCGGTTGAACTGCGTGTGCAGGTGGCATACCGGTTTCTGTAATGCTTTCAGACCAGCGATCCACATTTTAGCGGGGGAAAAAGTATGCATCCAGGTAACGATGCCGATACAATTCGGGATGGCATTCGCTTCCATACATACCGCATAAATTTCTTCCGGTGTTTTAACAGTAGGCTTATATACAACGGTAACGGGCATACGTTCATGACTGTTGAAGAATGCTGCAATCGCTGTGCTGTGGGTAGCTACCTGTCGCAATGTTTCATCACCATATAAGTGCTGGCTTCCGGTAACAAACCAGATTTCTAATTTTTTCAGGTCCGACATAAAGGCAATATTTCGATTGTTGATTGTTGATTTGAATGGGGTTTTGAATTCGTTTATTCCTGACCGTAGTAGGAGTTGCCGCCGTGTTTACGTTCAAAGTGCTTCCTGATGAGAGCATCTTTAAGTCGTGGTACATTGTTGTTGAGCATTTCTGTGAGATAGGCCATTTGCGCCACCGATTCCAGTACAGCACTGTTGTACACTGCTTTGGCGGGTGTTGCAGCCCAGGTAAACGGGGCATGGTTTCCTACGAGGATCATCTCCAGTTCTTCATAGCTCAGGCCGCGTTCCTTCAGGGCATTCATGATTTGAAAACCGGTCTGGTATTCATAATCACCTGCTATCATCTCATCAGACATGGGTGGTGCGCAGAGAATGTCGGTGGTATTGTGATCTGCATGTGTGGTGCCATAAATGGGAATATCCCGCTGGCTTTGGGCCCATGCAGTGGCGTAAGTGGAATGAGTATGTACAATGCCTCCGATGTTGGGCCAGTGCTTATATAGTACGGCATGGGTGAGGGTATCTGAAGATGGGCGCAGGGAGCCGTCAACGGTTTTACCTTCAAAATCCACGATCACCATTTTTTCAGGAGATAGTTCCGTGTAAGGCACCCCGCTGGGTTTGATGGCAAATACACCGAGTTGCCTGTCTGCTGCGCTTACATTGCCAAAGGTGAAGAGCACCAGCCCCAGTGCGGGCAGTTGCATATTGGCTTCATAGGCCGCCTGCCGGATATCTTGATATTGCTGCATAACGAATTAATGAATGGTGATAGAAGCAGTGAAAGCACCGAGTGCCTTATATTCAGCATACCTTTTTTCGTATATAGATGTACGTTGTACATCAGGATACCAGGTTGTTTCAAATCCTTGTCCCATAGCCTCCATGGCATCTTCCACTTTCTCAAACAACCCTGCGGCCGTAGCGGCAAACATGGCCGCGCCGAGTGCGCAGGTTTGTTCGGAGCGATGGATGCGGATGGGCATATTCATCACGTCTGCCATCATCTGCATGATGAAGGGTGATTTTTTTGCCACACCGCCGATACCGATCAACCCTTTTACCGGTACGCCTTCGCGGTTAAAACGTTCTACGATGGCTTTGGCGCCGAAACAGGTAGATTCAGCGATAGTGCGGAAGAGGCGTGGCGCATCCGTTGCCAGGTTAAGACCCGTGATGGCGCCTTTGAGCGACTGGTCTGCATCGGGTGTACGCCTTCCGTTGAGCCAGTCCAGGGCCAGCTCTGTGTGTTCTTCCGGCGGGATCGCTGCTGCCTGCCGGCTAAGTTCCCGGATCATATTACCGGTCGCTTCTTTGGTCAGCCGGGCGGCCAGCTCTGCATCAATGAGTGCAGAGGCGGGCAACAGCTGTTCCAGTGGCCACGACAGGATCCTGCTGAACCAGGCATAGGCATCGCCAAAGGCCGACTGACCGGCTTCCATGCCCATCATACCGGGGATAACGGAACCGGGTACCTGTCCGCAGATGCCCTTTACCAGTGTATCCTTCATTTCTTCCATGGGCGCCACCAGCATATCGCAGGTAGAAGTACCCATTACTTTGCTGAGATGGTAAGGGGCTATTTGTCCGCCTACGGCGCCCATGTGCGCGTCGAAGGCGCCGATGCCAATCACCACGCTGACAGGGAGTCCCAGTCGTTCTGACCATTCCGGGCAAAGGTGGCCGGCGGCTTCGCTGGCAGTATAGGTTTGTGTAAATAATCGATTGGTGAACCCTTTTAGCAAAGGATCAATGGCGGTAAAGAAATGATCCGGTGGCAATCCACCAAATTCCGCCGCAAACAATGCTTTGTGACCGGCGCTGCAAATGCCGCGTTTCAGCTGACTGGCCTGCTTTCCACCGGAAAGCAGGAACGGGATCCAATCGCAATGTTCTACCCAGGAATGGACTGCTCCTCTAACGGATTCGTCTGCACGAAGAATATGCAGCAGTTTAGCCCAGAACCATTCGGAAGAATAGATACCACCTACGAAGCGCAGGTAGTTTTCTTTGAAAGTGGCCGCTGTAGCATTGATTGCTGCCGCTTCTTTCAGAGCCGTATGATCCTTCCACAGCACAAACATAGCGTTGGGATTGTCTTTGAAAGCAGGCAACAATGCCAGTGGCGTACCTGTTTCATCTACCGCTACAGGTGTAGATCCGGTGGTATCAACGGATATTGCTTTTATTTCTGCCGTCACTGCTGCACCGGCCTGTTGCAGACATTCCCTGATCGTTGCTTCCAATCCTTCTATATAATCCAGCGGATGTTGCCGGAAACGACTCTGCGCGGGGTTACAGAAAAGACCATCCTTCCAGCGGGGATAATAAAAAACAGCCGCCGCCACTTCTTTACCATTGCGAACATCCACGATGATGGAACGTACGGAGTCTGTACCAAAGTCCACCCCTATAACATAGCTCATATATTGTATGATTGACACTTATTTAAAAAGAATAACAGCGGCCTTTCAAATCTTCCCGGAGGGAAGCCTGAAATAAAAGCTTTCATATATCGTGGATAGCAAACCGTATTTCCCGGTGTGTAATCCAAAAGAACAAAATAATTGTCATAATTACAATTAAAATTTTTAAAATAAAACAAGGTATCCCCCGTAGGCTGTTTTTTTTAATATCCTGTCTGTATATTGTTCCCTTAAATTTTTCTGAGGAAGATGATTTACTTTTGATTTTCAGCAGATTAAAAAATTGCGCATGAAGCATATTGTACTGGCGAGTACGTCTACCCTATTCGGAGACGCTTACCTGGCCTACTTGCAGCCGGTAATAAAACCGTTATTCAGCGGAATCCATGAAATGATATTTGTGCCGTATGCACGGCCCGGCGGCATCTCTCACGACGATTATACGGAACGGGCGGCAGCCGCATTTGCGCCCTTAAATATCCGGGTGCGGGGGTTGCATACCTTTGCAAATCCGGCGGCGGCGATACAAACGGGGGCGGCGTTTTTCACCGGCGGCGGCAATACCTTCCTCCTGGTAAAGGAACTGAAAGAACAGGGACTGATGGATGTTTTAAAGGCGGCCGTTGAAATGGGCCGTCCTTACCTGGGTTGCAGCGCCGGCAGTAATATAGGCGGTGTGTCCATGCAAACCACCAATGATATGCCCATTGTATACCCGCCCGGTTTTCAGACTATGGGGCTGGTCCCGTTCAACCTGAACCCCCACTACCTCGATCCTATTCCCGATCTGCCTCATATGGGAGAAACCAGGGAAGCACGCATCAGGGAATACCATACACAGTACTCCACACCCGTTGTGGGCCTGCGGGAAGGCAGCTGGATCTATGTAAAAGATCAGGCAATAACCCTGGAGGGGTCTTTACCTGCCCGCATTTTTGAAGCCGGCAAAGCGGCTTACGAAATAGAAAGTGGTACCAGTCTCACCTACCTCCGCTAAAAAATCCCGCCCGGCTGATTAAACGAACAAGTATTCGTTTATCTTTATAAGATCATGCGTATAAGAGACGAAAATAAAGAAATCGCCATCCGCGAGAAAGCTATCGAGATGATCGTAAATGAAGGCTTTGACGGATTGAGCATGCATAAACTGGCCAAAGCAGCCAATATATCTGCTTCCACTATTTACATCTACTTTAAAAACAGGGAAGATCTGTTGAACCAGCTGTACATAGCGGTGGCAGACCTGTTTGTGAAAGAAACACTCCAAAATTTTGACCCGGAAATGGACTTTGAAGCGGGGTTATGGCTGCAATGGAATAACCGTTATCGTTACATCCTTCAATATCCCCTGCACTACCATTTTTCAGAGCAATTCCGCAACTCTCCCCTGATCCGGCAACAGGAAGCACGGGAAGACCCCTTCCGTACCGCCATGCACAAGTTTGTAAAACAAGCCGTACAAAGAAAGCAACTGGCAGACCTGCCCGCAGAAATATTCTGGTCGCTGGCCTACGGCCCCTTTTATATACTGGTTAAATTCCACCTGGATAACAGCGCGATGTCAGGCAAACCATTTTCGCTGAGTGAGCAGAAAATGAAACAAACATTTGAGCGGGTAATGAAAGCACTAAAACCGTGACCAGGATTGAAGGATTACAGGATTTGCCAGGATGGGTGCAGTAGATATATAAGAAGAGTAATTATTAAGATAAAATAATTGTTGATCTCCTTTTATATCTACTGCACCCATCCTGGCAAATCCTGTAATCTTTTAATCCTGGTTTTATTTTGCTACCTCTATCTTCACTTTCTTGTTCTTGATCCGGTGTTCCTTGATCATCTCTAAAGTATTACCTACTTTGGATTTCACCACGGCTACGAATGAGAAGAAGTCTTTTACCTCGATCAAGCCGATATCTTCTTTTTTCAGCATGCCCCTGTTGGTGAGGAAGCCGACAATATCTACCTTATTCACTTTATCTTTTTTACCCGCGGCGATGAACAGGGTTGTCCATTTGGGCTTATCGGGCAAAGTGGATGTTTCGGGGAGGTTAATGTCTTCCACTACTTCATCGACGATGTACGGCATCAGCTTCTCATCCGGCGACAGGATCACGATGGCGGTACCACTCGCTTCCATTCTGGCTGTACGGCCGTTGCGGTGTGTCCAGCTGTCTTCTGTATGTGGCAGGTGGAAGTGCACGATATAGCGGATATTGGGAATATCCAGGCCACGTGCGGCCAGATCGGTGGTTACCAGCACGTTCACGGTACCATTTCTGAACTTGCAGAGGGCGCTGTCGCGTTCCTGCTGTTCCATGGCGCCATGATAGAATTCGTTGATGATCCCTTTATCCGACAACAGCACACTGGTACGTTCCACTGCTTCGCGGTGATTGCAGAACACAATGGTAGAACGGTTACCCAGGTAACAGATGAGGCGGAACAGGGTATTTACTTTATCATTTTCGGGAGATAAAACCTGTTTGATAGTCAACCTGGCAGGCGGTGTACCTTCTTCAGGCAGAAAATCGAGCTTCTCCGGGTTGTCCAGTTTAAGGAAAGCAGGGATGTCCACAGATTCCGTAGCGGAAGTGAGGATGCGCTTTTTAACGTTAGGCACGGATTCCACGATGAATGACACCTCTTCCTGGAAGCCCAGTTCCAGTGTTTTATC